>CAVXMJ010000035.1:0-56063 GCA_963762905.1 uncultured Acidobacteriaceae bacterium | reverse complement strand
CGAAGAGTCCTCGTTTGCTGATGAGCTGAAGGCCTTCGAGCGCTTTCACACCCATCGCGCCAATCAGAACCAGCTCCAGGGCACCGTCGTCTCCTCACCGCCGACCAGGTTGTCCTCGACGTCGGCTACAAGATTGAAGGCGTTCTGCCGCGCTCTTCGTTCCCTGACAATGCCGAGAGCGTCAAAGCCGGCGACAGTTTCGCCGTCTCCATCACCGGCCGCAATGAAGAAGGCTACTACGAGCTTTCGCGCCATCGCGTCGCTCAGCCCCGCGACTGGTCGGCTCTCGAGCGCGCCTTCGCCGAAAAAATTGCTGTCGCGGGCACCGTCACTGCCGTCATCAAGGGCGGCCTCAGCGTCGATGTCGGTGTCCGCGCCTTCATGCCCGCCAGCCGAAGCGGCACGCGCGACGCAGCCGAGCTTGAAGCGCTCGTCGGCACTGAGATCACCTGCCGCATCACCAAGCTCGACGTCGCCGATGAGGACGTTGTCGTCGATCGCCGCGTCGTGCTCGAGGAGCAGGCCCGCGGAGAAGTGGCCGGTCGCCGTGCAGCTCTCAAGCCCGGCGACACAGTCACCGGCACGGTCCGCACCATCATGCCTTACGGCGCGTTTGTTGAAATTGAGCCAGGCCTCGACGGTCTTCTGCACATCAGCGACATCTCCCGCGCCCGCGTCGCCAAGCCTGAAGACGTTCTCTCCGTCGGCGAACAACTCACGCTGCGCATCCTCAAAATCGATCCCGAGACCAACAAAATCTCGCTGGGCCTCAAGCAGCTCCAGCCCGAGCCGTGGGAGACCGCGGCCGATCGCTACGTGGCCGGCCAGCGCATCGCCGGCGACGTCACGCGCCTCACCGACTTTGGCGCATTCGTTGAGCTTGAGCCCGGACTCGAAGGCCTCATTCACATCTCGGAGATGTCGTGGGCCAAGAAAGTTCGCCACCCTTCAGACCTGCTCAAGCAGGGCGACCGCGTCGACGCCGTTGTTCTCTCCGTCAAGCCGCCCGTGGGCACCGAGCAGGGCCGCATCTCTCTCGGCCTCAAGCAGACGCTCGCTGATCCGTGGCTCGATGTCGAGCGCAGATTCCCCGCCGGCTCCCAGGTCGAAGGCCCCGTCACCAAGATCATGAACTTCGGCGCCTTCGTTCAAATCGCCGAGGGCGTCGACGGCCTGGTCCACGTCAGTGAGATCGTCGCCGACCGCCGCATCAACCATCCTCGCGACGTGGTGCGCGAAGGCCAGGTCGTCAAGGCCGTCATTCTCGCAGTCGATTCTGAAAAGCGGCAGATCAAGCTCTCGATGAAGCAGCTCATCCCCTCCAGCATCGACGAGTACATCGCCGAACACAAAGTGGGCGACACGGTCTCCGGCCGCGTCGTCGAGCTTACGTCATCTGGGGCAACCGTAGAACTCGGTGACGGCACCCGCGCCACCTGCGGTGGGGCAGCCGCGGCTTCGCCGCAAAAAATCCTCGGGGCCGGCGCGCAACCAAGTGCAGTGGCGCAATCCTCCGCCCCCGACCTTTCTCAGCTCTCCTCCATGTTGAAGGCCCGCTGGAAAGGCAATGCGCCCTCGCCCTCAGCCGCGCCCGAGCCGCTAGCCGAAGGCCAGATCCGCACCTTCAAAATCATCAAGCTGGTCGCCGATGCAAAGAAGATTGAAGTGGAGCTCGCATAAAGCGAAAGGAAGACGCGATTCGTAGGCGCACGGATTGCGCTTAGCTTCTGGGCACAAATAGGCAGGCAAATGCGATGGGTATTCTCTTTGTCTTGATGTTTTACGGAATCGCGCTAACAGTTGCTGCTTCGATAGGTGCGGTTGCGTTTGGGGCAACGAGCTACTACCTGACAAAGCGATCTGGCCCGAGACGCAATCGCGTCATTCTCACGTCGATCATCTTTCCCTTCGCTTGCGAGGTCTTCGCCGCCGGATGGTTCGTCGCCTACGCAATCACAAACTACGCGGTCTTTCATCGGGATCCTGGCCTCGGCGATTCCTGGGAAACACCGCTCCCGAACGGTTACGCGCTTTTGATGATCGACACAACGGACCAAGGCACGGTCTACAACCGAAAGACGCAGCCAACTACAGGTGGGGTTGTAGACACAAGCGACTCTGAGTTTGGAGTTAGGCGGCTGCAAGTGGCGAAGGAATTCATCTTCGGCGCAAGAGATAGCGGGTACTTCAGTCGCATCGGGCAGGAATCCAGAGTGGTCGATACCTATTTTGAATTGAATACTTCCGTTGGCACCCGCACAGAATTCAAATCCCTTAATGAGCTCAAGCAGCGGGCCGCGACTGACGGCGTGTCTCTCAACTTGCGAGATTTTTACGCTGTCTACTCGGATTATCGCTTCACCTGGTTCGACTATCTGGCGGGCGTGATCCTGTTTCTTATCCCAACTGCGGGGTTTGCTCTGCTGGCCCGATGGGTTTGGAAGTTGCGGCGCGCAGGCCGGCCAAGGGTCAGCGCCGAAGCCGCAACCTGATTCGAGCCATTCCGGTAGCCTTCGCCGTCGCTACGTCCCTAGAGGTACGTCTCATCCACATAGCACCAGCGCCAATCTTCGCCGCGCTGGGCGCTCTGGATCAGCGGATGCTTTGTCTCATGAAAGTGCGCGCGCGCGTGCCGATTCTTCGATGAGTCGCAACAGCCCACGTGCCCGCACTCCAGGCACATGCGCAGGTGCACCCACGTATCGCCCATTTTTAGGCACTCCTCGCAGCCCTTCGTATTCGGCTTCACGCCCTTCTTGATCGTTCCTACGTGCGTGCATTGCGTTGCCATGTGGCCTCCTTCAATTCAACTCAAATCTTGCGGGAAAATCTCATCCATGCATCGCCTTGCACCCGCTAACTTGCTGACCTGCTAACTCGCTGGCCTGCTGCCTTACTTCGCCCAGCCCAACCCGTCCGTCACGTTGCCCGTCTTGATGGTCCGGCTCACCGTCCAAGTGGCAAGATCGATCTCCGCCACTTCATTGCTTCCATCGCATGAAACGTATGCCGCTCTTCCATCGGGCCGCACCAGCACCTCCTGCGGCCCCTTGCCCACGTCCACGGCGCGTGCCAGCGTCATCGTCTTCAGGTCGATCACGTCGACTTTGTTCTCTTCCGGTAACGCCACAAGCAGCCAGCGCCCGTCCACTGTGGGCGCTGCGCCGTAGCCCAGCCCGTCGATCTTCACCCAGTTCGCCACTTTATCGGTCGCCGTGTCGATCATCGCCATGCGCGGCGCGGTCTGGTCGGCGGTAAACACCCAGCGATCGTCATTTGAAATCGCAATCCGCTGCACGTTGCCTGAGACGGGAATGATCTTGAGCGTCTTGCGCGCCTTCACGTCGAGCACGCTCACCGTTCCCGGCCCCACGTTCGCCGTGTACCCGCGCAGCCCGTCGTGCGAGAGCGCCAGCATGTGGCTCTCCGGCTGCCCCGTCGGAATCGTCCCCACAATCTTCAGCGTCTTCGGGTCGATGATTGCCACCGCTTTGTCCAGCTCGGTGGTCACATAGAGCAGTCCGTCCTTCGGCCCGATCACCGCGCAGTGCGGCCGCACTCCATGGTCGAACTCGATGTTGCCGACAACCTTCTGCGCGGCCACATCGATCACCACAATGTTCTTCCCGTCGGTTCCCGGCTTGCCCACGCCCGAGTTGCCGTAGATTGGCACAAACGCCAGCCGCCCGTCCGCAGATGCCGCCACTTCGTGCCCGGTCGTGCCGTTCTCTTGAATGTTTGCAATCACCGTTCCGGCGACGGGATCGACAATTGCCAGGCTGCGATCACCTTTTTGCGCCACCAGCAACCGGCCCGTCTGCGCGCCCGCAGCAGAGGCGCCCAACAACGCTGCCAAGGATCCAACCAGGGGAAGCATTCTCATAGGAACCCTCATCATTCTGGAAATCGCTCTTTGCATACGGAGCGAATATAGCGTACCGGCGGCCAACCTCGGCAAATTGACTTGAGCCGATGCTACAAAAGCTTCCGGAAAGTCTCGACGCTGAGCCCAGCGTCCCGCACAATGCCGCCCATCGTGAATGCGTTCACTGGATTATGGCGAGGAATCGTTAGAATGCGTGAGCCATCGGTCATCACGATGTGCGCGCCTTGCCGGAGAACTCGGAATCCGGCCTTTTCGAGCGCCGCTACGGCTCTCAGATGATTGATCCCCGGCAGCTTCGACACGACTTGCCTCGATGGCGCCTAATCGCTTGGCAATTCAGATCAGCGCACATGAACCAACCTAATGCGAAATCCCGCAAAGCAGAAAATGATTGGTTGACTTCGATGGAGAAATTGCAACCGGAAGGGCATCTGCACAATCGGCAATCGGGAGCCTACGCAACCGCCACTTCGACGACCCGCGTTTCGGCATCTCGCGTCAATTCCTCGGCCGCCGCGACATACTCGCGAATGGCAATGCGGATATTGGCCAGCGCCTCTTCTTCGCTCGCGCCCTGAGACCAGCATCCAGGCAAGCCGGGGCACGATACGCTGTAACCTTCGTCGGATTGGTGAAGCACGACCCTATAAGCTGCCATGCCATCCATGTTACACCCACCCTGATTGCGCACCGTGTCTCTCGCGCCTCAGCTGTGCTGCGCCCATGGATCATAAGTCCCCACGCTCCACGTGTGCCCTTCGGGATCTTGTACAGCGAACTCGCGGCTGCCGTAAGGCATATCCTGCAATGCCCGCACAATCGTCGCGCCCGCCGCCTGCGCGCGCGCGTACACTACGTCCGCATCGGGAACCACGATATACGCGCTGCTCGTCTCCGCGCCGCCCAACTCTCCGGGCGACTTGAATCTGCGGCCGTGGTCGTCATCCTTCATCGAGCCGAGCATGATCATTCCCCCGCCCAGCGCAAGTTCGGCATGGTTGATCTCTCCGCCGGCTCCTTCGTACACGGCGTGGCGCGTAAATCCGAGCACATTGCAGAGCCATTCGATAGCGGCGGGTGCGTCGCGGTAGCGAAACGCAGGGATCACACTGCTGCGGGAATCAGCCATGGGGAAGCCTCCGCGCCAAGGTTAGCTCTTCACCGGGCCGACGCGCAATCGCGCCAAATTGTTTGGTAATGCCTCAGGTTCAATTTGAAGCGGATCGCAAAGGTTGGTTAATGAGATCCATAATGCAGGATGAGCCAGATGGCCCAGATTCCGAATACGGCCTCGAAGGTTGCCGGAATTGCGATGACGAGAAAGACAATGCGCGCCCAGCGTCGATGGGTACGGCTTGCGCCAACAATAGCGATCAGAGCAATCGCGGCAAACACGGAGGCCCGTACGATTGCGGCGCGAGCTTCAGGCACGATCAGCATGATGGCTAAATTGTAGTCGCGGATGTTCCATCCACAACGCACTTTTAATGATTACGGTGGGGTTGGCGCGATTCGGTCGGCCTGAGCGACCGGGGCGAAGAGTTTTAGGGTGGGTAACGAGGATCCCGCCCCGTGGGCCATTTCTCAGCGCGGCAATCTATGCTTTTCCTTATGCGCTCCCGCGACGCCCAGCTCGTGCAGATCCGCGACGGAAGGCTTCTCCAAAGTGTGGACGCCTCGCTTGCCGATGCCGCCCGTCGCGCCGGGGACCTCCTCGCCTGCCGCATCGGCTGCACGCAGTGTTGCCACGGAGCCTTCGCCATCAATGCGCTCGACGCTGCGCGCCTTCGCGAAGGGATTTTGAGCTTGCGCGCTACAAATCCCGCCCTGGCCGCCGAAATCGAGCTCCGCGCCCGCGCCTGGCTGGCTGAGCGCGGTCCGGCCTTTCCCGGCGATCCCGAGACGGGCGTGCTCGGCACGTCAGAATCCGATCAGGCCCGCTTTGAGGACTTCGCTGACGATGCTGCCTGTCCCGCGCTCGACCCCGCGACTGGCCGTTGCGACGTGTACCAGTGGCGTCCCATGACCTGCCGCGTCTTCGGGCCGCCTGTTCGCGCGACAGGTGAGAACGGCGCCGAGGGCCTGGGCCACTGCGAGCTTTGCTTCATCGGCGCGACGCCGGAACAGGTTGCCGCCTGCGAAATGCCCGTCCCACACGCGCTCGAAGCGGAACTGCTCGACGAAAACGGATCGCAAGACGAAACCGTCGTCGCCTTCGCGCTGTTGCTCTGAGCCCCTTCACGCGATTGCGGAGCGACAAGCCCAATAGCCGCGCGGCATCACGGCAGCGGATTCTTGATCGTCGCTCCCCACTCCTCCGGGCTCACGTCGTGGGCATGCGTGGCAAAAATCCATCGATGGCCGTCGATGTCGTCCACGCCGTACTGCCTTTCTCCATATTCTGTTTCATGCAATTCTTCCCAAATCATCACTCCACGCTCCTTGGTTCTGGCGAAGTGCGCGTCCACGTCCGCAACCATGACGGTAAGCGTTTGAGTTCCGGCTCCGAGCAACGCCGGACTTTGCGTTCCGCGGCGTGGCCCGGTCAGCATGATGACCGCGCTTCCGAGGAACATCTGGATGCCTGCCACAGGCTTGCCGTAGCGGAAATGCTCTTTGAAGCCGAAGGCACGGCCGAGCCAATCGGCAGCCTCGTCAATGTCGCGGTAGACCAGAAGGGGAAGCACGGTTGAGACGGGCACGGAGCGATTGTTCATGGCGACAGTATGCTATGAGCCTTGATTTGGAATCAACGGCAAATGCGCAACCTGTGCTCCGCCGGCAAACAGCGCCTCCGCATCGACGTTCCGCCCATGCCGTAAACTGTTCTTTGCCGCCCCCCATGACAACACGCCCCTGCTGGGTTGAGATTCGCACCCGCGCTCTCGAGGAAAACTTTCGTTTTCTCGCGGGCCTCGCCTCGCCGCACGCTGAACTCCTCGCCATCGTCAAAGCCAATGCCTACGGCCACTCGCTCGCTCTCTGCGCTCCCGCCGTTGTCCGCGCCGGAGCAAAGTGGCTGGGCGTTACGAGCGTTGAAGAGGGCATCGTCTCCCGTGCCCTCTGCCCAGACGCGCGCGTGCTCATCATCGGCGGCGTCTTTCCCGGCCAGGCCGCGGCCGCCATTCAGTTTCAACTCACTCCAGTCGCGTGGGAGCCTTGGCAGTTCGACGAACTGGTCTCGGCTGCTCGCGCTGCGGGCTCGCAGCAAGGCTCCGTCCCGGTCCATCTTGAAATCGACACCGGCATGAGCCGCCAGGGCGTTGGTCCCGAGCGATCTCGCCGCAATCTTCGCGCGCTTCGGGCCCGGTTCGCCGCTGCGGCTTGAAGGTGTGATGACGCATCTTTTCGCCGCCGACGAAGCTGACGGCCAGGCTACGCAAGAGCAGCTCGCGCGCCTCGACGAATCCATGAGCCGCATCTCCGCCGCGGGCCTCTTCGCCGAGTGGCTCAATGTCGGCGCATCCGCCACGCTGCTCGCCGGCCAGGCGCCCATCATCGCCGATCTGGCCGCCCGCCACGGCATGAAGGCCATGCTGCGGCCCGGCCTCGCGCTCTATGGTCTTGTTCCTCATTTCGACCCTGCCTTCGGGCCGCGCTTCGATCCCGCGTTCGGCGCGCCTGAAGAATCGCCAACGCTGGCCGAGCCGCCCTCCCTCACCGCCGCACGCGCCGCGCTCCAGCCCGTTCTCACCTGGAAAGCCTCAGTCGCTGGCGTCCGCGCAGTTCCAGCCGGCGCAACCGTCGGCTACAACGCAACCTTCGTCGCCACCGAGCCCATGCGCATCGCGCTGGTCTCCGCCGGATACGGTGACGGCCTCACCCGCTCTCTCGGCAATCATTTTGAGTTTTCTGGTTCGCGGCCAGCGCGCCCCGCTTGCAGGCCGCGTCAGCATGGATCAGATTGTTCTTGACGTCACGGAGATTCCCGGCGTCGCTCACGGCGACGAGGTGATGCTTCTCGGCTCGCAAGATGAGGAAATCATTACGGCCTTCGACCACGCCGAAGCCGCCGCCACCATCACCTGGGAGATCTTTACGCGCATCGCGCCCCGCGTTCCGCGGATCGCAGTCTAGGCGTCCCACTTTCGATCTCAGTTTTGGAAATTCAGCCCGCGACCGTCTCCGGCGCCGCCGCGCACAATCCCGCCGCGCATTGCACCGCGTCAACCATAGCCTGGGTTCCGATGCAGGAATTCAGCAGCATGTGATAAAGCCCGCGCGAGCACCACTCCTGCTGGTAGAATCTGCGGATCACCGCTGCGCGCCTCCGGTCGAACGCCGCCAGTTTTTGCTCCGCGTCCTGCGCCTGCTCAGGAAACGCGTGCGCGAACCAGTCTTTCTTGGCGCTGGCCGTGGCATACACAAAAATGTGAAAGCACCCGGGCTTTCCGGCCAGTACGCACGCCGCGCCGCGCCCCACCAGTACGCAGTTGCCTTCATGGGCCGCAGCCAGAATCTCTTTCCGGATCAGCTCCGCCATGTGTTCGGAGTCGAAGATCTTTTCATCCTCGGTGGTCGCGGGCGCGTACACGGGATCCTTCCAGAACATCTTGCCGTAGCGGTAGTACCAGGGGTCCAGCCGCTCGTCGAGCTTGGCCGCCAGTTTTGGATCTACTCCCGCCATGCGCGCCGCGCCGGCCACCAGTTCCGCATCCAGCAGCCGCCAGCCAAGGTGTTTGGCCAGGTGGCGCGCAAACTCCCCGCCGCGCGAACCGTACTCGCGCTCTACAGTGATCACCCTCACCGGTGCATGCACCATGGCCCGATCGACCCCCAGGGGAAACCATCCCCTCGCCAAGGAGCATAACGCTACTTGTTGCAAAAAACAAAATAGGCGCGAAAGGTTTACCCTCCCGCGCCCGCTGGTTGCTTCTGTTCTTCGCTTCCGGCCCTACTGCGTAACCGGTTGCTGGGGCAGCGTTTTGTTGCTCTTCAGGTGCGGAGCGCTGGGCGCGGCCGGCGCAGTCGGCGCCTTGGGTGCGGCGGGAGCCGCGGCTGGAAACGCCGATCCCTTCTTGATGTGCAGGTCGCCATTGCTTGTGCTGATCTGGATATGAGCCGTGCCTGAGCCGATCTTTCCGCTCACGGTCTTGTTTTCATCGCCGCTGATGGTCAGCTCGTAGTCGGTCACAATGTCTCCGTTGTGGGCCTGCCCATTCACGGTGGCGGAGGCATCCGGCGGCAGTGTCAGTTCGATGTCGCCTTTGTCGTTCTTAGCCTCCACGTTATACGCCCCGGCCGGTGCGATGCTGATGGTCCCGTTGCTGCTCTGGACGGATATGTCGCCGTAAATCTCGCTCAGGTCGATGTCTTTCGAGCGTGTCGCCACGTGCACCAGGCCCTTGGCGTCGTTTACGTGCAGGTTATCGGAGTCCAGGGTCATGTCACCCGGAAGGCTCGCGATTTCGAGGTCGGTATGCGACGTGTGCAGAATAATTTGTCCCTCGGCGTTTTCGATGTGGGTCTCGCCAAAGAGCTCCCCGCTCACTGAAATTCTGCCTTGGATCTCTGAAAGGGTCACGTCATTGCAATTGCCGGTGGCCGTCACGTCGCCGTTGATCTGGTGCGCTGAAAAGTCATGCTTGTCGTTCGAGAAGTGCACATTCACCGGGCCCGAAATCGCGTCCAGTCGCGTGTCCCCGTGTCCTGCGGTCACATCGATTCCCGTGCCCAGCCCTGAAGCCGTTACGTCTCCTTTGCCTGCGTTCACCGTCACCTTTGCCGTCCGCGGAAGCGTCACCGTCAGGTTTACGCGGCCGTGGTCGTTGCCATTCGACTGCACCAGCACCGCAGTCCCGCTCACCGTCACATGCGCGGCTTCGCTGTCGAAGATCTTCGTTGCTTCGGAGTCGGAGTCGGCATAGGCCATCTCATGCGCCTGCACCTGCAAGCTCGGCTCGTCGCCCGATGTAATGCTCACGTCCCCGCGCGGATTGAGAATCTGAATCGTCGCGTTCGCCGGAATCGCCTGCGTGTTCGCCGGCTGATCAAAGTCGTGCTCGGGCTGCCCCCAGAAGTTGAAGAAGTCGTTGTCGCCGTTCCAGTTGCCGAACATCGGCCGCATATGGTTCCATCCCGCCGCGCAAAGGCCGAGGAACGCGACCAGAAACAGGATCCCTACAAAGCTGCCGCTGCGGTGGACTGGTGTCTGCCGCCGCATGTCCAGCGCCCACTCTGCCAGCAGCGCAAGTCCTGCAACGATCAGCAGCAGCGGCCACCAGTGCCCGTACCACTCAGAAAACGAGGTGCTATCGAGATGCCCGGTCACCAGCAGCAGGGCAATCACGCCCACGCAAATCAAAAGTACCGGACCAACCACCGAAGGTACGCGAGGCCGGTATGCACCCACATAATTGGCCTTCCACGCGTGGCGCTGCGCGCGCCATGCATCGCGTTGCGCTCGCCACGCGGCGCGCTGCTGTTCGCGATATGCGCGCCACTGCATCTTCGGATCGTAGGGCGGAGGCGCTCCGCCGCCCGGAGGCATATTCGGAGGTGCGCTGCTCATGATTGCCCTCCATGAATCTCGTCGCCATAGTCATGCGATTCAGCCGGCACGTTCGCCGTGCCCGGTGTTGGCTCCGTGCCCAAATTCGAAGCTTGCCCCGTTGCCTGCGCGGTATTCGGCCACGGCGTGCCCGGAGGCGGCGGATAGCTTTCTCCCGCAAGCGCCGCACGCTCCGCCAGCATCAACAACCCAAGCAGGATCAGGATCAGCGGCCAGCTCTGGCCCCAGCCAAGAATGTTTGCCTGTGACAGCAGCGCCATCACGCCAATCAGCAACAAAACCGCCGGCCCGCGCAATCTGCGAATCATGATGTAGCGATTCATTGTTGCCCTCCCTGCGAACTCCCTTTCGTCTCGCTCAGGCGCCGCACCATCAGCCACACTCCCAGCCCAATCAGCAGAAACGGCCACGTGAATTCAATCACCCGCCCTGAAAACCAGTCGAACCGCCCCAGCAGGAACAGGACTCCCAGGGCGATCAGGACGATCGCTCCGATCGGCTCTTTTCGCCGCCAGTACTCAGGCGGAACAGGAGGAACATCCGGCATCGGATAACCCGGCGGCACATTCGGACCCTGATACGGCGTTTGAAACGGCGTCTGGTAGGGCGGCTCATACTGCGCCTGATTCGGCACCTGGCCGGGCGCCTGATATGGGCTCGCCGGCCCCGTTCCAATTGGCCCTGGCCCGGCTCCAGGCTGCGCCGCGGGCGGCATTCCCGGGTTCATTCGTCCGCCAGTTCCAAACAAGTTGGTCAGTTCGTTCAACCCCAGCGGATCGGGCAACGGTTCGCCGTCGCGCCGCGCCCTTGCCGTGTGATAAGCCTCAAAGGCCTGGTAGAAGATCCACGCCGGAATGAGGAGCCCGAAAAAAATGTCCAGATCCCCATGGACAGCGCTGGTCATCGAAACCAGAACCGCGAAGATCAGCACATGAACAAGGCCTTTGACGAACTGGCCGTTGTACATCGCGCCCACGCCCGGAATCAGTCCCAGCATTGCTGCCAGCCCAGGGCTTGGCGCTCCCATCGGCGGCGGCACAAAGGGCTGTTGCCCGCCGTTCCACGCCATCCAGCATGGCTCGCAGAAGATCTGTCCTCCCGCACCCGTCTTCACGCAGCCCTGGCAGAGTGGCTTTCCGCAATTCTGGCAAAAAGCCGTCGCATTTACGCCGCTATGGTTTCCGCAATCCATACCTTGCTCCCTTCCCGTGCTCTCCTCGCGGAGCTGTCGGATCGCCCTCTGTTGCCGTGCAAGTGATACGAAGTTTCCACAAAGTCATTCATTTCGCCGGTCGACGGCTCTGCCACTGAATTATCCGGCACCTGCTGAGGGTCCAACCGGCCCCCGCCATCGTTTTTCCCGGGATTCTGTTTCGTCTCTCCGGGTGTCGTAGGCTGTCCGTTTTTCTGATCCTGAGTGCCTCCCGGCGCCGTGTTCTCATCGCCATTACCCTGGCTCTGGCTGCGCAGTTGCCGCACTCGAGATTCCACCTCATACACAAACCGCAAGTGGTCGTAATACCGCACGATCGGCACCGAGGCCATGTTCAACTGGCGCTCCATATACGACCGCACCGCCACCGGCCGCAGATCGGCCATCCGCAGCGTCGACAGGCGCACTCCAGTCAGGTTCAATGTGAGCGCGATCGAGAAGAACGCCATTGCCGCCGTCATCAAAATGCCCGGCTGCATGGCTTGCCGCGTCCGGGCAAAGAATCCCGTCTGTTGCCATACTGGCGGCGCAAATGCAGGAACGGTTCTCGCGCCAGCCATTGCAGGCATCGGCGCGCTCGCTGCGAACCCTGGACCCGTGCGCGCCAGAATCCTCTCCAGCAGCCCTGCCGGCACATCCGGCTCAGGAGACAGGAATTCCAGCCACTCGCGTCCCTTGCGCGCTTCCTCATAGAGCGCCGCGCATGCTTTGCAGGTGGCCTTGTGCGCCTCGAACTGCGCTTGGTCTTCGGGGTTCAACAGCCCGTCCAGAGCGTCCGCCAGCAGCGTCTCCCACGCGCCGCAGGCCGGAGAATTCGGAAATTGTGTGCGCTCTGTCATCGCTACATTACCTCCAGCTTGTTACGTTCCAGAAGCCTTGCAAGTTCCGCACGGCCCCGGCTGATGCGCGACTTCACCGTTCCTTCGGGAATCGCCAATACTTGTGCAATCTCTTTATAATCAAGGTCTTGAAGGTCTCTAAGGATCACGGCCTCGCGCAGTTCCACGCTCACTTTTGCCAGCGCGCCCTGCACCATGTTGGCCAGTTCCTTGCGCGCCGCGAACTCGTGCGGCGAGGGCCCCTTCGCCTCCAGCCGGTCGGCCGGTTTCAGCTCTTCCGCCTGGTCCCATCCATCGTCCAGCGAGCCGGTTGCCCTCTGGTTGCGTGTCCGCCTGAAATTGTCTACCAGCAGGTTCCGCGTCATGGTGGTGATCCACACCGGCAGGCTGCCTCGAGCGGCGTCAAAACTCTTCAGATTCGAATAGATCTTCAGGAAAACGTCCTGGGTCAGGTCCTCGGCGTCGGCCGCATTTCCCGTAAAGCGGTAGCAAAGCCCGTAGACACGCTTCTGGTGCGCGCGGACCATTTCAGCCCATGCGCCTGAATCTCCGTCCATGCAGCGGTGGACGATATTCGACCAGTCTTGCTCCAGCGGTCTCACCTCCGCCCGCCCTGCGCGGCTCGCCGGTGTCGCAGCCACGGCCCCGGCGGAATGTTGCTGAATCTGCGGCCGTTTCCTGGCCGTGTCCCGGGCATCATAGCGTGCCATTGCGGCACCCCAAACTGCCCCGTTCCAGCTTAATGCACCCACGCACTCCATGGAGTTCGGTACGCAGAGTGGATGGAATTCGTTCCATGCGCACGCTCCTGCCGATGCTGCAAGGCTGTGTTTCTTCTCACCCTTCGCCAGAAAAAAACGAAGGATGGGGCACCCTCAGGATGGGGAGAACCAACGGGGTGGGCCATCCGACCGGTTCCGCGTCCTGCGGTTCCTTACTCGGGGCTCTTGAACAGGTCGTAACAAAATGGATAGCCACCGGGGGAGGTCTTCCCTGGGAACATGGACTTCGAGCCCGTAAAACAGGCCTGGCCTGTTTTCGTATCCAAGGCAAGACCAGTGGTAGCACCATCCGGACCGCCTGCGAATGGGACAAACCGCTGGTATGGTCGTTCACATCCTACGGCTAGTACCAGCAAAGTGAGGGCTAAGAGTTTCACCGCGAATCGCATATTAACCCCGATTTCCAACGGTCATATTCGGCCTGAATGTCGGACCAGAAGTTACTCCGGGTTCCGAACACCCGCGAAAGTCGGTCCGAGAGCCTTGAAGAGATTCGCATCTTCCCATCTGTTACACGATAGAGAGCAGTCATGGGAAGCTCCTCCCAGAATTGTGGTTCTCGAGGGCCAAACGAATTCAGATAGTCCTCCAAAACCGCACCTGGACCAACGCTACTGATCGCACCTTGCTCACCATGTGCAGACAAGAGGTAATCTCGAAGCCGAGATATGATTACCTCTTCGTCAATATCTGCCTCATCGAGGAGCGGAGCTAACTGACAGCAGTCACTCGCTCTATCTCCGTCTGCCAAAAGCACGGTATTGCAGGGCAACGTGGGGCTTCTGCATTCTAGGAATTGCCTGTACTCTTCGCTTTCAAATGTCTCGCGGAACGACATTTCTTTTGCTCGTCTGCGCATAACGGCCCCCGAACATAGCCTAAAGGATAACTTGAGCGGTGGGCGGGTGGCCCACCCTAAAGTTTCCGGGCTCTCCATTCACCCCATATCGTGCTGGGTTGAGAGCCAAAAACGTTTGGATGGGCCAACCACCAAGAAAACCGCCCCATCCTTCGGTTCGCACCGTACACTGTGCAGAAACGGAGGTCAAAACGTGGAAGATTGGAAGTTCGTAGAGAAGGATCCCTCGGAAGCCCTGGCCAGATTGCACTTTTTCTCCATCAAGAAAAAGCATGCCTCGGGCGAGGTTGAAGCGCGTATCACCGTGAAGGAATTTGCCTCGGCAAAAACCACCGACATGAAGTTCTTCGCCGTGGCCGATCTTGAGTTGAATCAGAAGACGGCGAAATTTCAGCCCTGTGGCTGGGCCGAGACCCTGATGGGCGCGCTCACAGAATGTCTCAGGAATCTGCGCAAGTTCGAATATGAGGGCCCCGAGCTGCCGGCATCAGCTTCCCCAACCTGCGATCCGCCGCAGTCCAGCTGAGCCGACAGCATTGTCTACTCGATCGAATATCCCTGCCCGAACGCCGGGTCCACCGGGTTCTCGAACATTGAAGCATCCCTCGTCACAATCGTCAGTCCCGAAGGGGTGACAAAGTACCGCCGCTTGTCCTCCACCGGGTCGTACCCGATCACCGTACCCTCGGGGATGTGCACGTCGCGATCGATAATCGCCCTCCGGATCCTGCAGTGCCGCCCGATATTCACGTGTGAAAAGATGATGCTCTGGTCCACATCCGAGTACGAGTTCACGCGCACATCCTGCGAAAGCACGGAGTTGTAGACCGACGCGCCCGAGATAATCACGCCCGCAGTGATGATCGAATTCACGGCCATACCTGACCGCCCCGGCTCGCCAAAGACGAACTTCGCCGGCGGATACTGCCTGGTTCGCGTACGGATCGGCCAGCTCTTGTCGTAGAGGTTGAATACCGGCGACACCGAACAGAGGTCCATGTTGGCTTCGTAATACGCGTCCAGCGTCCCCACGTCGCGCCAGTAGAGCGCTTCTTTCTTGTTCTCATCGACAAAGCTGTAGGCCATCATCTTTTTCTTGCCCAGCAGCCGGGGAAGAATGTCGTGCCCGAAGTCGTGTTTCGATGCCGTGTCGTCCGCATCCGCGATCAGCGCCTTCAGCAGTGTGTCGGTGTTGAAGATGTAAATCCCCATCGACGCATCCACGGCATCGGGATTGAACGGTGATCGGATGGTTGTCGATGCCGGCTTCTCCTGGAATCCCAGAACTTCTCCCGTCCGGGCCACTTCCACCACCCCAAACCGGGAAACCTCATCGGGCGAAACGGGCAGTGTCGCCAGAGTCACTTCCGCGCCCGTCTCCTTGTGGTACGCCATCATCCGGCTGTAGTCCATTTTGTAAATGTGGTCGCCTCCAAGGACGATCACATGCGCCGGCTGCTCGCTTCCGATCGAGTATAGGTTCTGGTACACCGCATCCGCCGTGCCCATGTACCAGTTCGCACCCGTTCGCTGCATGGGCGGCATCAGCTCAAAAAACTCGCCCAGCTCCTGCGCCACGATGCCCGTCCAGCCCTCGCGGATGTGCCGGTTCAGGCTCAGCGCCTTGTACTGCGTCAGGATGTACACCCGCCGCAATCCGGAATTGATGCAGTTTGAAAGCGTGATGTCGATGATGCGGTAGTGCCCGCCGAACGGCACCGCCGGCTTGGCCCGGTCGCGCGTCAGGGGGAACAGCCGTTCTCCTGCTCCGCCCGCAAGCAATACGCCCAGTGTGTCTTTCATATCCATAGGCTACCTGCTTCAATTCACCGCTGGCTCGCGTCTTCGGAATCGGCCGATGAGTGCCGCAATCCGAAACGGCATACTTTCAGGCGGCACTCTCCCTAACCCGCCGCTGAACGCAGGAGAATACCACACATACCAATGCACTTTGCAGCCCCAGCTATCTTCTTGATGATGCCGCGAGCCCAACGGTTGGCCTCGCTAATCCTGCACGCCCTGTGGGTGCCCCATCCTAAAGCTCGAAGCAGCGCGAGAGCGTTAGGGTGGGAACCACTGCAGCCCGTCCAGCACAAAAGAGCTAACGGCTAATAGCTAGCAGCTAACGGCTGTTTTTCGCTACCAGCCCGACAACCAGTTGGTCTTCTTGTTGGTCGAGCGCTTGATCGAGGTGAACTTGTATTCCAATCCTACTGAGATGGCGAAGTTTACGTCGTACTGCCCGTAGCTCAAAGAGGAATGGGGAGCGTCGCTGAATGTGTAATGCGTCATCACCGCGTCGGGCGTAATGCGAAACACCCAATGTTCATTGCGGTTCAGGTCCATATGCCCGCCGATGATCCCCGCCGGAGCAATCTGGTTGTAGTAAAAGCCCACCACCTCGGGCGGCTCTCCGCGCAGATCCTTCTGGAAGTTCCCGTAGACCCCGCCGAACATGGCGTGCGCAATCAGCGCCCCATGTTTGTTGTGCGGACCCAGCCACTCGGCGCCGCCCACGAAAAAATACTGCTTCACTACCGGGCCGCGGATCACGTTCCCGTTGTAGTCGTTGGGCGCCGCGCCGCTGGTCCCGATATACCCCCGACCCGTTGCCTCGATGCCCCAGTTCCTCGTCAGCCAGTAAGAGCCTTCCATGTCCAGTCCGCCCAGGTTTGATCCCTGCAGCAGAGTCGGCCCCGCCTTCATGTGGTCGTACGCGAAGCCCAAAGACATGTCATAGCGGTTGTCGTAGCGAACTTTGGCCAGCGGGTCGACGGCCATGTAAACCCCGTACTCGGGAGTCTGCGCTGGCTGGCCCGTTGCCGGCGCCTGTTGCGACGAAGAGGAAGAGCTCGGCTGCTGCGCGCCCGAATCCTGCGCTTGCACGCGCGCTCCCGCGCACACACACATCGTGAAAACAACGGCAATCGTTGCAGATAACTTGACTGGGAGATGCATCATAAACAAGCTTACAGGAGCCCCCCGAGGGCGGACAACGCGGCACGGCATCATTTCTGCTTAGACTCGCGGAACGCCAAAGTCGTACCCGGTGGTAGACTCTCGGCCATGGCAATCCGAGGAATAATCTTCCAAATCCTTGGCATAGGACTGCTACTTCTCGCGGGATGGTTTCTTTTCGGTGGTTTGACAGACCCCGGCGGAGGGTGGGAGATTGTCGGTCCCAGCTTTGCCTTCAAGGTGTCGGCGGTTTGCGCCGTCCCTGGAGCCGCCGCGCTCCTGCTCGGAATCTACTGGGTGCGGGAAGCTCGCTCACTGCGTGAATTCGACGAGGCCATGGAGGCCAACAACCGATCCCCCCGCAATCGATCTCAATGATGCACTAAGCTCTAACCACTAATCACTGCACTTCGCACCGGTCCGCCTGCCTCGCCCACACCAGGTAGCGCAATGTCTTCACAATTTCGACAGCCGTCATCGCCCCTTGCGTCCATGGCCCCTCCGGCTCGAGCGCCGGCGCGGCATGCGTCCGCCACTTCAGCGGGAGCCGGTTCAGGATGAGACCTGCCCGCGGCAAGTGGCTGGCGCTGGAAATCACCTCCGCCGACTCCCATCCGTGGCTGCGCATGATCCTGAGCGAGTCGCACGTATTCTCCATCGTATTCCGCGCCGTTCTCTCTTCCACGATCGCGCCCGCAGGAATCCCCTGCGCCTCGGCCACGCGCGCCATCACCTCTGCCTCCACAAACTGGTTGTGCGCCGGGCCGCCCGTGATGATCATCCTCGGCGCAACGCCCCGTTCATATTCATTCACTGCCTCGGTCACGCGCTCGAGCTCAATCGGCGTCGGATTTCCGTCCGCATCGGCCGGGCTCCCCAGCACCATCAACACATCGAAGTGTTCCTGCGGCGTGTTCTCTTTGGGTGCGATCGCCCGCGCAATTGCCGCCCACGCCACGAGCGCAGCCGCCAGGGCCGCTCCCGCCCAAACCGAGTGCCCGATCCATCCCAACGGCTGCCGCCGTATCCGCAGTCTTCGCGGTCTACCGTTGCGGCTCTTTTCCGACGGAGTGCGAGGCCTCATCCGGCTAGGTCCGCCCGGCTTACGTGTCCCTGCTGTGCTCAAGAAAGAATCGCCCTCAAAATACAGATCTAAGCTTCAATCTACCGCGCGAAGCCTGGATCGCACGAGTTCAACGCGGGTGTCCCCTTGCGAAAAAAATGCATCAGACCAAGTTGAACGCGCGGCAGAGATTTGATCTGCATTATTTCGCTACGCGCGCGACGATCCGATCCCAACGAGGAGATGCATTCATGGCAACCAAAAAGAAATCATCCACCAGGAAATACAGTCCGGCCGCCGGCAAGCAGGTTGAAACCGAAATGCGCGAGATGAAGCGCGGCAAGCTGAAAAGCGGACGCAGCGGAAAAAAGGTGACCAGCCGCAAGCAGGCCATTGCCATCGGCCTTTCAGAGGCTCGCAAGAAAGGCGCGAAGGTACCGCGCAAAGACTCGTAGCCCATGGGGTGCCCCGGCGCTGGGTGCCCCCGGTCCCTCGCACCTTGGGACCGGGGAGATTCACGAACTACGAACTGTGATCTACGAGCTGTGGACGAATCACCGCAGGCCTTCGTTCCCTTGGTCCCTTGTTCCCTCGGTCCCTGCCTTATGGGTACATCCGGTTCAGCATCCGCGGAAACGGAATCGTCTCCCGCACGTGATCGAGGGCACACACCCACGCCACCAGCCGCTCAATGCCCATGCCGAAACCTGAATGTGGCACGCTGCCGTACCGCCGCAGATCGAGATACCACTCGAACGCCGCGCGCGGCAACTTGTGCTGGTCAATGCGCGCGCTCAGCAATTCGTAGCTCGACACCCGCTGCGATCCGCCGATGATTTCGCCGTATCCCTCCGGCGCCAGCACGTCCACGCACAACGCGTAGCGCGGATCCTTAGGATCGGGCTCCATGTAAAACGCCTTCACATCCGCCGGGTAGCGATGCACCATCACCGGCCGGTCGTACTGCGAGCTAAGCCACGTCTCGTCCGGTGACCCAAAATCGTTTCCATACTCGAAGGCCGCTTCCAGCTTGCCGTCTTTGTGTGCCTGGTTCAGCATCTCTACGGCCTCGTCGTAGCGCAGCTTCGGGAACGGCGCCTTGATCGCCTCGAGCTTCGCGGCGTCGCGCCCAATCACGTGCAGTTCCGGCGCGCGATTCTTCAGCACGCTCTGCACAATGTGCGCTATAAAGTTCTCGGCGAGTTCCATCAGTCCTTCGAGGTCCATGTAGGCCACTTCAGGCTCGATCATCCAGAACTCCGTCAGGTGCCGCCGCGTCTTCGACTTCTCCGCCCGAAAAGTCGGCCCAAAACTGTACACCTTGCCCAGCGCCAGCGCCGTCGACTCAATGTAGAGCTGCCCGCTCTGCGTCAGGTACGCAGGATCGCCGAAGTAATCCACCGGAAAGAGAGTTGACGTGCCCTCGCACGCCGCCGGCGTCAGAATCGGCGGATCGGTCCGGATAAATCCATTCGTGTCGAAGTACTCGGCCGCCGCCCGCATAATCTCCGCGCGAATGCGCAAGATGGCCGATTGCCGCGGGCTCCGCACCCACAGGTGACGCCGTTCCTGCAGAAACTCGACCCCGTGATCCTTCAGCGTGATTGGGTACGGGTCCGATTCCGGCACACGCTGCACCACGTGCACGTCTTCCACGTCCAGCTCGTACCCGCCCGGCGCGCGCTTGTCAGCACGCACCTTTCCCGGTGACGATGACGCTCGATTCCTGCGTCAGGCCCTTCAGCTTCTCAAAGACTTCCGGCGTCACGCTTTTTACGTGCGCCACTCCCTGGATCGACCCCGTCCCATCGCGAAAAATCGGAAACAGCAGCTTCCCGCTCTCGCGCGAGTTGTAAAGCCACCCCTGCAAGGTGACGGACTGCCCCTCGTGCCTGCCGATCTCGGCAATGGTCGCAACGGGAGGATCGGTCTTTGGAGTCTCTGGGGCGGCTGGAGCGGTTTCTTCGGGCATTGTGCTTCCTTTAGCGGCTGGGGCGGCCTGACTCTCCAGAATAACCCCGTTCGCGCATCTTCGATCCGGTTACACTCGCCCGAACGAGCGGAAGGAGCAGGGGCTCGCGATTAGTTTTGCCGGGCATTTGAAACCGCGGAACCGGACTTGGAACGAACATCGAGTTCAGATCATCGACAGGTTAGCTTTTCTTGCGCCTTCGTCTCTCTCCGCCGCTGCTCCGGCTCGGCTTGAGGCTGTCCGCCGTGGCGCGGAGGGCTTCAGTGAGATTCTCTGCCGACAGCGAGCTCGCGGGATCGATGAGCCATTGGAGGACCAATCCCGACAGAAGCACATGGTGAAAGGTGCCAATCGTCCGCACTGTGTGCTCATCGATTGAGCTCTCGTCCCGGTTCAGAAACATTGCCGCCAGCCCCGTGCGCGCAAAGCGCAGTTTGCTCGCAATGATCTCCCGGGTCACCGGTTGCCCGATCATTTGCGTGAAGATTTCGAAGTTGGCGACCCACAGCGAGCGATGAGTTTCAAAGGTGCCTATGATCTTTGCCCAGGTGGCCTGGAATCGCTCCGCCGGCGTGACGTTCGACGTAGCCGCGGTCTGCAGCGCCCTTTGAAGGTCCTGGTCCCATTCGCCGAAGGCGAGCAGCAGGGCTTCGGTCAGCAGGGCATCCTTTGAGTCGAAGTGGTAGCCGATGGCAGCCAGGCTGACTCCAGCCGCCGAAGCGATATCCCGCGCAGTGGTACGGTTGTACCCCTTATCGAGCAGGCATTTCCTGGCTGCAAGCAGCAAGGCCTCCCGGTTACTCAAATTTTGCGTCGTCGCCATAGAACCGTTGTATCAGACAATCGTATTGCACAAATGTGTAAGACGATTGTACAATTCGCCCCAGGAGGTCGTCATGAAAAACAGATCCATACTCATCTCAGGAGCCAGCGTGGCCGGACCGGCTCTGGCCTTTTGGCTCCATCGGCACGGATTTCAACCAACCATTGTGGAACGCGCGCCCGCGGTGCGGCCGGGAGGATATGCCATCGACTTTCGGGGGGCCTCACTGCGCGTGCTGGAACGCATGGAACTTCTGCCCGCGGTGCGGAAGAAGCAAACTCGCATTGGAGCAATTACGATCGTGGACCGAAATAACAAGAAGGTAGCGAGCATGCCGGACGGATTTACCAGCGGGGAACTGGAGATCTTGCGCGGCGACCTTGCGGATATCTTTCACGAGGCCACGCGGGAGACGACCGAATACATTTTCGATGACAGTATTGCCACGATCGACGAAACTGCAAATGGCGTGGAAGTGGGATTTGAGCGAGGAGGGCGGCGCAGGTTCGACCTCGTCGTCGGCGCCGATGGCTTGCACTCGAAAGTCCGCTCCGTCGTTTTCGGTGATGCCATGCGCTTCGTCCGCAATCTCGGTTATTACGTTTCAATCTTCACCATTCCCAACTACCTCAATCTCGATCACGCCGGACTCTACTATGGAGTGCTGGGCAAAAAGGTCGGCATCTTCAGCGGAGGCGATCCGCAGGAAGCGAAGGCGTCCTTCTTCTTCGCCACGGGTCCGCTCGACTATGGCCGTCGCAATAGCGCACAGCAGAAGGAGATTCTCCGCGAGCACTTCCGAGAGGAAGAATGGGAGGTACCGCGACTGCTGGAGCTGATGGAGACTGCGCCGGACTTCTATTTCGATTCAGTCAGTCAGGTGAAAATGAACCGATGGTTCCAAGGCCGCAGCGTTCTGCTCGGAGACGCGGCCTGGTGTCCTTCGCCGCTCTCGGGTATGGGGACCGGCATGGCGGTAGTCGGCGCCTATGTTCTGGCGGGCGAATTGGCAGAGGCCGATGGAGATTATCAGGTGGCGTTTCAGAACTATGAGACCCTCATGCGGGTATTCGTTGAGAAATGCCAGGGCATCGCTGATGGGGGTACCGATTGGTTTGTGCCGCGAACTCGCTTCCGCCTGTGGTTGAGCACACAGATGTGGAAGATCCTGCCGTATACGCCCTGGAAAAACCTGATGTTAGAGGTACCGCTGAAGATCGGAAACTCAATTCAGCTAAAGGACTATCCGGTGAGTGAATTGCGTCAACATTGCACTGTCTGACGCACGCAAGCGCGGTCAACAAATCTAAAGCTGCAGCCTGCTCGAAAAGGTCAACGCGGAAATATCTCGAGCAATTGCAACGTTGCCCTCGCCCTGAGCCTCAATCGTGCCGCGTGGAAGGTTGCGCCGGCATTGTGCGACGGCGCGACACGCAGAACCACGCCTTTACGTTGCGGCCGCTGAATTCCGCTGATCGCAACTCGACGATCTCGAGCGCGGGCTCGATGCCCAGGGTGACTTCGCGTGCCGTGCGGCGAGGCGGACCCTCTTCGCGCGGCGGACCTTCAGTGCTGCCGATCAAGCTCAGCCACAAGCCGCCCGGCGCCAGTGCGGCAGCGACTCTTGCCGCGAACCGCTCTCGCTCGCCTGGTTCATCGAAGATATGAAAGCAACCGCGATCGAACACGAAGTGGAATGGGCCGTCGGATAGAGGCGCGGCGAGAAAGTCCCATGCGGCGAAGCGGCAGCGCAGTGCGCGTCCCTCTATCTTGGCCTGGGCTCTCTCGACGGCGAGCGGCGAAACGTCGACTCCCAGTACGTCGAAACCTTGTTCCGCCATCCAGATTGCATTCGTGCCGGTACCTGCACCGATCTCAAGAGCCGGGCATGGCGTGACCACGCCGGATTTGATGAACTCGACGAGCAGAGGCTCCGGTTCCCCGGTGTCCCAGGGCAGGTGTCCTGCGGCGTAACTGTCATTCCATGACGGATGCGGCATCGCGACTCGATTTTAACTCCATCCTCGATGGCGTTCATCGCCGAGCGCTGAAGACGGTTTGCGCCGCGGCATGCGCGAAGCGGGGCTTGTGGACTGCGAAGTTGGAACCATTTGTGAAGGTGCGGTGTCTATAGCAAAGGAATTCGCAGTTTGGATCATCTCGAAGTTTCCGAAGGCTCTGCGGGACTTGACGAGCAAGGAGGGTGCGCGATGACGGTTGAGAATAGTCAGGGATCAGGCCGGCCGCTGGGTGAAGTCAACGTGACTCCGATGATCGACATTTTGTTGGTGCTGTTGATCATCTTCATGGTTATTTCTCCGGTTGTACCGCGCGGCCTGAGTGCAAGGATGCCGCAGCGGTCTTCGAATCTGAATCCCGCGCCGGAAGCTCCAATTGTGGTCGAGATTGCGAAGGGGCGTAATGGGCTGCCGAGTTACAAAATCAACCGGCAGGATGTGAGCGTCGAGCAGCTTGAGAGCCGTCTGAGCTCAATTCTCGAACTTCGCGCGGACAAAGTGATGTTCGTCAAGGGCGATGACAATCTGGATTTCTCAACGGTCGCGAAGGTGATGGACATGGGGAAGGCGGCGGGCGCGGATCGTATTGGCCTGATGACGTCGAAGGACCCGCTGTAGGCAGCTTGCATCAACGTTGCCCGATTAGGGCGGACCATGCCTCAGGGATGTGCTATCCCACCCAAAAACCCTCCGCTGCGTAGTCGCCGATTGGGAGGTAGTCCAGTTCTTCGAGCTCCTTTTGGGTTGCCGGTAATCCGCCCGGAATGCCGAATTCCTGCGCGAACCTCGCGCAGATTCCCACCGGGTCAACGCGAACATCCCCTATTGGGCGCACTGGGATCCATAGCCGGTCGAGATATTGCCAGAGGATTGCCGAACCTGCGACTCCGTGTGGTCGCCGCCCGGTCCACCCTTCTGCCATAATTCCCGTAGTGACTCGTCAAAACTTCGAGGGTTGAACGAAGATGTCAGTGCCACGCTCCGCATTTTGTGTGCTAGCGCTATGCCTCTCCAGTTCCTCGGCTCTCGGTCAGATCTCGAGCGCCGTCCTCCCTGAGCGCTCACCCTCGCAGCCGGCTTCCTCGGAACAAACTACCCAATCCGCTCCCGACACCTACGATGGCTGGATGGCCGGCTACAAGAAGGGGCCTTTAACTGGTGCGCTGAGCGACAAACACAAGATCGAACTTGCGGTCAGCGTCGTCGATGACGAAATTGCTTTGGACCCAGCGATGAAGCAGGTCGCCATCAGCGAGGCCACTATCACAACGCTCGCACTCTCAACGGCCGGCACTGTTTCCATGATTCGCTACACTCCCCTTGCCATCCAGGGTGGTGGACCGAGCGCGATTCCCAAAGCGGATTTCAAGAGGCTCGAGGAGTTGATGAAACAACTGCCTGACGATCGCTCTTGGTTGCCGCCTAAGGGCCGGCGGCTCGTCGTCCAAGTCGAAACCGGCAAGGGGATTCTGGCGCAAGTGTATGACCGGGCCAACCTGCCTGAGACGGCAATTGACATTGCCGACCTGTTGGGAGCCGATACGTGGCCGCTGTACCAATTTCCTCGCTTTGAACCGGATTCACGCTGGAAAGAGTCACTTTATTCCGTCCCCGTTCCCGGCACTATAGAAAAGAAGCTCGATGCGGAGGAACGCGTCCTCGCAACCAGTCCGGATCGCCGGATGCGTGTTACCGAAATCAACCCGTTTCAATGGTTCGACACCACGGTCAAAATCGAGAACCTGAAATCCCCGGCGAGAGCGTCCTGCCATTTCTACCCCCATAGTTTCTACCCCTATAACTGTTCAACTCTGCGCATCGACGATGCGCAGACCGGAAACGTGATCCATGAGTTCCGAGAGCCGGTGTCCGGTCCATACATGTACGCCGCCCAGTTCACTCCCGATGCCCGGTTTCTCCTGGTGCTGAGCGACATTCCCGATTTGCGCATCTACGACACAACGACATGGGAGAAAGTTGACGGCCTGCAGAGCGTACCGGTGGGCGCACTCGCGTATGACCCCGCACCTGACTGGAAACATGGCGTGGTTGTTTTTCCGTCGGGAGAGATCGATCTTATCGATGCGGACTCAGGCCGAAAGATCGCGCAGATCGATCCGGGCAACGAACTGCAATCCGTTGCCTACTCGCCTGACGGGTCGAGAGTCGCGATTGCGACCGCAAATTACGACTCCGAAAACGACCTTCCCGATCACTTGCGCATATGGGAAACCGCAACCGGCCGGATGCTGCATGAACTCCGGCCATTGGAAGGCACGCCCAGAGACGGATTCGGCGCGCCCTTTTGGTGGTCAGATGGGAAGTATCTTTTCGTTCTCACGCGCGAAGGAAGTTACGGGGGCGCGATTATTGGCATCTGGAACACTGAGTCCGGGCGTTACCGAGGAGGGCTGACCGGATGCTCGGTTCCCGGTACCGAATACCCTCTGATCCTTGAGGATGGGAAGTTCCACATCGACTGCGACCACGAAGTACTGATGTGGGAAGCGAAAGGCGCCCTTGAGAGGATTGCTGATTTCGAAAGGTCACTGACCCATTGACAGGTTGTTCGCGCGGCGACGGCGGGGCTCCGAATGGATCGCCGCCGATTCGGAAGTTACTTATTTCCTGACGACTGCCGCGTCCAGTTTTGTCGCGGGTACATACCTTTCGGAAAATGCGCGGGAGAACGGCGGTCTACTTGACCAGGTCGGCGCGGTGGATGCGCTCGACTGGCTTGTTGTAGCGGCCGAGGAGCGCGTTCCAGCGGACGATGGCGATGTCCTGCAACATTCTGGTTCCGTCGCGCAGGTAGCTGATGCGGGTGCGCTCGTCGTGGGCCCAGCTTACGGGGACTTCGACGACGCGGTAGCCGCGCTTGCGCGCGATGAAGAGAATCTCGGGATCGAAGCCCCAGCGCTCGATGGTCTGGAGCTGGAAGACGGTTAGCGCGGCGGCGCGGGTGAAGGCTTTAAAGCCGCATTGCGTGTCGGCGTAAGGCAGGCCCATGATGGCGCGGGTGACGGCGTTGAAACATCGGCCGAAGAACTGGCGATAGAGCGGCTGGCGAATGGTTTGGCGGGTGCGCTCAAGCCAGCGGGAGCCGATGGCGATGTCGGCCCCGGCGGCGATGGCGGCAATGAGGCCGTCGGCTTCTTCGATGGGGGCGGAGAGATCGGCGTCAGTGAACATGACGATTTCGCCGAAGGAGTGAAGAATGCCGTTGCGCACGCTGTAACCCTTTCCATGATTGCCGGGGTTCTGGAGCATGCGGACTTCAGGGTTTTTGGCTGCAAAGGCGTTTACGATGGCGGCGGTCTCGTCGCGCGAGCCATCGTCGACCACGACGATTTCGGCATTCCAGCCGCGCTGATGTACGCAGGCGAGGACGGCCTCAAGAGCGCCTCCGATGCGGGCGGCCTCGTTATAGGCGGGGATGACGATTGAGTATTGCGGATAGCTCATTTGCTAATTGGATGCACTTCGATCAATTTATCCTATGCCGGCCGAAGGGGGAAATTCGGAATGGCCGGACGGATTCGGACGCGGCGAAGGGGGCGAAAAGCGTCGGCGAAGGATGGCCCAGGCAGGGGGGTCAACCGGCCAAACTGCTGATGCGCAAAGGATAATTTCAACAAAGGGGCTTGCATTTTCGTGCTTTCCTCGGCACAATCCGTTTATGCTGGATGCGGAGGTTAGTGGGAGATGACAAAAGCGGACTTGGTGGAGAAGGTGACCGGCCTGGGCGATCTGACCCGGCGCGACGGCGAAGTGATTGTAGAAACCATCTTCGGATCCGTGATTGGCGCCCTGCAAAGCGGAGACAAGATTGAGATTCGCGGCTTTGGCTCGTTTCGCATACGCCAGCGCAAGCCCCGCATTGGCCGCAACCCCAAGACCGGCGCACGCGTGGATGTTCCTGCCAAGAAAGTTCCCTACTTCAAGCCTTCAAAAGAATTGCGCGACCTGGTGAACCCGGGCGAGGCGAAGGCGTAACAGAGCGCAATCGCGGCCAAAACAGAATCCAGACAATGCCCCGGCACGCACTCCGCGTTCGGGGCGTTGATTTTTGCCGACTAAGCGACCGCAGAACGCGGAAGCAACTGTCTTTACAATCGGCCCTGCCGAGGCTAAGATTCTCGCGTTCCCGGAAATCCGATTCCGCTGAACCGTTGACGCGCCCCCTGCCAGGATCGCGTTTTCACAGTGAGCATCGGCCGTTTCTCGCCCTTCAAATAAATCGCACGCTCGGCAACGGCGCCCCCGCCATTGAAGCCGACCGGAGGAGCCATGGAGTTTCGTTCCAGAGTCATCTGTGTTTTGCGCCGCGGCGGCGCTTTCATTCTGGTGGTGACGGTGGTTGGGCTGACCGCTGCATTTGCGCAAACTGCGCCGCCAACGACAGCGACGCACCCGAAATCGAATGCGCCATCAAAACCGGCCGCAAAGCCGGCGCTGCGAGCCAAGCCAGCGCAAACGGCCAAGCCCGCGCAGGCGGCTAAACCTGCTCAAGCCGCAAAACCTGCGCCGCCTCCACCGCCGCCTGATCCGGGACTGATCGGCGCCCCGACTGCCGAGACCACGCCAACTGCGGAGCCCGCCGGTGGTGCGGCCGCGGCCAGCCAACCGACGGATCAAGGCCCGCCCGCGGGGAGGCCAGCCGCCCCGCCTGACGGGAGTCAGACGGCGCCGGCAACTGAGCCCAAGCCGCCGGAGCGAGGATTTGTGTGGCTCGACAAGGACAACTATATGGTGGGCAATGCGGCGGGAATCGGATCGCAGGCAGTTTTGCAGGTGTTTGGATTCGACGTCCAGAAGAAAGAGGCCGGAAACGTTGGCGGAATTGTGATGACGCTGAAGGACACCCCATTGCCTTTGGTGATTTATGGGTTTGGCGGGAATTTTACCGCGAACATGTCGGGGCGATATTCGAATTTGATCCTCGACTTTTCGGCCGCCAAGGAAAAGATTCCAACGTTCAATCTCGGCGTGGTGGAGGCGACGGATGGGGGAATGACGCTGACCGAGATCGGATTGAATGTGGGGGATGTGAGCGAGTTCTTCGTCTCGCCCGATTACGTAGTGTTTCCCGGGCAAGGGCGCGCAGTGGAAAAAGATGGCCCTTTCGCTCTGCTCGACTTCAGCAACGGAAAAGCCGGGGCTGCCGGAACGGCGCCCGTTGGCTCGACGCTGATTTTGACGCGCAATGGCGCGGAGGTTTTGCGCACGAAGATCGCGGACGGGCCCGATTTTTCGATGGAACTGAAGCGCGTGAGCACGACGAACGATGTGCTGTCGTGGCGCGTGGAGGACAGCGGAGGAACTGTCACGCATCGAGAGGATTTCGGGTTTCCCGTGCGCGGCGCAACTCCCGGCGTGGTGAAATACGAAATCAATATCAGCGAGCATTCGGCCACCGCGGCCAATTGAAGAAGAGAACAATCGCCGCGCGAACTGCGGACGGATAATGCGGTCTTCACTTCTCTTTATCGGTGGCCACGCGCCGGCGAATGCCGATGACGGCCATCATGCGGCCGGTGTGGCCGTGCGAGGCGCGATGGGAGAAAAAGAGATCGGTGTGGCACTGGGTGCAACCGCCGATTATCTGAATGGATCGAGACTTTAGGCCGGCGGCGAGAAGCTGGCGGCGGTTGGCCTCAACGAGATCGACGTGAAGGGTGGGGCCGATGGGCGAGTGACCGGGCGCGCGTTGAGTGAGAAAGAGCATGGGGTATTTCTTGCGCACGGGATCGGAATCGAAAACTTCCTTGAAGAGTTCGCGCGCGTGCGAGAACTGGGATTCGAATTCCGAGAGGACTTCTTCACCGACGGCGTAACAACAAGGGCCGATGCCGGGACCGATGGCGGCGATCAAGTCTTCTGGCTGGGAGCCGAACTCCAGCCGCATGGCGCCGACGCCGGATTCAACGATGCGCTTGACTGTTCCGCGCCAACCAGCGTGGAAGGCTGCGACGACGCGGCGCTTGCGATCGGCAACGAGCACGGGAATGCAATCGGCGGTCTGGATGGCGAGGAGGAAGCCGGGGTCGCTGGTGAATTGTCCGTCGGCCTTGCGAGGGCGCGGGCGGGCTGCGTCGGCGTGGACGGTGTGGACGACGCTGTTGGAATGGAATTGGCGGAGAGCGATCAGCGGGATTTTGGGATCGGATGTGACGGCCTGGGCAAGGAGGCGGCGATTGCGCCTAACGATCGCGCGGTCGTCGGCTTCGGTGAGGCCGAGGTTGAGTTCGGCGGGTGCGCCTTCGGGGCAGTAGGCGCGGCTGAGGCCGCCTTTGCGGGTGGAGAAACCTGCCCAGAGCCAGGGAAGGTTCCAGCCGGGGACCGGAAGCCACTCGATACCATTAGCGGCGCGGCGGGGGATGGGGGCGGGAGTGGATAGCTCTTCGGGATCGGATCGGTCGAAACGAAAATTGGGGACGGGCAGCGGCGATTTCTTGCGCGAACTACGCGCAAGGCCGAACTTGGTCAGGTTCAGGTCGGCTGGGTCGCGCGCCGTCGCGGGTTTTGCGCGTGAGGATGTGGGCATCGTTCAGTTTTGATTTTAGCGGGGAGAGGCGATGTCGCAGATTGTTTGCGCTTTCCCGCCCAAGCGAAGCTTGGACGGGGCACACATTTTTGTGGTGAGTTGGAATAGCGAAAAGCAACCGCAGATCTTTCGATTGCGCTGTTCGCTCAAGATTTAACAAGACGGCGGTCAGGATGAGAGGGCTGTAGAAGGGAGAGCATATGGGCCTACCTTCCGGTAGGCCCGCTCGCGAGGCAGTTTTGGGAGGGAAACCAGGGGGGATTTTGGGAAGAGGTTCCGAAGAACCCTCAAGAGAGAGTTGTTACCTTTCTTTGGCGGGACATTTGGGGAAGCCTCTGCTAATTACTTCTTAGGATGCCTAATCCGAGAAAAGGTTGCAAGGCTATTCGGAAGAAGATCTGGACGCCGTTTGTGGAAATTGACTGAGGTGCCCTCTTTTTTACGTCTCAGGCACACAATTTGGCCCAAAAGGGGAATCTTCTTGAAAACACAGGGGCAGATTAGGCACTCTTGGAGGAGTGAAGCGACCGTTTAGCCTCGTCATTGGCATTTTGCTGATCGGGGTGGTTGCGTACCTTGTGTGGGGGTATCGGGCGGACTTCGGAATCGGGGAACTGGGAGGGGCGAGTCCCGGGACCGGCTCGATTGCCTGGCAAACGGTTGACCGGAGCGCGGATGGGTTCCAGGTCCAGATGCCTTCAGCGGCAGTGAGCGAGACGCAGATTCCTGCGTATAACACTGATGGAGGCGCGGAGCAGGTGCCGATGATCGAGGCGGTGGTCGCTGATCCGGACGGGGGGCTCGATACGACCTACGCGGCGGCCTGGGCGGATAACCCACCGGTGGAGCGGGCTGCCGGCGACGATGCCGAAAAGACGCTGGATATGGCGCGAGACGGGGCGCTGGGAAGAACGGAAACCAGCTTGGTCAGCGAATCAACTCACGACCGCGACGGATACAGAATCCGCGACTTTATGGCGCGCAATGCGGGCGGAGGCATCCTGGACGGGCGCTTGATTCTGGCGGGCACTCAGCTCTATATGCTGCTGGCGACACATCCCTCGCTGAGCGCGCGGCGCGACGCAGATGTGAATCGGTTCTACGACTCATTCACGCTGACGGCGGCTCCGCAACAATAACCAGCCGACAGTCGGTACTCCCAACCACGAAACCCGCCAGTTTTGTCCTACGAGAATTAATTTTGATTGGACAACAAATGCCGCCAACCTGCATCCTAGTCTGATAAGGAGCAGCGATGGCTATGATCGAGCGGGTCGAGACAAACAGGGTCGAAGCGAACGGTGGCGAGGAGATGCACAAGCCCTTGGCGGACGCCGACACCGCCGAGCGCTTTATTACCGAGAAGCACCTCGGCGAGCGCATCCGGCGTTTACGCCTGAAAAAGTCCATGGGACTCGTGGATCTTGGCAGGCACACCGGGCTCTCGGCCAGCTTCCTCTCGCAGTTGGAGACGGGCCGCGTAGTGCCCACGCTCCGCAACCTTGCGCGCATCGCGATGGTCTTCTCAAAAGATCTCTCGTATTTCTTTGAAAGCGAGCCGTCGCCGGTTTTCCGCGTACACCGCAAGAGAGACCGGGTGCGCATTCCGCAGACGGGGGTCGAGTCGCCCACATACACCTTCGAAAGCCTCGGCTACATGGTGGCTGACCGACCCATGGACCCTTATTTTGCGGAGTTTATCCCCTTGCCTGATGACGCAGAGCCCCGTTCGCACATGCACCCGGGGTTTGAGTTCCTCTATGTACTCTCAGGTGAACTGACGCTGCGGCATGGGGAACAGGATGCCAAGCTCGGCCCCGGCGATGCCGTCTATTTTGACGCCGGCACGCCGCACTCCTACCGTTGCGCGAGTGCCAAGCCCGCTGAAGCGGTCATCGTCACGATGCATCAGGTCCCGGCAGACAACCCGCAATCGCTGCGCCCATCAGCTACAGCTCCGTCGGCACGCCCCGTTCAACCTGTTTTGCTGCCGAGAGCCAACTCAGCTGAAGTCAAATAGCGGCGCCCTACTTCGTTTTTGCCGTCGGTAGATTCGGCTGGCCGTACGTGGGATAGGGCTTGGCCGCGGCGCTTGTCGGCATCGCGTCCAGCGTCTTCAGGTCCTGTTGCACCTTCGACCACGCATGGTGATGCCGCTTGGTTGAAATCGGCGCGTTGGGGTCGGAATAGTACGCCTGGATATCCTTTTTGATCCCCGGAGGAATCGGCTCATTCGGGTCGCGCGTCAGGCGGCGCAAGAGTTCCGCATACGTCTCGTCGGTCAGACGATAACCGCCTGGCTTAACCACTTGTCCTGTGTCCAGGTCCCGATTGGGCGTCGGTTGCCTGGGATCCGTCGGCCCAAAAACATCCGTCGGAACCGGTACGCTCGCAGACGGCGCCGGCCGATATGCAACGGGCGTAAGAAGAGTCAGCCGATCGCGAAGCACCCTGAGGGTTGAGACCATGCTGTGCATGTAATCGGCTTCCGCGGCAGGGGTGGGCCCCTTGACCGCGACCATTGACAGGGGGCCAACCTTCGGAAGCACACAAAGGATAGCTGCGAGGAGATGAGTCTCAAAGCCCGCTTTCTTGCGGTAAGCCGCCCAGTCATAGAGCGTCGCCGCCTCTGCCGACTCCTTCTCGATCTCCTGCGCATCGGCCGTATTCGGCTCCGGCGTCTCGTGGCCCCGTTTCATCAGCACAATTGCGTAGGCCACCCGGGGAATGAACTTTCGCGTCGAGAACTGGTATTCACCCAGGTCGAATTTGCGCCGCGCGCCGACGGCGAAATCGTCGGTCACCCCGTATGTCTGATACGTGGCCAACGCGAGCTGGTGCGTCGGAACCCTGATCCCGATATGGCGCAAGTATTCCAGGGGCGCCAGACGATGCTTCGCAATCTGATCGATGTCGAAGGCAAATTCCACCTGCACATGCTGGTGCCTGCCCTCGGCATAGTTCACGCTGGGCCCGTATCGCGCCGCCAGCTTTGGAAACTGCATGGCAACCGCACGGTTGGTCGCTTCCGCATGACCGATTGAATCGCCCACGTAGTGCGATAGCGCGCCCACGGCAAACGCCAGTTCGTTGGCGTTGTGCGCGTTGCGGAAGAGCGCCAGAACAAAGTCGCCGGTGCGCACATAGTGTGTCAGGTCGGAGAAAAATGAGTCGCCGAATGGGTAATACCCCATGTCCTGAATCACGCACCCGCCGTAAGCGAAAGAGCGTGCGCGGTCCAGTTCGGCCGGCGTCAGGTTTGGATATTGGCTCTTCAACAAGGGAACGATCGAGTCGTTCCATGTGAGGTCGATAAGTTGCTGGTGCGTGTGCAGGGAGTACGCCGCCGCGTGCCGTGAAGCGCAAATTGGCAGCAGCAATAGGATCAGCGCGACGTTTCGCAGTCGGTTGCAGCGCATCTTCATTAGGATGCTGGGGCGCCGTTCCAGGGATTTGAGGGCGGAAGCCGCGATCCAGCCTCCATTGTATGTGAACTTATGGCGGTAGCTGAGCGACCCCGGCGCCGTTCTGGTCGTCCCGAGGCTGCGCGTGGAACCATATTTCCCAGCAACCTCCACTGGAGGGTTCTCCTGGTGAGCCGACATATGCATCGTTTGTGAGCCCCACGTAAGCGCGGGTATCATGATCCTTCATGGGAACTCCGCCGCCAATCCAGCTCGCAACGCTAAGCATGTGGGACACGTTGATCCTCATGGCCCTGGCTTTGGTTGTTTTTGGACCCCGCCGCCTTCCCAAAATCGGCCGCCAGCTTGGCAAGCTGATGTATGAATTCCGCAAAGCCTCCAACGACTTCAAATTTCAGATGGAAGAGGAGTTGCGCGCCTCAGAAGAGGCAGACCGCCGCAAAAAAGAAGAAGAGGCGCGTCAGCGAGCACTCGCCGCTGCCCCACCTCCGGCACAGCTCGAACCACCAGTCGCACAAGCTCCACCGGCCCCTGCACCACAGCAAGCCAGCGCTCCGGTTTTAGCGGAAAGCCCCTACTCTGAGGGGACCGACCCCAATATGGAAGCCAAGGCAACGCGTATCGAAGAGCCCACAACGCCGGCCGAGCAAACCGCCGGAGAAGTAAATCCGGCGCCGTCCCCCGCTGTCCCGCAAATCAAGCCGCCCTCCACTGGAGAGACAGTTTCCGCTGATCGGCCCGCCCAATCCCAGGGAAGCCTTTTCCCTGAAGCTGAAAGATCGGAGCCGGCTGCGCATCATGGTTGATCCCCAGGAAGCCATCGACAAAGCGCGCACCGCCATCACCGAGCGCGCTGAGCTCCCCGGCATGAGCCTGATGGAGCATCTGGAGGAGCTGCGCAAGCGTCTCGTCCACTCCGCAATCTATCTCGGCATCGGTTTCATCGTTGCCTACGCGTTCCATGAGCGTCTCTACGGCTTTGTGCAGGCCCCGCTCACCAAACTCGGCATCAAGCTCAATTACACCCACCCCATGGATCCGCTCAACCTGTATCTCCAGGTCTCGCTCATCGGCGGAGCCATCATTTCGTCTCCCTTCATCCTCTATCAGGTGTGGCTGTTCATCGCGCCCGGCCTCTATCAAAAAGAGAAGCGCTTTGTCATTCCCTTCATGACGGCAACCGTCGGTCTCTTTCTTGCCGGCGCAAGCTTCGGTTACTTCTTCGTCCTTCCCGGCGCGCTCAAGATTCTCATCCTCGGCTTCGGCAGCAAATTCAACCCCATCGTTACCATCGAGGAGTACACCGGCTTCTTTCTTTCCATCATTCTGGGTTTAGGCATCAGCTTCGAGCTGCCCATTCTTATCTTCTTCCTCGCATTGTTCGGCATCGTCAGCCCCAAATTCCTCTGGAAGAATATTCGCTACGCGATCCTCGCAGTGTTTCTCGTTGCCGCCATCATCTGTCCCAGCCCCGATCCCGGCACCATGTGCATCTACGCTATTCCCATGCTGGTTCTCTACCTCATCGGCATCGGAGTCGCCTGGTGGGTCCACCCCGCCCGCAGAAAGAAAAAGGAGGCGGCGGGATGATTTTTTCCTCGTTTTGGAGGGAAGCAGTGGTCGGATCCGAAGTTGCCCCATCCTTGCCGCGCCTTTGCGGCAAGGGTGGGATAGCACAGCTCACAATCTTGCTCGTCGCGTTCTTCGCGCCACTCTGTGCGTCGGCCCAATCCCACTTCGACGGCAACGCCGCATACGAATACGCGCGCGAGTTCGCGGCCATCGGTCCGCGCTGGCCCACCGGACCGGGCCACGTGAAAGCGGAAGATTTTCTTCGCGCGCACTTCCTTCGCGACCACGATCAGCTCGAGCAGGATACTTTCACCGCCGACACTCCCATCGGGCCGGTTCCCATGTGCAACTTCATCGTGCGTTTTCCCGGAACCAGGCCCGGCGTCATCGTGCTCGGCTCGCACTACGAAACGAATTACCCGCTGCGTAACATCAACTTCGTCGGCGCCAACGACGGCGCGTCAACCACCGGCCTCCTGATGGCCATCGCCGACCGTCTCCGGGAACAGGCCGCTCGCTCGCCCGCGAAAAAGCTCGACGGCTATTCTGTCTGGCTTGTTTTTTTCGATGGCGAAGAGGCTATCCAGCAGTGGTCGGCCTCCGACTCCACGTACGGCAGCCGTCATCTCGCCGCCAAGTGGGGCCGCGACGGCACTCTCAATCAGATCAAGGCATTTATGCTCGCCGACATGATCGGCGACAAGGATCTCGACATCCAGCAGGAGACCCGTTCCGCTCCCTGGTTGGTCTCGGACGTCGCCGAAGCCGCCAAAAAGTTCGGCTACCAGCGTTATTTCTTCCAGCAGCAAATGGAGGTCGAGGACGATCATTTGCCATTCGTCCAGCGTGGCGTGCCGTCCATCGACATCATCGATCTCGATTATGGTCCCAACAACAGTTACCACCACACCGCGCAAGACACGATGGACAAAATCAGCGCGCACAGCTTGATGATCGACGGCGACGTGTTTCTGGAAACCATTCGCCTGATCGATCAACAAAGATAGCTGCTAGCCGCTAGCTTCTAGCTACTAGCGCTAGGACTGGTTGCATAAATGGCTTTGTATCACGGCACGACTTTAGTCGTTCCGTGCCATGCGCAGTAAGTCTTTGGGGCTTTAGCCCCTGAAGAATTCATAGAGGAGCGTACCTTGGCGGAAGCAGAAATCGGCATCATCGGCGGCAGCGGGCTTTATTCCATGCCCGGCTTTACCAACATTCGCGAGGAGCGCATCGACACGCCCTTCGGCTCACCCTCTGATGCCTTTGTCCTGGGCGAACTCGAGGGCCGCAAGGTCGCTTTTCTCGCGCGTCACGGCCGCGGCCATCGGATCCTTCCTTCCGAGCTCAACTTCCGCGCCAACATTTATGCGTTCAAGAAACTCGGCGTCGAGCGCATCGTCTCCGTGTCTGCCGTCGGCTCGCTCAAGGAAGAGCACAAGCCAACGGACTTCGTCATGCCCGACCAGTTCATTGACCGCACGTTCAACCGCGTCGCCACCTTCTTCGGCGATGGAATCGTGGGCCATATCTCGTTCGGCGACCCGGTCTGCGCGACGGTCGCCAAAGCCGCGGCCAATGCCTGCGCCAAGGTCGGCGTCGCGGGCAAACTCGGCGGCACCTATGTCTGCATGGAGGGCCCGCAGTTCTCCACCCGCGCCGAATCGAACCTCTATCGCAGCTGGGGTGCCGACGTGATCGGCATGACCAACCTGCAGGAGGCCAAGCTCGCCCGCGAAGCCGAAATCTGCTACGCCACCATCGCCATGGTCACCGATTACGACTGCTGGCGCGAGGGCCACGACGCCGTCACCATCGAAGAGATCGTTGCTGTGCTCCACAAGAACGCCGACAACGCCGCCAAAGTCGTGAAAGCCGCCGTCGCGGCTTTGCCACGCGAGCGTACTTGTGCCTGCGCCTCGGCCGCCAAGTACGCGGTCCTCACGCAGCCTGATGCTGTTCCCGCTGCCGCCAAGGAGCGTCTCAAACTGCTTTTCGGCAAATATCATGGTTGGTAGAGTGAGGAACTCTCGCTTGCTGTCTCGCCACAACTCTCGTCCAAGACCAGGAGAAAAATGTCTATCACCGTTGTCGGAAGCGTAGCCTACGATTCCATCGAAACCCCCGCCGGACGCCGCGAGCGCTGCCTCGGCGGCGCGGCAACCTATTTCTCGCTCGCCGCGAGCTTCTTCACCAGCGTGCGCGTCATCGCCGTCGTCGGCGAGGACTTCGGCCGCAAGCAGGAAGCGGTCTTTGCCGCGCGCAACATTGATACGCTCGGCATCGAACACACCGCCGGAAAAAGCTTCTTCTGGGAGGGCTCGTATCTGGAGAATCTGAACGAAGCAAAAACGCATAACACCGAGCTCAACGTTTTCGCCACTTTCGAGCCCAAAATCCCCGACGCCTATCGCGACTCCGAATTCCTTTTCCTCGCCAACATCGATCCCGTCCTCCAGCGCCGCGTCCGCGAGGCCATGCCTGGCGTGAAACTGGTTGCCGGCGACACCATGAATTACTGGATCAAGGACCATCGTCCCGCTCTGCTTGAAGTCTTGAAGGGCCTCGATGTTCTGCTCATCAACGACACAGAGGCTAGAATGCTGGCCGGCAACAACAACCTGGTGCAGGCTGCGCGCGCCGTCATAGCTCTCGGCCCCCGTGCGTTGGTCGTCAAGCATGGCGAGTACGGCGCGACGCTATTCCACAGTAGTACCAATCCAAAAGGTAAAGGCGAGGAGCTGCGCACCTTCAAAGCGCCCGCCCTCCCGCTCAAAGAGGTCATCGATCCAACCGGCGCAGGCGACAGCTTTGCGGGTGGCTTCTTCGGCTATCTCGCTTCGCAGCCCGAGCAGACTCCGGCCGCGTGGCGCCACGCCATGTTTTACGGCAGCGTCATGGGTTCCTACGCCTGCGAGCGCTTCGGTACGGAGCGCCTGCAACAGCTCTCGCGCAGTGAGATCGACGCGCGCTTCAACCTCTTTCGCGAGATCACGCACCTTGACTGAGAAGAAAATCTCCGATGCGGAAGGCTGGGTGGTCCTGGCCTTCTGCATGGCCGCTTCAGTGGTCGCAATCATCTGGAGCTGGCGTAATGGAGCGATGATCAACTACGGCGATGCCATCGCCCATCTGCACATCGCGCGCCGCGTCTTCGATTCACGCACGCCCCGTTTTTCCGAGCTTGGCTCGGTATGGCTGCCGCTCCCCCATATTCTTCTTCTTCCCTTTGTGCAGAACTACTCCTGGTGGGCCACGGGCCTTGCTGGCGTTGTTCCGTCGGCTCTCGCATACCTCGCCTCCTGCGCCGGCATTTACCGCCTCGCGCGCAACTGGCTTGATCGCGCGCCTGCCGCACTCGCGCTCATTTTCTTTGCTCTCAATCCAAACCTCCTTTATTTGCAGACCACGGCCATGACCGAGCCGCTGTTTCTCTGCGAATTCATCTGGATCGTGGTTTGGCTGGTTGAGTGGCGCACACATTTAGATGACGATCCTCCACTAAAAGCCTGCGGCCTGCAAGGTATCGCCATCGCTCTCATCGCCGCGATCTTCACGCGCTACGACGGCTGGATCATCGCGTTCATTGCTTGGTCCGGCATCGCAATCGCCCTGTTCCGCCGCGCCGCTGTGGGCGAGCGCTCACGCCTGGCTGCGCCGGCTTTTTGGCTTGCCAGCATCGCTATCGGAGCTGCCCCGATTCTCTGGTTCGTCTACAACTCCGTCTGCTTCGGTGACTGGCTCTTCTTCGCGCGCGGGCCTTACTCCGCTCACGCCATCGAACTGCACACCGCGGCCAATGCGCCTGGTTGGCCGCCGCATCCCGGCTGGCACAGTCCGTGGGTCGCGCTTCTCTTCTATCTCAAAGTCTCAGAGCTTGACTCCGTCGCCGCACTCGGATGGAGCAATTTGTGGGGCAACATCGTCCTCGCGCTCGCTGCACTCGGCACCGCCCGCGCTTGGCTCCGGGAAAAAGGCCGCCGCCGTGCAATTGCCTGGACGCTTCTCCTCTGGCTGCCCGTTCCCTTTTACGCATGGTCCGTCGCCTACGGATCGGTTCCCATCTTCTTCCCCGCATGGTGGCCCTACACCTGGTACAACACGCGCTACGGCCTTGAGCTTCTGCCTGCTCTCGCCCTCGGCCTCGGCTTCGCCGCTCAACTGCTCATCGGCGTCCTTCGCCGGCTCAAGCGTCCGGCCATCGCGCCCCTCTTACCCAAGCTAGCGTTGATACTCCTCTTTGCTCTTGCCGGCCTCAACGTGTTCGCGCTCCTGCGTGCTGGTCCCATCGTCTATGTGGAGAGCACCAAGAATGCCCAGGCGCGCCAGCCTTACGACAATTCCATTCCGCCAGCCCTTCAGTCGTTGCTGACCCTTGATCCGCGCGCCACCGTGCTCATGAATACGTCCGTCTATCCTGAAATCGTTGCCTTCACTGGAATTCCTCTCCGCCAGACGATCAACGAGGGCGATCTGGGCATGTATCGTTCCGCGCTCGACGATCCCGCCGCCCATGCCGCCATCATCGTCACATTCGATGGCGACGAGATCGACACGGCCGTCAAAGCACATCGCGCTGACTTCACGCTGATAGCCAGCTTTACCGCGAAGAATCAGCCATCGGCCACGATCTATGCTTCCACCGATTGGCTCCATCGCGCGCACGATTTCTTTTGAGCGCGCGCTCTTGCATCACTCGGCACGTCCCATGACTCCCGCTAAACTGCACGCCCTCATCGGTGTTAGCATCGGGCTGGAAGCCGTGATTTCTGACGCCGCACAACTCGCTCAATCGTTTGCCGCATCCGCCCAACGTCCCCGCTCCGGAGGAGAATTTGATTCCCTTCACCAAAGCCCATGCGTGCGGCAACGACTTTCTCATCGTCTCCGAAGAAGCCGTCGCAGGCCATGATCTTGCCGCTCTCACGCGCCGCCTCTGCCAGCGCAACACCGGCATTGGCGCCGACGGCGTCGAGTTCTTTGCCTGGACGGGACCGAAAGCCGGCCGCATCCGTCTCCACAACGCCGACGGCTCCATTGCCGAAATCAGTGGCAACGGTACGCGCTGCGTCGCCGCTTGGATGGCCGAGTCGCTTGGTTCCAGGCCCGGTGACACGCTCGAAATCACCACCGATGCAGGGCTCCGCAACTGCCAAATTGTCAGCGTGCGCAATGAAGACGAATTTGCGGTCGAAGTCACCACGGCAATGGGCGTGCCCCGGTTTGTGCCGCATACGCTCAAGCTGATTGACGGTGTTGACGTCGTCGGCGTCGAAGTCTCCACTGGCAATCCTCACTTCGTCGTCCTCGTCGAAAATCCGGACTTTGCCATTGGTAAACGCGCCTGGATGGGGCTCGGCGCGGAGATTTACACGCATCGCGATTTCCCCGAGCGAACAAACGTCGAGTTCGTGCGCGTCGTAAACGAGCATGAGATTGAGATTCGCATCTTCGAGCGCGGAGTTGGCCCCACGAGTTCATCGGGAACGGGCAGCTCGGCTGCGGCCACAGCGGCGTTGGCATTGCGCCGTTGCCTCTCGCCGCTTAAGGTTGTTGCGCCGGGCGGCGCGCAGACCGTCGCCTGGGACGGTCCCGGCACGGATCTGCATCTCACGGGTCCCGCCGCGCTCATTGCCCGCGGGGAGGCCCGGTGAAATGAGGGCGCTCCTCAAACCGCCATCCGCTGCGCCTGATGCAGCCATCAGCATCGTCGCTCCGGCATCTCCTGCCAAACCCGAGCGCGTCGATCTTGGACTTGCGGCGCTTCACTCCCTGGGCTATGCGCCCCGGCTGGCTTCCAATGCTCTGCTGCGCGAGCCGCTCTACTTCGCGGGAACTCCTCGCGACCGCCTCGCCGATCTGCACGCCGCCTTCGCCGATCCTGACACGGCCGCCGTCATGTGCATTCGCGGTGGTTACGGATCGAACTACCTGCTCGATGGCCTTGATCTCGCCACAATTGCCGCGCATCCCAAGCTGTTCTTTGCTTACAGCGACCTCACCGGCATCCAACTCCACCTTCTCGACCAGATTGGCCTTCCCGCCTTTCACGGCCCCATGCTCGCCGCGGATTTCCATCTTTCCAACGGCGTGCACCTTGAAAGTTTTCGCGCAGCGCTCGCCGGCGAGCCCTACAGTGTCGGCGCTGCAGAAGGTTTGCGCACCCTCAAGTCCACAGCATCTTCAACCGCCGTGCGCGGCACGCTTTACGGCGGCTGCCTAAGCATTCTGGCGTCATTGCTCGGCACGCCGTGGGAGCCGAGCACCGAAGGCAAGCTTCTTTTTCTTGAGGACACCGGCGTCAAGCCTTATCAGATCGATCGCATGCTCTGGCAACTGCGTCATGCCGGAAAGCTCGACGGCACTCGCGGCATCGTCTTTGGCGAGATGCTCGACTGCGCATCGCCCGGCGCGCCGCCGTCGCTCCTTGGGGAAGCCATTCTCAGCGCACTCGTTGGTGTCGACGTGCCCATCGCGATCGGCCTGCGCAGCGGCCACGTTTCGCGCGAAAATGTCACGCTCACCTTCGGCGTTGAAGCCGAGCTTACCGTCGGCGACACTGCGAGCCTTCGCATCCTCGAGCCGGCGGTGGCGAAGTGACTGCATCGCCGCGCCACATTCATCTCATCGGCATCTGCGGCACGGCCATGGCCTCGCTCGCCGGCCTGTTGCAGCTCCAGGGCCATCGCATCACTGGTTCTGACAAAGCTGCCTATCCGCCCATGAGCGATCTGCTTCGTTCGCTGGGCATTCCCATCCTCGAGCCCTACGCCGAATCGAATCTCGACCCCGTTCCCGATCTCGTCGTCATCGGCAATGCGCTCTCGCGCGGCAATCCTGAAATCGAGCGCGTCCTCGACGAGCGCGTTCCTTTCACCTCCATGGCCGCGCTCCTGCGCGAAGAATTCCTCAAGAGCCGCGAATCGCTTGTCGTCGCCGGAACCCACGGCAAAACCACCACCACCAGCATGCTCGCGTGGATCTACCAGGTTGCCGCGCGCACCAATCCCTCGCTTGGGCCGTCGTTTTTGATCGGTGGCGTAGCGGAAAACTTTGGCACCAGCTTCCAGCTCCGCCCCACACGCAACTTTATCCTCGAGGGCGATGAGTACGACACTGCATTTTTCGACAAGGGCCCCAAGTTCCTCCACTACTTTCCTGCTTCGCTTATACTCACGCACGTCGAGTTCGACCACGCCGACATCTATGCCGACCTCGAAGCCGTCAAAACCGCATTCAAGCGGCTCGTGAATCTCGTTCCGCGTCGCGGCCTCATCGTCGCTTACGACGGCAGCCCCAACGTCACCGAATGTGTGAGCCGCGCCTTCTGCCCTGTCGAACGCTACGGATTTACTGACGCCGCCAACTGGCGCATCCGCAATCTCCGCTACGAATCAGGCCGCATGCACTGGGAAGTTCTCCGCTGCCGGCGTCGCCATGGGCTGACTTCAACATGCATCTCGCCGGTGAGCACAACGCCCTCAACGCCACGGCCGCCGCAGCCCTCGCTGCCGCCGCGGGCATCCCCACCGACGCCATCGCCGAAGCTCTTTCCACTTTCCAGAGCGTCAAGCGCCGTCTCGAAGTCCGCGCAGAGATCAACGGCATCACGCTCATCGAGGACTTCGCGCATCACCCCACGGCCATTCGCGAAACCCTCCGTGCACTCCGCGCCATCTATCCATCGCGCCGCCTCTGGGCTGTCTTGGAGCCGCGCTCCAACACGCTGCGCCGCAGGGTCCTCGCGCTCGATCTCATTGAAAGCCTCTCGCTCGCCGATCGCGTCGTTCTCGCCGCCGTTTTTCAGCAGGAGCGCATTCCTGAAGCCGAGCGCCTGCACCCTGAAGAAGTTGTCCGTGCACTTAACCACGCAGGCACGCCCGCTGAGATTCTGGCGGACGCCGATGCAATCGTCGCAGCCATCGCTCCGCAGCTTGCGCCCGGCGATGTCGTCGCCATCCTCTCCAATGGCGGATTCGACGGCATCTACGAAAAACTCCCCGCGCGCCTGCGTGAACGCTTTGCCGCAACCTGAAGGGGTGCCCCACCCTCGCCGCGCCCTTGTTTTTGCGGCTAGGGTGGGTAGCGATCGACAATGAAGCCGCGAAGCGTAGATACGGTCCTCGAGAGGCACGCATGATCGGTTCGCTCATCTTCATCGCCAACATGGTTGTCCTGGGCATCCCCTCGGCGATCCTCTTCATCCCATGGTGCTGGCTCACCGGCAACGTGATGCCGCTCTACAGGGCCACGCGTTTCATGTTGTATTCAAGCTGCCGCTTCGCTGGCGTGCGCTTTCAGGTCGCGGGTCGCGACCGCATCCCCAGCGACCGCGCTTGCATCTTCATGTCGAACCACGTCTCCAATCTCGATCCGCCGGCGCTCATCTCGCTCATTCCCGGCCGCACTTCTGCCTTCATGAAGCGGTCACTCATGAACATTCCGGTCGTTGGCACCGGTTTCCGCCAGGGCGAGTTCATCGCCGTCGACCGCACAGGCAACGCCGCAGACGCGCAGCGCAGCGTCGCCGAAGCCCAGCGCGTGCTTGCCAAAGGCGTCCATATCACCACATTTGTTGAGGGCACTCGTTCACCCGACGGCCGTATGCTGCCCTTCAAGAAGGGTCCATTCTTTCTCGCCATGGCCGCCGGCGCGCCGTGTGTTCCGGTCTCGATTTACGGAACTGAAGAGCTCCTGCCCAAAGGCAGCGATCGTATTCATCCCGGTGTCGCCCACGTCATCTTTCACGAGCCGATCGACCCGGCGAAATTCGCCTCGCGCGGCGACCTCATGCGCGCGGTGCGCACCGCCATCGCGTCGGGCTTGCCGGAATGGATGCGCACGTAGAGCCAGTCAGCCTCAGTTTCACCCTGTCTCGATCGGGGCTTCGGACGGCGGCAAACCCGGAGCTAAGGGCTAATAGCTAAGAGCTGCTTTTCTGTTCACCGCCCACAGTCCACCGTTAATGCGATACTCACTTTAAATACCCGTTCTGGCGGCCCATGATCGTTTCGCTCCTCGTCTTCGTCACTATCGTCGTCCTGGCTGTCCCCGCAGCGATCATTTTCTTCCCATTTACGCTACTCACCGGCAACGTCGGTCCGCTCTACGCAGTTGGTTCCTGGATCGCTCGCGTCGCCATGCGCGTCGCGGGCATTCGAATTCAAATCCAGGGGCGGGAAAATATTCCCGCTGGTCGCGCCTGCATCTTCATGGCCAACCATGTCTCCTATCTCGATCCGCCCGCGCTCATGTCGAATCTTCCGGGCCGCACCGTGGTCTTCCTCAAAAGCTCGCTCATGAAGATTCCCGTCCTCGGCTACGCATTCAAGCTCGCCCACTTCATTCCCGTCGGGCGCACCGGCGACGTAGCGGAAGCGCAGCTCGCCGTCACACAGGCGCAACGCGTCCTTGCCTCCGGCCTTCACATCACCACATTTGTTGAGGGCATGCGCTCGCCTGACGGCCGCATGCTGCCCTTCAAGAAGGGTCCGTTCTATCTCGCCAAAGACTCCGGCACTCTCTGTGTTCCCATTTCAATCTTCGGCAGCGAGAAAATTCTTCCCGTCAACAGCAAGCGCATCTTCCCCGGCGTAGTGCACATTGTGTTTCACTCGCCCATCGATCCCGCCGAATACGCCACACGCGACAAACTCTCCGAAGCCGTCTGTGCCGCCATCGCTTCTGGCCTGCCCGAATGGATGAGGACGTAGTTTTTCAGGGTGCCGTCGCTCCCTCCCCTGCGAAATGCCAAGCGCCAGGAGCCAGCAGCCTGCTTTTCTGATCACTGATACTACGGCTGCACCATCGCGTTGTACCCATCTCCCAGCAGCCTCGCGGACATCCGGCTTGCTTCCTCGTGCGTCGCGAAGGGTCCAATGCGCACATGAATCAACCCATCGGGCATGTGCTGCGCGGTCGCCGCGAACCCGTGATTGCGCAGAGCGTTCACCAGCACAAACGCATCCTCAGAGTGGGTCACCGCTGCAATCTGCACCATGTATTGGCTCGAAGGCGAGTAAGCGGGAGGCACATTGTGAATCGGTGGAGGAGCGGGTCGATTCAATGGCCCATACTCAGGCTGGCTATTCCTCGCAGGCGCGGCGGGATAGGTTGGCGGGGGTGCCGTGTGAACCGGTGTCGCTGGTCGCACGGGCGGCGGAGCTTCCGGCTTGGTCACTGAAGCACTTGCCGGAGTGCTTGGCTTCTCGGCTGTCGGCTGCTCCGGTGGGGGATTCGTGCTGCTATCCGGGCTCGGCGCTGCGCTCGGCGTCGTGCCGCCGCTTCCCGCCGGAGGCGTCGTCGTCGGCGGTACCTGGGCATCCGCCGAAGGCTTGGGAAGCGTGTCGCTTCCCTGCAAAGGTTCCTGGTCCGGAGCGGCCGTCGGCGAGTTGGGTTGCGTCGCGGTCTTCTCGGCAACCACCGGCGACCCGCGATGCCCCACCCAATATCCTAATCCGAAGCACAAGCCGCACAAGAGCAAAAGGGCTAAGACAATCCCTACCTGCGCACCGGTGCTGAGTGTTACCTCGGTGTCATGCCTCTGGTCATCGAGTTGCTCCGCTTCCTCAACTTCCGGGTCGTCGTTGTCGAAATATCCGCGCATATCCTCGTATCAATGCCGTTGATTTCAAAATCCCGGGCACTATACCCATTCTGTTCGATGCCGTCAGACGGTGCAACGAAAGATCGAGCATCTAAAAGCTAAAGGCTAACATCTGCTTCGCTACGGCTTCTCCGCCGGCTTGATCTGCGCCGAGACCTTGTTCAGCAGTGACATAAACTCAATCGGCAGCGGGAAGACGATGGTCGTATTCTTCTCCACGCCGATGTCCGACAGCGTTTGCAGGTAGCGCAACTGCAGCGTCATGGGCTGCGTAGCCATCAGCGCAGCTGCGTCCACCAGCTTTTGTGCGGCGCTGAACTCGCCTTCGGCGTGGATGATCTTCGACCGCTTTTCTCGCTCTGCCTCGGCTTGCCTGGCCATGGCGCGCAGCAGTTGTTCCGACAAATCAACCTGCTTTATTTCCACGCTGATAACTTTCACCCCAAACGGTTCCGTGCGCTGATCGATGATGGTCTGAATCTTCAGATTGAGCTTGTCGCGATGGCTCAGCACCTCATCCAGCTCCACTTCGCCCAGCACCGAGCGCAGCGTAGTCTGCGCGAACTGCGAGGTCTGGTAGATATAGTTCACTACTTTGATCGCGGCGGAATTGGGGTCCACAACGTAGAGCGTGACCACCGCGTTCACTTTGATGGTCACGTTGTCTTTCGTGATCACGTCCTGCGGCGGAACTTCCAACACCTCCTGGCGCAGCGAGATGCGCACGATCTGGTCGATCGGCCGGAAAACAAGAATGATTCCGGGCCCCTTCGGCGCTCCCAGAACACGTCCCAGGCGGAAGATGACGCCGCGCTCGTATTCGCGCAGAATCTTGATCGAATTCAGCAGGTACAGCACGATGATGGCAATAACAACCAGCGTGGGAACACCAATGGACATGGGAACTTCCTTTCACTACTCAGCGAGGATTGTACTACTCGCCTGTGTTTGCGAATGTTCACTTGGGTACGCCGCCGGCTCGACCTGAAGCAGCAATTGATCGTGCCCTGTCACGCGCAATTTCGTTCCCACTGCGATCGGCGCGCTCGCCACGGCCTGCCAGATTTCGCCTTCGACCAGCACGTGGCCCTGAGGATCGAGCGTCTCCAGCGCGGTTGCCGGATGACCCACCATTGCATCCGCTCCGATGCGCGACTTCCTCTTTCGCGCGCGCACGGCCAGCCGCACCAGAAATACAGTGATCGCGCCAAACGCCGCGCTCACGCTGATCGCGATCGCCGGGCTGATTCCCATCTCCGGGACTGGAGCCGCAACCAGCGTCAGCATCCCAAAGGTCAGGCAGACAATTCCGCCGATAGCCAGTGCGCCGTGCCCGCCGAACTTCGCCTCCAGCAGCAGCAGAACCATCGCCGCCACCAGCAGAAGCACCGCGGTATACCGTATCGGCAGCAGATTCAGGCCGAAGATACCCAGGAGCACCATCAGCGTGCCCAGTGCGCCGGGAACAATGGTGCCGGGAGCATTGAATTCGAGATAGATCAGCAGCGCCCCGCCCACCAGAAACAGCAGCGCGATATTCGGGTCCACCAGCCATCCCAGCAACTCATCGCGCATCGTGGGCTTGATCAGGTCGATGCGCGCGCCGGCCAGATGCAGCGTCAACTTCGAGCCATCCATGCGCGTGATCTCGCGCCCGTTGAGCGCGTTCAACAGCTCCGTGTCATTGTTCGCGATCACGTCGATCAGGTGCTGGTTCAGCGATTCATCCGCGGTGTAGGAGTGCGACGATTGGACGGCCGCCACGGCTGCATCGGTGTTTCGATTCCGCTTGGTCACATACGAACGAAGAAATGCCTCGGCATCGTTCTCCACTTTTTGCATTTCCGTGCTGTCGGGCTGCCCGCCGAACTCAAATATGGGATGAGCTGCGCCGGCCTCAGTCCCCGGTGCCATAGCTGCCACGTCTGCCGATTCCAGAATGAAGAACCCCGCCGAGCCCGCGCGCGCGCCCGATGGCCCTACATACACAATGACCGGCACGCGCGAGCGCAGAATTCCGCCCACCATGTCGCGCATTGAATCCATCAGCCCGCCCGGAGTGTTGATCTCGATAAGCAGCGCGCTGGCTCCGTCGCTGTTCGCTCGATCCAGGGCCCGCGTCACTTCATCCGCGCTCACGGGCTGAACGGTGTCATCCAGAACCAGCTTGTCCACTATTGGCTGCGCGGCTCCGGGATTCTGCGCGAAAGCCGAAACTCCCCATCCAAGTCCAGAACAAATCAATAAAGCCGCCGCCATCGCCAAGGTGGCAATTCGGGTCTTCGCAACGATGTCTTGCATGGCTCGCCTCTTTCCTACTGGAACGCGAACTCGGTATTCCACGCTCAATGCAGCGGCGCTCTCGCTTTTGTGCTCCGGGATAGCGCGATCGCGAACTCAGTGATAATGGATGACCACTGTTCACTGCCCACTATCTTCGCTATCTTCCCGTCTTGGCCAGGATCTGCCGCTTTAGATCCTGCGCGGCACGATTTGCCGGCTCCAGCATCAGCGCGTTACCGGCTTCTGTATTAGCCGCATCCAATGACCCCGCCGTAAAATCCAACTGCGCCAGTACAAGATATGCATCCGCCGAAGGCCCCAGCGCCAGCGCTTCACGCGCTTCCTTGCGCGCCCCGTCGGCGTCGCCGCTCCGCCCGCGCACCTCAGCCAGGCCGGCATGAGCCTGTCCGCTCGCGCCATCGGCGGCAACCGCGTCCTGATACAGCCTCTCCGCCTCGAGAAGCAGCCCACGGTCCAAGAAGCTTTTCGCCTGCGCACACAGCCTTTGTGCACGGTCGTGCGGCGTCAGGGCCGCCAGCCGCCCCGCATTCACTTCGTCCAACATCGCTGCCGCCTGCCGAAAGGCCGTTTCGTCGAATCCACGAACAATCCTCTCCAAAGGTTCCGCGCTTGAATTCGCTCCGTCAGTCCCGTCGGCCGCGGGCTTTCCTTTCCACGCATCGTTCAGCGCCTGTGCCTCGCCGTCATTTGGACGCAGCTTCAGGCACTGCGCCAGTTCATTCAACGCTCCCGCCAGATTTCCTTCCCGCTTCAGGCTAACCGCCAGGTTGAAGTGGTAGTCCGCAGCGTTGGGATCGGTCGCCGCCGCTTGAATGAAGAGTGAGACCCCGTCCTTGCCCTGGCGGCTCACGGCCACGCCTTCGTTGTTGATCACCTCTGCAAGCGGCAATACGCGCGCTACATCGGCAAACGCCTGCTCCGCGTGCGCGTAGTCGCCCAGAAACATCAGCGACAGCCCGCGGTAAAAGTCAGCTTCAAGCCCGTCGGGCCCCGTGTGGTCCACCTTCGCGAAGGCATCGGCCGCCTCCTGGTACTGTTGCCCGTTATAGTCTTCGCGGCCCAGAGCCATCCACGCCGGCCCAAAGTCGGGACTCAGCTTCACCGCATTTTCAAGGTGCTTCAGCCGCTCTGTTTGGTCCTGCTCGGTAATCCCGCGAATGTATTGCTCAAACGCATCCAGCCGGATGTTCTTGCCCGCCGCCGCAAAAGTCTCCTCGGCAACGTTGAACTGCGGGTCGAGCTGTTTCGTCAGCTTCCATGCCAGCTCGCCAAAAATGGCCATCATGTCTTTCATCTCGCCGCGCGCAGTAACCTCGGGCAGCATCCGAAGATCTGGCACGTCCACCAGTGTTGCCTCGGCTACAATTCCGCTTCCGTCGGTCGTATAGCTGCCCACCACAATCGAATCGGCGTCCAGCGTCTGCGCCAGTTTGAGCGCGCTGGCCCGCGAAGGCTGAAAGCCCTGCGGTAGTCCCAGGTGGTCAAGCGCGTACATGCGGTCCGCGCGGCTGGTTGGCTGGAAACCAGCCGAAGCGAATCGCATGCTCAAGATTTGCGACGCCGCCTCGCGCATCCATTCCAGGTTTGGCTGTCCGGTTCGATTGTCGAAAGGCAGCACCAGCAGCACTCGAGAGCCCCCCGCCTCTGAAGCGGTTACGTCCCCGCTGGTCTGGCTCTGCGCGTAAATCGCGGCAGACATCGCGCAAAAAAAGAGGGTCGCCGCGCCGGAATAGGTCCTCCGCGCCCACCGCGACCGCATTTCAATTCGTGGATACACTTCAGGGAGATTATAGGCGCTGCGCCTTTTAGGCAGGCGTCGCGCTTGGGAAGCTGGCCGCAATCAAGATCCGATTTCGCTTGGCCGTATGCATCGGCGCCGATATCATCGCTTCATGACGCCGCTCATGCCGCCTCCGAGAGTCAAGCCGATGTGGCGAGCCTTCGTCGAGGTTGCGTTTATCGTTTTCCTCTTCTACTCGAACCTGCTCATGGGCGAGTTCACAGGCGTCAATGGCCAGGGGAAAACGTTTGCCTTCGCCCTGCATGACATCTTCACCCGAACAAACTTCCTCATCGCCATCGTCAGCGGCTTTATCGGCTATGGGGTATTCGAATTCCTGCGCAAAAAGCTTTAGAGCCTGCAACGACTCCGCTCGCCGCGAAAGTCATCACAGGCTCCAAGCCACTATTCTCTGGTCCCTATTCCCTAGTCGCTGTACTTCAGTCCGCAAACACTGGCTCTTCAATCCTCGCCGTCGTCGGCGGCAGCTCCGGGTAGTACGCATTGCGCGCGTACTGCTTCACCATGCGGTTGGTATTGAAGTACGATCCGTTGAACCCGAGCGTCGTTCGCATCAGCCGTGCCCATTTTTCAGGCATATCGCGATAAAGCGGAACGACCGCTGTCTCCAGCTTCGTGTAGAGCGAGTTCGCTTCCTCGGCGTCGTTCGCGCCATCTTCGATCGCCCATCCGGTTACGCCCTCGATGCACCCTTCGATCCACCATCCATCCAGAATCGACAAGCTGGGCACGCCGTTCATCGCCGCCTTCATTCCGCTGGTGCCCGACGCTTCATACGGCCGCTTTGGCGTATTCACCCAAACATCCACGCCCGCCGTCAGTTGCGCGCCCAGGTCCCACGCGTAGTTTTCCAGATACACAATGCGCAAGTCGCTGTTCGAAAGCTTCGCCGCCTCCTCCACAACTTGCTGGATCAGCGCTTTTCCCGGCTCGTCCTGCGGATGTGCTTTGCCCGCATACAAAATCTGCAAGCCGCCGGCCTTCGCCGCAATCTCCTTCAGCCGTTCCGGATCAGTGAACAGCAGCGTGGCGCGCTTATAGGTCGCCGCACGCCGTGCAAATCCCAGCGTCAATACCTTGGGATTCAGCACCAGCCCCGTCCGCGAACCCACCTCAGCCAGAAGATTCTCTTTGGCCCGCGCGTGAGCTTCCAGCATCTGCGGTTCCGGCACGTCGATCATGTTGCGCAAATACAGGTTGTCCCGCCGCCACGCCGGAACTTGCTCGTCGAGCAGGTGCTCTATGGGCTCGCTGATCCACGTCGGCGCGTGTACGCCATTCGTGATGGAGTCGATCGAAAACTCCGGGAACATCGCCTGCGAAACTTTACCGTGCTTCATCGCCACGCCGTTTGCATAGCGCGAAAAGCGGAGCGCCAGCAGCGTCATGTTCAGCAAGCCATCGCGAAAGCATCCCAGCTTTTCCAGGCGCGCAGTTCGTTCGCCGCCCAGAATTCGAATCGCTTGCTCGGTCGAAAATCGATCGTGCCCGGCCGGAACGGGAGTGTGCGTCGTGAACACGCATTTCCTGCGCACCACCTCCATGTCGGAATCCGTCGCCGCGCCCTCTGGCCCGCCGCCCAACTGGCTCTCCAGCAGCGCCAGTGTCAGGAGCGCCGCGTGGCCCTCGTTCATGTGGTACACGTTGATGCGCAAGCCGAGCGCGTGCGCCATGCGAACGCCGCCCATTCCCAGCACGATCTCCTGCTGCAGGCGGTAGTTTGTATCCCCGCCGTACAGGTGATCGGTCAGCCCGCGATCCCATCCGGAATTTTCGCCCAGGTCGGTATCCAGCAGATAAATCGGCACCACGTGCCCGAACTGGCCTCTCAGGTCGTACCGCCATGCGCGAACTGTGACCGTGCGCCCTTCCACTGAAACCGTCACTCGCGCCGGCTCTTCGGTGCAGTAGTCAGCCGGGTTCCACGGCTGCACTTCTTCGGTCTGCGCTCCGCTCGCGTCGAGATGCTGTTGGAAGTACCCCTTGCGGTGAATCAGCGAGAAGGCCGCCAGCGGAATGCCCAGGTCGGCCGCCGATCGCAACGTGTCACCCGCCAGCACACCGAGGCCCCCGGAGTACGTGGGCATCTCTGGACGGATCGCGATCTCCATGCTGAAGTAGGCCACCAGGCCCAATTGAGGAATTGCCTCGTGCAAAGATGATTTCGAAGGAGTGGGTTCCATATATTTTTGTTTCCAGCCAACCAATCGGTCCAACGTGCCCGCCCCTAGTCAATTCGAACCCGGTAGGGTCGGAACAGTTGCTTGATTCATCGGGGCAAATACCCCACAAGTTTAGCAAGGAATCCGCACCTGAAAATGTCCCGGCCCAGTTGCGAACATGGTTCTTTTGTGTCAGTTACTTGCAGGTGTCTTTCGATGAGATAAAACTTTTCAAATCTATTTTGAAGCGCGTATCTTCCCAACCGCTTTTATCCTGCCCAGCCAAGCGCAAGGTCGATGGTCTCCGAAACCGGCTAGCCCCGCTTACACCGCATATTCCGCTAACTCCGCTGTCCTACTCCAGCCTGTGCGCGCCACCTGACGCGTGACAGACATGAATCTGCGGCTCGATTCCCGTCTTCGCCTTATACCGAGCACGCAGCGCTTCGGCGAATCTCCCCGCCTCGCTCTGTTCGACCAAATTGATCGTGCAGCCGCCGAACCCTCCGCCCGTGAGCCGAGCTCCAATCAGGCCCGGAAGGTCCTGCGATAGCGCAACCATCGCGTCGGCCTCTACGCAGCTGCCTTCAAAGTCTTCACTATAACTTCGATGCGCCTCTGCCATAAGCCGTCCCAGCTCCTTCATGTCGCCCTTTAGCAACGCGTCACAAGCCGCCACCGTCCGCAGGTCTTCGCTGATCACATGCTTCGCGCGGAGATAGCTCTTGGGCTCCATCTCGTTGCCCCATTTCTCCAAATCTTCGAGCGTCGCATCGCGCAAAAACGGCACACCGGGCCGGTGGCTCGCGATCACTGCGCACGCCGCCTCCGACTCCCGTCGCCGCGTCGGATAATCACCGCCCGCCACAGAATGTTTCACCATCGTATTCGCGATCACCAGCGCCACGTGGTCGGGAATCGGCGCCAGCTTGTAGCTCAAGTCGCGGCAATCCAGTAACAGCGCGTGATTCTCCTTTCCATTCACGCTGATGAACTGGTCCATAATGCCGCAGTTCGCGCCAACAAACTCGTTCTCCGCCCTCTGGCAAAGCCGCGCCAGCACCGGCCCCGGGTAGCTCGCACCAACCAGCGATAAAACCGCCAGCGCCGTCGCCACTTCCAAAGCAGCGGAGCTTGAGAGCCCCGACGACAGCGGCACATCGCTCCAGATGCTCAGGCTGAACGCGGGAATCTTGTGGCCCTCGCCCGTGAGGATTGACACCACCCCCATCGGGTAGTCCGTCCAGTGCTTGCTCCCGTTCGCCGGCAGCGCCGCCGCGTCAAACGTCTTTTCCTCGCCAAGGTTCTCGGAATAGACCACAATCTTGCCATCGGTCCGCGGCGAAATCCCCGCCAGCGTGGCAAAGTTGATCGCCGCCGGCATCACGAAACCTTCGGCATAATCGGTATGCTCGCCGATCAGGTTCACGCGCCCTGGCCCTACAAAAATTGCCGGCTCGGCGCCAAAGCGCGTCCGGTGCATCGAACGAAATTCTGCTGGATCGTGCATCGATCTTAACCCCTTCCTGACTTCGCAAACTCAGACATTCAGACCGCGGAAAACGGGCCGTCCCTTGGCCCTGCCCATGATAACGTTTTCTCGCCGATCCGGGCCACCTCTCCCCACAACATCTCTCACACTCTGAGAACTTCCCCGCACGCGGCGCTGAGCCGATCCCAAATCTCGCCCATCCACGCCTCATGCTCCGGCTTCATCAGCACGCTGCGCAGGCACGTCACTGTGCCCTCTTCATTCTTCCCACCGCCGACAGTTCCAAACCATCTTCCCGGCAATTGCACCAGCGCCAGATGCAGCCCCCGCGCCGCGCATGCATCGAACACTCTCCGCGTCTGCTCAGGTGCCTTCCAAAAGTCTGCCGCACGCAGTGCCAATGCCCACACCACGATGTCCAGTTCGGGCAAACCTGGCAGCTGCCCGGGGTCCCTCGCATTTGGGGACCCGGGAAGCGATGCCCCCAAAGCCAGGAACCTCGCGTCTGCCCGCACTCTGCGGTTCAGCTCCACCGCCGCTCTCCGCCCCTTTGCCAACCCCTGCGCAAATTCCCCCCCTGGCACAAGCGGCAGCAGCCTCTGCGTCGCCCACAGCGCCACCGCCGCCGCTCCCGCCCGCGAGCATTCCAGGCTGATCTCCCCAAGATGAAGTTCATGCGACGTGAAGTACGTGTACGGTGAATCGTGCTTGTAGAACCGCCCCACGGCCGGATCGCGAAACAGCACGCACCCGCATCCATACGGCTGAAGCCCGTGCTTATGCGGATCGATTACGATCGAATCCGCCTGCCCGATCGCTGCGAACGCCTTTCGTGCCGGCTCCTCCAGCAACTCCGCAATCAGCCCAAAGTACCCGCCATACGCCGCGTCCACATGCACCCGGAACCCGTATCGCTCCTTCAGCTTCAAAATCTCGTCCAGCGGATCAACGGCTCCCATCGCCGTCGTGCCCAGCGTCGCCACCACAGTGCCCACATCGCCCTTGCGCAACTCGTCTTCCAGCGCATCGAGATTCATCCGTCCGGGCTCGTCGGCAGCAATGCTGGCAAAATCCAGCTTCAACACTCCGCTGATCCGCTGGTGTGTGTAATGCGCCTGCTCCGAGCCCACAATCCTCTTCCGGCCCTTAGTCCCTGGTCCCTTAGTCCCTGGTCCCTCGTTCGGTTGTCCTGCAATCCACAGCGCTTCAAGGTTCGCGATCGTCCCACTTGACGTCAGGTGGCCCAGAAACTCCTTCCACCCGAACATCGCGGCAATCTCCTTCACCGCCTCTACTTCCATCGCCGAGCTTGCCCGCCCGCCGTCCAGCGCATGATTGTTGGGATTGATCTTCATCGCCAGCGCGTACGCCGCTCGCGCCACCGGGTGCGGCGGCTTCAGCATCTGCCCTGCATAGAGAGGATGGAAATAGGGGTAGTTGTCGCCGAGGCGGTGCACCGTCTCGGCGAGAACCGCAGCCAACTCACTGTCCGCCGGCACCGCCTCGGCTTCAAAACCCGGCAGCGAAGCGAACTCTGCCTCAAGCGCCTCTGTGGCGCGGGCCAGCAATTCGGGAACAGGATCCTTCGCCATGGCGACCTCTCACCTTAACACACGGCGGAATGTGCGGGTAAGCCTCTACGGTTCAACAGCTTCCGGCGGCTAACACCAACTGGTGAGATGAAACACACGATTCCTGATGATTATTTTGACGAAAATGGTAGAATATGGTCAGCGTTAGAACCGATTCGGGCGTGAGCAGTACTCGCCCAAAAGCAAGATTCTGCCAGTGTTCGCTCCGATTCATCCAGCGCAATTCAATACAGGAAATACGAAGAAAATGGAACAAGGTACTGTGAAGTGGTTCAATGACGCGAAGGGCTTTGGCTTTATCTCGCGCCAGAACGGCGAAGATGTTTTCGTGCACTACTCGGCCATCAACTCAAGCGGTTTCAAGAGCTTGCAAGAAGGCCAAGCCGTGCAGTTTAACGTTGTCAAGGGCCCCAAGGGTTGGCAGGCTGCTGACGTTCAGCCGCTCTAAACAAATTTAGCCGGATTCCGGCAGAATCTAGCTCGAAACAGCAAGAGGGCTGGGAGCGCTCCTGAGCATAATCTGGAGTGAACCCGGTTCTTTTGCGTTTTTTTGGCCGCTTTTGATTAATCAACTCGGCCGCCGAGCCGCCCGAGCGGTCTTGTCTGTGCGCTGCTGCCCGGTTCACGTCAGTTCAGCCGCCAGAATGCTCCGTTTAACACGCTGGCAAAGGTCACCCACGCCAGATATGGAGCCATAAGCCACCCGGCGCCTGCCCCAACCCTGCTGAATGCCACGGTCGTGGCGCCGATCACAGCCCAGAGAATCACAACCTCAATCAGCGCTGCTCCAAGCGCATGTTGGCGGAAAAAGATCCACGTCCAGGCCAGATTCAGCGCCAGTTGCACCAGGAACAACCCAAGCGCCCAACCGCGCGCCGGCGATGGCGGAGCGAGCCAAACCCGCCACGCCGCGAAGGCCATCAATCCATAAAGTAGCGTCCATACCGGCCCAAACACCCAGTTGGGAGGCGCGATTGTGGGGCGCGCAAGCGTGCGGTACCAGCCGGTAATTTCGCCGGCTGTCCATCGCCCGCCAAGGCCCGCCACACCAAAACAAAGCACGAACCAGAAAACCAATGCAAGCCAACGCACAGTCGTTCTCCCTTTTGTTGCATCCTGACTTCGTCGATACTAGTCCTCACAAATCCGCCGGTGAAGACCCGCATCGAGTCCAGCTACGGCCGCCCTCACACTCGACTTCGTGCCTTCAACCCTCTATTCTCAATAGTTGGCCACACCATCCATCATTTCAAGGCCGCTGCGGAATCCACCAAACCTATGAGCATGAACATGATCGTCGTACATCTGCCCGACGGGGCCATTCGCGAAGTGCCCTCCGGCACCACGCCGCTCGAGATAGCCAACTCCATCTCGCCGCGCCTCGCCGCAGCCTCCATCGCCGCGCGCATCGCTCCCGTTACCGCTGCCGGCACCCCGACGTCCACTCTCGCCGGTCAGTCGCAAGGCGAGCAGTCCGCTGAAGCATCCATGTACGCCGCCGAAGACGCTGCAGCACCGCGCCTCGTCGATCTCTCCGCGCCTCTCACCGCCGACACGCGTCTCGAGCTCGTCAAAGAAAATGATCCCGACGCGCTGAAAGTTCTGCGTCACTCATCCGCGCACGTCCTCGCCACCGCG
>CAVXMJ010000034.1:0-110304 GCA_963762905.1 uncultured Acidobacteriaceae bacterium | reverse complement strand
ATCGCGCAGGCCAACATTGAGTTCGACGCAAACGGCGTGATCACTGAAGACCTGGTGAATGCGCGCCGCATGGGGAACTTTGTGCTGGTGAACCGGGCCGAGGTGGACTACATCGACGTGAGCCCCAAGCAACTGGTGTCGGTGGCCGCTTCCTTGGTGCCGTTCCTTGAGCACGACGACGCCAACCGCGCGCTGATGGGCGCGAACATGCAACGGCAGTCGGTGCCGCTGCTGGCGGCCGAAGCGCCGCTGGTGGGCACGGGCATGGAAGGCGTAACCGCGCGCGACTCAGGCGCGGTGATCCTGGCCAAGCGCAACGGCATCGTGGACTCGGTAGATTCCGAGCGCATTATCGTGCGCGTCGAAGGTGAGCATCATCCGATGCAGCTTTCGCGCGAGGTTGGTTCCGACATTTATCAGCTCATCAAGTTCAAGCGGTCGAACCAGAACACCTGCATCAATCAGAAGCCGGTGGTCAGGCAGGGCGACCGCGTGATCAAGGGGCAGGTGATCGCCGACGGGCCATGCACGGAGCAAGGGGAGCTGGCACTGGGACGCAATGTGCTGGTGGCCTTTATGCCGTGGCGCGGATACAACTTTGAGGACGCGATCCTGATCAGCGAGCAACTGGTGCGCGAGGACTACTACACCTCGGTGCACATCGAGGAGTTCGAGATCGAGGCGCGCGACACCAAGCTGGGACCGGAAGAGATCACGCGCGACATTCCGAACGTAAGCGAGCACGCGCTGCGCGACCTGGATGAGAGCGGAGTGATCCGCATCGGCGCTCAGATCGGGCACGGCGACATTCTGGTGGGCAAAGTGACGCCGAAGGGCGAAACGCAGCTTACGCCGGAAGAAAAGCTTCTGCGTGCGATCTTCGGCGAAAAGGCCGGCGACGTGCGTGACGCTTCGCTCACGTGCCCTCCGGGAATCGAAGGCACGGTGGTCGATGTTCGCATCTTCAGCCGCAAGGGCCAGGAAAAGGACGAGCGCGCCAAGCTGATCGAGGCCGAGTACGTGGCCAAGCTCGAAAAGAACCTGGGTGACGAAATCCGCATTCTGACGGACGAGCGTTTGAAGCGGCTGGAAGCCATCCTGGGCGCCAAGGAAGTGCTGGCCGACCTGCACGACGAACGCACCAACAAGCGCCTGCTGGTCAAGGGCGCGATTCTTGACCGCGACACGATCGAGCGCATCTCGACGAAGAACCTGAAGCGCATCCGCTATGCCGACAAGGATCCGCGGGTCAACGAGCAGATCGACGAGATCGAAGAGATGACGTCGCGGCAGATCGAAGTGCTGCGCAAGATTACGAACGAGAAGGTAGCCAAGTTGCAAAAGGGCGACGAGCTTCCTCCGGGCGTGATCAAGCTGGTGAAGGTGTACGTGGCCATGAAGCGCAAGCTGAGCGTGGGCGACAAGATGGCCGGCCGTCACGGCAACAAGGGCGTGATCTCGCGCATTCTTCCGGTGGAAGACATGCCGTATCTGCCCGATGGAACGCCGGTGGAGATTGTGCTCAATCCTCTCGGCGTGCCATCCCGTATGAACGTGGGGCAGATCCTGGAGACGCATCTGGGATGGGCAGCGCACGAGCTGGGCAAGAAAGTCGCAAAACTGCTGAAAGAAAACTCCGAGGCCGCGTATGCGCGCGAGATGGCGAAGAAAGAGTTTGCCGGAACCGCAGTGCTCGGACAATTGCTTGAGCTGGACGACGAGATGCTGATCCGGGTGATGCAGGGCATGAGCAAGGGCATCTGGTTCGGAACGGCGGTGTTTGACGGCGCGCAGGAGAGCGAGATCAAGGCTCTGCTGGCCTCGGCGGGCTTGCCGTCATCGGGCAAGACGATGCTCTTCGACGGCCTGACAGGCGATCAGTTCGAGCAGCCGGTAACGGTGGGCTACATTTACATGCTCAAGCTGTCGCACCTGGTCGACGACAAGATTCACGCACGGTCGATCGGTCCGTACTCGCTCATCACGCAGCAGCCGCTGGGCGGCAAGGCGCAATTCGGCGGGCAGCGTTTCGGCGAAATGGAAGTGTGGGCGCTGGAAGCGTACGGCGCCGCGTACATCCTGCAGGAACTGCTGACTGCGAAGTCCGACGACGTCTATGGCCGCACCAAGCTCTACGAGGCCATCGTCAAGGGCGAAGCGGCGATCGAGCCGGGCGTGCCGGAGTCGTTCAATGTATTAATCCGCGAGCTGCAATCGCTCTGCCTTGACGTGGAGTTGATCAAGCGCGCGGACCTGATCAAAAAGCTGCCGGCGCCGGAAGTGGCAGCGGTAGCCGACTAAGAGCAGCTCGCAGCTGATAGCTGGTTATTCAGGGTCCTTCTTGAAAGCGGTAAACGCCGCTACCCGGGAAGGAAGGATCCCAAAGGAATCCCGGGAAGAATGCAGTACCGCGGCGGGCAATAGAGAACCCGCCAGGGAGGGTCGCCTTGTTCCGTTCGAACCCGTTTGAGCTCACGAGCCCCATTACCGACTTCGACGCCATCCGCATCATGCTTGCCAGCCCGGAAAAGATCCGCAGCTGGTCGCACGGCGAAGTAACCAAGCCGGAGACCATCAATTACCGCACCTTCAAGCCGGAGCGCGACGGCCTGTTCTGCGCGCGCATTTTTGGGCCGGTGACGGACTGGGAGTGCCTGTGCGGCAAGTACAAACGCATGAAGCACCGCGGCGTGATTTGCGACAAGTGCGGCGTGGAAGTGACCGTGAGCAAGGTGCGCCGCGAGCGCATGGGCCACATTGAGCTGGCGTCGCCCTGCTCGCATGTGTGGTTCTTCAAGGGCCTGCCGTCGCGCATCGGCCACCTGCTCGATATTTCACTGCGCGACCTCGAAGGCATTCTCTACTTCGAGTCCTATGTCGTGATCGATCCGGGCGACGCGCCAGTGCGCGAGCGCGAGATCATCAAGGACGAGACCAAGTTCCGCGAGCTCGATCAGCAATTCCGGCCGTCGGGCTTCAAGGCCATGATGGGCGCCGAAGCCATCAAGGAATTGCTCAAGCGCGTCAGCATTGACGAGCTGGGAGTGGAACTGCGCGAGCGGATGAAGACCGAGACCTCGGCGCAGAAGAAGATCAAGTTTGCCAAGCGCCTCAAGGTGGTTGAGGCGTTCCGCAAATCGAGCAACAAGCCGCAGTGGATGATTCTCGACGTACTGCCGGTCATTCCCCCAGAGTTGCGCCCGCTGGTGCCGCTGGATGGGGGCCGCTTTGCCACGTCGGATTTGAACGACCTTTATCGCCGCGTGATCAACCGCAACAACCGGTTGAAGAAGCTGATGGACCTGCACGCGCCGGAAGTGATTGTGCGCAACGAAAAGCGCATGCTGCAGGAAGCTGTGGACGCGCTGTTTGATAACGGCCGCCGTGGCCGCGTGCTGAGGGGCGCCAACAACCGCCCGCTCAAGTCGCTTTCTGACACGCTCAAGGGCAAGCAGGGACGTTTCCGGCAGAACCTGCTGGGCAAGCGCGTCGACTATTCGGGCCGCTCGGTGATCGTGGTGGGTCCGGAACTGAAGCTGCACCAGTGCGGCCTGCCGAAGAAGATGGCGCTCGAACTGTTCAAGCCGTTCATCTATCACCGGCTGGAGCAGACCGGGCAGTGCACGACCATCAAGCAAGCCAAAGAAATGGTGGAGATGCAGGAACCGGTGGTATGGGACATTCTTGAGGAAGTGATCAAGGACCATCCTGTGATGCTGAACCGCGCTCCCACGCTTCACCGCCTGGGCATTCAGGCATTTGAGCCGGTGCTGGTGGAAGGCAAGGCCATCAAGATTCATCCGCTGGTTTGCACGGCGTTCAACGCGGACTTTGACGGCGATCAGATGGCGGTTCACATTCCGCTGTCGCCTGAGGCGCAGATTGAAGCCAGCGTACTGATGCTGGCCTCGCACAATATTCTGTCGCCGGCAAGCGGACAGCCGATCACCGTGCCGACGCAGGACATGGTGCTGGGACTCTACTACTTGACCAAGGCCAAGAAGGGCGGCAAAGGCGAAGGCCGCGTATTCTCGAACACCGACGAGATCCTGATGGCGCTCGAAGCGGGCGAAGTGGAGACACTTTCGCCGATCCGCGTGCGCTATACGGGCAAGGTGCTCGACATGGCCAACGCTTACGACGATCAGGACCTGACCCACACCGAGCCGGTGGACTTCGACAAGGAGTATCTGTCGACAACGGTTGGCCGCGTGATTCTGAACGACGCGTTGCCGCCGGGCATGCCGTTCGTGAACGGGCTGATGAAGAAGAAGGGCATCGGGCAGCTGGTCAACTATTGCAACCAGAACCTCGGGCTCGAGGTGACGGTTGGGATGCTGGATCGCATCAAGTCACTGGGATTCAACTATGCAACTCGTTCCGGACTCTCCGTGGGCCTGGATGACATGGTGATCCCCGCGAGCAAATACAGCACGGTCGACGCTGCCGACAAGAAGGTGATCGAGGTCCAAAAGCAGTACATGGACGGCGCCATCACCAACGGCGAGCGGTCGAACAAGGTCATCCAGATGTGGTCAGCGGTGACGGACCAGGTTGCCGACGAGATGTTCTCGAACATGAAGAAGGCGGACGACGAAGGAGCCATGAACCCGATCTACATCATGGCCGACTCCGGCGCCCGCGGTTCGAAGCAGCAGATTCGCCAGTTGAGCGGCATGCGCGGACTGATGGCCAAGCCCTCGGGCGAAGTCATTGAGACGCCGATCACCGCGAACTTCCGCGAAGGCCTGACCGTGCTCGAGTACTTCATCTCAACGCACGGCGCACGCAAGGGCCTGGCCGATACGGCGCTGAAGACTGCCGACTCGGGCTACCTGACGCGGCGTCTCGTCGACGTGGCGCAGGACGTAATCGTCACCGAGCAGGATTGCGGAACGCTCGAAGGCATTTACGTCGGATCGATCGTGGAATCGGGCGAGATCATCGAGCCGTTGCGCGACCGCATCATTGGCCGCGTCTCTCTCGAAAGGATCAAGGACTACGACGGCAACGTCGTAGTGGATGTGAATCAGCCGATCGACGAAGACATCGCATCGGCGATTCAGGGCGCGGGCGTGGAACGGGTGAAGATCCGCTCCGTGCTCACCTGCGAATCGCGGCGCGGTGTTTGCGCATTGTGCTACGGGCGCAACCTTGGCTCCGGCCGCATGGTCGAGCTGGGCGAAACCTGCGGCGTGATTGCAGCGCAGTCCATCGGCGAGCCGGGAACACAGCTCACGATGCGTACCTTCCACGTGGGCGGCACGGCCAGCCGCGTGCAGGACAAATCGCGGCTCGACGCCAAGAACAACGGCTTCGTGCGCTTCATCAACCTGAACACGGTTGAGAGCAAGGAAGGCGAGTTGGTGGCAATGAATCGCTCCGGCTCATTGGCCATTGTGGACGATCGTGGCCGTGAAAAAGAGCGCTACCAGGTGGTCTACGGCGCGCGCCTCCGCGTCCGCGAGGGTGCGGCGGTCAAGCTGGGCCAGGTGCTGGCCGAGTGGGACCCTTACACCTACGCCATTCTCACGGAGATCGGCGGCCCAGTGCAGTTCAAGGACCTGCAGGAAGGCATCACGCTGAACGAAGAAGTGGACGAAGTGACCGGCCTTTCGCGCCTGGTGGTAGCCGACTCGCCCGATGAGAAGCGGCAGCCGGCCATTGCCATCAAGGGCTCCAAGAGCAGCAAGCGCTATTTGCTGCCTCGCGGCGCTCACCTCATGGTGCAGGATGGCGATGAGGTTGGCCCGGGCGATGTGCTGGCCAAGATTCCCAAGGAGAGCACGCGCACCAAGGACATCACGGGCGGTCTGCCACGCGTGGTTGAACTCTTTGAGGCGCGCAAGCCGCGCGAGACCGCGATCATCAGCGAAATCGATGGCGTGGTCCGGTTCGGCGAGGTCTCAAAGGGACAGCGCAAAATTTACGTGACGGCCGACAACGGTGACGAGAAGGAATACTCGGTGCCGCGCGGCATTCACGTGAACGTTCAGGAAGGCGAACGGCTTCGCGCCGGCGATCCGCTGATGGATGGACCTCTGAACCCGCACGACATTCTTGCCGTACTCGGCGAGAAGGAACTGCAGGCTTACCTGGTGAACGAAATTCAGGAAGTTTACCGGCTGCAGGGCGTGGCGATCAGCGACAAGCACATCGAAGTGATTGTGCGGCAGATGCTGCGTTGGGTGCGCATCGATGAAGTGGGCGACTCGAGCTTCCTGCTCGAACAGCAGGTGGATCGGTTCCGCTTCCGGGAAGAGATCGAGCGCGTGCTCGCCAACGGAGGCCGTCCGCCGATCGGACGTCCGCTGTTGCTGGGCATCACCAAGGCGTCGCTCTCGACCGACAGCTTCATCTCGGCGGCGAGCTTCCAGGAGACGACACGCGTGCTTACCGAAGCCAGCATCAACGGCGCGATCGACAATCTGCGCGGGTTGAAGGAAAACGTGATCGTGGGACGATTGATTCCCGCGGGCACGGGCCTGGAATACTACCGCAACGTACAGCTTTCACCGGAGCTCGAAGAGGCTGCGGCTCGCGTGCAGCAGGAAGTGCATGCTGAGATCGAAGCCGCCGAACGCGAGCTGGAACTGATGCGGCAGGAAGGCGAAGCCGAAGAGATGGCGGCGGAGTAAGCCTGGTTCACCCTGATCGGTAAACAACTCAAGGCCCGGCGAAAGCCGGGCCTTTCTTATGCGCATTTCCTTGACTGGGGATCCGAGGCAGTGGCATCGGATACGGCGGTTCTGCCGCGGCTCCGGGATTGCTTGATGGCATACATGGCGTCGTCGGCCGCTTTGAAGAGGCTGTCGGCGGAATCGGCGTCCTCAGGGAAGAGGGCGACGCCGACGCTGGCCGAGCCTCGCACTACATGCCCGCCCACCGCGATGGGATTGTCGAAACTGTGCTCGAGGCGGTCGGCGATTTCATTGACGTCGGAGCGATCATGCACTTCGCCAACGAGCACCGCAAACTCATCGCCACCGAGGCGCGCCAGGGTGTCACCGGTCCGCAGTTGATGCTTCATGCGCAGGGCCGCTTCCTGCAAGTACAAGTCGCCCACCTGGTGGCCAAATTGGTCATTGACCTGCTTGAATCGGTCGAGGTCGATGAAAATGAAGCCGAAGATCCGGGCAGAGCGGCGGGCTTCAGACATCGTGGCGCTGAGTTGCTTCTCAAGCGAGAAGCGGTTGGGAATGTCGGTGAGAAGATCGAATTCCGAGCGGTGAACGAGATCGGCGTAGAGGCGCGAAGTTTCGATGGCCAAGGTCGCCAGACTTGCTCCCAGAGAGAGGGCCGAAATCTCTTCCGCGCGGGGCTTGATTAAACGGTTTAAGGCGGCAAAGATGGTTCCAAGCTCGGCTCCCGAACGGCCGGGAATCTCCTGCTGGACGATCCGCTGCGATGTGATTTTGGCCGGGCGCCGGCCGAGGCACGGCCCGTCGGTCATTTCGCACCAGCAGGCAGCGCCATGCAAACGGAACGAAACCACTTCAGTGATGCACTCGATGATCTCGCCGAGGGGGCGGGAATTGTTGATGTCCTCAAGGATTCGGCTTCGCCGCTGCTCGAGATATGCCAGGGCCGAGGTCTTCTGCCGAATGCGCCGCTCCAGGGCCCAGCTTCTGATGCCAATGGCGATGACCACCAAGAGCAGCAGGCCGACGATCAGCATGAGATGACGCACATTCAACCACGGCGGCCGCGCGACGATCACGATGTCGTCCACGTTGCGCATGAGGATGTTGAACGGCACCTCGCCGTTGAAAGGATTGGCGTCGGTAAGCATGCAAATGCCGGTGACGCGGATGAGCGCGCCTACGGGGATCTCGCGCATGGGGCTCAGGGGCATGGTGCTTGCGGTGCCAGGATGGCGAATGATGGCGGAAAGAAGGTGACCGTCGGAGTCGAGCACATACTCATCCTGCGTTGCCTGGCGCACTTCGGTGACCACCCGGCCTTCCACTGAAACCAGATCGAAGACGCGGCTTTGGCCGACGTTGCCGCCAAGGGCCAACTGACGCCAGGTAAAGAGCGTGGGCGAAACGGGCGCCGGCGTTGAAGTCTCGTGGACTTCGCCGCGGGTCAAGGTGAGGAAGCCGTTCTCCACCGCTGGGAATCCGATGGCGTCTGCTACATAGCCCACGTGCAGTGGTCTCCAACTGTCGGTCGTGATCCAGATGCTTTTCGATCCATCCTGGAGAACAAGGGCGACGCCAGGCTGATAGTAGGTGATGGTTCCATGCACGCGCTCGCGGCCGCTCCGGTCGTGGACAAGGTAGCTGCTCAACACACGGTCCATCGGCGTGACCTGGATTGACCACGGGTCAACTGCGGCACGGTTCAGGATCCTGATCTGATTGAGCGACTGGACATGGAAGAGGATCCCGGTCTGCTGCATTTTGTTATCGAAGACGCCGGATTGGACGCCGGTGAATTCGACCTCGGCGTCGAGAAGGTCTTTCAGACGCGTTGGGTCATCGCTGTCAATTGTGACTTCCGCATGCCCTCCTTCCAAAAGAACGCTGAGTTGCGTGGTCGAGACAGGCGCCTGCAAATTGGGGGCCAGATCGGCGGATTGGATCACGGCCCGCACGGTCACGAGCCTGCAATCCAGTTCGGCGCGGATCATCTGATCAAAGCTGGGACGCGCGGGCGTGGGCAACGCGCCGTGGCTCAAGAACGTGAGTACGGCGTTTTCAACGTACGGGTGGAAGCTCTCGTGCATGGTTCCGCGCACCCGAACTCGATCGCCGGGAATGAACCGGTACATATGCGAGGGATGCAGATAAATTGCGGCGTCACCGTCCTGGACGAATAGGTTCCTTTCGTAGAAGCGGTAATAGGTCACGGTGGCTTCGAAGTCGACCGGCTGGTGCTGGCGGGCCTGGGCGTTGCTGAGTGCCGAAGCCTCCCGGACTGTTGTGATTTGGCCGGACTGCTGCGATCGCGCGCCCGAAGCGCAAACTAAAAGCATCGCGAACCAGGGAACCATCCTCTTCATAACGCGGCTCAAGAGGCCGGGATCACAGGAATCCGGCCCTACGAACCTCTATCGGCAGGGGGTGAAGAACAATGAATGTTCGGTGAGGAAATCCCGGTCGGCCAAGGAGTTGTGGGACGGGACGATCACCGTTCTAGGAGTGGGCTTTGCGCGTCAATTCGCCTTCGAGCTGTTCTTTTTCAGAGGCGTGAGAATCGGCTAGTCTCGTGTATTTGGCAACGTACATCGCAGCGTCGGCCCCGCGCAGCAGGCCGTCGGCGGTATCGGCGTCTTCGGGATAGAGGGCCACGCCAAAGCTCGCCGAGCCCTCAAGGAAAAAGCCGTCACCGATGAACGGCTCGTGGAAGCAGCTTTCGAGGCGTGCTCGTATTTCTTCAACCTGGTCGCGGTTGCGTACTTCGGAAACCAGCACCGCAAACTCGTCACCACCCAGACGCGCCAATACGTCGAAGTGGCGCAACTGGCGCTTCATGCGCCGCGAGACTTCCTGCAGGTACAAGTCGCCGACGAGGTGGCCATGCAGGTCGTTTACCTGCTTGAATTTATTCAGGTCGATGTAGATCAAGCCAAAGATTCCGGCGGTCTCGCGCGCGGTCTGAATCATCGCTCCGAGGGCCTTTTCCATGGCGAAACGGTTTCGCACGTCGGTCAACAGGTCGAACTCCGAGCGGTGCACGAGGTCGGAGTAGAGGCGCGAAGTTTCAATGGCCAGGGTGGCCAGTTCTGCGGCCATGGCCAAGGCCGCTTTCTCCGTCGCATCGGGAGTGGTGCGCGCGTCAAAAGCCGCAAAGACGGAGCCCAGAGCCGGGCCGGTGCGGCCCGGGATGGGAATCTCAACCACGCGGAGGGACAAAGCCTTAAGGTCGACCGGCCGGTTGCCCAGAGTGGCTCCGTCCGCAACCTGGCACCAGCAAGGCGCGCCATTCAGCCGGACGGAAACGAGCTCGGTGATCCGCTCCAGAATCTCGGCCAGTGGCTTGGAATGGTTGATGTCTTCCAGGACCTTGCTGCGACGGCGCTCGACATAGGCAAGGGAGCCGATGCGGCGACGATTCCTGCGTTCCATGTACCATGCGCGAATGCCAAGGACAATGACCAACGCCAGCAGGAGGCCAACAATCATGATCAGGTGGCTCACATTCAGCCACGGCGGTTGAGCGACGACGACGATGTCGTCAAAGTCGCGAATGAGGATATTGAACGGCACTTCACCGTTGAAGGGGTCGGCGTCTGCCAGAATACAAATGCCGGTGACGCGGATGCGCGAACCCAATGGAACATCTTTCATGGGTGGCAGCGGCGTCGGGTTCAACGAACGGGAATGGCTCAGGATGACTGAGAACAAGTGGCCATCGGATTCGAGAACGTACAGATCCTGTGTGGCTTGCCGAACCTCGGTTACGACCTCGCCTTCCACAGAAACCAGGTCGAAGACGTGACTGCGGCCGTCGTTGCCGCCCAAGGCCAAATCCCGCCAGGTGAACAAGGCTGGGGTTAACGGGGCTTGCACGAGAGTGTCGCGGACCTCTCCGCGGATGAGCTTCAGAAAGCCACTTTCAACGGTAGGGAATCCGATCACATCCGCGACGTCACCCACATGCAGTGGATTCCAGCTTTCGGTGTTGACCCAGAGGCTTCTGGAACCGTCCTGGATTACCAGCGCTGCGCCCGGCTGATAATAGGTGATGGTTCCCCGAACACGCATCCGTTGCGAAAAGTCGTTCAGGCGATAACCGGTGACAACGCGGTCCATGGGGGTAATCGGGAGCGACCAGGGATCGGAGGCGGCACGCCTGAGAATCTTGATCCCTTTCAGCGACTGAATGTGCAGCAGAATGCCGGTCATCTGCATCTTGTTGTCGAAGTGGCCGGAGATCGCACCCGTGATTTCGACTTCAGCGTCCAGCAGGTTTTTGAGCGCGCTCTCATCCTGCGTGTCGACGTTGGCGTCTATCGGACCACCGTCAACGATCATGCGGAGATAGCCAGCCGGAATCGGTGATCGAGGGTCGGGCACAAGATCAGCGGAGCGGACCAGGGCGTGCACAGTGACGAGCTCGCAATCGGTGTCGGCTCGGATCATCTGCTCGAAGGTGGGTTGGACAGGCTTGGGCAATGCGGCGTGGCCAACGAGGGTGATATCCCTGCTATTCACATAGGGCCGGAAGCTCTCGTGGGTGGTTCCGCGCACCAGGACGCGATCGCCCGGAATGAGTTTCAACGTCGTGGTAGCGTGCACATAAATCGCGTCGTTGCCATCCTGCACAAAGAGGTCTTTGTCGTACGGACGGTAGTATGTGACGGTCGCTTCAAAGGCTACTGGGAGGTGCTGGCTGGCCTGTGCATTGGCCAGGGTGGCCGCGGCCTGCAGCGTAAGCGCGGGCGCAGGCGCCGGCGAGGCTGACCAAAGCGCCGGGACAATCGCGAGAAGAAAGGCAGCCGGGAAAACAATGCGTGTTGTGAATGCGAGCTTCACTTTGCTGTCGCGTTCTTTCTACGCTCTCAAACGCGCTGTCGCTGTGATCGACATTTGCCACTTCGGGTGACGCCGGCCGATCCGGGAGACGGCACAATCGCGAGTAAGGTGATGAAATGTCTAGGACTTATCGTACTCACGCAGAGGTGGTTTGGAATAACACTTTAGGTGAGTGCAGTACTTTGGTGTGGCGTATTTCATCCAGCCCTTCCGGCTCAGGTTTGAGAGAACCGGCTTCTGCGGTGTAATGGCAGACTTCCCCGAATATTGAAGACGGTGCCGCTGCGTTTGGGCTGACGCAAACGGCCTGACGGTTGAAACAAAGCTCACCGCGGGGCTCTACACTAATTGCGGGTCATTTAAACGACAAACAAGGGCGATTTTAAGGAATTATGGCGAAAAAACTGCGTGTGGGAATTCTATTTGGTGGCCGAAGCGGCGAGCATGAGGTGTCGTTGCTATCGGCGGCGTCTGTTCTGGGTGCAATTGACCGCGACAAGTTTGATGTAACGCCGATTGGGATCACCAAGGAAGGGCGCTGGCTTGCCGCGACAGACGCTCGAGGCTTGCTGAATGGCGATGCCGGAGCGGTAGGCCGGCGGCTCCGCGCGGGCGATCCCGCGGCGACGCCGGGGGCGAGGCTGCTGCACGAGGGCATTCCCACGCTGCTGGCGCCGGAACCAGCATCTCAGGGAATCGCTGAGAGAGCCCTCGATGTTGTTTTTCCGGTGCTGCACGGCACCTTCGGTGAGGACGGCACGATCCAGGGCCTGTTCGAGCTGGCGGGTGTTGCCTATGTTGGTTCCGGCGTTCTGGGATCGGCCGCCGGGATGGACAAAGACGCGATGAAGCGCCTGTTCGCCCAGGCCGGGTTACCAATCGTAAAACATGTCACGCTGCTTCGCGCGGATTGGGAGAAAGCGCCTCGCAAGGCGATTTCGGCCGTGGAAAAAGCGCTCAAGTATCCGGTGTTCGTGAAGCCGGCGAACCTTGGCTCATCCGTTGGCATCAGTAAAGCGCATGATCGCGCCGAGCTCGGTCCGGCGCTGGAACTGGCTGCGAAATACGACCGAAAGCTCATCGTGGAGCAGGGAGTTGGCGGCAAACCACCCCAGCGACGAGGACCTATCGCTGGGGACCCCGGCAAAGCTGCTCGAAGCGGCCAGATCGCGCGCGCCCGCGAGTTCGAGGTTGCCGTGCTGGGCAACGACAACCCGAAGGCCAGCGTGGTGGGCGAGATTATTCCCGGCAAGGAATTCTACGACTACGAGGCGAAGTATCTGTCGGAGGGATCCGTTCCGGTGATTCCGGCGAAGATCTCGCGCGAGCAGAGCAAAAGAATTCGCGAGATGGCCGTGGCGGCATTCAAGGCGTGCGATCTTTCGGGCTTGGCGCGCGTGGACTTTCTGATGGAGCCGGGCGGTAAGGAACGCATCTGGGTAAACGAAGTGAACACCATGCCGGGCTTTACGCAGATCAGCATGTACCCGAAACTTTGGCAGGCCTCGGGGCTGAGCTACAAAGAATTGATTACGCAGCTGATTGAACTGGCTCTGCAGCGGCACGCCGAAAAAAGCCGGACGGTTTATAGCAGGGAAGAATGAGAACAGGGAACAGGGTTGCGGTGTCTAATTGGAATGACGTTGCTGACGGTTTCATGGCTTCCCAACTTATCCGAATTTGAGGGACGAATTTCATGACCTTGCTCGATGCTCCGCAGTACGACGCCGCGCGATCGAAGCGCAACAGGTTGATCATCCAGTTGAGTGTGGCCGCGGTCTTCGTGCTGCTGGTGGTGTATTGGCTGGTAGCCAGCCGGCCTGTGGACTGGCCATGGAACTGGCAACGCTATCTCTTCGGACGGTCGACAGTCAACAAATTCATGGACGCGCTTGAGGCCAACGATCTTTCGAAGGCCTATGGTGTTTGGCTTCACGACGCGAATTGGCAGCAGCATCCGCAACAGTACTCGACATACCCCTTCAAGCGTTTCCAGGACGATTGGAGTCCGACGAGCCCGGACAACGAATATGGCCCCATCAAGAGCCACAAGATCGCGCTGGCCGGCCGTTACGGGAACGGCCTGCTCGTAGCCATCATGATCAACGGGCGCAAGAGCGATGCGCTGAACCTGGCCTACGATCCCAAGACCGGGCAGCTAAGTTTCGCGCCGCCAGGCGTGAGCTTGTATCTGGGGCCGTAATTCCGGGTTAGTTTTCTGGAACATCAAGCTGCGCTTCGAGCGATCCGGCGCGGTCTGCGTTGAGGTCGTGAACGCCGATGCGCAGGTCGACCTCGCCGGCGGGCAGGTCGATGGGCAGGCGCACCGAAATCCCTGAAGTCATGATGCGTTCAAACTGAGCGGCGTTGAGGCCTGCCTGGAAAGCGTGTGTGTAGTCATTCAGCGGATGACCGAGGCCGTCGTAGGCGATCATGGCGAGCTCGATTGCGGCCTTGTGACTCCCGTCGGGCTGGTTGTCGAGAACCAGGCTGTGCGCATCGATCGTGAGATCGACGATGTAGCGATGGGCGGGACCATGAAGTGAGGCCGCCTTGTCTCCGGCGGGCCCAGTGGGAAGAGTGACGCCCTGGAACACCGGATCGGCGGCGGGTAGCACGCGGGCCTTGAGCAGAATTGCTGTAGCCGCTGGAGCATCGTGGGCGAGAGCTGCCGCGAAAACGCTGCCGGGTCCGCTCCCTGCCGGCGAAGTTCCCGCGGGCGCATCGGCGTAGTATCCGCGGCGATAGGCCAGCTTGAGGCCGTGGTCATCGTCCAGCGTGACCTTGATGGAGCGATAGCTGCCGTCGAGCGCCGCATTTTTGGGAACATAGGCAAGGGTGTAGTAGCTTGAGCCGTTCTCGATGGCGCCGGCGACAGCTTTGTCAAAGTCGTTGGTCTCTGTATACGCATGTCCGCCGGTGTCATCGGCGACTTGCTGCATGGTGGCTTGATCACCGTAGTGCTGCTCCCGGTCCTGGGACCACAGCGAGGTTTCGGCCTGAGCCGCGGCATGGACATCCGTGGGGATCGTGGGGTTCTTGGCCGCGCTGAACTCCGCCGGCTCCCATAGGCCGCTGGCGTCGATCGGGTAGATGGCCACGCGCGCGGCGGTGAGCATATCGGCGGTCTCCTTCACTTTTTGTTGAAAGCTTGCGACGTTGGCGAAGGCATCGAACTGTCCGGCCACTGGCTGGAGCGTCAGCGGGAATGCACCGGAGAACCAGATCACGTTTTTGCGGCCCGGCATGCCGGCGAGATAGCTCGCCAACTGCTTCATGGCGTCGAGAGTGATTCGCATCCGGTCGTTGGTCTGCCCCGCGATCTGGTCGGCCTGGAACTGCTCCAGAGCGGTGACAGCGCTGATGGGGCCAATTCCCGGATTGGAGACGCCGGTATTGGAGACGGGAGACGGCGTGGCGGGTTGCGTGGCGGCCAACGCGTTGACCTGATTGTCGTCGAGGGCGGTCGAGGAAGGCGTGTCGACCAGCGGCGACTGCTGCGTGCTGGCTTTTGGCTTCCTGAGCATGCTAACGAGCCCGGCCGGGTCGCTGGTGAACTGGGTTACGATGCGCAATTGCGTGCCGAGGGTGAAGATGGCGAGGGTTGTGCCGGGTTTTACCGTGCCGAGGTAGTCGATCATCTTACGGCGTACGCGCATCTGGTCGCCGAGTGGTGTGTTGAGCGAGTCGAGCAGCAGAACATTGACCGCGCTGGACTCGGGATACGCTGGCAGATTTGTGTAGGTATTCGGCGGCAACGTCGCGGAGTTTAGAAACGCGGGCGGAGCGCCAGCGGGCTGGTGCTCGTCAAACGAAAAGAGGGTTTGCTCATTGCCATCTTCGAAGACATGAAAGCGGGCCCGGTCGAGGCCATGCAAGGGTTCGTCGTGGTCGGTAACGACAACGTCGACGAGAACAAGGCTGGAGCTGGTGCGAATCGCGGGAGGCGCGGAGTTTTGGGATGGCGCGGCGAGCGGCGCAAGGAGAATCAGTCCTGGCAGGACGAATAGAGCGAATGGGCGGGACAAACGCATACCGCAACTGCTTTCCGATTACGGCAACTACTTTATCAGGATGATGGGCAAATGCGGGTCCCCGTTCGACTCCGATCGTCCGCAGCGGCGGACGATATTCGCTCAGGATGACCGATGTCAAGGGAAGTGTCCATACTACTCCACCCTAGCGAAGCCAGGATGGGGACCCATGATTGTAGCGGGTTGAAAACGGGAAGTGTCGTGGTATCCCACGTCTCAGAATCGAGACCTGGGGCACCCGTTTTCGTGTTGAGGTCAGGCTACCGCGCGGCTTCGGTGAGGATTTCGGTGTTCTTGCTCATCTTTGCGGTGCGCTCGATCTTGTCCCAGTTGAAGGGCTTGCCGTCGATGGCGCGAAGGAGCGTTTTGAACAGGACAATCGAAAACACCTGGCGGTAGGCGAAGCGCTGCAGCCAAATGTGGAAGAGGAGCCAGCCGTCGCCCTTGTTGGCGGGATGCCGGCGCTCGAGGCTGAACGCGGCTGTTGAGGTGATGAAGTCGATGACCAGGAAGCCGAGGAAGTAGACCACGAGCTTTTCAAAGCTGGCGGCAGAGGCAGCTTCGGGGTGGTAATGACGGTTGACGAAGAAGTTGATGATGCCGGCTACGAACATGATGTCAATGAAGGGCGAGACCAGCGGCAGAAGCATCTGGAAGATGAGAATGTTGGGCAGCGCGAACAGACCCATGGCCTTGTTGCGCACGAATGCGGCGCGGTGCTTCCACACGGCCTGCAGGGTTCCGAAGGACCAGCGGAAGCGCTGGCGCATCAGGCCCCGGGCATTGATGGGCGCCTCAGTGTAGGCCAATGCGCGGTCCTCATAGTCGACTCTCAGTCCCTGTTCAAGCAGGTTCATGGTCAGGTCGGCATCTTCGGCAACGGTGTTCAGCGGATAGCCGCCGGCCGCCTTGACCGGTGTGGTGCGCCACGCACCGATGGCGCCCGGCACAACCGTGACGACGTGAAAGAGGTCGAGGGCGCGGCGCTCGAAATTCTGGCTGGTGATGTATTCGAGGGCCTGCCAGCGGGTCCAGAGATTGACGCGGTTGCCCACTTTGGCGTTGCCGGCGATGGCGCCGATACGGGGATCCTCAAAATGCGGGATCAACTTGGAGATGGCATCGGCGGCGATCACGGTGTCAGCGTCAATGCCGACAAAGATTTCTTCGTTGATGCGATCGAGCGCGTAGTTGAGCGCCGCAGCCTTTCCCGCATTGCGCTTGGTAAGCACCTGAACGTGGACCGCGGCGATCTCCTTGGCGAATGCCGTGGCGGCCACTTCGGCGGTTCGGTCCTTGGAGCCGTCGTCAATCACGATGACCCGGATGTTTTTGTAGTCAGAGTTGAGGACGGAGCGAATGGTGCGGACGATGACCGTCTCTTCGTTGTACGCAGGGATGAGAACCGCCACGCGAGGGTTGTAGCTGGGCGAGGCATCGCGGAGCGGTTTGATCATACGGTCGATGAAGGCGAACAGTCCCACGATGATCAGGCGAGCGCTCATGAGAATGTCGCCGACGAAGAAGACCATGACGATGAAATTGCCTATGATGTCGAGCACCGAGAAGGCGATGGAGTCGGGGATGGTGCGAACGCGTTGCCAGAAGGTAAGCGGCGGCATCACCTCGGCGGTGGTCTTCCCCATCAGGGCCGAGACGGGAACGATGGAGTAGCCGTGTGCACGGAGGGCATCGATGAGCGGGCCCAGCGCGGCCACGGTCACCGAGCGGTTTCCGCCGCCATCGTGCATGAGGATGATGGAGCCGCGGAACTGCGGCTTGGTCTTCATGGTTTCAAGTTGGGCGAAGACCGATTGGATGATTTCGTCGGTGGTTTTGCGGGGATGCTCATCCCAGTCGTCGGTATCGATTTTGCTGCCGATGATGGTGTAGCCCATCTGCTGGATGCGCCAGGCGGGCGCGGCCTCGTCGTCGGTGTCAGGCTCTTCGTCAATGTCGTATGGCGGGCGGAAGTAGAGGGGCTGCACGCCCAGTTTGCTTTCAAAGAGGCGCTCGGTGAGGGTGATTTCGAGATCGACCTGTCGCGGCGAGATGATGCTGATGTCAGGATGCGTCCAGGTGTGATTGCCGATCTCGTTGCCTTCGCGGACGATGCGCTGCATGAGGCCGATATGCTCGGCCGCCTCAGAGCCAATGGCCATGAAGGTGCCCTTGACGTGCTTGGCTTTGAGAATGTCAAGAATCTTCGGTGTCCACTCGGGATCGGGGCTGTCGTCGAAGGTTAGCGCAAGCTGGTTGGGATGATAGCCGTACTGTTGAACGGTATAGGGATGGGGATAAACATCCATATGCTCGTCGTCGATGAGTTTCTTGCGCGGGTCGGGCTCGTCGGTGTCAACGTCTACTGTGCGCTTGCCGGGCTGCGGCAGGCCCGTGATGCGCAGAATGTCGCCCTCGCCTTCAGTGTCGACATCGTGGCCGGGCTGAACAGTGCTCAGAGCTTCGAGTGCGGCTGGATCGCTGGGATGATCCCAGACGCTCCACATGGATGGATCTTCTCTGCCAAGACGCCAAAGGGCAAAAGTCTGCAGACCCAGTTCGCGCGCGGCGCGTAACTCATTGAGAACGGTGACGGCATCGAGAAACCAAACGACGTGACGCTCATTATTGTCTTCGTCGATGTACTCGAAGTGAGGGTTGAGCGTGTCGTAGTCGAGATCGAGATCGGCGTCGGCGTCAGAGGCGCGCTCCCACGCATCGGTGACGTTCAGATCGTCGGTATAGAGAACTTTTGGCTTGGCATGACGGCGATCCTTTGGATTGGGAATCGAAAGCGACCAGTCGTACCCGTAGTTGCCAATGGCGCAGATGATTTTTTCTTTGGGCACGATCTTGAGGACACGGACAAGGTTGCCGACGAACCACTGCTGGCTGGCGATGGGGCCCGGATCGCTGGTGTCCTGGTGCTCGTCGTAGTTCATCAGGATAATGCCGTCGGAGTTGGCCGCAATGGTTTTCAGGTCCTGATCCCTGGTGGCGACAGCCACGTTGACGTAAAGGCGGAGATTGCGCGGGTGCATCTGAGCGTAGAGCGCTTGAATGAAGTTGAGGTAGGCCGGCTCATCGGCGTCGGGAATGCTCTCGATGTCGAGCGAAATTCCGCGATAAGCCGGGTAAGTTGAGAGGAGGCGCATGATTTGCTGGAGCAGAGCCGCACTTTTGTCGGAATCGCCGAGCACGTCTCCGACGCCCGCATCCCACTGGTTAGTGTGGGGATTGAAGTTGTTGATGGCAGGAAAGACTTCGGTATCTTCCTTGGCTGCCTGAATGACTTTTTTGACTTTGTTGAGGTAGTCGGGGTCGCGCACTGAAGCGCCTTCGATCACCGGATACTCGCTCAGGTTGTCGCCGCTCATCGCCATCAATGTGCCGTTGGGCGAGTCAACGTGCAGCCACATGGGAAAGAGCATGTCGATCTGGTGGATATGCTCTTTGAGCGAAGAATAGCTGGCGGGGTCGTCCTGCACGTAATAGGCGGCGCGCAATCCCTCTCCGGTGTTGAGCGGGATGTCTGACGGTTTGCGTTCGGTCTTTCGACGCGCTGGATGCTGGTTCTTCCCCGTGCGCTCGAGGATGGACGGCTCAGGCAGCGCCCGATAGTTATGCTTTGGATTTGGAAGGAGTAGTTCGGGCAATTGCTGGTTGCGGATCACGTTGAAGGTGAAGGCGACGACGACCAGGGTCGAGATCACGGCGACCGCATCGATAATGCGGCGGAGGCGCTTCCAGCGCTTGCGTTCCGGGTCGAAAAAGATCTGTTGTCCGGGCATTTTTATGCTGTAAACAGCTCCGAAAAGCCAGCGTAAAAAGGCGGTCGCATTCCACGAACGCGACCGCCTTTACGGGAAAAGGCAAGGGCGCGGAATTCCTGGACGTGCCGTACGCTGTACATTAAAAATCGTATGGAAGCTGGCGAAGAGAGTCAATTGGCGCGGCAGAGTCCCCAGGGGCGTCGTAGGGGTCAAGCGCTCGTGGCCGTGGCGATCGTACTGGCGCTTTTAGCCGGCCTGGCTCTGCGACTTTGGATGCTCCGGAATGTTTTTGAGGTCAACGGAGACTCGCTGATCTATGGGGGATTGGCCAAAAATCTCCTGCTGCATGGGCGATACGACCTGACCACGGCGAGCGGGAAGATGTATCCGACGCTGATACGGCTGCCCGGCTATCCGATCTTTCTCGCCCTATGCTTCCACTTCTTCGGGATGGAGAATTATTCTTCCGCGGCCTTCGTCCAGATCGGGCTCGATCTGCTTGGCTGCCTGCTGCTGGCGGATTTTGTGCGGCGGATCGCGCCTGCAGGGCTTAGCCGAAATGCGGCGCTGGCGACTCTTTCGCTGGCGGCTCTGTGCCCGTTTACGGCGGCGTATACGGCCGAACCGCTGACAGAGACGTCGACACTGTTTGTGCTTGCTCTGGCAATGTGGGCGATGGCGCGGTTCAGGGACGTGCCGAGCTGGGCAAATGCGCTGGGTTTTACTGCAGCCGTGAGTTTCGCGGCGCTGTTTCGCCCGGATGGCGCTCTGGCAGCGATTGCCTTCGCGCCGGCAATTTTTCTCGGTCCTTTTCCTGGTTTTGGACGAGATGGATGGCGGAGCAGAGCTCTGGCACGCATGGCGACGGTTTGCGTTTTGCTGGCCCTGGCTCCCTTTGCCATTTGGACGATGCGCAACTGGCGGGTCTTTCACGTATTTGAGCCGCTGGCGCCGCGGTTGGCCGCCGATCCCGGCGAAAACGCGAATCCGGGATGGGAGCGCTGGGTGAAGAGCTGGTGCCTGGACTACATTTCAACGTACGAGATTTACTGGAATGTGCCGGGGGACGAGCTGGAAGTGGGTGAGCTGCCGAGCCGCGCGTTCGACTCGCCCGCGCAGTATGCCGAGACAGCCGCGCTGGCCGCGGACTACAACAACCATGGCATGCAGCTTACACCGGCGATCGATGGTCGCTTTGAGCACCTGGCCGAGGAGCGGATTCAAGCCAACCCTCTGCGATCGTTCGTGTGGCTGCCGCTGGGCCGCCTGGCCGATATGTGGTTGCGCCCGCGCGTCGAGAATCTGGATATCGATCTGGATTGGTGGGTCTACTCGCACCATCGCAGGGAAACGGAGTTCAGCTGGGCCTGCGCGGGGTTGAATGCGGCCTATCTGATCATGGGAATCGTCGGCCTGTGCATACGGCCCAGGTTCTGGGGCGCGATGCTCGCCTACATGCTGCTGCGAAGCGCGCTTCTGCTCACGATTGAGGCGCCGGAGACGCGCTACACGCTGGAGTGCTTTCCGATGTTGTTTGCGTTGGGCGGGGTTGCGCTCGCGTGGGCCGCCGAGAGAATTTATTTTTCGAAGCTGAAGGCGCCACTGGGCAACGGCTGATTCACTTTGATATTGGTGTAGTGGCAAGTGCGCGTCGTGCCATCCTTTTCATCAAAGACCTGCTTGAGGCTGACGGCGCGGGATGTGTCGAGCCAGATCGTCACCTTGGGGATGTTCTGGCGGACCGTTGGATCCTTGGCGACCAATTCGACTTTGTCGGTCTTGGTGCCGTCGATCATCTCAGCACCGAGATACTTGACGGACCATTTGTCTTCGAGGTCGTGGCCGCTGGCGCCGAACCCGAGCATGAGATAGCTCTCGTACTTTCCCGCCTGCGTGTAGGTCTTGGCATCGGTTGCTTTGCCGGTGTCGGACTCGCGGAGAACGCCGCTCGAAAAGATATAAGCCTTTGCGGCGGGGTGGCCGTTGTCGCTGGTAATGTGGGCGGCCATTTGGAAGGTTGTTCCGCTGTGCTGATAGTACACAGCGCCCCTCTGTACGTCCGTGTCGGGAATAGGGTCGGTCTGGACCGTGTCGAATTCGAAGCTGGCAGTGGTGGTATGAAAGTTTTTCGCGGCGGCATCCAGCTTGGCCAGCACGCCATCGAGATCCTCGGCGCGCAACCCTGAAAACGGTACAAAAGCCGTGACAAGAACAATAGGTAAGGCAAATCTCGATCGTAGGCGCATACACTTCCTTGCCCTGTTTGACTCGCGGATGGGCCCTTGGGATTCCTGAAAAGAAGTTAGCGGTGCGCCCAGACTTTCCAGGTAAGGTTTCCGTGGGCATCGGTCGCCGTTTCCCAGTGTTCAACGTAGACGTCGTCACCGGTGACGGGCTCAACGGCTTTACGCAGAATCCTTTTCACCTCGCGGTCAGACGCGCCGGCCGGAACGCTTACAGCGGAAGCCTGCATCGTAATAATCACGCCGCGTCCGTTGGGAACCACCTGGAAAGGAAGACTGGAGGCGGCCACGGTTGAAGGTTTGGCGCCGTAATCCCACAGGTGCGGAGTAACAAAGATGAAGAGAAGAATCAGCGTGACCATGATGTCGTAGTGAAACGACCCGCGGGAATATGTCCAGTAGAAATAGCTGCGCAGAACCTGCGCGAAGCCGCGTTTGGGTTCAGCGACCGGGTTGCTCGAAGTGGAAGATGCCGTCATCTCTCTTTGTTAATTCTATCCATTCCACCCATATAGGGGCGAAGAGGCTCAGGGATAAATACGGAGCCGTCTGCCTGCTGGTAGTTTTCGATGACCGCGAGCCACGTGCGGCCCACGGCGAGACCGCTGCCGTTGATGGTATGCACGAACTCTGGCTTGGCCTTTGCGCCCGGTGTCGCAGTGGGCCGGTAGCGGATGTTTGCGCGGCGCGCCTGAAAGCCGTCGAAGTTGGAGCAGGACGAAATTTCGCGGTAGAGATTCTGCCCCGGCAGCCATACTTCGAGGTCATAGGTCTTGGCAGAAGAAAAGCCGGTGTCGCCGGTGCAAAGCAACATTCGCCGATAAGGCAGGCCGAGCGCTTCTAGAATCTCTTCGGCGTCACGGGTGAGGCGCTCGTGCTGCGCGTCCGATTCCTCCGGCCGCGTGAATTTGACCAGCTCGACCTTCTGGAACTGGTGCTGGCGGATGATTCCACGGGTGTCTTTACCCGCTGCGCCGGCCTCTGCGCGGAAGCATGGAGTGTAGGCCGCGAAGCAGATGGGCAGGCGCGCGTCGTCGAGAATTTCGTCGCGATAGAGATTGGTGACTGGAACCTCGGCCGTGGGGATGAGCCAGTGGTCGCTGTCTTTGTAGTCGCCGCGCGTGGCTGCGTCGGCGTCGGCATCGGAACAGCGAAACAAGTCCTCGGCGAACTTGGGCAACTGTCCCGTGCCGAAGAGCGACTTGGAATTGACCATGAACGGCGGAAGCACTTCAGTGTATCCATGCTGGCGCGTGTGCGTATCGAGCATGAAGCTGATGAGGGCCCGCTCAAGGCGCGCACCGGCGCCCATATAGACGGCGAAGCGAGCGCCGCTCAATTTGGCAGCGCGCTCAAGATCGAGAATGCCGAGCGCCTCGCCGATTTCCCAGTGCGGCTTGGGAGCAAACTCGAATTTCTTCTGCTCGCCCCAGGTTTTTACAGTTTTGTTGTCGGCTTCGGAAAGGCCCACGGGAACTTCGTCGCGTGTGAGGTTGGGAACGCGGGCGAGAGATTGACGGAGCTTTTCGTCCAGCTCGGCAGCGGTCTTGTCCAGCTCGTCGAGTTTCTCTTTCAGCGTGCGCGTCTCTTCCTGGATTGCGGCGGCTTCATCCTTCTTGCCGGCCTTCATGAGCGCGCCGACTTGCTGGCTGAGCTCATTGCGGCGGGCCTTGCACTGCTCGGCAAGTGTAATGGCCTCCCGGCGGTTCTTGTCGAGAGCGCGGAAATCGCCGAGGAGTGCTGCGGGGTCGGCGCCACGCGCGCGAAGCTTTTCTTCAACCAATTCGAGGTTCGAACGGACGAATCCTAAATCGAGCATTTCGATACCAGTTTACGACAGCGGAACTGGAGAAAGCTCGAATCGGACCTTGCAAGGGAAACGACCTTGCGCCGTACCTACGGGACTCCGGATTCCGTATTATGAATCGCTTTCCCCACGCTGAAGCGCGGGGCTAACAACCACTGCGCCCACGGCGCGCGACTCGAGCGCCCTCTGATTTCCCGCGTCTTTTTCGAGAGAGGCGCCTTCCAACCGTGACGGCTGACGGCTGACGACTGATGGGTGTGGGCGGACAAGAGTTCAGTCCGCGGCTTTGGCTCCGTTTTTCGTGGGGCCGGCTTCGGTTTGCTCCGTCCAGCCGGGCAGGGTCTGGTCGCCGGTGATGAGGCGCGCACCGCGCGAGAAGGTGAAGTAGGTCCAGGCCCAGTTGGACAGCACGGAAAGCCGATTGCGGAATCCGATGAGAAAGAAGATGTGGATAGTGACCCATATAAACCAGGCAACAAAACCACTCACGTGCGCCTTGAAGGGCCACTCGACATTGCCAATGGCGGACATGCGACCGATGGTGGCCATGTCGCCTTTATCGAGGTAGTGGAAAGGCGGGCGCGGTTTGCCGGCAAGGTCCGCGGTGATCAATTTGGCGACGTGATCGCCCATCTGCATGGCGGGCTGGGCGACTCCGGGGACCTGATGTCCGTCCTGCTCGAAGTGAGCGAGGTCGCCGAGGACGAAGATTTGCGGCAGGCCGTCCGGGTTGAGGTCGTTGTCGACGATGACGCAGCCGCGTTTGTCCAGTTGGACGCCAGGCTGCGCGGCGAGCATTTTGCCGAGCGGGGAAGCCTCAACGCCGGCCGCCCAGAGAGTGACGGCGGTCTCGTAGCGCTGGCCGTTGGCTTCCACCCATCCGGGACCGACGCCGGTGACCTGAGATTTGGTGTGTACTTCAACGCCCAAGTGCTTGAGCGTGGCCTCGGCCTTCGCGGAAAGGTCTGCAGGATAGGCGGCGAGCACGCGCGGCCCGCTGTCGAGCAGGAGCACGCGGCTCTTGGCAGGATTGATGTGGCGAAAGTCGTGGCGCATGTAGAGCTGGGCGATGTCGCTGATGGCGCCGGCGAGCTCCACGCCAGTGGGGCCCCCGCCGATGACGACGAAGTTGAGCGGAGGGTGCCAGCCCTGCTCGAGCATCTGGCGCTCGGCCAGCTCAAAAGCGAGCAAGACGCGGCGGCGGATCTCGATGGCGTCTTCAATGGATTTAAGACCGGGCGCGAACGGCTCCCATTGGTCATGGCCGAAGTAGGAGTGCGTGGCGCCGGTGGCCAGGACGAGGTAGTCATAGTCGAGGCTCGCACCACTGGCCAGCTCGACGCGGTGCGCCGCGGCGTCGATGGCGGTCACTTCATCCATCAGCACCTGCGTGTTGCGCTGGTGGCGCAGAATGGAGCGGATGGGCTGGGCGATATCGGCCGGGGAGAGCACAGCCAGCGCGACCTGGTAGAGCAGCGGCTGGAAAGTGTAGTGATTGCTGCGATCGACTACCGTGACGTCTACCGCCAGGTGCGCAAGTCCTTTGGCCGCGTTAAGGCCGGCGAAGCCTGCGCCGACGATGACCACCCGCGGGCGGTGAGCCAACGATCGATTGGCGGCCTGCGCGGGTGCGGCTTGAACTTTTTGGGTCGCCTCGGTCATGAAAATCCCTTCTCGTAGAGGTTCGCGGATTTGGTGCCCTGATTAAAAGATGCGCAAAAGCGGGCGAAGGTAGCGGGAATTGGATGCGGAGTCACGCGAATGAGCGAGTTCAGCGGCTCGGTTTGCGCCGTCGGCGCCGAGTCTCAGACACTGCTGCCGTGCTGTAGCATCCAGCTATGATTTGGGGCGCGACATGGGCATGGTGGGTTGGCTTTCACCTGGTAGTGGCGATGATTCTGCTGGCAGATTCGCTCCTGCCCGGCCACCGTCGCGAGTCGCGGCATGCGCAGGCGTTTGTATGGCTGGTAACGGTTGGATTGGCGCTGGCTGCCGCGGGATTCGCGTGCTGGATCGCCATGACCATGGGCAAGCAGACAGCGCTCGAATTTGTGGCTGGATACACGATCGAAACTTCGCTGAGTATCGACAATCTGTTCGTCTTCCTGGTTCTGTTTGAGGGGTTCCGCATCAGCACGCAGCGCCAACATACGGCGTTGCAGTGGGGCGTGTGGGGCGCGTTTGTGCTGCGCGCCGCGTTCATCGCCATCGGCATAACGTTGCTGCAGAAGTTTGAGTGGGTGACGTGGATCTTTGCATTGATTTTGCTGTACGCGGCTTGGCGGCTGGTGCGCGAGGGCTCGCCGCGTGCTGCGATTCCCGACTGGATTGTGCGGTTGCAGCCGGCCAAAGGGTCGCTCTTGCCAGTGATTCTGGCGGTTGAAGTCACCGACCTGCTGTTCGCCACGGATTCCATTCCGGCAGTGTTGTCGGTTACGCACAATCCCTTTGTGGCGTACACGTCGAATGTGGCGGCGATCCTGGGGCTGCGCTCGCTCTACTTTGGCTTGGCTGCGATGCTCGACCGCTTCAAGTATCTGCACTACGGCCTCGGCGCGATTCTGGCCTTCGCGGCGCTCAAGATGCTGGCGGCGAAGTGGGTCGAAGTGCCGGCGACGCTTTCACTGGTGGTGATTGGGGCGATTCTGGCGGCATGCGCGGCGGCGGCGCTGGCGGCAAAGACGGTGAACGGTGGGCGGTGAACGCGGACGCAGAGCCCTCGTCCGTAGATCGTAGATCGTGGATCGTGGTTCGTAGATCGTGGTTCGTGGGACGTGGGCCGTGGGCCGTCGTTTGCGGTTAGTGGCCGTCAGCCGTGCGCCGTGCGTCGCGGCCTGCTCCCTAAGTCGCCCGCAGCCGCCAGAGGTTGTCAAGACCCCGCACCCAAAATAATTGGGCCCTGTCCCCATAACTCCTTCATTATCTGTTCTCTGACTTCCGGTCTCTATCTTCCGAAGTTTGCCGATTAGTTCTCGAACATAGCTACACTTGTCTTATGTGTAGCGAACCCGCCAACTCGCCAACCTGCCAGCGCGGCCAACTCGCCAAGATTCAGGGAAACCCGGTTGGCGTTTCAATGCCCGGCTCTTTTACGCGGTCAAAGTCGCCCATCTCAGCTCGCGCGTGACCCTGAAATCGGGAAACGAGTGATTTTTATACCGCTCTAAGCGTATTTTTCAACTTAACCGCTTTGTAATCAGCAAATCTACTCCAAAACCGTCGACAAATTTTGTCAAATTTCGTCGATTTTATGACCCGGACCGTTCCAAAACCGCCTGCACGGGAGCGGCGTGATGATGGCGGCGATGTAGGCCCCAGATGCTGCGCAGCCTCGCCGAATTTGCTCGCGGCCGAGAAAACCGACGGGTTCGGCGGAGCTTTCTACAGCCGGAAATTCACCTCGATGGTGACCATGACAGGAACGGGCGTTTTTCTGTCCTTCATTGCGGGCCTGAATTTGTATTGCCGAACGGCTTCGATTGCCTTCTGGTCCAATCCCATTCCGAGCGGTCGCACAACATGAACATTCACTGGGTTTCCCTGTGCATTCACGATCAGGCCAATCAGGCAAACGCCTTGGTAGTTGGCACGCCGCGCTTCATCCGTGTACTGCGCCGCCACGGAATGAATGACGAAAGGAGCACCGATGCGGCCTCCGATTTTATAGGGTCCGGGAGCGTTGGCTTGGGTCGGCGCTGTCGTGTCGGTTGGTGGGGCGGTCTGCTGGGCGGTGGCGAAGAAGGGAAACGGCATGACGGCCAGGAGGGCGACGGCAAATTCGCGGCGCATGGGAGTTCTCCGCAGTTGGTGCAGAGAGTCTAGCACTGAATCAGGCGAGGCTCGCAGGATGGTTCACAATCGAGGGTTGGTATACGAGGGTTGAATGTATGCACAAACTGTGCATATAATGAGGTGTTCGGTGAGATTCGAGTGGGACGCTCGGAAGGCGGAAGCGAACTACAGGAAACATGGGGTCTGGTTTTCCGAGTCGCTGCCGGTGTTTGATGACGACGAGGCGATCACGATTACCGACGACGATTCGGACCCGCACGAGGTGAGGTTCGTTTCAATCTGGACAGGAGCGAAGAAGCGGTTCTGGTGGTTGTCTATTGCTGTCGGGGCGAGAACGTTCGCATTATTTCTGCACCGATGGCCGGACCGCAGGAGCGCAGCCAATACGAGGAGCGGAGATGAAGCAGGGATACGATTTCAGCCAGGGGAAGCGACGGCGGATTGCGCCCAAGGAGCCGGAGCCGCGCGGCAAGACGCGGATCACGATCCGGCTGGATGAGGATCTGGTGGGCCACTTTCTGAAAGTGGCCGATGCCTCGGGCGGCGCGACCGGCTACCAGACGCTAATCAACGAGGCACTGCGGCAGCATGTGGAAGGGAAGGCTCCGAAGTTCGAGGAAACGCTGCGGCGGATTGTGCGGGAAGAGATGCGGGCGGCAGGCTGATCTCTTGGTGTGCCCGCCAGCTCCCTGTTCACGAGTTCGAACCATCCCAGATCTCAGAATCGGTCGTGATCCGGCCGCCTAATCATATTCCGAAGATGAAAATGGCTGCTGTGAGCGCGCTTTCGAGCATCTGGCGCTTGGGAATTCTGAGCTTGAAATTGACCGGCATGATCACTTCAGCAACTACGGGTGTGGTTCCGCTCTTGAGGGCGGGCTTGAACCGCATTTCATTGACAGCAGCGACGACGTTCGCATCCATGCTTGATTCGAGGCTCTTCACGACGCGCACATTTTGCGGCACGCCATTCGTGTCAACGATGAAGGCGACAACACACATGCCGGTTATTCGAGCGAGTTGGCCATAAGGCGAGTACTCGGGCTGGAATTCATCTGCGTTGAGCAGAACCGGTGCGCTGATGTTGTTTGCCGAATTCGGGGTGACGCTGAAGATAACGGCGCTGGAGGGTTTTGGCAGGATGGTTGTGAACGAAATGAACATCTTTTCCTGGTGCCAGAAGGTTACGGCGATCGTTATTCCAAAAGGGACCGGAACACTTCCACCTTGAAGCGCGGGGTTGAAACGCCATGTCTTAATCGCCTCAATCGCGTTTTCGTCCAGGCTGGGCTCAAGGCTCGAGACAACGTCCACGTCCTGCGGAACGCCGAAGGCGTCGACGGTGGCTCCAATCAGACATGTACCAACGATATTGTTTCGCTTTGCCAATCTTGTGTATTGCGGATTCGGCTGGAAGATTGGCGTCGGGGCGCCGGTGCTGCCTGCCAACTGATTGGTGGTTCCGGAGTTCGCCGTAAAGGCCACGGGTGCGGGGCTCGCGGTTTCTGATGAGGCTGGGGGCGACGCGAGGACGGTAACTTCGATAAATGGGTGCGATCTCAGAGTTAAAGCGGTGTTTTCTTCGGTGAGTTTCTTTTTCGCCGGGAGGACACAGGTATGTAGAGCGGCTGTTACGGCGATCGCGACGGCGGCCCGACTGTTGTTGTAGGTGCCCGGTCTAAATCGCTGTTCGGCAACGAGCTCAGTGGCGAAGTCGTTCAGCCGGGCGTCGTCCGATTGGAGCGTTTGAATACCGCGGGGAACGCCATTTTCATCGACGAGAGCGGAGAGCTTGACCACGCCGTCGAGATCGATGCAGCGCCGGGGGACGTAGATCGAAACAGTAGGCGGATACAGCTCCGGCGCCGTGACGCCCGGGCCGGCGTAGTGGACGGTGACGCTTGGGAGTTGCGCGAGCGCCGGCCGGGGAGTGGGCATGCCAGGCTGTTGTCCAGCGGCGCGAGCGGCGAGCAGCAGTAGTGGGAGAGCGACGGCGAACTCGCGGCGCATAGAGATGCTCCGGGGTTAGTGGAACAAAGTTTAGCACCGAATACGCGAGTCGCGATGTGCGGGCGAGGATTCTTCGACTTCGCTCAGGGCAGGCTTTCGCACGACAGCCGGCCAAGCGGCCGCGTTACAAGACCGAGTCGGGTGCGCGTCGGTCTTCTATCATTGAAATCATTGTGCAGACGATACGGGTTGAGACGGCTTCGGCGAAGTACGACGTGTTTGCGGGGAGTGGGTTGCTCCAGGAACTGGCGCCGCGCATTGAGCGAGCGGTGGGGCGATTGCCGCGGCGCGTGTTTGTGTTGACCTCGCCAGAGATTTGGGCCCTGTGGTCAAAGAAGTTTCTGCGGTCGTTTGACGAAGCGCCGGTGACGCTGTTTCTGCAGCCCGGCGAACAACACAAGACAATGAAGAGCGTGGAGCGGCTGCTGCGCGAGATGGTGAAGGCGGGCGGCGACCGTGGATCGCTGCTGATTGCGTTTGGCGGCGGGATTGTGGGCGACGTGGGCGGGTTTGTGGCCGCTACGTTCATGCGCGGCATTAATTATGTTCAAGTTCCGACGACGTTTTTGGCGCAGGTGGATTCGAGCGTGGGCGGCAAGGTGGGCGTGAACCTGCCCGAAGGCAAAAATCTTGTCGGGAATTTTCATCAGCCGCGAGCGGTGTTTGCCGATATCGGCGTGCTGGGAACGCTGCCCGACCGCGAGCTGCGCGCTGGGTTGATGGAGAGCGTGAAGGCGGGGTTCATTCGCGACCGGGCGCTGGTGCGGTTCATGGAGGAACACGCGGAGGAGATTCTGGCGCGCGAGCCGAAAGCCTTGGAGCGGGTGATCGCGGCGTCGGTGCGAATGAAGGCCGAGGTGGTGCGCAAGGATGAACGCGAGGGCGGCCTGCGGATGATCCTGAACCTGGGACACACGGTGGGGCACGCGCTGGAGCAGGCGACACGGTATAAAGCGATGCTGCACGGCGAGGCGGTGGCGTGGGGGATGGTGGCGTCGCTGGCGGTGGCGCGGAGACGCGGAACGATTACCGGCGGGCAGATGGAGCGGATGGAGAAATTGATTTACCGGTACGGGCCGTGGCCGAAGTTGAAGGTGACGGCGGCGAAAGTGATGGCAGCGACGGGGCGCGACAAGAAGAATGTGGGTGGAGTGAGGCGGTTCGTGCTGCCTGTGGGGATTGGCGATGCGGGCGTTGTCGAGGATGTGACGGCCCAGGAACTCGAGGCGGGAGTGAAGTACATGCTGGTGCGGGCGAGGACGGCGGGGAAGTAGGAAGCGAGTCGGCAGGTTAGCGAGTCAGCGACTCTTGCAGACGATGAATTTGAAATTGCGTTGACGATTTGGGTGGGGTGAAGGATTTAGCATCCACCTACAGGCGGCGAGCGTCGAAGACTGGGAGCGGTGCGCGGCTTTCCCCGGCCTTCAAACGAGCATTAGCCCTCGAACAAGCTTTCCCCCCTACTTGAATTTGAATTTCAATTTTCCCAACCCCGGAAATAGCGAGCGAGAATGAGCGATCAGCCGATGTACCGGTGGCTTGAGCAGCAGGGCGAGGCCTTTGGCAATCCGGGCCTTGAGCCGCGCTGGACTTCAAGCGTGAAGGATGCAGTGGTGACGGCGTATTCGGGTTCGAGCCGGATTTGGTTCACCTGCTCGCACGGAATCTTGAACGAAGTCTATTGCGCCACGATCGATCACCCGCAGGTACGCGACATGGAGTTCCTGCTGACCGACGGGGAGACGTTTGTCCACGAAGAAAAGCGCGACATGAAGACGAGCTTCGAGTACATCGACCCGGACGCGTTGGGAGTGCGGTATGTGAACCGCGATCCCGACGGGCGCTACACGCTGACCAAGGAGATGATTGCCGATCCGCACCACGGGGTGGTCTTGCAGCGGGTGCGCCTGGAAGCGCTCAAAGACCTGATGCCGCGGCTGAAGTTGTATGCGCTGCTTGCGCCGCACCTGGATGGAGGCGGGGCGGGGAACTCGGCGCGGGCGCTGGACATCGCGGGGCACAACGTACTGCTGGCGTGGAAGAACGGGTGGTCGCTGGTGATGACTGCGAGCTGCGGATTCACGCGCATGAGCTGCGGGTTTGTGGGCGCGAGCGACGGCTGGCAGGACCTGATGCAGAACATGAAGATGAACTGGGAGTTTGGGTTGGCGTCGAACGGGAATATAGCAGTGATGGGCGAGATCGACCTGGGGTGTATTGACGATTTGAGGAGCGCGCGGGAAGGTGTGGCCGGTGAGGTCGTGGCCAAGGTCGAAGGCGAAATGGCCGTGCGTGAGTTCACGCTGGCAATTGGAATTGGGGAAGGGCACCATACGGCGGCACAGAAGACGATGGGGGCGCTGTCAGTGCCGTTCGAGGAGCAGAAGAAGCGATTCATCGATCAGTGGAAGCGCGCAGCGCATCCCGACGAACTGGCGGCGAAGGCGCAGGATGGCGGCATGCTGATGCGCGCCAGCCATGCGGTGCTGCTGGCGCACGAAGACAAGGAGTTCTCGGGCGCGTTCGTGGCGTCGGCATCGATTCCATGGGGGCAAACAAAGGGCGACGACGACCTGGGCGGATACCACCTGGTGTGGACGCGCGACATGGTGCAGACTGCGACAGCTTTGCTGGCATGCGGAAGATCGGAGACAGCACGGCGGGCGCTGGTCTATCTCGCGTGCACGCAGCAGGTGGATGGAGGGTTCGCACAGAATTTCTGGATCGACGGAAGGCCGTACTGGAGCGGGAAGCAGCTCGACGAGGTCGCGTTTCCGATCATCCTCGCGTGGCGGCTGTGGAAGGCGGGCGGGCTGGGCGAGTTGCACATGTTTCCTTTTGTGGAGCGGGCAGCTGGATGCCTGGTGCGGCAAGCGCCGATCACGCAACAGGAGCGTTGGGAAGAGAATGCGGGATACTCGCCTTCAACGCTGGCAGCGGTAATCGGCGGATTGATTTGCGCGGCGGAGATGGCGCGGGCGCACGAGGCGGAGGAGCTGGGACAGTTTCTCGAGGAGTTTGCCGACTGGATCGAGGGGCATCTTGAGGACTGGACGGTAACGAATGATGGCGTGCTGCTCCCGGACGTGAAGCGGCACTACATGCGGATCAGGCCGCCGGAGTGCGGCGAGGCTCACGCGCACGAAGGCTGCGGTGACGAAATGATCCAGCTTGCGAACCGGCCTCCTGGGACGCGGACGGAGTTTGAAGCGCGCGAGATTATCGATGGAGGATTTCTGGAACTGGTGCGCTACGGCGTGAGGCGAGCGGACGACCCGCTGATTGTGGATTCGCTGAAGGTGGTGGACGCGGTGTTGAAGCGCGATCTGCCGCAGGGACCAGGGTGGTTGCGCTACAACTTCGACGGCTACGGGCAGCGGCCGGATGGAGGGCCCTATGAGGGATGGGGCCAGGGGCGTGTATGGCCGCTGCTGACCGGCGAACGAGCGCACCGCGAGCTGGCGGCGGGCAGGGACATCAGCGAGTTGATCAAGACGTACGAGGGGTATGCAAGTTGCGGGCAGTTGCTTCCGGAACAAGTATGGGATGAGGCGGACCGGCCGGACCGGAGCTTGAAGAAGGGCCAGCCGGCGGGATCGGCGGTGCCACTGGTGTGGGCGCATGCGGAATATTTGAAGTTATTGCGCTCGGCAGTAGACGGAAAAGTGTTCGACCGCATCGATCCAGTGTATGAGCGGTATTCGGAACCGGAGGGCCAAAAGAAGCGCAGACGGGACGTGGAGATTTATAGCCGCATGCGGCCCATTGAGCGGATGGATGCGGGAAGCACGCTGCGGATTCTGGACGATCGTTTCTTTGACGTCACGTGGACCGACGATGGGTGGAAGACGGTGAACAAGGCTCTGAGCCGGGGTTTGGGCAGCGCGGGATTCAGCGCCGACATCAAGCCGGCATCGGGCATTCAGGAGCTGGAATGGACCATGCACTGGCAGGAATCGGATAGCTGGCTTGGATACAATGTGAAGGTCAAGATTGTGTAAGTAAAGTTGGAAGCGACTTCAAAGTGACATGCAATTGTTGAGCATCTCAACGAAAGGATTTTAAAGACTCTTATGGCATCCGGGATTGCTGCTCTCTCACTCGACCAACTTTCGATCGATACATTACGTTTGCTCGCGCTGGACACGGTAGAAAAGGCCAACAGCGGGCATCCGGGGGCGCCGCTGGGTTGCGCTCCGATGAGCTATTTGCTGTTTCACAAGGTGATGAAGCACAATCCGGCGCACTCAAAGTGGGTTGACCGCGACCGTTTTTTGCTGTCGAACGGGCATGCGTCGGCGATGCTGTACGGAACGCTGTTTCTCTGCGGCTACAAGGTGGCGCTGGACGATCTGAAGAGCTTTCGGAGATGGGGATCGATCACGCCCGGGCATCCGGAATACGGATTAACCGACGGCGTAGAAGCGACGACTGGGCCGCTGGGACAGGGATTTGGAATGGGCGTGGGCATGGCCATCGCCGAGAAGCATCTGGCGGCGACCTATAACAAGCCAGGCTTCAACGTTGTGGATCATCACACGTTTGTGATGTGCGGCGACGGCGATTTGATGGAAGGGATTTCGCACGAGGCGGCGTCGCTGGCCGGAACGCTGGGGCTGGGCAGGCTGATTGTGCTGTATGACGACAATTTGATCACGCTCGACGGGCCTGCGGAGTGGAGCTTTACCGAAGATGTTTACGAGCGCTTCGAAGCTTACAACTGGCATGTGCAACGCGTGATGGATGGGAACGACCTGGATGGGCTTGAAGCGGCGATTACGGCTGCGAAGGCGGTGACGGACAAGCCATCGCTGATCGCGGTGCGGACGGTGATCGGCTACGGTAGCCCGAAAGCGGGGACAAACAAGGTTCACGGCGAGGCCATGAGCGCCGAGGATACGGCGGCGACGAAGAAGTTTTTTGGGTTCCCGGAAGACCAGAGCTTTTACGTGCCGGAAGACGCGCTGAAGAACTGGCGCGAGGCGGAGAAGCGCGGCGCGGGGCAAGAGGCGGAGTGGAACAAGCTCTTCGCCGGATACAAGTCGGTGTTTCCAGAGCTTGCGGCGGAGTTTGAGCGCACGCAGGCGGGAAAGCTGAAGGCCGGATGGGAGAAGACGATTCCGAGTTTCCCGGTGGACAAGCCGGTGGCTACGCGCAACGCGGGGCAAGTGGTGATGAACGCGATTTTTGACAGCGTTCCGGAATTGTTTGGCGGGGCTGCGGATCTGACCTCGTCGACGAAAACGATTTTCAAGAACAGCAATCACTTTGCCGAGGATCCCGCGGGGCGCAATGTGTTTTTTGGCGTGCGCGAGCTGGGAATGTGCGCGGCAGTGAACGGGATGGCGGTTCACGGCGGAGTGAGGCCGTTCGGATCGACGTTCTTTGTTTTTTCCGACTACGCGAAGCCGGCGCTGCGGATTGCGTGCATCATGGAGGCGCCGTCGCTGTTCGTGTTCACGCATGATTCGATCGGTGTGGGCGAGGATGGACCGACACACGAGCCCATTGAGCACCTGATGGCGTTGCGCGCGGTGCCGCACATGACGGATTTCCGCCCGGCCGATGCGAATGAGACGGCGGCTTGCTGGCGGCTGGCTCTGGAGCGCAAAGCGCCGTGCTTCTTCGCGCTGACGCGGCAGGATGTGCCGGTGATCGATTCGGCGAAGCACGATGTGTATGCCGGCGCGAGCAAGGGAGCGTACGTGCTCGAAGATGCTCAGAATCCGCAGGTGATTCTGATTGGCACCGGCTCTGAGGTTCAGCTGGCGCAGGGCGCGGCCAAGCTGTTGGCGGCCGAAGGAATCAGCGCGCGCGTGGTGAGCATGCCGAGCTGGAAAATCTTCGAGGAGCAAACGGTCGAGTACAAGGCAAGCGTGCTGCCGGCGAGCGTGCCGAAGGTGGCGATTGAAGCGGGCGCGACGCTGGGGTGGTGGAAGTATGTGGGCTCGAACGGCGACGTGATCGGGCTGGACCGTTTTGGCGCGTCGGCCCAAGGGCCGGTGGTCATGAAGGAATTCGGATTCACCGCGGAAAACATGGCGGCGAGAGCGAAGAAGCTGGTGAAATAGCGAGTCGGCGCGCTGACTTGCTCTGTTGAAAGGAAAGGCACCGTGAAGTTAGTTATCGGTTCGGATCACGCTGGATTTGCGATGAAGCAAGAGGTGAGCGCAAATCTGTCGGCGGCGGGGCATGAGGTCATCGACGTGGGGGCTTTCACGTACGAGCCCGAGGACGACTATCCCGATTTTGCGGAGAAAGTGGGCGAGGCGATCAAGGCGGGCGTGGCGCCGCGCGGAATCTTGATCTGCGGGTCGGGCGTGGGTGTTTGCGTGGCCGCGAACAAGATTCCGGGCATTCGCGCGGGGATTTGCCACGACACCTATTCGGCGCACCAGGGCGTGGAACACGACGACATGAATGTGCTGGTGATGGGGGCGCGGATCATCGGTTCGGCGCTGGCATTTGAGCTGGTGCACGCGTTCATCGGGGCCAGGTTTCAGGGGCAGGAAAGCCGCTTCGAGCGGCGGTTCAAGAAGGTGCTCGCCATCGAAGCGAAGTACGAGCGATAGTCGGCGGGACACGCACCGTTCGATCCCAAGATATGAACGCGCGCAGCGCGGGAAAGAGTCGCCGATGCTTCCCTTCGACGTGATCCTGTTTGATGTGGGCGGAGTGCTGCTGACCAACGGATGGGACCACGAAGAGCGCGCGGCTGCGGTGGCAAGGTTCAGCCTGAATGCACGGGAGCTTGAGATCCGGCACGAAAAAGTTTTCGCAGCGTGGGAGCGAAGCGAGATCGACGTGAATCAGTATCTGGACGCGGCGGTGTTCTATGAGCCGAGGAGCTTTTCACGCGACGAGTTCTTCGCATTCATTCTGGCGCAGTCAAAGGTGCTGGAAGATGGCGCTCTCGGAGTTCTCGCGGAACTTTCCGCGGCCAATCGGTACTTCATCGGCGCGCTGAACAACGAGGCGCGGGAAACGAACGATTTTCGCTTTGCGAAGTTCGGGCTGCGCCGGTATTTCAAGGTGGCGTTCAGCTCGTGCTACGTAGGCCTGCGGAAGCCCGATCCGGCGATTTACCGCCGGTCGCTGGACATTCTGGGATCTGATCCTGCGAGGACGTTGTTTATCGACGACCGGCAGGAGAATGTGGACGGTGCGGTGGGTGTGGGGATGAAGGCGATCCGATTCACAGGGGCGGAGGAATTGCGCAGCGAACTTGTGAAACTGGAAGTTCTTTAGCGCCCGCTATCAGCTTGCTCGTGTCGGGTCGAGCCATGTCCGACCCCACCCTAAGCTCTCCGCAATGCTTCGTGGTTTAGGATCGGGCAACCTCAGCGGATGAAGTTCGTCATCGCAACCCTTTTGCGCGATGGGTGTCTAATCTGACAGGGGATAAGCACTTGTGCGGCGACTGAATTGCTTCTCGATTTTGGGCATTGTTTCTTTGGTTTCGGTCATTGGAGTTGCGGCGGTTGACGCCAGGGCGCAGGCCGGCAACTTCGAGATCGCGCAGAACGGCCAGGCTGTAGGTTCGGCGAACTTCCAATTCACCGCGACGAAAGATGGCTACGACTCGACCTCGCTGGTGAAGGTCGTGATGCAGGGGCTGGACTACGCGCTTTCGAAGAACGAGCAATTGAGCGCGGGCAGCGACCTTAAGCACGTATTGCTGAGCGCGACGGTGAACGGCGAAGCAGTGAATGTGGTAGCAGCGCCCGATGCGGCGCAGTTCCTCTTGAATATCTCAGCGAACGGAAAGACCTCCACCGCCAGGCTGGCGGCGCACGCTGGCGCTGTGTTTCTGCCGGACTTTGACGCGGGCGCGCTGCAGACGCTTCTGATACTTGCGGGAGCGCAGAATAACCGCAGCCTTTGGGTGATTTTGCCCAAGGAGACGGGCTCGATTGAGCCAGTGCGGCTGGCGACCTACCCGGACCAGGAGGGAACGTTGGATGGAAAGCCCGTCACGGTACACCACCTGGAGGCCACCATCGCGGGGTCGAACACGGAGCTGTTCTCAGGGCCCGAGAACCAACTGCTGCAGGCCGAGCTTCCGGAGGGGGGATTCGCGCTGATTCGGAAGGGCTTTGCCCTCACGCCCCCGGCAAAGCCGATCGTGCCGATCGGCGGGGACCAAGCCGCACCGCCGCCTCCGGCAAGCTGATTTGACGGCGACGAGCCGATCACGCGCCCAGCGCGTCCAATTATCAGACGAATACGAATCCGCAAAGGCACTCGGATGATGTTGCGGATCGACGTAGACTGGAGAAGCTCTCGATTGTCCGCACTCCCCCTCATGCGCCCTACCGCACTCATGGCGGTCGCGCTGGCTATGTTCGCAACAGCCGGTACGCTCAGCTCCCAGACAAGCCCTTCGAACAAGACCCAGCGAAAAGCGGGCACGGCGACGACTGCGCATGCGTCGCACCGTCCGGCGCAGCTGCGTAGCGCGGGCCAAGTCGAGAGACAGCACGCCAACAGCCACGAGAATTCAACCACGACGCGAGCTAAGCGTACGCCTGAAGAGGTGGGACGCGCGGCAGGGCTTGCGATTCTCAGAGAACGTGGGGGCGTGCAGGCGCCACGGCGCCGCATGATACGGACGGTACGCCGCCGCTCGATGCGGCGGGTGAGGCTTGAGCGGGCCGCATGGCGGCCGGAAGAAAACCGGCCGGCGCGTTCTACTGAGCCGGACGACGCGGCAGACGGCTATTCAGCGCCTGAGACCGGGCAAGCGGAGACAGACCAGTCGCCGAGCACGGACTCGCAGCGGATAAGCTCGGAGCGCGCGGCGATGCCGGCGACGATTCCCGCAGAGTCTGATGACAGCTCTGACGCGGGGACACAGCCCGTTGAACGAATGGGGCCGGACGAATCCGGTGCAGAAAAAACGACAGAAGACAGAAAAGACGACGTGGCAGCCGAGGCCAGCAAAAAGACCAGCGCGGCAGCCTTAAGGCAATCCGGAGAGGCAGCCGGTTCCGCGGGCGCAAAGACGAAGAGCGACATAGCTTCACTGGTTATTCCGAGGGGCGGGATGCCATTGCCGCTGCGCGGCTCGTTAGCGTCGCTGGAGCGGCAAAACGATCGGCTTGAAGCGGAGGGGCTGGAGCGGATCGAGGACGAAGCGGATCTGGCTGCGCGCATTGCCGACAAGCTTCTTGTGCCGATACCGATTTCGAGCGCGCTGACCGTGAATCCAGACCTGGAAGAGAATCACCGCTATTGCCGGCCGTGGACCGCGAAGTTCCTGGCCGACCTGGCAAAGGCGCACGATGCGGCGTTTCACCGGTCGATTGAGGTGAGCTCTGCGGTGCGGACAGTGGAGTACCAGAAGCGTCTCGAGAGGACGAATGGCAATGCTGCGCCGGCGGAAGGCGACCTGGTGAGCCCGCACCTGACCGGCGCGACAATCGATATCGCCAAGAAAGGCCTGAGCCGGGCGGAGATGGCCTGGATGCGGACACGGCTGATGGGCCTCGAGGCGGCGGGAAAGATCGATGTGGAAGAAGAGTTCAAGCAGGCGTGTTTCCACATCACTGTTTACAAGAGCTATGTGCCGGTGGGAAATATGGGGCCGGCCACGCCGGCGAAGCCGGTTGCGGACCGGCCGCGGAAGCTGACGGCCGAGCAGCTTGAGGCGCAGGGAGAGTAGTTGGCCGGCAATCCTGAGCCTTCGCTCGTGAGCGCATCGATTCAAACGATCATTCCCCAACAAAATTCATTCGATTCTTGACGCGCGCTCAGGGTACAATCGCGGGCGGGCACGATTGAGTGTTGTGCCTCGGATTTTGCATTGACCGGGAGTCTGAAATGCAGATCCCCATGCGACTTCGATCGTCCGCCGCGGCGGACTCGCTCAGGATGACACTTCAATTGGTGAGGATGGCAGTTCATTCCTGATGCGAGTTTCAGGACCAGGGCACAAGGCAACGATCCGGAAAAGGCATTCGAAAGGCGGAATCATGAGCGATATGGGAGTTCAACCAGCGGGCGTGGCGCAAGAGGGTGCGGGATTGACGCAGTGGCAGCGCGTAGGGGACACATTTACGGCGCCATCGAAAACGTTTGAGGACATTAAGCGAGGGAACAGGAGCTGGTGGTTGCCGCTGATCATTGGCGCGTTCTTTTCCTACATCTTTTTCTTCGCGATGATGCAGAGGGTCGGAGTTCAACAGGCGATCGACAACCAGATTCGGATGGACCCGAAGGCGCAGGAGCGGATGGCAAACGCTACTCCGGACCAGCGCGCGATGGGCAACAAGATCACGGTGTATGTCACAGAGGGAGCGTTTATCGGCGGGCCCATCATTGCCATGGGAGTCGTAGCTCTTATGTCGCTCATCCTCATGGCAACCATCAATTTCGGATTTGGCGGCAGGGCGAAGTTTGCCGATATTTTTGCCGTTTCTTACTATGCGTGGCTGCCGGAGATCTTCAGGGCCCTTCTGGGGACCATCGTGATTTATTCGGGGATGGCGCCGGAATCGTTCAACATCAAAAACTTCGCACCAACGAATCTTGGCGCGTTCCTCGATCCGGTGGAGACGAACAAGGCGTTGTACACTCTGGCGACGTGGGTGGACGCAATTACGATCTGGAGACTGGTGTTGCTGGGCATCGGCATTGCCGTCGTAGCCGGGACGAAACGCAGTTCGGGCTACATTGCGGTGTTTGGATGGTGGGTGCTCATGCTGCTGATCGCCGTTGGCTGGACGGCGATGATGGGCTAGCTGCAGCTTCTCGCTGTTAGGTTTTCCGATCTGGCTGCCTTCCCCCGTCCCCAAGTGCAAGGGACCGGGGCACACATCTTTGAGTTCGGTTGGGATGAGTGCGAGTTACCCGAAGAACGCGAAGGCGCGCTGCTACAATCGAATCTACTGCTGACAGCACATGTTCACGCGGGTTGAGCGGGTCTGGTTGGACCAAAGCCGCGCTTACATGAGTCGTGCAGCGAACGAACCGCCGAAGCGATGACCCTCCGCCTTTTTAATACCCTGACGGGACAACTGGATGCGCTGGAGCCTGCCGACGGCAAGGCGCTGCGGATGTATGCCTGCGGGCCGACGGTCTACGACTACGGCCACATCGGAAACTTCAGAACCTTTCTGCAAGTTGACGTTCTGCGCCGCTTCCTGCTGCTGAGCGGAATGCATGTTAACCACGTGATGAACATTACCGACGTGGACGACAAGATCATCCGCAACGCAACCGAGGCGGGCGTTCCAATTGGCGAATACACGGCGCGCTACGTCGCGGCATTCTTCGAAGACATGGAGGCGCTGCGTATCGAGCGGCCGGAGCAGATTGCGCGCGCGACGGAAAATATCCCGCAGATGGTGAAGTTGGTGGAGAAACTGGCTGCGGCAGGAGCTGCGTACAAGGCCGAGGACGGGTCATGGTACTTCCGGCTGGAGGCGTTTCCTGAATACGGCAAGCTGAGCAAGAAAGACCTGAGCGGCATGGAAGACGGCGCGCGCGTTGACGTGGACGAGTACGAGAAGGACTCGGCGCGCGACTTTGCGCTGTGGAAGGCGGCCAAGCCGGGCGAAACTTCGTGGGAGACGGCGATTGGGAGCGGCCGGCCGGGCTGGCACATCGAGTGCTCGGCGATGGCGATGGAATATTTGGGCGAGACCCTGGACCTGCACGCGGGCGGCGAAGACCTGATGTTCCCGCACCACGAAAACGAGATTGCGCAGAGCGAGACGGCGACGCACAAGACTTTCGCGCGGCATTGGATGCATGTGCGGTTTCTGCTGGTCGATGGGCGGAAGATGTCGAAGAGCGAAGGCAACTTCTATACGCCGCGCGATCTGCTGCTGAAGGGCTATAAGGCGTCGGCGATCCGGCTGGCGCTGATCGCGGTGCCTTACCGCAGACAGTTCAACTTCACCTTCGACAGCTTGGTCGACGCAACGAATGCGATCGACCGTCTGCGGACATTTAAGGCGCGGCTGACGACAGGGAAGTTCGAGATGGGCGAGAATTCGGCGATTCAAGAGGCCGCAAAAAAGGCGAAGGCCGACTTCAGAGACGCGCTGAACGATGATTTGAATACAGCTGACGCGCTCGCGCCGATCTTTGAACTGGTGCGGGCCGGAAACACGGCGATCGATCAGGGGCAGTTTTTTGCGGAGGACCGCGATGCGATTCTGCCGGTACTGAAGGACTTCGACGCGGTGTTTGACGTGATCGAGGACCGGGATGCGGAGACGACACGGCGCGCTCTCGCGTGGGCGGAGGAGACGGGCAGGATGGCGGACGTGGCGCCGAAATTGCGGGCCGCGCAAGCTCTGACCGATGAGGCGATTGATGCTCTGGTGGCAGAGCGCACGGCGGCCAAAAAGGCGCGCAACTTTGCCCGCGCCGACCAGATTCGCAATGAGCTGGCGGAAAAGGGCGTTGTGATTGAGGATTCGAAGGACGGCGTACGCTGGAAGCGGAAATAAACTTCGGGCTTCCGGCGATTCGTGCCGTGATTCCGAATCGGTTGAAAGATAAATGCAGCTCCTTCGACTACATTCGGCCTAAAATCCGGCCAAACTTCGCTCAGGATGACAGCAGTGCCAGGCAAGAACTTCGCTCAGGCCGACGGCCTTGCGTATGATGGGTTCGTACTCTGATGATGCTGGCTTCCCCCCGAAAGCCCCCCAATTCAATATGAAAAGGCGCAACGTTATGGACGCGAGCGAAGTGCAGGACCTGAAGGAGAATCTGGAGCAGGGAGCGAAAGAAGAACCGCTTCGGCCAGTCGCCTTTTCGATGAGCGTGCTGGCCGTGCTCCTGGCTGTGACCACCGTATTGGGCGGCCGCACGCATGAGGACGCGGTGCTCAACCAGAATCGCGCGACCGACCAGTGGAATGAGTATCAGGCGCAAAAGATTCGCGAATACAACACTCAATTGGAATCTGACTTAATGAGCGTGGTCACCCTCGACAACAAAGATGCCGCCGCCAAGCTTGCGAAGGGTTATTCGGATCACGAGAAAAAGTGGTCGGCGGAGCTCGTCCAGGATCAGACGACTGCCACGGCGCTCCAGAATAGCGTGGACAAGGGAGAAGCGAAGGCAGACCGGTTCGATCTGGGCGAAGTGCTGCTTGAGATCGGGCTGGTGATCGTGTCCATCACGCTGCTGACGCGAAGCCGCGTGTATTGGCACATTGGGCTGGTTGTTTCAGCGCTGGGCGTGGCGGCGTCGGGATCAGCTTTCTTCCTCAAGTAGCCGCCGGATTCCCCCGAGATCGATTCGGTGCGAACGGCTTGCACTTATCCAGCCGGCGAACGAAACTGATTGCAATGCGCATTCCGCTGGCAGTGACACTTTTCGCTCTTGGCTTTTCGCCCCTTACCGCACAAACTCCGGCAGGTTCAGCGGCGGCTGCGACCGCTGCTGCAACGGCGGGTGCAGCACCCGTACCGGTGGCTCGAGTGCAGAGAGACGATATCGGCTTTAGTTACAGCTTGCCGTCCGATTGGGAATTTGTGCTCCCTCCGACGGCACCGAAGCCCGTGGTTCCCTACCCGACTATCGCCTCTGCTACAAAGGGAGACGCATGCGTAGAAGTTGCTATGACCGCCAGGCATGGAAATCCAGCATCGGTCGTTGTGGTCGTGGCCCTTCCCTTTTCCTGCTATGGGCAGACTATGACGGCGAGTGACCTGGAAAACTTCGGCGAGGGTGCAGCGGAAGGAATGAAGCAAACCTTTGATGTAACCGGGCCGCTGCAGTCGACCTATTCACTTGGCAGCCACACAGTATGGATTGAACGTGCGAAGGGAACGCCCAAAAACCACACCGAAAGCTCGTTTACCTTTGAGATTGCCTGCGCGGTGCTGGAGAAGGGCGCCGCGTGCTGGATGACGATGGCCGCCGACGCAGGGAGCCTAAAGGCTTTCGAACAGGGGACGGTTTCGTTGGACGGAGAAACTCCCAGAGCGCTGGTTCCCGCGAATGTGTTCCTGCCGAAGGCACCTTTATAGATCTGAAAAAGGCGCGTCCGTGCAAGTGGAAGCGCGAATGCGCTGCATGGTATGCTGACGATTAGCGGAGAATCCATGCAGACATGCGCCAGCCGGGAGCCTCAACACCCGCCAGCTACCAAGCGCTGGTCGCGTTCGCGCGCGCAGCGTATGTGCCCGCGGAAGCATCTGCGCGTGCTGCCTACTCGTACGCGACCTAGCCTCTTCGGCGGCGACTAGCGCTACCTACCGCCGAAGATCCTCGCCTGCAGTGGCCCTAAGTGGGTCCTGAGAGAAATAAGCGATTCCATTCGCTGGAATCCGTGGCCGCGCCGCATCCAGCACTGAATGCACGGAGCGATCAAGCGCCAGGCCGCCAAAACCGAATTTGCCGAGGAGAGAGTGCGATGACCAAGCAGGAATTACATGCACAATATGGACCGAAGATCAGCGGCACGCTGCCGGGGCCGAAGAGCCGGGCCGCAGTCGAAGCTGACCACCGGCTGATCTCGCCGAGTTATACGCGCTCATATCCGCTAGTTGCCAAACGCGGGCGTGGAGTTCGCGTGGAAGATCTGGACGGGAACGAGTTTCTCGATTTTGCCGCGGGTATCGCCGTGGTTTCGACGGGCCATTGCCATCCCGAAGTGGTGGCTGCAATTCAGCAACAGGCGGCGGAGCTGATTCACATCTCCGGCACGGATTTCTACGACGAGCATTTGACGGATCTCGCAGAGCAGTTGTCGGCCGTGGCGCCGATGCGCGGGCCGCACCGGTTCTTCTACGGCAACTCCGGAACTGAAGCGATTGAGTGCGCGCTGAAAGTGGCGCGCTATCACACGGGACGGCAGCAGATTATTTCATTCTTTGGCGCGTTCCACGGGCGGACGATGGGAGCGCTGTCTCTGACCGGATCGAAGCCGCAGCAGAAGCGGCGCTTCTCGCCGATGGTGCCGGGCGTGACGCACGTGCGCTATCCGTACGTCTATCGCGGTTGCACCGGAGGGCCACAGGACGAAGAAGCATTCAGCCTGGGGTGTGCGCGATACATCGAGGAGAAACTGTTCAAGACGGTTTTGCCCGCCGAGGAAGTGGCGGCGATTTTTGTCGAGCCGATCCAGGGCGAAGGCGGATTTGTGCCGGCGCCGGCGAATTTCTTACGCGAGTTGAGAGCAATCTGCGACCGGCATGGAATTCTGTTGGTCGCGGACGAAGTTCAATCTGGCTGCGGGCGCACCGGTAAATGGTGGGCGATCGAGGAATCTGGCGTGGAGCCGGACATTGTCTGCATCGCCAAGGGCATTGCGAGCGGAATGCCGCTGGGCATCTGCATGACGCGGGCGGAGATCATGGACTGGGCGCCGGGTTCGCACGCTTCGACGTTCGGCGGAAATCCCGTATCGATTGCGGCAGCACTGGCGACAATGAAAATCCTGGAGCGCGAGGGAATCGCAAATGCCGCTAGCGTGGGAGAGTTCATGCTGGACCGCCTGCGCGGCTGGAAGAAGAGTCATCCACTCGTGGGCGATGTGCGCGGACGCGGGCTGATGATCGGCATCGAGATCGTAAAGGACAAGGCAACGCGAGAGCCGGCCGTGGAACTGCGCAATCGGATTGAGACGCTGGCCTTCGAGCGCGGGTTGATGATGCTGGGCTGCGGTGAGACCTCACTTAGGCTGTCGCCTCCGTTGATCGTGAGCAAGGAGCAAGCAACGGTCGCGCTCGACATCCTGGAAGACGCGTTGACCATCGCTGAGAAAGAGCTGGAGCCCAGCGTGTTGACGGCGGTGACAGCCTAACCGCGCCGAGCGACGAAGAATTTGCGCTGTTAAGGGATGCGGGCGCACAATGTTCGCCTGTGGGGTGGGCCGTGGGCTGGGTGGCTCAGATGCGGAATGGGAGCCTGGACAGGATGATCGCCAGCCTGGACTGGATCGCCGCGCATCGGGGCAGGCCCATGAAGATGCCGGCACATCTGCTTACCGGGATTGAGGGCGAGGAAGCGGCACGCGCCTTCCTGCAGCGCAAGGGCTACATTGTGGTGGCGCAGCGATGGTCAGGCGGGAATTTGCCGGGCGATCTGGATTTGATTGCTTGGCAGGGAAGCCTGCTTTGTTTCTTCGAAGTAAAGACGCGCACCGCCCACGATATGACGCCCGCCGAGGCCGCAATCGACCATCACAAGCGCAATGTTCTGCGCCGCCTGGTCCGGCAGTATATTCGGCAATTACCCGGCCAAACCGCCCCGCAGGTCCGCTTCGACGTGGTCAGTGTGTATCTCTTGCCGGAAGCGGCGCCCGAGATTACGCACTTTGAGAACGCGTTCGGCTGGAACGAGCGATGATGTAACCGCCTACGCCCGGCGCAAACGCCACCCTCAGCTTGCGTGGGGTACGAATCAAGCCGTCCGCGGGAAACTTCTCCCTCAATTTAAGTGGCCGTTCGGGATCGCTCGCCACCCGGTGACCGCGAATCTGGCCGCGAATCCGACCTCGAATAGCCCTGGAGACATCCAGCATTGGGTCCAGCGATTCCCTTCATTTGGGGCGTGCCCGAGGATCGAGTGGAGCAGAATACTGCGAAAGGGCAATCGCGAACCGCCAGGAGTTCCCCATTGAAATATGTTCCCGTAGACATCCGCAATTCCAGAGATCACGTCCGGGCGCATACCGAAAACCACAGACATAAATCGGTTTTCCTGTAGGCTAAGTGATTGCATATCAGTCGATTGCTTGACTTAAAGGTTTATTCGACTCATAGAGGAAATGACGGCAGTGATTTATGCGCTAATAAATCGTTTTTTTGGCACTGGTAATCAACTTTTCGGTTGACAGAGATTCAAGCGAGTGTCTATAGTTCGTGACGCACTAGAGGTAGTCGTGCGTTCGTGCGGCAAAAATCCAGTGCGCTCAGCCTGCTCGGTGCTGCGAGAGCTGAGAATTTAGGAGGAGATACTAGTGATGAATCGCAAAGGTCTAACCATGGGGGGCCTATCGTGGGTAGCGGTTCTACCGCTGCTGATGCTGGCGCTCTTGGTCCTCGGTTCGCCGTCGACCTTGAGAGCACAGGTCACCGCGACCCTTTCGGGAACGGTCGAAGACCAGTCCGGCGGAGTGATTCCAGCCGCTCAGGTCACGCTGACCGACGAAGTAACGAAACAAAGCCGCGTGGAGCAAACCAACGGGGCCGGGCTTTACGCATTTCCGTCGTTGACGCCGGATACATATGACATCAAGGCGTCGGCAAAGGGATTCAAAGCGAAGCAGATTACCGGCATCGTATTGAATGCCGGCGATTCGAAGACAGTTCCCGCCCTCGATCTGACCGTCGGCGCGGAATCGCAGACAGTAACGGTAACTGCGGATTCAGAGATGATTCCGGTTGAGAACGGCCAGAGAGTCGAAGTTCTCACCGCCCAGGACATCGATAACCTTGCCTTGGCAGGCCGCGACACCAGCGAACTGCTGAAGGTACTGCCGGGCACAGTTGTGCAGTCCGGTGGCCTTAATCAGACTGCTGCGTCGTTCAATGACCTCAACATCACGGTCGACGAAGGCGCACTTGGTAACGGCTACGCCATCAACGGCGCGGTCAACCGTGGCGGCCAGGGAACTTTGGAAGACGGCGCCCAGATGATCGACATCGGCAACATGGCAGGATCATTGACCATCGTCGATCCTGAAATGACGGCCGAAGTCAGCGTGCAGGCCTCGAACCTCGGCGCCGACCAGGCGTTTGGTCCAGTGGTCGTTAGCGCTATCAGCCGTTCAGGCAGCGCGAACTATCACGCAGACGCGTATTTCAACGCGCGCAATAACGTGCTGAACGCAAACGGATGGCAGCAAAAGAACGCGAAACAGCCCCTCGGACCGCAGCACTACTATTATCCCGGTGGCAGCTTTGGCGGACCGGTTCCAGGGACGCACAAGAAACTGTTGTTCTGGGGCGGCTACGAGAAGTGGCTGCAAAACCAGGGCAACCAGAACGTGTTGACCTCCTATATTCCAACCCCTGAAATGATGCAGGGCGACTTTTCAACCGACAACACCGATAACACGGCGCTGTGCCCGCAGGGATTCTTCCAGGGCGCACCTCCAGGAGGCTACCCCGGCGGTTCATGGTGCAGCGATCTTGGCGGTACGGTGCTGGCAAATGGAACGGCAACGGCTACGCTGCCGACGCCGACTGCGACTGGGTCATACGCCAGCGTTCCCACGGATGCTGGGCAGAAGTTCCCGGCGGGATTCCTCGATCCGGGCGCGGCAGCTTTGGCCAAGATCTGGCCGGCGGCGACTATCACCCCGAGCTCTACTGTTTGTAACGGTTGCAACTACTACCAGCCGATCGTGAACGTCGACAACGGATGGATCTGGCGCGTACGCGTGGATTACCTGTTGGGCGACAACACGAAGATCTATGGTAGCTACCAGCAGGCATACAGTTCTGGTTTCGCGCAAGGCAATGGCGCGCACCTTTACTGGACGCCAGGCAACGCCATCCCGTTCCCGGGCGGCGGCGAAGTGGAAGACAACTACGGCAAGACGTTGGCCGGCCACATCGTGCACAACTTCAGCGCCTCAACGACCAACGACTTCATGGCCGCTTGGGCGTTCGGCAGCTATCCGTTCACAACGCCCAATCCTTCGGCGGCGTTCAGAACCACGCTGGGCTATACGTACGGCAAGGTGTTCAACACGCCGTCCGCGAACATTCCCGCTTACAGCAGCGCCGGAAACCAAACCTTCCCGGACTTCTCGCAGGCCTCGATCTTCGAGAACCCTGTTGGGAAATATGCTGTGAAGAAGGAAGCTCCGCAGTTCAACGATACGCTGACCAAGGTGTGGGGATTGCACACCATCAAGATCGGCGGATTCACGCAGACCACGGATAACTACCAGAGCTCGTTCGGTTACTACAACGATGGAAACCTGAACTTCTACGCGGGCCAGAACCCGGACCTTATCACCGGGACTACGATTGGCTCGCCTCAAAACGCGGTGGCTAGCTTCGTCAACGGCGACGCTTCCGGCTACAGCGAAAACTCCGGAGCTCCCATCGGCGATGTGGCGCAGCAGTCAACCGCTGCATTCATCGACGATACGTGGAAGGCGACTCGTCGCCTGACCGCGGAACTCGGCATCCGCATCGAGCACGTGGGTCACTGGTACGATCGTGACCACATCGGACTCGCGGCGTTCTACCCGGGCCGCGTCCTGTCGGATTACTACACCGGCAAGTATGCTCCTGGATACTACTGGCATGCGATCGACGCGGGCGTACCGCTGAGCGGCCAACCGAACCGGTTTGCCTATCCGGATGCGCGCTTCGGCATGTCCTACGATCTGTTCGGGCACGGCAACACCGTGGTTCGCGGCGGATGGGGCGTATATCGCTTCGTCACGCAGGTGAACACAGTTGCCAACGGTCAGGCACAAGGCACCGCGGCTGACGTGTTGGGCTATGGCCTCCCGGGCGGAACCAGAATCCAACTCCAGGAAATTCACGACGCGTCCTATGTTGCCTGCCCGTCTGCAACCAACCCTCCGCCTTGCTCCAGCCGGGCCAACGGTACATACCAGGGCGGACAATGGGGCTTGGATCCGAGCGACTACGGTCAGCCGATGACCCAGGCGTACAACTTCACGATCGACCAACGGCTGCCCTGGAATACGCAATTCGAAATCGCGTATGTCGGAAGCAGCACCAGTCAGCTAGTTGATGCCGCCGAAGATATCGAAGGCAGCACGTTCAGCGAATTGGCCAACCAGAACAAGACGCCGATCGGCGCCCTGTTCGCGGCCGACCCGGTGACCGGCGTGATTTCAACCAACCCGGAGGATGTCGGTAAGAATCCGAACGGCACAACGTTTACCGCGACGGGCAACCAGCTTGCGGACTACCACCCGTTTGGCCAGGTTTACGGCACCAACGGAACCTACATGATGCAAAGCATCGGCTTTGGCAATTACAACGGCCTGCAAGCATCATGGACCAAGACGACGGGACGGTTGACGTTCAACCTGAACGGAACGTATTCCAAGAACCTGGCGACAAGCCAGCAGAGGAACCCGTATACCGTCGGGCAGAACTATGGCCCCACGGCCCTCGACCGGCCATTGGTCTTCAACGCCTCCTACACCTATAGCAGCGGCACGCTCCACACCGGGAGCGGGTTGGTGAATGGGTTGGGCGGCGGCTGGACGATCAGCGGCATCTCCACCTGGCAGAAGGGCGGCTACATTCCCGCAGCTTTGGGTAATGGCGTGCCGAACTTCGGTTTGGGCCTGCAATACACCGGCTTGCCGGCCAATGCGGCGGCAGAAGGAATCACGACCGGCATCGGAGACGCAACTTACTTCGGTACGGACGAGAACTTCCCGATCGAGCCTGTGTTAACCTGCAACCCGACCAGCGGTCTGGCAACGCATCAGGTCCTGAACGGAAAGTGCTTCAACGCTCCGGCAGTTGGTACGCAGGGTGGCAACGCGTATCCCTACATGAGCATGACGCCCTACTTCGACAACGACCTGGCGCTGTATCGTACGTTCAACGTACACGAGAAGCAGCAAGTCCAACTGCGCATCAGCGCATTCGACTGGCTGAACCACTCGTTGCTGACGTTTAACGGCTCCACGCCGTACACGATCAACTACAACGTGGACTACGCCAGCAAGGCGATTACTCCGAACTACAACCAGAGCGCGACCGGCGCGAATGCGTTTGGCGTGATGACCGTACGGTCAGCATTGCCCTACGCCCGCGTCATCGAGCTGGACGTGAAGTACTCGTTCTAACCGAAACACTGCATCACGAGCGGGAGGCGGGCCTATCGGCCGCCTCCCGCTTTTTCTTTGCGGGGCAAGTGATCCGGCAAGCCGCTTGATCATCAGTGGGGCGCGCTTCTCCGGACGGGAAGGCGTCTTTACTTGCCGGCCCAAATTCCCTCTTTAACTGTGAAAGAATAACGTTGTCAGGGCAGCGCTGGAGGCGAGCCAAAGATGCCGCGTCAGCATGCCACGCTCACCATGGTCAGACGTTTCCTATCCAGCATCCTTTTGCTCTGTTCGGCTGCCGCCGCCCAGGTTCCAGCAAATCTCCCGCAACCCAAAGGCTCGACCCTGCAAGGCCCTTACGAGGCTGCCCAGCGGGCCCAGAAGGCCGGCGATCTTAGTCAGGCCGCGGGAAGCTATCGCGAATTCCTGGCCGAAGCGCTTGGCGAACTGGCAAATAGCCATGCGCAGATCGGCGATTATGGCAGAGCTGCCGCGCTGTTCGACGAAGCGCTGGCCCTGAATCCCGGCTCTTCGTCTCTGCAGCGAGACTACGCAGAGACGGCGCTCGAGGCCGGTGACCTGAAGCATGCGGAAACCCTGGCCCGGGGGCTTTTGAACGACTATTTGGACGACCCGAAGGGGCTGGCGCTGGCCCATCAGATTCTTGGACGGACGCTGCACAGAATGAACCGGGATCAGGAGGCGAGGAAGGAGATGGAAGCGGCCATCGCGCTCGATCCCAGCTTTGCCAATGAATACGATCTGGCCGTGGTTTGTCTGGACCTTGACGACGAGAATTGCGCTGCGCAGGTCTTCAGCGGCCTGGAGGCGGCGCGTGGGGACAGTCCTGCGCTCCATATGCAGTTTGGCTTGGCGTACGGGAATTCGGACTTTACGCCGCACGCGGTGACGGAATTCAAGAAAGTGATTGCCGAAGATCCGCATTACCCCGGAGCGCATTATTCGGTGGCTGCAGCGCTGCTGGCGGCCGGGGAAGACGAAAAGACGCTCGAGGAAGCGGAGACCGAGCTCAAGCAGGAGCTGGCCATTTCTCCGAATGACTTTCTGACCTATGCCGCACTGGGAAAGATCGAAGCAAGTTACCGCAGGTATCCGGAAGCGGAAAAGTACCTGAAGCGGGCGATCGAATTGAACCCCAAGAACCCCGACGCATTCTTATACCTGGGACAAATGGACTTCGATACGAACCGGCCGGCGGAAGCGGAAGTGAATCTTCGCCGCGCGATAGCGCTGACGACGGACGTGTCGCGCAACCATTATCAAATTCAAAAGGCGCATTTTCTCCTTGGCAGGATTCTGATGCAGAAGCACGAGGAAGATGCGGCGCACGCGGAGATGCAGATTGCGCACGCCTTCGCGGACAAGGCGTTGTCGAAAGACAAGACCCAGCTCGCGGGACTGCTCGACAATAAGCCATCGGGCGGAGGGACATCAAACACCGGTGTCGACGCTGCGGGGATGTCCCCAACGCCTGCTCACGCTCCGGATCCCGCAGCGGTGGCCAGGCAGAAAGCATTCGAGAAGGAGCTTACACCGGCCATCGCGGATAGCTACAACAACCTGGGCGCGATCCAGGCATCGGAAAAGAATTACGCGGACGCATTGAAGCTGTTTGAACAGGCGAAGGCGTGGAGCCCATCGTCTGAAGGGCTGGATTACAACATGGGCCGAGCCGCATTCATGGCTGCCGATTTCTCCGACGCAATCGCGCCGCTTTCCCGCTATCTCAAGTTGCACCCCGCCGATTCCGGCATCCGCGGCGCGCTGGCGATGAGCCAATTCATGACGCATGACTACCCGAGTTGCATCCGCGAGCTCAAAGGAGCGGGAAACGACGTATCGTCGATCCCGCAGATGCAGTATATTTACGCGGACTCGTTGGTGAAGACCGGGCAGGTCTCGCAGGGGAAAGACCTGCTGGAGAAACTGGAGGTCGCACATCCGGAGATCGCCGAGGTGCATCGTGCGCTCGGCGAAGCATGGGAGAATGAAGGCGACTGCGAGCAGGCCATGAAGGAGTTTGAATCGGCCAGCCGGATCAATGCGAGCGACTTCGAGACGCGTTACGACATCGATCGGGCGGAGCTGAAATGCGGAGCAACCGGGACGGTGAGATAGCGGCTGATGATCGTCAGTGTGTCGCGGCTATTTTGAGTTTGGGCCGAATTTCTTCCGCTGGAACGATTCCGTGGCCTTCGAGCACTGAATAGAACTGATCGGCGGCGAGCGGGCCAATGTGGTCGACGGCGCCGGAGGGCCAGTGAATTTCAACGCTGTCGATTTTTGTGGCCGCGCCGAGGCCGAAATGCAGGCGCAGATCGTTCTGCGAAAGATAGCTTCCGCCACTGTGCACTTCATCGGTTTGCGTCATGCCGCCGGCGACAACTTTGACACGCGCGTTGAGCGCGAGGCGGTTGCTCTTGGTTCCGGCGAGCTCAAAGCTGACCCAATGACGTCCTGGAACTCCATGGTTTTTCAATAGCATAGGGCTGCCGTCTAAATTCTCGACCACGACGTCGACGTTGCCGTCGTTGAACAGATCTCCGACAGCGAGGCCGCGAGAAACTTGTTTTTCCTGGAGGGCGGGTCCGGCTTCATCGCTGGCATTGCAAAACGTTCCATCGCCCTGATTCATGTCGAGAACCTTCGGTTGGCGATAACCGGGATCGGATGGAATCTGATCCATTTGCGGGTAGACGTGGCCGTTGGCGGAGATCAGATCCAGCCATCCGTCATTGTCGAGGTCGGCGAACGCAGTTCCCCATTTGACCCAGGGCAAGGATGACATGGCAACGCCCGAAGGAAAAGATACCTCAGAGAAATTCCAGTCGCCGTCGTTGCGGTATAAATCAGGATTCTCATTTTCGAAATTGTTCACAAAGAGGGAAGGCCGGCCGGTGTGGTTATAATCGCCGACGGCGATGCCCATTGACGCCTGTTCGGCGCCCTCATTGCTGAGCGCAGTTCCGGACTCAAATCCAATCTCTTCGAATTTCCCTTTACCCAGATTGCGGTAGAGAAATTTCGGTGTTGAGTCATTGGTCATGTAAATGTCGGGGCGTCCGGTGTTGTTGAAGTCGGCCCAGATCACGCCGAGGCCGTAGTAGCCGTTGGGATTGTCGACGCCCGCCTGCTTGGAAACGTCGGTAAAGGTTCCATCACCATTGTTGTGATAGAGAACGTCGCCGGCGCCTTTCAAGCCGCGCGGACCGCATTGCACATCGACGCCACGATACTTACACATGGACGAGCTGCCGAACTGCGGCAGGTCGTTGAGATGGAAATCGACATAATCCGCCACCATGAGGTCGACATAACCATCGCCGTCGTAGTCTCCAAAAGAGGCGCCGGAGGACCAGTGGCCATCGGCAACACCCGCTTTGGCGGTGACGTCCGTGAATGTCCCATCGCCGTTGTTGTGATAGAGGATGTTGCCGCCGAGGCAGGTGATATAAAGATCGGGCCAGCCGTCGTTATCGTAATCGCCGACTGCACCGCCCATCGCCAGGCAGGGTTTAGTCAGACCCGCTTTTTGCGTCACGTCGGTGAAGGTGCCGTCGTGATTGTTGTGGTAGAGAACACCCAGCGTGGTTTGGCCTTTCAAGGCCATGTCGACGGTCGGCGCATCGGTGAAATAGATATCGGGCCAACCGTCGCGATCATAGTCAAAGATGATCACGCCGCCAGTCATCGATTCGAAGATGTACTTTTTTTCCTTGGCCGATGTGTGAGTAAAGGTGATTCCAGCCTTCGCGGTATCATCCTCCAACTGCGGGATGGAGCGATTGGTGCATTTGAGAGATTTGGCGCCAGGAGGCGGCGGACCCGCTAAAGGATGTCCCATACCCTGAGAGTGAATCTGGCCGATGGCCAGAAACGGCAGGACCAGCAACACCAACAGGGCCCTCCGCAACGACTGAACCGTCATTCCTGAATTTTACCTGACAGCTTGTGGGCCGCGTGCATCGATTCGGAGGCGGATTCGTTCGGCCGAAAGCGAGGATGGGCGGGTCAAAACGATCAAGCTTGCGGAGCATGCGCTATACTCCAGGGGCAGTGAGAAAGAGGAGGAAACCGATGCGTATGCAGGCGATGGCTCGAGTTCTGGCGGGCGCAACAATCCTCGTTGCGTTGGCGGTCCCAGGTTTCGTGACTGCGCAGACGGGATCGAGTACCGTGCTGAAGCCGGTGGATCTCGAAAAGCTGTTTCCGGCGACTGTGTTTTACCACGGGCAGAGCGCACCCGCGCAATTGCGCAACTCCGGCGGTGTGAAGTTCGCCGACGGCCACTATGTGCTGGCCAGCCTGGTGGACACGAGTGGGTACTCGACGGGAGTGGCGGCGAAGTACCAGGGATACTTGATCACCGAGGTTCCGCTATCGATTGACGGGAAGCGGTTGCCGGCGGGCGCATACGGCTTCGGCTTCCTTGACGGCGATCGGCTGGTAGTGACCGATTTGGGCGCCCACGACGTGCTCACGGCTCACACGGCAAAGGACACGGCCATGACACGTCCACGGCCGTTAGAGGTGACCGGCGACTCAGCCGGGGGCTACCGCCTCTATGCCGGTAAGAGCTACGTGCACTTCGCCCGGTAAAGCGGATGGCGGCGGGATACCGGCGGGCGAGACCCCGCGGCAAATGTCGTTTGCGGAGCACGATGAGCAGAATCCTGCCCCATGGCATGAGTTGGCGGGCGGTTGCGGCGCTGCTTTTGAGCCTGGCGGCGCCTGCTGTGGCGCTTGAGCCTTCAACATCGCTCGCGAATTATGGCCGGCAGGCTTGGGCCATGGAGAATGGCCTGCCGCAAAACACCGTCCGGGCACTGGCGCAGACACAGGATGGATTCCTCTGGTTGGGAACAGAGGCCGGACTGGTGCGCTTCGACGGCGTCGAATTCCAGACATACGACCGCAATTCCATTCCTGCATTGCCGGGGAACGATGTTCGCTGCTTGCTGGCGACCCGCGACGGAGCGCTGTGGATCGGAACGGGCGCGGGCCTCGCGCGCTGGAAGGACGGAGCATCAAGGACATTCACGACGCAGGACGGGCTGCCCGCGAACGGGATTCTGGCGGTGGACGAATTCGAAGGCGGCGCAATCAAGGTGTACACGGAGCAAGGCCCAGCGCTACTGAACGGAGATAGGTTCCAGGCGATCTCGCCAAAGCTCTTGTTTTCGCCTAACGCGCATTTTATCCCGGGAGCCAATTCAGAGGCTCCCGCATTCGTGTCCGAACTGCCGGAAGGAGTCGTTATAACGGCGAGCCCTAGCGGGCTATATTTTCTGCAAGGCGAGGATCGCCGCGTTACTGCACATCTAACCCCCGGCCGCGAGCTTCCGGGCAGCCGAATCCAGGCCGTCTTCGCCGATCGAGAAAATGCGCTTTGGATCGGGACCAATGCGGGACTGGTACGGTGGGTGAATGGCAGGGTGGACCGCTTCCCGGTTACCGACCCTCTAGCCACGGCGTCAATCCTCACGGTGATGGAAGACCACGAAGGCAATCTGTGGGTTGGCACGGAAACCAGTGGGCTGGATATTCTGCGCGACCAGCGCTTCCACACACTGGACGCGCGCGATGCGTTGACCTCTGACCGTATCACGACGGTGGTTGAAGACAGCAGTGGAACGCTGTGGGCGGGCACACGCGAGGACGGATTAAATGCCCTGCGCCACGAGGAAAGCAGCGATAGCCGGCGAGTGACTCGCAGCATGACGGTGAAAGATGGGCTAGCCAGCAACGTGATTCTTTCGCTGGCCGCTGCGCCGAACGGTGATCTATGGGTGGGGACGCCGGATGGTCTGACCCGGATTCACGGAAACAAGGTGGATACCTTCACCTCAGCCGATGGTCTGCCTGATGATTTTGTCCGCTCGTTGTTGATCGACACCGACGGGTCACTTTGGATCGGCACACGACGTGGGTTGGCGCACTGGGCGCAAGGAAAGAACGGATCAGGTTCCCTTGCGGTGATGAGAACCTACACGCAAGAGAACGGGCTGGGCAGCGACCTGGTGGGCGCCATGGCTCGTGATACTCGCGGCGACCTTTGGGTTGCGACGCTGGCGGGGTTGGCACGGCTTCGTGGCGAGACGATCTCAAACTTCACCACGGCGAACGGCCTTTCAAGCAATGTGGTGACGGCGCTGTTGCCTCGCGCCGATGGGACCCTGCTGATTGGAACGCAGGAGCATGGGTGGGATGCGTGGGATGGCAACAGATTCTCCGCTGCAACGCAAAACGGCCTGGAGCAAACGACGATTCACGCAATCCTTGATGATGGAAGCGGACATCTGTGGTTTGCGACGGGTAACGGCATTGCCCGATGCGACTGCAATGAAATGGCTGGAACAGGAGCGGCGGGAACTTGTTCGCACTGGATGGAATTTGGGACTGCGGATGGGCTGCGCAGCCGGGAGACGGCAACCAACAGTCATCCTTCGGCGTGGCGTTCGCGCGACGGGCAACTGTGGTTTGCCACGCCGCGAGGATTGGTGGAAGTGGACCCGGCACATTTTCCGGTGAATACGATTCCGCCTCCGGTGGCTCTGGAGCGGCTCCAGGTCGATGATGTATCGCAGACCTTGCACGAAGCAGGCTCTTTGTTGAAGGTTCCGGCGGGACGAGTGCATTTTGAGTTCGACTACGCAGGGTTGAGTTTTGTGGCGCCACAGAAAGTGCATTACCGCTACATGCTTGACGGATTCGACCACGGCTGGACGGATGCCGGATCGCGGAGGGCCGCCTATTACACAAATATTCCGCCGGGCAAATACACGTTTCGCGTGCAGGCGGCGAACAACGATGGAGTTTGGAACACGACCGGCGCATCGTTCAACTTTGAGCTGAGGCCGCATTTCTATCAGATCCTCTGGTTTTACGCTTTGCTGTTGTTAGCACTTGGTGGGGCAGTGTTGTTGATGCTGAAGCGAAGGCTCTATGTGGCCGAACGCGAGTTCAAGGCCGTACTGGGCGAACGGAGCCGGATCGCGCGTGAGATTCACGATACGCTGGCGCAGGGGTATGTGGGCGTTTCAGTCCAACTTGAAGTTGTGTCGGAGTTGCTACGGCAACACAAAATGGAGGATGCGGGCAAACAATTGGACCAGACGCGCGATTATGTGCGGCATGGGCTGGCCGATGCGCGGCAGTCGATTTGGGCGTTACGCACGCCGGATGCCAACGAAAATACGCTGCCTGTGAGGCTGCGGCGCATGGCGGAAGCGGCGGGAAGCGACCGATTGACGGCGAGGTTCAGCCTGTTTGGAGCTTACCGGCCGCTGCCCGCGGAGACAGAGGGTGAGTTGATGCGGGTAGCGCAGGAAGCGATCCATAATGTGAAGAAGCATGCCGAAGCGAACCAACTCTGGGTTCAATTGAAGTACGACCCAGAGACAGTGACTCTTGAAGTGAGAGACGACGGACGGGGAGGCGCATTGGAGCAGGCGATGGGAACATCGGCGGGCCATTTTGGATTGACCGGAATGAAGGAGCGCGCGGTGGCCATCGGGGGAACGCTCGAAGTGAGCAGCGCGCGGAATGAGGGGACTACGATACGTTTGAGTGTACCGGCGCGCAGTGAAGCGCGCGAAGAGTCGGAGGTCCAGGAGTGATGACGGAATCGATCCGGGTGCTGGTTGTCGAAGACCACAACGTGGTTCGCCAGGGGTTGGTGGCGTTGTTGAATGTGGCCGATGGCCTGGAGGTGGTAGCCGAGGCCGCGGACGGCGTGGAAGCCATTACGCAGTTTCGCAAGCATCAGCCGGACATTACGTTGATCGACCTGCGGCTGCCGCGAATGAGCGGTGTGGATGTGATCGAGCGCATCCGAATGGAGACTCCGCAGGCGCGATTCATTGTGCTGACGACGTACGACGGGGATGAAGACATTTACCGCGCGCTGAAGGCGGGCGCACGAGCCTACCTGCTGAAGGGAATGACGAGCGAGGATTTGATCGGCACGATTCGCACGGTGCATGCGGGAAAGTCCTACATACCGCCGGCGATCGCAGAGAGACTGGCCGAACGGATGGGCTCGCAGGACTTGACGCCGCGGGAGTTCGATGTGCTGGAGCAGATTGTTCACGGCAAGAGCAATCGGGAAATTGCGGCCGAACTGGAGGTATCAGAGGCGACAGTGAAGACCCACATCAACAGCCTGCTGGGCAAACTCGGCGTGACCGACCGAACGCAGGCGGCGACCGCGGCGCTGCAGCGGGGAATTATTCCGATTGAATCATTGAGAAAGCCGAAATCATGAGGATGAAGCCCTTGAAAAGCGCAGTTTTATGTGGGGTTTTCCTGGGATTGCTGGCGCTCCAATCCCAGGCACAAAAAACGGCGTGGCGTCAGGCCACCGCTGCGGAGCTGGCGGCGGTATTGCCCGCGCGGGCACCGGTGGAGCGCGAACACATTGAGACCGAGATGCGCACCGCGTCGGGGATTGTGGATGGGCGCGGCCGTTTTATTGCAGGGGTGGTCCTGATCACGGCGGGTTATTCGGCTGAGGGGAAATATTCGCATTACCTGATCGTGCAGGCTCCGGTGGAGATCGGTGGCGTTGTGCTGAAGCCGGGCGAGTACGCATTCGGATGGAGCCGGGAGAACGGCGAAGAAAGTTTGAGCGTCCACTTCAACCAGGCAGCCACGGGCGCCCTGGTGGGAACCGCAGACGCGCACAGGATTGCAGGCTCAACCCGTGTGGAGAGCCTGCACATCTGGCCGCCGAGCGAGAAGGCACTGGTGCAGATCGGGCGATTTGGGATTCCCTATAAGCTGGTCGAGGAGTAGCTCGCCAGAGCTCTCCCGCGAAGGTTAACTTAGAAGCGTTCTCCACCTTTTGGTCGATCCTGCCATCAATCCTGGCCCCGTATACTTGCTGCCATGTTTGAGACCCTGCGTCGAGCCACTCTCTGCGGACTGCTGGCGGGAGGATTTCCCGCGTTTGTTTCCGCGCAAGTCACAAATCCCGCTTCCCCGACACCAGAACAACAAACTCCAACAACCTCGACGGCAGCCCAGGCGCCGGAGTCGAGCGGCGTCAACAGCGGTCCTCCGCAGCCGGCGCAGTTCGACCAGCAACATCGGCCCATCACGGCGGGCGGCTTTGTGCAGAGCGGACAGGTGGTCTTTGAGGATATTTCGGAGAAGGCAGGACTGACCAAGTGGACCCACAAAATGGGTACACCCCAAAAGAAATACATCATCGAGACCAACGGATCGGGCATTGGACTGATCGACTACGACAACGACGGCTGGCTGGACATTTACGTGGTGAACGGGTCGACCTTCGATGCGCTTGATGGTAAAGAGACGCCGCCCCATGCGGCGCTGTTCCATAACAATCACGACGGGACATTTACCGACGTTGCCGCGAAAGCCGGCGTGACGAATGATCGATGGGGATTCGGTGTGGCGATTGCCGACTACGACAACGACGGTTGGCCCGACATTTATGTGACGAACTGGGGCAAGAACCGGCTCTACCACAATAATCACGACGGAACGTTTACGGACGTTGCAGAGAAGGCGGGCGTGCAGCTGGGGAACTGGTCAACGGGGGCAACATGGGGCGACTATGACGGCGATGGGCGCCTGGATCTGTTTGTGCCAGGGTACGTCCATTTCGATCGCGACCATTTGCCGTCGGGCGGCGAGAACGGAGTGGCGGACACGTTTTGCACTTTCCGGGGCGTGCAAGTGAATTGCGGGCCGCACGGGCTCAAGGGCGAACCGGACCATCTGTTCCACAACAATGGCGACGGAACATTCACCGACGTAAGCGAGAAGGCAGGAGTGGCCGATGCGCCTGGATATTACGGGCTGAGCTCGTTGTTCGTGGACATCAATAACGACGGCAAGGTCGATCTGCTGGTGGCCAACGACTCAACGCCAAACTATCTCTACATCAATAAAGGAGACGGAACCTTTGAAGACGACAGCTACTCGTCGGGCTACGCGTTGAACGAGGCCGGCCGGGAAACCGCGTCGATGGGCATTGCGGCAGGCGATTTTGAAAACAACGGCAAGCTAGACGTGTTCAACACGACTTTTTCCGACGACTACAAGGTGCTCTACCGGAACGATGGCGACGCAAACATGACGGACGTCAGCTACCAGATGGGGATCGCCGAGATTACGGTGCCGTTTCTGGGCTGGGGCGACGCGTTTCTCGATTATGACAACGACGGCTGGAAAGACCTGATGATGGCCGACGGGCACGTTTATCCGCAAGTGGATAAAGAGCCGTGGGGCACGAGCTGGGCGCAGCGGCCGATGCTCTTCCACAACATCGGCGGCAAGAAATTTGAAGCTGTGCCGGCCGTTGAGGGTACGGGGCTGGCCGATGTCATCAGTGGTCGCGGAATGGCCGAAGGCGATCTGTTCAACGACGGAAAGCTGGACGTGGTGATCAACGTGATGGACGGGCATCCGGTGCTCTTGCGGAATGTGAGCCCGGATCACAATCATTGGCTGGAGTTGAAGCTGGTGGGCGGGCCGAAGAGCCCGCGCGACGCGGTGGGATCCACAGTGTATGTGACGGCCAACGGCTTGAAGCAGCGCGGAGACGTGCTGAGCGGGGGTAGCTACGGGTCAACGAGCGATCCCAGACCGCATTTTGGATTGGGCCAGGCGACGAAGGTCGACGACATCGAAGTGCATTGGCCGAGTGGCAGCGTCGAACACTTCGCGGTTCCGGGAGTGGATCGCATCGTGACGATTACCGAGGGGCGGGGAAGTATCACTCCGCCTGCTCCCACGCCAGGGGCGGCAACGGCCGCCAAGTAGAGATACGGGGCCGGCCGAAGGCTTCCACTATTGATTTCTCTGGCTCAACCTTTCGGTGGATGCCCGGGCAATTGCCGATCCGTAGAATGAGGTGCGCGATGCTTCCCCAATCTTTCGCTAAACGAATTTTGCGCCTTGTCTGCAGTTTTCTGCTGATGAGCGCGATTGCATGTGGCCTGATGGCTTGGCGGACGCGGCCGGCCTATGCCGTTGACGACCCCGCAGCGGAGCGCTCGCAATACTCGCAGGGCATTGCCGCCCACTACAACTACCGCTTCGGGGCTGACAAGCCTTTTCTGCCGTCCAATGCCACCACGGACAACGGGGAGTTCATCGATCCCAAGAGCTTTCTGACAGCAAAATACTGCGGCCACTGCCACCAGGCGGCATATGCCCAATGGCGACAGACTGCGCACGCGAACTCATTCCGCGCGCCCTGGTACATCAAGAACGTGAACATGCTGATGAAGGGAAAAGGGATTGAGTATGCGCGGCACTGCGAAGGGTGTCACAATCCGATCGCTTTGACTGCCGGCGCGATGACCGAGAATTCGCCTGTGAATCGTAGGTTCGACGGCGACGGGATTACGTGCTCCGTCTGCCATTCCATTCAGAAAGTCGATGAACGCGGTACAGGCAGTTACGTGATGGGAGTGCCTGCGGCGCTGGTGGATGCCGACGGCAAGCCGATCTACGGCGAAGTTCCGGATAAAGAGATCCTGGCCCATCTTGATCGCCACTCGAAGGCCGTGATGAAAGATTTCTACCGGACGAGCGAATTCTGCGGCGCTTGCCATAAGGCCGCCCTGCCGAGGATGCTGAATGGCTATAAGTGGCAGCGCGCGATCTTTCTCTACGACGAGTGGCAGCAGGCTTCGTTCGGCAAGCAGAATCCGCTGCCGTTCTACGTGAAGCCGGCTGTGTCGACATGCCAGACCTGCCATATGCCCGAGGAGGCGACTGAGCTGCAGGATTACGGCACTGAGCAGGGCAAGCTGATGTCGCATCGCTGGCTGGGAGCCAATACATTGCTGTCGAAGTACTACGGCTACGATGAGCAACTGCAAAAGACCATCACCTTTTTGCAGACCGGGGTTCTCAACGTGGATCTGTTCGGAATCGAGCGCAATGGAGGCAAGCTGATTGCGCCGCTCGGAACCGAGCCAATCGACATTGCTGCGGGTGATGTTCTAACCGTTTCCGTAGTGATCCAAAACAAGGGAATCGGCCACGCGCTTGTTCCAGAGCAGCGAGATTTTTACGAGTGCTGGGTGGAGTTTCAGGCCAAAGATGCGGCAGGTAACCCGTTGATGGACTCCGGCGCGGTGGGGCCGAACGGCAATCTAGATCCGACGGCGCACAGCTTTACCAATCGGCTCGTCAATGCGCGCGGAACGTTGAACGAGCTGCACCAGGTGTGGGATACGAGGGTGATCGCTTTTAACAACACAATTCAGTCGGGCCGCTCGCAGATTGTGCGCTATCAGTTCAAGGTTCCGGACAATGCATCGGGTCCAATCACCATCACCGCAAAGGTTAATTACCGGCGTTTCAACCAGCACTTTATCGACTTCGGCCTGGGCAAACATTACGAAATGCCCGAGGTGGAGATGACATCGCGCACGCGGACTCTGGCATTGGGCGCGAATCCCGCGACGCCGCCCGATCCTGCGGACAATCCGGTGTGGATGCGCTGGAACAACTACGGCATTGGATTGCTGGATGCGCAACAGTATCCGGACAGCGCGCGGGCCTTCGAACATGTGGTTCAGTTGCGACCGGATTACGCCGACGCCTATACCAATGTGGCGATTGCCGACTTCTCCTGGCAGCGCTACGACGGGTCGCGCGTCAACCTGGAGAAGGCACTGCAGCTAGCTCCGCACAACGCCCGCGCGCTTTATTATCTTGCGCTGGTCGACCGCATTCAGGGGCGCCCTGACGCTGCCATCGCCGATTTGCTCGACGTGATTACGCAATTTCCGCGGTCACGCGACGCGCACCGTGAGCTTGGCTTCTCGTTTTATCAGCAGCACAAGTATCAAGAGGCGCGGACCGAGTATGAGACGGTGCAGTCGATCGACCCCGATGACCTGGCAGCACATTACATTCTTTCCATCGTGTATCGCCGGCTGGGATTGAAAGACGATGCGGCCCGTGAGGCAGCGGCATTTGCCGACCAAAAGGACGACCCCACGGCGAGCAGCTATGCGCTGGAGTTCCTCAGCAAACATCCTGAGGTGACTTCGGAAAGCGTTCCGTGGCATATTCATAGCAACGTGACGGCGGACAACAATGCGCATGGCGGCGGGACCGGGCAATGAAGGTCGTGCCGGTTGTTGCTGCGTTGCTTTTTGCATTTTCTTCTTTCGCAATTGCTTCTTCCCGGAGCCAACGGGCGCATGGCGCCCGGGTTTTCAGTGAGAGCGGTTGCCAGCATTGCCACAGCATAGGGAACGTGGGCGGACACAAGGGTCCCGATCTGTCGGGTGTGGGAAGACGAAGGTCGCAGGCAGCGCTGCAGCAGCAGATTGTTTACGGCAGCAAGGTGATGCCGGCCTTCGGGGATGATCTTGAACCGAACGATTTGAAGGATCTGATCGCCTATCTGCATTCGTGCCGAAAGAAACCCGCAAAGACTCCGCAAAGTCCCAATTCAAACTGAAAGCCGGGATTCATTGTTTCGATCCGGAGCAGTGATCGCCTTGCGCAACGCTTCTGCCACGTCCTCTTGCTGATCGGCAGTAATGCGGTTGAAGAATGGCACGGCCAGCGTGCGACAGGCAATGGATTCGGTCAGGGACAGATGGCCAACGTCTTTCCTGATTCGAGCGCGCCATACCGGCTGCAGGTGAATGGGCGCGAAGTAGCGGCCGGTCGCGATGCCGCGGCGAGCAAGCGCGGCCTGCACTCGATCGCGGTCGACGCCTTCAGGCAGGCGGACAACATAAACAAACCAACTAAGCTCGCGGCGAGGCATCGAAAGACGCGGCCGCTCGAGACCGGGAACTTCGGCAAGTAGGGCATCGTAGCGCTCCGCGGCCTGACGGCGGAGAGCAAGGATCTCATCGATCCGGCGAAGCTGAACCCGGCCGAGCGCGCAGGCCAACTCCGAAAGCCTGTAGTTGTAGCCGGGCTCTACGTGATCGAGCCAATCACCGCTTGCATCGCGCCCCTGATTTCTGAGTTGGCGCAGGCGCGCGGCGTGCGCTGGATCGCTGGCGAGCACCGCGCCTCCCTCGCCGGTGGTGATCTGTTTGTTTGGGTAAAAACCGAGGACGGCTAGGTCGCCAAAGCTGCCGGCAAGGCGCCCGGCAAAGCGTGCGCCGATGGCCTCGGATGCGTCTTCGATGAGTGCCAACCGATGACGCTCAGCGAGATCCTTGAGCGCATCCATCTGAGCGGGGACGCCGAAGGTGTGAACTACCAGGATGGCGCGGGTGCGCGGAGAGATCGCGCGCTCCACGGCAGCCGGGTCGAGATTGAGCGTGGCGGGATCCATCTCGACAAGAACGGGCGCGGCGCGCACCTGAAGAACGGCGTTAACCACGGCCACGAACGTAAAAGAAGGGATGATGACCTCATCTCCCTCGCCTACTCCAAGCGTAAGCAACGAGAGATGGAGACCTGCTGTGCCGGAACTCACAGCGACCGCATGATCAACACCGTGATACGCCGCCAGCTCGGTTTCAAAAGCTGCGAGTTCGGGACCGAGGCTGAGGTCCGGCGTGCGCAGAACCGCGACGACCGCCGCGATCTCAGCTTCCGTGATATCTGGCGAAGAAAGTGGAATGCGCGCGGTCATTGTCTTTCCGCTCGCGCCGATTCGGTAAATGAAGGCAGCGGCACCGGCTCCTTTATCAGCAGGCCGTCGAGCGGAACAGAAGAAAGTACCGATGCGATCATCTGCGCCGCTGTGCCGTCGCCGTAGGGGTTGGCCATTCCGGTAAGCCCGTTGCGGAACGCCGGGCTCAGCGCGCGATCGAGCGCAGCGCCAATTACGGAAACATCGGCGGGCACATCGATGACATTGCGCGCACGTTCGCGGCCCTGCTGGCGTATCCCGACATTGACGACAGGCAGAGCAAAGGACGCCGCCTCCATGATGCCGCTTGAGGAGTTGCCCACAAGCGCGTCGGAGTGGCTGAGCAAACTCCAATATGTGACCGCGTCAAGATTTACGAACACGTGGGTGTGGGCACGTGTTGCCGCAAGAGCCCGGGCGCGGTCAATGAGCGCGAGGCCGCCCGCATCGGCGTTGGGATAAACAAAAAGGAGCAGGCCCGGCGCCTGAGTGAGCGCGGCGAAAAATGCATCGGCCTCCGTATTGGTATCGCGCAGGATGGTGACAGGATGCCACGCGGCAACAATCGGGGGCGACGAGAGTGACAGGCCCAACTTCGATTCGAGTGCTGCTCGATCAAGCAGAACGGAGCGGCGCAGATGGTCGAGCGAGGGCGCTCCAGCGCGATGCACGCGCCAGGGCTCTTCACCCATGGCGATCACGCGCTGACGCGCTATCTCAGTGGATGTGAAGTGGATGTGCGCGAGCTTGGTCAGCGCATTTCGCACCGCATCGTCGATTGCGCCCTGACTTACCTCACCGCCTTCGATGTGAGCGATGGGAATACGCAGAGCAAGCGCTGCCGCGGCCGGCGCCAGCATTTCATAACGGTCAGCGATGAGGAGCAGCAAATCAGGCCGCCAAGCAGTTAGAGCGTCAGCCAGACCAAGAATCGCCACTCCGATGGTCTTGGCCATACCGGTGTCGGTGTCGGAGCTGAGAAGGCACTCAATGCGCGCCTGAATGGGAAAGCCGTCGCCCAAGATTTCCTGAATCGTGTTTCCGAATTGAGGGGAGAGATGAGGCCCGAGAGCGAAGACGCCCAGCTCGACTTCTGGATGACTGGCAAGTTCGCGCAGAGGCCAATAAAGATGGCTGTAGTCGGCACGCGAAGTAGTGACCACGCCGATGCGACGCCGGGCTCGCGGTGAGGGGAATGGCGCAGGAGATCCGCGGCGGTTCGCTGGATTGTAATGCGGAATCACACCCGAAGTATAACTTGAGAGAGCGTTAAGGCTCGCTTTTGCGATACGCACTCGCTCCGCTGCCGGGACGTGATCCGGCGTACACTGGATGGTTCTGCGACGAGGGGAGAATCCGATCCGTGAGTGGAAGAACGAAGCGGGGAGCCGTGGTGTGCGCACTTGCGTTTATGGCAGGAATACCGGCCATTTCCGCTCAGAGGCCACGCTTCGACTCGGAGGCAATCAAGTTAAACGATCGGGGCGTGGCGCTCATGGGCCAGCAATCCACAGAGCACGCCGCGGATTGCTTTGCCGCAGCCTTCAAGAAGGACCCGACTCTCGCGCAGGCGGCCATCAATGAGGGCGTTGCCCTGCTTGCTCAGCAGAAGCTGGATCAAGCGAAAGAATGGTTTCGGAAAGCGATCGCGATCGACGCGAAGAATCCGCAGGCGTGGTACAACCTGGGTCTCGCGCAACACGCGGGCAATGAGCTCGCGGATGCAGTGGTCAGCTTTCAACAGGCGGTCAAGCTCGATCCGCTCGATGCAGATTCATGGTACTTCGAGGGCGCGTGCTATGAGGAGCTGCGGCAGTTCGACCGGGCGATTGAAGTTTTCAAGAAGACACTTGAGATCAATCCGCTGCACGCGTCGGCGGAGTTCGGGCTGGCACGAGCGCTGCAGCGCACGGGCCACACCGCGGAGGCGAGGGAACACTTCGCGCGTTTTCAGCATTTGACCAGCACCAAGATTTCCTCGGCCTTGGGGCTGTCGTATGGCGAGCAGGGACATTATTCGATCGTGACCGCGGTCAAAGAACCGGAGACAATCGACCGGACCATGATTCCCGTGCGGCTGGTCGCGCAAGCGCTGGTTGCGCTTGGCCAGGGAGGTTCTGCATCATGGACGACGACCGGCGGGGCCTGCATGATCGACGCAACGGGCTCGGGGCAGATGGATTTGCTGCTGATGCAATCAGGCGACCAGGCGATCCGTGTGCTGCATAACCGCGGCGACGGGAGCTTTGAAGACTTGGATGCGGTAGCGATGGGGTTAAAGGCGAGCGGCCATGCAGTGGCCTGCGCAGTCGGCGATTATGACGGCGATGGATTGAATGACCTGACTGTAGCTCTCGACGACCACGTGCTTCTGTTTCGCAATCTGGGGCACGGGCAATTCAAGGAAGTATCGGCGCAAACGGGCATCTTATCGCGTAACCGGCCAACGGGCATTACGTTTATTGACTATGACCACGACGGAGACTTGGATCTGTTTCTGACCGGCAGCCCACTCAAACCCGGCGACGAGTCCAATGTGTTGTGGCGTAACAACGGTGACGGCACATTCACCGAGCAAACGGCGCCGACAGGATTGGGCGGGAGCGGCAAGACGGCGGCGGCAATTCTGACCGACTTCAATAACGATCGCGCCGTGGACCTGGCAGTGACGAGAGATGGCCCTTCGCCGTCGCTGTACGTGAATCCACGCGAGGGAGAGTACCCAGAGCAATCGCTTTATGAAGGCGCAAAGTTGCCACCCACGGTCGGCATCGCAGTGCTTGACTACAACAAAGACGGGTGGATGGACATCGCGGTGACGCATTCCGGGGCTCCGGGACTGACGCTGTGGCGAAACGTTGAAGGGCCGGATCATATCGGGCGCCGGTTTGAGCGGGTTGCGCTGCCGCTAAGGGGTGCGGTGCGTGGATGGGGCTTGACGCCGGTGGACATCGATAACGATGGTTGGATCGATCTCGCTGCGATCGTCGACACGACTGCGGGTCCGCGGGTGAAGGTCTTGCGCAATCGCGGGGATGGAACGTTTGAAGATGTGAGTCACGCCCTGGGGCTGGATGCGGTTCAGCTGAAGGCGCCGCGTGGATTGATTGCCGCTGACGTGTTTGGCGATGGCGCACCGGATTTAATCGTGACCCAGGAGAATGCTCCGCCAGTGCTTCTGCGGAATGTGGGAGCCAATAAGAACCACTTTGTGCGCCTTGACCTGACTGGCTACGCGGACAACAAGACCGGGATAGGGGCGAAAGTTGAGGTGTTTGCGAACGGACTGTGGCAGAAGTGGGAGCTTGCGGGCGCGTCGGGGTATCAGACGCAAGCTCCGCCGCAGATCCTTGTGGGACTGGGGCAGGCGCTTGGCATCGATTTGCTGAGAATCCTGTGGCCAACGGGTGTGCTGCAGGACGAGATCGATTTGCCACAGCAACGCGTAATCGCTATGAAAGAAGTGGATCGCCGTGGTAGCTCTTGCCCCGTGTTGTTTGTTTGGGATGGACATCGGTACAAATTTGTGACGGATGTGATTGGCGCGGCCGTGGTGGGGCACTGGTTCACGCCCGCGCGCCACAATACGCCGAACCCAGGCGAGTGGGTAAAGATTAACGGCGCGAATGTCTCGCTGGTAAATGGAAAAATAGGCGTGCGCTTCATGGAGCCGATGGAAGAGGTGAATTACATCGACCAACTGCGAATGATTGCGGTCGATCATCCGGAAAATGTTGAAGTGAATCCGGACGAGCGATTCCTCGACGATCCTCCGTTCGCGTCAGGACGAGTGGTAGCGAGTGAAGGTACTCGTTTGCCGGCGGGCGCATGGGATGGCGAAGGACGCGATGTACTAGAACAGCTTGGCCGGCGCGATCATGTGTTCGCCAGCGGATTTACTGCAATACCTTATGACGGCTTCGCGAATCTGCACGCGTTGACGCTCGACCTTGGTGACGTCGAGCCGAACGCACCGCTGCGGCTTCTGATGACGGGCTATGTGAATTATTTCAGCGCGACCTCCCTCTACGCCGCATGGCAGGCTGGATTGAAGCAGATTCCGCCTTATGTGGAGGCGGAACTACCGGATGGCACATGGCAGCGCATCGCCGGCGATGCGGGTTTTCCCGCTGGCCTCGAGCGAACGATTGTGATGGACCTGACGGGCAAGCTGCCGGCGGGAACGCGGCGCATCCGGCTGATGACGAACCTGCAAATCTACTGGGATCAGGTGCTGATCGACCAGAGCGCGGGCGCACAGGCGCGCATGGCTGAAGTTCCGCTCGCGTCAGCGGCGCTACATTTTCGGGGGTATCCAAAGCAGATCGAGGGCGCGAGCCCGGGGGACTTGGATTACGACTACAATCTCGTAAGCCTCAGCGGACCCTTTCAGCGCGAACGCGGCAATTACACCCACTTTGGCGACGTGACTCCGCTGCTCAGGAGCGTCGACAACAGATTTGTTGTTTTCGGCAGCGGCGAAGAAATCGCGGCGGAATTCGACGCTGAAAAGCTGCCTGCCTTGCCGGCGCATTGGAAACGCGATTACTTTTTCTATGCCAACGGGTTTGTGAAGGATATGGATTGGTGGGATGCGACGCCTTTCACCGTTGCGCAGATGCCATTTCATGGAATGAGCGCTTATCCGTATCCGGCGGGCGAGAAATACCCCGACGATGCAGCTGCGCTCGACTACCGGTTGAACTGGAACGACCGGTTTGAGGCCGGCGAGCCGGTGAGATCGTATCGATTCAATTATCAGTTGCTGCCTTCAGCGCCGCCCGAGAAAGAAGCATCTCCATCTTCGCATGGAACGCAACCATGAACGATATCGTGCTGGCCCCGGCGGCGAAGCAGCTTGAGCTGCTTCGCACGCGCGAGATCTCCGCGACAGAGTTGGCAGAGGCGCACATCCAACAGATTGTGCGGCTGAATCCGCAAATCAACGCATTTGCTGACTTTGACGCGGAGCGCGTGCGGGCACAGGCGCTCCGTCTCGATGCACAGCGAGAAGCGCGCGGCGTTTTGCATGGCTTGCCGGTGACGCTCAAGTCATCGATTGCGACAGCCGGCTCTCGCTGCGAGATTGGCAGCCTGTTGCATAAAGGCGAAATCCCGGAAGAGGATGCCGTAGTAGTGGCACGGCTGCGCGCGGCGGGAGCATTGATTCTGGGCACCACGAACTGCCCGGAGTTTCTGATGGCGTATGAGACCGCGAATCTGCTCTACGGCGCTACTCGCAATCCGCGGGACCTTGAGCGTACTCCGGGCGGTTCGAGCGGGGGCGAGTCGGCTGCGATTGCTGCGGGAATGTCCGCGGCGGGGTTGGGCAGCGATAGCGGTGGGTCAGTCCGTGTGCCGGCGCACTTTACCGGAATCTGCTCGCTGAAACCGACGCCGGGCAGGATTCCCGGGCGCGGACATCTGCCGCCATGCGTAGGTCCGTTTTCAATCCTGGGCGCAATCGGGCCCTTGGCGCGCACGATTGGCGACGTCGCGCTGCTGTTTGACGCTCTCAGTGGACATGATCCTCTTGATCCAGTGAGCCCGCCCGTTGCGCTCAGGAATCCGAGCGCGGAAGAATTACGAACGAAGGCAATTGGATTCTTTGAGGACGATGGCTTTGTTCCGGTGACGCCAGAGACGCGCGCGGCAGTGAACGACGCAGCGCGCGCGTTACGCGAAGCGGGCTTCCGCGTAGAGCCGTTTCGCCCGAGGACTTTGGAGCCGTTGCGCAAACTGTGGTGGAAGTTCTTTGCGCAATGCGGGGCGATGTTTTATGAGCCGGAGATTCGCAATAAGCATGCGAAGCTCAGCCCCATCTTCAACGAATTCCTGGGTATAGCGGAAGCCGCCGGGCCGCTTGGCGCTGCGGAGTTGTTAAACGCGTGGGCCGAGCTGGACTTGCTGCGCGCGAAGACGCTGGCAGAGATGCGCGAATATCCAATACTGCTTTGTCCAGTGGCCAGCATTCCCGCATTTCGGCACAACGAACGCGTCTGGACGATCGACGGCAGATCCGTCGAATACCTCGACGCCATGCGATTCACACAATGGTTCAACACGCTGGCATGCCCGGCGGCAGTGATTCCGGTGGGCGCATCGGCAGAGGGATTGCCGATCGGCGTGCAGATTGCGGCGCGGCCCTTCGAGGATGAAGTTGTGCTGGGTGTCGCAGCCGTGGTCGACGCAGCGTTTGGCTATCATCCGCCAGCAATCGCGTTGGCATAACCATTCGAAGCCGCTATCCCCCTCGAAATAAACAGTTTACAAATGCCGGCGATTCCTAACCGGCATCCGATGTTCCTCGCAGGTCAACCATTCGATGGAGGCCATTTTTCTACCGCGGCAGTACACTGGGCCTTCCCTGGTAACTGGAGGCCGGATGGAGCGCTCGGTTTGCGCGAAAGCTGGCAGAAACGCTTTGCCGAAGCACCCGATGTACTGATCGACGCGCGGCGCCGACAGACCATCGTGCAGGTGCTTGATCTGGCCATCGGCGGAGATGAATTCGTCACGATGGCGGGTCCGTGCTCCGTCGAGTCTGAGCACCAGCTGATGGCCATCGCCCATCGCGTGCGCAGCGCCGGGGCGCGTGTTTTGCGTGGCGGCGCGTTCAAGCCGCGAAGCTCTCCCTATGCATTTCAAGGACTCGGCCTCGAAGGCCTGAGACTGCTTGCCGCCGCACGCAACGAAACCGGCCTGGCCATTGTGACCGAGGTGATGTCAGAATGTGACGTTACGCTGGTGGCTGAGTATGCCGATATCTTGCAGATCGGCTCGCGGAGTATGGATAACTACTCGCTGCTGGAGGCGGCCGCACGGTCGGGACGGCCAATCCTGCTGAAGCGCGGGATGATGGCCACGATTGCGGATCTGTTGCGCTCCGCACAAGTAATCCTGAGCAACGGCAACTCCAGCGTCATTCTGTGTGAGCGCGGTATTCGCACTTTTGAGACGGCGATGCGAAACACCTTCGATGCCGCCGGAATTGCGCTGCTCAAGCAAGTCACGCATCTTCCTGTAATCGCCGATCCCAGCCACGCGGCAGGGCATCGCGAACTGGTTCTGGATCTGGCGCGGATCGGAATCGCCGCCGGTGCGGATGGGCTTTTGGTTGAGGTACATCCAGATCCAGAAAATGCTTGGAGCGATGGCGAGCAATCGCTGGACTTTGAGGGATTCGCTGCCATGATGGCCAAGCTCCAGCCCTGGGTTGCGCTTCGTAGAGCGCAGTTGCGCGAAGACAAGTCTGAAGTGCCGGGTTGCAGCAATCCCCGTTGTGCGGAGGCGCTGGCATGAGGTTGCTGCCTGCTGGCTTGACCGCTGCGGCGATCGCGTTGATGTTGTCGCCGGACCGCGGGTTCTCAGCTGATGCAGTGCTGGCTCCGGATTTCATCGTGACCGCCGCTCCCGTTTACGCATCGTTGGCGGAGTTGCGCGGGCAGGAACGATTTCCCAAAGGCGCACAACTTTTGATTGTTCACGCCGGCAAGACAGAGCCGCTGGTGAACGGGTTCGCCACTTCAGCCGACGCGAATGTCTCGTTCGACGGCCGGACGGTGCTATTTGCGGGGAAAAGATCAGACAGCGATCCCTGGCAGATATGGGAATTGACTCTTAAAGATCGCTCCGTGAGAAAAGTGACGGCAACATCAATGGATGCGGAGCGGCCGTTTTATTTGCCGGGCGGACGACTGGTGTGGGCGCAGCGTATGGCAGCGGGATTTCAATTGCAGTCGAGCGACGATGGGCGTCCGGTTCCCAGGTTTTTGAATCCGACGGCGGGTCCGGGAATATTGCCGCTCACCTACGCGGGCGCGAACGCATTTCCTGCGGATGTGCTGCATGACGGGCGGGTTCTGTTTGAAGCTGGGTTTCCGCTGGGAACGGGCACGACGCCGGAACTACTGCTCGTCTACGCCGACGGTTCGGGTCTCGAATCCGTGCGCTGCGATCACGGACGATCGCGGTGGGGCGGAGTGCAACTGGCATCGGGGGATGTGGTGTTTACGCATGGAAAGACCCTGGCGCGGTTCACTTCGCCGATGGCGCATGAGATGCCGGTTCCAGCACCGGCCGGTCAATACGCGGGCGCAATTGCCGAGACGGCTTCAGGTGCATGGTTGCTGAGCACGCGGTCGACGACCGAACCAAAACTCACAATCAAGATGTGGATGCCAGGCACGGCTAAGATGCGTGCGGTCCTGGCGGTAAGTGGGGAGGATTTGGTTGAGCCAGTGCTTATTGCGCCACGTACTCGGCCCAACCGGCATCCATCAGGCCTGCATCCGTGGGACTACGCAAATCTGCTCGCGTTGGACGCGCGCGTGAGCCGCGACGGAGATTTGAGAGGAAAGCCAGTGTCGGTGCGCCTGGAGGTCCAGGAAGCGAACGGCCGCGCGGTTGCGATGGGAACGGCGCCGGTTGAAAAGGATGGTTCATTCTTCGTAAAAGTTCCCGCCGACAGACCGATCCGGTTTGAACTGCTCGACTTCAAAGGCGCGGCCCTTCGGCAAGAGCATGGGTGGTTCTGGGCACGTGGCGGAGAGCAGCGCATTTGCGTGGGCTGCCATGCGGGCCCCGAGCGTGCGTCGGAGAACCGCGTGCCGGATGTGCTGATGCGCACGACCGAGCCAGTGGACTTGACCGGAACCAAGGCAGTCGCGGCAGCGCCGGGAGGCAATTGATATGAAGCTCGCAGTTTTTGCTGCATTGTTTTGCGCGGCCGCAATGACGGGAATTAGCTCGGTCGCGCAAACACCGCCGAGCGCGAGCGAAGCGGCCCCTCAGCAAAGTTTACCCGTGAGTGCGCCGATATCGATTCAATCCGATATTCGTTTTGAAGATGCGACAGAAAAAGCGGGAATTGACTTCACGCACAGCTTTGGGTCTGCCCATCTGGGATCGTTGCTGGAGGGCACCGGTGCAGGCTGCGTCTGGTTCGATTACAACAACTCGGGGCTGCCCTCGCTTTATGTGGTGAACGGCAGGCCGCTCGATGACTCAATGCATCCCTATCCATTGAAAGACAAGCCCAAAATCCCACCGCACAATCACCTCTATCGCAATGATGGGAACGGGCACTTCACCGATGTAACCGAACAGTCGGGATTGAACCCGGAGATGTATTCGGTCGCGGTGACTGCGGCGGACTACGACAACGACGGCTTCGAGGACCTGCTGGTAACCGGATACGGAAAGGTTGTCCTCTATCACAACGACGGCAACGGCCACTTCACCGACGTGACAGAGAAAGCCGGCATCAAGGTCAACGGCTGGGCCATCAGCTCCACATGGCTCGATTACGACAAGGACGGCTGCCTCGATCTGTTTGTGGGCCGTTACGTCAAGTTCGATCCCACCTACCGCGCCTTCTACGCCCCGACAAATTATCCGGGGCCGCTGGATTATGAAGGCGAAACCAACATGCTGTTCCACAACAACTGCGACGGGACGTTTACCGATGTGACGGAGAAGTCGGGCATCGGCGCGTATGTGGGACGCACGATGGGCGTGACGGCGGCGGACTTCGACAACGACGGATGGGACGACATCTATGTGGCCAACGACCGGACAGAGAACTTCCTCTTCCATAACAAACACGATGGGACATTCGAAGAGATCGCCAACGATACCGGCACGGCTTACGGGCAGAATGGCGAATCGACCTCGTCGATGGGGCCGGTGTTTGCCGACTTCGAAGGCCGTGGACTGCTCGATTTGTGGGTAACCGACGGCCACTACAACCGCTTCCTCCGGAACACAGGAAAACTGGGTTTTGAAGATATGGGCGCGTCCAATGGCATTTCGCAGGCCAACGCGCAATACGTGAGCTGGGGCACGGGCATCTACGACTTCGACAATGACGGTCAACTCGACATTCTTGTCTTTCACGGCGGGCTCATCCAGATGATTCCGCAAGAGCATACGGTGTTTCACGGGCTCGGTGATGGGCGATTCCAGGATGTTTCGCTCGATGCGGGACCCGTACTCAGCGAGCGTACCGTGGCGCGTGGCGCGTGCTTTGCCGACTACGAAAATAGCGGCAAGGTGGATGCGTACGTTGTGAATCTCGACGCGAAAGGAACATTGCTTCACAACGTCTCTACCGGCGCTGGCCACTGGGTCGAAGTGAAGCTGGTGGGTACAAAAAGCAATCGCGACGGAATTGGCGCACGCGTGGAGATATCGGCGAGAGGCAGGCGATGGACGGCTGAGCGCGTGGCGGGCTCCGGCTATCTTTCGCAGGACGACGGCCGCTTGCACTTCGGGGTGGGAACGGCCGGCGTGATCGACAAGCTAGTCGTTCGCTGGCCCAGCGGCTCAGTGCAGACGCTGGAAGCGCAGCCAGTAAACCGCATTCTCACGGTTCAGGAGCCGGGAGAGAGGAAGCCGCGATGAGCTGCATTTCCAGCAGAGTTCGCGTGCGGCTTAGTCGGACCGCGGGTCTCTGGGCGGTCGCTGCGGCGCTGTTCTGCGTTGTGGCTTGGAAGGCAGAGACCGTTGATGCGGCTACCGCTGCCGGAACCGAAACAGAAATGGACTACGCTTCTCCGCTGGAGCTACTGTTTTCGTCCAATGGCGGACGGATTTATGTTCTGTGCAACGAAAGCGACGAAGTGCGCGTGCTGGAAGCGGCTACTTATGCACCGATCAAGAGCATCGCAGTTGGTCACCAGCCGCGCGGATTCTCACTATCTCCGGACGGAACGCGGTTGTTTGTCGCGAACTCGTGGGACGATACGATTTCGGTGATCGACACGCGCACGCTGGAAGTTGTGGCGATCTGGCCGGTGGGCGCAGAGCCATCAGGAGTGGTCGAAGGCCCGGAGGGCAAATACGTATTTGTCGCCAACCGCATTTCCAGCGATGTCGCGGTTCTGGATGCCCAGACGGGAGTTGAGGAGAAGCGATTGATGGCGGGGCGCGGCTCGAGTTATCTCACACCGTCGCCCGACGGCCAGCGGATTTATGCAACCCATATTTATCCCAATCCACCCGCACTGCGCACAGGCCTGGAAAACCGTACTCCACCCGAGTCGGAGATCACAGTGATCGATGCGCGAAGAGCCGAGGTCGTGGATCGCATTCCACTCCATTCAATCGCAGGAGTCTTCCACCTGGCACTATCCAGCGACGGGCGCCTTGGCGCAGTGGCTGAGTTTCACCCCAAGAACCTGATACCTCTGGCGCATTTAGAACACGGCGGAGCGTTCGCGTACACGCTCACCCTATTCGGCGCAGCCGTGGGCAAGCCGGTGGAGATTCCTCTCGACGAGCTGGACCGATATGCTTCGCAGCCGTTTGACGTGGTCATCGCGCCAGACCGTTCGCGTCTCTACGTTTCTCTCGGCGGTTCGGAGAGCGTGCTGGCGATTGACGTGCGGCGCTTATTACAGTTCGTCCATTCGCGGCCGCGGCCTGCTTCGGGGTCATTTTCGTCGGATCTCTCAGCCAGCGGAAGTTATGTGATCGCGCGCATTCCGGTGGGCCACAATCCACGTGGGCTTGCGCTCAGCAGCGATGGCCGCAGGCTGTTTGTGGCCAACCGGCTCGACGACACGTTGAGCGTCATCGATACGAAGAGATTGAGTGTTGCCGGAACTGTCGCTCTTGAAGGGCCGAAGACAATCAGCGCGCTGCGCCGGGGAGAGCAGGCGTTTTATTCCGCACACTATTCCTTCCAGGGGCAGATCAGTTGCTCCAGTTGCCATATCGATTCCACGTTCGATGGGTTGCAGTGGAATCTGGAGCCGAACGGTTTCGGGCGCGATATCGTGGACAACAAATTGCTCGAGGACATCAAGGACGTCGCGCCTTACAAGTGGAACGGCGGAAATCCAAACATCCCCACCGAGTGCGGCCCGCGCACGGAGAAGTACTTCTGGCGATCTGAGAACTACGACGATCGGACGCTGACCGATCTGGTCCTCTACATTCGCAGCCTGCCAGCCAGGCCCAACCGGTGGCGTTCGCCGGACGGTGAGCTTACTCCGGCTCAGGAGCGCGGCAAAGCGATTTTCGAGCGCGCCGTGGATAAGTTCAAAAAGCCGATTCCCGAGACCAATCGCTGTTCCTACTGTCACAGCGGTCCCCTGGGGACGAACCGGCAGTTGTTCGATGTGGGAACGAAAAGGGCGACTGACAATCCCGGGCTGCTGAAGGCGCCGCAGTTGACCAACATTGCGCTCACCGCGCCCTACCTGCACGACGGCTCGGCGCGCACGCTTGAAGAGATCTGGACAATTTACAACCCGGAAGACAAGCACGGGCGGACCAACGACCTGACCAAGGATGAACTCAACGATCTGATCGAGTACCTGAGGACGCGATGAAGAAGCTTATCAGCAAAAAATGGTTTGCGATGGCCCTGGTGGCGGGCGCATTGTTTGTGACCGGGGAGCGGGGCGGTTTCGCGCAGGAAGCCCAACATCATTCTCGCGCGGCGTTGTTGCCGGCGGCCGTTCCGGAAATGCCACGTTTTCGTTTTGAAAACTTCACCACCGCCAACGGGCTCCCTAACGATCACGTGTTCGCTGTGCTTGTGGATGGAGACCGCATCTGGGCCGGCACTGATAACGGTCTCGCTCTCTACGAGAACGGCAAGTGGAAGACCTATACAACGGCCGATGGACTCGCGCATCGCGCAGTGCTTTCGCTGGCTCTCGACAAGCGCACCGGCGACGTCTGGGCGGGCACTATGGGCGGATTGAGCCGCATCTCGGGAGGCCGCATCGACAGCTTTACGCAGTTGAGCTCGGGGCTGAGCAACAACGTGGTCTACGGCATTTCAATTGAAGGCGAAAACGTGTGGATCGCCACGGCCGCCGGCGCCTGCCGCCTTAACCTGCGCACTAACCAGTGGTCGCTCTACAACGAGCGCAACACGCCCATGGCCGAGATCTGGTCCTATTCAGTCTCCGCTACGCCGAGCAAGGTCTATTACGGTATTTGGGGTAGCGGCGTCCTTGAGTACGACCAGAAGACCGGAGTCTGGGACAAGTATGACGACCCTGACGGCGAGACCGAGATGGTGCTGTTCAGGGATCAAGGGCTGATCCACGAAATTGTGACTTCGGTCAGCTATATGGAGAAAGACAAGGTGTTGTGGGCGGCCACCTATTTTGGCGACAGCCACTACGACGGCCGCTACTGGCACAACTTTCTGACCAAGGACAGCGGGCTTCCCTCGAACTTTACCAATCAGGTAAAGGGCGTGGACGGCAAGCGAGCGTGGTTCTGCACGGACAAAGGACTGGCGTATTACGACGGCGTGAACTGGGCCGTCTACACGCGCTCGCTCACTTCGCAGAAGCCGGTGATGACGGTGCGCGACGCGAAGGGAAACGTCACGGAGATTCCCGTGACCAGCGGACCAGCACATAACTACATTCTGGGAATCGACTTTCAGGGCGACGACATCTGGGTCGCCACAGCCAAGGGATTGAGTCATGGAATTCGTCAACAATGAGAGAAAAGGAGCCAACACCATGAGTGCATTTGCTGAGATTTTGGAGAACATCGGGCAGAAGCCGGTGAAGAAGCGCGCGATAACGAACCAGGAAGTGCTGAACGAAGCATTCGCATACGCGAAACCAAGTTCGTTTTCGCGCGGTATGAGGATCGATCTGAACGGCTTGACGATTCTGCTGATCTCGGGAACGGCCTCGATTGACGAGAACGGCGTTAGCGTGCACATCGGCGATTTTCGCGCACAGATGCGACGGACTCTTGCCAACATCACAGGACTGCTGACGAGCGAGGGTTGTGGCTGGCACGATATCGTGCGGACCACGTGCTACCTGCGCGATATCGAGCGCGATTATGAGGCATTCAATGAAGAGCGCACGGCGTTCTTCAACGAGCAGGGACTCGATCCGCTGCCCGCGTCGACCGGCATCCAGGCGATTCTCTGCCGGCCGGAACTTCTCATCGAGATTGAAGCCATTGCCATGTTCCGCACCGGCAAGAACGCGTCCGCAGAGGAGTAACAATCATGCGCAGAGGTTTGGTGTTTGTCACGGCATGGATGTGGGTCGCGTGCGGCGTTTCGACTGGCTTCGGGCAGAGTGCGGGCCCGGGCGCGGGACCGGATTCGAGCAGAGCCGCGCATGTCTGCGAGTGCGGCAAACATCCGCCGGGACCTCCGCGGGATCGCGAAGTCGTGCCCTACGCCGGCGAACCCTCCGACATGAGACCCTACGCGAAGTTTGCAGCACCTTACGATACCAACTACACGCGCCCCAACATCTATGTGGGTGCGGCGCGAGATATCGCGGACCCCAAGGGTCTGACCGAGATACGCATTGGCTTCTTTGGGCCGATCGAGAACAACTCTGAATCCGTTCTTGGGTTGCGCATGCTGCGCGGCGCGCAACTTGCCGTGGACGAGTGGAACGCGCGTGGCGGCTACGGCGGCATACCGTTCAAATTGATGCCCCACAACGACTACAACAACTGGCAGGCAAGGGCGGTTTATGGCGATGTGCGGCCCACCGACCCCGCTATCTGGGGCTCGGCCTCCGATGAGGCCGTGAAGATGGCCTACGACGAACAGGTCTGGGCTATCTTCGGCTCCATCAGTTCCGAGTCAACGCACATTGCGCTACGCGTGGCTCTGCGTGCTGAGCTTCCGGTCGTAAGCTCGGCCAACACCGATCCCACTGTTCCAGAGACCACCATTCCCTGGTACTTCGGAACCATGCAGGACGACCGGCAACAGTATCAGACGCTGGCTCGCCGCATCTATACCGAGCTTGGATTGAAACGCGTCGCGGTTCTCAGGGCAAGCAGCCGGTACGGCCGCTTTGGCCTTCCGCAATTCCTCAATGCCTCGCGCCGGTTAGGCCATCCGGTGGTGATGGAGCAGATCTTCCAGCCCGGCGACACGGATTACACCAAGCAGCTAAGGGTGATTCGCGACTCGCGCGCTGACGCCGTACTTCTGGTGGGAGACGAATTGGAGGCGGCGAGGATTCTCAAGCAGATGCGGGCGGCGGGGATGAAGCACCACGTGTTTGGCACTTATCGTACCTTGGGCGACACGCTGGTGAAAGAGGCAGGTGATGCTGCCGACGGATTCGAGGCCGTATATCCCTATGATCCCACACGCACTGATCCCCGCTGGCTCGACTTCAACCGCCGCTTTGAGAGCCGCTTTCACGAAAAGCCGGAGCAGTTTGCTTCGATGGCTTACGACACGATGAATATGCTGCTCGATTCCATCTGCAAAGCCGGGCTGAATCGCGCACGCATTCACGACGCGCTAGCCGACATTCAAGAGTACGACGGAGTGACCGGGCGATTCGTTTTCGATCCTAACCAGAAGAATGGTGCCCCGCTGTACATAGGGACGGTGCACGATGGCGCGATTACTTACCGGCTTGGGACGATGGAGAAGCAGCCGGCAGGGAAGGGCAGCGCCGATGTGAATGGACAGCCCGGCGCGCCAGTGACGCCGTATGCACGCGTAGGTGAGGATGGAGTGAGTTTTGCGGGTCCAAGCCCCGCCGATCTGTCGCCGGGACCGGTGCGCGTGATTCTCTTTGGACCGAAGGCGGCGGAGATTGCCGCGTCTCCTGAGGTTCAGACGGCGTTGCACGACGGAGCGCACGGAGACCGGCAGTGGACAATTCTGCCGGTAGACAGCACGCAGAATTGGGGGGTAGCTTCAACCCAATTGGTTCACGCCCTGATGGACGAGCATGCTTTGGCGATTGTTGCATTGGATCGCGATTCGAGCCATCTCTCGGAGCAACTAGCGTTGAAGTGCTTTGTCCCAGTGGTGGCTCTAAGCAGTGACAAGGCTCTGACTTCAGCCGATGTTCCGTGGATCTTCCGGCTGCCGATCGCGAGCACGCCCGCGGCGGCGTTGCGTCTTTTGCTCGATGCGGCTGATCGCGCAGGCGCCAATCCGGAAAAGATCAGAGATGTGCTGGCGTCGGGGACTGATTTCGAAGGATTGGCGTTTCTGCCGACTGGAGAACCACGCGAACGGTAGAATGCTCGTGCTTGAGCGACGGACGCGCTTCCCCGGCGGTTGCGTGATAAACTGCCGTTATGTCGGGATGGTTCGCCGCTTCCCCGTCCTATCGGCGCGCTCCGCTTGCATTCGGCCTCTGTCTGCTGGCATTTCTTTTCGCAATTGAAGCCAAGGCAGCGTGGTACGGCCCAGCGGCCGGTTTCGGCGGTAATGTTCGCGCCGCAAAGGCGCAGCCCGTGTCCTCGCCTAAGGTCGTGGAGCATGGTGTCCCTGCGCCTGACCCGGCGCACCCGAACGTAGCATTCGCACCGCTCCCTGAGATCAAAACGGCGATGTTTGCGGGCCTTCTTGCGCGGGCGCTCAGTGAAGTTCTGCCCATCGAGCATCTGCATATCTTTGCGGCTGGTTTTTCGTTCGCCAATCACTTCCGTCCTCCGCCTACATTTTAATTTTTCAATTGTTGCGTCTCGTTTCCAGGGGTTCTGCTGCGGTATAGAGCGTGCGGGATTGGTCTGCCCTGACTCAGCGCGATGCGGCTTGCCGTGGCGAAGAGAATCGCTCGGCAAACGCGATGAATACACGCCAAGATAACCGACGAGTAATCAACCAGCTTTCGAGGGGCGGCATCCAAACGAATGCTACCGCCCTCCCTCGGCTCAGTTCCCAAATGCTTCCATGCACCGCGGCGGTAGACGGTGTTGGGAATCAGGAGTAAGTCGGACATGCTAAAACGGATTCTTCTTTTGATGGCCGCTGCGAGTGCGGCCATTGGCATCAGTTCATGCCATTCAGGCGGAGCGGACCCTGAGGCCAGCGCCGCGACCATCCCTTCGGCGCGAGTCGCGGTCGCGCAGCGCGGCGACATCTCTCACATGCTCACTCTGGCAGGGCAGTTTCAGCCCTATCAAGTGGTCGACGTACATCCCAAGGTGAGCGGCTACATGAAACGCATCAATGTCGACATTGGCGACATTGTGCGCGAAGGAGAGACCCTCGCGGTTCTCGACGTTCCAGAACTCAAGGCTCAACTTCAAGAGACATCTTTCGATCTGAAGCAGACCCAGGAAGAGATCGCGCGGTCGCAGCAGGAAGTCAAGAGCACTGAAGCAATGTACTCCGCCGTCCATGCGCAGTTCGTGCGGTTGCAACAGGCAGCGGCAACGAGACCCGGCCTGATTGCGCAACAGGAATTGGACGACGCGCAAGCTAAGGACCTGAGTTCGCAAGCGCAAGTGGACGCCGCAAAGTCCGCCATGGCCGCCGCGCAGCAGCACGCTGAAGCAGCGCGCAGCGACAATCAGCGCGTGCAGGCGCTTGAAAATTACACCATCGTAACCGCGCCCATAGCGGGCGTGGTTGTCTGGCGCTACGCCGATACGGGCGCACTGATTCAGGGCGGTACCGGATCCAATGACCAAGCACTGCCCATCGTCCGTCTCTCGCAAAGCACTCTGCTCCGTTTGCGGATTCCCGTGCCCGAAAACGACGTCAAATATGTTCACGAAGGCGACCAGCTACAGGTTCGAGTTGACGCCATCAATCGTTCCTTCACAGGGAAGATCGTTCGCTTTACACGCAATGTGAGTTTTGAAACGCGGACGATGGAAACCGAAGTGGATGTAGACAATAAGGACCTTTCCATCGCGCCGGGTATGTATGCCAACACCGCGCTTGAGCTTGCGAGCGTCAAGAATGCGGTCACGATTCCTGTTGAGGCGCTGGTCATGAATCAGCAAAAGCAGGAGACAGTGTTCGTACTCGGACCGAACAACCACATTCACATCCGCGCCGTTCAGGTTGGGCTGCAGGGTTCGAAGCTGGCCCAGGTGCTAAGTGGGCTGGAGCCAGGGGACCGCGTGCTGATTGGCGGGCAGGAAAAGTACCACGACGACGAAGAGGTGAACCCGATGGTCGCGTCTACGCCTGCATCCGAAACTGTGGAGGAATCGGGCGGCATGATTGACCTGAAGTCAGGGGCCAATGGAGGAGGTCAATAATGCCAAAGTTTGCCCTGCGCTATCCGTTTTTCATTCTCATGCTTTGCCTCATCGTGATGCTCGTGGGAACGGTTACCGTCGCGCGAATGCCGATCGACCTCTTTCCGCCAATTGATATGCCCGTGGTGGTTGTGGCTACGTTCTACAACGGCATGCCGCCGCAGCAGATCGAAGCGGACATCACCAACACCTTCGAGCGGTTCTTCACGCTGGCCGCGAATGTGGATCACAGCGAATCGCGTTCTCTCACGGGTGTGAGCCTGATCAAAATCTACTTCAAGCCGGGCACCGATCCCAATGCGGCGCTCAGCAATATTGCCAACCTCGCCATGGCCGACCTGCGCCGGCTGCCTCCCGGGACCTTGCCGCCCGTAGTGCTGGGGATGACCGCGTCAACGCAGCCGGTTTGCCTGGTCACTCTCAAAGGCGAGGGCCTGAACGAGACTCGACTGAAGGACCTTGCACAATTCGAGGTGCGCAACCAAATTTCCAACGTGCAGGGGGCGTCGGTTCCGCAGCCGTACGGAGGAACATATCGCCAGATCCAGATTTACGTCGATCCGCTCAAGCTTGAGGCGCGCAACCTGAGCCTGAACGATGTCGTCACCGCGGTGAACAACTCCAACCTGATTCTTCCCGCCGGCGACGTGCGCATCGGCTCCAAGGATTTCAACATTTACGCCAATAGCCAATTCCCCGACGCGAACGCGATGAACGACATGCCCCTCAAGTCAACAGGCAACTCATCGGTGCTGGTCGGGGACATCGGCAAGGCCGTCGACTCCGGCGCGTTGCAGTACAACATCGTCCGCATCGACGGCCAGCGGTCAGTTTACGTGCCTATTTTCAAACAGGGCGGCGACAGCAACACGATCGAGATCGTCAATGGCATCAAGGCCGCGGTCAAAAAGCTCGTCGATATTCCCGACAATCTCAAAACCGCCGTGGTCTTCGATCAGTCAGTCTTCGTCAAGCTGGCCATCGCCAATGTCACGCGCGAGGCAATCATCGGCCTGATCATGACGGGAGTCATGATCCTCGTATTTCTCGGCAGCCCGCGAGCGACCGTTGCGGTCTTGCTCGCGGTTCCACTTTCCATGCTGGTCTGCCTGCTGATAGTCAACTTCATGGGTGGTTCCATTAACACCATGATCCTGGGCGGACTGGCGCTTGTCTTCTCGCGCCTCATCGATAACGGCGTTATCGTACTCGAAAACATATTCAGGCACATGGAACTGGGCAAATCCCCGCCGGTTGCCGCGGCGGAGGGCGGGACTGAAGTCTCGATGGCCGTGCTGGCAGCCACGTTCACGACTGCCATCGTCTTCTTTCCTGTCACTTCGTTCAGCGGCGTCAGCAAGTACATTTTTACGCCGCTCGCGTTGGGTGTCGTTTTCTCCATCTTCGCATCCTATTTCTTTGCCATGACCGTCGTGCCTCTCTTCTGTGCGAAGTTCATTCGCCAGGATCCGCAGGGCAAGGAACACGAAGGCGACGTTGATGCCGTTGAAGGGACCAAGCCGAATTTCTTCAGGCGCTTTCTGATTGTTTTTAACAGGCATTTTCAGAACCTTCTAAACAGTTATGAGAGATTTGCCTACAAGGTGCTTCGCAGACCCGGCTTCGCCACCGCCGTTATGCTAGGAGGGCTGGCGCTGATTCTAGCCGTGTGCTTCCCATTTCTCGGCCGCGCCTACTTTCCGCGCACCGATCCCGGACAATTCATCATCAACGTGCATATGCCCAGCGGCACTCGCCTTGAGGTGAGTAACGACTATATTGCGAAGGTAGAAAACGTGATTCGTGGCGTTGTGAAGCCGAAAGACCTGGGCATGATTGTGTCGAACATCGGCGTTTACCCCGATCTTTCGGCCATCTACACGACCAATGCGTCCATGGACACGGCATTCGTGCAAACCAGCCTGAAAGAAGGCCACAGCATCGGCAGCTACGAGTACATGCGGCGGGTGCAGGCCGCCCTCTCGCGGCAGATGCCGGAACTATCCACCTACTTTCAGGCAGGCGGCCTGGTTGACGGAGTCATCAATCAGGGACTGCCGGCGCCGATCGATGTGCAAATCAAATCGAACGACATGGATGGCGCCTACAATCTGGCGCGCCAACTTGCCGCAAAGATCCAATCCATGCCCGACGTAAGCAACGTTTACATTCCGCAAAACGTGAACTACCCGGGCTTGGCGCTGAACATCGATCGCGAGCGCGCCAGCCTGATCGGCTTGACGACGCGCGACGTGGTCGATGACGTGATTACAGCACTCACTTCCGACGGCATGGTGGCGCCGAGCTATTGGATCGATCCGCGTACCGGAAACAACTACATGGTCACCGTGCAATATGCCAACCAGTGGATTAACAACATGTCGCTCGAGGACATGAAGAACATCCCGTTGCGCGGCGTGCGGCCGGGGGGCTACGCTCCAGCGCAGGAAAGCGAGCAAGCCGACCCGGCCTCGCCTCAACTTCTCGCCGGCGATCACGCCGCGGGCTACGTGCCACTCGGCGAAGTGGCCGACATTTCCGAAATCAACACGCCCACTGAAGTCGACCACTACCAGATTCGCCGTGTAATCGACATTTTTGTATCGACTAAATCCGAGGCGTTGCAAGGCGTCGGAGCGAGAATCGATCGCCTTCTGGCAAACACGCAGCACGATCGCAACACGGTGATTGATATGCGCGGAGCCGTCGTGAGCATGAACGATGCCTTCCACGACTTCGGCTACGGCCTGATTATCGCCGTTCTGCTGGTCTACTTGATCCTGATGGCGCAGTTCACTTCGTTCGTCGATCCATTCATCATTCTGCTAGCCATTCCGCCTGGACTCGCCGGTGTGGTTCTGATTCTGCTTATGACCGGCAGCACGCTCAACATCATGTCGCTCATGGGCGTAATCATGATGGCCGGAATCGTGGTCTCGAACAGCATTCTGATTGTCGAGTTCGCCGGAATTCTTCACAGGGAGGGCGAGCCGCTGCTGCAAGCGACGGTGACAGCGTGCCGCGTTCGATTGCGACCGATTTTGATGACTTCGCTGGCCACTCTATTGGGCATGATTCCGCTTGCCCTTGGTCTCGAAGCCGGAAGCGAACAATACGCGCCGCTGGCGCGCGCCATCATCGGCGGACTCGCCTTCTCCGTCGTGGTCACCGTTTTTCTGGTCCCAGCCGTGTATCTCCTCATCCACGGCCGACGCGGTGAAGAAAACGCTGCAGAGGGAATCGACCATGCGTAAGCCAACTGAAACCGCCTTTCATTTTATTCTCTGCGCAGCCTGTTGGACTGCATTGCCCGCAGCCGCGCCTGCGCAGAGGTCTTCGCTTCCCGACGCGCCGGCAAGCCAACTTGCCACTAGTCTGAGGCAGGATTCAACCCCAACCGCGGCTACGGATCCGGAGGCGCAAACCACCGCGCCGCCGGCCGCACAGCCTGCGGGGCCATCGCTGACCATCGCGCAGGCCGAGCAGATGGCGATTCGGAACAATCCAAACGTCAGCGTGGCGCGGCTGATCGCACTGGCGGAAGGCCAGGTGGTGCGCGAGGCGCGTGCGGCTGAACTGCCCATGGCGACCGGCAACCTGACCGGCGTAGACGCACATGAAAACAGCAGGATTACCGCGGGGCTGCTGAATAATCCGACCGTTTACAATCGCGCGGCCGGCGGCCTCAACGTGAGCCAATTGATCACAGACTTTGGCCGCACGCACAATCTTGTGCTCAGCGCCGAATCCACCGCGAAGGCGCAGATGGAAAGCGCGCGCGCTACGCAGCTCGATATTACGCTGACCGTCGATCAGGCCTTTTATCAGGCGCTCACAGCACAGGCCATGCTGAAAGTGGCACAGGAAACGCTCAACCAACGCCAGGCGACGGCCGATCAGGTTGGCGCCCTGGCCAAAGCCAAGATTCGCTCCGATCTCGACCGCAGCTTTGCCGATGTTCAGTCCTCGCAGGCTAAGGAGTTATTGCTCGATGCCCAGAATAGCGAGCAGGCAGCCATGGCCACTCTGAATGACGTCCTCGGCTCGGAGCAAGACGAGCAATACACTCTTGTCGATGAGAACGATGGCAATCCGCCCCCTGCGCCGAATGATCCCGAAGCGCTCGTCAATGCCGCATTCAGTGCGCGCCCCGACCTCGCGGCAATGAACGACAACTTTATTGCTGCCCGCCAGTTCAGTACCGCGGAGCGCGATCTTTGGCTCCCCACTTTCTCCGCTCTGGCCACTGTGGGCGGCACGCCGGTGCGCTCCGACCAGATTCAGTCTTCCTGGTACGGCGCCGCTGGAGCCAATCTGAGCATCCCGGTCTTCAACGGATTTCTCTTCAATGCCGAGGCCAAGGACGCGAAGCTGCGTGCTCAAGCCGCCCAGGAGAACGTTCGCAATCTGCGCAACACGATCGCTCGCGACGTACGCACAGCGGTTCTGAACGCACAAACGGCCTATCAGCGCATCGCCCTGACCAAGCAGTTGCTCGATCAGGCCAACCTGGCGTTCGATCTGGCGTCAGCGCGCTACAAGATCGGTTTGAGTGGCATCGTCGAGATCAGCCAAGCTCAGCTCAACCAGACGCAGGCTGAAATCGACAGCACCAATGCTCGCTATGCCTATGAAACGGCGCTAGCGGAGGTGCGCTACGAAGTCGGTCAGTAGGAGATGAGGGTGCAGTGATACGGGTTCGCCAGATCTGCGCAATCTTGCCGCGCTGCTGAATGGATCGGTCGCCAATTAACGGCCGAATCGGGAAGAGTCACCTCAATTCCTAATGGGATGTGCTGGTCGGGGCGGAGGGATTCGAACTTGAGCCGTTTTGCGGGCGTGAGCGCGAGCGGGAGCCCGCAGGCGAAATCCTGAGCGGAGCGAAGGACCTCATGCCTTGATTGGTCGGCGGAGGGATTCGAACTTGAGCCGTTTTGCGGGCGTGAGCGCGAGCGGGAGCCCGCAGGCGAAATCCTGAGCGGAGCGAAGGACCTCATGCCTTGATTGGTCGGGGCGGAGGGATTCGAACCCCCGACCCTCTGCTCCCAAAGCAGATGCGCTACCAGACTGCGCTACGCCCCGACGATCCCTATTGATTGTAACCCGTTTTTTGTTGGCCCCGGACTGGGTCCGTCATTGACGGAACAGCCAGAAGATCAGCCACAAGATCACGACCACCGGGATGGCAAAAACCAGGCCGAGAACGGCTACCAGAACCAGCAGGAAAGCCCAGTCTCGCCAGGTGTGCCGCCGCGGTTGGCCCAGGTGGCGGGTGAGCAGTCGATAGTTGCGGCGGTTCACCTTCCATGCGACGTCAAAGGCGTCGCCCAGGATCGGGATCGACCCCACGAGCACGCCGATGCCGAGGTTGGTGGCCATGCGTACCAGCGTTACGTAGGGCGCACCGCGAATCCACGCAGCAAGCGGAATCACAAGCGAGAACAGGCCCGCCAGCACATCGCCGAAGCCGGGTACCAGTCCAACGAGCGCATCCAGGCCGAAGCGAATCTGGGTTCCGGGTATGCGGAAAGCCTCGTCGAGCAGGAGTTCGAGCTTGCGCAGAGTCTCGTCGCGAAAAATCCACGCGCCGCGATTCCAACGGTCGTGAACAGCCGCGTTGGCGTTTGGATCTGGAGCCGGGAAGGGCACAAATGGTTCTCGCTGCGGCACTTTGGCTCCTTTTTGGCAGGTCTTCGACGATCTGCTTCGATGCTACAATCTAAAGGGTAGATGGCGGCTATAGTTCAGCGGCAGAACGCCTGACTGTGGCTCAGGATGTCGTGGGTTCGATCCCCACTAGCCGCCCCAATTTTCCCCGGAAAAGCCAAAGGATGGTCATGGTCCCACGTTCGCATTCAGGTGGTATTCGTCTGTGACGCGTGCTGATGTGCTGGTCCAGGCGCGCGAAACGTCTCAGGCCTGGCTTACGGAGTTTGAGCCGCATCCCGGGCTCGCGAACGGCCATCTTCAAACCATCGTCGGCAACTTTCTTCCTCGCCCTGCTTTTCTTCTGCCTGCTGAGGCTGAAACCGTCGAGGTAGACCCTGCCGACGGCAGCCGCGTGCTGTGCCATTGTCATTGGCAGCCAGAGCAGGTGCGCGCCGGCAGGCTCACGGTTGTCATGGTGCATGGGCTGAACGGTTCCTCCGACTCGCGCTACATTCGCGGTCTCGCGGCGATCGCATGGGACGCCGGCATGAACGTGGTCCGCATGAACATGCGCAATTGCGGCGGCTCCGATGCGCTCACGCCGACGCTCTATCACTCCGGCCGATCGGCCGATGTGGGCGCAGTCGTCAGCCACTTTACTGAGCGCTTCGGCCTGGAGCGCGTCGCGCTGGTCGGTTACTCGATGGGCGGAAATCTGGTACTCAAGCTCGCCGGCGAATGGGGCGGTCGCGCACCCCTGGTCGCAGTGGCCACGGTTTGTCCGGCTATCGATCTGGCGGCAGGGGCGGACGCTCTCCACGAACCGCGGAACCGGATTTATGAGTGGCATTTTCTGCGCGCATTGAAGCAGCATTTCCGCCATAAAGCTGAGATGTATCCAGACGTCTATCGGAACGGCGGCGTTGCCCCCGTGCGCTCCATTCGCGAGTTCGACCAGAAAATCATCGCGCCCTATTGTGGCTTTCGAGATGCCGACGACTATTACTATCGCTCCGCGAGCGCGCGCGTCATTGACCGCGTTGCAGTCCCGTCGCTGGTTCTTCTAGCCCAGGACGATCCATTTATCCACTTTTTCCCTGAGACCAGGGCGCGGATTCTCGCCAATCCCCATATCGACTTCATCGAACCGCGCCACGGAGGCCACTGTGCCTTCCTGAGCCGCCGTTCCGTTGACGGGGTGCACTGGGCTGAAATCACGATCGTTCGTTTCCTCCGGGCTGTCGGCGGGGGTACCGGCCGAAGCGGCGCGCAACGTGAATCAGTGACTTCGCAGATACAATAATGGAGTGCGTGGGCGAGTAGCTCAATCGGATAGAGCACCGGCCTTCTAAGCCGGGGGTTGTGGGTTCGATTCCCGCCTCGCCTACCAATGAAAATAGAGGGTTTGCCCATGAAAGCAGGCGCGGTTCCAACTCCGGAGCAGCCATCCGCATTTAGTTAACTTCGGAGAGCGTGAGCACACTCTTCTTCATGAGGGCATCGCGCTACCCCGGCAGATTCACCGAGCCGATCACCGCAGCCGGCTTTTTGCCACCGGGTTGATCTGCCGCACCACCCCTCGCGATCGATAAAACCACTCCAATCCGCTTCCGGCGTCTGCTCACGGAGACGCTCGCGTTGTTGCCCGGAGTGGAAGGGGTGGGAACCACCACGAACGGAAGAATCGCCGTTCAGATAGTGCAGGAACTCAAGCCCGATCTTCTCACTCTAGACATTGAGATCCCCGGAATGGATGGCCTTACGGTGCTCGATGAGCTCGTCCGACCGACCGGGCGAATAAACCGGCGATTGAGGCCAATGAAGCCAGTCGATCGAAGAGCGAGTTCCTCGCCAACATGAGTCACGAGATCCGCACGCCGATCAACGGCGTGATCGGCATGCTGCTGTCTTCCAGACAATGCGGAGCCACGTCACTTTGTCGAGGTGCGAACTTGCGGGGTGTGCTTTTGAGAAAGCCCCCCGCAAGCAAAGTTAAACGCCCAAAGCGGCGACTTCAGGGAAAAACTGACCGACCGCAATCGACTTTAGAACTACAAATAACCGCACCCGACCGCTTGCCCGAAGCTCGAGGGGCCGACAAGGCCGGCGTCTACGCAACTGGCGCCGTGATCGATGATGTTCTGTTGCTGCTGCATCGCCCTTAGATACATTTCGGTCTCGGCCGGATCGCCGGGCCCCTGATCAGGGGATGCCGAGGCGGGCGCCGTGAAGAGAGCAAACTTCTTCTGCAGCCAGGCTTGGGGTACGTTGTAGCTCTTAATGACGGCCGCAACGGTGGGCGCATCCTTGGGTGCCATGGCGGTCGGGGCCGATCCAATGATCAAAATGTTTTTGTAAAATTGGAGGCGGTCTTCGGGCAGCGAGCAGAAGATGCCCAGGGCATCAGACGGTGTGGGGATCCCGGAGAGGGCGACAACAAACACGCCGCATTGGAACCCGGCTGGCATCGATTGAAGAGGCGCCGCGTAAAGGAACTTGACCTGAGGAACCGGGTTTCCGTTGAGCTTGGCACGCTGCTCTAAAAACATCGTGAGCTTGTCAGTAAGCTTTGCCGAGTACGGCATCGACATATTCGAGCCGTCGGGTCCCGTCTGTCCCAATTGAAAAGCGCCGTCGTGCGCGATAAGCGCTTGTCCAAGGTTGATGACCTCGCCTTGTGGCCCTGTCATTTCGATATTCGTTTGCGCGGCTCCGTAGACTTTCCATCCGGCAGGCACACCGGCAGAGGCGCTTTGGTCCGACGCTGTGTAGGTCTGCAACTGGACTGGGGGTGCGGCAGGCGCTGCAGGCGGGTTCGTCTGTGCTCGAGCGGAGACAAAGCCTGGAACCCCGATGAGGATCGAGATCACCGGCACGGCGGCGATCCGCAGATATTTCATGACATCGCATCTTTGCATGGTTAAGTTCTCTCCGTTTTCTTAGCTATTCTTGACTCGGCCATCGGAGCAAAGAAAAATCGGCTTCACTCGACGACCACGGTTGTATTGATGTTCTGGGTCGATCCTCCGCTCACCGTGAGCGTGATCGGAATCGTGTAGGTACCCGGCGCTGCGAAACTCGACTTTCCTCCGCAGCTCGTCATTGCGCCGGCACCAATCCACAGCAGGATCGCAATCAACCAGAGAACCGGGCGCGAAGTTGACTGTTTCGCCTTACGGCGTTTCAGTCCGAACATGGCTGCTATCGATCCGGGCAGCCAGAGGAGTGCGGCAAGGGCCAGGCCGTCGAACTTCCCGTTCTCGCCTGGAATACGGAGTTGGGCCGTCGCCGCGGCGTTCGTGCTGACAGTCAGTGTGTCGGTGAACGGCCCGGCGCCATTCAATGTCAAAGTCGGCGGGGCGAATGTGCATGACACGTGTGCCGGCAACGTGCCGCAGGAGAAATCAATCGTCCCCGTGTACCCGCCGTTCGGTGTAATGGTGATGACGAGTTGCCCCGAGCTTCCCGGCTGAATGCTCAAACTTGTGGGATTCACCGATGCTGTGATTCCTGGTGTGACCACTGTCTCCGTCAGTGGGTTCGATGCGCTGGGCGCGTCGGTCCCGTTCCCGCTGTATGAGGCGGTGATGTTGTACACGCCTGTTGCGGCAAACGATGTCTGGAGGGTCGCATTTCCGTTTGCATCCAACGTCACAGTTCCCAGCGTGGTTGTTGCGTACGAGAAAATCACCTGTCCCGTTGGGACTGCGCCAGAGGATTGGGTCACTTTGGCGGTGAACGTCACGCTCTCGCCGGTTCCCGCGGTGGTATTGGACGACGTGAGCGTTGTCGTTGTCGGCAGCGCCAAAGGCACGGTCATCAGGGGCACAACTACCTGGGGGGTAGGCGGGAATTGTTCCGAATCCGCAACGGTCAATGTGACCATGTAGTAAATAGGAGCTGTCGGGAAGTACTGGAGCACATTTCCGTCCACAACCGCGAGATCCAGGTTTGCGCTCGGCGTGGAACTGGCAGACCACTTATACGGTGGAATACCTCCGGTTGCCATCAGCGGAACGCTCGTCAAAACCCCCACGGTGCCGTCCGGCAGACCCGGGTCGCCGTCCCCCAGAGTAGGAGTCACGATCTGCAATGTGGATTGGACCTGAAGTGCCACTCCAAAGGTCGACGACAATTGGGGATTCGATGAGTCAGTCACCATTACGAAGAAGTTGTTGTAACCGCCGGCAGGAATCGTGTATTGGGTTGGCGTTCCAGAGAGGATTCCACTGCTCGAGAGGGTCAACCCGGGCGGCACGCTGCCTGCGTCCGTAACGAAGCTATAGAAGTACGGCGCTGTCCCTCCGGAGGCCGTGAGTTGAACCGAGTAAGGCTGCCCCACCGCGGCATTCGGCGTCAATGGAGACGGGGTCGTAAGCTCAAGTGTTCCGCCGATGACGAGGTTGAAGGTTTGCTGGAAGGTGGCTTGCGTATCTTCTGAATCCGAGACCGTAATCGTAAACGAGCTGGTGCCCTGCGTCGTGGGGGTCCCCATGATCGCCCCCGTGGTCTGATCGAGTTGAAGTCCCGCGGGCAGTGTCCCCTTGGTGAGTGCCCAGGTGTAGGAAGGCAATCCGCCTGTCGTGAGGGCCGCAAGAGAGCCCGGATAGTTTGTCCCGACGGCGCCATTCGGCAGGCTGTTCAGAAGATTGAGTCCAGACACGACATTCAAGGTGATTGATTGATACTGCGGCGGCAGCGGGTTCGGCTTGGAGGAATCCTCCACTTCGACTATGAGTGAGTATTTGCCGAATTGCTGCGGCGTACCGCTGAAGACGAAATTGTCTTCCTGTTGTTCGAGCGTGAGCCCGGGGGGCAGCACTGTGCCTTCGGGGATGGACCATGTGTAGGGTTCTGTTCCGCCGAATGCCGTCAGAGTCAGGTTGTAAGGCTGTGAGACGGTCGCCTGCAGCGCGGCCATGCTGGGCGGGGTGATCTGCAACGACGAGTTGTTATTCACAGCCAGCGTGGCGAACCCGCTTTCCTGTCCGCCACAGGTGAGCGCATACGTAAAATTGCCTTCCGCGGTCGGGGTGATGGTGGTGCCCCCCTCATAAACGAGACCTGACAACGAACCCGGCTGCACACCGGTCCAATCCGCGGCGTCGGCGCCGGCGGGGTTCCCGACAATCGATGCGGAGCACACCTGCGCGGTCTGCGAAAAGGCGTTCACAACCGACCAGTTGAGGCTCGTCGGATCGCCGGGCGACACCGTTGAGGGATCGAAGGTGATTTGAATCGGCGCGGGAAGAGGATCTGTCAGCGAGATCTGGAAGACAACAGGAAAATCAGCCCCGCCCTCCTGGATGCCCCAGAAAGAACCGTCCGAAGTCTGCACCAGTGCCCGCGGACCCGCTCCATCGACCTGCGGGTTCTGCTGGACGGTGGTTGTATCGTCGTCGGGGTAGCCGCCTGTGAAGGTATGAAGAGTCGTGAGCGCTCCTGCCGTCGTCAGTTGGAACACGGTCCCGCATCCAAACGGTTTGCAATTGGCTGAGGTGGTGTTGCCGCCCGCAACGGTTGTGCCGTAGAGATTTTCGTCGCTTCCCAAAATCAAGCCAGGCATAAACTTATCAATGTCGACCATGCCGTCTGCCCCGCCGGTGAAGGAGTGCAAAATCGTATATTGGCCGGCGGTCGTCACTTTGAAAGCCACTCCGCCGGCGGTCTGGAGGTAGTTGTTGTTGCTCGACGCGGTCATTCCGTAAAAGGCGCCGGTGCTGTCCTCGACCAGCGGGCCACTGGGAGTGTCCCCTTCGCTTCCGTCGGCGGCCAGGGTGTGGATCAGCTGGAACTGCCCGGTAGGACTCACCTGGACGATGGCGCCGGGCTGGAGGCCCAAACCGCCCGGTTCTGCGGGCGCTCCAGGAGCTACGTCGAGCGTCAGGTAGAAATTCCCGTCGCTTCCCTGCATGATCGAAGTCGGGAAGCAGCCATTTGTACAGATGTTGGCAGGGTTTTGAATCGGAAAGGTGTAGACGGTGAACACACCGCCCGAGGAGTCGAGCTTAGAAACTCCCACCGCGTTGGTGAAGTAGATGTCGCCGTCAGTGCCCTGAACCAGCGACTGCGGTTGGTAACCGAAGCTGGGAACTCCGTTCAAACTTCCGAAGCTGGCCAGCGTTATTGGGTTCGGCTTCGAGCCGTCGAGCGGGATTTTGAAGATCGAGCCATTTCCGCCATTGCCGCCATAAATGCAGGTTCCGTAGAGGCTTCCGTCCGTGCCGACGATCAAATCTGTCAATTGGCAGCTGCCGGGACTATTGAGGGACGGGGAATTGCTGTTGGTTCCTGCAAATGTGTAGAACATGGTCGCCACTCCGCCAGGAGTGACCTGATAGATTGTGTTGCACTCTCCTACACCGGGTACGCACGGTAATTCAACGGACGTAGCAATCCCGTAGAAATTCTGGTCACCCGCCTGAAGCATGCTCGAGCCGTAAGCAAACGTGACGACAGTATTGGTTGCGGTCTGAGCAGGCGATTGAACGGCGGCGCACGCCGCGAGAACCGCGCATGCAATGCCCAGTGATGCGCGCAGATTCAGGGAAGAGCGGAACATGTGAGTCACTCCCGGCGGCCCGGTACGATGCCCTTTGACCGCTATCTACACACTCACCCTTGAGCCGTATGTCTTCTGAGGCGCGGCTCCAGGATGCGACCCTTTGGTTGCGGAGGGACAAGTGAGAGTGATTCTTATACACCCCACCGGTGCTATCATGAGGGCAAAATGCCGGAGCGCCAAGGGACACGTTGTGTCTGAAGAGTGACAATTAGGGCCACGAACCGGATACAGGTACACTCCATGCCGTTTTCTGACCCCGATCGCCAGGATTCCATCGAGAAAGTGGATGCTGCGCCACGGCTGGTTGGGTGGAAAGAGATTGCCGCTCACCTGGGGAAAACCGACCGAACTGTTAAACGCTGGGGTAAGAGTCGCGGTCTGCCCATTCATCGGGTACCAGGAATCGCCAAGACTTCGGTCTATGCCTATCCGGCCGAACTGAACCAGTGGCTGGAGTCGACCAGGGCATTTGAGGCCGATTCTGAACCCGATATAGAAGAAAAGCCTGAGATTGCCGATACGCGGGCTGTAGCTGTTGCGGCTGCTCGTGCGCCCGCGGATGGGTCGGCGGAAGCCTACCACGGGCCGTGGAGTCCGAAGCGGAAGTGGGCGACGGCGCTGGCAGCCTTTGTGGTTTTTGCGGTTGGACTCGATGCGACTGCGCGGCTCACAGTTGGGGCGTCGGCGGCCAGCGTTGCGCGCAGGTTCTGGTCGCATCGTTCGCCGTCTGCTGAGCGTTCAACCCCGCCCGTCTCAGACTTTGATAAAAGCCAGGCCAACGATTTCTACCTGCGTGGGCGGTACGAGTGGAACCAGCGGACTCCGGAGAGCCTGAACCGGGCGCTCGACTTCTTCACGCAGGCGATTGTGCACGATCCCGGTGATGCGCGTGCTTATGCGGGGCTGGCGGATACCTACAACTTGCTGCGCGAATTCGGCACTGCGAAGGACGACGATGCTTTTTCGCGGGCCATTGCAGCTGCGCGCAAGGCCGTGGCGCTGGACGATTCGCTTCCGGAGGCACACCGCGCCCTGGCCTATGCGGAGATGTACGGCTCATGGGATTTTGGGGATGCGGATAAGGAGTTTCGGCGGGCCATCGCGCTCAATCCCAACGATTCCCAGGCGCGGCTGTGGTATGCCAATGCGCTTAGCGAACTGGGCCGCTTCCCCGAGGCACTGGATCAGATGGACAAGGCGCAGGAACTCGATCCGTCGTCGCGCTCGATCCTGGCCGATAAGGGGTTGATGCTGTACAACGCGGGCCGCACGCAGGAGGGGCTCGGCCTCCTTAAAGAAGTAGAGAAGTCGGCGCCTGACTTTCGCTCGCCTCATTTCTATCTCATGCGGATCGAGCTGAACCTTCGTGACTATCCTGATTTTCTAGCCGAAGGAGAGCGCACGGCGCAGGCGGCGAACGATCCGGCCATGGAAGATGTCATCGCGTCCGCTAGGGCTGGATATGCGCGCGGCGGAGACCGTGGACTGTTGAATGCGATGTATGCGAAGCAGAAGGAATACTTTCGAGAAGGTAAAGTGCATGTCGCCATGTTCGCCGCCACATGTGTGCTTATGGGCAAAAGGCAGGAAGCATTGACGATCCTGGAAGATGCTTATAACCAGCACGATGTTGAGTTCCTGGCGATGCTTTCACATCCTGACTTGCGCACCCTGAAGGACGAGCCGCGCTACCTGGCGCTGGCGCGAAAGATCGGCGATCTGGAGCGCACCTCTCCGTCACCAGCGCAGAATCTTGCTGCAATGGAATTTCAGGGGCGATAGGGGATTTCCGACGTAGAGATGTGAGTTCCAAGGCTGGGCACGGGATGGAAACCATGTCGGCGCGTAGCCGACTATTCGCTTAAGTGGGTTGCCACAGTGAATTGCGCCATTCGCATCCCTGGACCCTGGGACGTTTATGAGGGCTGATCCTCCGCGCGGGGAAGAAAGAAGTTTCTAAGGTGTCTGGGAACGAGGTCTCCAGTCAAGTCGACGCTCGAGCAAGGCTTCACAGTCCATCGCGGGGCGTTGCGGAACTGGTAATTGAGTCCGTGCATATTTCCGAGGGGCAGAGGTCCGGTTCCGCAGCCTGTGTAACTCTCTTGTCAGGAACCCTGGCGATGAACCGCAGCCGCAACTTAGTGCACAGCGAGCGGAGCGGTATCGAACGGGAGAGCCTTGATAACCCCCTGAGCTTCCATCTGCGCTTCTAAGTAATAGTGATTCTGAGGATTTCGTTTCACCAGTTCCTCCAGAAGTTTCTCGGCTTCCATCGCGCTCTTGCGGGCAAGCTCTGGACGATGCGTGTCGGCTTCAACTCGCGCCAGATAGAGCAGCGCCGCGGAGCGGTCAGGGTGAGCACCCGCCTATTTGAGGCGTTCGCGTAACGCCACGGCCTGCTGCAGCAGAGGCAGATTGGGGTCGGCATCCTTCCACAATTCGAGAAGCGGATCCAGAACCGCTTTTGCTTTTGTGGGATCCCCCAGGGCCAGATCGTCGGCGGCGAGAGCGTAACGCGCGGCGATCGATCGCTGTTGCGGATCCCACAGCAGGCCGAAATCCGGGCTGGCGAGGAATTTCTCATATTGCTTTACCGCCTGCTCAAGGTTCCCTGACTGCTGGTAAGCGCGCGCCAATCCTTCTGAGCTGAAAGGCGTGCTCTTCTCCTGATCCGAAAGGATGAATAGTTGAATTGCCTTATCGTTTTCGCCGTGCAGCAGCGCGATCTCTCCTTGCAAATAGTGGGCGTAGGCCGCCTGTTCCGGGTTCTTTGCGTCGACAAGAGGCGCGATGGTCTTTTCAATTTGTTCCGCCTGCCGCCCCAAGCCAGCTCGCGCATATTCCCCTCCGATCCACGATCCAAGAATGACCTTCGGCGAGATCGCTTTGAAGTATGCCATCGCGGAATCGAGCTGGCGCCGGACCTCGCTTAAGTTGCCCTCCCCTTCGGCCACGATCGCGAGTTGCAGGCGTTCTCGCGCCACACTCAAGGGATCACGTTTCAGGGCCTGATCGATGGCCAGAGCCTCCTCAAGCAAGGGGCGCGCATTCGCATATTCTCCGCGATAGAGGTCAAGGAGAGCCAAGGAACGCAGCCCGCTCTCGCGCGTTGCCGTATTCCCCAGCAACGAGGTGAAGACCGCTTCGGCCTTTGGAGTTTCCCCATTCTGGATCAGTGCGTTGCCGTATTCGCGGCTGACATCACCCGAGGTTAAATAGGCAGGATCGATTTGAAACGCCTTCGTATATGCGCCGACCGCCTCCTGAAATCGGCCAAGGGTCTTGTATGCCGTAGCCAGTTCGACTTCCGTCCTGGCGTCATTGGGAACCACGCGCAGCATTTCTTTGTATTGGCCCACCGCTTCATCGGCATGCCCGTGAGTGCGCAAAAGGCGTGCATAGTTTCCGAGCATGACCCAATCGTCCGGGTAACGATTCAGATATTCCCGATAGAGCCCGTCAGCTTCGTCGAAATGCCCCTCGCTGTCAACATAGTTGACCTGGATATTCATCCGTTCGCGTTCGGTGGTTCTGGACCCCAGCGCCAAGGCCTTCTGGTATTCCTCTTCCCCTCTTTGCGAATCGTAGTAGATAAAGCTGTAGTACGCGTTACCCAGGGCCGCATGGGCCATGGCGAAGTTGGGGTCGGTCTGAACGGCATCGCGAAGCAGCGTAACAGCGTCCTTGTATCTCCCCTGGTGCCACAACGCGACGCCGTCCGCATACTCCCGCAATGCATCCAGCGACGAGGTGGTGACTTGCGGCAGCGGCTTCGAATTCTCGTGGATCTGGTAAAACGATTCGCCCAGATCATAGCGGATGTCGCATGCAATCACATCGAGAGCGTCAAGGATGTGGCCTTCGCCGTAAGATCGCTCGGAGTAAGAGCGCACCGTGTCGCCCGTTTGCGGATCGATCAGCTCGGCGGAAAGCGCGTACTCCTCTCCGGTGCGCGTAATGCTGGATACGATGAGTCCGCGGATATTTTCCCGCTGGCAGATTTCGCGTCCCAACGCCGGTGTAATTCTTTCGTCGTCCGGCTTGCCCATGAGCGCCAGCACGCCGCCCAGCCTGGCCCTGGGAAAAACGTTTGCGTGGCGCGATTGCTCCATGCTCACAGTAAAAGCAGTCTCCAGCGCCTGATCGAATCTCGGATCGCCGGTCTGATTCTCAAAATCGGCAATCAGCACGGAGTCTCGGGAGTTGAAGGAATAAACGGGCCGGCTGTAAGTGAGCCACGCTACCACGCCGCTCACGGTAACCAGCATGGCCGCAATCAGAAGAACGATCCGACTCAGCCAACGGCGCATACTCGGTGCTCGTGCTGCTCGAAATCGCCGTGGCGCCTGTCCCAGCGGCCCCGTTCTGCGATCCCTGCGTCGCCGCAAGCGAGGCTGCACCGTTGGCGCGCTCACCTGAGAGGCAGCCGCGCCGTTGACGAATTCCACGGGGGCCAGAAAGCGGTAACCGCGCTTGGGAAATGTCTCAATATAGCGGGGCGACTCGGATTCGTCGCCAAGTGCGGAGCGCAGCTTGCGCACGGCGGTATTCAGCCCGGTGTCAAAGTCGACAAAGGTTTCGCCGCGCCACAGATGCTGGTGCAACTCGGCCCGCGTGACCAGATCTCCCTGCCGCTCCACCAGTGCAGTGAGCACGCGCAAAGGTTTCTCCTGGATAGGCACCCGTACCCCGTCTTTGCGCAACTCTCCCAGCGAGGGATCTACCTCAAACGGTCCGAACTTGAGAGTCGAATGGGTTGGCATGGGGCCCATACTTCGCGCGAAAGATTAAGTCAAGAAAAAGGCTAAGTTCTTTGCCTACAGCCTACACCGTGATGGTCGCGCCCGCAATCGGCAACGGTACAGAAGAAATGCAGATACGTTTCAGGCCCCGCCTATTGCTCGCGCTGCGATGAGGGCGCACACTTTGCGCTGAGTTGCCGCCAGCATCCCTTGAATTGGCCTGAGCCTGGACCCCTGAGCCAAGATCATCGCTATCGCCTGCGGCGCGCACATGGAGGTCGTATGAGAGTCAGTGTCCTCAAAGGCTTTGCCCGTCACGCAGTCCGTCCGGCGGTCCTAATCTTTTCCCTGGTCGGCATGGCCGCGGTCTCCCATTCCCAGACGGCGGCCACTGCGGCTCAGTCCACGACAAAGGCTGCTGTTTCTGCCGCAGCGCCAGAAATGGCTACGCCGACGGCCCAGCCCGGGCAATCTGCGGCGACGGTTAAACGCCAAAGCGGTGGAAACCACGAAGGCATCATGGTCCACGGCCACTGGACCATAGATGTAAGAAACCCAGACGGAAAGCTTGGCTCGCACACCGAGTTTGAGAATGCGCTCCAGCCCCAGGGCGCAGATATCCTCACGGGGCTGCTTTCGGGCGAGTACGTCTCCGGCGGATTCCTAGTCGTCTTTAGTACAAGTCCCACGCCGAGCCTTGGTGCTCCAGGCGGCTCTGGGCTTTGCGGCTTAGGAGTTTGCAGCCTTATTGATTCCAGGGTCTCCGGTTACGGCCTTGCGCAACTATGCGCTACCTCAGATCAGTGCGAATTGACCTACACGCCAAACCCATCGTCCGTTGCAGGCGATGCGGTAGATGCGGGCGGGTTCACTTTGAGCGGCACCATTAGTAATATTTCAAGCGGGGGCCAGATACAATCTGTCACGAGCGGTGTGGTGTTGTGCTACCCCATGGACGCGGTGAACGCGCTGAGCCCGACCACATTTCTCCCCAGCAGCCCGCAACTATGCGGTGACTCTCAATTGCCCCCCTCCGTTAACGGAAATTACGTCTCTTTGACCGGAGCGACCTTGCCTCTGCCCGCCTCCGGCCAGTGCGGCGGCTCGGGCCAGCCGGAATGTGCGGTGACCGTAACGGCTGGCCAGTCGGTTAGCGTCTCCGTCCAGATTACCTTTGGCTCCGGCGCTACGGCTGCGCCAGGCAGCGCTTCGCTTCCGGCAGCTAAATCAGCTAAATGACGGCCAGAACTCTCAAATCCATCACGGATTGATCGCCACGGAGGCCGGCCTTGAACAGAGAGACCAAAAGACGCGCAAAGGTTCAAAACAGGCCCCTTGACGGTGCTGGCGTAGAACCGCCAGGAATCACGCCGTGTAGCGTCAGAAGCCGGCGCAGGGCCTTCCAATCCGCCTCCGTTTTCGCGGTCCTGCTGCTCCTCGTTTGCGCCCCCATCCTGCGCGCGCAGGCGGGAAGCATCGCCAACGCCACGGCCGTTCCTAAGTCGTCATCGCCTGCTGTGCGCTCACGCGCTACGCAAATGTACGCGGCGCTGCCCATGTCGTTCGAGGCCAACGCCGGCCAGACCGACTCAAGCGTGAAATTCCTTGTTCACGCGCCCGGCTACTCGCTCTTTCTCACCAATCGTGAGGCGGTTCTCTCGCTTCTTGAGCCGTCGCCCGTCCAGGAACCGCTGCGCGCCCACGATCCTCTTCGCCATCCAAAGATGCCTCAGCCGCAGAGAGCCGTCCGCGCCGTGCGCGTCAAGTTCCTCGGCGGCAATGAGGCTGCCGCCGTTGCCGGAACCGGCGAACTGCCGGCCAAATCGAACTACTTCATCGGCAACGATCCAAAGCAGTGGCACACCAACGTGCCCAATTACTCGGCGGTTAAATACAGCGGCATCTATCCCGGCGTCGACGCGGTCTTTCACGGCGACAACCGGCGCCTCGAGTTCGACTTCGACATCGCGCCGGGAGCCAGCGCTCGCAGCATCGCGCTCGAAGTAGATGGAGCGCGCAGGATGCGTTTGAATCGCGCCGGCGGCGTCGTGATTGGCATGGACGCAGCGCATGAATTAGTGATGAATAAGCCGCACATATACCAGCAGCTTCCTGAAGGCCGTCGCGAAATCGCAGGAAATTATGTGCTCGGCGCACGCCATCGTATCGCATTCGCGCTTGGCGCGTATGACCACTCGCGGCCACTGGTCATCGACCCCACGATCGTCTACTCCACCTACCTCGGCGGCAGCGTGGAAGACTTTCTGAATGCGATCGCGGCGGATTCATCCGGCAGCGCGTATCTGGCCGGCGAGGCTTTTTCTCCGAATTTTCCCGTCACCGATGGCGCCTATCAGACGTCCTGCACCGAGACGGGAAAAACAACGTGTACCTCGGCAATGGCCTACGTCGCCAAGCTCAGTCCGGACGGTAGCTCGCTGCTCTATGCAACCTTCCTCAACGGGCATAGTGCTGCGGACAGTGCATGGGGCATTGCCGTTGATCCATCGGGCAGCGCATACGTCCTTGGCGAGGAGGAAGGAGAGCTGGACTTCCCAACCACCACCGGAGCCTTTCAGCCGGCCTGCAATGTAGCGGCGAATATGCAGCCGGAGGTCTTTGTTGCCAAGCTCGATCCTACCGGCAGCATTCTGGATTATTCCACTTGCCTGCAGAGTCCTATACCGAATGCAGCGAGCAATTTCACGGAAGGAACTACATCCTCCGGCGGAATTGCCGTGGATAGTGACGGCAATGCTTACGTGACAGGCGTGACGGACGACCCGCAGGACTTCCCCACAACACAGGGCACGTTCCAGACGGGTTGCGTGTTGAATCCGCCTGAGGGCTGCAACGTGAGCGCAGACCCCTTTGTGACCAAAATAGATCCCACCGGACAAGCTCTCCTCTACTCGACGTTTCTCTCGACAGGAAAAGTGTCATCGGAGGTGAATGCGACGGGCATCGCCGTGGATTCCCTGGGGAACGCCTATGTGATCGGTAATTCCGATAACAGCAACCTGATCACTACGCCAGGGTCCTTTATGCCAAGCTGCCCCAGCGACGGTTGTGGCGGGTTTGTCGCAAAAATCAACGGCAATGCGACGGTGCTCGTCTACTCCACCTATTTAGGAGGAAGCGACTTTGCCTATCCAACCGCCGTGGCTGTGGATCAGAACGGCTCAGCGTACGTGACCGGCTACACCGGGTCTACGGACTTCCCGGTGACAGTGGGTGCGCTCCAGTACTACTTCACGCCACCGGGCGCGCTGACAACGAACGAGGAGGACGGATTCGTCGTCAAAGTGGGGGCTTTAGGAGACACGTTCGCCTATGCCACTTTTCTTGCCGGGACATCTCAAGATACGCTGACTTCGGGAATTGCCGTGGATGCAGAGGGCCACGCCTTTGTTACCGGGATCGCGGATCCAGGGTTTCCTACAACAACGAATGCTTTCCAGACCACAGATCAGGCAGGGGCCAACCAGGCATTCTTCAGCGAGCTCGACCCAGGTGGAGCGTCCCTGCTCTACTCGACATTCCTCGCGGGAACGTCGGGCGGAGCCTTTGTTCAACCCGCCGACGTGGGCTCGTCCTACGTGGCGACTGACGCCTCCGGCAATGCCTACGTGGCGGGAATAACCGACTCAAGCACATTTCCGACAACTCCTGGAGCGTACCTGACAAATACACCGCTCCCGGGCGGAAGCCACGCTGCAACCGGGTTTGTCGCCAAGTTTGCATTTTCCACAACAACAATCGTCACCATCTCGCCAACCACGCTGCTCTCAGGCACCGCAGGAGTTCCATATTCGCAAATGCTTACCGCGACGGGAGGCACCGGGACAGTGACCTTCGCCGTGACAGCGGGGTCGCTGCCGACGGGTTTGTTGCTCTCTTCAGCCGGCGACTTTTCCGGGACGCCAAGCCAGACCGGAACGTTTTCTTTCACAGTGACGGCCACCGACGCGAACAATGACACCGGCAGCCAGGCTTACACGCTGCAGATCGCATGCCCGACCATCACCGTGGGTCCGTCCACTTTGGCACCCGGCACAGCAGGCGTTCCCTACGGCCCGGTTACCTTCACCGCGGTCGGAGCTGTGGGCGCAACCACTTTCGCCGCAACCAACACCTTGCCCGCCGGAATCACATTCATCGCAGGAGTGCTGAGCGGCGAAACTGCGACCCAGTCGGGGAGCTTTCCATTCATCGTCACGGCGACGGACTCGAACGGGTGCATGGGTACCGTCAGCGATACGCTCGTCCTCAATCCCGGAGTTTCGCAGCCCCCGGCCGTCGTTACGGACAACGAGACCATCACTGTGTCCGACACCGAAACCTTTCCCGACGTCGTCGACTCCGAGCCGATCACGGTCACGGATACCGTCAGCGTTACAACTAGCCTGATCATCACCGGCCCAAGCTCTTTGCCAGCCGGCTTCGTTGGCGTGCCATATAGCGCCACGTTCGCGGCCAGCGGCGGCAGCGGCACAGGTTACATGTGGAGCATTACCTCAGGCGGGCCGGCGGGCCTCTCGTTGTCCACCGCCGGCGTTCTCTCTGGTACGCCTACCACAGCCGGAACCTACTCCATTACGGTGCAGGTCGCCGATTCGGCCGGCAATATGTATTTGGCAAACTTCTCGCTCACGATCGCGCCTTCTGTGCCAATCGCCAACCTGAGCACCACTTTGCTGACCTTCGCGCCTCAGGCATCGGGAACGGCTTCCGCTACGCAGACCGTCACGCTGACCAACACCGGAAACGCCCCGCTCAGCATCGGCGGATCGGGCATTACTATCTCCGGAGCGAATGCCACGGACTTTGCGCAAACCAATCAGTGCCCATCGAGCGTAGCAGCCGGCAGCAACTGCCCGATCAACGTCACGTTCACTCCTATCTCCCCTCCATCTGGCATCGTGGCGGCGGAGCTGAATGTGGCGGACAACGCCGGTGGCAGTCCGCAGCAGGTGGGACTCTCGGGAATCGTGCTTCCGTCAACAAGCGTCAGTTGCACCATTCCGACGATCAACCTGTCGGGGGACTCGGCGACCAACCAAATCACATGCGCTGAGGACCTCACCAACCCCGCCCCCCTCGGCCCCATCGCTCTTGTGTGCAACCTTCCGGCAAGCCTGTCGAAATACATCACATGCAGCTTCAGCCCCGACAGCCTGTCCTTCACGTCATCGTCTACCCCCGCCTACGCAGCCAGCACCACCTTGAGCATTCAGCGGGTCCAGAGCGGGAGCGCATCTCTTGAGCGGAAGCCCCGGCCCTGGGCTGCATCGTCCGGAGGAGTGGCCTTCGGCGCTGTGCTGTGGCTGCCCGCTTGGCTATTTGTCTCGCGCCGAAAAAAGGCCAGGTCAAAGCGAGGAATTCTGTTCCTGCTGATTCTGCTCTGCGGCCTGCCGCTGATTACTTCATGCGTCGGAAAATCCAAAGGGCCGGCGACGCCACCTGCGGGAACCTATCAGGCTTCGATCGTGCTGACGGGGCCTGGCCTCAATGAGACCATTACGTTCACCATCCAGGAACCTTAAGCGTTGAGGCGAATATCTACGGTCTGGCTCGCGGTTTCAATTCCTACTTCCCGGTCGCTGTCGGCCCGACCAGGGAGAAGCCGCGATGAAGAGCTTTATTCAGAGGGAGCGAAATATGAGATCTCATTTGCGATGGTCATTGTTCATCGGAATCGGGGGGCTCGCATTAATGGCGACAGCGCTCGTTGTTGGAGCGCAAACGAGCCAAAACCTCGTGATCAACGGTGACTTCGAGAGCGGCAACACCGGATTCACGACCGGATACACACTCGGCGATGATTCGATTCCGGGCGGTTACACGATCGGCGCCAACCCGTCGACGGCGTCCGGAGCTTTTGGGGATTGGTGTAACTGTGGCGATCATACGTCGGGAACGGGAAAGATGATGATCGTGGATGGAGCCCCCGCCGCCGCATTGCCTGTTTGGAAAGAGACTGTTCCTGTAGCGCCGTCCACGAAATACACCTTTTCCTACTGGGGCGCCGAGGTCGATCACGATAGTTCGTCGCTGCCGCGCATGGAGCTGATAATCAATGGCGTGGTGATTGGCAGCAGTACCTTTCCGGAGTTCAGCCCTGACAACAGGGGTCAGTGGCAAAACTACAAGTTCACATGGAATTCGGGCACGAGCAAAAGCGCGGACCTGATTCTAGTCGATCTAAATACCGATGCGCCATGGAACGATTTCGCGCTCGACGACATTAGTTTCAGCGCTGGCGCAGGCGCCGCCGGGGGGACGGCAGCTGCGGCTCTCACTGCTTCGAGCTCCGGCCCAATCACCACTACCGCTCAGATCACGGTGAAGGACTCGCAAGGCGTTGAGATCACGCTCAAGCCCCAAGAGAAGATTGCGTTGATGTTTATAGAGACCATTGCTTCATTGGAGGGCGATTGCAAACTTCACCTTAGCCGCAGTTGTTCACTTGCCGAACTGGTTGCAGGTCCGAAATCGCCCGACTGGAATATCGGCAAGCTGAAATATGATCCGGCCCTGGACCCGAACTATAAGTACACGGTCACGATTACGGGAGGCGGCTGGATAGCTAGCGCTAATCCGCAGCGTGCGGGGCTGGGCGGTTTCTTTCTCGATGGCACCCGAGGGATGATCGCGAAATCCTACTACAGCTCGACCGGACCCGCGACTGTAAAAGACAAGGAACTGGGGGAGATTTCCATCACCGGGGCCCCCTTTCAAGTTCAGTAGGTCGACATCTCCTCACCCCGTGATTATCGGCTTCATGGTATCGGACGCCATTGTGACCGGAAAGCAGGATCCCTTTACCTTCTGGAGACGCCGTGCCCATTGCCTTAAGTGTTTGCACCCCATCAACCTGCGAACCTCAACACAGTTGGCAGCCTTTCGAATCATCCCGGTGATCCTGGATCGACTTGACATCGACCTCAAGGTACTGGATGTACGGCTGCAAACCGGAACTCGGGTCAGGTCTTGCTAAATTGCTGAGGCAGAGATTGAGGGCTGTTTCGTACCGACATGTCGGCAAGCAACGTGGGATCTAAGGAGATCCCGAGGGTTCCGGTTCCAACCCGATTCGATCATTGACTGCATTACGGAATCGCTGCTTGCATCCCAAGTAGCGTTCCGTTGTCTGCACCGAGACGTGTCCCAGAAGGAACTGAATCTGCTCCAGTTCACCGCCGGCCTGATGGCAAAGGCGGGCGCAAGTCCGGCGAAGGTCGTGCGGTGCGAGAGACGGAATCTGACAGCACTCTGCTTTCTGTTTCACGACACCCCAAATAACCTTCGGGCTGAATCCGGTGCCCCAAATCCTGCCAGCCTTGTTGATCGAACGAAAGAGCGTACCGGTTGTAATTCCAGCGGCTGTCATCCAGGCGTCGATTCCAACTTTCACCCAATCAGGGACCGGAATGGTTCGTATGTGGCCGCCCTTGCCGACAAGATCGGCTATGACCCAGTGCTCCTCCCTTTGCTGTATGTCTTCAACGCGCATCGCAGTCAGTTCCGCCCGGCGCAGTCCGCAACCTAGCAGAATTGCTAATGTGGCATAGTCACGCTTGCCTCGCAGTGTTGTTCGGTCTGCGGTCAACAACAAGCGCTTGCCTTGTTCTGCAGTCATCCAATTGCCAACAGGCACTCCCAGTCGTTTTGCGCCCTTTACCCGGCGAATGCCGGCAGTTAGATCAGCACTCAGCAAGCCGCAATCAGCAGCCTCGTAGGCCAGTCGCCTGACTGCAGCCAGACGCAGGTTGATCGTGGTTGAAGCATAGTGCCTCTGTTCAAGTGAAATGCGGTACCGGGTAACCACAGTCTTGTTGAAAGCGAGCCTTGGTTCTGAACAATACCATTCGATGAATTCTCGGATTGCATGATCGTAAGTTCGCTGTGAGCTACGAGATGTCAGGCTGTTCAATACGGCTGACTTCGATTGTTCCAGATCCGGGAGCTTTAGAACCCGCTTGGGTATCCGCTTGCGCTTTGCGTTGCTCTTTGCCATCGATACGGCCTCCGATTGCCGTGGCAAAGAGCATCACTCAGATCGCTTTGTTGGTCTATCCTTTCGAGAGCGCCATCAACCACTTAGAGATATTTTGACCGGATTAGTAATGGGAAGTCGGCGACTGTTCATCGATCTGCCGCCGATTTCAGATGTCAGATACACCATTCCCCGGTTGATGCGGAGCATGTTGGCGTCGGGATCGAACATCAGCTCCCCCCGGCCCGCTTCTGGCGCGCCACCAGTTGATCGACCCGTCCAAGGAAGACCTCGGAGGGCAGGTAGCGGCGCTTCTCGCCGCACAGTGCGCACTCCACAATGATGGATTGGAACGGGAACTCGGCCACGCCGGTCGGGACATCCCGGCGGCATTTCTTGCAAGCCACAACAAAGGTCTTCCGCGTTGAGGGTCCCTGGAACATAAAAAGAGGATAGGCGAATATATGACGAAAGTCCATGTCGCTGCTCCAGGTGAGGAATCCTGGCGGCGATCATTCCACGCTAAGCCAATGCGGAGCTGCGCCAGAATATCTATAAACCACACAATCTTAATTGGTTACATGGCAAGCTGCACGTAGGAGCAAGCCCGCCCGACAGGTCCTCTCGCGGGTGCGCGGTTGTGGAGAACGTGTGGATAAAACGCCAGGACTGCGGCCGCCGACGGCAATCAGGCGGCCTCGTCCAATTCTTCGCTCTCTTCGGGTTCGCTGGTGTAGCCTTCGTCGCTGGTGGGATCGTCTTCGTCCTCGACAGGCGCGGGAACGTCGAAGAGCGAAGCGGGCTTGGCGGGAACTGGTTTTGCTGGTTCGGGCGACTGAGCGGCAACAGCGGCCGGTGCGGGTTCGACTTTCACTGGCGTCTTGCTGGTTGGCGTCTTCGATTTGGCGCGCGCCTCGGCCTGCGCAGCCTTGGTGGCGGCGTCCATATCGGCCTTCGCCTTTTCGAGAGCATTCTTCATCTGAAGATGCGACGCCACAAAGCCAACCAGGGTGGCCGCGAGTTGCGTGTCCAGTTCTTCGGCCGTGCCTGTGACGCTCAACGGCGTGGTGAGGGCGTCGTGATCGCCGTCCTTCATTTTCTTGGGAACGACATTGACGCGAATCTGATCGTCGTCGAGCGCAGTCGCCGTCATGAGCACGGCGCGATTGCGCAGGATGGGAACAAGCTCTTTGAACATAGAGTTCCTCCTCGTGTATTGAGTAAAAGTTTTCGATTTCCCGGTGGGATTCATCGAGTCGGCAGTTTTGCTTGCATCTTCCGGTTGCGAAGGCGGGTCTTCCGCCAGAGTTCAGGATCGACAGGCAGTGCTGTTACCTTGCCCGTCGCAGCATTGAAGAAGCCGCCGTGGTGCTCGATCTTTCCGTAACGTAAGAGGCGCGCAAGCATCGTCAGAGCACTTGCGGCGAGCGTCTGATTGATAAACGGCTCCTGGCGTTCGAGAGCCTCGACAGCCGAGCAACTCGGAAGCGGGTCTTCGCCGGCCTTGACGTCGGCGATCTCCGGATACAACTCGTTCACCGTGCGCAGCCTTTCCGCCGAACGCCGGTTGCGCGCATTCCACGGCTGGCCGAGCACGAACTGGCCGCTCGCCGCATTGTTGCCAAGATCGAGCCAATAAGCGGTACGGTTGTTTGATTTGACGAGCGACCGCGCGATTGATGCTGCGCGCCGCGCGGCTGTCCACGCAGCCGATGAGGAAATCGATCGAGGTGTCCTGAATTCTCTCGAAGGTCCGCTCGTCGAAGTTTCTCGGCTCGGCCTTCCAGTTTGTTCCCCAGAAGAGGTTGATGCGATTGACGAGTACTGTCGCCTTGCTCAACCCGATATCGGAGATCGAAAACGGCTGGCGGATGCAGTTGGTTTCGGAGACCGTATCGGCATCCATCAGGACGAACGTCAAGCCCGGCGAATCGTCCCCAGACGCGCAGAGCCTGGTCGAGATACGGCAACCCCATCGTGATGGCGCTTCCCGTACCTCCGGCTCCGATGACGAGAACGCGAATCGGTCTGCGCGCATCGGCGCGAAGGGAGAGTATGTGTTCAATGCGCATGATTGCCCTGCTCTCCGCGCACGAATTGCTCGAGCGTCTGCGGCAACTGAATCAATGACTCGGTTGGGAAACGCCTGCGCTTGCCCTTGAGCGATTCCCAAAGACCCTCGAATCCGCCCTCGTGGCGCGTGAGGCGGCCGACGTTTGCGTGCGTGAAGGCGCTTTCGTAGAAGCCGCGCTCCCAGGCCGGGATCGCCGCGACCGTTGCGCTCTCAGGCCGTCGCATCGTGCCGGTGCAGACACGGCCGTCGTCCGAGAGATTCCAGAAAGGGGCCACGGCAAGAGTCGTCGTGGCTTGGGGCCGTTTGTTCACGGCAAGCGCCCGTACGCTCAACTCGCCGCTGGCTACCTTCCAAACCAGAGGGGGCTGCGGGAAGATGCGGCCGTTCAAATCAGAGGCCTTGCCTTCGGCGTTCTCGTAGAACATCTGCCGGCGTCGCGCCGGAGTCCACCAGACGATCATGCGATCCGCTTTGGCAAGAATGTTCGCCGGCAATACCTCGGCCTGGACGCTGCCGCCGAGCGAACGCATCAGAGACTCGACGAACGCGAGGGTGAGAGGCTGCGCCGGACCGAGCGTGGGTGGCCCGCTCTTTTGGACCAGAACGTCATGCCTGGTGATGAAACTCGATTGACGGTCGCGGTAGACGAGCAGAGCCTCACGCAGCTCGAAGCAGTGATTCTGACCGATCGAAAGATGGATCTCCATGGTGGGCCTCCGACTCATGAATCGATTCGACAAGCGAAAACAGTTCCGCATTGATCTGAATGAAGCGCGCTACGATCC
>CAVXMJ010000033.1:0-92389 GCA_963762905.1 uncultured Acidobacteriaceae bacterium | reverse complement strand
AGGCTGCGACCCGTCGCTTGATGCTTTGCTTTACGAGATACCGCAGAGAAAAGACTTGTGGAAGATCCCAGCTTCCCGACATTCCGTCGCACACCGGCGTACACGGAAGCGGCGCCCATTTTCCACCCGATAAGACGGTTCGGTGGATGCATTGAGCCATGAGATGTTCAATGATGACGCCCCTATTTTCATCCAGCTCGTCTTGGTACGGAAGCAAGTGTCGCAACGCGATCTCCGGTCTGAAAGCAACCGTACGGGTGTCGCCGTAAGTCAGGTAATGGTGCACGTCGCAAAGGAGTTCCGCTGTGGAATCCGAAATGCGTCTGATGATTTCGATCGGATTTCGATAAACATAGCGTCCTGACACCTTCACGATATAGCGATACCGGGAGAGCTCTGGCAGATTCTCGAATGCATATTTGAGCATCTCGATCTCACCGTGGCCTTTCCCGAATCGTTCGGCTCCGGAGTTTCCGGTGAACGACAGGAAACGGATGGAATTACTCATTCCCGCGTGCTGAGCTGCAGCACGGAACTCGGATAAGTCGGCGCCGGAGTTCTCGCAAAAGACAAGGTCAGCCTTTACGTCACGATTCAACCACGAATTCAGGCCGCGGAGGTAGTCCAGCTTTCTTACCTCTGGATCCGAGCGTTTGACTGCAGGCGTATCTCCGCAATGGATCGTGGCGGTGATGAAAACGAGAATGTCAAACATAAACTTCTGTGCCGGCTGTTAGGCACCGGCATGCGTCACGCACAAACTGTTCCGCGCTGAATCGTTTTGCCTGGACCGATAAATGCATTCGCAGCTTATCCTGGAGCGCCGCGCTTTCCAATGCAGCCGAAATTGCTTCGACGGCTTCGCCCCTGTCAGAAAAAAGAAGACTGGGGTGATCGAGGATCTCAGCTTGGCCGCCGTCGTTGGGAGCGAAAACAATGGCTCCCGCACGAATCATCTCGGCAACCGAGATTCCGAACGGCTCGGCACTGCGGGTTTGGATCCCATAGCGGCAGCTCGCAAGAATCTCCGCTTTTCGAGCTCCCGTTATAAAGCCTTCAGAAACAATCCAGTCAGCATGGTTTCGACAGAGGGTCGCGATCCTGCGGCCGTATGAATCATTTCCGATTTGGCCGCAAAGATGAAGCTGGACCGCATGGCCGCGCTGCCGTACCGTTTCAAGAATTGCGATTGCATCTTCGATCCGCTTCTCGGGAGCAATACGGCCAATCATCGCGAAGGCGTTCTCCCTATCCTGCCACGTGACCTTGGGAAATTCGCCGCACACGGGCGGGTAAACGACTGCCGCAACTTCAACTTCGCAGGCTTTTCGCATCAACTCCGCGGTCCAGTGCGAATTCGCGATGATTTTGTCTTCTCGCAGAAGATCGCGACCGGAAAGATTCTGATAGCGACCGGCTATGTCGAGATAAATCCGCCGCAACCACGAGTCGCGATAGATAAATCCCGGGGCAACAGGATCGAGCCGCTCGCGAATGCGCTGATGCCAGCTGAAATCGGCGATAAAATGCACCGCCGGCAAGCCCCAGTCGGTCAGGTTATACGCGCTGATGCGAACGTCATATTCATCGGCGACCATTCGAGCAAAGCGTTGGAAGCAAGCCGCGCGTAAAGCAGCCGCATCCAGTCTTCGCGCCGGCCACGGAACTGGAGCAATTCGCACCGTGACTTGATTTCCGTTGACGTGTGTGCCGCAGTGTGCGTTAAGCTCCTGCAGATCCCAGCCAGCAGTTGTGAGAACAGTGACGTCGTGGTCGTCCTTGAGTGCCTCGACCAACCACATCGCCACCGGCTCCGACCCTCCACGGCCGAACCTGGGATGGCCAATGATGATGCGCTTGCGCATCGCTCGTTTGGACCTCCATTTTCAACGTTTGCCACATTCGCAAGTGTGCGGTACTACCGGTCAGGGAACACGAATATGGGTGCGCGCTACCTCACGGGCTGCGCGTAGTCGATCCTTCAACGGCGCGGGCAGCCGGAACCACCAGGCTGGCCGCAACCCCTGGGCCAGTGTGCAATCATCCAGGGGCTCCGCAGGCTTGATGCCGGCCGGTTGCGCCACAACCTCCTGGAACAATTCCTCGTAGGAATCTGCCATGCGGTCCAGGCTGAATTTGCTCGCGGCGTCCCTGGCGTTACCACGCATTGTTGTCAGGCGGTTTCGATCATTGTATAAATCCAGCAGATGCGCGGCGGCCCGCTTCACATCTCCTACCGGAAATAACAACCCGCTCACCCCATCCTCGATAATCCAATCGGTGATGCCGGGCAAACGCGATGCCACGGGAACACAACCGCCCGCCATGGCTTCAATCAGCGTCTTGCCGAAACCCTCGAATCTCGACGGAAAAAGGAAAACATCGTGGCGCTCCATTAAACCTGGAACGTCATTCGGATCAGTCCAGCCAAGGTACTGAACCCGCTCCGCCATTCCGGCCGCGGCGAAACGCCCTTTGAGCTCCGCCAGATCCGGACCATCCCCACTAACGGTCAGCTCCCAATCGTTGACGTTGCGGTCAAGCTCGGCGAGAATGCCGGGCAGCCAAAGAAGACCTTTTTGCCCTTTGTCAATCCGGCCGTGGCTTAAGATACGCAAGCGGCGGTCGGCGTGGCTCGAATGCTCAGGCGCGGAAAAACCGGAGAGATCGATGCTGTAGGGAATCAGTCTGACACTGCGGCCACGAAAGCCGTAACTGGAAATTAAGTCTTCCTGGATCCTCGGGCTGATGGCCACGGTTGCATTCACGTGCTCGCGGACCGCGCGGGCCGCCCTGTAGCAGGCGAGCGAGTTATTGTGCATCACCAGGACCCGGGGAACCGTTGCTGGCAAGTAGCGCACAGCATTAAAGTCGATCTGGTCTCCCAGCGCATTGCACAAAACAAGTGCCGGCGATAGTTCCTCGATCCGTTTAACAATCGCTCTTGTTCTCTCACCGATCTCTTGCGCGTCCGCGACAAGTATCTCTCCGTCAATAACGTCGGTGTCCGCCTCTTCGCCCGCCATTAACCGCTTGTGCAAAGCTCCGGAGCAGAGCCATGTAATGGAATGTCCGCGCGCGCTCATCTTGCGCGAAAGCTCGCAATAGAAGCGATAAACTCCGCAGCGGATTGGGGCAAGAAGAGTGACGATATGCATAAGCTGAAATAGAGCCAATCAACAGGATGGTTGTTGCTGTTTCCGTTTGGCTGCCGCAATGTGGAACCTCGAGATTCGGGGAATCTCGTTGCTCTAGCCCCCGTTCTCAAAAGCATCGATGACATCGCAGATGCGCGCTCCAAAGCCACGATGTTGCATCGTGCAGTCGTAAGGATCCCCATCGATCGCGCGCCGGGTTCGCCGCTTCTTCGACCTTAAGAAGCATTCGGTCAGAGCGAGCCTCGTCTGAACGGGGTCAGCAACATCGGTTACCGAACCGAGATCATCGTGTTCCACTGTCCAGCCGATCACACCACCGCGGGAAGCCACGATCGGCGCGCCTGCCGTGCGGGCAATCTCCAATACTCCACTCGGCCCCTTATGTGTCGGGCATCCGATCCATACAGCGTCCGATGCTGAAAACGCGGCTCTCTCGAGCTCGGAGGACGCGTATCCGAACATCTCTCGAATTTGTTGATTTGCCTTCAGCCTTACGGCCGCACCTGAGTTCAGTAGCTCCATGGTGCTCGCGTTCGGCGATCCAACCAACAGGATCAGCACATTGCTCATGTCAGAATGGTCGACGGCTGCAAAAAGCTGCGGCAAGCCCTTGTGGTCGGCCCCAAGCGCACCGTAACAGAGAACGACATGCCAATGCTGGTCGATTCCTAAAAAGCGTCGGGCCTCATCCATGGGCAACGGCGTTTTCCATTGAGGTTCGATTTCCCTCACATAGCGGACCTTTTTCCCGCTTTCCGCGGGCAGGTTTCGGTTGCCTTCGGCTAAAGCTGGATTGGTCGTGATGATTCCTCTGAATTTCTTCAATCGGAAAAAGCGCCGTACCACTGAGAGACCGGCTTTCTGCTTGAAAGACTGGCCAGTATGACCGCTGTTATTCGTTAGCCCGGTCAGAGATCCGAACACGATGGTGCTCACTCCGCATCGCAACAGAGGAAGTGCAACAAGGCCAATTGCAAAAGCGGTGTGATTTTGATCTCCGTCCATAATCAGGAGGTGATCGCAGCCGCCCTTGGCCGCAATGAAGCAATAGGCTCGAATCGTCGCGATCCATCCTTTTATCCGTGCCTGCGTGGCAGTTGGCTCGGCGCCGCCAATGGATTGAGCGGTAGGCCAGTGGGCCGAAAGCAGCAATTTTGCATGCCGGCCTCCATCTGTCTTCTGCACATACTCGCACAGCTTCGGCGGAGCAAAAAGGTTGACAGACCACCCTCGGCTGCACGCTTCCTGAACCATGCTTGAGAGGTATTCCGGCAAGTGCCCCGCGACTCCGTTAAACCGGGGATGGCTGAGGATGCAGAGCCGCAATGGCCGCGCAGACTTCACGGCTCCGGAAAAACGCAGCGCAGGGACAGGGTCCGCGCTGGATTCAGCGATCATGTTCACAGGCGACATTTAGCAAAAAAGGTGCATCCTCTGATCAATCTGGCGAGTTTGGATTTAGAGGTTTGCCGAAGGAGAGGGTCCGCTTGAGTTACACGCTACAAATCAAGAGCGTGGTGTTTTTGTTTGATATAGCTAAGACCAGCTTGGACGCGCGCATCGAATAGCTTGGTGCCAGACATGACTCCATAGCTCGCTGCTCCGAAGTGGTGAATATAGGATTGACGAACCCATACCGTCCTGTAGCCGGCCTGCTGAACGCGGATGCAGAGCTCGTTCTCGTTGCAATAATCAAGAAGATTTCGATCGAATCCTCCTAGGCGCTGCCAGATGCCTTTTCTTATAAAGAAGGCGAATCCGCACACGTAAGACACATTTGTGAGGACGGCACCAGAGCACTGAGCCAGCAAACGCTCGGCGTATCCGCAGATCTGCCGATCGTCCAGATGGAGGCGCATCGAAGATGCCAACGGCAGCGTTTGTTCTCCACCATAGCTCGTCGACGGCCCCGCTACTCCAATATCGGGATTATCTTCAAATGCTTGTACGATGGGCCGCCAGCACCAGGGAGTGACCACTGTGTCAGAGTTCAGAAGGCAAAGATAGTCACGGGTGGCGAGATCAGCTCCAGCGCCGCATGCTTTACTATGGCCCAACGCTTCCCCATTACGGATGAGCTTCCAATGGTTGTGAACTGCAAACTGTTCAAGGAGTGCCCTGGTTTCTTCCTGATGCGATGCATCATCGACCAAGATAACCTGCGCGTTCGGCGCATATTTTTGCAGGCTTGTTAAGCAACGCCTGGTCACTGCAGGAGCATCATGGACCGGGACTACAATCGAGAGCAACGCGCTTGCCTCGGCATCTTCGAAAGCCTGTTCGAACTCTTTGAGCGGGGAAAAATTGCGCATTAAGTAACGGGCGAGAATGCGCCCCCGAAGATCGCGCAGCGCGCGCTTAGTCCGGGCCGGCAAGACCCGCAAGAAGATCGAAGGGAAATGCCATCCCGCTACATGTTCCGATTTCTCAAAAGAACGATCGATGTCCACACCGGGTGTCATAGCATTACTGTTCTTCAGCGTAGCCTCACTTGGTCGGCGCGTTTTGTCATCTGGTGAATTCTGCGTGATTTGGAAATAGCGTATCGTCGGACTTCAAGATGACAAGGACACGTGTAACGCAAACATCAGCCAAACCACATATAGCTCTTCAATCGACATAAAGCACCCCAATTCCGAATCCGCCCTGGCGCGGGCACTGGATAATCTCACGATGACGGTATTTGTGTTTAAGTTCCCGCCAAAATTGTGGAACGCCTCCAACCGCATCGGATGGTCCTTCGACGATGTCGTGGAGGGCAATCAAGCCACCCGCGCGGACCAGAGGCCCGTATGTCTCGAAGTCTCGCTTTACGCCTTCATAGCGGTGGTCGCCGTCGATAAAGAGATAATCGAGAGAGCGGTTTCCAAGCGCAGCCTTGGCTCGTTCGAACATCTCTGCCGAGTGTGAATCGCCCTGAAGCAAGTGTAGTTTTTGCCGTCTTCCGGCGAGTCGCCGATAGAAGAACCTGCGTCGAGCCCCGTATCCTCCGCCGAACATGCCCCCCGGCAGATCCATGCTGACGATCGTCGCCTGCGGATTTGCGAGCCGCGTCAGGAAAAGCAAAGTGCCACCTTGAAAGGTGCCGATCTCGAGTGCTCGTTCCGGTCGATGTTCGGCAAGGATTTCACCAAGAGCCGCCAATTCGCTTGGCACTTGGACGGCATTAAAAAAACGGTTTCCGAAGACAAAATCGAACAGTCCCGGCATACCACTGCGCCTTCCGACGAGCGCGTAACGCGCCCAACACAGGAAAGTTCTCCATCTCCAGGCGATTTTATAGCCCAGCGAATGGCGCTGGCCTGGGCTCTGGCTGCTTGACCGCCTTAGCTCGCCCATCGGAGTTAGCGTTTGATTTGCCATTGTTCTTCCAGATTCAGCGCGTAGTCCTTCACCACGAGAGTGCACAAGATCATCGTGCATGCTCATCTAGCCAACTTCAGGCCGGCATTGACGCGGAGGCCGGTGATTCGCAGGGTCTTGCAGGGCCACGCGGTTTATGTGCGCCGATGAAGCTATCTGGGTCCCCATTAAGAAGCTGCGGCCAAGCTTCGCGGATTTGTTCATAGGGCCAATTCCACCACTGAATCTCGAGCAAGGACGCAACCTGTTCCTGGCTGAACCGATATTTGACAACCCGCGCGGGATTTCCAGCCACGACCGCGTAAGGAGGTACGTTCCCAACCACAACGGCGCACGCCGCGACCACGGCGCCATCACCAATCGTTACCCCAGAGAGGATTGTGGCCCCCTGCCCGATCCAAACGTCGTTGCCAATAACCACCGGGCCTTTGCTTCGGGGATGCCCTTGGAACGAACGGGCGTCGGGGCAGACGACATTAAATGGATAGGTGGTCACCCACTCGCACCGATGTTCGCCACCGAGTAAGATTGTGGCCCCTCTCGCGATGGAACAAAACCGTCCGACCTTCAAACTGCCCCCGTCCTGGAACTCTTCGACTGTTGGATTCCCGTAGGTCCAGTCGCCAATGTCATATTGCGCATATTCGGGCCTTTGATTCATGAAGAAGGCAGGCGGTTCCGCATGTCGACGAATTTTCAGGTGAACGTCGCGGAGCAGGCCGACAAAAATGGACCAGAAGCGAAGTTTCCGATGTCCCGAATTTGCCGTGTGTTCCCGAAGGACGTTTAGCGGATAACTTTTAGGAATGACGTGATCTGCCATTTTTCCTCTCGGTTGAGGGCATAATGCCATGCGGCCATGAGGAAACCGCCGCTTAGGAGAGACGTAAGCGCAGCATTTACCAGCAAAATGTGATTTGAAGAACTTAGCACCGAAAGACCGATAGCAAAAACCGCCAGAGCCGCGATGCCGCGCCCGATCTCCCGACTAAAGAGATGCCGGGCAGAAATGCGCGTGACCCGGCAAATCCCAAAGATTAGCAGCAAAAAGTCAAGAATCGCCCACGCGGTCCAGGCAAGCGCTGCGCCTGGCAGCCCCAGCCGCGTAACCAGCACCCATGTTAAGACAAGATGGATCGGCAACTCCGCAAGATGAAACTTGGCTGTGAGGTCCGGGTGTCCAGTCCCTTGCAACAGCACGCTGGGGACACGGGCTAGAGAATTGACAAATGCCCCTACGGCCAGGATTTGCAAAACAAGAGCCCCTTCATCGGCAAATCTCTCGCCGAGCCAAAAAAAGAGAAGAGAATGAGCCGAGAAGATCAGAACGAGTGTCGCCGGTCCAATCAGCAGAAACAGAAGCTTCAGGGAGCGGACAAAGGTTTCCTTAATCCTCTCTTGATCGCCGCGTCCGGCGGAAGCGCTGAAGGCAGGAAATAGAACACCGCCGAGGCTGGACGGCAGAATCCACATTTTGCTCGCAATCAGGTAAGAAGGCGTGTAAAAGCCAACGGCAGTAACGGAGATCAATGTGGCGATTAGAAACCGGTCAAAGTAGACCAGGACCGGCCCAGCAATATCGGAAATGGTAATCCAGCCGCCATACTTTAGGAGCGAGCGAACTAGACCAGGATTGAGGCGAATGCTACGCAAAGCTGGATAAAGCCGAATACCAAAGGCTAATATGACTGCGGAGGTCGCCACACGAATCAATACCAGGGAGAGGACTATAGCCACCAAACCAAAGCCCGAAGCGAGCACCATGACTGGCGCGAGATATGTTAGGAAACCGAACGGGATATTGATCGCATTAAGCAAGTCGAACCGTTGCGATGCGCCCAGAATGCCTTGCACAGATCCACCGATGAAATCCATCGGTAAGGCAGCGGCCATGATCAGAAAAACCTCGCATGCCTCGGAGTGGAGGCCAGCAGGAATTTTGAGCACGTGTTCAACCAGGAACGGGGATGCAACAGCCAGCAAGATGCCACCGATCGAGCCGAGGAGGGCCTGGCTGGCGACTGCGGTCCACACAAGTTCCGGCAGCTTCCCAGTTTCCCCGCTGCCCAGAAGCTCAGCAAAATGCTTAGTCGTAGCCGGACCTATACCCAAGTTAAAGAGCGCGAAATATCCGACCACAAACCACGCCAAAGAATAAAGACCATAGCGTTCGGGCCCCAAGTGGTGAATCACGTAGGGAGTGGTTAAGACGGCCGCCGAGAGGGGTGCGACCTGACCAACAAGATTGAACAACGTATTGCGGGCCAACATTCGCCCGCTTACGTCAACCTGAACTGTGGCTTTTGGGACAATCTGCAACATAATATGATCGATCCGCAAGACTCGCGGCCATTACAGGCCAAAGCAGCCGGTCAAATCCTGTGCGGCGGCAGCAGGCTCAGTCGGACTGGGTTGAAGGGCCGACTATTGCGTTCTCGTCGCGCAAGAGTTCCATGCCAACGTCGTAGATGAAACGGGGTCCATCAAGCAAATCGCGGCGCCACAGCTTGCGTGGTTCGCGGACAAATCTGTAAACCGATTCGAAGCCGGCGTTGCCCACCCAGTCGGGGCAGCGGGGAACAGTGCCGCCGACAAAGGCGAACGCGGCGCCCACGCCAATGGCAACGGGCACTTTGAGACGGTGCAGGCGCTCATGAATCCAGACGTCCTGTTTGGGCATGCCAAGAGCAACCCAAAGCACGTCGGGCTGGGCGTCGTTGATGCGATCGATGATCGCCTGGTCCTCAGCCGCCGAGAGCGCCCGGAAAGGCGGCGAGTAGACCCCGGCGATGCGATGCCGCGGATAAAGGCGCGCAACGGTGCCGGTAAGCGCGCCCAGGGTGCGCTCTGTGTCGCCATAGAAGTAGCTGCTGTAGCTCTTTTCCTGCGCGCGCGAAAGAAATTCACGCATGATATCGCTTCCAGTGGCACGCGTTGCGCCGCGTTGGCCGCGCAAGCGCGCAACCCAGACAGGAGCAATGCCGTCCGGCACCCACAGATCAGCCTGGTTGAGCATGGTGCAAAGAAACTGATTCTTGCGAGATTCCGAAAGCCCGTGAAATCCGGTAACAACGACCTGGTGGCAGCGTTCGTCGCGCATTCCAATCCATCGCTCCATATAGTCCACGGTACGGCGCGCGCTCACGAGGTGCACGCGCGAGCCCAGGATGCGCACGGATGGCTCCATTGCTGGAGAAAATGGAGCTGCTTGATCGTCGGAGAATTCGGGAACGTTTTGCGGGAGTTGCGGGGAGCGAGCAAATCGCGTGGCGGCCCGTTTTCCCAGTCGGATCGCAGGCTCCTCAAGCCAGTGGTAAAGCACGAACGAAGTCATGCCGGTGAGCACAACCGACACGGCGGCGCGAATGGATGCAGAACCGAGATGAAACCGCGCAAAACAGAGCCAAAGAATCGGAATATGGCAAATGTAGATTCCATAAGAATACCTGGCCACGGTTTTGCTGATCAGGTTGATCCATCGGCTTCCGATTTGCGCGAAATGCGGAATGACCAGCCCGGTGACGCCCGAGAACACCCAATCGCGCACGAGATCGAGATATTGAGGCCACCAGATGCGGTGATCGCTTCGCAAGCCTGTGTGAAGCGCGCCAAGTGGGGCTGGTCCGTAGACTCGGATCACGTCTACCACGCGATACGATGCGACGAGGGCGATCAGAACGACGATCCAGAGCCACCCAGGCAAGCGCTTGTTCGTTGACCTCATTGCCCGCCACGCAATGACGCCCGCGAGAAAGCAAGGCACGTAGCGCGTAAGGATAAAGTCCATGTCGCCGCCGCTTCGCGCAATATATTCCAGGCTCGCGATTACGATACCGACAGCCCACGTCAAGAAGGCCACGCGCAACGACTGAGAACGCCGCATGGAGATAAAGAGCAGGGGCAGAATTGCATACATCTGGATTTCAAACGGCAGGGACCAAAGAACGGCAAGAATCGACCCGCTATGGGTAATATTCTGGACGAGGAAAATGTTTGACAGATTTTCTTTCCACCCAGTTTCGACGTATCCGGATACCCAGGGCGCCGACGGAAAGTGAAAAGCCAGCGCTGAAAGTACCGCCAAAACGCTGAGTGGATAGATTCTGAAGACCCTGCGAGTGAGAAACGCAACGTATAACTTGCCTCCCGTGAGGTCGAGGCGTTCCATGGATAACATCAGCACGAGCGATGTGTGCACGAAAAAGAGAAGAACGCCGAAACGACCGACATCGCCCAGACCTCGAACGCCCGCTGTGAGCATGAGGTGCCCCACAAAAACCAATAGAACTGCTACGGTTCGCAGCAGATCGAGGTTGGGCAGATCCGAAGGTGCTTCGACTGTTCGATCTCGAGTTGAAGCCATGTCACTTGATGGCCCGGCTTGTTCGTCGACAACCGCACTCGATCCCGATGCGAAGCGCACTTGCCAGCCGGTGCTTGGTGACAGGGTCTGAGCGATCATAGCCGGATCACTATTCTTTGAGTTTGTGAGGGTATGGGAATGAGTTGGCCACCGTGTGATGGACTCAGCAGATCAAACCAATCGCGCGTATTCTCCGCTCTATTCACCGGGCAAGTGTTCGATACGACGGCCGCAAGAGCTTTTACGCTTCTTGTTTGCCGTCCTGGTCATATCCGTAGTAACCCTGATAATCGTAGCTGTTGGCAGATGACTTTGAGTCAACTTGATTTAAGACAATTCCCAATTTGTTTGCGTGTATGCGATCGAGCGCGGACAGCACAGCCGCCACGGCTTTGCGCTTGGTACTTGCGGCCCGACTCACGATAAGAACGCCGTCAGCGGCAGCGGCCATTTGAAGGCATTCGGCAAATCCCATCAGCGGCGGCGAGTCGAGAATCACCAAATCGTACTCCTTCGCAAGGTCATCAAGAAGCGAAGAGAGACGCGGTCCGATCAAGTCTGCCGCCCGATGAGAGCCTGGTCCTGAAGGAAGCAGGGCCAGGTTCGGCCTGCCTTCGATGGGCAACACGACATCTTGCCAGGCGCGTTCTCCGTTCAGGACGTTTGAGAGGCCTTCGCGCGGCGATAGCCCGAATTTGACATGAAGACCGGGACGGCGCAAGTCGCCGTCGATGAGCAGCGTTTTCTTGCCTCGATCGCCGTTGGCGATGCCAAGATGCGCCGCCAACGTGCTCTTACCTTCGCCCGGGACGGCGCTGGTGATCACCAGCGAACGCAACCGTCCTTCGAAATCCGAAAGGAGAATCGTGTTGCGCAAGGAGCGCACAGCTTCGTCAAAATTCGAGGTCGATTGATAGTAACTCTTGCGGGCCGGATCTTTGACTTGCCTTGAAACAATTCCCAGCGACGGAGCCGGGACAGGGGCCCTGGGAAGCTGCGCAGAAGCCCGATCAATGGGCAAGCTGCCAATCACTTCTGTACCGAGGATTCGTTTCGCAAATACAGGATCGCGCAGGGTGGTATCAAACGAATCGTAAAGAATAATCCCGCATATTCCGAAGAACGAGGATAGAAGAAACGCCATGAGAAGGTACAACCTGGTGTTCGGAAACACTGGGGAGGTGGAAGGCCGCGCGGGGTCTGCAATGCTGACATCGTTATTTCGAAAACTTGAATTGATTTCAGCCTCGCGAATCTTGCGGATCAGCTCGTCGTAGAGACTTGTGTCCGCATCGGCTTCGCGCTTCACCTGCTGGTACTCAAAAGACCGGGCATTGAGCCGATCCGATTCCGCCTTCGAATCCGCAACCGCCTTTCCGAGCATCTGCTCACGGTTAACGGCCTCACGATATTGAGCGGCCACTCGTTCAACAATTCCTTCGCGTGCTTCATCAAGTTCCTTCTCCGCATCGGTCACCGCCGCAGCGGCTTTTCGATACTCGGGATGATCGGAGCCGTAAATGGACTTGACCAAATCAAAATGCTGCTGCGCCGAAGTCAAATTATCGCTAAGTCTGGAGACAGCGCCTCCCTGCGGTGAAACCAGGACCGCGGCCAATGAGCCGGACTTGACCGTATCCCAGGCCGCTTCCTTATTTACCCTGTCTGCCTGCGCATTGATGAATTCCGTATTCAACTGCAGCAGCTGAGCCGAAAGAATGTTTGTTTTCTCGTCAGGGTTAATGACGTCCAGGTCCTTTTCGAACTGCGCAAGGGCCAGGTTGGACTTCTCCATTTTTGCTTTCAATTCATCCAGTTGTCTCCCTAGAAATGACGAAAGATAACTTCCGGACTCAGAGCGCAGGTCGTAGGTGTGCGCCAGATAAGACTTAGCCACAGCATTCGCTATATCCGCGGCGCGGTCCGGGCTGGTGGAGCGGTAACTGATGAGCAACAGATACGAGCCTTTAGGCCGGACGACTTTAACATCGCCCAAGCTAACGGCGGCGCCATTCTCATGCGGGCTCTCCGAGTTGCGGCTGGAGGCGCCCGAATTGGACAACTGAAACTGCTCGGCCACCGGCCTGAGCACGGAATCCGATTGAATGAGCCGAATCTGAGTTTCGATAAAGGCATCCCAATCGATCCAGAGCGGCAGAAAATCCTGACCAACCGGTTGCGATGGTGTTTGAGCGTCAATGGACAGGGTCACAGTGGATTCATAAACTTTCGGCAATCTTGCGGAAACGATGGCCGTCACGAGGACACATGCCGCAACGAAGGCCACTATCTTTGGCCAATGCCTGCCGAGAACCCAGATGTAGTGGGAGATCGGTACGCTCGGAGCATCAAGCGGCGCGTCTTGCCGTGCCGGTAAGGGCGCATAGTATTCCGCTGGCGCCACATCACTCCGTTGACGCGGGCTCAGAGCTTCGGGCACCGCTGATTTGAACGACATACTCCCTCCGATGAACCAGGCTGACAGCTGGATCGATCCCTCCGCGGATTGGAGGCCATGCATCGAACGGCAAGGGGGCCGGCGCCGATCCTGGAATCCGCGGTCTAGTGGTAAATGTAGAGCAGTGACGTACTGAGGCCTAATGACACAGCAAGAGATGTCTCCAGAATCTTGCTGCTGATGCGACCGCCGTTCGAGGTTGGGATATACAGGATGTCATTTGCTTCCAGTGCAACGTCAGGCGCTTTCCTGTCCATGATCTTTTTAAGTTCAATGGGCATTTCACGGCGCCCCGCGGCCCCTGCTTCAACGCGGTAAATATAGGCGACGTGGGTTGGATGGTCATCCAACCCTCCTGAAAGAGCCAAAGCTTTCATCACGCTGCTGTCTGCTCCGCCGTTGATCGTGAATACCCCAGGCCGTTTTACGCTGCCCAGGACATAAACCTGGCCAGCCACGGGGACGCGGATAACGTCTCCAGCTTCGAGTTTCAGATTCGCGTAGTCTTCATCCAGGTTCAGGAGAGACTGCACGGGGATGCGTTGGCTCATCTTCGCTGATTCACCGGCCGCCGTCGGAGGCCGGCTGAGCAGAATGTCTGGCCCGGCATTGTCAGCGAGCCCTCCGGCTCTGGAAATAGCATCAATAAGCGTCACCGAGCTGTCGGCCTGAAAAACAATTGGATTGCGCACAGCGCCCATGACCGTAATCGGACGACTTCGGTATTCCAACACCGAAACCGAGACGAGAGGCGCCACGAGAACATTGCCTTCTACCAGCGCTTTCGTTATCGCTACCTCGATTTCCGGCGGATAGAGCCCCGATACCGAGATGGGCTGCTTGACCATGGGCAGGCGAATGGCGCCGTTGGCATCGACACGCACAGGGTGGGAAAGCTCGGGTGAGTCGTAAACCGAAACGCCCAACAGATCGTTGGGCCCAATTTTCTCAGCGGGCAGACTGGAACGATCACCCGTTGAAATCGCACTGGAAGTCACTCGATCCGGCGACGCTTCCTGGGCGAAAATGGGCGTTACCGCCATTGCCAGAAGCAGACAAAACACTGGTTTCATAGATGAACCTCAAGAACTGACATACTTTGCCCGGTCTATCTTCCTCATGGCTCCGGGCCAACCACATAGGAATTGCGCGATTGCGATAGGTTCCTGGTCTCGGCCTTATGCGACGACAGATCCGCGCTCAATTGTTCGATCTTCTTATGAAGCTCTTGCATCTGTGTCCTGAGTTCATCCATGTAAGTGCCGAGAAAAGCATCTCCATTCGTGCCGCGCAAAAGGACCTGTACGGCATCACGCGTCAGATCGGAGATGCTGCGAGCTCCAGTTTTAGAGCATAGGCGATGAAGAGTGACATATTCCTCTTCAGAAAGCCGAACACTTATCATCCGCGATCGTGGTCTGAGAACCTTCATTCGGTCGCAACTTCCTCTTTCATCCTCGGCGCCTAAGGCCGCTTACAAGGAAAACGGAGTGCCCGTCAAAGCACCCGATTCATGGAGAGTCGGAAACAAGATCAAAAGGAAAAGCCTCCTGGCGAGTCACGAGCGGCAGACGATCAAGAATAGATTTGTTTCCGGAGGCGGAGCGAAGTGTCCCCAGAGGGACAAAAATCTTCAGCTGAAGCGGCGTCCCCCGTGGGGGGGCTGTTTCAACCAGCAATCAGGAATGATTAATTAGGAAAGTTGAGAAACGGGCAATATAAAGAACTCACCACTGCAAGATCTGCCGGTGAAACGCGATGTTCCTCTTCTAAACTTACTGTGCTACGCCTGAAGAGTACGCAGGCTTCGCCCTTTTCGGCCCCATCCGATAGGGCCTCTCAAGTCAAGCTACAAATTGCTCACTCTTATCCTTTGCCGCTGATGCAGTCAGCAAAGGCTCGCCTGCCGAGGATTTTTGATTAAAATCTTCACAACCGTAGCACGGAAGTGCGAGGCAAACAAGGCAAAAAGTATGTCAATTGAATGACAAAAAAAGTTGCTGTGGATTTCGCGGAACATAACACCTAATCCATTGTTTTTTCGTCGGTTACTCAATAACCATCCATTTAGTAACTCCAGTAATGTATGACGAATCATTTGCTTTCTGGCATGAATGTTGTCCTGTTTTCCTCAGGACGATCCGGCATGGCCAGACCCCTTCGACACTGCGCCGGCGAGTTCCCGTTCCCGACCTTTCGAGGTCATGTAGAGCAATCCGGCCATTGCAAACAGCCATCCCGAGACTGCGGGACGAGGGAATGGATAGTCGATACATGCATGGACCATGACGACAATCACGCCGATTCCCCACGGATGACGGATTGCTCTAGGCATCACACAGACGAACGGGATCAATACCAGAAGCAGAAATGGGATTCCGCCATCGGCCGCAAACTCGGCCCAGTCATTGTGGGCGTGGTTAGCGTAGAAAGGAAAATCTCTGACAGCATAGCGTTGGTAGACCTCGGGGAAAGTCCCCAGGCCAAACCCGGTCAGTGGCCGATCTCTCGCCATATCTATGGCTGATTCCAAGAAGTAACCGCGCGCAGAAAAAGGCTCATTCCGCTCAAACCGTTGCCAAACCTGCTGCCATCCCGCTGCCAACGTGAATACCGTAGCGACAACGGGGACGAGCACAAGTCCAGAGATCATGGAGCGCAGTGGGACGGCGGTTTTCCCGTGGCGCAACCTTGCGATCCCGATGCCGAGAATCACAAGCAGCTCCACAGTGCACAAGGCCGAGCCTGATCGGGAGGCGGAACCGATCACCGAAGCAAACAGTATGCTGCCCGTGAGGGCGTACCACCAGGACAGCCGAGGGTCCCGTAGGGCTCGCCATAGCGCGATGGGCAATGCGATTTCGACAAACTGCGCGTAGTTGTTCCGGTATGCGAAGGTCGCATAAGCCACCGGGTATCCGGTTGGAAACGCCCAGAATGCGCGTCCATTCGCGGTTGGAAGTTGAAGCAGGCAAAGCACTGCCATTGCTGTGGCAAAGTACAGAAAGGCGCTAAGAAAAATGCGCCGCCCTTCTTTGGTGCGCCCGGCAACTTGAATCAGGAAAAATACTCCCGCCAGCGCACCCCACTTCAGAACTTCTTCCCGAGTTTCAAAGGTGGAAGCAGTCGTATGCGCGACCAGCTGGATAACCCCCCAAAATGGGATCAGGTATACCAACCACGGCGCCCAACCGCTGGCGATCATCTCTCTCCGGCCGCGAATCCCCGTGAGAAGGTATGCGCCAAGAAGCGCAAAGACACCGATCTGAAAAGACTCCAGCGCCCACGCTTCGCGCACAAACACCGTGAGCGTGGAAAATGCGATCAAGAGAAAAACACAAATCGCGACCCAGATTCGCGGACGCGGCGCAGGAATGACTGCATCTTTAGCCAAACCCGCGCTCATATTGATGGGGATGATCGGCAACGCGATCCTTGTAAGCCCAACGATGCGCTCAGTTCCAATGTGGTGCTGAGGAGTCGCTCAGGCCCGCATTCTTCTTCGAGCCGCTTGCCTGAGCTTTACATGCGCCGTGCCCGGTGAGCCCTACGGGCTGGCTCCGGGTTTCGTCGCTTCGTAGATTCCGACTCCAAGCGCGGTGCCGCCCGCTGCCAGGGCTACGGCGCACCATGTGAAGCCAGTCGGAAAGTTGCAGAATACCGCTGCTCCATTGATTCGAATATCTTTTACGTCGATCTCGGCCATTGCATTCTGTGTTGGACTCGGCTCAAGCTTGCCGTCGACAACGACTTTATCGTTGACCATCTTGTGAAAGTCTTTTCCGACAAGCAGATATTTCGTGTGGTCGACCAGGTTCTGAGCTGTCGTCAGGTAGAATTGCCCATTTTCCTCGGAGACCAGGCCGGTTTCGGTGATCGAGGTCCCATAGGGCTCTCCGGGGTTGGTTGCCTGACCGAATGACATCGGCGCACCGGGAGCAATATGCATAAGCGGAGATCCCGAATCGTCGACAATCATCAAGTCACCCGTCAGCGCGGTCACGTTGACGGTGTTGCTTGCCTCCAATGACACCATGCCGACGGTATTCGGACCACCCGGTGCAACGCGAAGTCCATCCGCCTCAAGAAGAAAAGAAGATCCGCTCGTCTTGAGCTGACTCTCGCCTTGCAACAACTCAAGTCGATCGCGATGAACCACGCCCTGCGAATGGGTTGCCATGGTGATCTCGGTGCCATTCTCCAGCCGGAGCGTTGCGGTGGCATGATCGGTCGCAACAGAATTGCCATCAAAGAGCGTTCCATTGCTCTCGATTACATGGCCATCAACGAGCACATTTCCCCGCACGCTGACTGTGCCGATCGAATTTGAGCCGCTTGCTGCACATGCAAATGAAAACGAGAGCAGCGTCATCGCAACCAAACAGGACTTCGCGATCATTTCCTTACCTCCGTGAGGGGAACACAGAACTAATCACCAGGCTACCTCACGATATACTCCAGCATACGATGCTTTGCAAGGTGCACTTCTTTTGTTTTCAATATAATGCGTACGACAATTGTCATACCAACTCTGGAAAAAGAGGCATCTATTCCGTTGGATGATGCGATTCTCTGGACTGGATCCGAAAAGCTTTGACTCAGGATGCCGTCGCTCGGCTTAGAGGTGTAGAGAACAATGTTACCCTCGAATCCCGTGATCCGTCTTCGTTCCTTTCCGGTCGAAATCGCGTGGCGCTTGATCGCCTCAGCACTTTGTGGAGTGGGGATCTGGAGCTCATGGAACCTGCTGAGGGCCGACAATCTGGCCCACTTGGACACCGCGGATTCGCTTCGTGCTGCCATTCGCCTGGAGCCGGACGCATGGAAATATTCCATGCGCCTGGCCGCATTGGATGAAGCGAATGGAGAGCAGCTCCTTGAAACCGTAGTCAAGCTCGATCGTTACAACGCAGAAGCTGATGTTGAGCTGAGTCTGCGGCTTGAGGCAGAGGGAAACAACAGCCAGGCCGAAAAGCTGTTGCAAAATGCCTTCGCCATCGACCACACTTTCCTGCCCCGATGGAGCCTTGCCAACTTCTATTTTCGCCGCGATAACATGCCTGCATTCTGGCATTGGGCTCGCATGGCAGCAGACATACCATCCGATCAAACTGAACCTCTGTTCGAATTGTGCTGGCGGGCCTCAACGGACCCCAATGAGATCTCTCGAAACATCCTGAACAATAATCCGGAGCTTATTGGACAATATTTAAGCTTTCTTCTCGATAAGAGCCAGCTGCCGGCTGCGGCGGAAATCGCCCATCGTCTTATGCGTTTTGGCGATCCCGCGACAGACAATCCTCTGGAATTCTCGGTGATCAACAGGCTGATCGGCTCCGGGGACGGGAGTACCGCCAAAGCGCTATGGAGCGATTTAATCGGAGGGCACTGGGTTATCGCCGATCAGACTGCGCCCAATAATCCAAACTTCGCCCGCGATCCACTCCCGGTTGGTTTTGATTGGACGCTCAGTTCAAACTCCGACATGCGCTCCTGGTTAGACACCCTGGGTTTGGAAGCTGAGTTTTCCGGTCGACAGCCGGAGGATTGCAAAATCGCCGAACAAGAACTTGTCCTCCCGCCGGGAAATTATGTATTGGAGTACGCGTATCGCACCGATGGTATCGCACCCGAGACGGGGCTTAAATGGCAAATCATCGCTCCTGATTCGGAAACACCGATCGCGGAGTCACTTGATCTTTCAAGCGATTCGCTCAGTGATGCCAAATACGCGTTTACTATCTCCCCAAGCACACCCGTGGTGATCCTTCGTCTTCACTATCAGCGTGAATTAGGTACTCCTCGCATCGCGGGAACGCTAACAATCCATTCCGTCCAAATCCATCCAGGTTCCTGACCTGAACAACTCAGATTTGGCCACGACAACGACATAATCGCTGTATGAGTTTCGTACACGCCTAGATTTTCCGTTGCCTCATGCCGATACGCTCTGCAGCCGCGACATAGCCGCGACTGGAGGCGGCATGAAACCGGCATTCCACGCAGCACTCGGATTCAGCATCGCCATCGTATCTTCCCTATGCACCGCAAGGTTGAATGCGCAGTCCTACCTGCTGGACCATGCTGATGTCGCTTTCGGCATCGAAAGCCAGTTCACTTTGCCGTTCATGAGCAACGGCATTGTCTCAATAGCTGGTGGCGATCCACTCGCAACTGCGGATGCGCTGCAGGACCCTCAGCGGCCTCTGATTCTCTTCGCGCGAAGCCGACGCGCTGCGCTGATACCCGAAATGCGCGCGCCATCGGACTCTCAATTTGCGCGCCTCACTTTTTCAGAAGGTTTCTCCAGACTTCCTTCCTTGGCCTATTCGTCGCCCGAACCCCCGGCTCCGGCGTCATCCTCGGCTGGATTCACTCGTACACCTCCGGCTCGAGGCCCCAGGACATTCGATGCGAAATATGTTTGGCTCAACGGCCTCCAGTTCGGTCTGGCCTTCGCCGACATTGAGACCACACAGCACTGCATCGATGAGCATACCTGCAGGGAAGGCAATCCGCTGATGCCGTCCTCAAAGGCAGGAATGTTTTCAGTCAGCCTGGGATTTGCCGCCTTCACCGCAGTCGCCAGTTATCGGTTGAAGAAGCAGCATGCAAGAGGCTGGTGGATCGCCCCGGCAGTGAGCTTCGCGGGGCATGCGGTGGGTCTGGCCTCAGGGTTAGCACACCGGTAAGCGCGTGCCGGCGCCCGGCAGCATGAGCATTTACTTAAAATTCCGCCCTCATCTTGCTCCATCGAATGTCGCCTTGCGGTGAGCCTCGATGAAGGGCGGTGATTTAGATTAGAGCGATCTGATACGGGGCGGCAGATGCTTACCTTGATCCCGACAAGCTCATCGCCGGTGGAATGATTCCATCCGCGATCCAAGTCCTGATTCTCATTCCGGTTTTCTTCCTGCTCATTAAGCGCAGAGATATCCGCCGAGGCCGGCTTACGCCAGCTCCGGATCTGGTAAGAAGGTAGCAACAAGACGCGGAAATCAGTGAACACTTAGGAATCGGTACCTTGAAGTCGGCTAGTGTTCGCCGGTGTAATCTGAATCGTGCAGAGAAGCATGAATAGATATCAAGCTGATTTGGCCTCGTCCACGAAGGCCGCGCGGATCAGATTTCATCCCTGGAGTTTATCGATGCCACGTCTTACGATCACCGCGACTGCATTCCTGGCCCTTTTCACCATCGCGCTATGTCCCAAGTCGGCCAACGCACTTGGGGAGCCAAAGTACGTGAGCGCATCGACGGCACCAGGAGATTTCGTGCTCGCAGCAAACGGCAAGGCCGCTCCACTCGTGGTGAGCGACTCGGATTGGCCGGGGGTGGTTAGGGCTGTGGGCGATTTGAGCGAGGACGTGGGCCGCGTGACGGGGCACGATGCGCCGGTAATAAAAAGTAATGCCACGACGGGCGGTGAAGTGATCCTGATCGGGACCATCGGCAAGAGCCCGCTGATTGACGCGCTCATCAAGAGGCACAAGCTGGACGTAAGCGGGATTGCGGGCCAGTGGGAATCGGCTGTGACCACGGTGGTGGAGCATCCGATGAAGGGAGTGCGGCGGGCGCTCGTCATCGCTGGGGCGGACAAGCGCGGCACGATCTACGGAATTTACGACCTCTCGGAGCAGATTGGGGTTTCTCCGTGGTACTGGTGGGCCGATGTGCGGGTGCCGCACGTGGATTCCTTGTACTTGCGGCCGGGGCGCTACGTGCAACCCGTACCCGCGGTCAAGTATCGCGGGATCTTTTTCAACGATGAGGCTCCGGCGCTGTCGGGATGGACGAAAGAGAAGTTCGGAGGAATGAACCACGAATTTTACACAAAAGTATTTGAGTTGCTCCTGCGGTTGAAAGCAAACTTCCTGTGGCCGGCAATGTGGAACAACGCGTTCGCTGCGGACGATCCGCTGAACGCGAAGCTGGCAGACGAATACGGCATCGTGATGGGGACCTCGCACGAGGAGCCGATGATGCGCGCAGAGAAGGAGTGGACGGCGGGGCATCATGGTCCGTGGGACTACACGACGAATCAAAAGGAAATCGACGAATTCTGGCGCGCGGGAATGGAGCGCGACAAGAACTACGAAGAGGTAGTGACGCTCGGGATGCGCGGCGAAGGCGACACGCCGATGAGTGCCAGCGCGAACACGGAATTGCTTGAGAAGATCGTCGCGGACCAGAGAGAGATCCTGAAGAAAGCGGTAAATCCCGATCTCACGAAGGTTCCGCAGCTGTGGGCGCTTTACAAAGAGGTGCAGGGCTACTACGAAAAGGGCATGCGCGTGCCGGACGACGTAACGCTGCTGTGGAGCGACGACAACTGGGGCGACTTGCGCCGGCTGCCGACGGCGGAGGAGCGCAAGCGATCGGGAGGGGCGGGGATCTACTATCACTTTGATTACGTCGGTGGTCCGAGATCGTACAAGTGGCTGAACACGAATCCGATTCCGAAGATTCAAGAACAAATGCACTTAGCGATTGCCTACGGAGCGGACCGGCTGTGGGTGGTGAACGTCGGCGATGGAAAGCCGATGGAGTTTCCGATCGAGTTCTTTCTTGATTACGCGCGAACGCCTGAGCGCTGGGACAAAGACCACCTGGACGAGTTTACGAAGCTATGGGCAACGCGGGAGTTTGGTCCGGAACATGCCGATGAGATTGCCTCGGCGATGGAGGATTACACCAGGTACAACGGGCGCCGAAAACCGGAGCTGATCGATCCGACGACATTCAGTCTGGCGAACTATGACGAGGCCGACCGCGTGGACGTGGAGTGGCGCTCGCTGGCCGAACGGGTGGACAAGCTGGCATTGGCGTTGCCGGAAGATGAACGGGCCAGTTATTTTGAGCTGATTCAGTACCCGGTGGATGCTTGCGCGAATCTGACGGAGATGTATATTGCGGCGGCGCGGAATGCGGCGGCTGCGAAGGTTGGAAATCCGCAAGCGAATGTCGAGGCCGACGAGGTGCGGGCGATGTTCGAAAAGGACGCGGCGCTGAGTGATGAATATAACCACAAGCTGCTCGACGGCAAGTGGGACCACATGATGGATCAGACGCATATCGGCTACACGGCGTGGAACGATCCTCCTGCGAATGTGATGCCAGCCGTTAGCTGGATCCAAGTGCCGGAAGCGGGATCGCTGGGCGTAAGCGCGGAAGATGCGACGTTCTCGCTAGCGGGGGGCCGTTTTGGATTTTCCCTGGGGACGATTAGTACCTTTTCAAACCCAACGCGAACTCTCACACTCTTCGACCGAGGCAAGAGTCCCGTGGAGTACAAGGTCGAGACGAGCGCGCCGTGGATTGTGGCGAGCGCGACCGGCGGAACGGTTGTAGCAGCGGAACAGAAGGTGGTTCTGCATGTTGACTGGAGCAAGGTTCCCACCGACGGTGACGGCGCCGATGGAACGGTCATGGTGAGCTCGGGTGAAGGACGGCCAATAATGTACACGTTGCGCGTGCAACGCGTGAGCCTCATGCCGGAAACAATACATGGAACCATCGAGGGCGATGGCTACGTGGCCATTGAAGCGGCCGATACTTCAACCCGCACGGCGGATGGCGAAACGCATTGGGAGGAATTGCCTGGATACGGCGAGACGAAGTCGGCGATGACAGTGTTTCCGGTGACGGCGGAGAGCAATCCGGAATCGAAAGCCGGGCTCGCGTACAACATCTATCTGTACGACGCGGGCGATTTCCTGTTGCGGGCAACGCTTGCGCCGACATTGAACTTTGCTCCGGGGCGTGGGCTGCGATTTGCTGTTTCGGTGGATGATGGACCGCGGACGGTTGTGGATGAGTTGGAGCATAGTACCCAGCAGGACTGGGAGCAGGCGGTGAGCGATGGAGTACGACGCGTCACGCTTCCGCTAACGATTGCGAAGCCGGGATATCACACGTTGAGGATATGGGCAGTGGATCCGGGTGTTGTGCTGGAGCGCATTGTGGTGAGTCACGGTGCGCTGCGGCCAAGCTACCTGGGGCCACCGGAGAGCGCACACTTTCCAGGCTAGCGGCCTGACTTATTGTTTATTCCCGCCACTATCGCTGCCTGGAACATGTGCGCTGAGGGAAGTCTCGGCTGCGGGCTTGCTGCCGCGCGTGGCGGCCCACACGTGGTAGCTGTTGAAAAGAAATTGACCGCCCAGAATCAGCAGCCAGACCCAGAGGGCGAAGCGCAAGGGCCGGCGCGGGACGCGCACACTCAGAAGGGTTCCGCAAATCGCTCCACCCACGCCGCCAATAATGAGTTGCATCAACAACGCAGGGTTGTTCGCGTGCGAGAACCAGTGTGCGCCGCTGCCAACCAGTGAGACCACAAAACCGAAGACAATATCGGTTCCCACCACTTGTCCGGGCGCCAGCGGCGTCAGGCTCAACAGCGCAGCACTACCCAGGGCACCCGCTCCCGCGGATGAGAAACCCACCTCTGCGCCAACCGGAAACATAAGCCACGAGAGCAACGGACTGCGGTCGCGCTTGTTCCGGTTGTCTTCCATGTTGCGGAACGAAAAAAGGATCTGCCAAATTGCTGTAGTGACTAGAATCGCTCCCAGGATCGCATTCAGCAGGTTCGTCGATCCCGCGTTGACCAGATGTTTCAGGAAAAGAGACCCCACCAGCACACCCGGCACGCCGCCAAGAAGCATATAACCGAGCGTGCGCCAAGCAACATTTTTGCGAGCAATCTGCGCAGGCACCAGGATCAGCTTCACAGCAGTGGCGAACATCAGTCCGATGCCGACCGCAACAGGAGCAGGCACGCCGAGAAAAAGCACGAGAACGGGCACAGTAACAGTGCCGGCGCCCACGCCAGTGAGCGCGATGAATAGTGCAATGAAGAAACCGATAACGTACTGCATCTCGTGGCCCTCAGTCGTCCTGCCTTCGTATTACTTTGCCGGCGCTGCCTGAATGTGTATGCCGCACTCCACTTTGCGGCCGGCCCAGCGGCCCGATCGCGGATCGTTGGGATCGAGCGGCAGCGAAGTGCATGGCTCGCAGCCGATCGAGGTGTAGCCCCGCTCGTAAAGCGGCAGCAGCGGAATCCCGAGTTGCTCGCATGCGTACCATACGTCCCGCGTCGACCACTCCGTTAGCGGCGCCAGCTTCAGCACTTGCTTGCCGCCGGGCAGCGAAAACATCGCCGACTCCTCAAGCGCGGCGCGGCTCCGTGCCTGCTCGCGGCGCAGGCCTGTGAGCCACACGCGATACCCGGCCACCGCCTTGAACAGCGGTTCAACTTTGCGCAGGCCGCAGCAGCGGTCAGGAGCCGTCTGATAGAGCAGGCCGAATTCCGCCTCCTGTTCGGCGACCGTTTTCTCAGGTAGCAGATTGATCAGGTTCAAATCCCACTCGCGGGCAATGCGGTCTCGGTACGCGTACGTCTCCGCGAAATGGTAACCCGTGTCGAGAAAGAGAATCGGAATCCGCGGATCGAGCGCGATCGCCAGCTTGGTCAGTAGTACGTCTTCAGCCTGGAAGCTGCACGTCAGGCACACATCCCCCTTACCCGTTACTTCGCGTGCCAGCATGGCTCGCACCGCGTCCAGCCTGGTGTTCACTTCGGCAGCAATTTCCGCAACGCCCATTACAAATCCGCCCCTTCTGGAGAGATGAAAATTCCCGCACGCTGCAACAACTGACTCACCGCCGCGACGGCATGCATCCGATTCTCCGCGTCAATGGTGATCTCGAAGCCACCGGCATTCGCAGTCAGCACACCCCCATCGCCTTGGCGCGCCAGAATAGTGAGGAAGCCCGATCGAGTTCCGAGATCGGTGACAATGTTGAGGATTCCCAAGTGTTCAAGAGAGGCTAGCTCGCCTGCATCCATGCGGCACGCCACGGCACCGATTGCAAACAACGACCGTTCAACAGCGTCGATCAGCTCCGTGGGTCCTGAAAGCTCGAGCAAGCCGCCGCGATGTCTCCAGCGAGCTTCGCGCTCGCCGGCGGTTACCCGGCCCCACGCCGCGGCTTCGTCTTCTTCGATCGTGGCTGCCTGGCCTTGCGCATCGGTGATCATGCCGGCCGCCACGGTCGCGTTGGTTTCGGGATCGATGAGAATCAGCGCGCCTGTTCCGCGATTGTCGCGATAGAGATCGACGGCGATGGGACGCAGCAGATGCAACGAGACTGCGCCGATGTCGTTCATGCGGAGCGTCACCGCGGGCTCGTGCTTGAACGCGCCCAAGTCTACACGGTGATCGATCAACGAAACAATTGCAGGAACCGTGTGGCTGGTGTGCTTCAGCATATAGCGGCGATTCACATCGAGGGGCCGTTGATCCATCCACACGAGCGATGCCTTCAGGCTGCTCGCCACCACAGGCGCCGCATTGGCGCCGGCGATCAAGTCGCCCCTGCTGATATCCACTTCGCGGTCGAGTACGAGCGTGACGGAGAGCGGTGCGATGGCCTCTTCAAGATCTCCATCGAACGTCACAATGCGTTCGATCTTCGCGCCTCGCCCCGTCGGGAAAACTGCAATTTCGTCGCCGCGGCGCACAGTCCCAGACGCAATTTGACCCGCAAATCCGCGAAAAGTGTGGTCGGGTCTGAGTACTCGCTGGACAGGAAAACGGAATGGTTCGCTGCGCGTTTCGCGCGATGATGGGAGAGCCTCCAGCAGTTGCAGCAGGGATGGCCCTGCATACCATGGCATCGCGCCGGTGGAGTGAACTACGTTGTCGCCTTTCAGAGCGCTGACGGGGACAAAGTGAACCTCGACGGGGGTGCCGGTATCGGCCGCAATCTGCTCAAGAATATCTTTGAAATCGGACTCGATGGCGCGGAAAGTCGCCTCATCGTAGCCAATCAAATCCATTTTGTTGACGGCGACGAGCACATGCCGCACGCGCAGCAGTGACGCAATGTACGCGTGACGCCGCGACTGGATCTGCACACCCTTGCTGGCGTCGATAAGCACGATGGCCGCGTCGGCGGTCGAAGCGCCCGTGGCCATGTTGCGCGTGTACTGCTCGTGACCCGGCGTATCGGCAATGATGAACTTGCGCCGCGCCGTCGAAAAATAGCGATAGGCCACATCGATGGTGATGCCTTGTTCGCGCTCGGCACGCAGGCCGTCTGTAAGCAATGCAAAGTCGATCTGGCCCGGCGCAGTCGTGCCCTTGCCCTCGATCGACTTCACCTGGTCTTCGTAGACCGATTGCGTGTCATAAAGCAGGCGGCCGATGAGCGTTGACTTGCCGTCGTCCACGCTGCCCGCCGTGGAAAAACGCAGCAAATCCTTCTCGCGCTCGGCGAGCAGGAATTCTTCGATCGAAAATGGGGGAGCGGCGAGGGTTGCCATTTAGAAGTAACCCTCCCGCTTCTTGATCTCCATCGAGCCTTCCTGATCGTGATCGATGACGCGATTCGCCCGCTCCGACGAATGGAACCCGATCAGCTCCGCGATGATGGCGGGCAAGGTGTCGGCATCGGAGCGAATGGCGCCTGTGCAGGGGCTGCATCCGAGCGAGCGCAGCCGGCTCTTTACCATTTGCGGCTTCTCGCCTAGACGCGCGACAAAAGCCTGCTCAATGGGCAGCAGAGCATCACCGCGCACAAACATGGGCCGTTCCTTAGCGAAGTACAAATCGACAACCGGAATCTTTTCCTCGTGGATGTACTGCCACACGTCCATCTCGGTCCAGTTTGAAATCGGAAACACGCGGATGCTCTCGCCCGGATGAATGCGCCCGTTGTACAGGTTCCACAGCTCAGGCCGTTGGTTTTTCGGGTCCCACTGCCCGGCAGTATCTCGGAATGAGTAAATCCGTTCCTTTGCTCGCGACTTTTCCTCGTCGCGCCGGGCGCCGCCGAAGGCCGCATCGAATTTGTAATGGCGCAGCGCATCCAGCAGAGCCTGAGTCTTCAGCAGCCCGCAGCAGCGCTTGGTGTCGAGCACAATGGGATTTGTTCCCGCGGCGATGGCGGGCTCGTTCCGCCACACCAGCAACTCCGCGCCAACCTGTCGCGCCATTTCATCGCGGAAGGCGAGCATCTCCGCAAACTTGAATCCGGTATCAATATGAAGAAGAGGGAAGGGAATCGGTCCGGGGTAAAAGGCTTTCTGCGCCAGCCTCAGCATCACCGAAGAATCCTTGCCGATGGAGTAGAGCATCACCGGCCGCTCGAATTCCGACGCCACTTCGCGAAGGATATGAATGCTCTCCGCCTCAAGCAGGCGCAGATGGTTCAACCGCGGCGTTGTGGCAGGCGGCATTTGCGGCGATGTTTTAGCTTGTTCAGTTTCGGTGACGGACATTCAAGACCTCTCGGTGTCAGTGGGAACGCTGAAAACCGGTGCGCGCAAAGACAAACCCGGCATTCAGCAACGGGTGCGTCGTCTGGATCGATTGTGCTTAGGAGATCAGAGACTAGCGGGGACACCCGTCGAAGATGTTCGACAGGCAACAACAGGAGCGGCTTGGAAAGGCGCAAACCATGTGTAAGCACATAGTAACAAAAGCCGCTCCCCAGAACAAGTGGCGCACCAGCTCGAAGCAAAAGCGCACAGATTTCGCGAGCCGACAGGCCATACCTAACCAGGGCCTGTTCTACGCCGCCCTTGAAACGACGCCTGGGTGTATCGACATACACTATGGCCGGAGCAAGTCGATTCGCCCGAGAGAAGTCTCTGATGGGTTCGAATGTGACGGTTTGCCGGTTTAGACTCGACGATGCTGGGGCCGGTTCATGATGTTGCACTGCACAAAACGGGGGTGTCTGATGAACAAGCGTTCAATTACGGTTGCCGTGACTGTGGGAGTTCTTTTAGCTGCAGCGGCTTGCCGGGCGCAGATTGCCGGTCAACGTCTGGAACTCAATCGAAAAGGCGAGACCATTGTTCTCGAGCCGTACGCTCCGAATATCGTTCGGGTGACGCTGAGTTTGAGTCGCGAGCCGGCGGAGGCGCAGCCCGGCTTCGGAATTATCGCTTCGCCGGCATCGTCTGGCTGGTCCGCAACTCAGACTCCTCAGGCGGATGTCTACACATCTTCCCGCATGGTTGTGAGCATTGACAGGCCTCAGCCCCCCGCAACGCCGCCTGTCCAGACTGAAGTGGATATCGCCAAGTACTTCAATGGCTCGACGCCCGGGGCGCATATCACCTTCCGCACTCCGGAGGGCAAGAAGCTGCTGGAACTTACAGGCTGGTCACAGGATGTTCCCAACCAAAAAGAAGGCACCGCCGCGTTGGCCAGCGACCGCCGTCCCGCCGATGCGGAGTTCTTTACGGTCGGCGCCACGTTTGCTTCACCCGACGACGAGCATTACTACGGGCTTGGTCAGAACCAGGAGGGCTATCTCGATCATCGAGGCCACGCCGTGCGCTGCTGGGCCGACTATCTGGCCACGGCCGCGCCCAGTTTCTGCGTGCCCTTCCTGGTGACCAACAAAGGCTACGGCCTCTTATGGGATAACCCTTCGAAGACGGCCATCGAGCCGGGCTTCAACGAACAGACGCGCTGGACCTCCGAGGTCGGCAACAGGGTTTCATTCTTCGTGATTGCCGGCGATACGGCGGACGAGATCTACGCCGGCTATCGACTGCTTACTGGCGCCGCGCCGTTGCTGCCTAAAGCGGCTTATGGCTATATCCAGTGCAAGCAGCGCTACGCCAGCCAGGCCGAGTTGCTGGCAGTTGCCAAAGGATATCGCGACCGCCATCTTCCCGCCGACGTACTGGTGGTCGACTGGTTCTATTACACAAAAATGGGCCAGATGGATTTCGATCCGAAGTACTGGCCCGATCCCGCGGCGATGAACGAGCAGCTCCACGAGATGGGCTTTGAGACGATGATCAGCGTGTGGCCGCGGTTTGTGCCCGATGACCGTTTTTACGCCGAGCTGCTTCAAAAAGGCTGGTTCATCAAGTATGCCGACGGCAAACCGTTGGACGGGCTCCCGTATGACCGCGCCGGCTCCGATATCGACACCACCAACCCCGACGCGGCCCAGTGGTACTGGAAGACCATCCACGACAACATTCTGAGCAAGGGATTCGACTCTTTGTGGGCGGACGAGACCGAACCCGACCTGCCTCCCGATGGAGCCTACTTCAACATCGGACCCGGAACGCAATACTTCAATGTCTATCCTCTCTTTCACACGGCCGCACTGTTCGACGGTTTTCGCAGGGACGATCCTGACCGGCGTGCGCTCATTCTCTCCCGCGATGCGTACACGGGCATCCAGCGCAACGGAACGATCGTTTGGTCGTCCGATATCTACCCCACGTGGGACACGCTCAAAAGGCAGATTCCCACGGGGCTCGATGTGACGGCATCGGGCATTCCGTACTGGTCGAACGACACAGGCGGCTGGCAGTATCTGCCCAAGGTGCACCATCCGGCGCACAAGCCGCTGCTCGATCCTTCGGATGCCCGCGCCACGGTGGGCGGCTACGACGATTACCCGGAGCTCTACACGCGCTGGTTCCAGTACGCAACTTTTCTGCCCATCTTCCGCACTCATGGCAGCCGGCCAGCCAACGAAGTCTGGTCTTACGGCAGCCAGGCGGAACCGATCCTGGAGAAATACCTGCGCCTGCGCTACAAGCTCATGCCGTATATTTACTCGCTCGCGTACCGCACGTGGCAGACCGGAACTCCGATCATGCGCGCATTGCCGCTGGATTTTCCCGCCGACCCTAAAGTGGCGGATATGAGCGACGAATACATGTTCGGCCCGGCTTTTCTGGTGGCGCCGGTAACGGAGCAGGGAGCGACCACCCGGCAGGTTTATCTCCCGGCGGGAACCGACTGGTACAACTTCTGGACGGGCGAGCGCCTGACCGGCGGACAGACGATCGAGGCGGAAGCGCCCATCGACACGATTCCGCTGTTTGTGCGCGCCGGCTCGATCATTCCTCTCGGGAGCCCGGTAGAAAGCACGCACGAGGTGCAATCCATCGAGAAGATCCGTGTCTATCCGGGAGCCGACGCTGACTTCACCCTGTTTTCAGATGATGGCCAGACCTATGCGTATGAGAAGGGCGCCGGCTCAGTGACGAAGCTCCACTGGGATGAAGCCGCAGGCAAATTCACGCACCAGGGAGCGGACGCCTGGAAGATGCCGGATAGCGAGATTGTGGAGGTAGCTGGACACTGAGCCGGATCAAGAACGCCAGCGAAACACGTTTCTGAAAGAGAGCAATCCGCTGATTGGCTCGCTTTTGGCGGTGTTGCATCACACTGAAGGTCGATTTGGCGTAGAAGGAGCATCGGTTCCCGCCCCTGGTGCCAAAGCTGGTCCCGTGAAATCTCGCTTCCGTACTAACCGCTGGAACAGTGTCGGGCTGTTTACCTTTTGGAGCGCTCTAAACTTCGAAGATCGCTCGTGCATTTAGCCACCCTGGAAATCATCGTGGCGCGCGGCCGATTCGAGATCCTGCCCTTTAATTGCGCGGACAGCCTCAATGAGCTGCCCTGTCGTATTTGTTGGGTGCACCCGGCGTGGCGATGCTGCCCGTGACGGTGGCGCCGCTTTCATGTTCGTGGGTTAATGGAGCGGTGAGGGTGATGCCGGTACCGGAGACTTCCGTTCCAGCAGCGTGCGCCTTAGCGAGCGGCTCGGAGACCGTAACGGTGGCCATTGGGAATCTGGCCATGCGTACGATCACCGCTGTCTCGGAGTTTGCGCCACCGCCAATGTCAATGGTTTGGCCTTCGTTAAATCCTCGGTTATTATCGACTGGAATCTCGGTTGCGCCCACGGCGGTCTCGGCGCTCAAGGTTGTTGCGCCCGATGTGCCAACCGTCGCAATTACTGCGGTCTCCAAATTGGCGCCAGTCCCGATACGAGTTGTCCTGATTGCCTGAAAACCCTCCACGCTCGTGACTTTGATGTTTGTGGCGCCCACATCCGAAGCGAAGGCCAACCTGGTGGAGGGCGAAGTCGCGAAGTCCGCGCAGTTGCTGCCGGTATCAGCGCCATCGGGGAATCGTCCGGCGCTGGTGTCGGCTGCGCTGGCCGAAGGAAACTGTCCGAAGCCGCCGACCTCACCGGGCGCAGTTACGTAGCATCCGCCTTTCCCTGGTCCTGAGGCAGCCTGATAACCCTCGGCAGCCCACGGATCAGCAAGCAAGCCGTAGTTGAGGCTGTCGACAACCGCGCCGGTGGCGTCGCGCAACACCATGCTGCCTTCTCTGCGGGAGATGATGTGGTCGAAGTAGGGCACGCTGCTGGCGAGCTCGGGCCCGCCGAACCATTGGTCTGGTGCGGGCGATCCCCGGTAGCCGGCGGTCGTCACGGCGGCGTCGCGCAGCACCGCATCAATTGTGTGGGTTTTGGCCAACGCGCTTGACAGCGTGATCCCGGTGCCGAGTGCCTCAACAGGTTCGTTGCTCGAGTGGGCAAATGCCGTCGCCGGCTCAAAGCTGATCCCCGTTCCCCGATCGCTGAACGGAAGGTTGGCGGAGTGGTTGTACTTGAGCGGAGCGGCGAGAACGAGCCCTGTGCCCAGGTCCATCACTGTTTCGTCGCCGCTATGCGACTTGGCGAGAGCGGGCGTAAAGTCCAGGCTGGCACCGCCGCGAACGCCCCCGGCAACTGCGCTGACAGTCACCGATTCGATGGACGCCGGAGTGCCGACATTGATTTTGTCACCGACGGCAAAACCATCGGCCCTGCGAACTCTAATACTGGTCGCGCCTGCATCGGCCGGGCCAACAAGATTTGTACGCGTGGCCTGCGTGCCGACCTGCGCGACAGTTACGGTCTCAATGCCATGGCCGACGCTCGCGATATCGAGCCTGATCTTGTCGCCGACAGAGATGTTGGCGACCGACGTAACCTTGATGTTGGTCGAACCGGCTGCCGCGTCCGCGCCAAGATAGGCTTGCGTGCCCGGCTTGCCGACTGCGGTAACGGTCGCTGCTTCGTACTTCTCAATGGAGCGCGCAACGGCGGGATAGGATGCGCCATATCCGAGCGCAATCTTCTCGCCGATCTTGAAACCATTGACGCTGGTGACCGGCACGTTGGTCGATCCGGCGGGGATGGTGATCACCGGACCCTCGGGGAGGGGTTGCCAGAGTGTCGTGTTCGGCGTGGCGGCCGTCCCGACGCTGGCAATTTTGCCCGTCTCGGCCTCGGAACCGGCGCCGATGCTGACCGTATCGCCGGCCGTCATGCCGTCCGTGTTCCTGACGTAGAGAGTGGTATCACCCGCGCGAGCGGCTGCAGCCAGACCGGAGTCTGACAGGCCGAGCAAGTAGAAACCGTGAGCCTTTAGTTTAGTCCCGGCAGCGATCTTCACCGCCGAGAAGATCGCCTTTTGTGCCGGGCGCACGGTCAAAGTCCAGTTGGAAATATCCGCCGCATTGTCGCCGGCGTTGTAGAGTTCGATGAACGAGTCTGTCGAGTCAACTGGAGGACCGGCGCTGATGCGGAACTCGTTCACCCTGACCGGGCTCACATTCCGCACCTTCTCCGCCGTCGTCTCGGTTTGTATTTTGCCGCTGGCCTGGCTCTTCCACGAAGCCTCGCCCACCAAATCGCCATTAAACACAGCCGGCCCTGAAGTGACCTCGAAGGTCGCGCTCACACTTGATCCCGGAGCAATCACGTCAGCAAACGTCTTCGACATCTCACTTGTTCCGTCGACGACCGAGGTCCACTGTGCGCTGGGCAGGGCGATGCTCAGCTTGAGGCCTGTGACCGGCGCGCCAGTGGTATTGGTGAACATCACGGTGGTGTCCTGCGACGAGCCGGGTGTAAACGTCTGCAGGCCTGGTGGCGTGGTCGCCGCCGGCGCCGGCGTCAGGCTCAGCGGCTGCACATCGTAATGCGCGGCCACCACATTTGCCTGAACAAGCTGGTCGGTTGCGTCCGCAGGAAAAGTGCCTGCCGCAGTCACTGCGCCTTCATAGAAGGTGCCCTGCGAGCCGTTGCTGTTGTCGCCGCCATTTCCCAGCAGGATCGCTCCCTGCTTGCGCATCGGGTCATAGGTTGCGTTGACGCGCGCCCCGTTGAACATCACCGACAGGTCGCCGCTTTGCGCGTCACCGCCCATGCTGGTCCAGTGGTGCGGTTCGCCCTTGGCGATGGCTGTCACAAATCGCCAATCGATGCTGGGAAGGTTTACGCAGAGCTTCGATCCATCCGGGTTCGCGCAGCCTACGAGATTGTTTTCCTGGTCGGTCATCACCCACGGGCCGGGAGGCTTGCCGTGAAACCACGGAGTGGCGTCGCCGTAGTAGGCGGTTTCCATCGTGCCGTTGTCGTCGTCGCGGCTGTCGGTCTCCGCGTTGCCGTAGTCGAAGCAGCAGCCATTGTTGAAATGCAGCCCGTTGATCACCCAGTACTGGCCCTCGGCCTGGTCGTCGACCGCGGTGCCCTTGGCATCGTCCTCGCGAAGGCCCATTCCCGGCTCAATGAATACGCCGTAGACCTTGTGCCCCATGATTGTGACCGGCGCCATGTCTGCAAGCGGAAGGTTGTTGAACCCGCCCATAGCCGGGCCACTAAATCCGCCGCGAGGCGCCTGGGTAAGATCGTTATGCTTGCCCGATTGGTCGTAGATCGTTGTGATCCAGCAGTAGGTATTGGCGCAGAACTTGTCCTGTGCGGCCGAATCGGCATATCCGCCCGCGTCGGGGACGGGCGATGCATTGGGTTGAACGACGCCGATGGTCAATGTCTGGCCGTCCGACTGGCGCAGCACCTGGTAGAGCGCACCGTTGTAGGACGCGTATAGCGCGCGTGTGGTGCTGTGAGCCGCGACGCACGGATCACCGGCGGCGGCATAGACGTCACACGGGCCTTGGGGGCGCAGAAGCACGGCTTTGGTCCCCGGCGTGACGGTTTGCGACATCGTCGACGCTGCGCCGAGAAACGTGAGCGCCGCAGCAAGAATGAGTGCGAATTCAATTTTCGTTTTCATCAGTCTTAAGCCTTCCATTTATCTTGCTGGATAGCCGTCAGTGTTCAAAGGTCTCCACTGAGCGGACCCATCATCGTCGCTATCGAAAGAGTCTCGGCGCAAAATCGTACAAGGCTCGCCGCCAAGAAAGCCACTCGTGCGCTGTTCCGGGAGACTCGAAGTACACATTATGAATGCCCGCCTGCGTCAGCGCGTCACTGAACTGTTTTACGCGCGGCCCCTCAACCGATCCAGTGGACAGGAACAGCAGCTTGACCTTGCTGTTGAATTCCGCCGTATCCGCAAACGCACCACCGCAAGTTGTCTTAGGGTCGAATGCAGCGCCGCCAAAGCTGCCGCAGTTGCCGCTGAATCCGCCAAGATAAGCGAACTTGTCGAGATTTTGCAATCCGGTGGTGAAGGTCTGCATTCCGCCCATTGAAAGACCGGCCATGGCGCGGTTGTCGCGGCCCGGCGCGACCCGGTAGTTTTTCTCGACCATCGGGATCAGGTCGGCGAACATCATCTCGGAGAAGGTCGTGCTCAGGTGAAACGGCGGACGAGCAGGCGGGGCGCCGGGCGGCGGAGGGGGCTTGGGCACTGCCTGTGTCAGCACTCCGGGTGCGTTGTAAAGCGATCCATCTTCGCCCGGCTTCACGGCATTCAGGTTGTCCATCACGATGATCATCGGCTTGGCCTTGCCCGCGGCTATCAGGTTATCCATGATCTGGTCAACATGTCCCTGGAAGGTCCAACCCAACTCATTTTCTCCCCAACCGTGGAGCAGGTAGAGAACCGGGTACCGCGCCTTCACCCTGGTGTCGTAATCCGGCGGGGTGTAGATCATTGCGCGGCGCCATTGTTGCGTCACCGTGGAGAAGTACCACTGATCCCGCACCACGCCGTGGGGCACGTCTTTGTGGCTATAAAAGTCGGCGTCGGCCGCGGGAATCTCGATGGCGCTGTTCCACTGGCCACCGCCGAAGAAGGTCGCAGTCGCAGGGTCGGACACGGTTGATCCGTCGACGTTGATCGAGTAGTAGTGGAATCCCTCGACCAGCGGCGTGGTCGTCGTGTACCAAAGACCGTCGCCGGCCTTCGTCATATCGAAGCCGGCGCCCACACGCACACGTACCTTCTGGGCATCGGTCGCGTTCACGCGGAACATGGCGCGATGATCGGGAAACACGCAGGGATAAGGGGCTCCGGGGATGTTCAAGGACGACGGCTTGCAGTCAGCGGGCGGTTGCGCCCAGCAAAGTCCCGAAGCGAGTAAGGCAAATAAGATCGCAGCTTTCTTCATGGATTTCCTCTGTGAAAGATTGCATGGTTGACATGCGGTGTGCGGAGCATCGCGAGAAAACGCTTACTTCCCGATGCACCTCTTGTATCGTCTATCCTCAGCCAATGTCAATGCGGACTTCCCGGGCGGAAATTGATTGCTTAATCGAAATAAACATTCAATGTTAATGCTTGCTCCCATACGCGCCTCGTGCCAGCAGGAGTACGCGGAGGTTTTTGGCGCAGTTGGCTCAATTGACTGGATGGCCATCTCTCGCCGGGGATCTGGGGTAGACTGGGACAAAATCTGCACGTAAGAATAACGCGGTCTTTGCTATGGAAGGTACTTCTAATCCGCTTGAACCGGCGATTCAGGATGGGACCGCGACCGTTCTTGTTGTTGACGACCACCCGATCACCCGCACCGGTCTTATTGCGATTCTGCAGACAAGGCCGGGCTATCACGTCTGCGGCGAGTGCGGCACGGTTCGTGAGGCCGTGGATCTGTTCAAACGGCTTCGGCCTGCGGTCACTCTGATGGATCTTAAGCTGTCGGATGGAGAAGGCGTAGATGCGATTCGCGAGATCAGGCGGATCGATCCAAACGCAAGAATCCTCGTGATCACCACTTACGAGGGAGATGAGGACATTCATCAGTCGCTTCAGGCTGGGGCAATGGGCTACCTCGTAAAGGGCGCTTCGCACGAGGTGATCTTCAGAGCTTTGCGCAGGATTCAGCAAGGACGCATGTTTCTGCCGGAACCTGTAGCCAATGCGCTCCAGGCGAGAAGCTTCGAGCGATTGACAGTGCGGGAGCGCCAGGTTCTTTCTCTGATGGTTGCAGGAAAAACCAATCGTGAGATAGGGGAAGCCCTTAACATCAAGGAGGTGAGCGTGAAATCGCACGTGACTCTGATTCTTTCCCGCCTCCAGGTCTCCGATCGCACGCAGGCCGTGGTGACTGCGCTCAAACGTGGTCTCGAGCGCCTATAAAGTTGCGGCCGGTTGTCGATGGGCAATCCGGATCGCGCGCACGCATCGCGCCGGATCGAGGAATCAACCTTTGGAGCGCACGCACCCTCGCCGAATCGGTTTAATGAGCAGATTGCTCGCTTGTTTTTTGCCGGTTTTATTCCTGGCGATTTCCGATTCAGTCCCAGCGCAAACCGACGATTTCAGCATCACTTCGTGGGATGTGCGGAACGGCCTTCCCGACGCATTGGTGAGGGCCCTTGCCGTCCAGCCCGAAACCGGCATCTGGGTGGCGACAGAGGGTGGACTTTGCCTCTTCGATGGCTCGAACTGCAAGTCGCTTCCAATCGACCAGGTCCGAAAATTCCCGCTGAACGAGTTCACGGCTCTTCTTGTTGCGCGCGATCAATCTCTTTGGGCAGGCACTGACGGAGGCGGTTTACTGCACATTGAAAAGGGCCGTGTGGAGTCGTTTACCCGCCGCGATGGGCTGACCGATGGTTACGTGCGGGCTATTTATGAGGATTCGCATAAGAACCTCTGGGTTGGCACCGACTTCGGGCTTTTCGAAAAGACGGGGACATCGTTTCAGCATGTCGAGCTCGGAAAAAGCGCACTGCCGCAGTTTGTGCAAGCCATCGTTGAAGATAGCTCCGGCCGGCTGATTATCGGGGGCAGGTCGCTCACAGTCATTGACAAGAATGGGCCCGTCCCCGTGGCTGGCTGGGCAGAGTCGGGTAGTCCCCAGATAAAAAGTCTTTTGTTTACCCGAAAGGGCCAACTCATTGTTGGAGCGGTTGACGGAGCATTCGAGGTGGACGGACAGCACATCAAAAGACTGCCGCTGCCCAAGGTTGACATCGAATCTCTCTGCCAGTCGGCGGACGGCGCCATCTGGGCGGGAACGGTTGCAGAAGGTCTTTGGCGATTGAAAGGCTTGCATGCGTCCAGGGTCGGATTTGGCGAAGGAGGAATCGCGCTGTCGGTTCTCGCCATGTCCACCGACAGCAGTGGTCGCCTGTGGGTTGGTTCGGAGCGGGGCCTGAGCCGAATTGAAGAGACAAGCGCGCACTTCTTAAATTCTCCAGCGTTGGCGGTAGACCGCGAGACCTTGGCGACTTCTCTTGATGGCACCGTGAATCTGGTCAACGGGAGCATTTTCAGAATTGACGACAACATCAAGCTCCAGCCGATTTTGCTTCCGATTCCGAGTAACACCAGGATTCTCGACGCGCTCTATTCCAGTGACGGCTCCATCTGGCTAGGGACCGCCGGCCCAGGTGTTTATCGCGTAGATTCGGATGGCCGAGTTACCCAGTACTCGACTCGATCTCGCCTCAAGCTTTCTGCCGACTTTCCCCGCGGCATCGTTGAAGGGACTCACGGCGATATCTGGGTCGCTACGGAATTCGGCGTCAATATCATCTCGAAAGGGAAAGTCGAATTACTCAGCGCTTCAAACGGGCTGCCGAGTCGTGCTGTGAGAACGATGTTTCTCGACCACAAAGGCTGCATGTGGATAGGTACTGACGCCGGAGTTTCTGTTTCGTGCAATGGCACACTGCTTGAAAACCAAGCTACCTCGGCCCTTCACGGCGAAGAGATCTGGGCGATCGCCGAGGGTCCAGAAGGAACCATGTGGTTTGGAACACGCAGGAACGGAATCTATGAAATCAACGATTCCGACTTTCGCCATCTCACAATGGTCAGCGGCCTCCCGAGCAACGATATCTGTGGACTGATCGTTGACCGGACCGGAAATCTCTGGGTTTCCAGCCTGAATCTTCTATTTTCGATTTCATTGTCGCAATTCGCCACGATACGAGAAAAGGAATTCGTGACGCCGATCTCTTATGTTCTGCCGAGCAGCGCCGAAGGACTAAGATTCACGCGCGGAAGAATCCCAAGCGCGGCACTCGATGCTCACGGAGCGGTATGGTTCGCGTCCGATCGCGGCGCCGTTTTTGTGGATCACCCGACCACTTCGTCTCACGGATCCGATTATGTTCCGACACCCGTCATTGATTCGATCATCGTTGACAATTCGATTTTGTCCCCGGCTCCCAAAATGAAAACCCCGCCAAATCCTCGTCGGTTCGTCGTTTCATTCGGATCCGAGTATCTGGGTCCAGCACAAGAAGTCCTTCTGATGTACCGCTTGATTGGCGTGGACGAAAGTTGGGTGATCTCGTTGAATTCGCATCAAGCCGAATACAGCAATCTCTCCGCAGGCACTTATAAGTTCGAAGTGAGGGCCTGCGACCGCGCCCAGCCAGATCGGTGGAAGACCGTGACCTGTCTCATTGTTGTACCCGTGGTCTGGTATCGGAGTCCCTGGTTCTTCAGCGCGCTCGCAATCGGAGTCCTGGGGTCCGTCTTTCTTGGGTACTACCTGCATCTTCGGAGGGTCCGCTATGGTTTCCGATTGGTCCTCGAGGAAAGAAGCAGAATGGCGCGTGAAATGCATGACACGCTGATTCAGGGCTGTAATGGAGTGGCAATGCTTCTCGAAGCGGAAGCAAGCAGTCGAAATGGCGCCGGCGAGAGCAACTTGTTGAGTGTAGCGCGTGCGCAGATTCGAGCCACAGTCTCCGACGCGAGGGAAGCCCTTTGGAACCTGCGGCAATCTCACACCGATGCGAATTACGTGCGTGACACGATTGAAAGCATTGCGGCCCATGCAAGATCATTTTTTGGTGTGCCGGTCGAAGTACGCTTTTCTCGAAAGCCGCCGATTCTGCCATCGAGTGCCGCGCATGAACTCATGATGATTGTGCGCGAAGCGGTCACCAATGCTGGAACTCATGGTCTGGCTAAGAAGATCGGAATCTTCGCCCAAGTTGCCGCAGACCATATTTTGATTGATGTTTCCGACGATGGCGTCGGTTTCGATGTCCAGAGCGCGACGACGCCGCTCGCAGACCACTTTGGAATCCGTGGAATGCGTGAGAGAGCCTCCAAAATTGGGGCGGCATTTGAGATTACCAGCAGTCCAGGCCGCGGAACCGTTGTTCAGGTTTCTCTGCCATGCGAACGCGAATCCATCGCCCTTACAGCCCGGTAAACGCGGGGCTGAGAGGAGCCGCCTGGTCCCGCCAGGCTTCCTCCAGTCATCTCATCCGGGTCCATTCCGCGATCTAATCCAACTGCCTCAATAACATAATCTCCCGCGAGCGTTTGGATACGCCCGCCCCGAAAATCGTCCGGCACCTACTTTGGTCGGTTGTCTGTGCTTGAAACAGAAACCTAACATGTTGAGCGTAACGAAAAAGCTGTCGTTCGCCGCTGCAGAAGGACAAGTGCGTTTCGCTTCAGGACGCGCGGGCGAAGTGCAGACAGCGAGAAGCAGGGTCCGCCCACGCCAATGAGTCAGTTTTTGCTCCCTCAAAGGGCACGATTTGCGGCCCAATTCGAGGATCAATTTGCCTCTCAATAGATCGTCCTCACTGAGAAACGGGGAGAGGTACACAGCATAGGTCCGCAATGGAGGAGTTTATGTTTGGAAGGCCAAGGAACTCTTTTTGCAGCATTAAGATTCTGACTCGGGCAGCGAGACTCGCCGCGTTGGTAGGCGTCGTGCTCCTGTTCTCGCTCTCCGCGTCCGCGCAGATCCTGTACGGGTCGCTGATCGGAACGGTCACCGATAAGACCGGCGCGGTGATTCCGAATGTACCGGTGACCATCACCAACCAGGGCACGGGTGAGGTTCGTACCGAAAAGGCCAGCGATGTGGGTATCTATAACATCCTCGACGTGCTTCCTGGCACGTATACGCTCGCCGTTGCCCCTTCGGGCAATTTCGCTGGCCTCAAGCAGAAGGACATTCAGATCGAAGTCAACCGGCAGGTGCGCATCGACGTGACGCTGCAGCCGGCCAGTGTGTCGACGCAGATCACCGTGACCGAAGCGTCCGCGGCGTTGCAGACGGAGACCGCGGAAGTCAACAGCGAAATCAGCCAGACCGAGTTATCGCAATTGCCGATGACCTCCAGCTCGGGGCGCAACTTTGAGGCTCTTTACACACTCATACCGGGCGGGGCCAACGTGAAGGAGCAGAACTCGACCGCCTCGAATCCTTCACGAGCCATGTCGGTGAATGTGAATGGCTTGAACATGAATGGCAATACGACGCGCATCGACGGCGCCGTGAACTACTACGGATGGTTGACCTATCTGATTGCCTATGTCCCTCCGGCGGACTCGATTGAGAACGTCAGCTTTACGACCAACGACTTCAACGCCGAGCAGGGCCAGGCAGGCGGGGCGTCGATCAAGATCACCACGAAGAGCGGCACGCGCGACCTTCACGGCGGCGCTTGGGAGTACTACCAGGACGCTTCAATCAACGCCCGCCCTTACACCACAACCTATGCCGCAACTCCGGTGCTTCCCAAAAATATCTTCGATCAGTTTGGCTTTAACATCGGCGGGCCAATTTACATTCCCAAAATTCTGACCGGCAGGAAGAAGCTCTTCTTTTTCGACAACTGGGAGCGGACCACACGGCGCCAGTCAACCAGCGGCTTTCAAACAATTCCCGACAGTAACATGATCGGAGGCAACTTCTCTGAAGCTGCGTCGTTGGCGACGATTTACGATCCGCAGCCCAATGCGACGTGGGTCAGCAACTTCACGCCTACCACTGCCTGCCCCACGCTCGCCTACACGGCGGGGTATCTCAACTACGCTTGCCGCCCCAGCTTCACTTCGGAATATGGCGAGACGGGCTCTGGAGTGAACACCATTCCCGCAAGCCGCCTTCCGTCCACATCGCCGTCCATGATCATGATCCAGAACTTGAACAAGATCGCGGCGTCGATCGGCACGCCGACGGCAACCCAGCTCAGCAACTTTATGGTCAACGATTACTTTGGCAAGGCTACGGCTGCCTCTAACCGGACCACGAACGACGCCAAGGTCACCTACATCCCGAACGAAAACACACAGATTTTCGGCAAATACAGCACGGAGCCGTTCCAAATCCTCGATCCTCAGGAACTGGGACCAGCGGGCGGCGGCGTGTTTGACGGGGGCCAACCTGGCGCCGGACACGGCAAGGTCCAAAACGTGGGCCTGGGTATGAGCCACGTGATTAACTCCCGTCTTGTGGTCGATGCCGACTTCGGTTACACGCGGCAGGTAACCGGGGCGCAGTCCCTGGTCGATCTATCGCTGGGCGACTATGGAACGCAAGTACTGGGGATTCCAGGAACAAACGCTCCGAATGGCCTGGATTATGTTGGCCAGCCACTGTTCGCCTTTGGCACCAGCTCGAGCTCTGAAACCTTTAGCTCGATTGGCGACGCCGCCACAGCCGCCCCCTTCTCCTTCCGCGATAATCAGTTCACGGGCGATGTGAACGTGAGCTGGCTGAAGGGCAAACATTCGCTCAAATCCGGGTTCACCTACTATCACTTCGACCTCAACCACTTCCAGCCCACCAGCGGCGGCGGCGTCTCCAATGTACGCGGCGGCTTCCTGTTTGCTGGCGGCATGACCTGCGGCGGCGCGTCGTGCGGCTCCACTGCGTACAACGATCTGGCCGACTTCTTACTGGGACTGCCCAACGCCTCCGGCACGACTGCAGCGGTTCAAAAGGCGCAGCAGACTTTCGATCCCAACTCGTTGCGCTGGACGGAACTGGGCGCGTATGCCCAGGACCAATGGTCAGTAACCCCGAAACTGAGCATCACGTACGGCGTACGCTACGAGAGGTACCCCGTAGCGTACCGCGACCACACCGGCATTTACGTCGTACGAACGGACCTGCCGCAGTCTGGCAATGTTGAGATCGGCGGCGTGAATGGGCTCCCGAAGGATGCCGGGGTCAGCGTGGGGTACGGATTCTTCGCTCCTCGCGTCGGTATCGCGTATCGCCTGAACGAAAAAACTGTGATCCGCACCGGCGCCGGAATGACCGCCGATCCGGATAGCATGCGGTATATGCGCGATTCGTTCCCTATGGACCTGGCTCCGAACTACTATTCGAACAACGGAACGGGAACCATCGCGATCGACACCTCGAACGGCAATGCGGCAATGCCACTTACCTATGGCATTCCCATCCAAACCCCCCCAAACTATTCCAGCGGTTTCGCATCGCTGCCTATAACCGGAAGCACCAACTCGCTGTGGCAGCATTTCCACCGCGGCTACATCGAGAGCTGGAACCTCATTGTTCAGCGCGATATGGGCCATAGCTTTGTAGCCAGTGTCGGCTACGTAGGCGACCTGTTCGTTCGCGAGCAGGCTCCCGTAAGCCCTTATAACGCTGGTCCGCTGCCGAGCGCGGCCACCCCTTGCATGGCCAATGGGCAGTACAACACAACTCTGACCGGACTAACCGGACCCTGCACGGGCGGATTTGCAATCAACCAGACAGTCAACTGGGACAAATGCCAATCCACTTGGACGGCATGCTACAACACGGGCGGCATCACGATGAACGGGCCGATATTCAGTGCGAATTACAATTCCCTGCAGGCCCAGTTGTCGCACAATGCGGGTAAGAACGCCTCATTCGGCACCGTCTACACTTATGGACACGCCTTCGATTATGTCGACAACGGCGCAGGTACCGGTACGAGCGGGACGGCGTTCAACTATCCTGCTTACTATAAATTCAACAGGGCATCGGCGGGCTTCGACGTCAAGCACAACGTCCAGGTCTGGAGCATCTATAGCCTGCCATTCGGCTATGGCCAGAAGTTTGCTAACACGGGCGTCCTGGCCGAGATCATCGGCGGATGGCAGTTGAACGGCCAGTATAGCTACTACGGTGGAATGCCTTTCAGCGTGAGCGCCAATAGCAACACGCTCAACTCGCCGGGTAACCCGCTCTATGCCGAACTAGTTGCTCCCTACCAGACGGAGGGGGGCCACAACCGGACCTTCGGCAACAATAAAGTTTCCGGCGGTAAACCCTGGTTCAATCCAGCCGCGTTTGCCAACCCGGCGGAGCCGCCGGCCACCGTAGCCGGTAACCCAACCAACACTTCGCCGACTTTCGCGAATACCCATCGCAACGAGTTCCGTGGACCCGGCAACTCGCAATTCAACGGAAGCCTGTTCCGCGCGATTCACTTGTACCGGGAAAGCGAATTCCAGGTCCGCTTCGAGGTATTCAATATCTTCAATCACCCGTTCCTGACCAACCCGAACACGACTGTCCCCTCTACGGCCAACGTGAATGCGGGCAACTACGGAACGTTCGGCCTGATCACGAGCTTCGGTCCCTCTTACTCCCCGACACAGGGCGCACGGTCGATGCAGTTCGGCGGTCGGTTCAACTTCTAGGAAACATTCACTGACTCTGTTTTCGAGGGCGGGCATTCGCAAGAATGTCCGCCCTCGTATCGTCTCGAGTCTAAGCTAATCGAAATTTTTGGTTGGGAACGCGTGGGCGGATGGCGGGAAAGAGATTGCGTTCCAGTCGGCGAAATCGCCGGTGCTGACGCCGGAGCATGTTTGGACCCTGCCGGCGACCGGGGGCACGGGCGAGGGTCGGGCACCTTCCGGCACTCGTTGTCCCAAAAGCGGGAAGCGAACGCGATGGTCGGGGAGATGCTTCTCCCTGCTGGCGAAAAGAGGGAAAAATCTCAGCACCATCCAGAACCATCGGGAAAGAGGAAGGAAAAGGTCGAAGCTGCAGACCACTGTTTTTGATTGAGATTGCATGTCTCTGGACGACTCTGAATCTAATCTTGGTAGGCACGACTGGATTCGAACCAGCGACCTCTTCCGTGTCAAGGAAGCGCTCTAACCAACTGAGCTACGCGCCTGTTGTGCGGCAGAACATAGTTTAGCAGCATCGGGCCAGCGCGAAAAGGCAAGCCGATGGTGCTAAGGGTGCACTGATCGGCGCAATTTGTTCCCCCGCATTCGTCCCGGCAAGAATCTTCAGAAGAACCGCCGCCGGGGCACCGTGGATGCTATTGAGGGATCGAAATGACGGTCACCGATCTTGGCTATAACTTAAGGGACAGCTTGCCCTCCTGGGCCTCCACCGCCGCCGGCTTCGGTACAACCGTCTTTGGCGATTCAAAAGTGCTGACGCTGTCGACATTCGGGGCCGTCAACGTTTCTGCCGTTGCCGACTCCGCCCTCACAGCTGCAATGTCCGCGTCGACTGTCACCGAGTCCGAACTTGTAAAAAGCGCCTCCGAGCGACGCTTTAGCGTTTGAATGTATTCAGCACAAATGCGTCCGCCATGGACTGATTGCCGATGTCGTTGGGGTGGATGTGATCGCCTGGATCCAAGTCCCTGCGCAGGCGCGCAGGATCATTCAGATCGCGCACCACGGCATCGAAATCGACGACTGCATCGAATTCGCCGCTGTTTCTGATCCACGCATTCACTTTTTGGCGCGTGGCCTCGCCCACAGGGCCTGCGAGCCACACTCCCTCTTCAGGCGTGAGCGTTGCGCCGATAATCTTGATGTTGTTCAGATGAGCGCGGGCAATCAACTGCCTGTAGCCCGCGATGAGATCCTCCGCCACCAGCGCGTCCGGCCCGGTGATCTGACCATGAAGATTGATGTCGTTGATTCCCTCCAGCAGCACAATCCAGCGCACTCCCGGTTCGCCGAGAATATCGCGGTCGAATCGCGCCAGCGCGCTCACTCCGGCCCCGTCGCGAAGCACTTCGTTGCCGGAAATTCCTTCATTGAGGACGGAGATGCGCGGCCCAGACTGCAGTCGATTCAACCTTTTTGCAAGCAACGCTGGCCAGGCGCGATCGGCATCGCCGGTAGTGCCGAAGCCGTCTGTAATTGAGTCTCCCAGGCAGGCGATAGCAAAACTTGAAGGCGCGGCCACTACGTCAATACTGCGCAGCCACAGGTAGCCGCTTGTCGTGTCTCCTTTGGGCATGGACACCGAAGTTGTCGTATCCCCGCCGGCAAGATACGAAGTGTGCAAACCAACCATGTGATTCGCCGGTTCGCCATCGCTCTTTGCAACATACACAGAGACAGCAAGGTCGGACATCGGCTTCACATCCATATTGATCTCGTCGCTCACAATAACGGCGCCTGGCCTGATCTCGACACCCGGGTTGCCGCTGAATGTAATCTTGCGATCGCTCGCAGGATCGATGGAAGATTCCGAAGTTCGCATTGCAATATGGGCATCGGCAATGGAGACGACACCCAGGCCAAAAGCATTCGAAAGCTCGATCCTCAACTTATTGCCGCCGATGCTCGTATGGACAATCATGCGGACTGTCTGATCCTGAACCGTCTTCGGGATGCGCAGCGGCATCACGGGTCCTTTGAGCTTGGAGAAATCGGGCATGGTAACGCCCGGTGGCAACTGAGGAATCTCCTGAACCGTCCGGCTTAACTCCTGCGCGGTGGTCCAGGTGGCAACCCAGTGATCGGCGCGCTTCTCGCCGGATTGCGCGGCTAGTAAACTTCCGCCGAGAGAGCCGACTATGATCAGCGCGAGACACCGAACCCAATTCGACATTCATCACCTCGTACGAGCAGTTGATTGCAAACTTCGCGCGCGTGCTGTCTCGGATGCTCTCAATCGCTCTCCAGGCGGCGATCGAAGAACTTGATCATGACGTTGAATGCGTCGCGCGATTCCGGCACGTCTGCATTGTAGAAAAAGCCATGGAAGAGCCCCTCCCAAACATGTAACTCGGCATCGACGCCAAGCTTCACCAACTGCTCATGGGTATAGATAGCTCCGCTGTAGGCAAAGTCGCGCGTTCCCGTTATCAACAAAGTGGGAGGAAACTTTGCCAGCACGGCAGGCGAATCAAGCGGCGATACGAGCGGATCATGCATCTGGGCCGTACTGAAGTAGCCGAGCGCAGATGCGCCCGGTGGACCGGCAGGCGGCATGCGTCCTTCGCCAAGCGGAAACGCTGTATAGGTCGCGTCCCCACCGAAGCCGCCGGCCGATGCGCAATAAATGCCGATCGCGCCCGGAGAGGGAAGGCCGTGCGCCTGAAACCAGGCCATCGACATCGCAGTGAGCATGCCGCCGGCCGAGCAGCCGTAGATTCCGATACTGCGCGGCTTGTATGTCTTCAGCAAGCGGGAATAAACGCCGGCAACGTCTTCGCTCGCCGCCGGGAATTTATTGTCCGGCCCCTCGCGGTAATCAACTGTGATCACCTTGATACGCATGAGCGCCGCAATCGGGATCGATTCCAGTTCGGCACACCCCGGCCAGCAGCCTGAAAAACCGCCGCCATGCAGATTCACCAGAACCCTGTGCTCGTTGCGGGCAGAGATTCCGTCTTTCGGCGTGTACTCAACCACGTGCACGCCGCCGATCTGAAGATCTTTTTTATCGACGGCGAACAGCGCGTTATCGCGCTCAATGAATGGCTTCATAAAGAACGGAACGCCGTGATCCTGTTTGACGAGTTCCGGATCCTGCATCTGGATAAGATGCTGGGCGACGTAAGCCTTCGCCTCCGGGCTCAGAAAGCTAGACACGGGAACCGTGAGCGGTGGAACATGCACAGTGCCATCGGCATCCACAGTCACCTTTGCGGGGGCAGGAACATCCTGAGCCGTCGCATGCACTGACACCGCGGCGAGCACAAAAGCAAGCGCGAAGACCATGCGCGAGTTCGGGCGGAATGAAGCAGTCATCATTGTGTAAGCCTCATGGGTGAATCTTTCAATGCCAGAAACGCCGGGCTTGCGCACTGCACAGCATCGCGGCGCCCCTGGGTTCTATCTCAAACATCCGGCTGGGTCGAGCTGCATTTACGGATGAAGGTGTCGGTCAAAGAACTTCGCAATGGCTTCGTAGGCCTCACGAGATTCCGGCAGATCGGAGTTATACCAGAAGGCATGCGGCAATCCATCCCAGACATGCAGCTCGGCCACAGCGCCGGCATGGTTGAGCGCATTACAGGAATCGACTGCTGAAGAGAACTCGAAGCCGCGCGTGCTGGTGATAAACAGCGCGGGCGGAAACTTCGCAAGCAGATCAAGTGAATTGATGGGATAAACGAGTGGATCATCAGGGTCGGCGCCACCCAGGTAAGCCGGGAATTCGATCGATGGCGCCGCAGCACCAGGGTGAGGAGCCGGGGGCGCCTGCATCCCCATGAGGGGTCCCGCCGTATGTGCTGAGTCACCGGCAAACATGCGACCGAGCGATGCACATAGAATCCCGATCGCGGCTGGGTTGGGAAGATTGTGCTTCTCAAACCACGCGATGGACATTCCTGTCAGCATGCCTCCGGCCGAGCATCCATACAGGCCGATATGCTGCGGGCTGTAATCCTTGAGCACGTCTTTGTAGACAGCCGCAACATCTTCGCTCGCAGCCGGGAACTTCGACTCGGGCCCCATCCGGTAGTCGATGCTGATGACCTTGATCTTTTCGATCGATGCTATGGGGATCGACTCGATCAGGGACGAGGTTCTGGCGCCTGAAACAAATCCGCCGCCGTGTACGTTCAACAGCACTCGATCGCGATTCTTCTCTGCAATTCCGTCCGTGGGAGTTACGATCTGCGTGAAAACTCCGCCAATCGTTCTTTCCTCGATCTTCACTGGATAGCGCTTTTCGATCGGGCTCAAAAACCCTCGCATGATTTCGTCTTGTCTGGCGCGAAAGCCTCGAATGTCCTGATCGGCGCTCGGACCGCCACCGAAGGGTTTGTCGACAAGAAGATGAACCATGTATGCCCGTGCTTCCGGGCTCAATAGGTTTGACAAGGGGACAGCAAGATGATCGATGACAACCGTGCCCTCGGATTTGGGGTTGCTGGGCTCCTCGGCCCGCATCCAACCGCCGGCGCTGGTTAGGCAGATCGCGCCTGCGGCCATCCCGGCAAAGATCGCAACGCGCCGTGTCATAGAGAACTCCGCCTCAACTTTCATGCAGGACTATCGGCTATGAATGGGATTGCCGGATTGCGCCTGAAGTTTGGCATAGGGGTGAGACCTGTAGAATCCCATGGCGCTTAGAGGATCGATGCTGGAACCTTCACTCGTGATGTCGCAGGACGGCAGGGAAGGCGTTCATCAAATCGAACAACCAAATAGGAAACCTATCGGCCCATGGAAAACCGCTGGCAGTTGAAAAGAGAAAGGTCGGGCTGATGCAAATCCGACACCGCATCAGCCCAGGTTGAAACTCGTCTCCCAATTTTAGGAAAGTCTTGATCCAGACTTTCCTGGAATTAGGGTTGCAAACGCTATAGGAATTCGCACCGAGGAATCTCAGAACGTGATCCTTCCCTCGAACTGCGCGGTACGTGGAATGTTCGCCTGCGTAGTTATCTGTCCGAATCCAGGCACGCCGACCAGGCTGCTGGGCAAACCGAACTGCGGGTGGTTGAATAGGTTAAAGATCTCTCCGGAGAACTTGAAGGTGGCTTCGCGCGGCAGAGCGAAACTCTTGCTGAACACCGTATCGAAGTTGGCCAATCCGTTTGACCGGATCGTTGGGTCAACGCGGGGCTCATTGCCAAAGCTAAACGAGCCTGGCTGCTGGAAGCATGAAGTGTTGAACCATTCCGCCGCACGCGCGGAACTATGCACCGAGCCCGGTCCAGTTTTGCTGCAGCCGGAGGTGTATGCAGGCCGAATAACTCCCGACTGCCCTGGACCAAAAGGCGCCGTGCCTGCGCCAAACTGGCTTAGGATGTTCGCAGGAGCCGTGAGCGCAATCGGGGAGCCGCTGCGGAAGATGGTAATCCCGTTTACTCGCCACCCTCCGAGAACCGCGTTTGCCGCCCCGCTCATATTGGTCAGATAAGGTTGCCCATGGCCAAAAGGCAAGTCAAAGCCGTAATCGATCACCAGGTTATTCTTGATGTCTTGCATGCTCACCGATTTTTCGGCCTTCAGATTGTAGTTGTCCTGCGGTAATCCCTCCGCCCCCTGGCCATCAAGGAACGAACTTGTGTTGTCGGTGTCGCTCATCAGATTGCTGAAGGTATAGGCCACCTGCAGCAGATCGCCGTGGGCCATGCGCAAATCGTATTGCATCTGCAGAGCTCGATATGTCGAGTCACCGTAGCGTGGATTGTATTGCAGCATTCCGTCGGGATACTGTGGATGAGGTTCGAGAAGGTAGCCCTCCTCAACAGTCGGCCCGCCGACCACCGAGGTTGCGGGCAGAACCCCGAAAAACGGATTCGCAACCTGATTTAAGAGATTCCCCTGCAGAGAATCATATTGATCGGGAAGTTGGTTCAAGTTGTAGCCAGGACCTGTGTAGGCGCTGGCGATAACGAGATGGGTTCCTTTCGCGCCGGCGTAAGCGGCGGTCAGGCTGCTTTTTGCTCCGAGCGCTTGCTGTACAGCGACGTTCCACTGCTGCGTATAGCCATAGGGAACTTCAGGAAGGCCTGCCCAGACGCCGCCGCCCAACAGCGCGTTGAGCGCCGCCTGAGTGTGGCCGCCCGGCAGCACAAAGCCATTCGGCAAGGGATTATCCACCGTGGCAATGAGTGGCTGCCCCACGGTGTTCGTGTAGGTTGTGTTGGCGCGATTGATTGGGTTCAGCTGGGGGCCTTCCTGCGCCAAATCGGGCGGCAGGAACGAGATTCCGTATCCGAGACGAAACACGGTTTGCGGCGTGATTTGATAATCGAGCCCGGCTCGCGGAGCAAACAGGTGCCAATGCAACATTTCATCTCGCGTGCCCGAATACTGCGAGCTGCCAAGCAACGCTGTGCCGCCGGTAAGTGGGACACTCTGATCGCTTACCGGATTGGTGTACGAGGAAACGGTTCCGATCGTGACAGCGGCATTCGGTTGCAGCACTGAATCGAGGTCATGCTCTTCAGAGAACGCGCCGGGCTGGGTCCAGCGCAGGCCCGCGGATACGGTTAGTTTCTTCGTTGGCTGATAGGTGTCTGAAACATACAGGGCATAGTTATGCAGATAGGCATGCTCTGTAGAGCCGTACGATCCAACCGTGCTGGAGGGTATACCCATCAGGAAGGATGCCAGTGCGTTGCCAGTCGTAGTATCCGTTGCAGAAGAGGCGGTATAGAACGGCGTCGCATTCAAGCCGTAGGTCCAATATCCATAGGCTTCCCACAGCATCTGGCGCCACTCCCCGCCAGCCTTGATGGTGTGGTGGCCGTGAACCTTCGTCATTCCTCCGTTGATGCCCCACACGTTGTTGTTCCAGTAGAGTGTGCTTTGAGCTGCGCCGATGCTATAGCCTTGAATGCCGAGAGCGGGCAAAATGCCTTGATTATTCTCGCTTTCGCCCTGAATTCCGCCATAAGCAGTACCCAGCGACGACATATTAAAGCCATTGCTCAGAATTTGCTGGAAGTTGTAGTTCTCAAGGTACGAAAGATGAATGTCGGCAAAAGTCGTCGCATTGAAGGTGTGGCTGTCGCCAACTTCAGCTTCCTGCGTATTGTTTCCGGTCGGACCCAGGCCCGTATTCGTGCCCGTCGGATCGCTGGGCCCATTGTGGGGATTCCAGTATGTGTAGCGCGCAAAGAGCGAGTCTTTCTCATCGGGCGTGATGTCTCCCCGAACATTGAATTGCGTCTGGTAACCCTCCGAGGGCGCCGAAGCCGAGAAGTTTGTCGCGTAGGGCGTCTGCGTTACCCGCGTTTCGCTCGGGGTTTCCAGTTTTGCAATGTTCTGGGCGGTAGTGTCGATGTAAGTTAACTTATTCCCGGGCAGCGGAGTCCCCGGCGTGCAACCGTATGACCCGACGGCAGGGCAGTAAATGACCTGCGGATCGGCCGAGAAATCGCCCGCCAATTCCTTTGTGGTTGGCATGGTTTCGGTCTCAGGCGAAGATAAAAGCAGCGACTCGTGCTCCCATGAGAAGAAGAAGAAGGCCTTGTTTCTAACAATGGGCCCTCCGACGTTGGCACCATACTGATTTTGGTGCAGCGGGGTCTTGCCCAGATTGTCGTGGTTGCTGAACCAGTTGTTCGCGTCCAGATCCGTGTTGCGCAGATATTCATAGGCGTTCCCGTGAAACGCATTTGTGCCGCTCTTGGTCACGATCTGAACAACGCCGCCGCCGTAACCGCCGAATTCCGGACTTACGTTGCTGGTGGAAACGCGAAACTCCTGCACGGCATCTTGAGTAGGAACGAGTGGATCGACATTATTCTCGGCAATATTCTGCTCCATGCCGTCGATAAAGAAGATGCTCTCACCGCTGAAGCCGCCGCCAATCTGGTAGTTGTTGTAGGCAATCGCCTGCGTCTGCCCGTCGCCCTGATTGGACATGGTGCTGCCCTGGGTTCCGCCTCCCGGCACGACGCCGGGAATAAAATCGAGCAGATTGTTTACGTTGCGTCCATTCAGCGGTGCTTCTTCAACTTGCTGGCCCTGCACGACGCCGCCCAGCGACGCGCTTTCTGTCTGCATTTCAGATTGAGCGGCGGAGACGACCACCGTCTGACTTTGTGTGCCCACCTTCAAAGTCACATCCAATCGCACTACAGCGCCCACTTGCAAGTTGATTCCGCTTTGCGTGAGCGACTCGAAGTCCTTCTTCGTCACCGTAATGTCATACACGCTCGGATTGAGGTTCACGAAGCTGTAATTACCGGCAGCGCCCGTTACTGCGGTCTGGCTCGCATTGGTCGCTGTGTTCTTCAAAACAACCGTGGCATCCGGGATGATGGCGCCGGAAGGGTCAATCACCAAACCCACGATAGACCCGGAACTAGTTTGCGCGCGAGCGTCCACCGTGAACGCCACGCAACTGAAAAGCATGAGCAGCAGGAACGCTGCTGCGTGCACCATCGGCAGGCGACCTAACCCGTTAGCCCAGGATTTCATCGCCAGGTTTCTTTGCTTCATCCTCATAAAGCCTCCTGCTTGCAATTTCTGTTTCCAAATCCCATGCCGACTTACCCTTGAAACAGGGCAAAGTGGGAGTTTCGTGTGTGAGGGTCCCGATGCGGACTGTTTGTCAGGTGAAACTCGTCAACCGGCAACCCCCTGCCGAGGGCAAACTCGGTCGGCTGCGGGCCAGCGAGTTCTCTGCGGCGGTTCGGATTTTGCAAATGTAGAACTGGGGATTGCTGCTTACCATTTTCGAACGAAATGCTAGATATTTAATCCGCACTTGTCAATAACAAAATTATTGACATGTGTTTGCAATTTCTGCTAACCTGTAATTACATTTTGGCAGTCATTGATAAGAAACGAGTTAGAATCTCGCCTCTGAAAAGCAAGATTGAATGACGTGCTGTGGATATCTCTTGAGTTGCCAGCCAAGAAGAGGGCGAGCTGATAGACATACTTGGCGGAATACGATCATACTGGTCACGCTCGACGGGAGTAAGTCATGACGGCAGAGAATCTCGAAGTTGAGTCCCTCGGCGGAACCCCCAAGTACAAGCAGATCTATACCCGCCTGCGGAGCGCATTGGCGAACCGCGAATTCGCGCCCGGCGACAAACTGCCAAGCGAAAACGAACTTGTTGAGCAGTTTGGCGCTAGCCGTCCCACGGTCGGACGCGCTCTGGCCCAACTGGAGAACGAGGGCCTGGTCGAGCGCAGGGCCGGCTCGGGAACCTTTGTTCTGGAGGAGAAGAGCACGGAGAATTTTGTGCTCGGCCTGCTCATCCCGGACCTTGGAGTTACCGAGATATTCGAACCCATCTGCCGCGGTATCTCTATTGAGCGCACCGGGCCTTCTCACGATCTGCTGTGGGGGGCAACGCTCTCTCCGGGCGCGCCGGTTGAAGACCAGGCGCAGCAACTCTGCGAGTACTACCTGCAGCGGAAAGTTTCCGGCATCTTCTTTGCGCCCCTGGAACTTGCTTCGCGGAACGAAGAGATCAATCGCCGCATCACGGCCGCCATTGACGATGCGCAGATTCCGATTATCCTTTTGGACCGTGACCTTTATGCATTTCCCCAGCGCAGCAAGTACGATCTGGTGACCATCGATCATCGCCGCGCGGGATTCGTGATTGCCCACCACCTGATCGAACGTGGCGCCAGACGCATTGTCTTCTTCAGTCGACCGCATTCGGCGCCTACCGTCGCCATGCGCACCGCGGGCGTTTTCGAGGCGATTCATGCATCCGCAGATCGTCACGTCAGCGGGTGGACCGAGTGCGGAGACCCAAACGATGTTGCTCTGATTCGCTCCATCCTTACCCGGCATCGGCCGGATGGATTCGTTTGCGCTAACGATTTCACCGCAGCGCGCCTGATGACTTCGCTGTATGCGCTGGGCGCCGACGTTCCATCCCAGGTAAAGGTAACGGGCTTTGACGACGTGCGCTATGCCAGCCTGCTGCAAACGCCGCTCACGACCATCCACCAGCCCTGCCTTGAACTAGGCGCAACCGCGCTTGCCGCCATGTTTGCGCGCATTAAGAATCCCTCCATGCCGGCTCGCGACTATCTCCTCGATTTCAAACTTGTCGTCCGCCAGTCGACGGCTTTATCAGACCCCGGAAGCGCACCAGATCCTTCGCTCGATAGCATCGCCAACGGAGAATAATCAGCGCGCGGGAGACTCAACCGCGTTGCGGATCATGATGGTCGGAGGATTTAAAAGGGGAGTTGACAGTGAAGATTCTCAGCATGGGCGAAGTTCTGTGGGACGTGTTGGGCGAGGTGGAGTACCTCGGAGGCGCGCCCCTCAATTTTTCGGCAGTGTTGCAAAGGCTCGGGAACACGGCCGCGGTATTGACCGCCGTCGGCAATGATGAACGCGGCATGCGGACGCTCAAGGCCATGCAGGATCTCGGCCTGACCACAGAATTTGTGCAGCAAGCGAGCGAGCGGCCGACGGGTACCGCATTCGTTTCCGCTGATGGAGATCGGAACGTAGTCTTTACAATCGATCGGCCGGCGGCGTTCGATTTTGTCAAGGTCGATGCGTCGGTGCTTGAGCGGGCGCGTCACTTCGCCCCCGACTGGATATATTTCGGAACCCTCGCGCAGGCCAATCCGCATGTGGAAACGGCGCTCCAGCGTTTGGTCAAGAACCTTCCTGAATCACGGTGTTTCTACGACGTGAACTTGCGCACCGGGCATTGGAGCCTGGCGCTGGTCGAAAGACTTTCCTCGGCGGCCGACGTTCTGAAGCTGAACCGTCACGAAGCCGAAATGCTCTACGAGCTGACGAGGGGAAAGGGCGATTTCAACCTCGAAGACTTTTGCCGCCATTGGTCATCGACGTACAACATCCCAACCATCTGCGTGACTCTGGGTAGCCGCGGCTGCGCCATTTTCGATCACGACGCTTTGCGCTCATTCGAAGGGTTCGCGGTCGATGTTGTCGACACGGTCGGCTCCGGTGATGCTTTCGCCGCGGCCTTTCTGCATGGACTGAACGCCGGTTGGCCAATCGAAGAAAACGCTATCTTCGCCAACGCTCTCGGCGCGCTCGTCGCCGGACGCCGGGGAGGAACTCCCGATTGGAACGTCGAGGAGCACATTGCTCTGATTCGCTCCCGCTCCGCGTCACGCAATCAATCGAACCCGTCCGCACCGCGGTGACCCCGCAAGAGACTTCCATGAAAAACCAGGTTCAATTGATTGCCTACGTCGATCGCCTCTCAGCAGGAGGAATTCAGGGTCTTGCTTCGCTGCTCAACGGACCTCTGGCAGACGTCTTCGGAGGGGTTCATTTACTTCCTTTCTTCGATCCGATCGACGGCATTGACGCCGGTTTTGATCCCATGGACCACACGCGGGTCGATCCTCGGTTGGGTACGTGGGACGATCTGCGCACGCTGGGCGGACGCCTGGAGCTGATGGCCGACCTGATCGTCAACCACGTTTCAAGCCAATCGCCGCAGTTTCAGGACTTCTCTGAAAAAGGCGACCATTCTCCCTACGCCGGAATGTTTCTCACGTATGATCGCGTTTTCCCGCGGGGCGCCACAGAAGCCGAACTGCTGCGCATCTATCGCCCCCGGCCCGGCCTTCCGTTTACTTACTCAACCCTGCGCAATGGTGAAAAGAGGCTGCTTTGGACTACGTTCACGTCGCAACAGATCGACATTGACGTGACGCATCCGCAGGGCCACGCCTACCTCTGCGCCATTCTCGAACGATTTCATGCGGCCGGCATTCGCGCCATCCGCCTTGACGCTGTCGGTTACGCCATCAAGAAGCCCGGCACCAGTTGCTTCATGATCCCGGAGACCTTCGACTTCATCGCCGAGCTCACAGAACGGGCGCGCGCCCTCGGCATGGAAGTTCTGGTCGAGGTGCACAGCTACTTCAAGCAACAGGTCGAAATTGCCCGCCAGGTCGATTGGGTCTACGATTTCGCGCTGCCGCCGCTGGTTCTGCATGCCCTTTATGAGGCCGATGCCCAACCGCTCTGTGAATGGATGAAGATCAGGCCGCACAACGCCATCACCGTCCTCGATACGCACGACGGTATCGGCGTCATCGATGTGGGCGCCGATCAGCGTGGCAATCCCGGCCTGCTCGCACCCGAGGCCATTCATAATCTCGTTGAGGAGATTCATCGCCGAAGCAACGGCGAAAGCAAACGGGCCACTGGAGCCGCGGCTAACAACCTTGACCTCTACCAGGTCAACTGCACCTACCTCGATGCTCTCGGCGGCGATGAAACTCTCTACCTCATCGCGCGCGCCATCCAGTTCTTTGTGCCCGGCATTCCCCAGGTTTATTACGTCGGCTTGCTCGGCGCACGCAACGACATGGAACTTCTGGACAAGAGCGGCGTGGGCCGCGACATCAACCGCCACTTCTTCACGCCGGGTGAAATCTCCGCAAAGCTGCAAACACCTTTGGTCGAGCAGCTCATCGCGCTGATTCGCTTGCGCAACAGCCACCCCGCGTTCAACGGCGAATGCACCGTGGAATCGACCTCACGCGATCGCCTCGCGATTCGCTGGCGCCACCACGAGAATTGGATTTCGCTCGCAGTCGACCTGAGCAAACCGTGCGCGACGATCGAATACTCCAATGGCCTGAATTCGACCGCTTCCATGGACCTTCCAGCAAGATGATCGACCAAGGAGGCGTACCTCGGTGACCGTTCACGCGCCCAGCGCCAATCACTTCGTGATCCGCGCTCTGACTTACCTGATGTTCATGATGTTCGCGATGACCACGGACTCGGTCGGAGTCATTATTCCGGAAGTGATCCGGACCCTCCATCTGAGCGACACCGCCGCGGGCGCATTTCACTATGCCAGTATGTCGGGGATCGCTGTGGTTGCCATCTTTCTCGGATTTCTCGCCGATCGTTTCGGCAGAAAGTGGACCATCATCCTCGGCCTGGCGCTGTTTGCCCTTAACTCGTATCTCTTCGCGGTTACAAACACCTTTGCCATTTTCGTCATCCTGCTTACTGTCTCCGGAGCCGCAATTGGCATCTTCAAGACCGGAGCGCTGGCTCTGATCGGCGATATTTCCGATTCCACGCAGCAACACACCTCGACGATGAACACCGTCGAAGGTTTCTTCGGCGTCGGCTCCATCGTCGGTCCGCTCATTGTCGCCCGGCTGCTGCTTCAAGGAGTTTCATGGAAGTGGCTTTATGTGATTGCTGGATCTCTCTGCGTCCTGCTTATTATTACGGCGTCTCTGGTGCGCTATCCGCATACGGCCCGGCGTTCCGAAGAACCGATTAATCTTCAGCGCACTCTGCGCTTGCTTGCGAATCCGTATGCGCTCGCATTTTCCATGGCCTGCTTCCTCTACGTTGCCGTCGAGTGCGCCATCTACGTCTGGCTGCCCTCCTATCTCAAAGAGCACAGGCCCTCGTCGGCGTTTATGACGGCCTACGTGATCTCGATCTTCTTCGTCCTGCGCGCCTCGGGCCGCTTCGTGGGCGCGTGGGTCATAGCGCGATGGAACTGGACGGCGATTCTCGCTCTCTTCAGTGGCGCGATTCTTACCTGCTTTGTCGGCGCCATCTTCGGCGGAGCCAACGCAGCTGTTTATCTGTTAGCGCTTTCCGGCGTGTTTATGTCGGTCATCTATCCCACCCTCAACTCGAAGGGGATCAGCTGTTTTCCGAAGTCTGAACACGGCGCCATCTCCGGCGTCCTGCTCTTTTTTACCTGCCTCGGAGCGGCGCTCGGTCCGCTGGCGATGGGCGTTGTCAGCGACATGTTTGGCGGCCTGCAGGCAGGGTTCGTTCTGGCAACCATCTTTGCCGCGTTGCTTTTCCTGGGCCTGTTCTATAACTGGATTCGAAATCCGGCCCGCGCTGTGCTTCTTCACTCCGACGAGACGGAGTACGGCCTGCATCCGTGAATCGGCCGGGTTGGAACTGGAGATGGGCCGTGGTTCACTGGAGTTTCGACAAGAACATTCGTTAGTGCGACATTCGCCAATCGTGGATCAGGCTGCGCAGGTAAGCTGCGCCTTGGCTTGCGATCTCCATCGGAGAGACGTTGCGCTCTGCCCAAAGCGCGCCAGGACCATCCTTGACTTCGGGCAGAAAACCGAATCCTTCGATCATGAGATAGCCCTGGTATCCGATCTCGCGCAAAGCTTCCACGATTGCGGGAAAATCGACATGCCCCTGCCCCAGAAGGCTGCGATCGTTCTCGCTGATGTGCATGTGCTTGAGGCGATCGCGTAAAGAGAGCACCGCCGCGGCGGGATTCTTTTCCTCGATGTTCGCGTGGAAGGTGTCGATGGTGACGCCAACGCGGGGATGGCCCACGGCCCGGCACATCGCGAGCGCTTCCTTTGACGTCCGCAGGAAAAACGTCTCCGAACGGTTTACGGGCTCAACTGCAAGCGTGACATCACAGGCATCGAGCGTATCTCCGACTGATTGGAATGCTTCAACTGCCCATTGCCACTCATCAGCCGACGGGCGGCGGCCGGTGAAATAGCCAATGGGCGCGTAGAGGGGACCCGCCAGCAGTTTCGCACCCAGGCAAGCGGTCATTTCTACGCACTGCTTCAGGTGGCCGAGTGCTCTCCTGCGATCGCCGGCATCGGAGCTGATGGGGTTGACGCCGGCCGGAAGGATCGCGCAAACCGTGCATTCCAGGCCGCTCTGCTCGAAGGCCAATCGGATCTTGGCAGCGGGCAACAGCGCTGGATCGAACATGGGAATCTCGAAGCCGTCCATGCCCAAACCTCGAATTGCCGGCATCAGATCGAGAAGCCACGGCTCTATCTTTCCCGCCCACGCGAATGCACTCACTCCAAGTTTCATGGGTTCATGTTAATCCGCGGTAGTGCCAACGGGCCGCTGAACACGGCGGCCGTTCTCGTGGAACTCAAGGTGAAAGGTTCCGGTCGTCAATCGAACTGGCTCACCGTCGATCGGCAAGGTGACTGGATATGACGCTCCATACTCCTTTTCTGGCCTGGAACGAAGCGCCGCTCTCCAGCGACCTTGATATACTTCTTAGGCTGGTGGAGGATCGGCGGTAGGTTGCATGCATACTACCCACCAGGCTTAGCGGGATAGTTTCCAAGCTGAAATCTCGAAGGAGTCGCGTGGTAGAAATCTTGCGGAATGATTAGTAAGTTGGATAGAAAATAGCATTTGATATCTATAAATTATGAAGTTAAAAGGGCGGGAGTAGTTCAGTGGTAGAACGTCAGCTTCCCAAGCTGAATGTCGCCGGTTCGATCCCGGTCTCCCGCTCCAATTTCCGATCGTAATCGTTCGCGCAGCGGGGCCAGCTTCTAAGCAACCTCCTGAACCTTCATCACCAGTGCGGTGAACGTATCCTCGGTCTTGACTAACATATGATGAGGAGTCCCGGCCGGCACGTGCGCCACGTCTCCTGCCCGCAGCGTCCGCCTCATTCCTCCCTCAATTGATACGCCGCGCGCCTCGCCCGGAGCAATCGTCCGCGCCCCGTTCACAATGCCGCCCGTAACCAGTGTCGCCTTGCCCGCCAGCACGCAAAACAGATCCGCAAACTTCTCGTGAACTTCCACTTCGCCGTCGCGGCTGCGATACGAAAGCATCGCGCAGTGCTGTGGATACTCCTTCAGCGTCTCCGAGGCCGATCCGTCTCCATGCTTGGCCAGTTTGCGCAAATACGCCGCCCGCTCCAGCAGAATCGCCGGTGACCAGTGATCTACCTGGTTCTTGGTGACGGCGGCTTCCGGGCTTACTCTATCCAAATTCACATCATTCAAAATCTGTCTCGACAGCAGATCCATCGTTTCTCCTTGGCGCTCCGAATCCTTTCCATGTCCCTGCCCTTCACAGCTCCGCCAGTTTCTTCGCCCGCTTGAAAACCTTAAGCAGCATCGCTCGCGTCAGCTTCCCGGTATTCGTGTTCTGCAGCGAGGGATGGTAGCAAGCCATCGCAATCAGCCCGCCCGGCAGTTTGTACTCAGCTCCGTGCGCAAAAACAAACTCTGCGCGCGATTTGATCATTCCAGCTCTCATCCCATGCGCGAGCAAACCATCAAACGCAATTCGTCCCAGGCAAACCACCACCCGCAAACCCGTCAGCAGGCCCATCTCCTTGTCCAGCCACGGCGCGCAGTTGCGCAGTTCTTCCGGCGTAGGCTTGTTGCCGGGCGGAGCACAGCGCGCAACTGCCGTGATCCAAAGCCCATTCAACTTCATCCCATCGTCTCGCGCCGTCGCTTTCGCCTGCGACGCGAAGCCCGCTTCGTGCAGCACAGGATATAGAAAGTCGCCCGATCCATCGCCTGTAAACGGCCGCCCGGTTCGATTGGATCCATGTGCTCCCGGTGCCAGGCCCAGCGCCATCACTCGCGCTTTCGGATCGCCAAAAGACGGCACTGGCCGCCCCCAATACTCCCAGTCCGCATAGGCTCGCCGGCGCGTGCGCGCTACCTCAGTGCAATGCGCGCGCAGCCGCGGGCAAAGCTCGCATGCCACAATCCGCGCATTCAATGCTTCAAGAGTCGTTGCCTCGGCCATGTAGAAATTCTACGGCGCGCTGCCTCAAGCTTATGGCAAACTTGGTGCGGAGGAGTTCGCACGATGAAACACGCAAGACTCTTGCTTCTCGCCGGCGACTTTGTTGAGGACTACGAGATCATGGTTCCTTTTCAGGCGCTGCAAATGGTTGGCCACACCGTTCACGCCGTCTGTCCCGGCAAAAAGAAAGGCGACCAGATTCGAACCGCAATCCACGACTTCGAGGGCGATCAGACTTACACCGAAAAACGCGGTCACAATTTCACGCTCAACGCCACATTCGACGAGATCGATCCCATGCGCTACGACGGCCTCGTGATCCCCGGCGGCCGCGCGCCCGAATATCTGCGCCTGAACCCCAAGGTCCTGGACATGATTCGCCACTTCGCCAAGGCCAACAAGCCCATTGCCGCGCTCTGCCACGGCCCGCAACTTCTCGCCGCTGCAGGCGTCATCAAGGGCCGCAAGCTTAATGCCTATCCCGCATGCGCGCCCGAAGTCGAACTCGCCGGCGGTACCTACGTCACGGTCGACATGACGAACGCCGTCGTCGATGGCAACCTCGTCACAGGCCCAGCCTGGCCCGCGCATCCGGCCTGGCTTGCCAGATTCCTTGAGGTTCTTGAGGCACGTGTGGCCGCCTGATTGCGGTTCCCATTCTCCTCAATCCCGTTCGCCGCGGCGGCGCAAGCATCAGCAAATCGCGCCGCATTTCACGGTCGCACTCTGTGCCATACTGAATTTGTCTTCGCCCGTCCTCGGGAACCGAAATCACTTCATATGTCGCCCCAACCCAACCCGGAGTTTCTGCGCCGCGCCATCGCGCTGGCCACGCGCAACGTGATCACCGCGACCGGCGGCCCGTTCGCCGCAGTGGTCGTGCGCGAGGGCAAGATCGTGGGCGAAGGCGCCAACTCGGTCACTGTCACCAACGATCCCACTGCGCACGCCGAGGTCAACGCCATCCGCTCCGCAGCAAAGGCTCTGCGAACTTTTGATCTCGCTGGCTGTGAGCTCTACTCCAGTTGCGAGCCCTGCCCCATGTGCCTCGCAGCCGCCTACTGGGCGCGGCTTGACGCGGTCTACTACGGAGCCGGCGCCGCCGATGCAGCCCGCGCCGGGTTCGATGATGCTTTTCTCTATGCCGAGCTGCGGAAAGACGCGAGCCAGCGCAAACTCAGCTCAACGCAGTTGCTAGCCGACGAGGCGTGGGCCAGCTTTGCCGCCTGGATTGCGTCGCCCAACAAAGTTGAATACTGACCGCCCCTTTTTGATTCGAGCTGCCTGCTATTCTTGACCACGCGCCACCGCGTTGCGTATGCTGCCAGCGTTTACGCGCGTACCCGGGTCTCAAACATGAGACCGGGGATACCGTTTTGCTCGATTCACGAATTCTGTAGGAAGGCGAGGAGCCCGTATGAGCACCGCCACCACGGTCGCAACTCCCGCCCTCAACATCACCCAAAAGCCGCTCCTCGTGCGCCGTGCCGCCGTCCTCGGCGCGGGAACCATGGGCTCCCGCATCGCCGCTCATTTGGCTAACGCCGGAATCCCGGTCGTTCTCCTCGACTTACCTCCAAAAGAACAATTCGCGCAGCGAGCTCTCGACGCGCTCTCAAAATCTAAACCTGCCGCCTTCTTTGATCCATCCCGAGCCGCGCTCATCACTCCCGGTACCTTTGACGACGATTTACCCAAGCTCGCCGGCTGCGACTGGATCATTGAAGCAGTCGCCGAAAATCTCGAGATCAAAACCGCGCTCCTCACCCGCGTCCTCCCTCATCTCGCTTCGCACGCGCTCATCACCACCAACACCTCCGGACTGCCCATCTCGCATATTGCCTCTGTATTGCCCGTACAAATCCAGGGAAAATTTTTCGGGACGCATTTCTTCAACCCGCCGCGCTACATGCGCCTTCTCGAAGTGATCCCAACCGCAGACTCCGATCCCGCTGCAGTCTCGGCCTTCTCGGCCTTCGCCGATCTCATCCTGGGCAAGCAGGTCATTTTTGCGCACGACACGCCCAACTTCATCGCCAATCGCATCGGCATCGCGGTCCTGTTCAGCGCCGCCAACCTCATGCTCGAGCAGGGACTCACAATTGAAGAGGTCGATGCGCTCACCGGCACTGCCATCGGCTGGCCGCGCACCGGAACCTTCCGCCTTGCCGATCTCGTCGGCATCGATATTCTTGCGCACGTTGCCGCCAACTTCCCGCAGGGTGTCACTGGCGGCAAGTTTTCCGTAATCCTCGACGAGATTATGAAGCGCGGCTGGCTCGGTGATAAATCCGGCCAGGGCTTCTACAAGAAAATCCGCGGCGCTGACGGCAAAGATGAGCGCCTCGTTCTCGATCTCTTCACTTTCGAGTACCGCCCCTCCGTAAAGTCCGGTCTACCTTCGCTTGAAATGGTGAAAAACGCCGCCACGCTTCCCGAACGCCTCCGCTTGCTGCTCGCCAACAACCCCGCCAAAGACAAAGCGGCCGCCTTCCTCTGGCCTTTTCTCTGCTCGCTCTGGAACTTCGCCGCCGATCGCATTGGAGAAGTGGCCGACGACGCACCCTCTATCGATGGCGCCATGCGCGCCGGCTTCAACTGGGAGCTCGGTCCGTTTGAAATGTGGGATGCCGCCGGCGTCGCCGATACCGTCGGCCGCATGAAGGCTCTCGGCCTTCCCGTCGGCGCTCCCGTTGAAAAGCTTCTCGTCTCCTCGCGCACCAGCTGGTACTCGCCCGATCACTACGCCTGCTTCCAGCCGGCGACTGATCAGGTCATTTCAATCCCAGCCATCCCCGGCCACGCCTGCGTTGCCGATTTCCGCCGTTCGCTTGGCGCCGTCCGCTCAAACTCCGGCGCATCGCTCGTCGACCTCGGTGATGGCATCGCCTGCATTGAGCTGCACTCGCTCAAGAACGCCATCGGCGGTGACGTTCTCGCCCTCATCTCGGCCGTCCTCAATCCCTCCTCCGATGCCGTCCGCGATTTTGCCGGATTCGTTATCTCCGGCGACCGCGACAACTTTTCCGTCGGCGCCAACCTCATGCAGCTCCTCCTCACTGCACAGGAGGGCGAGTGGGATGAGCTCGCAAGCGTGATTCACAGCTTCCAGAAAATGACTGCGGCCATCAAATTCTGCCCGCGCCCTGTGGTCGCCGCGCCGTTTGGCCTCACCCTCGGCGGCGGCGCGGAAATTTGCCTGCACGCGGCCCGGCGCCAGCCCCATGCCGAAACCTACATGGGCCTCGTTGAAGCCGGCGTCGGCCTCATTCCAGCTGGCGGTGGCACAAAAGAAATGTTCCTCCGCGCATTCGACGCGGCCACCGCTCTTGCGCCACCTGATCCGCGCGACCCTCCGTCACGCTTCGCACAATCCGCCGAACTCGCCACAGCCCTCAAACGCTCGCTTGAAACCATCGCCATGGCCAAAGCCTCCACTTCCGCCGCTGAAGCGCGCTTGCTCGGTATGCTTGCGCCCGCCGATCGCATCTCCATGAACCGCGACCGTCTGCTTCTCGATGCCAAGGCTCAGGCCGCAGCCCTCGCCGAGTCCGGTTACGCTCCGCCGCAATCGCGCACGCAAATCCCCGCTCCCGGCCTCGCTGCACTTGCCACCCTTGAAACGGGCATCTATTTGATGGGCGAAGCCGGATACGCCTCCGAACACGACCAGAAAGTTGCTCGCTGGGCTGCGTACATTCTCGCCGGCGGCCGCATCACTGCCGGTACTCTCGTGAGCGAGCAGTATTTCCTCGATCTCGAGCGCGAGGCTTTTCTTTCTCTTTGCGGCGAGCGCAAAACCCAGGAGCGCATCGCCTTCACCCTCAAAACCGGCAAACCGCTCCGCAATTGATCCGCCCCAAAGGACAAAATTTGCGCTCCTGTGCACCTCGGCATAGAGTGCTCGTGAGAGTTTTCAATGGTTCGCGTGCTGTTCAAATCGGGGCTTGCGTTTGCGTCGCTGCTTTTTTTCTGCTGCCCCACACCGGTCCTTCCGCAAGACCCAGTTTCCACGGCCCTCAATACCTCCGGCTCGGTCACGGTCGACGGCCGCCCCACCCCATACCTCATTCGCCATCTTCCGGTCAGCTCATTTCCCGATCTGCCGCCCGCCATACAGGCGCAGCTCGATCACCGCGGTTGTCTTATCCCGCAATCCTATGAAGCGCGCCAGCCGGAAAACGTCGTCCATGCGAGCCTTGAGCGCCGCGACTCGTCCGACTGGGCCGTCCTCTGCTCCGCGCAGGGAACAGTCTACCTTCTCGTCTTTTTCGGCAGCGGCTCAGGCCAGCCTTTCACACTCGCTTCGTCGCCTGAAACCGAGCGACTCCAATCGCACGGATCATCCGGAGTCCTCGGCTTCAACTGGGCTATCGATCCCGCATTGCCTCAGGACATTCACGAAGCGCAACTCGGCATGCGCCATCCGCCCGCGCGCATTGACCATGATGCCCTGGCCGACTCCGTAATCGATCAGCGGACTGTCTACCACTTTTATTTCAGCAACTCCTGGACCCTGATCGATACGCAGGATTAGCATCACCATGAGAGCCAGCGTTGTGCATTGACTTTGCGCATGATCCATTCGAGTGCGTCAGCGCCAACTTGCTAACTAGCTGACTCGCTATTCGGAGCTTCTTTATGCCCAGATCCGTTCTCGTCGCCGCCGTCCGCACGCCCGTCGGCCGCGCCCCCAAGGGCGCGCTCTCTACCACGCGCTCCGACGATCTGGCCGCAATCGCATTGAGCGGAGCTTTGGACAAAGTTCCTGCCCTGGATAGATCCGCCATCGACGACGTCATTCTCGGCTGCGCGCAGCCCGAAGGCGAGCAGGGTTGGAACATCGCTCGCATGGCCGCCCTCCGCGCCGGTCTTCCCGTCGAAATTCCCGGCGCAACTGTCAATCGTCTTTGCGCTTCCGGTCTTGAAGCCATCGCCATCGCCGATCAACGCATCCGTTCCGGCTTTGCGCAAGTCATCGTCGCCGGCGGCGCAGAATCCATGAGCCTCATTCCCATGGGCGGCAACAAGCCCAGCCCCAATCCATGGCTCGCCGCCAACTATCCCGCATCGCTGCTCACCATGGGCCTCACCGCCGAGCGCGTCGCTCGACACTACGCTATCTCGCGAGTCGACCAGGATGCATTCGCCCTCGCGAGCCACCAGAAAGCCGTCGCCGCGCAAGCCGCGGGTCGCTTCGCCGAAGAAATCGTTCCGGTCAAATTCACGACCACAATGCCGGACGTTCCGCCGAAAAAGCCGCACGTGCACGAAAAGGAATTCTCGGCCGACGAAGGCCCCCGCGCCGACACCTCCGCCGCCGCACTGGGCGCACTCAAGCCCGCCTTTCACGCTCAGGGCACCGTCACCGCGGGCAATTCTTCGCAAACTTCAGACGGCGCTGCCGCCGTGGTCCTCATGGCAGCTTCGCGCGCGCGAGAGCTTGGCATTCAGCCGCTTGCCCGCCTCGTCTCCTATGCTGTTACAGGCTGTCTGCCTGAAGAGATGGGCATTGGCCCCATCACCGCCATCCCCAAAGCACTTGCTCTCGCCGGCCTCACTCTCGCCGACATCGACCTCATCGAACTCAACGAAGCCTTCGCCGCGCAGACCCTTGCCATCATTCGGGCTCTCAACCTGGACCCGGAAAAAATTAACGTCAATGGCGGCGCCATCGCTCTCGGCCACCCGCTCGGCTGCACCGGCGCAAAACTCACAACAACCCTTCTTCAGGAAATGAAAACGCGGAGCGCGCGATACGGAATGGTGACGATGTGCGTCGGCGGCGGCATGGGCGCCGCCGGCATCTTCGAGGGCCTTGGCTAATGTGCCGCGAAGCGCCCTTGCGGTCGTACCTTCTTGGTCCCTTGTTCCCTCGGCCCCTTGGTGCCTAGTTCTTAAAGAACTCGCCATGCCCGCCATTTGTCCAAGGGTTGTAGTGCGCAGCAAAGTTTGCGCGGTGTTGCTCGCTCGGGTGGTCGTAGAGCCAGAACTCGATAAACGGATTCGGATTCGGATCGTCCAGCCACGACTGGCCTAGCGCGTTGAACGCAGCGACCGCCGTCTTTTGCGGGTCAGGCACAATGCCGTGGATCGCCTCTTGCCCATAAACATCGGCCTGGTGCTCAAAGTGCCGGCTGACGGCATCGCTCACCGGCTGCAACAGAAAGCTCGCGATCGAAATCGCAAACAGCAGCACCACAAATCCTGTGCGCGACGAGAGCTCACTCGTCCCCCACCGCGATCCGAATCGCCGCACCATCCACGCCGCGAATCCCGCGCATGCCCAGAACACGAAAAACAGGCCCACGGCAGACAATGCGAACCCCTTCGGAATGTGGTGCAGCACATAGTGCCCGCTCTCGTGCCCGAAGATGAACAACACTTCGTCATCCGGCAGTTGGTCGGTCGTCGTATCCCACATCACGTATCGCTTTGTCGGGCCCATTCCCGCCACGAAGGCGTTCATCCCCGTGTATTTGCTGCTGGCTTTCAGCAGGTACATGCGATCCGGCGGAATATCGATCCCTGTTCGCGACACCACCTTCTCGAGCTTCGCCACCAATGCCGCGTGATTCTGCGCGAGTGGCTCCTGTTTGAAGAAAAGAGGCACAACCAGCGGCTCAACAAAAGTGAGAAACGCCAGAATGGGCAGCGTAACCACCCATGCGCCCAGCCAGTAGCGTTTTGGGGCACGCCGCACGATCCAATTGAATAGAAGCAGAATCGGTACGCCGATCACGAGGGTCAACCCCAGTGCCTTGCCCACATCGCCGAGCCAACCACCCCAACCCTGCACGCTGATTCCAAAAGCACGCTCATAGTGCTCGCCGATCCAGTCCAGCGGCAACCCGGCCAAGGTCGCGATCATCAGGTACGCCGCGAAGAAAATGATTCCCTGAACCCAGCGCCGGCGCGAAATCTTTTCGGCCCATCTCTCGAACGCGGCCCAGGTGCGCGTCATTAGGGTCAGCCACAAAAAAACAACACCCCAGACTGAACCCGTGATACTCAGAATGTCGCGAATGCGGCTGATGGCGATTGCTTTCGCCAGCTTTTCCGGCGGCAGTGTATACGCCTGCTGCGAGCTTGCCGGCGCCTGCGCGTCGGTGGCCGCGGGACTATGCCCCGCCTGAGTCGATCCGCCCTGCGCGCAAATCTGCGGCATGATTCCCGCCAGCAGCGCGCCCGCGCAGACCACCAGCCGCATGGAGCGTCTAAATCTCATCCCCCTCCTCCCTTGGTCAGCCAAGTCTGCGAGAATCGAACAAACCGATGCTTTCGCCAAAACCTCGAGCTCTTACGCCCCATCATTCTAAAGGCCCATCGCGGCGTCCGATCACTGTTCTCTTCCACTACACGCCGGCGGCAACCGTCCTTTCGCTGCTCATCCTTCTGTCCGCAGCTCGTGCTCAGCAGCCTGTTCCCGTGGTTCTCGGCGCCATGACCACCGAGCTCCATCGTGCCTTCACTTCGCTTGGCAAGTCGGCAGCTGCGCCCACGCAGGATCCTGCCAGTGCGTCGGCCGCTACGCCCGAGAAGCTTTTTCCGCCCTACTTCCTCAGCTACACCGTCCGCGACACGAGCTTCGTATCCATTCGCGCGATGTACGGCGCTTTGGCCGAAAGCTCTGCAGGTCACTCGCGCACGGCCGATGTTCAGGTCCGTGTCGGCGATCCCACGCTTGACAATACTCACGGCACGCATCGCGGCTCGGCCGTCAATAGCCTGCAGCTTCCGCTCGGCGACGACCGCGAGGCCCTCGCACGCTCCTTGTGGCTGGCCACTAACACCGGCTACGGTGCCGCCCTCGACAACTATCTTCGCGTCCAGACTGAAGCGGAGGTTCGCGCCAAGGAAGAAGACACATCGCCCGACTTCAGCCAGCAGGTCCCGCAAACGCACATCGGCGCCATCGCCCCGCCGGTCGTGGTTGACCGCGCCGCATGGGAGCAGCGAGTGAGGGAACTGTCCCGCATCTTCCGCGACTACCCCGACGTTTACCAAAACATGGTTTTTCTCACCGTGCAGAATGAGACCGACTATTTCGCATCCTCTGAAGGATCGCAAATCGTCACGCCCCACCTGCAGGCGCGGATCGTCGCCGTCGCCGTCACTCGCGCAGACGATGGCATGGACCTCTTCCGCGAACAGACCTTTGAAGCTCCAACGGCTGACGGACTTCCCACACAAGCCGAACTCGCATCGGCAATGCGCGAGCTCGGCAAGAGCATTGAAGCGCTTCGCAAAGCACCGGTTACCGAGCCATTCGACGGTCCAGCCATTCTTTCGGGTCGCGCCGCCGCCGTCTTTTTTCATGAAGTTCTCGGCCATCGTCTCGAAGGCCAGCGCCAGCGCGGCGACGAAGAAGGCCAGACCTTCACCAAAGATGTCGGCAAGCCGATCCTTCCCGATTTCCTTTCAGTCGCGGACGACCCCACGGTCTCGACCTTCGGCAGCACCTGGCTCAGCGGCAGTTATCAATACGATGACGAAGGCCAGAAAGCCGAGCGCGTCGACCTCATTCAGGATGGCGTGCTCAAAACCTTCCTCATGTCGCGCCTGCCCATCGCCAGTTTCGGCGCCTCCAACGGACACGGCCGCGCCGAAGAAGGCCATGTGCCTACGGGCCGTCAGGGCAACTTGATCGTCACATCCACAAAAAGCGTCCCCGACTCACAATTGCGCCAGCAGCTAATCGACGAGGCCAAAAAACAGGGCAAGCCCTACGGCCTCTATTTTGAAGACATCTCCTCCGGCTTCGCGGTTACGCAACGCAGCTCGCCGCAGGCATTTCAGGTCATTCCCCTCGTTGTCTGGCGAGTCTACGTCGACGGCCGCCCCGACGAACTCGTTCGCGGTGTCAGCATCGTCGGCACGCCTCTCGCCGCCATGAAAAGCATCATCGCCACCGGCGACAAGAGCGAAGTCTTTAATGGCGAGTGCGGCGCGGAATCGGGCACCATCCCTGTCAGTGCCGTCGCTCCCGCCATGCTGCTCAGCACCATTGAAACGCAGCGCCAGCCACAAGGCACCGCACGCCCGCCGATCCTGCCCATCCCCGGCGCGGACTCTCAAGGGCCCGCGACCAAGGGGGCCCAATGAATCCCTCATCGTTTCAGCTCGCTCTACCCCTAACAACGGCTGTCATCCTGAGCGAAGCAACGTCCGAACGAAGTGAGGCCGGAGCGAAGTCGAAGGATCTGCGGTTGCCTTTCGGTCGTGGGTGGATGATGCGCTCGCTTGCTATGCGTCCACTCGCTGTGCTCGCCGTCTTTGTCACTGTTCTCTTCGCAGCCGCAGCGAACGCTCAGCCCACCCGCGCCGACGCCGAAAAAGATCCCGTCCTCAAAGCCATGCTCACGGAGCTCGACCGCAGCATGAGCCAGCTCCAGTTGCAGGGCTTCGCCAAGCCGTTCTTCATCCAATACCGCATCGAAGAGGTCGACGACTTCCAATCCACCGCCGAGTTCGGCGCGAGCGAAGGCTCTGACCGCGCTCGCCAGCGCATTGCGCGCGTCACGGTCCGCGTTGGTGATTACAAGACCGACAGCTCCGGCGCTCGCGGCGATGGAGCCATCGAAATTGCCGCTCTCGACGACGACCCCATCGCTCTTCGCGCCACTTTATGGTCCGGCACAGATCAGGCCTACAAAAGTGCACTCTCTGCTTATGCTCAAAAGCAGGCCGAGCTGAAGCAAGTGCAAACCCCGCCGCAGGCCGATGACTTCAGCCAGGAAAAGCCCGTCATCTCTCTAGCCGATCCCGTCGTCGTTCACATCGACGAGAATTCCTGGGCCGATCGCATTGCCCGCGCCAGCGGCCTCTACCGCATTGACGCATCCGCCAGCGCAGCCCAGAGTGACATCCAGTACTCCTCCGCCAGCTTTCGCGCCCGTGCCACCACCACATGGCTCGTCAACAGCGAAGGAACCATCGTCCGCAAATCCTCTGTCGAATATCAGGAGACCTTCGCCGCCGGCACGCAGGCGGCCGACGGCATGCGCCTCGACCGCTCCTATGGTTCCTCCGGCACTGCGCTCGCCGACCTCGACTCCGAGCCTGTCTTTATCCAGCACGCCGTCGCCGAGCTTGCTTCGCTTGCCGAACTGCGTAAAGCGCCTCTCGTCGAAGAGGAGTACCACGGTCCGCTGCTCTTCTCGGCTGATGCCGCTGCCGACACGCTGCGCTCGCTCCTCGGCTCCGCGGTTACGGCCACGCGCCCCGCTCTCGGCACTGAAGCGCGTACCAACGGCCCATTCGCTTCCAGCTACCACGCGCGCGTCCTGCCTGACGTCATGAACGTCGTGGACGATCCCAGCCTCAAGACCTTCAACGGCAAAGATCTCCTGGGCTCATACAACCTTGACGACGAAGGCGTCCCCGCTCAGGCCGTCAAGCTTGTCGACGACGGCCGCCTCGACAATTACCTCATCGGCCGCCAGCCCGTCCGCGACTTTCCTCAGTCCAATGGCCACGGGCGCGCAGGCATCACCGGTCCGCCGCGTCCCATGATCGGCGTTCTCAAAATTACCGCCGAAAATGGACTCTCCACCGAAGAGCTCAATCAGAAGCTCCTGGAATTGGCGAAGGATCGCGGACTTCAATCGGTTTATTTCGTCCAGACAATGGGCGGCGAAGGGACGCCTCGCCTGCTCTATCGCGTCGGCTCCGACGGCAAGCGCGAGCTGGTGCGCGGCGCAGTCCTTGACGATATTGACCAGCGCGCTCTTCGCTCCAGTATTGAAGCCGCGGGAAAAGATCTCTGGGTAGCCAACTATTTCGGCGACCCGCCCACGACTGTCCTCGCTCCCGCGCTGCTCTTTAGCGATGCGACCGTCCGCCGCGCCAACGCCAAGAACGACAAGTTGCCCTTCTATCCCCCGCCGGACTAGGGCCTCCTACCGCGACGACGTGAACCGGCCCGACAAACCAGGCTCGTAACCAGCCACTTTCGCGCCGTTCATCTCACCCTGTGAACTTTCCCGCACCCCTGCCGCCCGTTTCCGCATCCACTTCGGTAGGTGCCTTTCCCGCCCGGCCGTTGATTTTAATCAACACACACTTCATCCGGGCCTAACCCACAAAGTACAATCCGAACGAAGGAGACTTTCCCCAATGGCATATGAGTTACCACCGCTTCCCTACGAATACTCGGCGCTTGAGCCGTTCATCGACATCGAAACGATGAAGCTTCACCACGACAAGCATCACCAGGCTTACATCACCAATGTGAATAACGCCCTGGCCAATCACCCCACGCTCGCCGCCAAATCCGTCGACGACCTGATCAGCGATCTCAACGCTGTTCCAGAGGACATTCGCGGCGTCGTGCGCAACAATGGCGGAGGCCACTCCAACCACTCGATGTTCTGGACCATCATGGGGCCGCCCAACGCGGCCGGCAACGGCGGAAGCCCCTCGGGCGACATCGCCACGCAGATCTCCGCCGACTTCGGCGACTTCGAGGCCTTCAAGAAGACCTTCAACGAGACCACGGCCAAGCAGTTTGGCTCCGGCTGGGGCTGGCTCGTCTTCACCGGCGGCAAGCTCAAGGTCATCACCTCGGCCAACCAGGACTCGCCGCTCTCGCAGGGCCTCTATCCCATCCTCGGCAACGATGTCTGGGAGCATGCGTACTATCTCAAGTACCAGAACCGCCGTCCCGATTACCTCGCTGCCTGGTGGAACGTCGTCAATTGGGCCGAAGTCAACAAGCGCTTCGCCAAAGCCAAAAAGTAAGAAGCCGTGAATCGTGAACCGTGGACCGCGCTCCGTAACCGACAACGGTTGCGCTCTCGTCCAGCTCTCGGTCCACGAGCCACGATTCACGAGTCCCGCAGGAGACATCATGGCCACCATGCAAATGACAGTGCGCCCCGAGGATCTCTCTCATCTTCCCAAGAGCGCCGAGCGCATACCCGACCCTGGCATCCTCGTCATCTTTGGCGCCTCCGGCGACCTCACCAAGCGCAAGCTTTTGCCTGCGCTCTATCATCTCTATCAATCCAATCTTCTTCCCAAACAGTTTGAAATCGTCGGTGTCGCGCGCCGCCCGCTTGGCGACGAATTTGCCGCCGACATGCGTTCCGGCATCGTTGAATTTGGTGGTATCGACGCCGCCGACCCCAAGCTCGACGGCTTCGTTTCCAGGATCAGCTACTTTGCCCTCAACTTCGACGATCCTGCGCACTACGCCAACCTCAAAACCGAGCTCGACCACTTGGCAACGGAGAAGGGAACTGGCCCCGATCGCCTCTTCTATCTCGCTACGGCGCCCGAGTTCTTCACAGGAATCATCGAAAACCTAGGCGCGCAGGGAATGGCACAGCCCGAAAAAGGCCGCGTCGCCATTGTCATCGAGAAACCCTTCGGCCACGATCTCGATTCTGCCCGCGAGCTCAACCACCAGGTGAATGCCGTCTTCCACGAGAGCCAGGTCTTCCGCATCGATCATTACCTCGGCAAGGAGACCGTCCAGAACCTCCTCATCTTTCGCTTCGCGAATGGCATCTTTGAGCCGATCTGGAAGCGCAACTACATTGACCACGTGCAGATCACTGTGGCTGAAACACTCGGCGTTGAAGGCCGCGGGCCCTTCTATGAGAAGGCCGGCGCTCTGCGTGACGTTGTGCAGAACCACATGATGGAGCTGCTTGCGCTCGTCGCTCTCGAGCCGCCCTCCAGCTTCGAAGCCGAAAGCGTCCGCCGCGAAAAGCTCAAGGTCTGGCAGGCCATCCCATCCATCCCGATCCTGAACACCGTCCGCGGCCAGTACGGTCCCGGCATCGTCGGCGGCGAGCACGTGGTCGGCTATCGCGACGAAGACCGTGTCAATCCCGAGTCCGGCACTGAAACCTACGCCGCTCTCCGCCTCACCATCGAGAATTGGCGCTGGGCCGGCGTGCCCTTCTTTCTCCGCGCCGGCAAGCGCATGAAGAAGCGCGCCACCGAAATCAGCATCCAGTTCAAGCAGCCGCCGCTGCTCATCTTCAACCGCATGGCCACCTCCGGCCCTTGCAGCGAGATTCAGCCCAACCTGCTCACCATCCGCATTCAGCCCGACGAAGGCATTGCCCTGCGCTTCGGCGCAAAGGTCCCTACCAGCACTGAAATGGCCGTCTGCCCCGTCAATATGGATTTCGATTATGAGTCCGCCTTCGGCAAGTCCAGCGCCAACGGCTATGAGCGCCTGCTTCTTGACGCCATGCTCGGCGACCAGACTCTGTTCGCCCATCGCGAAGGCCTGGAAACCACCTGGGCCCTCTGCACGCCTATCCTGCAGGCCTGGGCCGCCAAGAAACCGCAGGTCTTTCCCAATTATTTCGCCGGTTCCTGGGGCCCTGAGTGCTCCGACCACCTGCTCGAGCACTCCGGCCACACCTGGCGCAACGACCTTGGCCGCAACGCGTAGAGATCGCGCGATCGGAGAGGGGAAGCGAGATCAAAGCGAGCGTGTCCTAGGACCCGATTTCGAGGCATGCATAGCACGTGGTTCATTTTCCAGGCGGACCGCTCACCCACTCAAACCAGGTCATGGTTCCGGCTTCAAAATTGACAAACGAGGTTTCCGCGTTGTCATCCAGCCGCCGCACTCGGAGCCGTTCCACCCCGCGCTTAAAATCAAAAGCGAGCGGGTACTCGGATGGCCTCAGCTCATAGAGCCGCGCCATGCTGGCGTATGCCACCAAACGCGAATCCGGAGACCAGAACAGGGCGCCCCCGCTGTCGGAAGCAAAGAGCACCTTATCCTCACCGGTCGACGTCCGGATGCGGTGGTAAGCGCAGCCGCTTAGTGAGGGCGGGCAAAACTTGTACGCGATCCAATTTCCATCCGGGGACCAGGTGGGAAATCCTCCGTTTGCGACGTCCCTCGATGTCTTCGAGCGCGTGTCATAAATGCGCGTGGTTTGAACCCCGCCGTCCTTGTTGACCGTGTAGGCAATCTGTTTGTCGTCCGGCGACCAACATTGGGGAAACACGAAAGGGTCGGGCCCTTGGTCAATCACCTCGATCTGGCCGGTTTTGAGCTCGAGGATCGCCAGAAGAATTTCGAATGAACTCGAGTCCCCCTGACGCCGGTCTTGTAGGTTCGTCACCACCCTCGACATATCGTGAGACCAGCAAATGGGCGCTCCTTGATCCACCAGGCCCTGATAGTTCTTGAGCTCGGTTCCGTCTGTCCGTACGGTCGCCAGAATAGAGCCGCCCGGGCAGTCCTGCGAATCCGGGGAAGGATGCGTAAACCCAGGCGGCAGGCAGTGGGAAAACGCGAACTGTGTTCCGTCTGGAGAGACGTCGCCAGTCTCGGAGGAGCCTTGATCGAGAAACGGCTTTGACGGTTTCATGGTGCGGTCCGCGAACGAAATCGTGTAGAGCCTGTCGTCGAACATGGGCACAGAAACCAGCCTGTAGCCGCGATCGCGCTGAAGCTGGATAAGTTCCGACCGCACAGTATTCCTCGACCGAATGAATGCAATGAGCAGAAGCACCGCGGTACAGGCAACCAGCGCCATGGCGGTTCGCCGTGGATTCTTGCGTAAGAGTCCGAACATCGGAACGCCTCCAAAATGAACCGCTAACCCCGCTTCTTCATCCCCTCATCCATCGCCACATTCGCCAGCCGGTCCGCCTCTTTATTCCCGCCGCGCAGCGTGTGCCGCATCTCAAACCCTTCCAGCCTGAGCGCCAGCCGCTGCGCCTCTTCCCAAAGCGGCCTTAGCCCCGGGCTCTTCACCTTGTACCGGCCCTTCATCTGCCGCACCATCAGCTCCGAATCCGAAACCACGCGCAGCCGCCTCGCCCCATTCGCCAGCGCCCAGTCCAGCACCGCCAGCAACCCTTTGTACTCGGCGTAATTATTGGTCTGGCGTCCGAGAAACTCGCTCAATTTCGCCACAATCCGGCCCTCAGGGTCTTCGACCACCGCCCCGTATCCCGCCGGTCCCGGATTGCCCCTCGACCCTCCGTCGCAGTGCGCTGTAAACCACCCGCCGTCGCTTCCGCTACCGGCCGTCTCATTCTCAAACAGGTTTCCGCTCATCGCTTCTCAGTCTAGCGGGTTAAGCGTCCCCCGCGAGGGTCTTCGGTCCACGACCCACGAACCACGGTCCACGACCCTCGGCCCCTTGGTCCCTTGTTCCCTCGTTCCCTCGGTCCCTGCCTTCTCGGTCCCTGCCTCCCTGCTTCCATTTACCCCCTTTCTTCGTCTACTCATACGCACAGGCTGCATCTTCCTTGAGCGGAGAAGCGATGGCTACGGACGCGATGGGTGTTTCGATATCCCCAACAATGAGTCTCGCCGAGGCGGCCAGCACCTTGGCTTGGCCGGCCCGTGGGAGGGTACAATCCTCTCCAGACGTGGCTTCCAGAGCAATGGGCGGAGCAAGGCGCCAGAACCCTGGCCAGGACGATGCGAGACGTGCGCAGAACCGCGCCCTGGAGATGGACCTGATCCGCGAAGCCCAGGCCGGGTCCCGCGTCGCGTTTGATACCCTGGTCCGCCAGTATGAGCACCAGGTGCTGCGCCTGGCCCTCCATCTCACTGGCTCCGAGCAGGACGCCGAAGACATCTACCAGGACGCGTTCCTCAAGGCCTATCGCTACATTGGCAACTTCCGCTTCGAGTGCTCGTTTTATACCTGGATCTACCGCATCGTCACCAACCTCTGCCTTGACCAGTTGCGCCGCCGCAAAACCCGCCGCGAAGATCACGCAGTCGTTGTTGACCGCACCGGAGACGAGATCGACATTCTGGCGTCCGTCTCTGACAACCGCTCGTTTTCCAACCCCGCCCGCGAGCTCGACCGCAAGATGCTGGGCGCAAAAATTCAGGCCGCGCTGGGCAAGCTCACCCCGCGCGAACGCATGGTCTTTGAATTGAAGCACTACCAGGGCCTTCGCCTTCGCACCATCGGCGAAATGCTGAACACCACGGAAGAGACTGCCAAGAATACGCTCTTCCGCGCAACCAAAAAGTTGCGTGCACAACTGGCGGAGTTGAGATAAGGTTCACCGCCCACTGGGAGCTGTGAACTAAGAACTGTGAACTTCTTTTGAGGCTCCAAGGACGTATCTATGAATTGCGAACTTGCACACGAACACATTGTCGCGGCCGCGTATGGGGAGCTGCCTGACGATCAGGTCCACCAGCTCGAGCGGCACATCATCGCCTGCTCTGAATGCCAGAAAGAACGCGAGCAGATCCTGGCGCTCAGAGTCCTCGCCGATGCGCACCCCGTTATCGAGCCGGATCCGAATCTTGTTGCCCGCGCTCACTTGCGCCTCGACGATGCCCTCGACATGCTCCCGCCCCGGCGGTGGTATGAGATCCTCGGCCAACGCATCGTCAACAACTTCGCCAACCTGCAGTCTGCGCCCGTTGCGGCGGTGCTTCTGCTCGTGGCCGGCGCCGGCGCCGGAACCCTCGGCGGATTTGAATATGCTCAGAATCGTGCCGCACACGCTGCGGCCATCGCGCATGCTGGTTCGCCCGCCGGCAACCAGGTCTTGCCCGCCTCCGCCGCGCCTTCGCCTGCCGACGTGGCCGGCATCTCCGCCATCGTGCGCCATCCCAACAGCGAGATCGTCGATGTCAGCTACAACCAGGTTGTTCCGCGCCAGATTGAGGGTTCGCTCGACGACCCCGGCATTCGCCAGTTGCTCATGCTGGCCTCTCAGGATTCCGCATCTCCCGGTGTCCGCGACGACTCTGTTGCCCTGCTTGCCGCCGAGTGCCGCGCGGGCCACAGTTGCCAGCCGTCAGGCATCCGCGATGCGCTTATGTACGCCCTGCGCAATGATCGCAGCCCCAAGGTTCGCCAGAAGGCTCTTGAGGGGCTGGAGCCATACGTGGCCGACGATGTTCGCGTACGTGACGCCGTGCTTGAAGCCGTATTGAACGACCGCGATCCGGCCATCCGGACCGCCGCCATCGCTTTGCTCGAGCCCGTTGACGCCGACACCAGCGTCCAGCAGGTTCTCTATTCAGTCTCCAATTCTGATCAGAATCCCCAGATCAGGTATGTTTCCCGGCAGGTTTTGAGCCGTGTTCCTGAAACGCAGTAGAAGCCCTGCAATAACCGCGGGTATAGATGTCAATGATCGTTTGAACTCGCTAACCCTTCCGGCCACTGCACCGTCTTGATGAGTGCGGACCGGACGATGAAACCTTGGGAGAAATCAAAAATGAAGCACCTTTTGAGGCCGTTCCGTCATTCGTATCTGATCATTTCATGTGCTGCACTCGCAGCAGTTTCAGCCTGTCTGCTATTTGTGCCGCGGGCCATCCACGCCCAGGCGGGAGAAATCGCGCCTTTCCTTGAGGACACCAGCCCGCTCCTCGCCCACGCCAGCGTCCCCGGCTACCTTGGCGTTGATATATCAGACGTCGATGCCGACAAGGCCCAGGCCCTCAAGCTCAAGGACGTCCACGGCGCCGTCATCACCCTCATCGATCACGACGCGCCCGCCGGCCAGATCGGACTCAAGGTCAACGATGTTGTCGTCGCCATCAATGGCCAGAACGTCGACAATGCGGAGGCGCTCCGCCGCATGTTGCGCGATCTTCCGCCCGGCAGCAAGCTCAGCCTTCAGATCAGCCGCGATGGCAACATTCAAACCATGGCAGTCCAACTGGTCGACCGCAAGGCCATGGAACACGACATCTGGGCTCGGCTCGACATGGGTGTCGATGGCATCGCGCCCCCTGCGCCCCCCGTCATGGGGCTCACCGGCTCTGATGCCCCCATTTCCAGCGGATTTCACATCTCCATTTTCACCAGCACCCTCAACGTGGGCGCGCTGGTTGAGCCGCTCACCTCGCAGATGGCCGACTATCTCGGCGTTCCGGGCGGCCTCATGGTCAAGCAGGTGGCTCGCAAGAGCGAAGCCGCAGCCGCCGGATTCAAGGCCTTCGACGTAATCATTAAGGTCGGCACGGATTCCATCAACACCTCCGCCGACTGGGATCGCGATCTCCGCTCAAATAAAGGGAAGCCGGTCCAGGTCACCATCCTGCGCGACAAAAAACAGCTGACGCTCACTCTTCAGGTTGACTCCAAGCATCGCAGCGCAGTCACTGCCCCGGCTGTCGCCCCGTCGCAACCGTCATCCGGAGCACCCGTGTAGCCGCAATTGCCAATCGAATCCGCACTAACCCGGGCGCCGCTTCATTCGGCGCCCGTGGTGTCTAGAGTTCTAAACTAAAACCATGGAAGTTCTCTACGGCCTGCATCCCGTGTCTGAAGCTCTCAAGGCCGGCCGCCGCCGCTTCGATCATGTTCTCGTCGCCCGCGAGCGCCACGACGACCGTCTCAATCGCCTCGTCACCGAGTGCCGCGAAGCAGGCATCCGTGTTCTTGAGGAATCGCGCGAGCAACTCACCCTAACCGCCAAGACCACCGCGCACCAGGGCGTCATCGCGCTAGTCCGTGCTCAGGAATCTCTCACTCTCGAAGACCTCTTCGAACCCGATCCCGCCAGCAAAACTTCCGCCCGGCTCCTGCTCGCGCTCGACGGCGTTGAAGACCCGCAGAACCTCGGCGCTCTTCTTCGCGTCGCCGATGGCGCGGGCGTCGATGGCGTCCTTCTCACCGAGCGCCGCTCCGCCCCCCTGAGCCCCGTCGCCATCAAAGCTAGTGCCGGCGCCGCCGAGCACCTCCGCATCGCGCGTGTCGTCAACCTCGTTCGCTCCCTCGAAGAACTCAAGCGCCGCAATCTCTGGATCGTCGGACTGGACGAACGCGGCTCGTCGGCATACGACCAATTCGATTTCACGGGCGATCTCGTCATCGTCCTCGGACGCGAAGGCGCTGGCCTCCACGATCTCGTGCGCCGCACCTGCGATCATCTCCTTTCGATCCCCATGGCTGGCGCCGTCAGCTCCCTCAACGTCTCCGCCGCCGGAGCCGTGGTCCTCTATGAAGCCGCGCGTCAGCGCAGGTCCCGTTCCACCGCCCCTTCCGTCCAAGAGTCCGTCCCACGCAGTGGTGCCCCACGCAGTGCAGCCAAGCCGAAGAAGCAGAAAGGCCTCGGTTCGTGAACTTCGAGCCTATTGATCAAGTGGGTTGCCCCACCCTAAACGCGGTTTCATCGCGTTTAGGGTGGGATAGCACGAATCTCGACTCGCCGGATTCAACCCTGCACGAACCCGTGTGCCCCATGTCCCGATTCTGGGACATGGGAAAGCACAGACTTCTGCTCTCCCGCGTCGCGATCTCGCTTTCGATGATTACGTTGTCTCTCTCCGCACTCCCGACGTTCTCCCAAACCACACCAGCCCCGCCCACGCAAACACCCGCCTCAACGCCTTCAGCGAATCAGGATCAGCAGCCGCACGGCCAAGTCGTCTTCTCTCGCTCCGTCGATGACAACGGCCAGACCACATCCGCCGCCGGCCCCGCTGCGAAAGTTGGCGGTCAGCCCGTCACTTCTCCCGTCGCTACTGACGCCGAGCGCGAAGCCCTCACCTTCACCGCCTTCGACATGGACGTGCATCTCCGTCCCGCAGCGCAGCAAATCGCCGTCCGCGCCCTGCTCACTGTGCGCAACGACGGCCACTCTCCGCTCGCACACATCCCGCTGCAGATCTCTTCTTCGCTTGATTGGGAAACCATCCGCCTTGCCGGCCACGATGTGGACTTCACCGTCGCCACACTGAATTCCGACGTCGATCACACCGGCCAACTCCATGAAGCTGCTATCGCCCTCGCAACTCCGCTCGCTCCCGGCGCCAACCTCGAGCTCGATGTCACTTACTCCGGCACCATTCCGCAGTCCGCTCAGCGCCTCATCACCGTCGGCACGCCTACTGACGCAGCGCTCCACACCGACTGGGACTCGATCGCCATCGACTTTACCGGCCTGCGCGGCTTCGGCAATGTCGTCTGGTATCCCGTCTCCAGCGTTCCCGCGATTCTTGGCGATGGCGCACGCGTCTTCGACGAGATGGGCGAGCACAAGCTCCGCGTGTCCGCTGCACGTCTCCGTCTCACGCTGACCGATGAATTCCCCCACGGCCAGGCGCCTACCGTCGCCCTCGTAAACGGCCATCGCATCCCGCTCGTTCTCACTGAGCCTGCAACCGCTGGTGCTGAAGTCCCCGGCATCGCCACGGCCCGTTTTGACTCCGCCTTCATGGGCTTCGAAGCGCCCAGCCTCTTCGTCGCCGTCCGCACCGCGCATCAGGCCACCAACACCGCGATCTACACCATCCCCGATGACGATTCCGCCGTTGAAGGCTGGGCCTCTGCCGCCGCATTCGTCACGCCGTTTCTTCAGGGCTGGCTTGGACCTTCGCCGCGCTCTCCGCTCACTATCCTCGATCTGCCTGACCCCGATGATGCGCCCTCTGAAACCGGCCCGCTCCTGGTCACACCCGTTCGCACGGGAACGCCCGACGAGCTAGACGGAGTATTCGCCCACGCTCTCACCCATGCCTGGATGTGTACGTCGACGTCGTCTCCTCGCGCATGGCTCAGTGAAGGCGTCGCTCACTTCATGGGGACTCTTTGGATAGAAAAACAGCAGGGCCGCAAGAAGGCCCTTGAATCGCTCGAGTCGGGCCGCACGGCTCTCGCGCTTGCCGAACCCGCCAGCCCCGGTGAAGGTCCTGGCCAGCCCCTTGCCCAGGCCATCTCGCCTGTTTACTACCGCACCAAGGCGGCTTATGTTTTTTGGATGCTCCGCGATCTTGCCGGCGACGTCGCTCTCTCCGCCGCTTTTCGCGCCTATTCGCCCGCTGAAGACGCCGCGCATGGCCTGAACCCAACCGCGGCCTCAGGCTATTTCGAACAGCTCATCGAGCAGGCTGCGGCCAACAGCGGTGAGTCATCGTCGCTGGGGCCGAACCCCGACTCCCACCGCGATCTGTCCTGGTTCTTCTCCGATTGGGTCAATGCCGACAAGGGCCTTCCTGACATTTCCATCGACAGCGTCTTTCCCTCGTACACTGAGGGCGACAATTGGCTCGTCGCTGTCAACCTCTCGAATTCCGGCTACGCTGCCGCTGAAATTCCTGTCACCGTCAGCAACCCTCAAACCTCCGTCACTCAGCGCGTCATCGTTCCTGCCCGCGGCAAGGTCACGCAACGCATCCTCATGCAGGGCCGGCCCACCAGGGTTCAGGCCAACGACGGCACTGTTCCTGAAACCGAGGCCAGCGTCCACATCCGCACTCTCGGTGACGCCGACGACGCCTCTCCATCCTCCCCACCCGCCGCCCAGCAATAATCATGCGCGCGGCTACTGGTAGTGGATCAATTTGAATCCACAGGCGAGTTGAGCCGGGCGAGCGGCTGCCCACTGTCCACTGCTCACTGTCCACTGCCTTTCCTTGCCTTCACCTTGAACCACACCGGCGTCCCCTTGAACCCGAACGCCTCGCGAATCTGGTTCTCCAGAAAGCGCTCGAATGCAAAGTGCAGCTTTACCTGGCGATCCGTAAACAACACAAACGTTGGCGGAGCCACTGCCGCCTGCGTCATATAAAAAATCCTGATTCGTTTCGCCATCGGCACCGGCGCTCGCTGAAAATCGATCTTTTCGAGGAACCGATTCATCGCGCCCGTCGAAACGCGCTTGCGCCGCTCTTTGGCCACCGTCACTACTTCGCGCAACACGCGCGTCATGCCCTTTCGCTCCCGCTCGATCGCTTCCAGCGCCGACAAGAAGATTACCGGCGCATAATCCAGATATTTCAGCGCCCCCCGCACCTGCTTTTCAAAAATCTCGCGGTCGGCAGGCTTCTTCCCATCCGTGCGTCCCGTCGTCACCAAGTCCCACTTGTTCACAATGATGATTACGCTGCGCCCGCTCTCGTGCGCGTACCCTCCGATCGTCGCGTCACTCGCCGTCACGCCCTCCGTCGCGTCGATCAGCACCAGCGCCACGTCCGCCGCCTCCAGGTGCCGCCGCGCCATCACCACGCTCATCTTTTCGGCCATCAATTTCGTCTTGCCCTTGCGCCTGATTCCTGCAGTATCTACAAAGCGCAGCGCCTGGCCTTCGAACTCGACAACTTCATCCACCGCATCGCGTGTCGTCCCCGCAATGGGCGACACAATTGACCGCGTCGTTCCCGTCAGCGCATTCAGCAGCGTGCTTTTGCCCACATTGGGCCGACCGATAATCGCCACCGAAGTCTCGCGCTGCTCAAACTCCCCATGCGTGCGAATCTTCTTCTCGCCTTGTTCTTCGTCGCGCGCATCGCCGAGTCCGTCGCTGTCTTGCGGGTGCCCCACCCTCGCGACGTCTTTGTTTTTGTCGCTAGGGTGGGATTCCGCGACTTCTTGCTCAGGAACTGCTTCCGCAATCGCGTCCAGCAGGTCGCCGATCCCTTGGCCGTGCTCCGAACTCACCCCGAACAAATTACGAATCCCCAGCTTGCGAAAATTCTCCGCCTCCGCCGCCAAGCCCTCAGTTTCGACCTTGTTCACCGCCAGAAACAATGGTTTGCCGCCGCGCTTCAACAGTTGCGCCAGGTCGTAGTCGGGCCGCGCCAGTTCCGTTCGCACGTCCACCACCATTACCAGCGCGTCGGCCTCTTTCAGCGCCACCTGCGCCTGCGCAAAAATATCCACGGCCATCAGCTCCGGATCATCGGGCACTATCCCGCCCGTATCTACTAGCCGGTAGGTGCGCCCCGACCACTCGTACTCCCCGTAGATGCGGTCGCGCGTGATTCCAGGCTCGTCGCCCACAATCGACCGCCGGCTCCTCGTGAGCCGGTTAAAGAGCGTGCTCTTGCCCACGTTGGGACGTCCCACAATCGCCACCAGCGGCAACTTTGCGGCCCCGGCTTTCACCGGCACAACTGATCTGCGATACGTAGGCAAGACTTATCTCCCGCAGCGAATCACGCGGACATGCGCTGCTTCCTCAGTGTACTGTCCGGTTCAGGCCTCGAACGTCTGTCCCTCAATTCCTTCGGGAACGCTCTGCGCCCAATTCACCCTTTTGCACGCCTCATTCCCTCGCGGTCCTGTCCCATGGCTCCTGTGCAAAAAACATTTCGCCAGACGGTCCCATGGTTCGGCTAAACTATGCCATCTTCAGTTGCCGCAAAAGAGGAAGAGGTCGGTCCATGCCAAAGTTCGTCATTGAGCGCGAAATCCCCGGCATCGGCTCCGCGTCAGCGGAGCAGGCACTGGCCATCGCGCAAAAGTCCTGCTCGGTGCTCAACAACCTCGGTCCCCAGATTCAGTGGCTGCAAAGCTACGTCACCGACAACAAGATCTATTGCGTTTACATCGCGCCCAACGAAGAGATGGTGCGCGAGCACGCACGCCAGGGCGGTTTCCCTGCCAACAGCGTCGCGCAGGTCCGCCGCGTCATCGATCCCACCACGTCAGAGTCCGTCTAACCCGGCTCTCATCCCCCGAGCCCAACACCGCTCTCCGCGGTGCGCGAAGTTCATTGTCCTAAGCTCCGCTCTCTCGTTCCCATGTTCCCTCGGTCCCTTGGTCCCTGCTCCTATGATGGAAGCAGCGCCCTCATGCCCTCCTCCGACGCCCCAACTCGATCTCTGCCCTCGCTTCACGAGTTTTTCTCTCCCGGTGGAATCCTCGCTCGCTCGCCGCTCCCATTCGAGTACCGCCCCGGCCAGTATGAAATGGCCAAGGCCGTCGAGCGCGCTCTCGCCGAGCGCCGTCATCTCATTGTTGAAGCCGGCACGGGCACCGGCAAAACCCTCGCCTATCTTCTTCCCGCCCTCCGCACTGGCCAGCGTGTTATCGTCTCCACCGGCACCAAGGCCCTCCAGGACCAGCTCTTTTTCCGCGACGTCCCTTTCCTCGAAACTCTCCTTGGCGAGCTGCGCGTCTGCTATATGAAGGGCCGCGCCAACTATCTCTGCCGCCGCAAGCTGTTTGCCCTTCGCGACCAGCCGATTCTCTCCGGCCTCGACGAAATCGACGAATACCGCCAGATTGCCGAGTGGGAGCGCATCACCGAAACCGGCGACCGCGCCGAGCTTTCCGCGTTGCCTGAATCCTCCGCCCTCTGGCACAAGCTCGACGCCCGAACCGACGCCTGTCTCGGCAGCACTTGCCCCGACTATCGCCGCTGCTTCATCACCGAGATGCGCCGCCGCGCCCTTGAATCCGACCTCATCATCGTCAATCACCATCTCTTCTTCGCCGACACGGCCGTCCGCCTCGCCGCCGGCAACGCGCCAGACGCCGGCATTCTCCCCGAAGCTGCCGCCGTCATCTTCGACGAGGCGCACGAGCTTGAAGAAGTCGCTTCGCAATACTTCGGCCGCTCGCTCTCCAATCTCCGCTTTGAAGATCTTGCTCGCGACACCGACGTTCTCGTCCGCGGCAACTCCGGCGCCACGCAGATTCCCGCGCTCACTCAGCAGCTTCGCGAACGCGCACGCCTCTTCTTCGCCGCGCTGCCCATGCCCGCCGACGGCCGCCATCCCTTCACCAACCGCGAAGACTTCCTCGAGTCCTCCGGCGACCTTTACCTCGCCGTCCGCTCCACACTCTCCCTCATCGAATCCGAGCTCGACCGCATCGCCGATCTCGACGAAGCTCCCGGCCTCAAAAACCGCGCCGCCACCCTGCGCGCCGATCTCCAATTCATGCTCGAATCCACCGCCTCCAACATGGTTTTCTGGCTCGAGCGCCGCGCCTTCACTGCTCCTTCGGCTGAGCGTTTCGCCGGCCCTGCCTCGTCACTCGTCCAAGAGGCTGCTCCACGCAGTGGCCAAAGATCCGCCCCACGCAGTAGCGCTTCGGGACGGCAAGAAGTGTCAGGGCACGACTTTAGTCGTGCCACCCCCGGCTCAAATAACAGATCGGGGGCTTTAGCCCCTGCGGGACGGCGTTCCGCTTCCACTTATCTTCAGGCCACTCCCATCGATGTCTCCGAGCTCCTGCGCGATCTCGTCTTCGACCAGATCCCCACCGTCGTTCTCACCTCCGCCACGCTCACCGTTCAGGGCGGCTTCGAGCATCTTCGCCGTCGACTCGGCCTCCCCAAAAACGAATTGGGCACGCGCGAGCTCGTCGTCCCATCGCACTTCCAATACGGTAAGCAGGCCCTCCTTTATCTCCCACCCTCCATGCCCGACCCGCGCGAACCCGAATTCGTCGACGCCGCCGCCAAAACCATCGAGCGCGTCCTGCGCATAACGCGCGGCCGCGCCTTCTGCCTCTTCACCAGCTACAACCAGATGCGTACCCTCCACGATCTGCTTCTTCCCGTCCTCGATTTTCCGCTGCTCCTGCACGGCACCGCCCCGCGCAAGGCCCTTCTCGAAGAATTCCGCTCCACGCCTAACTCCGTTCTCTTTGGCACATCCAGTTTTTGGCAAGGCGTCGACGTCCAGGGTGAAGCCCTCAGTTGCGTCATCATCGACCGCCTTCCCTTCGCCGTTCCCTCCGACCCCGTCGTTCAGGCCCGCATGCGCGCCATCGAGGAATCCGGTGGCCGCCCCTTTTTCGACTATCAGGTCCCTGAAGCGGTTCTCACCCTCAAGCAGGGCTTCGGTCGCCTCATCCGCTCTCTCGAAGATCGCGGCGTCCTCGTCCTCCTCGATCCCCGCATAACTCGCCAGCGCTACGGCCAGGTCTTTCTCCAGTCGCTCCCACCCTACCGCGTCACCAACACCATTTCCGACGTCGAAGCATTTTTTGCGCCCAAACCCGCCTGAGCAGACGGATGAATCTCCGCGCCGTTCAGGGTTTGAGTGGTTGAAAGGGATTTGTCAGCGGGCGTTTGCGATGCAGATTTGTATCAGGGCACGAGTTTGCTCGTGCCGTAAATGCGGCTCAAGAAACACCGGGCTTCAGGGCCTGCGGAAAAACTCGCCGGGGCGGTGGGTCGGGGTTTTAACCCCGACATAAACTACGAAATCAAAGGGGGCCTTTAAGCCCTGAGGAATATTGATCGGAAGATCCGCGCGAGATTCTTCCTTTTTCCGTAGCCTGTTCAGCCCCCGTGAGGGATCGTCTCGAACGCGCCGACCGCCAATTCTTCGGCTATTTAGTTGTTCTCTGCTTCCTCAACCGAGGCTGCGATCGGGATCACCTTGTCCATATTCGTGATTTTGAAGACTTCTCGAACCTTGGGGCTCATCCCGGCAACCATGAACTTCAGGCCTTGTTTCTGGCACCGAATATGATGTGTCGCGATAATGCCCAGTCCTGACGAATCCATAAACGGACAGCCGCTTAAGTCCAGAATGTTTAATCTCGGCGGATCCTCTCCCGGCGCTGGTTCCAATCCGAGCATCCGGTTCAGCTCTCCCGGCGGCAGACTGGTGTAAGCGTCGCGCACTGTAAAAGGTCCGCAAAAACGCAAAATCACCGTGCCCGGCCGTTTGCCCGGTTTCCGCTCAATGCTGAAGGGGCCGCTATTCCACGATTGCCACCCGGATGTACCCATCGCTAGCTCCTTCTCCTTCTCAGAACCCGCCCGGCGGCCAAGTCGGCTGCACAAGCAACAGCTCTTCCTTGTTTCAGATCCGCGTTGATTGTCGCTATCCCAGGGAACTCTCGGCTGGCGCCGAATACACGAATTCTCGTCGAGTCCGGCAGTGAATTGCAAGAGCTATTCATGAATTGAGATGAAAAGCGCTGCCGCTCACCCCATTTTCTGGGGCCTGTACCTTGGGGCACCTGGCTCTGCGCGCAAGCTGCTGTTGGGAGATGGAAGCTAGCAGCCAATAGCTAGATGCTAGGAGCTGACTTTCCCCCCAGCGCCTCGAACAGCGTTGCCGAATCGGTCAGCCGGCTTGCCGCCGCATTCTCTTGGTCGAGCGCCGTCTGCAGTCGTTGCCGCTCGGCATCCAGCAGGCTTGCCTCGCTTATCCCTCCGGCCTGGTAGCGTTTCGCCGCAATTCCGTACGCGCCCTCCGCCTCGCCGGCCGCCGCGCTGCGCGCCTTCAGCGTCTCCGCATCGCGCTCTGTCATGTAGAGCGCGTCCGCCACCTCACGAAAACTTTCCAGCACTGTCCCGCGATACGCGCTTGCCGCCTCATCGTACGCATCCTCAGCCTTGCGCTTCTCCGCCTGAAGCGCGCCGCCGTTGAAAATCGGTGCCGCCAGGGCCGCGCCCACATTCCACACATCGCCGCCCGAGTTGAACCGCGTGCCCGATCCCCCTGCGCTTCCCGTCAGCACGATCTGAGGAAACTCATTCGCGGTGGCCACGCCCACATTCGCGCTCGCCTCATGCAGCAGCGCTTCCGCCGCGCGAATGTCCGGCCTCTGCTGCACCAGTTCCGACGGAACCGTCAACGGCAATTCCTCCGGCAGATGCAATGCATCCAGCGAAATCCTCTCCACATGCGCCTCCGCCGGACTTAGCCCCATCAGCACTGCGAGTTGGTCGTTGAGGATGTCGGCCTGCAATTCGAGCGGCGGAATCGCCGCCTCGGTCTGTGCCACCAGCGTCCGCTGGCTGCGCACATCGAAATCGGAGACGCCTCCAGCCTGCTCGCGCTCCTCCGTAATCTTCAACTCCTTTTGCTCCACCGCCAGCAGTTGTTTCGTTACCTCGATCTGTTCGCGAATCTGTGCCTGCCGGATTGCCGCCGCCACCACGTTGCCCGCCAGCATCAGCCGCGCGCCCTCAAGTTGCCACCCCTCATAATCTCTTTGCGCCTTCAGCCCCTCAATCGCCCGCCGATTCGCGCCCCATACATCAAGCGCGTATGAAACCGCCACCGATCCATTCAGCAGCGTGAACGGCGACGGGTTAGGGAAGGGAATTCCAAACGCCGCCAGGTTCAGTTGCTCCTCGGTTGCTGAAGCATTGCCAGTCACCGTTGGATATTTCGTCGCTCCCGTTCGCGCAATCACATCTTCGTGCGCCTGCTTCAGCCGCGCCGTCGCTTGCTCCAGCGTCGGGCTGTTCTTGAGCGCCTGCGCAACCATCGCATTCAATTCCGGCGATTGAAACGCTGTCCACCAGTCCGATGGAATCGCAGCTGTCGGATTGAAGTGCTGTGCGCTGCCGTTGGCTCCCGAGCTGCTCTCCGTCTCAGCCGGCAGCGGTTGCGGCGTGTATGCGGTCACGGTCGGCGGCGTCGGCGCTTGGTAGCGCGGTCCAACCGTGCAGCCCGCGATCATCATCACCGCCGCCAGCCCCACCACTCTGCTTATCCGGTTCGCGCTTCGCTGCATAGTCACCCTCCTCAGTCGAGAGTCCTCCGGTAAGTTGCCACCGCCACACCCATCACAACGGCGGTGAACACCATCATGGGCCACACGCTGGGCCACGAATCTGCCCACCCATTGCCCTTGAGCAGAATCCCGCGTACCAGCCGGTTGAAATACGTGAGCGGCAATAGATTTCCGATCGCTTGCGCCCACCCCGGCATTCCTTTGAACGGGAACATGAATCCCGACAGAATAATGTTGGGTAGAAAATAGAAGATCGCCAGTTGCACCGCCTGCAGTTGATTGCGTGCCAGCGACGAAAATGTTATCCCTACGGTCAGATTTGCCGCAATAAAAAGCAGCGCGGAAAGATAAACCGCAAAGACATTGCCGAAGAAGGGAACGAAAAACACGTAGCGCGCGGCCGCGAGAATAATCGACGCTTGGATGAGTCCGATACCGATGTAGGGAACCAGTTTGCCCGTCATCACCTCCAGCGGCGTCGACGGCATCGCCAGCAGATTCTCCATCGTGCCGCGTTCGCGCTCACGCGTCACCGCCAGCCCCGTCATCATCACCATCGTCAACGTCAACACCATCCCCATCAATCCGGGCACCACGTTGTACTGTGTAATCTCATCCGGGTTGTAAAGCGGATGCACGTCCACGTTGAATGGCGCAGGTCCACCTTGCAGATTGGCCAACGGCCCCGCCAGCTCTCGTTGAATGACCGATTGCGTGATGCCGCCCACCGCGGCCAGCGCGCTTCCCGTCGTCGTGGGGTCGGTCGCGTCCGCCTCAATCAGAATCGACGGCCGCTCACGCCGCAGCACTTGCCGCGTGAATCCCGCGGGAATATTCACCACAAACAAGAGCTTTCCCTGCGCCAGCGCTTCGCGCCCCGCTTCTTCGTTCGGCAGCCGTTCCACAATCTTGAAGTACGAAGAGTTCTGCATCGATTCAATAAAGTCGCGCGTCACGTCGCTGTCGTCCGCGCTGATGATCCCCGTGTCCAGATGCCTCGGAACCGTGTTGATGGCGAATCCGAACAGCGCCATTTGCATAATCGGAATGCCCACGATCATCGCAAACGTCAGCCGGTCGCGCTTGAGCTGAGTAAACTCCTTCAGCACCACGGCCCACCATCGCGCTCCCGAAAACCGCTGCATTCCGCTCACGCGTTGCCTCCGGTCTTCTGTTCCGATTGGCCCATTAAATAAATGAACACATCCTCGAGGTCCGTCTCGATCCGCTCCACGCGCCGCCCACTGCGCCCAATCGTCTCTTCAATCGCACGCTCGAGCGCCGCATCATCCGTTCCACTCACGTGCAGCACCTCGCCGAACGTCACTGTCTGCGCCACGCTCTTTTTCTTGCGCAGCTCCTCCTGCAGTTCTGCCAGATGATCGCCGTGAATGGCCCATGTGCTCAGGTGTTGCCCATCGATGATTTCCTGCGCTGTTCCCTGCGCCAGCAGAGTTCCGGATGAAATGTAGGCCAGCTTGTGGCATCGCACCGCTTCATCCATATAGTGCGTGCTCACCAGCACCGAGATTCCCTTGGCTGCGAGCGCCTGAATCTCATCCCAGAAGTCGCGCCTTGCGCGCGGATCAACGCCGGCCGTTGGCTCATCGAGCAGCAACAGTTGCGGCCCGTGCAGCATGCATGCCGCCAGCGCCATGCGCTGCTTCCAACCTCCAGACAGTTCGCCGGCGAGTTGATGTGCTCTCGCCGTCAGCCCCAGGTCTGCGAGCGATTTCCGAACTGCGGCCTTTCGATCGCGAAGCTGATACACCCGCGCTACAAAGTCCAGGTTTTCCGCGACGGTTAGGTCCTCCCAGAATGAGAACCGCTGCGTCATGTATCCCACGCGGCGCTTGATCTCCGCGCTCTCCTTGCGAATATCGAGCCCCAGGCACGACCCCGACCCCGAGTCGGGCTTCAGCAGTCCGCACATCATGCGGATCGTCGTCGTCTTGCCGCTTCCATTCGGTCCGAGAAATCCGAAAATCTCGCCCTTCCGCACGCACAGCGAAAGGTCCTTCACCACATGCTTGCCGTCGAAGTGCTTGTTCAGCCCCTCCACGTTAATGGCGAATTCGAATTGCGCGGCAGCCGTCACTGGACCGTCACTTCTACGGGCTGGCCCGGATGCAGCGTGGACGCTGTCTGCGCCGGTGGATTCGCGATCACCATGTACACCAGCTTCGACCGGTTTTCGTTGCTGTAGATCACCGGCGGCGTGTACTCGCTCTGCGGCGACACAAAGCTGATCTTCGCCGCAACGTCGCTCGCGCATCCGTCGCACGCCACGCGCACGCTCCCTCCCACGCGCAGCCCGCCTACAACCGTCTCCGGCACAAAAAATCGAATCTCCATGTTCTCCGGCGGCAGAATCTCCACCACCGGATTTCCCGCCGCCACCCACTCGCCCTGCCGGTAAAGCGTGTCGAACACCAGCCCGTCGCGCGGCGACACAATCTGCTTTTGCTTCAGGTGCCAGTCCGCACTGGCCAGCGAGGCCCGATCCGCTGCCACCTGATTCATCTGCGCCTTGATCTGCTCCTCCCTCGCTGGCAGCGCGTCCACCGCTAGATCGGCTTCAAGTTCCCGCACCTTCGCAGCGCTCGTCTCCGCGGCCGCCTGCGCGTTGATCAGCTCCGTCTGCGCAATTCCCCCCGCCTTGAACTGCGCCTCATCACTCGTCAGAATCTCGTCAGCCTGCTTCCTGTCCGCAACCGCCTGTGCCAGTTGCGCGCGCGTCACATCCACCTCTGTCGGCCGCTTTCCTGTCTCCAGATCGTTCAGCCGCGACTCCGAGCTGCGCAGCACCTGTTCCGCCGTCCGCATCTCCGAAGCTTCCGGCTCATCGTCCAGCGCAAACAGCGGATGCCCGGCCGCCACCGTGTCGCCGCGCGCCACGCTCACTTGGTCAAGCCTGCCGCTTTGCGGCGAAGCTACGTATACGAATTTTCCTTCGATATAGCCCTGGTATGTATTCGTTGCCTTCCGCGCGCAGCCCGCCATCAGAGTCAGCGCCGCAGCCGCAACTGCGCCCGCAACGGTCTTCCCTCGCAGAACCTGCATCTTCCCCTCCATCCTCACTTACGCCTCGATCCCGCCTTGCGTTTCATCCGCCCGCCCGATCTCGGTCCTGCACCAGGCTGCAAGCCATGAAGGAGCAGTCCAGTAATATGCCCGCTCAATGCCTGACGGTTCGGAGCTTTCCGCCCGAAAATCTCTGCCCACAGAGTGATCGTTGCCATGTGCATCATCACCAGCCCGATCACCGAAAAAACAATCAGCCCCGGATCGAGATCCGCATTCACCGCTCCCGCAGCCTGCGCCTTGGCCACGCTCTTGCTCAGCACGCCTATCTTCTCGAAAGGCAGGTAGCGCAACACTCTCGTCCGCAGCAGCCCGCCTTCGTTCAGCACCTCGCGCATCCACGTCGACGGTACCCACGGCATCTTCTCGATCCCGGCCAGCATCCGCTCCACTACTCCCCGCACAATCTCAGCCGGAGCTTCGCCCGCCGTCACCGGTCCCCACACGCCCGTAATCAGCGGTGCGAGCCGCTCCAGCACTACCGCATCCAGCAATTGGTCCCTGTCCTTGAAGTAGTAGTGCAGCATCGCCGGAGTCAGCTGCGCCCGCTCGGCAATCATGGCAAACGTCGTCGCCGCCACTCCCTGCATCGCAAAAAGCTCCGTCGCCGCCTCGATCAGCTCCTCGCGCGCATAAAGTCCGGAGTGGGAAGTGGGCCTTCCCGGCGGGCGTGAAGATTTGCCCCGCCCCGGCGCGCGCCTCGATTTTGTTGCCATTGGCATAATGAAATTAACTAACGCATTAATTAAATACTGAAGTCGAGAACCCTGTCAAGTTGGACCGCGGATGCCGTGATCGGCCTGGCCCGTCGATCGTCGAGAGCAATGAGGCGTTTTGCGCTACCGCACCAGACTGCTGTCCCAAACGCGGCCAAG
>CAVXMJ010000032.1:0-152498 GCA_963762905.1 uncultured Acidobacteriaceae bacterium | reverse complement strand
GCCAGTCGAAGAACAGAAAATCGCCGTAGCCCGTGCGCTCGATGCGCTTCAAAAACTGCTTGGGAATAATCTGGTCGGTATCCACGTTGGCGCGATCGAGCGGCGCTGCCAACGCGGTCAAGGTGCGAAACGGTTCCATTAGGCCTCTACCTCCTCATTCACGCGCCCCTCATTTACATTCCATGTCCGAATGTCCACAAAATGCCCGGCGATTGCGGCCGCAGCGGCCATCTCCGGCGAGACCAAATGCGTGCGCCCGCCGCGTCCCTGTCGCCCTTCAAAGTTGCGGTTGCTGGTCGAGGCGCAGCGCTCGCCCGGCGAAAGAATGTCGGGGTTCATGCCCAGGCACATCGAGCAGCCCGGCTCGCGCCAATCGAAACCGGCCTCGCGGAAGATCCGGTCCAGGCCTTCCTTCTCGGCCTGCGCCTTTACCAGTTGCGAGCCGGGAACCACCATCGCGCTCACGTGCGTTGAAACTTTGTGCCCCGCGGCAATCTTTGCTGCCGCGCGCAAGTCCTCGATCCGTCCGTTGGTGCAGGAGCCGATGAAGACGCGATCGATTGCGATCTCCTCAAATGGCGTGCCCGCTTTCAGGTCCATATATTCGAGCGCCCGCTCAAACGATTTGCGATCAACTTCGTTGTCGGCCTTCGCCGGGTCAGGAACATTCGATACCACCGGCGCCACCATGCCAGGGCTCGTCCCCCAACTTATATACGGCACCAAAGTCGCCGCGTCGATCACCAGTTCGCGATCGAACTTCGCGCCCGGATCCGACGGCAACTTTTTCCACTCGGATACGGCCTTGTCCCAATCCGCGCCCTTAGGCGAAAAGTTGCGGCCCTTCAGGTAAGAAAATGTCGTCTCGTCCGGCGCGATCATGCCCGCGCGCGCGCCCGCTTCGATGCTCATATTGCAAACCGTCATGCGGCCTTCCATCGAGAGCGCGCGAATCGCCGAGCCGGCGTACTCGATCACGCAGCCCGTCGCGCCGTCCGTGCCAATCTTTCCGATGATGGCCAGGATTACGTCTTTCGCTGTAACGCCCAGCGGAAGCTTGCCTTCGACCGCGATGCGAAAAGTCTGCGGTTTCCCTTGCGGCAGCGTCTGCGTGGCCAGCACATGCTCCACTTCGCTGGTGCCGATGCCGAACGCCAACGCGCCGAACGCGCCGTGCGTCGAAGTGTGCGAATCGCCGCACACAATCGTCATGCCCGGCTTGGTCAGTCCCAGCTCCGGTCCGATCACGTGCACAATGCCCTGCTCGCGCGAGTTCACGTCGTAGAGCTCGACGCCGAAGTCAGCGCAGTTCTTGCGCAGCGTCTCGATCTGCCTGGCAGAAATCTGGTCCACGATGTTCAGCCGGCCCTCAATGGTCGTCGGCACGTTGTGATCCACCGTGGCAATGGTGCGATCGGACCGGCGCACCTTGCGCCCCGCCAGCCGCAACCCTTCGAGCCGTGCGTCGAAGTGTGCGAATCGCCGCACACAATCGTCATGCCCGGCTTGGTCAGTCCCAGCTCCGGTCCGATCACGTGCACAATGCCCTGCTCGCGCGAGTTCACGTCGTAGAGCTCGACGCCGAAGTCAGCGCAGTTCTTGCGCAGCGTCTCGATCTGCCTGGCAGAAATCTGGTCCACGATATTCAGCCGGCCCTCAATGGTCGTCGGCACGTTGTGGTCCACCGTGGCAATGGTGCGATCGGACCTGCGCACCTTGCGCCCAGCCAGCCGCAGCCCCTCAAATGCCTGCGGTGAGGTCACCTCATGCACCAAATGCAAGTCGATATAGAGCAGCGTGGGCTCGCCCTTCGGCTCAACCACCACATGCTGCTCCCAAACTTTTTCAAATAATGTTTTCGCTTCGTTACTCATTGAATTACAGCTCCTAAAAACAGCGATTACTCAGCTGTTGGCTCTTACGCGTGAACGAGTGTGCCTGCTTGAAGCACGATGCTGCTGTGCTCTTACCTCTCGCGCCCATTTCCTTCGTCGAGAGCACCGTCACTCCCTGCGTATTGCCGCGCGCCAGGTCAGGCGTGCGGAAGCCCTGCTCAAGCACCTTGCGCACCGCCGACTCGATCGCAGCGGCCTCGGCCTCCAGGCCCGCGGAGTGGCGCAGAATCAGCGCGGCGGTCAAAATCGCGCCCAGCGGATTGGCCAAGCCCTTGCCCGCGATGTCTGGCGCCGATCCGTGGACCGGTTCATACAAGTTGACCTTGCCGCCAATCGTCGCCGAGGGCAGCATCCCGAGCGAGCCTGTAATTACGCCCGCCTCGTCGCTCAGAATGTCGCCAAACAAATTCTCCGTCAACACTACGTCAAAGTCGCGCGGGCGATTCATAATGTGCATCGCCATCGCGTCAACATATTGGTGCTCCAGCATCACGCCCGGAAAATCCTTGCCCACATCGTTCACCGTCGCGCGCCAGAGCTGCGAAACCTCGAGCACGTTGGCCTTGTCCACGCTGGTCAATTTCTTGCGGCGCTTCGCGGCAAGGTCAAACGCGACCCTCGCCACGCGGACGACTTCGTCCCTCGTGTAAATCATCGTGTTGTAGCCAACGCCTTTTTCCTTATTCCACTCGCGCGGCTTACCGAAATACGCTCCGCCCAGCAATTCGCGCACAAAAAGAATGTCGGTGCCTTCAATGATCTCCGGCCGCAGCGGGCTGTTGACCGTGAGCTCTTTGAATGAGAAGCACGGGCGCAGATTCGCAAATCCGCCCAGCGCCGCGCGAATCTGCAGCAACCCGCCCTCAGGCCGCTTGTCCGGCGCGAGCGAGTTGAACTCGTTGCCGCCCACCGCGCCCAACAAAACCGCATCCGACGCGAGCGCCGCTTCAAGCGTGTCCGCAGGCAGCGGTGTTCCGTCCTGCACAATCGCCACGCCGCCGATACGCTTCTCGGCAAACGTGAATTCGTGCCCGCCCAGCGCCGCCGTTTCTTTCAGCACGGCAACCGCTTCGTTGGTCACTTCGGGGCCGATGCCGTCACCGGCCGTCACTAGAATCTTCAGCTTCATTGTTCAGTTCTCAGTTCTTAGTTCGCAGTTCTTAGTTTCGCAGCGCGAAAAGTCAGAAGCGGAGACCTCGTTCCCTTGGTCCCTTGTTCCCTGCCTTCTTCAGTCCAGCTCGCTCACCGGCTCCGTGCGCCGCTCGCGAATGTTGTCCGGCAGCAGTCCGACCAGATCCTGATCGTAGATATTTTTCTTGCGGTCGGCCAGCGCCACAAACCGATAGTAAACGTGCTGCAACTCCTCGCGGCTGACGGTGAATCCGAGCTGTTCCAATCTATGTCTGAGCGCGGCGCGCCCGGAGTGCTTGCCCAGCACCAAATGCGTCCGCGCCACGCCCACAAGCTGCGGCGTCATGATCTCGTAGCACAAGGGATTCGCCAGCATTCCGTGCTGATGAATGCCGGACTCATGCGCGAATGCATTGGCGCCCACGACCGCCTTGTTGGGGGAGGGTCTGAAAGTGATCAGTTGCCCCAGCACTTCACTTGTTGGATAAAGCTGGTCGAGCTTGATTGCTGTCGACAAGCCGAAGTAATCGCCGCGCACATAAAGCGCCGCCGCAATCTCCTCAAGCGCCGCGTTGCCTGCCCGCTCGCCGATGCCGTTGATGGTGCACTCCACCTGGCGCGCGCCGGCCTGAATCGCGGCCAGCGAATTCGCCACCGCCAGTCCCAGATCGTCGTGGCAGTGCGCAGAAAGCACAACGCCCTTTTCGTCGATTGCGGGAACGCGCTCGCGAACCTCGCGAAACATCTTGCCGTACTCCTCGGGAGTCACGTAGCCCACGGTGTCGGGCATGTTGATGGTTGTCGCGCCTGCCTCCACGGCAATGCGCACCATCTCCACCAGAAAATCCCGATCCGAACGGGTCGCGTCCTCGGGAGAAAACTCCACATCGTCGCAAAGCGATCGCGCCAGGCGCACGCTTTCGCCGCACTGCTCCAGCGCCTCCGCTCGGCTCATTTTCAATTTGTACTCGAGATGCAGGTCGCTCGACGCGAGAAACACGTGGATGCGCGCCCGGTCGGCAAACTGCAGCGCCCGCGCCGCCATTTCGATATCCTCGGTCTTGGCCCGGGCCAGCGACGCGATGCGCGGCTTGCGAATAGCCTGCGTGATCGTCGCAATGGCGGCAAAATCGCCCTCCGAAGCCATGGCAAAGCCGGCTTCGATGATGTCCACTCCCAGATCTTCAAGGGCGTGGGCCATGGTGAGCTTTTCCTGCGTGGTCATGCTGCAACCCGGCGACTGCTCGCCGTCGCGCAGGGTGGTGTCGAAAAAAACTACAGCTTCGCCGCTCATGGGTATTCCTGTTCTGTGCCTGCCGGGGAAGACCGGCCTCGTTCAACTCCTTAATTGTCACCTACCGAGTAGTATAAGGCAAAGTTATAATTCTTTTAGAGTGCATTAGAATTACTTATGTTTCAATTCGTGAACCGTGAATCGTGAGCCGTGAACGGCGGACGGCGCCGCGACGCGATTCACGCATCACGATCCACGAATCACGGGCCGCATTCCCGAAGGAGCCTCCATGGAACTCAGCCAGCTTGAAACCTTCCTCGCCGTGGCCGAGGAACGCAGTTTTTCCCGAGCCGCCCAGCGCCTGCACCGCACCCAGCCCGCCGTCAGCCAGGTGATTCGCAAGCTGGAGGGCTCGGTCGGCGAAACGCTGTTCGACCGCACTTCGCGGGATGGCTCGCTCACCGCTGCCGGCACTTTGCTGCGCGACTACGCTCTGCGCCTGTTGGCGCTGCGCCGCGAGGCCTCGAGCGCCCTTGACGAGCTGAAAAGCCTGGAACGCGGCCACCTGCAACTGGCCGCCAACGAGTACACCTGCATGTACCTTCTGCCCGCCGTTGATGCTTTCCGCCGCGAGTTTCCCCATGTGGGCGTCACCGTGCAACGCATGCTGGCCTCGCACATCCCCGAAGAGCTGACTCTGCGCAGCTTCGAGCTCGGCGTCATTTCCTTCAAGCCCGATCCGGCGCAGGTCCGCACGATCGCCGTCTACGGTGACAGCCTGGCCTTCATCGTGAGCCCGAATCATCCGCTGGCTCGCGCAGGACGTGTCTCCATCCGCGACCTGGGCAATGAAAACTTTATTGCGCACAACGTAGCTTCGCCGCTGCGCCGCAAGGTTATTGAGACCTTCCAGCGCTACCGCACGCCGCTCAATATGGGCATCGAGCTGCCCACGATCGAGGCCATCAAGCGATTTGTGGGGATGGGGAATGGCGTGGCGCTCGTGCCTCACCTGACAGTGGCGCGCGAACTCGAAACCGGCGACCTGGTCCGGGTGAAAGTCGACGAGCTCGACGTGCGCCGCGTGCTGCGGCTCGTACACCGGCGCCGGGCCGCACTGTCCTACGCCGCCAAAGCTTTTTTAAACACCCTGAGAACCATGGCGAAAGAGCAAGGACCGCCTTTTTATTACCACGTGGAGCGGGCTGGATGAAAAAACGGGGAACGAGGGGCCGAGGACCGAAGCCCAACCATGCCGTCAGTCATCATCGGTTACTACAAATCGAACCCGAGCCCCAAAGTACGCCAAAAAGATATGTCTTCTTGTTCTCTTAGTCCCTCGGTCCCTGGTCCCAGCTCTCCCCTACTTTCCTCTTTTGTGCTCGCGCGTCTAAGGTTCCAGATGCTTACCCTTTCGGCGTTTTCAATCGGATAACGGCCGCTACCCGCTCCGGCCATTTACAATGCTGAGAGCGGGGCACGGGGCTTCCGGTGCGCCGGATCAGTGTGTGGAAATCGGCATGTGCATTGCCGCTCCACATGGGTTGTGCAATCCAAGAGGAACAGGATCGAATGAAGAAGATTGCTTTTTCTGTCTGTCTGCTGGCCGTCTGCGTGGCCGCAGCTCGCGCCCAGGAAAGCCGCCAGGACTTCAGCCTGAGCGGATCGGCGCTGATCGAGCCATACAAGGCTTCATCCACCGACATTCAAGTCCACTCCACCACCGCCTACGGCGGATTGGCCAGCTATCGTTTCATGCTGACGCCCACAAGCGCACTTGAAGCCAACTATGGCCTTACTTACGAGAACAAAATCACGTATTTTGGTCCCCAGTTTCCTGGCGGTATCGGCATTCTCGCCCGCACGCAGGAGATCTCGGGTGCTTACGTGCGCTCCTTCGTCTTCAAGAACTTCAATCCTTTTGTCGAGGCGGGTCCGGCGGCAATCATTTTCCTGCCCATCCTGAACTCGGGAACCAAGACCCTCGATGCCCACCAGCAGACGGCTGTTGGCGGAATGTACGGCGCGGGCTTCGCTTACGAGGTCAGCCCCAGCTTCGATATCCGCGTGGAGTATCGCGGGCTGGTTTCGAAGGTGCCGACCTTTGGTGTGGGAGCAAGCGGCTACAACTTCACCACGAACGAGTGGTGGAACATGTCCGAGCCGCTGGTCGGCGTAGCCTATCACTTCTAAGAAACAGGGAACGAGAAACCAAGGGAACGAGAGACCAAGAGAACAAGGGACCGGGAAATCAAAGGGGACGGACAATCAGTCCGTCCCTTTTTGCTTTTGCACTCGCGCGATTTTTACGCAGCGCCGGCATTCTCTGCCCTGCGCGCCTCGCGGTAGTGGCCCAGTTCTTTGACCATGCCGCAGTGCGCGCGTAGCGTCTTGAGGGTGAGCGTCCCCTCTTCGAGCGATGCAATCCCGCAATCCACATAAAAGATGTACTCCCAGGGCTTGCCGGGAACGGGCCGCGACTCGATTTTGGTAAAGTTGGTGCCCATTGCGCTCAGTGTGGTCAACGCCGCCACCAGCGCCCCCGGACGGTCCTCCAGCGTAAAGGCAACGCTCATCTTGTTCGCCGCTGGATCGGTCTCCGCCTCCGCACTGGGCCGCACCAGAAAAAATCGCGTGTAATTCTCCGCATCGTCCTCGATACCGCGGGCAAGAATTTCCGCGCCATAATACTCGGCCGCACGCTCGCTGGCGATGGCCGCCGCAGTCGTGTCGTGCGTGCTCACCAATTGCTTCACGCTCCCCGCCGTATCGTAAAAGGCCACCGCTTTCATCGCCGGATGGGAGGCCAGAAAGCGCCGGCACTGCCCCAGCGCCACGGCATGGGAATACACGCGCTCAATTTCGCCCATCTTCGCGCCGGCGACGGCGATCAGATTGTGCCGTATGCGAATCAGCGTCTCGCGCACCACCTTGACGTCGTGATGCAACAGCAGGTCGAAGTGTTCCAGCACCGACCCGGCCAGGCTGTTCTCGATGGGAATCGCGGCGGCATCGGCGGCGCCGGAGTCGAGCGCGGCAAACACCTCCGCCGAGAGCGCACAGGGGACAATCTCCGCATCCGGCACCAGCTTCAGCGCCGCTTCATGGCTGAACGAGCCCGGCTCTCCCTGAATGGCAATCTTCATGCTGTTTCTTTCTTCGCCAACATCTAAAGTCTTCTTAAAGCTACAGAATTCAGACTTATTCCGGATGTCATCCTGAGCGAATCCACTCGCCGCGGCGGGCGGATGAGTCGAAGGATCTGCGGTTGCTCTTCGTCCAGATCCGGGGTTGCTTTTCCTTTCGCACCATACCACACGCAATCAGCAGGAATTCAGGCGCGGCTCATTGAGATGTGTCGGCTGCTGCTTCCTTCTCCGCCTGCCCAACCATCGCCCCAATCAGGTCGCTGTCATTCGCCGGAACGCGCGTGGACAACTGCACCAGGTCGTTGTCCGGCCCTGCGATGATCGCCACGCCGCCGATCGGGCTCGCGTTCTTCTGCAGGCGCGAATCCGTTCCCAGACCGTCACTGTTCGCCGCAGTTTCAAACTCGACAATACTTTTGCCGCGATAGGTGAGTTTGTCGGCCGGGTACGGGCCAAACGGAAAGTCGCTGGCCGGTTCCAGCCCCTCTGCAATCACATTTTGCGCGAACGCCTTGTACGCCGGAAACACGCGCGCGATGACCTTCGCGACTTCGAATCTTCCCGACGTGCCGCCAACCATTTCCGATATTTCGATGACTTGCCCGGTAAATCCCTTCCAGTTCATTGAGAACAAGTCGCTCGTGTTGATCGGGTCTGGGCTAACGAAGAGATTGCCCCCGTCGGAGCCGTAGTTGGCAAAGCAATTCCACCCGCGCGGCGCCAGAACTCCGGGACCGTATTCCGACTTGTAATATGCGAGCCGCTGCGCCAGGGCCGCCGGAATCGCGACTGCGAGACTCTTGCTGGTTGGAGCCGCCTGCGGCCCGGCCTGCCCATCCGACGCGCAACCAACGAACGGCACCATGACGGCGGCAGATGGAGACGGCTTGACGGCGGGCGCGGACTGGGCAAATACTGTCGGGCCTCCCGCCGCAACGACAAACAGAGCAACACTCGCAACAAGAACCGGATATGCTTTCATGGTTGCCATCATAGCGATCAACCGCAGGCCTCCATCAGAAAAGACGAAACGAATCGACGCAAAGTCTTCTCCCTTTCCGACATTCCCGGCAACCGCCTTGCTGGAACGTGCCGCGGCTGCCTCACCGCTTCATCCACAAATCCGCCGTCACAAATCCCAGAAACACCATCGCGATCACGCCATTCATGGTGAAGAACGCGGCGTTCAGCCGCCGCAGGTCGCGCGGCGAAACGATGGAGTGTTCGTAAGCCAGCAGCAAGCCGACCGCGCAAATCCCAATCCAACCTGTCAGTCCAAAGCCAAAAAGAAACCCGAACCATACCAGCAGCGCAAGCATTGCAAGGTGCATCAACCGTGCTGTCCAGAACGCCGCGGCCACACCGCTCGCCTGGGGCAGGCTGTGCAATCCGGCCACGCGATCGTGTTCGTAGTCCTGGCATGAATACAACACATCAAATCCGCCAGCCCACAACGTGACTGCAGCGGTCAGGACCAGGATGCGCGGGTCCAGGCTGCCGCGAACGGCAATCCACGCCGCGGAGGGCGCGAGCCCCAGCGCCAATCCCAACCCCAGGTGCGACCACCGCGTCATTCGCTTCAGGTAGCTGTAGCCCAGCAGCACCGCCAGCGCCACCGGCGCCAGCTCCAGTGCCAGCCGGTTCAGCTCCGCCGCGGCAGCGAGAAACACCACGATCGCCACGCAAGTAAATCCCATCACAAATTGCTTTGAAAGCAGTCCCGCAGGAATCGCCCTGCTCCGGGTTCGCGGATTCTCGGCGTCAAGCTCCGCGTCGGCCCACCGGTTGAACGCCATGGCCGCCGACCGCGCAGCCACCATGGCCACCACAATCCAGCCCAGCGTCCGCCAACCGGGCCAGCCACCCGCAGCCAGCAGCATGGCCGTCACGGCAAACGGCAGCGCGAAGATCGAGTGCTCCCACTTGATCATCTCCAGCGTGGTGCCGATCTTGCGCAGAATGCCTGCCATAGCGTCCAATCCCTGCTCTCAGTCTAGCGAACGGTCCCCGGCCACCATTCTTCAACGCGTTTCGGCTTCCAGGCTGGGCCGCCGCTCCCGGTCAATCCGCGTCGTTGACTGGTTTGTTAACCTAGAGAACGTGATACCTATCACAATTTCCGGGTCCCACTTAATGAAATGATGGCTTCGATATTCCCCGTTCGGAGCATACTGATGAAGAAATCGACTGCCCTGGAAGTCCCTCACGTGCTGCTTGACCCCGATGCGTTTCTCGCTGATCCGGTTTTGCTTCGAGCCCTCGCGGGGCGCGCCACTCCGGTTCCCTGCGCGTCCGACGGAGTGCTTTTCCGCCAGGACGAGCCTTCTGTGGGCGTTTTCATCCTTCACGACGGCACGATCACACTCAGCATGATGTCGCCCGATGGACACTCGCTGTTCGCTGTGCAGGCCAAGCCCGGCTCCATTCTCGGCCTACCCGGCGCCATCAGCAATCAGCCCTACACGCTCAGCGCAATCGCTCGAGCCGGAGCCAAAGTCAGCTTCGTCAGCAACACCGATCTGACCGCCCTGATGCAAACGGATCCCGCCTTGTCTCTCAAGCTGCTTGAAATCCTCGCTGCCGAGGTTCGCAGCGCCCGCAAAGCGATCTATTAGTCCGGAGAGCTTCCTGCAACCGAAGAAGTGGGAGCCGGGAGCCAGTTTTTTCTTGTTCCGGGACAAAGGAGCGACGCAGACCATGTGTCTGCCGGCGACGAACGGCAACGAAATAAAGGGGATTGAACCCGGCTGTTGCAGAGGATCTGATCTGGCGGTCGCGCCTTACATCACGGGAGTGCCCGGCTCACACGCAACCCATGCGGCGCGGTCGCGCGTCCAAACGGAGTGTCCTCACCTGCTAAACTTGATCTTTGTGCCGTTCGCTGGGATCGCCATCGCCGCTTATCTGCTCGGGTCCATCCCCACGGGATACCTGCTCTATCGCATCTTCCGCCGTCAGGATATCCGTTCCATGGGCAGCGGCAACATCGGCGCCACCAACGTAATGCGCGCCGGCGGCAAGGGTCTTGGCGCAGCCACTTTCGCCCTCGACGTCCTCAAGGGTTGCGCGGCGGTCTGGCTCGGAGGCTATCTCGCATCGCTTTGGATGCCTTCCGTTCCTCTACGCACCGCCGAAGCATTCGCTGCCCTCTGCGCAGTTCTCGGTCACATGTTCCCCGTCTGGCTCAGGTTTCGCGGCGGCAAAGGCGTGGCCACGGGTTTTGGAGTCTTTCTCGTCGCGTCGCCGATCGCGGCTTTGGCCGCCATTGGCGTCTTCGCCGTCGTCCTGGCGCTCAGCCGATTCGTCTCCGTCGCTTCCATCGTCGCTGCCTTCAGCTTTCCCATCTTTGCGTGGCTGCTCGTCACAGGCTCCCGGCCGCCCTTTTTCTTTGTAGCTGGAGCTCTCGTCTCACTGCTCATTATCGTCAAACACTACCCGAATATCAGGCGCCTTATGGCAGGCACTGAATCCCGAATCGGAGCTCACAAGACAGCATGAGCCGCATTGTCATCTTAGGTTCCGGCGCCTGGGGAACCGCTATCGCGCTCTCCCTCCACCGCCGCGGCGGCCACCAGCTCTCGCTATGGGCTCACACGCCCGAGCTCGCCCTCCAGATACTCGACGCCGGAGAGAACACGCAATTCCTTCCCGGCTTTCCCATCCCGCCCGACGTGACTGTCACCGGCGACCGCGCCGCTATCACCACCGCCGATATCCTCATCTCCGCCATTCCTTCGGAATTTCTCCGCCCCACTCTGTTGCGCATCCGCTCTCATATGCGCAGCGGGCAGTTTGTCGTCAGCGCCACCAAGGGTCTTGAAGACCGCACCCTCTATCGCATGACCAAGGTTCTCTCTGAAATCCTCGAGCCTGCCGGACTTCTGCTCCCGATCGGCGCGCTCTCAGGCCCCAGCTTCGCGCAGGAAGTGGCGCAGGGCCAACCCACCGCCCTCACCATTGCCTTCAGTGATCCGGAAGTCGCCGGACTCATCCAGCAGGAATTCTCGTCGGAAACTCTCCGCCTTTATACCTCCACCGACGTCATTGGGGTCGAACTCGGCGGCGCGCTCAAGAACGTCATCGCCATCGCCGCGGGAATCGCCGTCGGAGTGGGCCTGGGTTACAACTCAATAGCCGCGCTCATCACGCGCGGCATTGCCGAGATGACGCGCCTCGCCGTAGCCTGCGACGGCCGCCGCGAGACTCTCAGCGGGCTCTCTGGAATCGGCGACCTGGTGCTCACCTGCACCGGCTCGCTCAGCCGCAATCGCACGGTCGGAGAACAGCTTGGCCAGGGCCGGAAGCTACCGGAGATTCTTGCCTCGCTGGGCGGCAAAGTTGCTGAAGGCGTGCACACGACGCACGCCGCTCTCGGCCTTGCCCGCAAAAACAATGTAGAAATGCCTATCACGGCGCAAATGGAACTCATCCTCAACGAGGGAAAGGACCCCCGCGAAGCCATCCGCGCTCTCATGCTCCGCCCCGGCAAAGAAGAACACTAGCCGCGCCTGCAGCGATTCTTTGCGCAAAAGAAACGCGTATCCGAAAAATTGTTCCCTACATGTGTTCTGTTTTGAACATTCAACCTGCCTCCCAGCGATCTAGAAATGGTGAGGAGTGTGTTCCAAGGAGTTTCCAATGCCCGAGAAGGTACTCATCGAAAAATCCCCACAAGAGGCGCCGCAGGACCAGCTCCTTTGGCCATCCATCGACAGGTTAGTGCGCGAGCATCCAGACGACACTCCGCAAGCCGGCAAGCCGCCGTCGCCTTCTGGCATCCAAATGGGGCGGGCGCAAAATGAGTCAGGCGTAATCTGGGTTACCGCTATCTTCATGGCCATCTTCCATTTGGGCGCCATTGCCGCGCTTTTCTTCTTTAGCTGGACCAATCTGATTGTTGCGGTGGTACTTTATGTTCTCGCGGTCAACTGCGGAATCGGCATGGGTTATCATCGCCTGCTTGTGCACCGCGGCTATCAGGTGCCCAAAGCGATCGAATACTTTCTTTCAGTCTGTGGCACTCTGGCCCTCGAAGGAGGTCCCATCGCCTGGGTGGCAACGCATCGCATCCATCATCAGCACAGCGATCAACTCGGCGACCCGCACACACCGCGGGAAGGTACCTGGTGGGCGCACATCGGTTGGATTATCACAGGCCGCGCGCTCAATACCGAGACTGAGGCCCTCGCCCGTTACGCTCCCGATCTCGCCAGGGACCGCGTGCAGGTCTGGTTGAGCAAGTACCATTGGATTCCGTTGACCATTCTGGGTGTGGGTCTGCTGGCGGCGGGAACTCTTATTGGCGGCATCAGGGCCGGAATAGGCTTGTTCCTTTGGGGCATCTTCCTGCGCGTCACCCTCGGTCTGCATGCCACATGGCTCGTGAACTCCGCCACCCATCTCCACGGCGGGCGGCGCTTTGGAACGCGGGACGATTCGCGGAACAGCTGGTGGGTGGCTCTGCTCACCGGCGGCGAAGGCTGGCATAACAATCACCATGCAAATCCAGTCTCAGCCCGGCACGGTCTTGCGTGGTATGAGTTCGACCCCAATTATTACGGTATTTGGCTGCTCAAGAAACTCGGACTTGCCAAGCGCGTCCGGATCGCGAAATTCACGCGTAAAGAGCCCGGCCAGAAGGCGCGAACGACCCGCATGACGACGTCTTGATCGGCAGACGTTCGGCCGCTGCCGTTTCACCCGCCCGCAATCGCTCCCAAAATCAGCAGGGGCTCTTTGCCCGATGCGACCGCGTCGGGCAACGGCTTGTCAGGCGATTCGAGGGACCAATCTTCTTCGCAGGCGAAAAAGCGCAGAAATGCACGACGCTGTCCGGTTTCGTATTCGCGAATGGTCCCGCGCAGCATGGGATAGCGCGCCTCGAGAGCATCGAGCACGGCGCGAATCGTAACCGGCGCGGAGACTTCAAGCGCCACATCGCCCTCGGCACGCGCCAGGTTGCGCAGATGAAAAGGCAGCGCAACCCGCACCGTCGCCACACTCGTCTTCGCCGCTTCGCTCAACGCGAAAACTCCTTCATCGTTCCGCTGCCTACGATTCGCTGTCTGCCAGTCTACTGTCTGCTGTCTTGCTGCACCTTGTTCCCTCGGTCCCTTGGTCCCTGTCTAATTCAGCGTCTGCACTTCCACTGACAACACGGCAGGCAAGTCGCGCACGATCGGCGCCCAGCTATCGCCTGAATCAGACGACGCATACACCTGGCCGCCCGTGGTGCCGAAGTAGATGCCGCAATCGTCGAGCGTATCGACGGCCATGGCATCGCGCAGCACGTTCACATAGCAATCCTTTTCCGGCAGTCCCCTGGCCAGCGGTTCCCATTCGTTGCCGCCGGTGCGGCTGCGGTAAACGCGCAGCTTGCCGTCAAGCGGATAATGCTCGGAGTCGCTCTTGATCGGCACAACATAAAGCGTCTCCGGCTCATGCGCGTGCACGTCGATCGCGAAGCCAAAGTCCGTTGGCAAGTTGCCGCTCACTTCGCGCCAGTTCTCGCCGGCGTCGTCGGTGCGCATCACATCCCAGTGCTTCTGCATAAACAGCACGTCTGGACGCGAGCGGTGCATGGCCACATGATGCACGCAGTGCCCGACTTCGGCGTTGGGATCGGGAATGTACTGCGAGCGAAGCCCCTTGTTGATCGGCTTCCACGTCACGCCGCCATCGTCCGTGCGAAACGCTCCGGCGGCCGAAATGGCAATGTAGATCCGCTTGGGATCGGTCGGATCGAGAAGGATGGTGTGCAATCCCAAGCCGCCCGCGCCCGGCTGCCATTTGGGACCGGTCCCGTGCCCGCGCAATCCCGAGAGCTCCTGCCAGTTCTCGCCTCCGTCGGCGGAGCGAAACAGTGCCGCGTCTTCAACGCCCGCATACACGGTCTCCGAATCGGTCAGCGAGGGCTCGATGTGCCACACGCGCTTGAACTCCCACGGATGCTGCGTGCCGTCGTACCACTGATGTGTGGTCAGCGGCCTGCCCGTCTCCGGCGACGCATCGTATACGAACCTGTTGGGCAGCGCTGCCGGCGGCCCGGGAGCGGGAATCGCTTCATCGGCCAATCCCGGCTGGTGCCAGGTCTTGCCGCCATCGTCCGAACGCTGAATCAGTTGGCCGAACCACCCGCTGGTCTGCGAGACGTAGATTCGGTCTGGATCCACGGGCGAACCCTTCATGTGGTAAATCTCCCAGCCGGCGAAAAACGGACCGCTCACGGTCCAGTCTTTGCGCTTGCCGTCTGAGTTGAGAACAAACGCTCCCTTATGCGTTCCGACAAGGACTCGCACACCACTCATTTTGACCTCCTGCTTCCTGCACCCTTCCAATTTCGTTTTCGGCATCGCGTCAGGGGAACGACACTGCACTTGGTGAAACCCCGCTTCGCCATTTTTCCGAATTTCCCTTGCAAAATGCAAGCGGAATTCGAGTTTTTGCGCCTAACTCTCGATATAACACTGATTTGTTATTGAATACCCGATGCATCCAGCCGATAATTGTCACGGCCCTCAACAGATACGCGTGCGCGGGTGTGTCTGGCCTGACGCGCAATCCGAATCAACCGCTTTTCCTGGCTTCCCTCTGGAGGAGGCGTCAAAGCACGATGACTCCGCGCAATCAGCTGCAACTCGCTCTCTTACTCCCACTTGCAACCGTCGTGTTCGCAGCGAACGCGGCAGGTGCTCAGGCGCCCGATCGGCTTCCACGCGTCGTTGATTCAGCGCAGGCGGAGCCGCTGGCCAATCACCATCCCCAGTGGGCGGTCCCTGCCAACGATGCCGGAGTTGTTCCCGCCGGACTCCCCATAAGCAGCCTCACGCTGGCGCTCGCACGCTCTTCTCAACAGGAACAGGCGTTCGAGCAGTTGCTTCGCGATCAGCAGAACCCCTCGTCGCCTGATTATCACCACTGGCTCACGCCGGACGAAATTGGCCAGCGCTTCGGCCTCTCCGGCAACGACATCGCGGTCATTACTTCGTGGCTCCAGTCTTACGGGCTGCAAGTCAATTGGGTATCGCCGAGTCATCTGTTCATTGGATTCACTGGAGCAGCGGCCAACGTAGGCCGGGCCTTCGGAACCGAGCTTCACTACTACAAGGTCAACGGCAAGCAGCTTGTCTCCGTGTCGTCCGATCCCATGATTCCCACGGCTCTGGCGCCCGCCATCCGGTCGGTACGCGGGCTTTTCACTATCCAGGAGCACCCAACCCATTTCGTCACTCCGATGGTTTCCAGCCAGCCCAATTTAACAATCCCCAGCGGCAACACAAACTACCACTTTATTGCGCCCGGCGATTTCGCCACCATCTACGACCTGCCGGCGGGCGTCACTGGCGCCGGAACGACAATTGGAATCGTGGCCGAGGCGCACACGGATCAGGCCGACTTCACCAACTTCAAAAGCCTCACGGGTTCCACGTTCCCGAACCCCACCGAGGTCATCCCCACCGCATTCGGCGGTGTCGATCCCGGACCGGCGTATACTTCGCCACCAAGCTGTGGCAGCAACTGCGATTTGATGGATTACCAGGGAGAAGCGACGCTCGACGTGATGCGCGCGGGCAGCGTCGCCCCCGGTGCATCCTTGTTACTGGTGGTCGCCTCTGCCGCCAGCGGCGGCATCTATGACGACGCACTTTACATCGTCCAATCCACCCCGCCGCCGGCCCAGGTGATGACAATCAGCTTTGGCGCCTGCGAGCTTGAGGGGGGATCTTCGGGTGTGGACGATTGGGACTCACTGTTTCAGCAGGCTGCGGCCGAAGGAATCTCTGTTTTCGTTTCTTCTGGAGACTCCGGCGCCTCAGGGTGCGATGCCGCGTTCGTGGCTCCCCCGGCCAGCCCCTATCCAAACAGCCCGAATTACATCTGCTCATCCAGCTTCGCGACCTGCGTGGGAGGAACCGAGTTTAATGACTCGACCAACTCGTCCACCTATTGGAACTCGAACAACGGCGTGAACCTTGCCTCGGCCCTGAGCTATATTCCCGAAGGCGCGTGGAACGAGCCGCTCACTTCAGGGTCGACGCCGCAGGTTGCAGCGTCGGGGGGAGGCGCAAGCAGTTACATCAACACGCCAACCTGGCAAACCGGAACAGGTGTGCCCTCGGCACGCGCGGGACGCTATACGCCGGATGTCGCATTTTCTTCCTCAGCCCACGACGGCTACCTGGGGTGTTTCGCAGCCGGTGATGGCAGTTGCGTCAACGGAGCCAACGGAACTCCCTTCGTTGTCTTTTCGGGCACATCGGCCGCTGCGCCTGGAATGGCCGGCGTGGCCGCGCTCATCGACCAGCAATCGGGGTCCGCCCAAGGCAACCTGAACCCTTCGCTCTATTCCATGGCGGCCGGCACTCCGGCGGCGTTTCATCAGGTGTCCGTTGTCTCAAGCGGCGTATCAAACTGCTCCACAGCCACGCCGAGCATGTGCAATAACAGTGCTCCTGGGCCAACTGGGCTCACGGGCGGCCAGGCGGGTTATCAGTTAGGAGCGACCGGCGGCTACAGCGAAGTCACCGGCCTTGGCTCGCTCGACGTGGGGCAGTTTATCAGCGGTTATACCAACACCGGTTCTTCCAAGCCTGCGCCAACTGTCACGCTCTTAGCCCAACCCACGGTCACGACGGCCCAATCGGCGTCGATCCTGATCACTGTGACCGGAACCGGCGGCACTCCTCCTACTGGGACCGTGACGCTCTCCAGCGGCGCCTATGCCTCGGTCGCCACCACGCTCGATATCCCAGGTCCCGATAGCAACAGCGTTTACATTGTCATTCCCAGCGGCGCTCTTGCTCTTGGAACCGACACTCTGACGGTGTCCTACACATCGGATACCCTGGATTACAACGACGCATCCGGATCCACTACGATCATCGTCACCGCGCCAAAACCCATTCCTACGATTACCTGGGCCACGCCCGCCGCCATCACTTACGGCACGGCGCTAAGCGTAACGCAGCTCGACGCGACGGCCAGCGTCGCTGGTTCATTTATCTATTCGCCTGCGGCAGGCGCAGTCTTCACAGGCGGTCAGCATACGCTTACGGCCGTCTTCACGCCCACCGATACCACGGACTACAGCAGCGCCGTGGCATCTGTCACGCTGACAGTCAATCGCGCGACGCCCATCGTAACCTGGGCCACGCCCGCGGCAGTCCCAACAGGAACCGTGCTGAGCGCAACACAATTGAACGCCACCGCGAATGTGCCAGGCACATTCACCTACAGCCCCGCAGCGGGAACGATCTTTTCGGCGGCCGGCAACTTCGGGCTTTCCGCTTCGTTCACTCCCGTTGACTCCACGGACTACGGTCTGGCGAGCGGCGCGGTAACGCTCACGGTAGTTCCGGCAACGGTAATGCCCACAGTCACAACCTCCGCCGCCACATCCATCGCGGCAACCCTGGCCACATTGAATGGGCAGGTCACCCCGAATGGCTCCGACACGCACGCCTGGTTCCTCTACGGAACCAGCAGCAACTTGAGCGGAGCGAGCCAGTCGGTATCGCAGGACCTTGGCTCCGGAAGCGCAGCCGTGAATATCACTACCACCGCCACCAGCCTCAACGCGAACACCACGTACTATTTTCAGGCGGTGGCACAGAATAGCGCAGGCACGACCCAGGGAAGCATCCAGAGCTTCGTGACCACCGCTACGTCCGGATACACGATCAGCGGCGCCGCGGTAACGCTTGCCAAAGGCTCCAGCACCGGCAACACATCGACCATCATTGTGACTCCGTCTTCTGGCGGGTTCTCCGGTACGGTCACGCTGAGTGCAGTAGTTACGACCAGCCCCGTCGGTGCGCAGGATATGCCGACATTCAGCTGGACTCCATCCAATGCGCAAGTCGCGCTCTCCGGAACGAGCCCCGGCACCGCGACGCTGACGATCAACACCACCGCTGCGACTGCGGCCGCGAATCAACGGCCGGAAAATCCTGCGGCGCGCTGGTATGGCACAAGCGGTGCGGTGCTCGCTTGCGTCGCGCTGCTCTGGATTCCCTCGCGCCGGCGCGCATTGCGCAACATGCTGACCATCATCGCGCTGTTCGTTGCGATCGGGGCCGGTCTCGTGGCTTGCGGAGGCAGCGGCAACACCGGCGGTGGCGGGGGCGGCGGCGGCAACTCCGGCACCACGAGCGGCGCTTACACCATCACGGTAACCGCGGTGTCGGGATCGACAAGCATATCGACACCCGTCAGCCTGACCGTTCAGTAGTTTGTCCCTACCGGGCTGGCTGCAGTTCAGGCGCGAAAATCAACTGCGTCTGCCGGTACCCCTCGCTAAGCTGCGTCGACATATAGAAAAAGTAAAATAGGGAATTGTCATCCTGAGCGCAGCAGGTGCGGCTTTCTGCACCTGCGCAGTCGAAGGATCTGCGGTTGCTTTCTGTCAGTGCGGCGATCTCCAGCGCCCAATTCTCGAGGTTCTCGCAAAAACTACAGATCGGCACGGCCTACGGCACGGTTGCCGAAATCAGCCGCACCGGCCCGAGCAATCCCGACGGCAACAGCGGCGAATCCGCTTTGTACGGCATGAAATCGGCAAACGCATACTTCTTCATCGCCCACGGCTGCTGATCGCCGATCATGCGGTTGACCCAGAGATTCGTCACGCGTACCTCCAGCCGGTTAGCGCCCGGCTGCAGCGCGCTCGTTACTTCCACTCTGAATGGCGTCTTCCAGAGAATGCCAAGGTCTACATCGTTCACTTTCACGTCGGCGAGCTCTCGCACGTCTCCGAGATCCAGCCAGAGATGCGTTCCCCGCGCGATGTCAGTCGCCGGAATGTCGATCGTCTTCGAGTAAGTGGCCGTGCCTGAGTAGTATTTGAGGGCCTCGTCTGAAAGCGGAAGCGGAGATTCAGGCCAGGAGAAAAGCCGATGGAAGCCGATCGACTCCGGAATGCCCCTTCCCTTCTCGAAGCTGACGCTCCAGTCGCGGTTGAGCACCAGGTCCAGGCCGTCGATTACCGTCTCCTTCGGCGGGGGCAATTCCAGCGTGTTCTTCGCTGCCGGCGCTCGAAAAACCACAAACGTCGTCCCGTATGGATCGAGTTGCAGCGGCACGGTCGTGCGGCCATCTGCGATGCGATATGAAATCGGCTGAGTTTCGCCCGTCGCAGGATCCCATAACTCCGGCGCTTTCCCTTCGGTGCGGAAGGTTGCGTCAACCTTTTCGGCGCGGTCTTTTCGATTGTCGACGAAATAAACGTCGCCGTCGCTGAGCATGCGATGCACAAACATCAGGTTCGTTTCTGCGTCCGGTTTCGAGTATTCCCAATCGCGCACCTCGCCAAGTGCCATCAGCACATCGTTCGCGCTCATCCCCGCGTACACCCGGCCCTTGCCTACCTTACGCACCAACTTACCTGCCGCCGGCCGGCTTCCCCATAACTGATCGGCGACGCGCTGAACCTCCTTCTCATCGTCAGCGAGGCTCGGCGAATCCGTTGGCCGGTTGCCCACCAGAACCGCGCCCTGCGCCACCAATTCATGAATCTGGCGCAACACTGCCAGAGTGATGCGCTGGCTGCGCCCGCCCAGATAGAGAATCCGATAACTCGTGCCTCCAGGAGTTACTAGCCGGCCATCTTTGTAACTGAACTCGTGCAGGATCACGTCGCTGTTGACAAAGTCGAAACCATAGCCATCCGGGGCGTCTTCAACCCCTTTCCATCCGAAGACCGCAGTCAGCGGGCCTTCCTCGCCGTAGAAATACGCAACGTCCGCGGAGTAATGTCCCTGCTGCAGCATGTAGGAGCAGCGCGCAAGATAGTCGATCCAGGGTTTGGCCTCCCCGGCCCACGTGTCGTTGCGATTGAACCATAGTCCGTACGGCCCGAGCGTCAATCCCGGCGCCAGGTCGGGCGCAGGTTGATGTGTTGACTCATGAATCTCGAAGCGGTTGACGCCGAGCGCAAACTCCAGGTCCGCGACCTTTTTCAAATTGTTAGGCGAGAAGGACCACGCCGGGCCGCGCGAGGTCATCGACTCGGCTCCGACCAGGTTCTGTCCGTAAATGTGCGCGATTGACGCGGCTCCACGCAGGTCGGCGCTATAATCCACATCCGACTCCGGGCTGTCCGCCCAGGTCCACATCGCTCCCATCGGAACGTCTGCATGGCTGCGCATCTCCATGTCGTCGCCCAGAGACGGCCGATGATACTCAAGCGCTTCGCTGTAGTAACTCATTCCATGGCTGTGCAAGTCTTCGGCGATCTCGCCGTAATGGTTTTCCGCGAGCAGCTGGCCGAGCGTGCGTCGAAAATCCCAGAGGAAGCGGTCTGTATCCTCGGTGCTCTTGATAACCACCCCAGTAAGTGCCGGCAGCCACGGGCGCGCGTCGTATCCGCGCCGTTTCTGGAACTCTTCGAGGATGTTATCGGTCCAGTTTTGCGGTCCGGCCTCGATGCTGTCGGTAAGCAGGAACGAAACTCCCGCAGGCCCCATCGGCACTATACCCGAGTACATCTTGAGATAGCCGTCGAGATAGTTCTTTACATACTCGCGGTTCAGCTTGTCGACTTCCAGGCCCGTGGCCTCCGCCGGGGCCGGCCCATTCACATGGCTGGTAAGCGAGTAGCCGATGCGAAGAACCATCCAGCTCCCGGCCGGTGGTGTCCAGTTGAGCGATCCGTCGGGTTGCATCTTCCCGGTCAAATCGATCACGTCGTCCTGCGCCACGATGAACTTCGGCGCGACTTCCGGATCATGAATGGCGAAGAAATCCCTTGCGTTGGCATACCCCGCGCGTTTTTCCCATTCGTTCACACGCGCGCCGCTCTCCAGCACCAGCTCCGTAATTTTGTGATCGTGTCCGGGCACTCCGGCCGGCTGCGCGGGAAAGACCATGCGAAAGACGCGCGCCGCTTCCGCGTTGAACGAAACCGTTCGTTCGATCAGGCTGCTGAACGGAATGTCCGCCACTTTCTTGAAGTTCACGCCATCATCGCTCGATTCAACCAGCGGAAGAACTGGATTCCCTTCCTGATCGAAGACGCTGACGGCATCATTCAGGCTCGCCAGCGTCACGGCCTGGATGGTCTGCGGATGGCCGTAATCGAACTGCACCCACGCATCCTTGCCGGCCGCGCTCGCCGGTAAATCGAGCGCCACGGTATTCACATCGCCGTCAGACAGCGCTGCCACGTTCGCTGTTCCGCCACTTGAAGTCACGTGCGGATTCAGTTTCGACTGCGGCTCGTCGCCGTCGGGAATCTTGTATGCGACGACCGATGAGTCGGCATAAAACTGCGGGGGCGTCACGATGGTCCCGTCCGCGGCGCGCCTGCCGGGGGCCTCGAAGTCCTGGAAAATCCCGTCGACCTCCGGCGGATGAGGCAGCTTTCCCACGAAGGGCCTCCCGCCTTCAACGCGCGTCGCGCTCCAGACCATCTTCTTCATGCCTTGCGCGGCAGGCACCCACGGTCCGCCAGTCTCGCTCCAACCCGGCGAGCTGGCAATGGCAACTTCCATCCCGAAGCCCCGCGCCGTTGTCACCGCAGTCTTGAATGCATCCTTCCACTCTGGCGTCATGTAGATCAGTCGATTCGGAACCACCTGTGGCGTGTTGATAGCGCCTTCAAAGATGGTCACGCCGCCCAGGCCAATCCGGTGCATCCACTCCAAATCGAGATCGATTCCCTGGACGGAAATGTTTCCGTTCATCCAGTGCCACCACACACGCGGCCGCGCGCCGTTGGGCGGGTCAAGGAATCCATTGAGCAACGGATCGGCTTGCGGAGCGGATTTCGTTGGCGCATCGGCGGGAGCCTGCGCAGGAATAAAACAATGCAACGAGCATGCGGCGCAAACCAGAACAACAAGAATCGACCGGCGACTTTTCATAAGGACCCATTGTAGATTCGTTGCTTGGCGGAATGAAACCGGCTTGTTCAGGTTGACCGCATCTCAGCGCCGCTCTTCATCCTTTTGCCGCCGCGCGACAACCGAATCCCCTACACATCGCACAGATCCACAGCGGCGCGCAGGCCTGCGAAGGGATCGCGCACGGGAATGAATTCGTGCGCCACGTATCCTTTGAAGCCCGCATCTGCAATGGCCCGCATCACCCCATCCCATTGCACCTCCTGGGTATCGTCAAGCTCATGGCGTCCGGGCACGCCGCCCGTATGGAAGTGCGCAATCCACGCCAGGTTCGCCGTGATCGTCGCGATCAGGTCGCCCTCCATAATTTGCATGTGGTAGATATCGTAGAGCAACCGCACGTTGGGCGAATTCACTTCCTGCATAACGCGCACGCCCCATGCGGTGTGGTCGCACATGTAATCGGGGTGATTCACCTTGCTGTTGAGCAATTCGAGGCACAGGATCACGCCGTTGTCCTCGGCGATTTTCTTCACGCGGTTGAGCCCCGCGATGATGTTTCGTGCGCCTTCGTCGTCCGACATGCCGCGCCGGTTTCCTGAGAAAGTGATGACATCCGGAATGCCGGCTTTGGCTGCCAGCGGAATGTTGGTGCGCAAGTTCGCTTCAATCGCCGCGTGGTTTTCCAGCCGGTTGAGCGCATCCGGAATCGTGCCCGCTCCCGCGTAGGCCATAGTGCAAATCAACCCGTACCGCCGGGGCACTTCGTATTCCTCCGGTTCAAGCAGGTCGATTCCCTTCAGGCCGATCTCTGCTCCATACGCACAAAGGCGGTCGAGCGGAATGTCTTTGTAGCACCACCGGCAGACCGCCTGGCGAATCCTGCCCTTGCGCGCCGCGGACGATCCTTCTCCCTTTGCGAGATCCGGCAGCGAGGCGAAAGCCGTCGCCGCGAGGCCTGTCTTCAAGGCGGCACGTCGACTCATGCGTATGGGTTTCATCGCAGCTCTCCCTTGAGTTCGGGCTATGTTCTGCCCAGACCCAAATGTACTCCTCTAAAAAGCGAGCTGAACCGCCCGTGAAAGCAAAAGTGAAAACGCAGCGCCTTCGCGCCCGCACGTCATCAATCTTGCTGGAATGTACTTGGGAGAGTTTAGAAGGTGAATGCCAGGCCGGCGCGGAAGCTGCGCTGATCGTCCGCAAAAATCAGCAGCGAGCCGTCACTGAGAATATAGGGGTGATATCCCTCAGCAAGCAGGTTCCTGACTTCGAGCAGCGCTTCCAGGCCGCCCGATCCGTCGCGCGTCACGTGAATCGGCTGGTTCACGCGAATGTTCAGGAACGGCGAAGACGCATTCCCGGCAAAGGGCGCAACTTCTGTCACCGCGCGTTCCGGCTGCCAACGATAACTCGCGTTCCATCGAGTACGGGTGCCATCCAGCGTGCCCGAGAGCGCGAGCGTATACGTCTGTGCTCGCCTGGGATGGGCTGAGGCGAAGACCTCCGCCAGTGGAGTCGGCTGCGTCAAAGCGGGCATCACCAGTGCGGCGCCACTTGCATAGCTCACGCGAATGCGGTTGCTCCCTGCCAATCGGCGCTCCGCGCTGGCCTGCACTCCCGAAGAGGAAAAGGACGGCCCTGCAGCACGAAGCAGATCGCTCGCCGGATCGAATAGCGCGGCAGCGTCCGCGGCGGATCCGTTCCCAGCAAAGCGGCCGAGTGCTTGAAGTACAGGATTGTCGACGCGATCGGAGTAGACCAGAAAAGAAACACCCGATGAATCGGTCTGCCGTTCCCATCCGATCTCCTGATGCATTCCATGCTCAATGGCCAAAGCGCTGCCGCGCATCGCCATGGCCGGCAGCCATGTCGAAGATTCGGAATCATCTTCGACGGAACCCTGATCTTGCATCCTTGTTGCCATCCGGTAGCGGACCCCGTTGGCGCCATGGTGCCACTCAACGTTCACAAACGGAAGCATCGCGGTTGCCGTGTTAGGACTGTTTCCTCCGAGCCGTCCAATCACAGCCGTGGAACCGACCTCGGCATCAATGTCTGGCCCGAATTCCATCGTCTCGAAGCTACGCACCGCAGCTTCATCCAGACCTTGATCTCCCGCTCCCTCAATCTCCGGCGACACCGTGAGCGCGGCAACCGATTGCACCGAGCCCGCCATCCCCAGATCCTGACGGAAGCCCAGCATCGATTCCATGCTGCCATCGGTGCCCGGAGCAAAATCAACGCGCGCCAGCAGCTCTCGGCTGTCGGCGGGCGTATCTTCCACGGTTGTCGAAAAGCGCTCGCCGCTCTCGCCAAACGTTCCCGCCTGGCCAGTCGCCATCAGGCGCGCCTTCAGCTTCGGCCTGGCTCCCGAGCCGTCTGAAACCACGACCAGCGGCCCATCCTGAAGCCAGCGCAGCAGTGGCCGATTGGCCGCGGAGCGCAGCGTCCAGGCCCAATCGTCCTGGGACGACTCGCCTGCGCGCGGCCGCGCCGGCAGCCACTGGATCACTTCATAGAGCGTGTTTAATGTGAGATTGACAACAACCGCCCCGCGAACTCTGACGCCTTCCCTGAGCGCCGGCAGGAAGTAGGGGCCCATCGCCTTGAGAGCATAGCTGCCGGGAACAAGCGACGATATAACAAAGCGGCCCGCGCTGTCGGTGTAGACGCTGGTCACCACGCTCAAGTCGGGGCGAAGCAGCTCGACCTCGGCGCCAATTTGAGGCACGCCGGCTGAATCGCGGACGAGGCCCGACACCGTCGCTGACGCTGCGCCAAACGCAGGCGCGGCACCAAACACGATCAGCACGGCTAAACCGGCGAGATGGGCACTTCGCTTCATCAGCAGATCTGAGATCCCATCGCGTCCCTGGCAGTTTTCCTCAAATGACCAACCGTGCAAGCTCCCGAATTCTCTGGTTCAGCTGGCGTATGCACGGGTTGATACCTATTCGACGATAAAGGGAGCCGTTTGCGCAATCTCTTGTTTTGAGATCGCATCGACAATCTTCACGGTCACGCTGTACTTTCCGGGCTCCAAGCCGGCAATAGGGAGGGCTTTCTCCACTGTCAACTGGTCGCTGTGGGCGCCTAAATCCTTTGAATCTAGTTGCTTCTGGAAAATTACGGTTCCCGCCGAGTCTGCAATCTCGTAGGTAACCGTCGCAGAGTTACTCTTGGTCGCCTCGTCAATTCCAAGGTTATAAAACTGCATCCAGAAATTCAGATCCTGCGTGCGTTTGAAGCTCACCGGAGCAGCCATTCCAGTCGCCACGCGCGGTCTCACAAACCAGTTGCTGATCACAAAGCTTCCGTCGCCGATGTCGCGAGACGGGACAATGTTCATTTTGTCGGCCAGAATCAGCGAAGAAGCCCCGACTTTGTCGTCCTGGTACATCGGTACGTTGAGCGCCCTTCCGAAGATTCCAATGTGATCCGGATTGTTGACGTCCTTGATGGCGATATCCAGCCGGTACAGTCCGGGCGGCAGAGGAAGCGACTTCTGATAAAGTCTCTTGCCGTCGAGAGCCTTCTCGAGCAACTCAGACGGCTCCTCCACCTCAACCGTGTCCTCGAACGTCTGCACGGTCTTGTGCATGATCGTGGTGACTCTGCCCAGGATGTTCACCACGCCCTTTGAGACTCCGTCCTTGGTCACGAATGTGATATCACGATTACGCAGCTGGATGGTGATCGGCACCATATCCATGCTGTCGGTGACCTTTACAAAATCGGTGCGCACATCGAAGGGGAACGGCGGCCCGCTCATCAATTTGTGCGAAGAGCTAAAGGCATCGAGCGCTGCGTCAAGGTCGCCGAACTTGATGGGCGGCGGCGCAAACAACTTGGAGGCCAACTCAATCCGGTCGAATTCCTTGGCCTGATTGTTGGTGCCCATCGGACCGTTGCCGAGCTGCTCGAGACCAGTGCCTCCGAACCGGTCTTCCTTTCCTTTATGGTTCATCGTTTCGTAGTCCGTGAGACCTGCGCCGGGGATGTTCTTCAGCGCGTCTTTCTCGCTGCGGTCGATGGTGAAATGGTAGTCGCCGCACTGGCATGTATCCACGAACTCGATGTCGACGTTTTCGCCGATGCCCTCGAGATAACGGTAGTGCCACGTTTCAAACGGAAAAGTCGATGTCTCTCCGCCGCCTTCATCCATGGGCCGTTCATAAAGACCGCCCGAAGGATGGGAGTCGATCGAATCCGGCGGCCCCCACATGATGTAAATGCGACCGCGGTCGGTCTTCCATCCCGGCTTGCCCGCCGCAAAGTGGTCGTTGGCGTACTGAATCCGCCGGTAGTGCTCTTCGCGGAACTCGTTCTCAGGGGAATCGGGATTCGGGTTGCGGCGCTGCCAGAAGTTTTCAATGAACGCTTCGCGCTCCTCATCGTTCGCCAGGCTCAAGAACGCCCTGCGTTCGTCGTCGCTGATGATGTACGGAACTTCTTCGTTCAGCCAGGTTTTATAAGGACCCTTTAACTCCTGCCGCAGTTCGTGCTGAGCCTTGTACCGCTCCTTATCTGAAAGCTGTCGGTTCAGCGGATCGGCTGTCTGGCCCTGAGCGTCTGGCGGCGTGGCCGCCTGGGAATCGGCAGCAGCAGGGGTGTTGCTCTGCGCCTTGAGCGCACTCATGGGGATCCAAATCAGGCCCAAACCAACAAGGGTGATAAGAAGACGGCGGCTAGGAAACATCATTGCCTTCAAGACTCCTGCAATCTCTTCATTTTACGGCTACTTTTGCCGTCGGGCAAGGTTCCGTGCAGGGTCACTTGCCGGTTGGACGCCCAAGAGGCGTCATTGTCAACATTTAAGGGCAAACCCGGGCGAAAATGGAGCCCTCCCGGTAGTGCCCGGCTCGCCTGAAAAGCCCCGCATCGTCAAAGCTGCAGGCTTGCCTTCCTTGTGCGCCGATTGCCTCACTTGCGCCCAGGGACCTTCGCCGGCCGAAATTCATCCGCGCCTTTCAATCGACGATCGGAATCTGTATCGATTCGCGGGTCGCGAGCCTCCGGGAACCTTCTGACGCTCTTTCGCGTACACTTGAATGTAGAAAAAAAACAGGGATTTCATACGCTCATGAAGAAAATCCTTCTTATCGTTCTAGCTGTGCTCGTCGCTGCCGGACTTGTCGCCTTCATGGTTATCAGGCAGCAGTCAGGCTACACAAAGGTTTACACCGCTACGCTGACGCGGGAGGATCTTTCCACCGTTGTCAGCGGTACCGGGCAAATCAAGCCCAAGAACTATGTCAATGTCGGCGCCAATGCCATGGGCCGCATCACGCACCTCTATGTGGCGGAAGGCGACAGAGTCCACAAGGGAGAGATGGTCGCCACCATCGAGAACGTGCAGCAGGAAGCCAACGTGAACGGCCAGGAGGCCGCCATCGCCTCTGCGAAAACCGACATTGCAGCCTATATCGCCGCGGAAAAAACCGCTCAGGCCAATGTCGAACACGCGCGAGCCGACCTCGAACAGAAGCAGTTGGATTGGAAGCGCGCACAGGCCCTTTACAAAGACGGCATCGACTCCCAACAGCAATACGACGCCGCCAAGGCCGCCTACGACCTGGATGTCGCCGACGTAGCTCAAGCTCTAGCCGGACTGAACCAGGCCAAGGCCAACACCGATTCGGCGCGTGGTCGTCTGGCTACTCAGCAAGCCGATCTGAAGGTGAATCAGGATCTCTACAACCGCACCATCGCTGTCGCGCCCTTTGACGGCATCGTCACCAACGAGCCTCCTCGCGAAGGAGAGATGGTTGTCACGGGCATTCAAAACACCGAAGGCTCAACGCTCATGACCATCGCCGACATGAGCGTCGTCACCGCCGACGTCAAGGTCGACGAAACCGACATCGTCAATGTCCAGCTCGGCCAGCCCGCTGAAGTCACGGTCGACGCGTTGCCCGATAAGGTCTTCAAGGGCCACGTCACCGAAGTCGGCGACCAGGCGCTGCTGCGCTCGACGGGTGTGGCCACATCGCAATCCACAACTGGCACGGAAGAGGCCAAGGACTTCAGAGTTGTTGTCACACTCGACGGAAGCTCCGACGAGCTTCGTCCCGGACTGTCGTGCACCGCCAAAATCACCACCGCGCACAAGAGAGATGTTCTCGCTCTGCCTATCCAGGCCCTCACCATGCACGATCCGGCCAGCGACAATTCCAAGTCCGGCTCCGTGCAGGCGGCCTCCAACGCGCCGAAGTCCAACCCCGTGCAGGGAGTCTTCCTCGCCCAGAAAGATGACCACGGCAGGCTGCGCGCCAAGTTTGTTCCCGTCACCACCGGCATCACCGGAGCCACTGACATCGAAGTTCTCTCCGGCCTGAACAACGGCGAGGAAATCGTCACTGGACCTTACAAGACTTTGCGCGATCTCAAGGGAGGCGCCTTGCTCAAGCGCGATAAATCCGCGCCGTTGACAACCGGCGACAGTTCCAACAGTTCCAATTGACCTGTGTGATTTGCCGGCGACCGGCAATCGAATTCTGAATGAGGATGACTTAGAGATGGCTTTGAATGGCGTCGGCATCGAAGAACTTCCGCAGACAAAGGTCGTGGATGCGAACGACATCATTGTCGTCGAGGACCTTTGGCGCACCTATGACATGGGCTCTGAGCAGCAGGTCCAGGCCCTGCGCGGCGTTTCGCTGCGCATCCGCCGCAATGAGTACGTCGCCATCATGGGTCCATCCGGTTCGGGCAAGTCAACTCTCATGAATCTGATCGGATGTCTCGACACGCCCTCCAAGGGCCAGTACTGGCTCAACGGCCAGCTGGTCAGCGATCTCGATGACGACCAGCTTGCGCGCATTCGCAACAAGGAGATCGGGTTCGTCTTCCAGACCTTCAATCTCCTCGCCCGCGCTTCCTCGCTGCACAACGTGGAGCTGCCCCTCATCTACAACGGCACCCCGGCCGCGGAGCGCCTTGCGCGTGCCCGGCAGACCCTTACCGACGTAGGCCTTGAATCGCGCATGATGCACAAACCGAATGAGCTCTCCGGTGGTCAGCGGCAGCGCGTCGCTGTTGCCCGCGCCCTGGTCAACAACCCCTCGATCATCCTCGCCGACGAGCCCACAGGCAACCTCGATTCCAAGACGGGCATCGAAATTATGTCTCTGTTCGATCAACTTCATGCCAAAGGCAACACCATCGTCCTCGTCACGCACGAGGCCGACATCGCTCAGTATGCGCACCGCGTCGTCCACATCCGCGACGGACAGATCTTCTCCGACGAGCCCTCTTCGCGCGTCCGCTAATCGTCGAGACACGAAAAGAATCTGCAGCTCCGTCGACAAATCGATTTGCCGAACTTTTCCACAACGATCGACGCAATCTTCTCTCAACCTTCATCGAAACGTCTTGACATGGATCAGGAATTGGTCCAAGATTTCCACAGAGATTGAAGGACGAGACGCAGGCGGTCAGGATTGCCGCTCAGCGCAAGTCGGATTTCATCCTGGCCCTCCTTCTCACACCTTCCTGATCGGCGATTTCTCCCGCCGTCAACCGTCGCGCTTGTCGCTGCGCCTAGGTAGTCAGTTCACCTCGGGTCTTTTCGCCGATCAAAACTGTGGCAGGGCCGCATTCGTGCATCTTTGCATCAAGCGACCTTGCATCACGCATCCAGGTTCCCCGTAGTCATGGGTTTTGCCAGTGAATGCTGCATCATGCGGATGGCTCGGAATCCCGCTGAACGGGTTTCCCTTTTAAAAAACGGACTCAACAGATATTCGGCCGGGCGGAGGAGTTCGATGGTTGTCACTTCACAATGCAATGGGCGTCGCGTCACCGGACTTTATGTTGGCGCGGGCAATGTTCGCCGTTATTTTTCCAAACGTGCAACGCAGATTGAGCTTCGGCTCGACCACCTGCTCATCGAGTGCGGCTTGCCTCCGGGCTTTTGGCGCGACAAACCGGAGATTCATGATCCGCGCTTGTGCCTTTGGCTCGAGTCAAAGCAGCGCAACGGCAACGGGCGCGCGCCGGTTCCGCTGGCCATGATTCCCTCGGGCGACAATTCCTTCACTCTCGGCCCCGCAGACAACGAACCCTCGGCTCCATTGCTGTATGAAATGGGAGAAACCAATGAAGACGGCCACAGTGTCGACTGAATTCGAACCGCGCGCTGCTGATGCGCTAAGGGCTGTGCTCGGGCGTTTTTCCGCCATCAAGCTGATTGAAATAAAGCAAGAATCGCGGCCAGGCGACGGCTTTGCCGCAATTTTTGCGCGCATCAGCATTTGCGGTCACGGTCATACGCTGGCCTGCGAAGCCCATCCCCATTGCGAGCCCGCACGTCTGCTCGCGATGTCAGGAGAAAAGCAAAAACCCTCTGCACTTCTTGCACCCGATGCCATCCCCGTTTTCATCGCGCCGTATCTTTCGCCGCAAGCGCAGGCGCTCTGCAAGCAAAACAAAATCGGCTTTCTCGACTTCGAAGGCAATGCCCGCCTCACTGTCGGCGATTTCTTCATCGTCATGCGCTCCCTGCCGCGCGATGCGGCGACTCGTGTCTCCACGGCGCCCAAGAAACTACCCACGCAACCTGCCATCGATCCGATTTTTCCGAATGACGTGCCGATGGTTCACCGCAAGCAAGTCGAGCGAGTGGGAGTCGTCGCCGTCCCGGCCTGACACCGTCGCGCACTGGCCGCTTCAACCTCCCATAAGTTCACCCTCCCACAATTCTCGGGTGCCCCCGGTTCCTCGTCCGCCGTGGCGGAGGCACCGGGGATCGCGCGAACCTCGGACCGCTCTTTCCCGATCCCCCACAAAGGCCGTTGCCCCATCCTTCGCTTCTTTCTGGCGAAGGGTGGGATGGCACAACCATCGACCCATCTCTGTCATCCCGAATTTCCATTTTCAGCGGGTGCCCCCGTCCCTCGTCTGCCGGGGCGGAGGGACCTGGGATCGCACGAACCCCAACCGCGCGCTTTGTGCAAGCGCTTGAATGGTAGGTTGCGAATTCATCCGCGACCGTCGCGAGCACGCGCTCAAAACAAGAAGGACAACCCGAATCCGATGCGCCACATCTCAGGTCGTGTGCGAACCGCACTTCATTTGGTCGCAGAGGAGAACTCAATGAAACGTTCATTTTCCGACCGCATGGTTGTGATCGGCGCCTCAGCATTATTCGCAGGCGCGCTCGTCTCCGTGGGCTGTCACCGAACCTATCCCGACGAAAAAAGCTCAGTCGCTGACTCGCTCAAAAACAACAATCTCAATGAGGTCAGCGTTTCTCAAGACCGTGATAAAGGCGTAATGACTCTCAGCGGCAATCTCGCCTCTCAGGATATGAAGACACAAGCCGAGAATGTGGCGAAGCAGGCTGCGCCCAACTACACGATTGTCGACGAAATCGGAGTTCGGCCTCCCGATGTTCCAAACGCTGGCGCCGTTGCTTCAGATACCGACGACGCGATCGAGGACAACTTCAAAGCCGCAATCAAGGCGCATCGCAACCTTGACGATCAGAGCATCAGCGGTTCCGCAAAAAATGGCACGCTGGTTCTCAAAGGATCAGTGAAGACCGCTGACCAGAGACAGGAAGCTGAAAAGTTGGCCAGGAAAGTGCCTAAGGTTCAGCAGGTCGTAAATGAACTCGCAGTCAAGCCGGACAAGAACTCGACGAGCGGCAATTAAGGGCAGGACTGCGCCGCAATTCCGCAAGGACACCGTCTGTGTACGTCAGCTCGATCTCGGCATCAGAACGGCGACGCATCCGTTCATGATAACTTCGTTAGAGAAAGCCCGGTGATTAGCCGGGCTTCCTCGTTTGAATCTGTTTGAGAGCCGGAGAAAACGATGGATAAGGGAGTGGCGGCCGCGATCGCAGAATTGAAGGCCCAGGGAATTCCCGTAACCGTTGATCCGTCTGGTCGCCATGCTGATCTCTATATTGCGACCGCTCCCGATGGAGAAAAGTACGAGTTCGATGCCGCGGGTCTATTGGATCTCAAGGCCAAGGCAAGACTGAATCTTGAAGGGCTGCAGGCGTTGCACTTCGCAAAAAAGAAAAATCCGAATTTTCACAACCCTCCCGGCACCTAGAAACAGCGCGCGCAATCCGCGCTCAGATGCGGGTGCCCCCTGTCCCTAGTCCGCCGCGGCGGAGTGACCGGGGATCGAATCTGCGATCGCCGTCCCCTCGCTTTCTCACGCGCAGGGCGTGATCGACGGTGGAGATATGGGCTTTCATCGGTGCTAACCGTGATCCGTCATTCCGGCATGACTCTGGTCTTCAAACGTCATGTTTGAGGTATTCACCAGGGTTGGTCCCGACGACTCGCTTGAAAGCCTTACTGAACGCAGCGTCGGACTCATAACCGACCGACCGAGCAATATCTATGACCTTTTTGTCCCGCTGTTCGAGTAGCTGCATCGCCTTTTGCATCCGCCACTCGGTTACGTATTCCAGCGGTGTTTGTCCGAGTAGCTCTTTAAAACGCGCGGCGAATGCGGAGCGAGACATTCCCGCCGCTTCGGCCAAAGATTCGACCGTCCACGGTGCATTCACTTTGTCGTGAAGGGCTCTAAGGGCAGAGCCGATCTGAGAATCAAAAACCGCACGAAGCCATCCCTTGTTACGTTCCGGCCCCGACGCGATATGCGCCCTGAGTATTTGGATAAACAGGACCTCGGCTAACCGATTCGCGACTATTTCAGATCCCGGCGCCTGTTCTGCCATTTCCGACGCCAGAGCCTGCACTGTGTTGTGGAGAGCAAGCGTGCGCGCCTGGTCGGCCTTCATCAGGATGAAGCTCGGCAATAGTTGAGTGATCGGCTTCAAGCTGGCGCGATCAAAACTCAAGGAACCACAGACGATGGTCGTCGGTGCGCCACCACCTCCACAAAGAACGACATTGCCGTTGGCCCTGGCCCCGATCTCGCTGAAAGTCCACTTAGGACGTGTCCGCGGGCCGTCGCGCAAAACAATCGAAGTCCCCTTCGCCAGCAAAAAGCAATCACCACCGGTGAGGGGAATCGGCTCAGCAATCCCTTCAACACTCAGCCAGCAATTGCCGCGCGAAAGCGTGGCGAAGTGCGCCAAATCTGTTGGGGAAGTCTTTTTGCCGGAAGGCGTCACCTTTTTCTCGGCCTGATTTTCCTGTTTTACGCCCCACGGAGCTGTGGCTTCGAGCCTGTGCAGACCGAAAGCGGTTACGTGCATCGCTCTGAAGATGTCCGTTATTGGGTCCAACTGAACCTCCATCCTTTGGACGAATAGACAAAAGATTAGGACTCCTGAGCAGTTCCCGTCCACCGCCAAAGAATCTACTCCACTGTAGCGAATGTTTCGCACATTCCGAAGGGAGTAATCATGGGAAAGCTTGAGGGTAAGGTTGCAGTCATCACAGGTGGGTCGAGTGGGATGGCGCTGGCGAGCGCCAAGCGCTTCGTTGAAGAGGGTGCCTACGTTTTCATCACGGGCAGGAGGCAGGAGCAGCTCGATCAGGCAGTCAAGTTGATTGGCCGGAACGTAACCGGCGTGCGCGGTGACGCGGCAAATCTCGACGACCTCGACCGTCTGTTCGACACGGTCAAACGAGAAAAGGGCAAGATCGACGTTCTGTTCGCGAGCGCTGGCAGGGGCGATGCCCTACCACTGGGCGAGATTACCGAGCAGCACTTCGATGCGGCCTTCGGTCTGAATACACGCGGAACGCTGTTTACGGTTCAGAAGGCGTTGCCGCTTTTCAACGATGGTGGATCGATCATCATGACCGGATCAGTGGCTTCGATCAAAGGTTTTTCCGGTTTCAGCGTGTATGCGGCGAGCAAGGCGGCATTGCGCTCATTCGCGCGCACATGGCTCAACGAGCTGAAAGGCAGGAATATCCGGGTGAACGTGCTGGGTCCGGGGCCGATCGCCACACCGATGCAGGAGGAAGTTCTCACCAAGGAAGCGAAGGAGATGTTCGAGTCCTTGATCCCGCGGGGAAAAATGGGTCAACCGGAAGAAATTGCAACGGTCGCGCTCTTTCTTGCTTCAGACGATTCGAGCTTCGTGAATGGGGTGGAGTTGAATGTCGACGGCGGCTTCTCGGCAATCTGAATCGGCGGATCCCGGTAAGTCCATGATCTGCAGGGTACTCACCGCGATCCGATAGGTCGGGGATCAAGATCAACAACGATCGGAGGAGCACTATGAACTACGCAATTGTAGGATTCGGAAAGATAGGTCAGGCCCTCGCCCACGCCTTCGCCCGTAAAAACATCGATGTGACCGTTGCGAGTCGCCGGCCCCCCGAGGCGTTAGCGCCGGAGGCTAGGGCGATTGGACCAACGGTCGTCGCCAAGTCGCTGCGGGATGCACTCGAAGCCGACACCATCGTCCTGGCGGTTCCGTTCGGGGAACATCGCGAGATTGCGAAGTCCCTGCCGAGTTGGAAAGGCAAGACGATCATCGACGCGATGAATTCGTTTCCAATCCCACCTGAGGAGTTGGACGGCCTCGTGTCCTCCGCCTTCGTTTCGAAGGCGTTCACCGGCGCTAAGTTGGTGAAAGGCTTTAACCACTTGGGTGCGGCCACGCTGGCGACCGACCCAATCGTCGAAGGCGGCCACCGGGTCGTCTTTCTGTCGAGCGACGACGAGGACGCTATCGCTCCCGTGGCGGATTTGTCCAAAAGACTTGGGTTCGCGCCCGTCAAGCTGGGAAAGCTCAACGAGGGTGGCGCGCTGGTGCACGCACGCGGTCGCACCTGGGGCCCGCTCATCTTCCAGGATTTGTTCAAGAAACAGCAGTAATCGATCTGCGACTGTGTGATTTGGCCGGAGTACAAGGATTCCAAAACGTCCGATGAGATCGGACACGATCCGATGTAAGGGAAAAGGGAGAGATTTCGATGAGTATCGAAGAGAATGTCCAGATTGTGAAGAATTTTCTTGCAGCAATCGGCAGCCGCAATAAGCAAGGTTTGCTGGCGTTGTCAGCCGAAGAGATTGAGTGGATCATCCCGGGCGAGGGCTGGCCGCTGGCCGGCACGCACCGCGGGCACGCGGGATTGGAGAATTTACTTCAGAAGGCTAATGATGCGGTGGAAACTTCTTACCCAAAACCATCCGAGTTCATAGCGCAGGGAGACCGGGTTCTGGTCGTCGGCTTCGCTACGGGCAGAATCAAAGCCACGAATAGGAAGTTCGAGGACCATTGGGTCTTCGACATCACGGTTCGGAATGGCAAATTGACGAACGTCCGGGAGTATGTCGACACCCAGGCGCTGGCGCGAGCCTCCGAGACGAGCACGAGCCCCAGTCCTAACCCATCTGATATTGGCGGAACTCGAAGATGACATGACTGAGGGTGAGCGCGGCTTCTGCGATCCCACCCTAGGCGCAAGAGCAAAGGCGCGCCGAGGGTGGGGCACCCGTTTTTGTGGTGGGTGAGGATCGCGAGAAGCAGGTCCCTCGGCTCCGCTGAAGAGCGCTGCGCTCGGGATGACACGGCTGATGGTGGGCGCGGCTTTTGCGATCCCACCCTAGGCGCAAGAGCAAAAGCGCGCCGAGGGTGGGGCACCCGTTTTTGTGGTGGGTGAGGGCTGCGAAGGGCAACCGCAGATCCTTCGCTTCGCTCAGGATGACACTTCTGTAGGCTGGTGGCCTGGTTCCTGCTCTTCAGATCTCCAGAATTACCGGCATGATCATGGGCCGCCGGCCGGTGCTCTTCTGGATCAGCCTTTTCAGCTCCACGCGCACGCGTTCGGTCACCATGCCGTAGTCTGACTTTTGCTCCGCGCTTAAACCATCCAGTGTCTTGAGCACCATCAAGCGCGCCTGGTCCGTAATGTCGGCGCCGCCGAACCCGCGCATCAGCACTTCAGGCTCGCGCTCCACCTTGCCCGTCTTTTTGTTGATCGCCATCACCGCCAGCACCACGCCGTCTTCTGACAGGATGCGCCGGTCGCGAATCACCAGATCCTCAACCACGTCGATCGACGATCCGGAGTCGATGAGGATGCGTCCCGCGGTCACTTTATCCTGCTTGCGCGCGTCGTCCTTGTCCAGCTCCAGTACGTCTCCGTCTTCAATCACGATGGCGTGTTCCACCGCGCCCGTCTCCATGGCGAGATTCGCGTGTTGCCGCAGAAAACGATAGTCGCCGTGAATCGGGATGAAGAACTTGGGCCGCACCAGGTTGATCATGAGCCGCATCTCTTCCTGGCTGCCGTGGCCGCTGACGTGGATCAGGCCGTGCTGTCCGTCGTCGTAGATGACGTTGGCGTCGCGCCGGCTCAGGTGATCGATGACTCTGAATATCCCGCTCTCGTTGCCGGGAATGATTCTGGAGCTCAGCACCACGGTATCGCCCGCGTCGATGTGTGCGTGCTTGTGGTTGTCCACAGCGGCGCGGCTCAGCGCGCTCAGCGGCTCGCCCTGCGTCCCGCTGATCAGGATCATCAGTTGCTCCGGCGGAAAGTCGCGAATCTGCCCCGGATTGATCATCAGCCCCGGCGGAATGTCGATGTAGCCGAGATCCTGCGCAATCTCAGTGCTCTCAACCATTGACCGGCCCACCACGGCGACTTTGCGCCCATGCTTGCGGGCGAGCTCCATGGCGATGCGGATGCGGTAGATGGACGAGGAGAAGCAACTGAAGAAGAGCTTCTTCTTGGTCTGGGTGAGGATCTCGTCGAGCCGGGGAATGACCGCGCGCTCGCTGGGCGTGTAGCCCGGCCGCTCCACGTTGGTCGAATCTTGAAACAGCGCCAGCACGCCGCGCTTGCCGTACTCGGCAAAGGTGTGCAGATCGAAGGCCTTGTCGTCGAGCGGCGCCAGGTCGATCTTGAAGTCGCCCGTATGAATAATGACGCCGACCGGCGTTTCGATCGCCAGCGCCACGCAATCGACGAGCGAGTGCGTCACGCGGATGGGCTCAATGGTGAAGGGCCCGATGGTGAACTTCTCTTTCGGCGCAATCTCGATCAGTTCGATATCATCGAGAAGCTGGTGCTCTTCAAGCTTGTCTTCAACATAGGCCAGCGTGAACTCCGTGGCGTATACGGGGACCTTCAGCTCGTTCAGAATCCAGGGCAGCCCGCCAATGTGGTCTTCGTGGCCGTGCGTGAGCACGATGGCCCGAACATGCTTCTTGTTTTCAATCAGGTAGGTGATGTCGGGAACCACAATGTCGACGCCCAACAGCTCTGTCTCGGGAAACATCAGTCCCGCGTCGATCACAAGAATGTCGTCTTCCCAGCGCACGGCCATGCAGTTCATGCCGAACTCGCCAAGGCCGCCCAGGGGAATGATTTGCAGCTTTTTTGTTTGCATCGGTCATCTTTGATGCTACCACTGAGGGCGTTGCGCGAATGAGACAGCTAGGATGTGGCGACCCTCTGGCGCGCGACGAGTCTCCGACAAAACCGCGCACCCTTCCAGGCCAGTAGTCCTAACCACCAGAACCAGGAAAACGCAGCGAGCAATGCAGGAAGTCGTGCAAGCGTCTCAATGGGACGAATGAGCACAAGCCCAAATCCGATTACCGCGCAACAGGTAATGAATGCACCCGGCTCAGCCCACCAACGCTTCGGCTGACTTAGCGGGAACCCGCCAACCAGAATCCATTGCAATCCGACCAACAGGCCGAATCCCCAAGCGACCTTCCTGCGCGCAGGAATTGTGGAACTCGACCATGAATAGCCAACGTCCAACCGCCCTGCCAGCGTCCAACGCGAGGGGCATAACTGCTGGAATCCTGACAATATCGCGGCCGAAATGTTGGGGAACCACACTATGTCTTGTTGCGCAGAGTAGCTGACCCACAAGCTGCAAGGACTGAATCCGACTGTCTGCCCTTCCCCTTCGGACGGCGCAGCTTCGCCGGGGAACCAGGCAGGCGGTGCAGCCTGGGCAGGCCGTGCGTCCCACTCTCGAAGAGAGGCCTCGTCCTTCACATCGAGCATGACGATCAGCGGCACCGCTACGGCCAAATTAATTCCCGCCAGTAGAAGTCCTCGCCGCCATTTCATACCAGCAAGATTACTCCCCTCGCGCGGCCTCCGCTGATGACGCCCCTCACCCTGCTGGTGTAGATTAAGTCCGCTGCGCCTTTAGGGCTCGGGAGACAAACTCATGATTGGCACGAGACGAAAATTCATCCAAAGTTCAATTGCCGGAGCGGTTGCCGCAGGATTTCCTGCCATCGTTCCCAACTCGGTTTTCGGCGCTACTGCGCCCTCGAACCGCATCAATATTGGGGCCATCGGCGTGGGCCGCATCTCGCGTGTCCATGACCTGCCGGGCGTGCTGCAATTCACCGGAGTGGCCGGGCGCGACAACCGCATTGTGGCGGTCTGCGATCTGAGCGCGGAACGCGTCGAGCAGGGCAGGAAATTCGTCGACAATGCCTATACCAGGAAGCTGGGCAAGCCTTACACCGGCACAAGAGGGTATTCCGACTACAAAGAACTGCTTGCGAACCACGAGATCGATGCGGTTTTGATTTCAGTGCCCGACCATCAGCATGCGAGGCTCGCCGTCGCAGCCGTTGCAGCCGGAAAGGACGTTTATCTCCAGAAGCCGGCGTCGCTGACCATCAGGGAAGGGCGCATCATGGCCGATCATGTAAAGGCCAGCAGGCAGATTCTCCAGGTGGGATCGCAACAGCGCTCGTGGAAGCAATTTGCGCGCGCCGTGGAGCTGGTGCGCAATGGCCGCATCGGCACTGTGCAGCGAGTCGAGATCGGCCTTCCCGGCGATCCGGCCGGCGGCAATCCGCAGCCCATGCCGGTTCCTGAGGGATTCAATTACGATGCGTGGCTCGGCTCAACGCCTGAAGTCCCTTATACCGTTGACCGCGTGATGCCGCAAAAGGGCTTCGACCGCCCTGGATGGCTGCGCATGGAACAATTCGGCGCGGGCATGATTACCGGCTGGGGCGCACATCATGTCGACACTGCGCACTGGGGCATGGATACCGAGCTTACCGGTCCTGTCGAAATTTGGGGCCACGCCGACTTCCCCACAGAGGGCCTCTGGAATGTTCACGGCCCGTTCAAAACCTACGGCCGCTATGAGAACGGCGTCGTGATGACGATCTCAGGCGAATTTGAAAACGGGATCAAGTGGATCGGCGACAAGGGCTGGATCTTTGTCTGCCGCGACACCGGGACCACGCCGACTGCGTCTTTGAATTCTCCCCCCGTTCCGATAGTCCCGCTTCGCGCGAGCGACCCCGCGATTCTCGACTCTGTGATCGGGCCCGATGGCTGGCATCCCTACACTTCCGACGATCAGCATGGAAACTGGCTCGACTGCATTCACTCGAGAAAGGCGCCGGTAGCGCCGGCAGAGATTGGCCACCGCGCCTGCTCCACGTGCCTTCTGCACTGGATCGCGATGAAGGTGCAGCATCACATCTACTGGGATCCTAAGACGGAGATGATCCAGGGCGATGATATTGCCGCCAGCCTGCTGTCCCGGCATCAGCGGCATCCTTACGAAATCGCTTGATGCTGCCCGCCGGAAACAAAAAGGCCACACACCGCAGCTTTTGCAGTGTGTGGCCAGTTGTTTCTTAAGATTATTTATGTGCTTGCTGCTTTGAGATCTTTATCCGTCAAGAAACCCGGCAATTCATTCCGGCGGACGGGATAGAAGCCACGCTCAAGAGCGCGTTCTGAAGTATCTGATCATCCTACTGACGGTTTTTCTGCAGAACGCTGCGGGTATCTGCGATTTTCCGGCAACCCTCAATTCGAAGCAAAGGAGGTCTAAGAAGAGGTGCAGCCGGACCCGCAAAGTATTTCCGCGTGATCGGCAAAGAAATAGATAAAGCGTTCTGCGCGGCCATGCGAAGAGGAGATTGTCGGGGCTGCTGCGCTGCCAGCATTCGTATCGATCAAAGAAGGAGACGTGCGTTCTGCGCAAATCCGCCAGGACTTCCGGGGGCACATCGGCCGAAAAGTCGCGTTCGATATGTTCCAGTGTGCGACTGATCATGAGAGTAAGAGTATTCTTGCGTGCCAACGCCAGAAGCCGGTCCCAGTCCAGATCTGGTGTGCGGCGAAGGACGGCGAGCGCGTCGGGGATCCACCGGATGGGGGGCAAATCAATTCCATGAACGCAGACGTGCAGAAGCTGATCGGCGGGGTTAAGAATTCGGACCTTATGACCGCCGAGAACCGTCTCGACCGAACCTGCCCAGAAGTCTTCATCCGCGCAAGGGCCAAAACGATAGGCGAGAAGATTCCAATGCAGGTCCAGATCTCTTCCGCTGGAGTCTATGAAGTGAGCGGCATGCCGATATTGGAACGACTGCCCGATCGAGTGGGGGTTTTCTGGAATCAAGAATTCGTTTCTCAATCCAGAGCGGGCGAGGGCCTGGCATGCGCGGAGCGCGTGCCGATAAGGGACCAGCAGGTCCGCATCGTTCATGGGTCGCAGGCTGTAATCGCGGTAGTAGGCAATGATCAGGGCCGTGCCCTTGATCAACATGACGTCGATCTCCTCCCGCTGGAGAACGGAAATGGCATCGCTAGCCCTGTGGAAGAGGAGGTTATTTCTCGACCAGGCATGCTTTTTCAGGCCTTTGAGCCTGGGAAGCAAAGGGGAGTCGATCCCCTCAGTGCGCAGCCGCTCGTAGAGCTGTGGCATCAGCCGCAGTGAATCAAAGCCCATGCTTTCAATGTTGGCCCGTGGGAGCCACGCCATGGCTTCGTCACGCGCATTCGCACCGGGCTGCAATGCCGCCCTCAGAACCTGTCGCTGCTCCGTTAGAGACATCGGCCTCGGTTGCAGGTATTGTCCAGGCTCAATCAACATAAGACACAGCCCCCAAAATCTTCGTCGAACTTTGGTATGGAACGGAACCTCGAACAGACGGAACGGCGGTCAGACTTCCGCCATCGAGAAGATAGCTTTGCGTCGCAACCTGGGCGAAATTGAGATCTTGTGTAATGACGAGAACAGCCGGACGGCCTGGCAATGAACTCAACCGTTCGAGCAGCTTTTGCACCGATTCACCGTCGAGGTGATTGGTGGGCTCATCCAGGATCAGTAACTGCGGCTGGCGCGCCAATGCGCGTGCTATCGCTATTTTTTGTCGTTGCCCGCCGGAGATGACACCGCCATCCTCGTCAATGGGAGTGTTATAGCCAAGCGGCAGTGACCGGATGAAATCGTCGACCAAAGCAGCCCGGCAGGCCCGCAGCGCGTTCTCCTCGGATTCGCGCATGGAGAGCCCGTAGGTGACATTCTCCCAGACCGTTCCCGCAAACAGGATCGGGTCCTGTGGCGTGAAGGCGATATGACGGCGCAACCAGGAAACATCGAGGCGATCATAAGGAATACCGTCGGCAAGTACCCGGCCTCTCTGTGGCCGATAGAGCCCGAGGATAAGGCGCGCCACAGTGGTTTTTCCGGAGCCGTTGGGACCCACGATGGCCGTGACCGACCCTGGCTCGAGCCGCAGCGACACGTCCTTCAGCACAGGCCGGCGGCCGTAGCTGAAACTTACAGAATCCAATTTAACCAAGCCGCTGAACGCGCTCTTCTCGCCACCGCTGTAAAGCGCCGACGCATCTTCGGCGGCAAATGAGCTCAGCGCGGTGAGCGCCTGGCGCCCTTCGATCAACTGCGGAACCGAGCTGAAGAATTGCTGCAGGCTGGCGTTGAGAAACAGGGTCGCCACATAAAACGACATCAGGCTGCCCAATGACAAATGTCCCGCCGCTACCTGCAGACCGCCGACTACAAGAATCACGATGCCCGCCAGCATCACGGCGCCGGTATGCGCCTGTCCGTAGGCTGTCTGTCTCCAGGCCATGCGCCCGCTATCGATGCGCAGGCTCTCAATGTTCTCGTGCTGTCGCCTGGTCTCCATTTCTTCCGCCGACTGGTAGCGAGTCAAATCGATGCGCCGCAACATGAACTGCATGCCGGCGCTGAAGCGGGCGAAGGAATCGCGATTGCGCGCAACGTCAAGTTTGACGGCGGATGCCAGGCTGCGGTTGGTGAGAAAAAGAATGGGCGTGACCAGTACGAGCAGCCCCAGAAGTGCTGCATTGAGCATGGCCATCAACGCCAGCAGGCCCGTGCACAGAACAAGGGAAGGAAGCGCGAAAGAAATAAGCGCGTTGAGCATCACGTCCAGCAGTTGCGTGTCCTGCACGAGCAGTGTATGCAACTGACTCCGGTTCGCCGTGTCGTGATATGCCCGCGGCAACGCATGACAATGGCTCACCAGGTCGCGGCGTATTGCCGCTATCGCACGTTTGGTGACTCTGAGCGCGGCAAATCGCGTGGTCAGCGTGAGACAGGCGCTCGCGGTGGTCAGCAACAGTATGCCCAAACCCACCAGCATCAGCCCGCCAACGTTGCGTTGCGGAATGATCGAATCGAAGGTGCGCCGAACCAACCAGGCGATGGGTAGCAGGCTGGCGCTCTGCAAGACGGCCAAAACTACGCAGCCTGCAATCGCCAAGCGAATGTCGGAGAGATATCGCCACAAATATGCCCGCGCCGGCCGGCTGGACGAGTTGGCGAATCGCCCGTTCATTCGCGCGTTCCCAGCGTGGCTCCAAGGGCTCTGGCGCGCTCCCGGCCCATGTGCTCCCTCAATATCCGGACGGTTGCTCTGGCCACTGCATTTTGATCCTGGGAAATGTTGTCGCCGTGAATGCGTCGATACACCATCACCGAATTGTGGAAAGAGATCGGGATGCGCGCCTCTCGCACCCTGACAAACCACTGCAGGTCGTCGCTGATGCGGTAGCGAACATCAAACTGGCCCACCTGGTCAAACACCCAGCGATGAATGAGGCTGGCCTGCAACCCCAGAATGACCGCGTCCTCCTGGAGCATTGACTCGGGAATCCAATCGGGCCTTGGAGTTCCTTTTTCAAGAAAATTCTGCCATCTTCCAACCACGCATCCCGCCTCCGGATGTGCCTCCAGATAGTCGTTCTGTTCCGCGAGCTTGTGCCGCGGCCAGTAGTCGTCGGCGTCGAGAAATGCGATCAAGTCCCCGGAGCTTCGCTCGAGCCCCGCGTTCCGTGAAGCCGGGGGACCTTGATTCGACTGGTGAACGTAGCGCACTTCGGAATAGGATTTTGCGATCGCTGCGGATTCATCGGTCGAGCCATCGTCGGCCACCACAATCTCTATTGGACGATAGGTCTGCTGCAACACGCTTTCAATGGCCTGGGAGATGTACCTTGCTGCGTTGTAGGCGGGAATAATAGCGCTAATTAGTTTCGGCCGTACGATAGTGGCTGTCATGAGCAGGCGGTCGCGCGGTCGAGCAACTCGCGGATGACGTGAGGCGTGGAGCGCAAATCCGCCCCAAGTTCGAGAATGTAAACCGGCAGCTCCCTGACCAGCCCATTGAAACATCGCAGCGCCCCGGCCCGGGCATGGGGGGGATGCACGGCACAGCTTCCAACCAGCATCCTGAACGCTGCTCCCTGCGCGGTCGCGACCAACCTGCTCCGTGGAACATCGGTGATGCGGGCCAGGAGAATCGCACGCAATTTCATGGAACGGACAAGGCGCGCCGCAGGGAAGTTGCCAAAGAAAAACACCGCCTTTTCACCCTCCGGCCGGTTGCACATATCGGCGGCAGGAGCGAGCTTAGGGAATCGATCGATCTCTCCGACCGCCAGTTTGCCGGTACCGTAAACGCTGTGAACCAGCGGCGTCTCAGCGAGGGATACAAGGCAGTAATCGTCCCCAGCGTAGTGCATCCCTTCCTCGAGACATGTGAACGCCGTTGTGGACTTGCCCGCGCCGCCATGTCCGAGGATCAGGACTCCCTCCTCTTCATTGCCCACAGCAGCGCCGTGTACAAAGAATCGTCCTTGATTACCCAGCCAATGAATTAACAGTTGCTGCAGAGGATGAGCACCATCGATATAGGCGATGGAGGCTGCATTCGGCACCATCCAGCGGGCGCTCGCTTTCGCCCACTCCATCGCGGAAACGAACTGTCCGTGCCGCTGCAGAATTACGGAATACTCCAGGCCCTCTTCCAGCCAGAAATCGTTCTCCCCGGGAGCGGCTGCGAATTCGGGCAGGAGATAGGCGCGCTCGAAAAGCGAAGCGTCTTCGCCGACAGAAACAGTGAGTTGTGGCTCGCGAATGTCGGCCGTCACAAGATAATCGAACGCCGGCACGATCTTGCTTCGAAGAGCATCGTTGTCAAATTGCAGGCGAACGGTCAGCCCGGCAATCGCGATCGATACCGCGGACCCGGATGGCCGATCATGCGCACAGTCCCGAACCCTGCGGAACAGTTCGGTCAACGACGAGAGGGCCGGCGGAGGCGCATATGCTGCGTCAAATCCCGGGCTCACGCAGGCTCTCCAAGGGTTTCTTTGTCGGCCACCCGAAGTCTGGGTCGACTTGATGTACCGGATCAATCAAAAGAAGGTCGCGCACGTCATCGAAACGCTCGAGGACCGGCGCTTCATAATCGGCTTCTGCCGGATAAAGGGGTGAGCCTGAGAATTTACCGGTTGTACTCCCTGGCTCACGCTCCACGATAATGCCCTCATCCGCAAGTTGAGCCACAAAGGCGGCAATCCGGGACCGAAATCGCTCGCAATTTTGGGAGTCGCCGAAAAGTGCGGGCGCCAGTTTATCAGCCTGGATTCCTTCATTCAGCAGTTCCAGAATTTCCGCGCCTGACGGTGAAAGGCTGTAGTAGTATCCGGATTCGACATTTACGAGTACCGTCTCTTCTTCGAACCGCTCCGCCACAAGGCGTGCGTGCTCGATCCGGTATCTTCCCAGGGTCTGATTCAAGGAATTTCCTCCAAATCACCGATTTAAGTTCTTTAATTGTCCTTTGAATTGGAGCACGGAGTTTGCAATTGGATATGTGAGTTTAGTCACGAGCTACTTATCGTCTATAGAAAACATTTTCTGTTGCCATTACTAACTGCAATAACTTGTCCAGCAACATCACGACCCGAGCGATAGTTCATCCGGGTCTCGATGCCGGCAATGTTCGAAGCAATAACTTTCGGGAGCGAATTACCGGGTCTTGGCCCTGGCGCAGCCAACGGCAAACACCCCACCCGGTGCTCTTCTCCGCGGCATGCGACATGGGAACCTCATGCCTTGATCGAAGCCATGGGTCGCTCACGCGATTCTGACGCACGAACTTGTTCCTGGATCCACCGATAGGTTTTTTCGAGTCCATCGCGCAGCGGGCGTGAAGGTTTCCAGGCAAGCTTCTCGTAAATGAGATGATTGTCCGAATTCCTACCCCGCACCCCCAGAGGGCCGGATATATGCTTGACCCTCAGCTTTTTGCCGGCAATCTCCATCGTCAACTGAGCGAGTTGGTTAATTGTGACCATCTCTTCCGATCCAATGTTCACTGGACCGGCAAAATCCGAGTCCATGAGCCGCCGAACCCCTTCAATGCATTCGTCTACGTACAAGAAGGACCTGGTCTGTTCGCCGTCGCCCCAGATTTCGATCTCCCCGCCGTCCTCGGTTTCAGCAACTTTACGGCAAAGGGCGGCGGGCGCCTTTTCCCTTCCCCCGGTCCATGTACCCTCCTGACCGAAGATGTTGTGAAAGCGCGCGATCCGCACCGTCGCCGCGTAGTTCCGCATAAACGCCAGATAGAGCCGCTCGCTGAAAAGCTTCTCCCACCCATAGTCACTGTCAGGGGCAGCCGGATAAGCCGAGTCCTCAGAACACTTTGGATTGAGAGGATCCAACTGATTGTATTCGGGATAAACGCATGCGGAAGATGAATAAAAGAATCTCTTCACTCCCGCCTTTATGCCAAAATGCAATGTATTCAGGTTGATGCTCGCTGAATTATGCATGATGTCCGCATCATGCTCGCCTGTAAAGACGAACCCGGCACCGCCCATGTCGGCCGCGAACTGATAGATCTCGTCGATGCCATCCGTCACCATCGCTACAAGTTGTTGATCGCGGAGATCACCGACGATGAACTCGTCAGCAGGAGGAGTTGAAAATTCGTGCCGTTTCAGGTCGACCGCACGGACCCAATGCCCTTCGACTTTTAAACGTTTCACCATATGCCCGCCGATGAACCCGCCGGCGCCATTTACCAGAATTCTCTTCATTGGTTTTCCTTTATGGACCGATTGTCCCTTTGGTTCTCTGAGTCTCTCTTGACGTGGTGTATCGACCACATCGCTTTGTCTTAAAACCATCTACGGATAGAACCGCGAATCACATCTTACTCTTGGATTCAGCGCGGGAACGGGCAGACACCCCGCGCCGCATCGCTCCATAATCTGAAGCACGCTCCTCCCACCGATCCCAAGCGCGGCGGTTCAACGGGCAGGCGCGCTCAGCGCCCTCCAAATGCAAAAAACATGGTGTGGAACAGAATTGCCAAATCCATGAAAACACTACGGTAACGAATATAATACAAGTCGTATCCGATATTCTTATGGATTTGAAACGTGCGGTCGGCACTAAGCTGCCACAAGCCAGTTATCCCCGGAGCGACCGCGAGGCGCTTCATCTGACGCTCATCGTATTGAGCCACCAAAAACGGCATTTCCGGCCGCGGCCCGACCAGGGACATTTCGCCTCTCAGTACATTGATGAGCTGCGGCAGTTCATCGAAACTAGTTAGACGCAACCAGCGACCCACCTTCGTAATCCGAGGATCATCCGAGACCCCGGGGTGCTCGTGATATTTTGGCGAGTCCACTGTCATCGTCCGAAATTTATAAATCCTAAAAATACGCCCTCGCTCTCCCACGCGATCTTGTGTGAATAGCGCAGCGCCGGGCGAATCACACCGTATTAATATGTGAATGACAGCGCAAAGCGGGGCGGCAGCGACGAGTATGCAAAAAGACAGGCTGACATCGACAATTCTTTTGCATGCCGCATAGACTCTCTTCGTGCCAACGCGTTCTAGAGCAGCAACCAATACTCCGTCGATATCTATACAGGAACCAGGGCCGTTTGTGCCTAAGGATAGAGACGGTACAAATGCAATGCTCAAGCCGGAGTTCATCGCCATTTCCGTGATCTCGGCAAGCCGTTCCTGCGAAATCGACGGGATGGCCACGACGATGAGCGTAGCGCCATATTGTTTTAGCTCGCTGCCCGATATCTGCCTTCCAATAACGGGAGCTGACCGCCGATTTCCCTTGTATCCGTACTCAAAGATCCGCTTTCCTTCTAAGCTACTGTCATCATCTATAAACGCGATCGGATACAATCCAAACTTCGGGGATCGCAGAAGAGCCGAAAATAGGCGACGCCCGGTTAGGCCTGAGCCATAAATCACGACTCTCTGCACTCCGTGACCGTGCTGATGCAGATAACCGATTAGCGTGATATACAGCTGCTTAGCAATAATCGCAACGGTGGCTAATGCCACAGCAGACAGTGCATACGCCATGCGCGGATAGAGACGAAACAGCAGAAGCGGAAGTAGCACCAGAAACGTTTGCACCGACGCCCGCAGGATTCGCTCCGTCTCGCGAATTCTAAGAAGGCTATTTCCCTTGTCATAGAAGCCGCTCCCATCCAGGAGCACAACAAACAAAACCGATGCGATCACTCCAAATTCACTATTTCTCAGTCCGTGAGCTTTAGAGTATAAGTTGGCTCCGCTTAGAGAATAATAGGCAATTGCCGCGAGACCGTTCGCAAGCAGTGCGGCAGCTGCGTCGACAACTCTTTCTATCACCCCAAACAGGGTAGCCATGCCCGTGTCCGGCAGTGAGGTGAACTCGTTGAGCGGACTTGCTTTTCTCCTGGTTCCAGCAAGCACAGCGATCTGATTCACAGAGAACGTGTCTGCCATGTGCGCACCCTTGGTAACTTGAACCGTTCTTAACCGCACGCGGGGAATCTGGAGGATTGAACTATTACGAGGCGGAACATTGCGATGGAGTCGATGGTCTCGATCGTCGTAACAAGTTGCTTCGCAGCCACCGGCGCCATCGGGAGGTGATGCTCCGGGCCGCGATGACAGGTCTGCCAAAACTGTGTTGCGCTTTCCGGGATTAGCCTATGATGAGCTTTTGAGCGGATAGCGCCTCAGCCCGGCTAGCTGGAGGGATATTTTCCAGACGAATCGCGGATTGTTAAAGAAATACCGTCGCCACAGTCGCTTTGGGTCCTGCAGCAGCCGATGCAGCCACTGCAATCCCGCCTCTTTTACCCACGAGGAACTATCCTTGATTCTTCCGGTGTGCAAGTCGAACGCTGCGCCCACGCCGATCATCACCTGCGTGTCAAGCTCTGGAAGATATTCCGCCATAAAACGTTCCTGCTTCGGCGTGCTTAGTCCAACCCAGGTAATATTCGGCCGTAAGCGGGCAAAGATCCCATCGATTTCCCGCCGCTCCTGCGAATCCAATGCGCGAAAAGGAGGCGTGTACGTTCCTACAATTTTGATGCCAGGAAACAGCGTCTCCAGCCGCGCTCGCAATTCCTCCGCGACGCCATCGTTACCGCCATAAAGGAAATGCGTGTAGCCTTTCTCAATCGACGCGCGGCACATCTCCAGCATGAGATCGGGTCCGAAAACACGGCGCATCCGGGCGAATCCTCGCAAGCGCCCTATCCACACTGTTGGCATGCCATCCGGAGTTACCAGCATCGCCTTCTCGAAAATCTTAGAGAGAGCCGAATCCTTCTGTGCCTCCATAATGCCGTGCACGCCGGTGACGCACACGTAACCCTTTTTGCCGTCCGCTATGCAACTCTCGATGGCTTCAACCGCGCCCTGCATATTGACGGCATGCACACCAACTCCCAGAATATTCACTCTGGCAAGGATGCGTTCGCTTGCCTTACGCACTTCTTTTCTCTCTTCGATGTCGTTTTTCATGGCGCCTTCCGACCTCGATCGGCCAAGCGATCTCAATAAAACGGTGTCCTGAACAGGTAAAGAATCTTATGAAGAGGCTTGGCAAGAACGGATTCGTAACCAACAAAAGCAAGAAACCTTGAGTTGAAGGTCATACGGCCCGGAAGGTCAGTCCACTCTCTTTCAAGGAAGAACTGATGGGATTTGAAGGGTCGGTAATCGCAGTTGATCGTAATCTCATCCAAAGAAGAGATCTTCTCCTGGCGCAGAATCCATTGCAGATATGGAATGCGGCGCAGAGGGATACTCATCAGCTCTGACATCAAATAGTCCATCCCGAAGACGCTATCGCCCATTGCAAACCAGTTCAGCTCGAGCGCTTCACCACGCATCGGCCCATTGCGCGTCAGTCCGTATTTTCCATCGAGGATTGCAACCGTCCTCGGCATCGCCTTGTTGACGGCATAGATGACTTCCTTGAACCGCGGGTGCAGCTTGAGCCGGAGAGCCGGCTCTTGAATCACGCCCCACTGGTTCTTGATTGCCCCGCTAATTCCCGTATTCGCATGCACCTTCGGCACGGGCATGGTTATAAAGAGGTCAGTCTCATCCAGCAGCAGGCGTGGCAGCGGCAATCCTTGCTTTGGGCCTCGTTTGAGGGCAATCGAGCGACTGGAAGCATTCGACATGTTGACGATATCTACGCCATGAGTCCTCGCTAACTCTTTGAGACCCACTTGCGTGAATACCTCATCCATCGAAAACTTGTTGTAGCCGCCGGAGTCGGACTCACAGATCGTGATCTTATTCGTAAACTGTTTTACATATTCGATCGTTGCCTGAATTGCTTCCAACGTCGTCATCACTCCCGGGCGAAATATCGGAAAAGTTAGATTTGGCTTGATCGTGACACGATCCGTACTCGAGATACGAGCCGCGGCCCCCAGGAACTCAAAGCCATCCCGGAGGCATTTCTTGTAACCGTTGTCTAACGAATTCAGATAGACCCGCATCGAACAATTCTCCGTGAATGCCTTGTCGTATGGTCTGAACCGCTCACCGGATGGACAACAAAGCGAGCGTCAGTCCGTGTTGCGAGTTCGCCAGGATCGAGAATGCCCCGGATGACAGTCACACGCCTCGACTACGACGATGGTTCCGCGCGCTTCAAGATCACCGTTTGTCCGCGTCGAAATGAAGGTATCAGGATGCTCATCGCTCGAAGGGCAACGTCGAGCGTGCCCTTGAGTCCTTCAAAATCAGGTCGAAAATAGTCTGCATAGTGATGTTCTACGACCCTCAGGCCCGCCAGCTTGGAGCACTCCTCAATTTCACTCTTCGTGTATTCCCGAATATGGCCAGGGTTATCGGGATTAAACCTTAGGCGCATGAAAGGGTTGATTCCTATTGCAAGCTTTAACCTGTGTTGAATCGCCGCAGCATTTGGCGTCTGGACCAAAAGTATCCCCTCTGGCTCCAACAGGCTGGCCAGTGCGCGCAGCACCAATTCAGGGGCCGTGACAAGATGCTCGATGATTTCGGCAAAGATGATCAGGTCAAAGCGCTTGTTGGTTGGAATTGGGTCGCGCTCTGAGTCGTTCAAATTGAAAACGATGTGATTGACTGGTCCGGATCCAGGGTACTCTTCCGTTTCATTCTTTCCGAAGCCATGCGTGCCTATCGGAAAACCCAACGTAGTGACGCTGTCGTAGTGCGACGCTAGACGCCAGGACATAAAGCTCCGGCCGACGTCGAGAACCTTTGTATACCGGTCGGGCTTCAGGCGGCAGCAGGCGGCCAGCGTGTACTCGAAACGCTTGCGATGATAGGCCAGATAGTCATGGTTACTATCTTTGCGCCCCTCCTTCTCTAACATCGCAGCCAGGAACGAACTCTTCGGCATTACCTTCACGCCGCAATCACCATCATCATTCATCATGGAACTTCAACCCCGGCCAAGGTTTTCTCTGTCGCGCACGCTCCGGTACCCGCAAAGAGGTGCTCCAGCCGTTCGCCCGAGAGCAGACGGCTATTGTGCGTCCTGGTCATGCTTACTTTGCCGGCTGTTCGTTAGTCACTCTCAGGCGGCGCCATAACACGCACCCCGGCGTACCGGAAGGAATGTTTCTCGGGGAGCTGAAATACCGTCACACGAGCCGGCACAGTGATCACGGCTGATCGCTTCACGATCCGACCGTTTCCCTCGCTGCGGGCACCATTGATTCATCTGGCTCTTGCATCCGCGCGCGCCGTTTCATGGATGCGGAGCGAAAACTGTTTCGCGCCAGCATCAGCGCGCCGTACACCAGAACCCCAGTCAGTACCTTTGCGGCGAGATCCATCCATGGATTCGCAATTCGTATCTCCCTGACAAGGGGAACAAAAGCCAGAGAACTGACAAATGAGAAAAGCAGGAACCCGAAGTTGGGAAGCGCCCGGATTGCGCGGTACGTCAGAATCCACGAAAACACCAGGCTCGAAGCTGCGCTTATTGACACGGCAAGCGCGGCGCCGCTCGCTCCGTAGCGCGGCACCAGGTAGATACAAAGACCTGCGCCGCAAAGAAACATCCAGACGTTGATAAGCGCGACCATGTGGAATCGCTGCAGTGCAAAGAAAACGCACCCTGTTGCATTTAAGGAACTGGCTACCGAGAAGAGAACCAGGATCGACCATATCGATATACTCGCCTGGTATTTGGCGCCAAACAAAAGTGGCATTAAAGTTGGACATACCGCCCAGAGCCCGATGGCCATCGGAATTACGATCATCGCCAGCGTATCTGTGCTCTCGCGAAAATACTCCGACAAGAGATTGAGCTGCCGCTGGCCGGCGAGTCGGCACATGACTGGCACGTAGTTTGCCACCACGGCGTTGAACACTAGATTGAATACCCCGGCAAGCGTGAAGGCGACCGCATAGATTCCAAGCTGGTATGGTGTGCTGAGCCTTTTCAAGGCAATTACGTCTGTCTTTAGATACAAGACTTCGAGCAGCGCCGTACACATGAGCCACTTGCCGTAACCGATGAGCGGCCTCAAATAGGCACCTGGATACCTCATGGCATGGTAATCCAGCTCATGGCGCGGCAGAAACGCGGCAAGTGCGCACAGCGAGACCAATTGGGTGAGCGGGTAGAGCAACAGCAAGGCTTTTAGCGAAGATGTATGGCTTATTGATAGCCCTAGCACCCCTCCCAGGTGAAGGATTCCCGGCAGCCAGATTGTGGCGCTATAGTGGGCAAACTGTAGCTTTGACTGAAAGATGGACGCGATACATTGAATAGAACTGATCAAGAAGCCCATCGCCAGGCCAGGTAGAATCAGTCTCTCCTGCCGGTCTCGTATCGTAATGATCAGCAGCACCGGTACAAGAGCGGCGCCATAAACACGGATTCCCAGCAAGGCTCCGTATGTTCTGCTGATTGACTTTGAATCGGTCTCAGCTCCGCGCATGAACGACGTGCGCACTGACAAGATGCGGCCCAGACCGAAATCGAATAGCTGTCCCGAAATCAGGGCCACGGCCAGAAAAAATGCGAACTTGCCATAGGAGGCCGGCCCAAGAAGCCTCGCTGCCAGGGCCAGGGAGACAAATTCCGCAACATTCCCTAATCCCCGGCCTCCGGCAACATGCCCGATGCCAAGTACGCGATCGCGATTCCAACTCATTCTGCGGCCTGTCTATCTATTGGTTCGGAAAAGCGGGTACGATTCATAGTGGCTCTGCCAGATAATGCCGAAGCAGAGGCTGATCTTTGTTTGGATTCGATGTCTAGGCTGTCTCGTTGAATTCGGCTGAGTGCAGCACGCTTCTGGTATCGCTACACTTGGAAACCACGCTTCGGTAGACCTCGATCGTCTGCCGCGCCGTGAGACGCCAGTCATACTTTTTGGCCTGCTCAGTTCCCTTCTCCCTAAGCGTTCCCCGCAGAGCCCCATCCTGGGCAAGCCGCATAAGTCCATCCGTCAGCGCATCGATGCTATAGGGATCCACGAATAGTGCCGCATCACCTGCGATTTCGGGAATTGAAGATGAATTCGATGCCAGAATTGGAGCCCCGCAAGACATCGCTTCCACAATAGGCAATCCGAATCCCTCGTAAAGCGATAGATACGCAACAAAAGCGCAAGCGTTGTAGAGAATAGGAAGATCTGGCCGCTCAATAGAACCGAGGAGGTGCACGTGGCTTTCGATCCCAAGCCTCTTGATCGCCTTTCGCACCTTCCGCATCTCGACTTCGCTCCCCTTCCCTGTCAAGACCAGCGGACAACGTAACCCCATGGCCAAAGCCTGGGTATAGGAACAAAGCAATCTCTCCACGTTTTTATTTGGCGCCATTCCCCCCGGCGCAAGAATGAATCCCCCATCGATTCCGTACTTTGTCTTGACGTAGTCATAGCAGCCGGAATGATCCATTTTCCGGAAGATATCGTCAGCACCCTGATAAATCACATGCACTTTCTGCGCAGACACATGCAACAGCGAGACGATGTCGCGTTTCGAGTTCTCGGATACGGTGATGATTGAGTCGGCCAGGTGTGCAGCGACAAGGTTCGTCAGAAATCGATACGCAGTACGAACCGCGCCGTATTTCCGGACCCGAAGGTCGACCAGATCGTGGATGGTTATGACGGTCTTGATAGCTCCCCTGAAGAGCAACGGCTGGGTATTGGGCAAATGAAAGATCTCAATCCCCTTCCGGCGCAGAGTTCGCGCGATCTGGACCTGAGACAAGATCTGCCAGTACGAACGATTGTGGCGCACCGGCACCTCAATCGCGTTCCCCCTTAAGACATCGGGCAGAAGGCCGCGCTGACCGTTACCAACGATGAGCGACACCACGACATCCGGCAGGCCCGAAAGCTCACGCGCCAGGCTTAAGAGGTATACATGCGCCCCAAGCCTTGGCTCAAGCTCACATAGAGCATTAATCGCCACTCGCAACCGTTGCGGGCTCTGGGACGGGCAACCGTTTCTTAAACCGTTCACTGGAGACTGGCCCCGTGAGCGACAGCGGGCTCCGATTGTGGGCTCGGGAATTGTTTCGATTCACAACTGCGTTGCAGGACAACCGACGCCGCCATAAGAAACGATGCGAATAGTCCAGATCGAATGGTGTCCGGAATGGGACCGGTAAACGTTGTAATCAGAAGTGCGATTACACCGGCCCCGAGTCCGCGAAACATTGCCGCATCGAGACCGTTCTCGAATTTTTTCCTGTGTCGGAACCAAAATTGGAGGTATCCGCCCATCATAAGAAGAAATACCACTCCGCCGACAATGCCCGTCTTAAATAAGACGAATAAATATCCGTTGTGAGAGGTTTTGTTCACACTTTCCCAGAACCGGGCAGGCGCGGCGATCTCTGAATAGTATTTCATTTCGTATCGCCCTCCGTACCCCACGCCAAACATCGGGTGGGAATAGATAGAGTTCAGGGCATTCAGGGCATCTAACACGCGAAACATGTTGCTGGTATCTTCCTGAGTGTCAGTTATTGACAGGAAACGCTGGACCACCAGATCGCGCGTCGTCGTAGTGGACGCCACAGCAACGATCGCAGCGAGTGCCCCGACTATAACCGCAAGCCGGAACGTGCGTGCCTTCCTTTTCTCGGATCGATATCGGAATGCGATGAGCAATGCACCTATCAAGCCGAGCCACGCTCCACGGCGAAAGGAAAACACAAACGTGTAGACCATCGGAACGACCACCAGGTAGAGATACCAACGAGGCTGATAGAGCAGTATCGAAAAGATGATCAAGAGCCCGATGTAAATGAGGGTACTATCTCCCATGTCGTAAAAAATGAGCTTTTGGCCATAATACAATTTACCCACATTGGCCATGTGCCTGAATACTCCGTATATTCCGACGATCCCTCCCATTGTCACGATTAGGGCCACAAACATGTAAGCCGTTTTTTTACTTGTCACAGTAGTCGTGAACATCAGATAGATCAAAACGAAATAGGCGGTGACGCGGAACTCACGAAGCGCGTAGTAAAGCTCGTTGCCGCGCAGAATGCCGTAGGCCAGCGCCAGTACGCCAATAACCCCCCATAGCAGAATCCGGCTAGTAAGCCTGCTCTGTATAGCGGTTATCAAGGCGGGCTTCTCGACCATAACCAACCAAATCACCACCACAATCAGGAACAGGTAATCGAATGCACTCGCGTAAAGCGCTGGGATCGGGCGGAAATTGTACAGGCTCGGGAAGTCGCTGGCTGACCACACTTCTGAGTTTGTTTGTGACATTTCCGGAAACCAAGCGAGCAGCGCGAAAACCACGAATACGCCCAGGTAGCTTCTCATACACAACATCGCAATCAGCAGAATGGCTGCAAGCAGCAACGCCAGCGACAAACTAAGATCCGGCCAATAGATGCAGGTCACCACACAGGAACATGCTGCGGCGGCAACGGACAGCGGCGCGCGCGCGCTTTTAAAAGTGCTCTTGGGCAGAATTGTGATCACCGATGCCAGGTCCCGGCCCTGCGGCTCTCGCGACTGTGATTCTGTTTTCAATCGATTTTCTGATCGGTCGGCTACGGATTCGATTCGGAGAGACTGCCTTGCTCGACGAGGATTGGAGACAGCTCACTTCGTCACAATTGACCGCACAGCACCGCTCCGGCCATCGTGAGGCGAAGCCCCTCTTCGAGCGTGACTTGGGGTAACCAGCCTGGGAGCCTCTTGCCGCCTCTATAGGGCTGCATAACTTCTCGGGACCGGTACGGCAGCGCGCCCCATCTGACAGGGACCTTTTTCGAACACACATGCTCTAGCGAATGGACAAGATCCTGCAGCGCCACAGGTTGATCGGCATCGACCACGTAGGACTCCAAACCTGAAATGGAGGATCCGAGTAAACGCCCCGCGCTTTGGACGAACGCATTCACAACATCGGAAATGTAAACCAGGCTGATGAGCTGCTGACCTGGGGACATTTCAAGCGGCCGGTTTGCGATCATGGCTTCTCTCAGCTTCGTAATGAGCTTTGGGCGGGGATCTTCGGGGCCGTACGTATCGAACAGCTTCAATGTGATTGCCGCGATAGCCTCGGCATTTGCATAGTAGGCCAAGATCGCCTCAAAGGCCTGCTTTGTGGCGGCGTACAGGCACACAGGATCATAGTCGCCACCAAGGTAGTGCTGCCAACTAGTTCCCACATTCACCAGCTTTTTACATCCGCACACCTTCATGGCCTCGAGCAGCTGCGCGCCCAGAAGAACATTACTCGAAATAAGCGGGCTGACTTGAGACGCATTATGGGATGCCAGAAACAGGGAGGCCAAGTGAAAAACAATTGCAGGGTTCTCTTGACTAACGGCCGCGATCACAGATTCCGTTGAGCCGTCGTATTCGTAGGCGCTTCCGCCCTCCCATGCCTTTTGCTTAAACTCGTCCGAGCGCACCAGGAGACCGACTTTCCACCCCTCGTCCAGCAGTCGCCTGGCCAAATGCCTGCCGACGAAGCCCGTTCCTCCAGTGATAAATGCGCGTTGTACTTCGCCGTGCTTTTCCACGTGCTACCTCGTCAATGTTTCTATTTCGGGATCATGCATGCGAAACGGACTGCGGAAATCCGAAAGCTTCGGAAGCGCGCTGTCGCGAGGCGACAATATAGGCGTTTCGACTGGCCAGTCGATTCCGGCGGAACTCCATAAAATTCCACAGTCGGACTCGGCGGAATAGCAGCTTGTGACGTTGTACACCATGGTTGCGTGCTCTGTAATAGCGCAAAACCCGTGCGCCAGACCGGGAGGAATGTAAAGCGCCATTCCATTTTCACCGCTCAGTTCAACAGAGATGTGCTTTCCGCATGTTGAGGAGCCTACGCGCAAGTCAACCACCGCATCCAGGGCGTTGCCGGAAGCACAATAGACCAGCTTATGGTGATCAAACGGGGGCAATTGAAAATGCATTCCCCGGATCACCCCCCGCCTGGACACCGTGTAATATTGTTCAACGAAGTCCCAATTCAATCCACATGACTTGAATATCCCGGCGTGAACAATCTTTACAAACGAGCCTCGCGGATCATTTCGAACCTCGGCTTGAATCTTGTAGCAGCCCGGAATTGACGTCTCAATTACCTGCATATCGCCCGTCCGACGGCACATGCGTTGGTCACGCTTTCCGCCATATATTCGAGCATTTCGTTGTTCAGCCCCGGATGCACTCCGATCCAAAAGGTGTCTCGCGCGATCACTTCGGTATTACGAAGGTCGCCGGCAACGCGATAAGATGCGTCTTTCATGAATGGCTGTCTTATCAGATTCCCGCCAAACAAGAGGCGGGTTCCCACACGGCGCTTTTCCAGCGATTCGAGAACCTCGATACGCGAAATCCGTGCCTCGGGGCGCAAGGTTATCGGAAATCCAAACCACGAGGGCTCACTATTCTCAGTCCGGTCAGGAAGAATGAGAATGTCAGATATGGGTTCGAGTAATCCATATAGGTAATCGAAGTTCGATCTTCGCGACTTGATGAAGCCTTCAAGCCGATCCAATTGCGCCAATCCGATGGCTGCCTGAATATCAGTAATCTTCAGATTGTACCCGGCATGGCTGTAAATATACTTGTGATCGTAACCCTCGGGAAGATCTCCTAATTTCCAGCAATATCGCTTTCCACATGTGTTGTCCTTACCCGGCTCGCACCAGCAATCGCGGCCCCAATCGCGAAACGACTCGACCAGCTTACAGAGGCGCAGGTCGTCCGTTAGAACTGCTCCGCCCTCGCCCATCGTAATGTGGTGCGCGGGATAGAAGCTCACGGTTGCCAAATCCCCGAACGTCCCGACGTGACGGCCGCCATATGTTGCTCCCAGAGCGTCGCAACAATCTTCGATCACCCAGAGGTCGTGTTTCGCAGCCAGCCGCATCACGGCGGCGACATCAAATGGATTCCCCAGGGTGTGCGCCAGCGCAATAGCCCGAGTACGCGGACCGATCGCCGCTTCCAGCGCGTCGCAATTGATGTTGTAGCCGGGGATGTCGACGTCGACAAACACCGGAATCATTCCATACTGCAGAATGGGAGTGACGGTGGTAGGAAACGCAGCCGCGACGGTGATGATCTCGTCTCCCGGTTTCAGCGCCTTTTCCCCGAGTGATGGCGACGTAAGGGAAGCCAACGCAAGCAGATTTGCTGAAGATCCGGAATTCGTCGTGCTTGCCGTCCTGACACCGACAAACGATGCAAGCTTCCGTTCAAAGGCCTCGTTGAACCTTCCGGTCGTAAGCCAGAACTCCAGACAGGCCAAGACCGCATTCTGGATTTCCTCATTCCCGAATACCTTGGCTGCGGCGGGCAGGTATGTGACTCCGGGCATGAAAGCGCCGGGAGCATGACACAGCTTCCAATACTCGCCCGTAAGCCTTTGCATCTCGTTCTGTATCTGGTCTAGTGTCATCAACAGCCTTCCCCGAAGATGGAACCAATTCCAGGCGACCTCGGGACTTATTGAAAGACGCTTCCCGAAGTGCCGGCCATTGCAGGTTGGATCTCGGAATGGCGCCGTAATTCGCAATATCTATGAATCTGCTCGAGGCTGTAGGCGCGGATGTCCTCGCCTGCGAGGTATGCCTGGTACCATTCCCCCACCCACTCAATCATTTGGTCTGTATCCAATACACAATACCAGCCGAGCAGGGCGTTGGATTTAGAAGTGTCCACCCTCAGGCTTCGAGTCTCGTGCGGACCATCCGCTACACCGGTGACAAACTCCGGCGGCATACCCCATGAAGCCAACATTTTCCTGACGATGTACGACACACATCTACCTGTGCTGTCCGAGGGACCGAAGTTCCACGCTTCGGCATATCGCTGGCCAGTGCCCCACATCCTTCTCACCAGCTCCAGATATCCGCTTAATGGCTCAAGAACGTGCTGCCAGGGTCGAATGGCGCCAGGATTGCGAATCTCTAATTGCGTTCCCTGAGTGACTGCGCGAACGAGGTCGGGTATCAGCCTGTCTTTTGCCCAGTCGCCGCCACCGATCACGTTTCCGGCCCGCGCCGAAGCAACTGAGACTTCTCGCTCTCGCGCTGCAGTAGAAGTAAAATAGGAATTGCGATACGCCGATACAACGAGTTCAGCACAACCCTTGCTGCAGCTATATGGATCGTAGCCCCCCATTGCATCGGTCTCCCTATATCCCCATGGCCACTCGCGGTTCTCGTAGCATTTGTCGCTTGTTACAACAAGGACAGCCCGTACCGCAGGGCATCGACGGACCGCTTCGAGCAAGTTCACCGTTCCCATCACGTTCGAAGCGAAGGTTTCGACCGGCTCACTATAGGAGGTCCTCACGAGAGACTGAGCGGCAAGATGGATCACGATCTCCGCCCCGCTTTTTCCAAGGGCTTCGGTCAACTTCTGAAGATCGCGGACATCTCCCATGAGAGACTCTGTCACGTCTCCAATTCGTGCGGCGTCGTACAGGCTCGGCTGCGTCGGCGCCGGCAGCGAAAAACCCGTTACAACAGCCCCGAGATCGTTGAGCCACAAGCTCAGCCACCCGCCCTTGAAACCCGTGTGTCCGGTGATGAACACGCGCTTGTCTTTCCAGAATGTCACCAGATCTTCCAAGGAGCAGCCCCCTCATTCCATAACCTATCCAGATAATTCTTGTCATACAAGGTGTCCATAGCTTGCCAGAATCCTGTGTGTCTATAAGCCGCGAGCTCGCCGGCTGCAGCAAGCCTTTCCAACGGCTCTCGCTCCCAACTGGTCTGATCTCCTTCGATGTAATCTAAGACTCTAGGCGAAACAACGAAAAAGCCTCCGTTGATCCACCTACCCTCTCCCTGCGGCTTTTCTCGAAACGAGGATACTTTATCTTGATCCGTACTTATCGCTCCGAATTTTCCAACCGGTTGAACCGCGGTCAGAGTTGCCAATGTTCCTTGTTGCTCATGCCACTTCACCAATGCGCACATGTCCACATTTGACACTCCATCGCCATATGTAAGACAAAACGGCTCGCTACTATCAAGATATGGCTGTATCTTCTTTATTCTCCCGCCTGTCATGGTCCCTACACCTGTTTCCACAAGCGTGACCCTCCACGGCTCCACTCCGTTTGCATGCACCTTGATTTTGTTCTGGACCATATCAAATGTGACATCGGACTGGTGTAGCCAATAATTAGAAAAAAACTCCTTGATTACGTAGCCTTTATATCCAAGACAGATGATGAAGTCATTGAACCCTTGGCTCGAATAAATCTTCATGATGTGCCATAGGATCGGATATCCTCCAATCTCGACCATCGGTTTGGGCCGGACGGATGTTTCTTCGCTGAGGCGGGTTCCAAATCCTCCGGCCAGAATGACTACTTTCATTGCTTCATCTCCAGAGCCATCCGCATCACACGCCAGCCTGCTCTAGCAAAACGACCCCGCGCGGTTGATAACGTTTCTGCGTTGCTTTTAGCATTCGCCTGATCAGTCGTGGGAGAACTTGTGGTGCCGTGCTGGTCTCGGTCGCGGAATAGAGGAGGCTTAGACTCCTGGCAACAACTTGTCGCTGCCAGCTTATGACCGGCTCCACAACAGCTTCCGCGCAATCTCTTTGGCCGCGAGATCTGTTTCCGTGGGCAGTAGAATTCGCAGCATACCGGCGATCATCCAGGCCCTGCCGGAGATCGAGCTGAAACATTGCCGCCTGCGGAAATACTCGGACCATGCGCGCCGCCGATTTTTCTCCTGCGCGTACATCTGCACGATCATCCCCGACACCACGCTGCTTACGTAATAATCGCCCGCTTGCCGGATTGCCCTGGCCTCATCAAGCCTTCCCTGTTCGATGATCTTCTGAGTGATCCTTCTGATTAATGTTTCGGCGGCGTCGATCCATTCACCGATCGCGCCCACGCGGATGGAGTTGGTGAGGCTTCCAGGATGCTTTCGATAATTTGCACGGACTTCGGGAACACCCGCGGCATAGCCTCTTTCAAGCACGAGCGACATCCAGACATATGAATCCACCGCGGTCCCAATATCACCTGGATACCCCCCCAAGTTCACCAGATCGTTTCGCCTCAGCAGCACCGCGCAGGGGAAAAGGGTGAAACGACGCCGCAGAAAGCTTTCCACTATTTCGCAGCCGGCACTAATCGGAGCGTGCGGGCGAAGCGTCTCTTGAAGTCTTCCCTCTGCGTCAACGATCGCGGTCGCGCAATGTACGATTCCGATCTGCTCCGCTGGAATGTTGCCGGCCAAGGATCCTTGTTCAAAGACAGCCGCCATCTCTTGAATCGCATCTGTCTCTAGAAAATCATCGTCCGATAACAGAAGGAAGTATTCTCCAGTCGCATGTTGCAGGCAGCAATTCCAATTCTCGGCCATGGTCAGCGGGCGATCTTGCCGTATGCAGACTAGACGCTGGTCCTGAATTCCTCTTAAAACCTCCTGAGTATTGTCATCCGACGCATTGTCCGACACCACGACCTCAATCGAAGAGAGCGATTGACCTAATGCACTTGCGACCGCAAGTTTCAAGTACGCGGATCGATTGCGGGTCGGGATTGCGATACTGACCTTCGGCATGAGGCAGGCCTCGCAGCTGTTTCAATAGCTTCGGGAATCACTGATGTTTCCGGTGGTTTGTCGCCAACGTACATCTTTAAAGGGGCATTCATTGACCATCATGACTCGGCAGATTCATCTGCCCACTCCCCGTGGATGCTCTTGTTTACGTCCTTTGCGAACTGCTTCCACGGATCGCTTGGATTTTTGCTCTTCCAGCTTTCTTCGAATAGCGCAAAACCAACGGATAAGACAGCCGCAAGCAGGGTTACGGCGACGATGACCAGGATTCGCGGGGGGAAGGAATGCAGCTCAGGCACCTCGGCGTGGTCGAGAACTCTCACGCTAGGCACCTCCTTTGCCTCTTCAATCTTTGCCAGCTCGTACTGACGCGACAAAACCTCGAAGGTTGATTCCTGAATCTCGGTATCGATAAACAAATCATTGTACGAGGCGCCCAGTAAGGGCAGGTCTTTGATCGTCGGGTATTCCGAGGGATCTTTACCGTGTGAAATTCCCTGGTATTTCGAAAGTTCAGCGGTCAGTTCGGAGACCGTTGCTTCGGCGACCGTGACTTTGTCACTGCCTTCGGCATAGATTTTGCGTAAACCTTCCAACTCAGCCCGAGCCGCAATCAGTTGGCCTTCAAGTGTCGCCGAGGCTTCTACCATGGCACGGCCCTGATCTTTCACGTCGACCGTCATATTTTTGCTGGCAAACTGCGCAAGCCGTTTCTCGCTCTCTTCGAGCGATGGCTTGACCTCCTTCAATTGCGATTCGAGAAATTCTCTCTCCCGGCTGGCCCCCGACGTGTTGACCTCCAGCAGAATTTGATTGAGCATTTCAGGATACGCTTCGGCCATGGCCGCTGCGCGTACCTTATCGGAGTCAGTCACGGAGATCGTGACGATTCCGGTCTTCTGGTCTTCGTCGATTGAAGTCCGCGAGGCTAACTTTTTTCGGGCCGCCACGAGGGTCCGCGCGGAATAGACCTTGCGCAGGTCGAACTTTTCGATAATCCGATCCTGTGCTGTGCGGCTTTTCAGAACCGCAACAAACAGTGAACTCGACGTTCTGAGGCCCAGAACGTCGGCCATTCCCCCGGTAACAGCGGAACCGGCGCCTAACGTGGAAAGCATTGCCAGGCTGGCGCTGGACGCAGTGTTCGGAGGCATCAACTGCGCCGAAGCCTGGTACCGATTCGGGAGCAGGAAGCTGAGGGCAATGGACAGGATGAATGCGCTGACGACTGAATAGACGATGAACCGGCGTCTCGTTCGCAGCGCAGTGATCAGCCAAGGTAAGCGGACAAGAAATCCGAGGTTGTGATCGGGGCCTGTTTCCCGTCTCGGGATGTTCTCGGAACTCGACTCGCGGACCATCGGTTCAGTTTTGAGTATTGTTTCCATCTAAAATACCCCCGCCACTGCCCCGGTCACGGCCACCGACGACATGATCTGCGCGGTACCGATCAGATTGCGCCATATCTGTGACCCGCCCATCACCTTCTCCGGCACGACAATGGAGTCGCCGGGATGCAGGCGGAGATCGAGAACGCTGTTGCCGAACAGGGTGCTTCCATGCGATCCCACAACCGACCCGTCGGCATGGACGATAAAGATGTTTCCTTTGTCGCCGTCGCGTGTCACGCCGCCTGCCTGGCGCAGGTACCACCTGGCGTCCTTGCCGGGCCTGAAGGTGATTCCCGTCGCGTTGTACACCTGCCCGCTGACGAGCACAAAGTCGGGGCGTTTGGGAATGCTCAACCTGTCGCCGGCGCGCATCGCTACATCCGCGGGGGTTTTTTCCCATTGGTTCAATTCCGGCGAGATCTTGATCACAAGGCGGCCGGATGAAGCGTGACCGCGCAGGCTCGCCAGCACCTGCTGTTGCTGCTGCTGCATCGTCTGCAACATATTTTGCTGATCCTGCGGCGTCGAAAGCCCCGCCGTCACGGTCGGCATCGTGGTTTCAATCCGGCGAATCATCTCCTGCCGGTTGTTCTCCTCCATTTGCCGCACGGCAACCCGCTCCAGAACAGCGCCCGCGGGATACGCATCGTCACGAAGCCCTCCGGCACGCTCGAGGACCGAGCTCAGGCGCTCGCCTTCTTCGATCCCGTAGGTTCCCGGAAACCTCACTTCCCCTTCGATCGTTATAGAGGCTCCGATGTCCTGCCATCCGGTCATCTGCCGTATGCCGACCACGTCCCCGGGCTGCAGCGCGATATCGGCGCTTTTATCCCCATCCAGCGCCTTGGAAATATCGACGACGCTATGCTTCACGAGCACCTTTTCATCGTTTTCGATCACGTAGCTGCTCAGGTCGGCTTCTTTGCGGTAGGCGCCACGCCTGAAGCCGCCGGCCATGCGCACCAGTCCGGAAACGGTCATCCCTTCCGACATTGGGTATTCGCCCGGCCGATTCACTTCGCCCTGGATCGATACCTTCGGCGGGTCGATCTCGTATCGACCATACACGCGAACGACATCGAAAGGCTGAAGCGCGATGGGGTTGTTGCCAATCAACAATTCGGAGAGATCGAAGCTGATCGTTTCGGGTCGCAGATCCGGCGGATCAAGTCGGATCACCTCAGCGTAGCGGGCCGGCTCAGGCATCACGTCTTTGTAAGAGCGGAGCAGGTCGCTCACCGTCATGCCCTCATGCCATGCGTGGGGTCCGGGCCTGAAGACGTGACCGTCGAGGTACACCACTTCGTTGTCATAGGGAAGGATCGGGGCCACGGTAACGTTGTCGCCATCCTGCACATGGAATGCGGTCATCTCCGCGACGCTTCCCTCTGTGCCGTCAGGAACGCGCACGCTGAGTGTGGTGCGCCTGTCGTGGGCCTCGACCCGCTCCACGCGAATCTCCTCCAGGCTCGCAGATACGAGAAGTCCGCCGGCCAGCGTCAGAACCTCATTGAGATTCTGCTCGCCCTTCAGCTCGTAGATCGCTGGCCGGCGCACCATCCCTGTGACCGTAACCTGCGGCCCCACGGTGGGAACCAGAATCGTATCGCCAGGCAGCAGGCGCTCCAGATCCGACCGCACGCCATGCAGCAGAAGATCGTACAAATCGATTTCGCGAATCAATTGCTGGCCGCGGTAATGCTTCAAGGTGCGGAGAGAACCACGGCTGGTGGGACCACCGGCAGCGTAGAGAGCATTCAAGGCCGTCGAGAGCGAACTCACGTCATAGGCCCCAGGCCGCTGCACGTCGCCCACAACATAAACTCTCACCGTCCGGACTTTGCCCAGCGACAACTCCACATGCACATTCTTATAGAGCGTTTCCAACGTCTGTTGCATCGTGCTTTGTGCCCGGGAAATGGTGAGGCCTAAAACCATAACCGTGCCGACCTCGGGCAGCGCAACCTCTCCCTGCCGATCGACGGTTCGCTCGAATCGGCTCGATTGCGTGCCCCACAAGTTGATCGAGAGGACGTCGCCTGGACCAAGAACATAGTCCGGCCCGGCAGGCAGGTCCATTGGAAGCTGGTTCACATTTCCGGTTCCGAACTGGAAGGTCTCGCTTCCGAATCGCCGCAGCTTGCCGTTCGCCGGCACAACCTGGGAATAGAGCTCAATCAAGGAGGGCAGATTTGGGTAGGGTATCGGCTGCCGCTCGAGCAATTCACTCGGCTGCTCCTCAGGCTGCACCGGGACTCTTGAATTCCTCCCCTCCGGCGGAGCTTGCTGCCTTCCGCGATTTGCAGGCAACGTCTGTGCGCGAATCGAGCCCCTTGGATTTGTCTCTTGTCGATTCACGGAATAGCCCTGGTCTGTGAGTTCCGCGGTCAAACCGCTGCGAAAATTCGCATCCTGCCGGACGCAGTTGTAGACCCCGTCGTCGGAGATGATCGAAGGATCGACACCAAAACCCTGCGCCAGAACCGTTTTGACGCCGGACAGAACGTCGGGGCTTTGTTGAAGGATCGAAATGATCTCATCGGCCGACATCGCTGTCTGCATTTGATCGGATGATTGTCCCGCAGCCGATTGCCCCGTAGAGTATTGGCCAGTTTGCTGTCCGTACTCTCCCAATTGATCCGCTGAGTACCCGCTGCTTTGCTGTTCGTACTGGCCTGATTGATCTGTCGAGTTCGCGGTCGCCTGCTGCGCGTACCCGCCATCCGTCGCTTGCATTTGAGAAAGCGCCGATTGCGGCAACGCCATTCCCGCGGTTCGGATGGCCGAGCCAGGGACCGGCCCCGAGCCGCCAAGATAGCAGGCCTGCGAAGTGCCTCCGGACCCGTTCTGTTGATCGGAGGTTTGCATCGGTTGATAGGGATTTTGCCCGCCGGCTTGCGCGATCGCGCATCTTCCAGCCAGCGCGCACACGATTACCCCCGACAAGATATGCCGGAGACGGCTGGGCCGCAATTGGATATGAAGCCCCGGGAAGTGATCCTGCATTCTGCCTCTTCCAATCTCCATCGCGCCCGGTATGATGCTCGACGTTCCGTCACGATTTACCATGATTTCCTCACCAGTCCCCGCCGTCACTTCTCGTTCTCCATTTCGTCAGCAAACCTCAGATCGCCTTCGATCATGTCGTTCCTACTCGATTGTTTTCGGGTTTTCAGTAGTCCGATCTCCGTGGTCAGTTGTTCAATCTTTCCTTGCAAACTTTTCACAAGTGCCGAATGTTCATGTACAGTCACAGTCAACGCGCTCTCTTCATGGGCGCGATTCAAGAGACCGCAGATTGCGCTGCGCGCCAGATCAGAAATGCTTCGCGCTCCACTGGCCACGCAGTATTTTTCCAAAGCAGAGAACTCCTCACGGGAGAGCCTGATACTGATCGAACGTTCGCGAGGCATCAGAACTGCCATAAATGAATTGAATCGAAGGCGTTGCGCAAGATTTCATCCATCTTGCGAGGACCGTTCACATTGCTGGGGAGCTTCTCGCGGGCAGGCTTCGCCCCCCTTGGTCACAGATGGAAGTTGCAGTCTCGGGAGAAAATAGGAAAACTACAGCCGCCTCGCCACAGTACTTTGCCGTGGTCTCGGGCTCTTTGAAATCGAGCGCGCACAATTTCGCAAAGAAGCGAAATACGCTTCGCTCGACCTCAGTCATCTTGGGGAATTAACTGGGACTATAGCACTCGACTTATTTAGGCGCAAGCGAAATTGTGTGACAATTGCAAAACATTTGTGAAGTTTTCCCGCATTCGTGCCAAGCAAACGTGAACCACATCACAAGGAATCGCACTCGAAGTGATGTGCCTCACATTTTCACTCTCTGCCGCGCAGAGCAGAGAAACCGATCGCAAACAGAGACACCACAGCTGCTACGCTCATCTGCGGCGGCGAACGTGAACGAACAATGTCACTCAGCTCAGAAGCCAGAGCGGCAAGCGAACATCTCGCTGGATCGTGAAAACAAATCCGAACCCAGCGCGCTGGTCATCAATCTCGTTGTGGGCTTAATGCGGAAACAAACTCTATTGGACGGCCCGGCGAAGGATGGCCTCGCATTCCGGAGGAGTTTCAATGCCGCTGAACCCGAATCCGTTCCATCGATAAGCGGCGATACGGGTTGTCTTCGTAGCGGGATCAGGGATAAGAAAAGAATCTCCCCGATGGAGCGCGCACAAAACTCCGTCTTTCGACTCCACTGCGTCGATCAGTGGCCACGCCAGGGCAGATCCACGCCATCGTGCGATCAGTCCATGCGGACCGAGGGCGTAGACATAGGGGCGCAAACCCACTTCATCGTCAATCGAGGAGTTATGACGCTCCAGCGAGAGCAGCAGCGGGTCGGCCGCCATTGACGTGGTCACTTGCAGCGAGACCAGCGCCTGGCGTCTTGATTGCCAAGCCAACTTCCCTTCCCGATAGCCGTCAAGAATGATCCCATCCACCGGCGCCTCCGGGGACCACGGCTCCGGCCGGATGGTGACTCCATTGATCTCTGCGCCCTTGCCAAGCTCCGGCGAACAGCCCGCGAGGGCCTTATCGGCTGCCGCATTTCTGCCCGCCAATTTCGGATATGCCGTCATCTCATCGGTATGCGTGTTCAGGGCGCCGCAGACCAGGTGACCGGCGTGGACGCTGCAATCGGCGATCATCCCATCCTTCGTCTCCGCATATTTCTGATCGAAAAGATGATTGCCAAGCGAGAAAAACACCGGTCTCCCCTCGACGCATGCGGGAGCCTGGACAACATGCGGATGATGGCCGACAATCAAGTCCGCTCCGTGCTCGACAAGCCATCGCGCATCTTGCTGCTGCGCGTCAGTGGGCCAGTCCTGCAATTCGTTGCCCCAATGAATCGATACCACCACAAGGTTCGCCAACTGTCGCGCCAGCCGCAGCTTTTGCGCCAATTCCACGGAAGGAACCTGCTGCACGCGCCCATCGGCGGCCTTGATGGTTGTCACCGCGATAAAGCCCATCGTCAGATCGCCGACGCGAAAAAACTGTGGTGAGCTGTCGAAGTCGAGCGCCGGCAAACCACTCCGCCGGAATACTTCGCGCGTTTCAATTCGGCCCGCCGGCCCAAGATCGCCGGAGTGGTTGTTCTCCGCGCTCACAAGGCTGAATCCGGCCTGCCGCATTGTTTCGGCCGCGGAATCGGGCACGGCAAAGCAAAGCTTGTTCTCCGGAGCGCATTTTGCAGGGTCGCCCAGCGCGCCCTCAAAATTGCCGCCGACAAAACTCACGCTGTGAAAGAGGTCGGAAAAGCCGGCCCACGGGCTGGTTCTCCGCTGCTCCATCTCGATCTTTACCAGGCGCGACATCATCACGTCGCCCGTAAAGAGCATGCGAAAATCGCCAGAGGCTTGCTGAGCCACCGCCGCCGGCGCACTGAGAAATGCCGCGGCGGCGATGGTTAGAAGGGCGGTTCTGCCGGACATGCAAGGCTCTCCCGCGAGATAAAAGAGCTGACCCACACCGGATGCGCCTGCGCTTCAACTTTTCCGCGGACCGCTTTCGCTGCAGGGTTCTCAGGATCGATGTTGGGGTTGGCGGCCTGGCCGGCCCAGTCGAAGTCAGTGAGCGGCTCGGGCGAGGAGAACTCGTAGTAAGAGTAAACGCTGCCCTTCACAATTTCGCGGCGGCCAAAGTAAGGAACCACCTGGTCCCACTCCAGCGGTCGTCCGACAGCAGCTTCGAGGTATGGCACCTCGCCTCCACCGGCCACATCGGCAACCTTCATGATCGGGTTGGGCGTGGAGAGCGCTAGGTCCGCGCTGGCAAGACTGTTGTAAACCAGAAAATCGTGCTCCGCCACCGCGCCCACATGCAGAATCTCGTCATATTCGCTGTCGGCGAGCGGCTGATTCTGCAGTTCCTTCTGGGCCATGGACTCGAACAGTCGCGTCTTGCTTGCCGTTGCCTGCAGGCGCCGGATGATTCCGGCTTGCAGGGGCTGCGCAGGCGGACCGTTGGAATTGTCCCCATTGTCAGTCGACGAGTCCTCAACCTCCGATGGGTCCACGGGCAGGTTTCCGGTAAAGTTCGCCGAGTTCCCCACCACCTGCTCCATCTGGTCAAACAAGGATGCAATGGCTTCAAAGGTCTTAGGATCCGGCTCGACGTACCCTCTTGGCGGACGCAGGACAATGGCCTCAAAACCACCCTCGCCGCATTCCGCGGTGCTTCTCTCGTTCACCAGCACAGTTGCATGGCGCAGTGTAGCCCAGGAGCCGAGACCTGTCTGAATTCTCTTCGTATTCCAGAGTGCATCTTGCGCGTTGCCTGGAAATGTTGCGTCGTCAGCCCACTGCACCGCCAGCGCGTTGATCCACGCGTCATATAGATTCGTCTGCGTCGCGCTCTTTGGCGCGCGGCCTTCAAGTGCATCAATCGCTGGACCAAGCGCAGGATACGAAGCAAGATCGGTCTTCAGCAACGAGCGCGCGTAGCTGCTGCCCAGGGCCGCCGCAAGGTCGAGACCTGATGGCAACCCACGCGCCCCTCGGGGCCCGGTGATCTGCTCCGCGGCAGGCCAATCGGAATGGAAAACCGTCGACAGCAGAACCTCGTTGTCAAAGCCCCACGAGAGCGGAAAGATCTGCGGGCTGGTGATGGGATGAAGCGCAAACGCCGGCGGCACGAATGTACCGGAGTTCCACACCAGTGGCGCGCGGCTGGGCGCGATGTACGCGCTGTACGCTGCGATCCATTGCATGGCTTTCGCTTTCACATCGTCGGGCAGCGCATTCAATGGAGTTGCGTCAATGGCCGCTGCAGCCGTGGTCAGGTAGTGGACCGCTTTGAAATATTCCGCCATTTCAGGCGTCGCGGTGTAATAGCCGCGAGGCGTCAGCTCTGTAAAGTCGAAGGTCTTGCCAAAGACAGGCGAAGTGAATGTCCCTTGCGCTTGTTGAATATGCAACGCCTCAGCGTCGGACGCGTTCGTCGCGTTGTTTGAATCCGCCACCGCATCGAATGCGACAGCCCAGGTGGATTTGGGTGCGCTCGCATCGAGCGACTGGCGCGCAGCGTTCACAAACGCCCAGAACGCCGGCATCGCCTGCTGGCGCTCCTCCACGATGAATGTGCCTTCATAGGCCGAGGCCACCAGCTCCCAGAAGATGTCGGTGGTCACAAGGTAAGGCCGCGTGGGCGTCGCACTATCGAATTGGCCGCAGGCGTACGATTCCGTGTCGTACATCTCATACATCTGGTCTTGGTCCGTCGTGCGCAGCAGGCCGCCATTCTTCGTATAGCTGTTGCGGTCGGCAGTGTCCTGGGTAAACATCCAAGCATTGATCACATCGGCCAATGGAACTTGAATCGGCACGTACACCAGCGCTTGCGCGCCAGCCTTTTCAACCAATCCGATGATTCCCTTCCCGTCGGGTACAGAGGAGGGTGTGGAAATAAACTGGTAGCCTTCGGCCTGCGTTGAGGTCGTGCTGCCGTGGTCCCCGATTACCGCTACGCCTGGGACGCCGCTCTTCCAATGCAGAAGCGCCGCGCCATTCGGAGTCACCGTCAGCGATCCTCCGCAGGGATTGCCGAAGATTTTCGATGGCTTGTCCCAGTTCTGGCCCGCGTAGGCCAGCTGCTCAAAGCAGCCGCTCCCGTCTTCCCAAATCAGCAAGTGGCCGTCGGGGTGAAAAGATTCCGGAAGCGCCGTTGGGACGAAGTTGGGCGTTGGGTCTTCATTTTCATCGGGAATCTTCACGTACGTGGATTGCGGTCCAAGCACCTGGTATTCCCGCTGGCCGTCTTCTGTAATCGAACGCGTGGAGTACACTCCGCTCGGCAGCTGCTCGGCGAAGAAAACCCGGTAGCTTTCGATCGTCTGCTGCGTTGTGTCGTTGTAGCCGGTTTCAAAGGGCCGCGGCGCCACCAAAAGTCGGCGCACGACGGCAGAGGTTTGATAGATGACGTGCTGGGTCCAGGTTCCATTCACGTTGTCGACCGCAAGGATCTGGGATTGCGGACCGGTCTTTCCCTCGACAAAGAAACGCTGGCCCATCGGATGAACGGTAAGGGAGGTGGCAGTGAAGGTCGCGGGCAAATCGAGCAGCAGGACGGTGCTCGCGTCGCCGGCGTGCCAGCTCACCACATGGTTGCCGGTGTTGTCGTGGGTCAGAATGACCGCATCAGCGCCAGTCGGCCAGATATCAAAGTCCACAACGGATGTTCCCGCAGGAAAGCTCAACTCCGAGCTCGCCGCCGGCGATGGTGTCACGTTGAGTTCGACTGTCGAAAAGTCCGAAGACGCGGCCGGCGCTTGCGCGATCGCAGACCAGGCAAGAACGGGAAGGCAAAGACACATCGCCAACGCACGCTTCTGCGCGTAGTTCATAAGGGCCTCCCGGGGGACTCAGGACATTCTAGAACATGCGACGCCCTTCAGCGACAAAAAGACTCTTGTCCCCAGTCCGGCCACCGTGTCAGGCGCCGGATCCCCCAAATTCTCATCGTCTGGTCGAAAGTCAGCTTTGGCGTTTTGCCAGGGTTAATCCACAACGTGCAGCACGAAGGTCATGGAACCATGGCCGGAACCGCAGTAAACGGAACAACGGCCGGCGAAGTCACCGGTCTTCGTCGGAGTAAATGTCACTTTCGCCATTTCGCCGGCCTTCACCTTAATATTGATGCCGAGATCGGGAATATGAAGCCCATGGCTAACGTCGAGGCTTTTCAGCACCAGCTCAACAGGCTGTCCTACTTTCACGGTGACCTCACCCGGCTTAAAAACGAACCGTTGCGCCGTAATCTCAATCCGCTGCGGCGTGGCTTCGGCCCGGGCCAGAGGGGTAGAAATCGTGAATCCTGCCGCGCCGAGAAACAGAGCCAACATTAGAATGTTCTTCTTCATTAGGTCTCCTGGTGCTTTAGTCTTGTTCGTCCCGCGGAGTCTGACCTGCGCCACAGAATGCATTACAGTTTTCGCTTTGAGGGGATGCGTGGGCTGAAACTTCTCCGCTAATCAAAAGCCTGCTCGAAAAGCGGGCGTTGCCTTCAAATCATTGGTAGCGCTGCCGGAAACCGTTTCTCGCTCGCCCCGGATCTCTCATGATTAATGGAAGAACTTCAGCGAGTCAAGAGGTTGCGCCCAGAGGAGCGACTTACGAGAATCCAATATCAATAGGAAATTTTGAATTGGTTTTTCGCGAAATATCGCACAAAGTCGTGCAACAGTGCTGATCGCTCCCCTGCTCGCCGACTCGCTTATTTGCTGACTCGCAGGTTGCGAAGTCATCACCCCTTATCCCAATGCCTCGCCCGCCTTCGTCTCGGCGAATAGCCACCCATACAGAGCAACACCGATGTAGCAGACAACTGGAACAAGATACGCAGATTGAAGCGGAAGCATCCCCATTAACTTCGTCAGCGCCGCGCCACCCAAAATCGCCATCACCAGGAACGAGCCGGCGGTCTTGGTCTTCTCACCCATGCCTTTCAGGCCGAGCGCGAAGATGGTCGGGAACATGATCGACATGAACAGGCTGGTTGTAAGCAAACAGCCCACACCAACCCAGCTGGGGTGAACGACGGCAACCATGCACAAGACCACATTGATCGCGGAATAAACAACGAGCATGAGCCGTGCGTGAAAGTGCCTCATGAGCCAGGCCGAGCTGAACCGCCCCACGGCGAACGCGGCCAATGTGCCGGTCAGCATGTAGCCCGCCGCCTTGTCACCCACGCCCGTGGCCGATTCGACATAAGGAATGAAATAACTCCAAGTGCCCACCTGCGCGCCCACGTAGAGAAATTGCGCAAGCACTGCGAAAACAAAGTGCGGCTGCCAGAGTCGCACATTCATGCCCCCAGCGGACGCACTCTCTGAAACATCCTCGCTCCCGAGGTCCGGAAATTTTGTCATCAGGATCAGGAAAGCCCAGAAAAAAGCAATGCAGCCCAAAACGATGTACGGCGCCACCACGCGCAACGTCTCGGAATGCAAGTAAGCCTGGTAGGTTCCAGCCGCCTGCATGGCTGCCACTTGCGCATCGCTCAGCTTCACGCCGGAGAAAATGAAGATTGTCCCGATCAGTCCCGCGCAAATGGACCCCAGGGGATTGAAGGCCTGCGAAAGATTCAGGCGGCGCTCGCTTGACCCTGCCGGCCCGAGTTGAGCAATAAAGGAATTGGATCCGGTTTCAAGAAACGACAATCCGCTGGCAATGACAAACTGCGCCACCAGAAAGAACACATACAGCCCCGCCTGCGCTGCCGGATAAAACAAGAGGCACCCGCTGCCCAGCAGGCAAAGCCCGGTCACTATGCCCATCTTGTAGCCGAAGCGCCGCATCAACTGCCCCGCCGGAACAGCCAGCAGAAAATAGCCAAGATAGAACCAAATCTGGATTCCGGCCGCGCTCGACCGATTGATATTGAACGACTTCATGAATTGCCGGATCAAGATGTCGTTCAAATTATTTGGAATCGCCCACAAAAAGAACAGCACCGTGACCGCGAGGAACGGCAACAACCGTCCTGCCGGAATCAGCTGAGCTTCAAGATCTTCGTTAAGGTTCGGCGATGGCGAATTGCCTTGCCCAACCGGTCCGGCAGAGATGCTCAAGATGAATTCTCCCTCCAGGAACATGAAATGCACGAGTCGCGGCAGCGCTGGCCACGGCTGTCTGCTCTACTTTGCGGCGGAAGAAGCGATCGCTCGCCGTAAACGCTGTTCCGCCCTGCTGTCCCAATAGCCGCAGTCGAGTTCGAAGAAAATCGACGTGTAGGGAATTGCGAGGCTGGTCTTGATAATGAGGACACGGAAAATCTGGGCCGTCTGGTCGAGCCTGGCAATGATCTTTTCGTGGGGCAGCGTGATGGTTTCCGCTTGTTTGAGCATCTTTGCAAGCTGAGTGCGATAACTCGACACGCCCGGAGCATCAGCCTCGGTCACGAATTCCAATTCCTGATCGAGATAAATGTTGGCGCGCACATGTTTCGCCGCTTCAATGGCGCGGAGCACGCTTCCGGCCACGTCGATCTGCCCGGCGCCCGAGACGATCGTGTCGATGCCGGCTCTGGACTGTGCCGGATAAGCCGAGTCCGCAACCACGATCCAGTTGCGATGGCCGAAGAGCGGCAGAAACGCTTTCAATTGGCCTTTCCAGTCAGGTCTCGTAATCCGCGGCGCGACGGTCATGGATGCATTCCTCGATCTCCGTTCACTTCAATTCTTCGTCCTGGCAAACGGCGACCTTGCCGCATTTCCCCGAAGCCATCAACGCATAAGCCTCGCCGGCCCGCTCCAACGGGAAGCGGTGCGTGATGATTTCGGCTGGATGCAGACTCCAGCGCACCAGCCGCTCCACAAGCTCTTCCATCAGCCAGGTGGATGTGACCCACGAGCCATAGAGTGTTTTCTGGTCGTGAATCAAATCGGGCGATGGATTGAATTCGACGCGGCCGCCTTCGCCGAGAAAAACAATCCTGCCCCACTTGCGCGTGGCGCGAATCGCCGTGGCCCGCGCGGCGTCGTTCGCCGAGCAGTCAACCGCACGCTCCACACCCATACCGCCCGTGAGGCGTTTGACTTCGGCGACATTGTCGGGGCCTGATGCGAGAACGGCGTCGCAGAGGCCAAGCTCGAGCGCAATCTGCATGCGCTCGGGAACGACGTCGATGCCAATGATTTTTTCGGCGCCCAGCTTGCGGCAAAGCGCACCTGTTGCCAGGCCTACCGGTCCCAGGCCGGTAATCAGGACAGCATGATTGCCATTGATGCCGATCTTTTCCAGTCCTTCGTAGACGGTGCCGAATCCGCACGCAACCTGCGCGCCATCGCCGAAAGAGAGTTCATCGGGCAGGGCGATAAGATCCTTTTCCTCGGCCACCATGTACTCCGCCATGCCTCCGTCGCGCTGCCAGCCGTAAGCGCGGCGATATTTTTCGCTGGTGCAGGAGATCATGTAGCCGCGCCGGCAGTCGTTGCAGACGCCGCATCCGGAGATGTGGTACACAATGACTCGATCACCCGATTTGAAGCGACGGCAGCCCGGTCCCGTGGCGACGATCTGACCCGCGGGCTCGTGCCCCGCAATCACTCCTTGATAGCCTTCGGGGCCTTTGCCCAGGTGCTCGTGATAAATGCAGCGAATATCGGAGCCGCAGATCGTCGATGCCTTTACCCGTAACAGAACCTCCCCATGGGCCGGCTCCGGCACCGGCACAGTGCGCATCTGAACGGTCGAATCCCCCGGCAAGAACGCTGCGGTCATCGTGGATTTCATTTGGATTGCTCCCCGACTGCTTTCTTTCTGCGCTTTCCACTCTGAACGGTAAGAGCGCGTTTTGCTCGCGGTACCCAGCCCTCACGCAGTTTACGGCGCCGTGATTTCTCCGTTTACGTCCCAAAGATCTTCCCATGTCTGGCCATCTTTCCACAGGAAAACCTGGCCCTTGATCAAGCGGCAGTTGCGGTCGACGGCGGCGATGGAGCGCATCTCCTCTTCGGAGAGCGGATCGCCAACCACGCCCTCAAGATTGGCGCGGTAATGATGGATGGAGAATGGAATCGGCGTTTGCCCACGTTGCACGGCCCACTTGATGCACACCACGGCCGGTTTAATGCCATGGCGTTCTGCAATGCGCACGATCACCGGATCCTCGGTGGGTGCGGTGTCCTCGGGAGTGCGGTCGCGGTCTGGCCTGCCCGGTGAGCCGATGGGGCAGTAGCCCACGGGCTGCAAACCATTGTCCAACACAAACCGGAAAAGCTCCGGCTGCTGGAAGTGCGGGTGCAGCTCCATTTCGTTCACCGCCGGCTTGATGCGGGCATCGCGCAGAACGAGCTTCAGTTTGGGGATGGTCATGTTTGAGGTGCCGATATGCCGCACCAAGCCCTGGTCCACCAATTCTTCCATCTTGCGCCAGGTCTTCATGTAGTCTTCGTGGAGGTAAGGCTTGGCGTCAGGCGAGCGTGAACTCACGTCGCAGCCCGGCGGATGGAAATTCGGGAACGGCCAATGCACCAGGTAAAGATCGAGGTAGTCGAGGCGTAGATCGGCAAGCGATTGCCGGCAGGAGGCGATCACGTCATCCTCGCCGTGCATGTTGTTCCAAAGCTTTGAAGTGATCCAGAGATCTTCGCGCTTCATCCCGCCGCGAAGAATCTCCTGTAACGACAACCCGATCTCGGCCTCGTTGCCGTAAACCGAAGCGCAATCAAAATGCCGGTAACCGGCCGCGGCAGCGCCCTTCACCACTTCGGCCACCTCGGCCGCGGAGACATGATCGGATCCGAACGTTCCCAGGCCAATAGCCGGCATGGCTGCCCCGCTAGAGAGAGTCCTCTGAGGCACCAGCATCGGATCAACGGAATATCCGGACGAAATACCAAGACCGCGTTGCTGTTGCATTTTCTTACTCCTCTTGGCCACCTCTCCTGCGGCGCAAGCAAAAAGACGGGGCCCAATCGGACTCTGGATCTCTAGGAGATCGTATTGCGTTTTTCCAACCTTCGCACCGAGGAGTATACGCTAAAGGTATCGTTATTGTAAATGCATATAATCCGGTCAGAACCATAATCCGGCGCGAGCTGCCGGCGATTACAGACCGGCAATGAGCAACCTGATCGCCGAGGTCGACCAATTGCAAAAATTCGTGGTTCTCGCCGGCCATCACATCGCGGCAATCTCCATCGCAAAGCGAGAATCCACCGAATTGAGATTGAAAAGGAGGTGGCGCCTTGAGCAGGCTGCCACGAATCATATTGTCATTGGCCGGAATGACGTTTTGCCTGGCTCGTGCGCAAGCGCCGCCGGCAAATGACACCAGCCTGACAACTACGGAACGGCTGGGAGAGCCAGGATGGTGGCCGACGAAAGGGAGTCCGCCACGCAGCCAGTATTCCGGAGCCGCGACTTGCACCCAGTGCCACCGCAGCATCGCGACAATCCAGGAGTCGACACCGATGGATCACGCCAGCGTGCGCGCCGCGCAGTCTGAGATATTGATCCATCATTTGCCGCTTCACTTTCAAGAGGGCGGCTGGAGCTCTTCTGTCACACCTTCTCCTGAATGGGCTACTTTCACCGTGACCGGCGGAGCCGGCACGGCATCATCGCCCGCGGCTTGGGCGTTCGGATTCAAGAAAGGACAGACCTATGTCTTCGAGAAAGACGGTGCTTACTTCGAAAGCCGTTTGAGTTTCTTCACGAAGACTCAGTCGCTTGACATTACCCCTGGACAATCTCCCGAAGTGCCGGAGGACGTGGAAAGTGCGCTTGGCCGGAAGATGGGCAGCGCTGAAGCAGAGCGCTGCTTCAGCTGTCATATGACCGCGGCTGTCACTTCAAGCGTGTTCGAATCGGAGAAAGCCACCCCGGGAGTCACCTGTGAAGCGTGCCACGGACCAGGGGCAGCGCACGTCGCGTCTATGACAGCGAATGACCCGGAGCAAGCCACTGCGATCTTGAATCCGGCTGATCTTTCGCCTATCGATTCTGTGGACTTTTGCGGGGCGTGCCACAGCACATGGGCAGATGTGGTGGAGACGCCTCGCCAGGTCGGCATTGCGCGAATCCGCTTTCAGCCGTATGGCCTGGAACAAAGCCGCTGCTGGGGAACATCTGGCGACCGGCGGATTACCTGCATAGCCTGCCACGACCCGCATCAGCCGCTGGTTCACGATCCGAGCGCCTATGACTCGAAGTGCCTGGCATGCCACGGCCTCCGCACGGACTCAAAGGGAGCGCGCGCGGCCAAGACAGTCTGCAAGGTGGCAGTAAGCAATTGCGTCACCTGCCACATGCCCAAATATGACTTGCCTGAAATGCACGCATCGTTCACTGACCACGATATTCGCGTGGCTCGTGCGAGTGCCCCCGACCCTGGCAGGTTGACCCCATAATTCTCCAACGAAGGCAGCTTGCAGCGAGCCAATCAGTAATCGGATGTATACCCGGTTTGAATGATCCCGGAGAGCTGCACGGCACAGATCGGCGCGGCGAACGCGGAGGCAACGGCGGCGGAACTGAGAGGAATTTCGCAGGTAAGACGCAGGCAACATCAACGATCAGAAAATCAAGAGTGAAGCTCAACCGGATTCCAGAACGAGGTTCGCGTACTGAATCGTGTCACCGGTCCGTATGATCCCGATGGCGTGCGGTACTCGTTTCTTGAGGTCGATGTGGGGCTCGAATTCGAGAACAACTCCGGCTAACGAGGACTTGAACTGCAAGATCGTTTCGGGGCTGTTTACCTCGTTAAATTCCTTCGCCATGAAAGCCCGGGCCACACTGTAGTTGCTGCGAATGGCTGCCAACACATCGAGAACTCGAGGGATGTCATCCACCAGCGAAATATCGATGGTCTCGATTTCCTTCCAATAAGGAAACCCCCGGTCCGCAATCACCAGCGTATTGGTGTGCCGGACAAGACTCAGCAACATGCTGATTCTTGGATTTAGAATTCCTGACTTCACCATACTGCGCAATCTCCCCAGTTCATTTCAGCTTGAGTTCGAGGGCCGAAGACTCGGCAATGGCCGGCAGGCCCCCGGGAATCATGCATGCCTGTTCGTCTCCGGGGTCGCATTCAATGACGCTGCCATGGGTTCGATCCCCATTTTCTTCTCCGTCGAAGCTCGAACCACAAGTTGGGGCTGAATGATGATGGACTTGTGACGCGGATGAGTCTTTGATTCCAGCAACGACAAGGTCAAACGCCCGGCGCGCTCGCCGATCATGTCGGTCTGTTGGTCGATGCTCGATAGAGGGATGCGCAGTTCGGTATCGTAATGCAGGTTCCCGGATCCGATGACTGCGATGTCCGCCGGCACTCTCAATCCTGCGTCGAGAATGGCATGAATGGCTCCAATTGCCATAGGATCGTTGTAACAAAAAACTCCATCGGGACGAGGGTTCAGCTCCAGCAGTTGCCGCATCAATTCCGCACCGCTTTCCCTGCTTTGCACATCCACAAGCCGCGGCTTCGACACATAACCCGAAAGGGCCTTCATGTCGTGCTTGGCCAGGGCATTTTGATAGCCTTTGAGGCGCCCGGCACCGGGGCTATTGTCAGGTCCGCGTAAGTGCGCAATCCTCTTGCACCCAACTTCAATCAGGTGTTCCGTGGCCAATAACCCAATCGCCTCGTCGTCGGTGCCAACGTAGTTCGCGTCCAGCCCGGTGAAACTGCGGTCGATCAAAACCAACGGAATCCCCTGCTTTTGGGCCCGCTCGAGTCCCGACGGGTCCGTCGATGAGGACGCGATGACCAGAGCATCGAGCCGGCGGCCCAGCAGCCGAGTGATCTCATGCTTTTCCAGCTCGGCATCTTCTTCAGAGGTCGAAATCGTTAGGCAGTAACCCTTCTTTAGAAGCGCCCTGGAAAGAGACTTTGCGACTTGCGCAAAGAACGGATGTAAGAGGTCCGGTACCACAAGGCCGACCAGGTAAGTCTTGCCGGTGACTAAACCCCGTGCAGCTAAATTTGGGGTGTAGTCGAGCTCTTTCACGCGATCCAGAACTCGCTTCCGGGTGGCTTCGCTGATGTCCTCGTGGTTGCGAAGCACCTTTGAAACCGTGACCACGGAAACGCCGAGGTCACGCGCGATATCTTTCATTGTGGTTGGCACAACTCCTTATACCACAGTTGCTTTAAAGTATTCGATAACTCTATCGTTAACTTTAAAATTCCGAGATGGCCCCGGCGAACACGCGATTCCTGGCCGTCATTGATCAGTCAAATGCGCTTCATCCGCGCCCCGCGCCAAAGAGCCTGGCTCGAAACGCGAGCTGGGCGATTCCGCAGGCTTCACTCGAGGAATTCGGAAGTCGCGAGTTACGGCACGTGAAATTCATGGATATCTCCCGGACCAGGAGTCATCTGGCTCCGGCGATTCCCGCGAATCTCCTGGCATCGCTTCGGTGCCGCTATTCAGGCAGCACGAGAGAACCTTTCACCTCGAATGTCCCTTGTGCCGTTGGCGCACCGGTATTGGGCTGTCCACCGCCGATCGAAACCGAGTACTTGCCTTCCGGGATGATCGGTTGGCCCGCTTCAGTCACCATGCCCAGGTCGCGTGGCTTCAGGTCGAAGTGCACGGTTTGCGACTGGCCGGGATCGAGGTGCAGGCGCTCAAAGCCGCGCAATGCGCGAATCGGTGCGCCTGCGACATCCGGGAAGCTGAGATAGAGCTGCGCCACCTCGTCGCCGGCTACCTTGCCCGTGTTTGTCACCTTGACTTCAGCGGTCATCGGCTGCCCGGCCGCAATGGGACTGGACGGAAGCGAGAGATCGCTGTACGAGAATGTGGTGTAACTCAGACCGTAGCCGAAGGGATAAAGCGGTGTGCCCTGGAAGTATCGATACGTGCGATTCCTCATCGAGTAGTCTTCAAACGACGGAAGCTGCTCGATGCCGGTGTAGAACGTTACGGGCAGGCGGCCTGCGGGATTGTTTCTTCCCGAGAGGGTTTCCGCCACTGCGGTCCCGCCCTCTTCGCCGGGATACCATGCATCGACGATGGCGTTGGCGTGCTCCTTGGCCCAGTTGACCGCGAGCGCGCTGCCGTTGGTGAGAACTACTACGACTGGTTTGTGCGTAGCAACCAGCGCCTCCAGCAGGTCTTCTTCCGGCTGTGGCAGATCGATGCTGGTGCGATCGCCGCCCAGGAAGCCAGGCTCGTTGACTTGCCTCTCTTCGCCTTCGAGTTCGCTAGTGATTCCGAGAACGGCGATGACCACGTCGGCACTCTTCGCCGCTGCAATGGCCTCCGGCTGCGGCTTCAAATCGAGTTTCGACCAAACGAGCGTAGCGTTTGGCGACGCGCCCGCCGCAGGGGAGTATTGCACGCGCAGTTCAGCTGGTTTGCCAGCTTCCATATGCACGCGTCCCAGCTCGGCCTCGTTCGGATCGCCACCGAAAGCAGAAGCGACGCCTTTGCCGTTCAGCTGCACGCGGAAGAAGCCGCTGGCCTTGAGGCCAAGGTTGTAGTCGCCTGTCTCGGGCGCTGTAATCTCGCCCTCCCACCGGATACTTAGCGGCTGAACATTGGCAACTTCAGCCGGCAACGGCTCAGCGGAAGCGTGAATCCCGGATTCCGTGCGTTCCGCTAACGCATTCATTGCCGCAGGATGGTTGATGTCGCTCATGTCGAGTTTGGAGTAGAAGGCCCTGATACCGGGCTTGCCGTTGAAAGTCAACGCAGAGGCGGGGACGGGGTCCGCTTCGAGGCTCAGAAACTGCGTTCCCGGCACATACTGAATCACGGCGCCCGCGAACTCCTTGCGCAGCCCTTCAAGGATGGACACTGTGTGCGTTGGGCTTCCGTTGTAATTGCCGAGCAGAACCCGAGTCTGATTTGCAAGAGGCCCAATGACGGCGATCTTGATGCCACTTGACTTAAGTGGCAGCACTCCATCGTTCTTCAACAGGACCATCGACTCATCCCCCAGCTTGCGGGCCAGGTCACGGTGCGCGGCGCTGCTGAGTTCGTTCTCATCGATTTTGCTGAACGGAACCATATCGGGCGGGTCGAACATGCCCAGCTTGATCCTGGCCGTGAAGAGTCGAATGAGCGCCGTGTCCATCGCACCTTCCGGCAGATAGCCCTGTTGCACAGCCTCTAGGTACGGTTTGTAGTCGTAATCGTTGATATTCCTGCTGGCTCCGAAGCATTCGTTGTCCATGCCGCGCACGACCGAGATGGCCGCGGATTGGGGCAGCGTGGGCCGGTAGTGGTGACCCAGAAAAATATCGCGGACTGCGCCGCAGTCGGAGACAACGTAGCCTTGGAAATCCCACTTCCCCCGCAGCTGGTCCTGCAACAGATATTGATTGGCGCATGCCGGCTCTCCGTTGATGGCGTTATAGGCGCACATCACCGATCCTGCTTTGCCTTCGACGATTGCGGCGCGGAAACCAGGCTCGTAGGTATCGAGCTCATCGTGCTTACTCACGTCAACGTCCGCAAAGTGCCGCGTGGGCTCCGGACCGCTGTGGACATCGAAATGCTTAGGCGTTGAGATCACGCGATAATACTTCGGGTCGTCGCCCTGCATGCCGGTGACGAAGGCGACTCCCATCCGGCCGATGAGGAACGGATCTTCCCCGTAGGTCTCCTGTCCACGCCCCCACCGCGGGTCACGAAAAAGGTTCAGATTCGGAGCCCAGAAGTCGAGGCCTCCCATAATGCCGGCATGCCCGGCACGCACATCCTGCACATGCTTGATGCGCCCTTCGATGCCGATGTCGGTCGCCATGGCATGAATCCCCGGCTCGTCAAAAGTTGCGGCCAGGCCGATCGGCTCAGGAAACTCGGTCACTCCGTTGTCGATCACTCCGTGAAGCGCCTCGCTCCACCAGTTATAGGCCGGAATGTTAAGCCGAGGAATGGCGCGAGCGCCATTCACCATTTGCGAGGCCTTCTCTTCGAGCGTCATGCGTTGCACAAGATCAGCTGCGCGTTGCTGGGGCGGAAGGCTGGTGTCAAGATATGCGGGCTTCTCCTGAGCAACGCCACTCAAGCCGCAGCACAGAATTGCGGCAACTGCCAATTGCATCCTGAAACACTTCATTTGCATCCTTCCTCAAATCCTGTGTGAGCTTGTTGCCTGCCCGTTAGAGCACTTGGAACGAGAGCCGATGCTGGTGGGCATCATCAGACTATCGGTCAGGCCAAAAACGAGGTGGTCCGAGCCATCGTTTCCATTCGGGAGCATAAATGAATAAGCTACCTGAAGTCTCCATGGCTACGAAACTTTTTCAATCTCCGGTCACGGTGCGCCGCTTCCACCATCCTAATGACAAAGGCGTCTAGCTTGCCTTGCCGAGAACGATCGTCATCAGATGCCCATCATAATTCGCCGTGCGATCCTGTCCCGGCTCAGATCCGATTCCCATACCGTGGCCCTCCTTCACCAGGACGATATGGAACGTGTGCTTGCTCGTCATACCCGGGAAGGCGCCCGAGCGATCTCCGATCGAGAGTGTCTTGCGGCGATCATTCCAGTGCAAGCGAATCGTCGACTTGGCCCCATGCTCGTATGCATAGCCATCCCCGCTGTCCTCGTAAAGCAGGAAGTCGGCATCTTTTCCGCCATAAATGCGGATTTCCATTGGGTCTTCGGCATCTGCGGTGGACTGAACGACGGGCCCCATGGGAACGATGCTGCCCGCCTTCACCATAATTGGAATCTGGTCCAATGGAGCATCAGCCACAATCGCCTGTCCGCCGTGATACGTTTTTCCGGACCAGAAATCTACCCAATCGTTGCCGGCCGGCAAGACCACGCTGCGACTGGTTGCGTGCGGCTGCGTCACGGGACTGATCAAGAGCGAATTGCCGAAGAGAAATTCATCATCGACATCTCTCAGCGCTAGCTCATTCGGATATACAAAGGGCAACGCCTGCATCACAGCCTCTCCGCGATTGGTGACGCCCCATGCATCGGAATAGATGTAAGGCATGAGGCGATAGCGAAGTCGATCGTATTCAGTCAGGATCTTCTCCACCTCTGGACCGTAGTTCCACATCTCAGTTTTGGATTGATATCCATGAATGCGGAAAATGGGACAGAATGCGCCGAACTGGAACCATCGAATCAGCAATTCGTGGTAATCCGCCGATGCATATTGGTCGACTGGGCGGAAGAATCCGCCGATATCTGTCGTCCAGTACGGGAAGCCGGACATCGCAAAACTGAGGCCGGCTGGGATTTGTCGCCGCAAGGTATCCCAATTTGCCGAGATATCGCCTGACCAGGATATGGATGCATTGCGTTGCTGCCCGGTATATGCCGACCGCGACAAGATCACGACCCGCTTGCTTTCGGTCGCAGCTCTCTGCCCGATATAAACTGCCGAAGTCTCAAACAGGGGATATGCGTTACGCACCAACCTGCCCGGTCCAAGGTAAGTAGCGTCGTTCTTGAGAGGATCGCCTTCCGGCTCTGAAGCATCCAGCCACCATCCATCGAGGCCTTCACGAAATAGATTCCGGTCGATCTCCGACCAGAAAAGCTGTTGGGCCTTGGGGTTGAACAAATCTGCCCAATTCTCTTGCTCTTTGGCTTCGCCAGGTTCTCCCGTGCTCGCCTCACTCTTTAGAAGCAGATTTGCCTTCTCCATATCGTGATTCACTTCGGTATCCGCACCGAACTTCGCCCAAACTGAGATCACCATATGGAAGTCCTGGCTATGGAGTGCAGACATCATCTCCGCAGGATCCGGATACGCCGTTTCATCGAATCTCATGGCATTCCAGCCATACTTGCCCCAATACTGCCAATCCTGAACGAGCACGTCCACGGGGATTTGCCGCTTGCGGAACTCGGCGGCCGTATCGAGAATCTGTTGCTGACTCGAATAGCGCTCGCGACATTGCCAGAAGCCGTAGGCCCAACGCGGAAGCAGAGGAGCGGGACCCGTGAATTCTCGGTATTCAGCGATCACCCGACTTGGCTCTGGACCAAAGAAGAAGTAGTAGTCAACCGAGTTACCCATTTCAGATCGAAAGGACATGGTGTCTGAAGGAGCACGCACAGCGACTTCAGTGCGACCCCTCGATTCCGCGCTCACTGTGTAACTCGTATTCGCTGCCAGATGAATCTTGCCGCCGGCGTACGATGGAAGCCACATATTCTTGAGGTCGATAACCTTTTCACCATTGACGCTCAGTTCCAGCTTGTCTCTTCCATTGCCGCTCAGTAGAAAGCCATATTCTCCTTCCGGACCCGTCCGAAATGTACCTGCGCCGTTTTCGTCTAGATGAATCACCTCTGTCGGCGGATCGAAGTCTGTGAGCGCCGCATTGTTCCACAGCAGTCCATACCCGTTCGTCGAAATGAGAAATGGAATCGAGATATTGGTATTTGCCTGCAGCAGCCGGATCGGTACGTCGCGTACGTTGAAGAATCCTTCTTGATGCTGTCCCAAACCGTAGAGGGCCTCGCCGGGAGACAAAAGAAAGTCCTGGCGAATCTCGTGGGTGTGCGTTCCATCGACATCGACGGGCAGAATCGTACGATCCGCTTGGCCTTGCTCGCTCAACACAGGTTGCCCAGCGGCGGTGAGAAATCGCACGGAGCCTGTTGCGCGGTCAATCACGACCTCGAGTGCATTTGTCTTGATCGATAGATTCGTGGCGCCGGAGGTAACTGTGAACGGAGCTCCACCGCACGGACGGATCACAGTTGGCACGATCGGTTTCGAAATCTCATCGGTCGCGCCGGAGACGATGTGAATGACTCGCTCGGAACAAACAGTTACGCGAAGCGTCCCACTCGCAGAGTGAAGCGTGACGCCATCCTTGCTGCGTTCGATCGCCTGTGCATTGGAAACCGACGGAAGTGTGAGGGCGGCAATACACGCCGCCCCGCCGAAAGGAACAAGAAGAGCTCGCAAGTTGAAAGAAAACATGAGGTGTCGCTCCTTGAATTCTCGCCAAAGGATATGCACGGACCCGAAGAATCCCGGTTTGAAACCGCTTGGCGAATCATCCCATCGCGCTTCAGCGCGTATTCCAATTGCTCAGGCGGTTTGGATTTCGTTTGGCTCATGCAACGGTTTACTGCTTGGTGGAGTCTGTCGGAAGTTGTTCAATGGCTGTGTGCGCTTGATCGTCCCAGCGCCTGCGCAACTCCTGCGACTCTCGAATCGCTTCTACAGCGGCGTCTTTGTCGCCGGATTTTTCGTACAGCCGGGCCAGTTGGTAGTGAATGCTGCCATCCCCATCGCTTGCTAATCCCTGCTTGTATTCCGAGATGGCCGCTGGAATTCGGTTGGTTGCTGCATACACCTGTCCCAGCAGCACGTGAAGTCGTGGCATCATGTCTGGATCGAGATTCTGGCACCTGGTGAGATACTGCTCGGCCTCATCGTATTGATGCCCCTGCACCAGGATCTCGCCCGCCAGCAGGTTCGCTTCAGGGTCATCGGGCGTCTCCGCCAGGAGAGATTTGGCGATTGCGAGTGCTTCATCGGTTTTCAGTTCAGTGAACAAAACAATCGCCAGGCTGAGGCGCGCTCCGCGGCTCGCCGGATCGATGGCGAGCGCCTTGCGATACTCCGCCTCGGCCTCGCTCCAGCGCCGCTTTTGGCGAAACACATCGCCCGTCAACAAATGCATCTGGGGAGAATTTGGATCGATCTCGCCGGCCCGTGTCAGCGAAGCGATCGCCAGTTCTTGGCCGGCCTTGGTTTCCCAGTACAAACCACGCGCCACCGTCGCCGGGTTCGCCTTTTGGCGCTCAGCCACCTTGGCGGTGGTGAGGAAATCACCTGCATAGAACGAGCAGGAAGCAAGAAGTTGCTGTTGCGCGCGGTCCAGCTTTTCCGGCGCCGGCTTCAGAATTTGATCGCAGGCGGAATACTTCCCTGCCGTATAAAGCGTTTCGGCATCTGCCGGTACCGATCCTCGTGCCGCCTGCGCCGTTCCCGTTTCATCGGTTTCTGTCGCGGGCACCGCGTCAGAAAGGAACCCCTGCTCAATGATCGATCCGAGATCAACTGTGGAATCTCCGTCAGCTGGGCGTTTTCGTGCCAGATCAGCCAGCGAATTCGCCTGGTCGGCCGATAAGGCGCCGCGGAAGAGATACAGGTTCGACTGAAGGAATCCGGAATCGTTCGCCGAAATCGCGGCCAGCGCTTTAAGAGCGTCATCCGGATGCCCGTCTGCAGCCTGTGCCACAGCAATGCCCAGGGTCGCTAACCCGCAGTGGCTTTTCGTCCTGGTCTCGGTTTCGAATTGCTCACTCGCCTCTGCGATTTTTTTCTCGCGAAGCAGCGTAATTCCAAACTCGGCATGAGCGCACGGTGCGGGCGAAGCAACATTCGTTGCAATCTTGTACGCGTTTTCAGCTTGAATGAGTTTGCCCTCTTCGGCAAATGTCTCCGCGGCCCGGAGGCTGGCGAACGGCGATTGGCTGTAAGTCGAAGTCATCAATCGCGCATCGCTGTCTACCAGTTGCAAATAGGCAGTGCCGAGGCCGAGCCAGGCGTTCCCGTCGTTTGGAGCCAACTGAGTTGCTCTCCGAAACGCGTCGGCGGCGCGATCAGCACGGTTCAGCTGGGCGTATGCCTTTCCCAGAGAGAGCTCTGCCAGCGGATCTTTGGGATTGAGCCGGGTGGCAGTTTCGAGCAACGGCAGAGCTGCATCCGGCTGTTGGGTTTTAAGGTATTCGATGCCCAGAAACAATTGGGGAACATAAAGAGTCGCCTTGAGGCGTATCGCCTGTTTAAAGCTCTGAATTGCTTCGGTAGATTTGCCGGCCTGGTAATACATGAGCCCTAGATTTGCCCAGAACTCCGGAACTGCAGGATCGAGTTGAGTCGCTTTGCGATACGACTCCGCGGCGGCGCTGAAATCTCCTCTCGATTGTGCGGCTGCGGCATCGGCCAGGACAGATTGAAGAGCCTGGTCCTGATCTTGCGCCAGAGCCAACCGGCTCCCATTGAAACTCGCGAATGAAATCCCCAGGCACAGGACCAGAACGAACCACCGCAGCATTCGCCGAAAGCCCCTTGCTCTCTTGTAAAACACTGATTTCATTGCGTCCAATCACAGATCAAGAAACTTTCAGTGCCTTCCAGACCGAGCTGTCCCGCTGTAAACAGCCCACGACGCATACCCAGAGCGCTTAATTGACATACACTCAGAGTAAGCGATAACTTTATTGATATTAGCAAGGTACAGCACGGTACTGTTCGAGAGCGATCTCGAACGAATTATGGGCCTTGTCACCGCCAATCTGCTGGAGTACAGTACGGCGCAGATGGGAGACTTTCGCCGGGGGGCCAGATGGAACACGCAGTTGGACTCAAAGACGCCCGGCCGCAAGGACCTTCTCCTCACGAAATCCCCGCCTCACAAATTCAAGAGGCGCTGACAGAAATCCTGCTCAGTGTTCCGTTTCGCTCAAGTAAGCAATCGCAGCGACTCCTGAAATACATTGTTGACCAGACGTTGTCAGGACACGGACAACTCTTGAAAGAAAGAGTGATCGGAGCAGACGTCTTTGACAGGCGTCCAGACTACGATACGAACTCGGATCCGATCGTCCGCGCGCGGGCGGCAGAACTCAGAAAAAGGCTTGCTCAGTTCTACGTCGGACCAGGCGTCAACAGTGCCGTCCGAATCGACATCAATCCGGGTTCTTACCACGCATCGTTTTCAAGTTCGGCCAGGCAGCAGGCCGCAGAATCGGAGAGCGATACCGCCGAAACCGCCCCTCATTTGGCGGCGGCGTCTGGGCTGGCTCCCATAGCTTTTCCTCAAGCCTCTGTCCCCGCCGCGGCGACTGGTTCGAGCATCAAACCTCGACAACGCTGGTCACTTTGGGTTGTTTCGATCATGTGCGCCCTTCTTCTGGCTTTCACTTTATTTCTGTTTTGGCCAAAGAGCCCTGTCGACCAATTCTGGGAACCTATTTTATCGGCAAAGAAACCCGTGTTGATTTACACCGGCTCAAACCCGGTCTACCTGCCCACTGTCCAGCTCCTTGAAAAATACGGATCTACCCACCAACTTGATGAATTAGAAGCACAGGGGCATGAGTTTCTGATTCCACTCACTCAGGATCAAAAATTCAATGCTGGAGATCTTGCCGCTGTAAGAAATACGTATGTGACTCTCGGAGACGTCTCGGCCAATGTCGCCGTGGCGACTTTCTTGACGCGTAACCGGCGGAGCTTCGATCTCCGCTCTGGCGAAGACGTCGTCTTTGGAGATCTTCTCCAGTCTCCGTCCGTTTTAATCGGCGCATTCAACAACGGCTGGACGATGCAAATGACCGGCGATCTCGGATTTTACTTCGGCCCTGGGTTAACAATCCGGGATCGATCCGACGCAAGTCGTAGCTGGGCGACGCAGTATTCCTCCGATGGCAACGTAGCGGTCGATTATGCAATTGTCGCGCGACTTCCCCACTCGAGGACCGGCGAGCCTCTCTTCGCCATTGCCGGAATTACTCAAAGCGGCACTCGTGCGGCTGCAGAATTCATCACCAGCCCGCAGGAGATCAGAGAGTTGATCAAATCCGCACCAAAAACATGGGCGAGTGAGAACGTGGAATTTGTCCTTCAGACAAGGGTCGTCAACGACATTCCTACATCGCCTACAGTTGTAGCTGTGCACTATTGGTAGCCGTCCGACTTCAAAACCCAAAAACTATGTCTGCCTGAAGAAAGGGCCATGCTTCAGGTTGTGCCGGAGATGTCTCCACCGCTCACTACCGCCTGCATGGCCTCATGAAGTTTTCCTTGCCGGGTTTACAGAATCAACTAACCCTGAATCCGGAACGAAAAAGCATACTGACACGGAGGCTTGTCGGGCAACTGAATCTCAAGCCCCTGCGCTGTCCGGGTCCATTTCAACTCCGGCTTCCCGCCAAGCAGTTCTACCTTTCGGATTTGGCGAGGGTAGTTCGCGGAGTTTTCAGCAAGCGACTTAATAACCATCCTTCCATCAGACGGCCAGCCGAGAGCGATCGCATAGAGAACGTCGCCCTTTGTCGTGAATCGTATATCCGCGGCTTGGAACTTGAGCTTCAAAAGCTGGTAACTTGGTAGCGCCTTGGATGCTTCCGTGGCCGGACCTTCCCCATAGATCGTCCATGGGCGCGTCCCCTTGATGGCCTCGGAATTGACCTGTTGCCAATCTGCGAGTTCCTCCAGGAATGCGAGCTCGTCGCTGTCGGGTTCTCCTTTGCCCGGCAAGGGAATGCTGAGAAGCAGATTGCCGTTCTTGCTGACGATGTCAACAAGGAGAGGAATCATCAACGACGCTTTTTTGTAAGTGTGGTTCTCAAATACCGAGCGATCGTAGTGCCAATTCCCAATGCAAGCTTCCGTCTGCCACGGCTTTTCCTGCAGCTTATCTGCCAACGTCATTTCAAAGTCGCGTGTAAGCGTTCCCCATACGGGTTCAGGAACCTCTTTCAGGTCCAGGACCCCTTCCAGGTGGCCTCCATGCGCCCGCATATTCTTGTTGTAGTAATAGGCCATGATCTGCGGCGCCAGATCCGGGACGCCGAGCCAAACACCGATGCCGCGATCGAAATTGAACTGCGCCCCATCGTCAAAGTTCAGGATGTCAGGTGAATAGCTGTCAATCACGTCTTGGACGCATTGCAGAAACCACTGTACGAACTCCGGGCAGGGCGTGTTCACCGCGTGAGGCTTGCCATTGAGCTTTCGCGGATCTCTCCCCTCCCACCATTTGCCCTTCCCGTCGGCAACTGTCATCACGCCGTCGTAGGGGACTCCGGCGAACGGCCCCGTGGTATCACTCTTGTAGCGAACTGGAAGGAACTCGTCCCAGACTCGATGCGGAGTGCCGTGATAGCTCACTCCGAATCGCAATCCGTGGGAACGCGCAACCTTGGCCCAGGTTCCCACGATGTCTTTCTTCGGCCCTATCTGGACGGCGTTCCATGGCTGATGCTTTGAATTCCAGCAGTGGTAGTTATCGTGGTGAGTGGCCAAAGCTACCATGTAATCGGCTCCGGCGCGCTTGTACATCTTGATCAATGTGTCCGGATCCCACTTTTCCGCTTTCCAGAGATGACAAATGTCCTTGTATCCGAACTGCGAGGGATGCCCATAGGTCTTTACGTGATAGTCATATTGAGGCGATCCCTGGATATACATATTGCGCGCGTACCAATCACCTTGTTCGGGAACGCACTGCGGGTCCCAATGAGCCCAGATTCCGAACTTCGCGTCGCGAAACCAGTCCGGACACTGATACGACTTCAAAGACTCCCAATAGGGCAGAAAGGGTCCGTTCGGAATGGCGCCAGGAAAGAACCCTGAGTTCTGTCCCCTCGCCACCCGAGACAGCGCGATCGTAGATAGGCCACTGGCCAGGAACGTCCTGCGGTTCATCGATTCAATCTCTCCATAAACTGGATGTGCGCCTATCGCATCACCTAACTCTTGCCACTTCTCATTGTGCCCACATGGACGGCTTCTGCGCCGCCCGTATAATTGACGATTCGGTTCGGCAGAGGCGTCGTGTCCAATCCCGTGCCGTGCCCCGGCTTCACAACGACAACCAGGAAGGTCCGCTCTTTGCGCATCCCCGGAAACTCGCCGCTACGCGCCCCAATTGTCAGTGTTTGAGAAGAATCGTTCCACGAAATCGGTATCGTGGCATACTGACCCTTCTCGTAGTTGTAATTGTCATTTTCGTCCTCGTAGAGAACAAACGATCCGTTCGAGCCGGGGTACACCCTCAGTTCAATCGGATCTTCGGGCTTCTGTGTCGCATATTCCATCGTCGGCCCGAGAGGAAGAATTGCTCCTGCGCGCACAAACAGAGGAATCTGTTCCAAAGGAGCTTCGACATTGAGGCGCTGGTTCCCCGCAACTCGCTCACCTGTCCAGAAGTTGGTCCATTTCGCCGCTTCCGGTAAATAGACAGACCGCCGATCGGCGGGGGTCGTGACGGGAGCAACTAAGAACGCCGAGCCGAACATATATTGATCGCCGATGTTATCGACACTCCGATCGCTGCGGAAATCCATAACCAGCGGACGCATCATCGTGCCGTTTTCGTGAGTCACCCTCCACGCTTCCGAGTAAATATAGGGCAACATGCGGTAGCGGAAGTCGTCGTACATGAGCAGGTACTTATAGGACAGCGGCCATTTCCACATCTCCGTTTCGGTTTTGTAGCCATGAATGCGCAGGATGGGACAGAATGTGGAGTACTCAAACCAGCGAACCAGCAAGTGGTTATAATCTATTGAGCTGTATTGATCTTGCGGGCGAAAGAATCCGCCCGTGTCGGTTGTCCAGTAGGGCATGCCGCCAACCGAAAGATTCAGGCCCGCCGGTATCTGCTGGCTGAATGCTTGCCAACTCCCGCGAACATCTCCTGACCATGTAACTGCTGCGTAGCGCTGAAATCCAATGGTCGCAGTCTTGCCCAGTTGCACCACCCGTTTCGAAGGATCCGCTGCACGCTGGCCTTCGTAGATCGACTGATTTGCAGCCTGGGGATAGTAGTAAGTGTAGGGGTTTCCGGAGACATCACCGAGGCCGTCAACATACACCTTATGGTTTCTTACCTGCCCATTCACTTCCTCGCCATCTTGCCACCACGCATCGACACCGAGATCGAACATGTACCGCTTGAGATACTGCCAGCGGATACTGCGCCCCTGGGACGCAAGCTCGTTTACGTAGCCCGTGTCTTCGATTTCGCCATGATGCCTGGCCAGCTCATCCAGAACTTCGCCTTTGGGATCGGCCCACACTGAGATCATGTAGTGAAAGTTCAGCTCGTGGAGTTTCTTGATCATTTCCGCGGGATCGGGATATGCCGTGGGGTCAAACTGGTAAGCTCCCCAACCCCATTTGCCCCAGTACTGCCAATCCTGAACGATCAAATCCACGGGAATATGGCGGCTGCGAAACCCCTCGGCGGCATCCAATGTTTCCTGTTGACTCGAATAATGCTCACGGCATTGCCAGAATCCATACGCCCATTTGGGGAACATCGGCGCAGATCCCGTAAGCGTTCGGTAGCCGGCTACGACTTTATCCAGGCTCGGGCCATAGAAGAAGTAATAACTGATATTCTTGCCGACTTCCGACCGGAACACAGAAGTATTTCCAATGAGCCGGCCATAGAGCTTCGCCGACTTACCTCCGCCGAGCAACTTCACGGGATAGCTTTGGCCTGCGGTAAGGTGCGCTTTAACCACAGCAGTATATGGCACCCACATATTTGTATCGTCGTGGATGATTTGGTCGCCAACGGCGATGCCAATTTCACGGGCTCCATCTCCGCCCCTGGCGAAAAAAACATAGTCCCCGGTCGTTCGGGCCGTAAACACTCCCGCGCGGCTCGAGGGGTCCAAGGCGATCTCCTCATCCTCACTCACCGGGTTGAATTCCGTGAGCGACTCGTTATCCCAAATGATGCCGTAACCTTTGCTGGAAACCATGACAGGAAAGGCACCGATAATATTCTGGCTAATGAGGTCAACGGGCATTCCCCGCCAGTTCCATACTCCATCCTGTCCTTCTGCCAAACCATAAAGCGCTTCGTCCGGCGAGGAAAGAAATTCCTGCTGCAGATGGTAAGTGTCTTCCTGATTAACCGTCGCCTTCTGCATCGCCTTCCCGCCGTTTTGCGGTTCCGCCAGAATCCTTTCCCCGGCCGGAGTGAGGAACGTCAGCGCTCCTGAGTTTCGATCCACGACCACCGATAAATCTTCACCTGAAAGGCTGATATCTTTCGAACTCTCAACCAGCTTCAGCGGAAGATCGGACTGCTCCCCGCAACCGATGACCGCGAGACTCTTTTCAGTGGGAAGTTCGTTGCCGGGGGCGTAGGAGACGTGGATGATGTTGCCGCTGCAAAAGTGGATTGTCATCACTCCCGGCCGCATCGAGAATATGGCTCCTCCGGCGATCTTGTGAGCCGACAGGATCGCTATCGGAGCTACCGGCGTCATCGGTATCAGGTTGGTCTCTTTGTAATCTGCATCCTCCTGCTCCTCTGGATTTTGAGCCCCCGGTGCATTTGCATGCGTCTCTTCAATCGCCCCGGAAGGTGCTTGCCCGTGGCTTTTTATACCCGGCAATTGAGCGCACGAAATTGCCGTCGCTAACGCGAAGAAAGCCAACCGCATCCGCAATGAGGGCTTTTGATGATTCGTCTTGCATTCGATACTGGACGTTGACATCATGACTCCTAAGAAAGGTCGAGGAAGAAGTAAAAGTTAATTTCGTTCAGGGATTGAAACTGTCGGAATCTATCTAAGACCCATGCGACGTCCGGCAACAAAGGTTGGGGCCGATCGGCGCTTCCAGACAAGGCGTTTGGAAAATGCTTGAAAACTTTTTTCCGCTTTCTGCGGTGATACGGCGAAAAGCACGAATCCCCCCAAGCTGAGCATTGCGGGCCTCAGCCCGGAGGGATTCAATGGTTTGAATTGGCACTCATCGAATGACCATCGCGCCCACGGTCGAACTTGCGAACGCGATCGTCATTCAAAGGGCAGATTCAGTCCCCTGGTTCGATCGGGACCCTAATACGTTAGCTTCAGCACCCCCTGCATCTCTCTCGCTCCTTGCGTGGACGAACTCTCTCCCATCGTTCCATCGCCGACGCCGGAGTCCGGTATGCCGAAATTGGGGTGATTGAAAGCGTTGAACATCTGGACCGCAAACTGTAGCTTCAACTTCTCCGTGAAATTGAACCACTTTGCAAACGTCAGATCTTCGTCCACGTAGCCGGGTGCCCGCAGATTGGAGTAGTAGCGAGGTCCGGTGCCGAAGGTGTATGCGGGCGGCGGTGTAAAGGCCGCCGGGTTGAAGAAGCAATACTTCGTTCCCACGGCAATGATGGGGTTACCGGGAGTGCCCTTGCCGCAGGTACCGCTCCTGAAAGGCTGCCCGGTCAGGTCTGCATGTTGACTGCCACCAAAGACAGTTGAGCTGTTTCCGTTGGGGCCGATCGACATCGGGAATCCGCTCTGGACGGTAGTAATTCCATTCACCTGCCAGCCGCCCACGATTGCATCCTCGGCCTTGTTCATGCCGCTGCCGAACTTCTTGCCCTGGCCAAACGGCAGTTCATACACATAGTTCAACACCAGGGAGTTGGGAATATCTTCGCCGTCTACGGTCCAATCGGCTTTCAGGTCGTAGTAATTCCGGATGCCGGAACCACCGGTATCGCCGTTGACCGATCCCCATTCTTCCGGTCCCGCTACGTCAGACAGGAACTTCGAGTAGGTGTACGAGGCGGTGAAGATCAAGCCTGCCCCGAAACGATGCTTGAAATTAGCCTGCAAGGCGTTGTAGTTGTTGGTTCCAACAGGCTCGTCTGTGGCTGAGACGCCTCCGCAGAACTCCGGATACGGCTCCAGGGATTGCGCCACGGTCCACGGGCAAGCCATAGCAGTCAGTCCAAGGGAGCTCAACGCGGCAGCATACGGATTTGTGCCCGCCGAGGCATTCAGCGCCGAACCCATGGAAAGATACTTTGGATCCAACTGGCCGTAGTTCATACCGCCGAGGGTAATGCGCGTTCCACGGCCCCCGACATAGGCCACATCCAGCACGTCGTTGTTCGTGAATGCATATTGGAACCCAAAGCTGAACTCCTTGGTTCGAGGATCGGGACGGAACGGATTCACCGCGCTGGGGCTCTGCCCGACACTCGTCAGGCCTCCCAACGCGTTCCCCGTCACCGGCACAAGTCCCGTTTGGAATGCCTGTGCAAGTGGCGTCGTCACCGTGTTTCCATCGGGCGAAGAAGTCCATGCCGTTGAGGTCGAGTATCCCGGATCGGGTCCGGAGCCGCCATACCAGTTTCTCGCGTAATACAAACCGAAGCCGCCGCGCATCACCAGCTTCGGCATGATGGCGTACGCGAAACCAAGGCGAGGCTCAAAGTCGGCCAGGTTCTTTTCATAAAGGCCGCGGTTCCCCGGAGTGTTGTAGACGATTTTCCCATAAACCGGAATGCCTGTCGCCACACTGATCGGGTTGAGGGCATTGAAATCGAAATACGCCTGTTGGTTATGCCGTGCAGTTGCCGGCATTTGGATTTCATAGCGGAAGCCGAGATTCAACGTCAACTTCCGGCTGGCCTTCCAGTCGTCCTGAACGTACATCCCGTGCAGGTAGTTGGTCGTCGCCGCAAACGCGGTGTAGCCGGTGGATCCAGCCGAGCCGATTCCGGAGTTCCCGGCGCCCGCCAGGAACGATGCAAGCCCGTCTCCGTTTGTTGACGTCGTCGGGTTCGACGGATCGGGACCTGCCGTCATGGCAAGCGAGAAATTCAATACAGTTGGCGTCAACCTGCCGCCATCCGTAGTCTGCCAAATGCCCAGGTATCCAACCGAAATGGAGTGAGCTTTGTAGCTCTTGTTCAGGTCGGCGTTCAAGCTGGCATTGTTCTCAGGGAACGTGGCTTCGCCGGAGTTTTGCGTCGCTCCCAGGGGGGCATAGGATCCCTGGCCGCTAAAGGTGTTTCCGAATGAGATTTGTGGAAACTGCGGAGTCCAGGAGTCAAGAGTCCCAGGCAACCCCAGCGACGAAGGTTTGAACGGATAGCCCTGGACGATATTTCCCGCGGCAAAGCGCGTGAAAAACAAGTCCGTGGAGAGGACAAGGGTTGGCGTAAACACGTGCGAATAGCCCAGAACCCCAAACAAGCGGTTGTTCGGGTCATCTACGTAGGGCCCGGCAATATCGTTTCCGTAAAAGGCCCCTGTTTGGACTTTTGCTTCGTGCTTATTTGAGTATTGGCCGTAGATCTTGTTATTTGCATTGATGTTTTCGTCAATGCGGATTCCCCACTCGTTGGAGGAGGTCGGTGCGCTCACCACCGTGTTGAAGTTGTAGCCTCCGCCCGGGTTCTTTGGCGCTGGCCAATAATTTCCCGTGGCGAATTTATTCGCCAGTGCGTCGATTGCGCCGACGCCGCTCGTGGGTATGATGTTTCCGGAATACGGGTCGCGGATCTCAACGGTTTGTCCAACGGTGTTGTTGGCTGTGGCGCAGGTAGCCGTGACCGATCTCGCGGTATACGGGTTGTAGATCGCCCCTTGGTAGATCGGCCGGCACAGCGCGTCGGTTCCGACCTGAGTGGTCGTGAGTTCCGATGCGAAGTTCCCACCCAACTCGGCGCTATCCGGCACATTGCCGCCGAAGGTGAGGCCGCCGTTGAGCCGCAAGCCCTCATAGTTGGCGAAAAAGAAGGTTTTGTCCCGCTGTTTATAAATGCCCGGTATGGAGAGTGGGCCGCCGCCGGCGATGCCGAATTGGTTCCGGTGATCGGCGATCCTGGGCTCGCCCGCGAGCTTGTTGAAATAGAGGTTGGCGTCCAGGTCCTGGTTGCGCAGGTACTCGTCGGCCAGGAAATGGTAGTTGCTGGTTCCAGCCTTGGTCGTGATGCTGATCGCATTGCCGGTGCTGAAGCCATATTCGGCTGAGAATGAGTAGCTGGTTACCTTAACTTGGTCCGTGTCCTCTGGAGCGGGCACATACTGGCTTCCTCCCCAACCTTGGGCTACGTCGTATCCGCCCTCAAGAAGGAACAGGTTGGTTCCGAAATAACCGCCACCGAAATTCAGGAACGAATAATCCTGGTCCGCGGTGTCTTCACTGCCGCCCGATGCCAATAACTGCCTGTAGCCCTGGGTGTTCACGGCAGAGTCCAATGTCACAAAGGAGAGGTCGTTCCGCAGGTTGAGGGGAAGCTCCTGAATCTGCTCGTTCGTGAGCTCGGTGCTCATGCTCGCGTCCTCTGTTTGAAGCAGCGGCCCCGTCGTGTTGACGGTGACTTGCTCGGTGGAACCGATGGTCAGGCTCACCGAAGTGGTCACCGCGTCCCCCTGAGCGAGAACGATTCCGTTTTGCCGGGTCGTCTTGAATCCCGGCGCGCTCACTTCGAGAACATAGGTGCCCGACGGAAGCAAGGCGAAGGTGAAGTCACCCTCCGGGCCGGCCGTATCGACCCGGACGACTCCAAGCTCTGCATCGGTCAGTTTTAATGTCGCTTTGGGCACCCTGGCCCCGGATGGGTCGGTCACTGTCCCGGAGAGCGAGGCGGTTATGCTTTTGCCTTGCGCATGCATCTTCGAATGGAATGTAAGTCCGAAGGCGATCATCAAGATCGCTAGGACTACAAAACGTAACCTGGTCATTTTGCCTCCTGAAATTCTTAATTGCTGGCTTCGCATTTGATTGGCCAAGGTCCTCGAGGAAAGACCGGGGCCCCCGCAGATCGATTGATCGGGTGACCCTCCGCTAACAAGCCCCCACGGACACACCCTTTTCAAGCACCCGAAGAGTAAGCGCTAACTTTATGGTTATTGGCAAGGTACAGTACGGTACTGTTCGAGAGCGTTTTCCAACGAAATGTGGACTTTGTCTTCCTCAATTCGATGGAACACAGTACCGCTCAGACACGACAGCGCGCGGTCGATTCGATTCAGCGCGCCGCCTAATCCAACAAAACGCCGCTAATGCCCCGCCAGAAATCAGCCCGGATACCTGAAAGCAACCGCTAACTTTAACCTTGTTGTGCTGGTTATAATCGAGAGGTCTCGAATGTCGAGAAATACGGAAAGCAAGGCGTTGAATCGCTGAGCGTTGCCTCCCCCGGGGGGATAAGCGAGCCGTCGTGGGTTCGAAGCATCGCTCATCAGCTCAAAAGAAAGGTCTTTGCGCTTGGGACTTGTTGGAAATCTTGGCCATCTCCGAGAGGGTGCCCTCATCCTGCCCAGCAATTGGGTCGATTTCGCGATGAGGAGAAGGCACAGACTGGCGGCGGCGCAGGCTGTGCGGTTTTGCGAAAAAAGGCGGAAAATCCGTAGAATTTCTATCATCCATGGTCTAATCGCCCTCCTTTTCACCGTGGCATTTGGGTTATTCGCCCAGGAATTGCCGCCTGCAGAGAAGGCGACCACTCAATCGAGCGCGGAAAGCTCCAGGAACACTCCACAGTCACCCGATGGCGGCATGGCGACTGGAAGTCCACATGAAGCTATTTTCGACAGTCAACACAGGCCCATTACCGCCGGCGGATTCGTCAAGACCGGCCCAATCGTATTCCAGGATGTCGCGGCAGCGGCCGGACTCACGAAGTGGCATCATACGGCCGGCACCCCCGAAAAACGATTGATTGTGGAAGCCAAGGGCCCCGGTGTTTGCCTTTTGGATTACGACAACGATGGCTGGCTCGATATCTACCTTGTGAATGGCTCGACCTACGACGCTCTTGCCGGGAAGGCCACGCCTCCGCATGCCGCTCTCTTTCACAACAATCACGATGGAACGTTCACTGATGTGACGCAAAAGGCGGGCGTCGCCAATGATCGGTGGGGATTCGGGTGCGCGGTCGCGGACTACGACAACGATGGCTGGCCCGATCTCTACGTGACCAACTACGGAAAGAACCGGCTTTACCGCAACAATCACGACGGAACTTTTACCGATGTTGCCGAGCAGGCAGGGGTCGCGCTCGGAACATGGTCAACCGGCGCCACCTTTGGCGACTACGACGGCGACGGCCATCTTGACCTGTTTGTAGCCGGCTATCTGCAACAGGATCTTGCCAATGCGATTGAATCGGGTGGAAAGCCGGGCTCCCTGGTCTGCAGATTTCGCGGAGTGCCTGTGATGTGCGGCCCGCGCGGGCTTAAAGGCGAGCATGACCATTTGTTTCACAACAACGGAGACGGCACTTTTACCGATGTGAGCAAAAAGTTGGGCGTCGACGATCCCAATGGCTATTACGGGCTGGGCGCCCTCTTCGTAGACGTCAACAATGACGGTAAGCCGGACCTGCTGGTAGCCAATGACTCCACGCCAAACTATCTTTACATCAACAAAGGCAATGGAACATTCGAAGACGACGCTTACCTGAACGGCTATGCGCTGAATGGGGACGGGCGCGAAGTCGCCAATATGGGCATCGCGGTCGGGGACTATGAAAACAACGGGCACCTGTCGGTCGTAAATACGACCTTTGCCGACGATTTCGATGTGCTCTTCCGGAATGATGGAACTGGCCTATTCGACGATGTCAGCTATCAGGCCGGAATCGCACAGCCAACCCTTCCCTTCGTCGGTTTCGGAGATGGCTTCCTCGATTACGACAATGACGGCTGGAAGGATCTGCTCATCATCAACGGCCACGTTTATCCGCAGGCGGATCAGCACCCGGATTGGGGTCAAAGCTATGCCCAGCGCCCGCTGCTCTTTCACAACCTGAAGAACGGCAAATTCGAGCTGGTTCCAGCGGTTGAAGGCACCGGGCTCGCGGAGGTCATGGTGGGCCGCGGTGCGGCGTTCGGCGACATCTTCAATGACGGCAAGATCGACGTCGTCGTCAACAATATGGACGGAGTTCCGGTGCTGTTACGCAACGTGAGCCCCGACCACCACCACTGGGTCGAGCTGAGACTGATCGGGGGACCCAGGAGCCCGCGCGATGCGGTTGGAGCCACTGTGTACCTCAATGCTGCCGGGATGCGCCAGCGCGAGGATGTTCTGAGCGGCGGCAGCTATCTTTCCTCGAACGATATGCGTGTCCACTTCGGCCTGGGAAACGCCACCGACGCCGGCTCCGTTGAGATCCACTGGCCGTCAGGCGCCAAAGAGACCGTCAAGCTGCGCGCGGTGGACCGCATTTTTGCGATCACGGAGGGCAAAGGCATCACTGGAGTGCTCTGCGCGAGCGAGCCATGCGATGTGAACACCACGGCCGACAAATCAGCAAACGATTCTCAACGATAAAACCATTCCTGAAGATCAGGGAAGGATTTCTGTCGGGCAGTGGCGTGACGGGAAGCGACTTGCCAACCGCGTTCCGCCGGACGTTCCCTCGAGTCTGACCGCACGCCTCTCGCACAACCGTCAACTCTGGTCTCCCCAAAATCCGCGATCAGACAGGCCCGGGGGATGCCGGATCAGTAGCCAGAGTGCAGCGAGTTGTATTTGTCAACCCCTTCGATCGGCGGCGCACAGATCACGGAATCAGATCCGATTGCTCAGGGCCCAGGATTACACTTCCCTTGTACACACGATTGCTGATGATGCCTTTCCTTTCGCCCGCGATGGAGATCGTTTTCTCCTGGTTGGTGGTGTTCACGTAAAGTGTCCGGCCGTCAACGACCCTCGCGTAAACCCCCTCAGGAGTCTGCGGTCCCGGTTCGATTCCCGCCATCTTGTACAGATCTTTCAGAATGGGCGCAATCGCGGAGGCCTTCGACTCCGTTGCCAAATAGACCGCCACTCCCTTTCCGTATTGGTTGATCGTCACTGCGGGAGAATGATCCGCCGTGTTCGTGAAGCGCGATAAAACCCTGGCAGTCGATGGATCGAGCACTTCATAGCGATCTACGCCAGTGTCGACAGTCTCACCGTCCAATGCGAATTGCAAGGCCGGCTCGACGTCATAAAAGGCATTCGTCTTCAGTCCAAACACATCGCTCAACAGGCCGGGCAACGGCGTGCTAAACCACTGGCCGTGCTCATCGACCTTCGCCGAAAACGCCGTCATCAAAATGGTCCCGCCCGCATTTACGTAGGCCCGAATCGCCTTCGCGCTTGCGCTATCCATCACGTAATCTGCCGGCACGATGACCAATTTATAAGGTGAGAGATCGCCATGCCCGATGTTGATGACCGCTGTGTCAATGTTCGCGCGAAACAATGGTTCAAAAGCTCCCTGCACCTGTTCCGTGTAGCGAGGCTTGAAATACTGCAGCGTGGTATTGGAAGGTCCATTGGGATGAGAATCGATGAAAGAGTCAAACGAATAAGCGATCGCAACCTGAGGATGCGTATATCGCGGGAATCCGTACTTCGACAACTTCTTGAACTCCGAAGCAATCTGGGCGAATTCGTTTACCTTCCAGGAGGGTGTGCCGTCGTGGTCAAGCAGTCCGAACAGCGCCTGCTCTTCGCCACCGAGGTGACTATTTAAGGTCCAGGCGAGGAAACCCTGTGCCCCGATCATCAGTCCCAGGTACGCATACATACGGCTTCGGCCCGGCTCGCCATACTGACCTCCGCCGCCAGCCGTGAACTCGTTAAACCAGATCGGGGTGCTTAAATCGCCCTTTATGGTCAGTGCTCCCAAGGCGCCACTTACCGGATCGCTTGGATAAAAGCCTTCAGCGCCGTACGACACGTACGACTTATACGTGCTGAGGTAATCAAATCCCCGCCTGGGCGCGGTATCCCAAAGATTTGAGATCGAGGGAATGTCCGGCATATTGCGTCGCCGGATGGCATCGAGCTCCTTGAGGCGCTCTATCGACACGTCGGACCAGTAGCGATGAAGATCGAGATATCGTTCAGAGGGGCCGGGACCGTTGGCAAGCGGCAGGTCAACATCTTCAAAGCTGTTCAGCCGGCGTGACCATCGCTGAGTCGCCCATGCATGATTAAGTTCCTCGATGGTTCCGTATTTCTTCCTGAGCCACGCGATAAATCGCTGCCGGTCAGCTTCCGAATAGGACATGAAACCATTCCCGATCTCATTGTCGTAACCGATGGCCAATATGGCCGGATGATGCGCGAAGTGTTTCGTCATCGCGTCGGCGAGGTTCTTGACCTCGCGCACGTAATTTGGATCGCTGATGTCATCCATATAGCGCTCCGCGGGAGGAAGCCGATTACCGTATTGGTTGACGATGTCGATGCCCCGGTATGTGCGATGCAGCCAGATCGGCGCTGGAGTTCCCGGAATGTCCAGGATGACCCTTATCCCATTTGCCTGCATCTTATCCAGGATTTTGTCGAACCATCCAAATTCGAATTTCCCTTGCGAGGGCTCGAATGAATCCCATGACAGGTCTCCCATGCGCACGACATTGAATCCCGCTTGCTTCATGATGGCGATATCGCGATCGATCTCTTCGGGCGAGCGATCGATCGGCTGATAGCAAGCGCCGACGAAGAGCTGCCCGGGGCCGGGCCAATTGGGATGCGCAGAAGCGTCCTGGGCTCTTGCAAGCAGGCCGAAAGAAAGGATGAGGACTAAACAAATTCTGTGTCGATTCACTGTCGTATCTCAACTCCTGCGAAGAAGAACCGATTGGAGTCTGCCCGGCGAAAACGATTGCGTCCGAGAAAATGAGCCGAATGGATTTGTTTGAACGAATCAACCTTGAACGAGAGATCGCACGAACCGCTCATCGCGCTGCGACCTGCTCCTCTTATTCGCTGGGTTTGCGGCGCTCCAGTTTTACCAGCACAATGTCGTTGCTGTTCATGGGCGCTGTCACTTCTATCGAGCCATCCGATCCGCTGTGCATTACTCGATCGGTCTCGGGAAGGTCGCGCGTCAAATCGTTCAGACGGGCAACCTGGGATGGACTCAGATCTTTCGGAGATCCCATCTCCATATACGCGGTATACGCATCGTTGGCGTGGTAGCCGGTTCGGTACACCTCGAGGCGATAAGCGGCGCCAGGAAGCAGATGCGTGACCTGCAATTTGACAGGCGCTGCCACGTGCGCGGGAACCACACGCGTGTAGAACGGCCGATTACTTACCTTCTGGTCCGGCTGTTCAAAGTCCCAGACCACGCCGGTGAAATTCCCATCCTTCGTTGAAAGCATGGCCTCAGGATCGCTCGCGACGATTGTGTCTCCCTGAAGCGCATGAAGGTATTTGTAGGCGAAGAACGCCGGCTTGCGAATGCCCTCCCGGTTCAGCAGCCCGAATCCGCCTTGAAACGAAGCGGTAGGTGGCCCCGGTTCCTCAAACAGATCGCTGTAGGTCCAGTAGCTCATGCCTTGCACAAGCCCTTCGCTCTCCTTGAGCTTGGTCAAGATGTACGGTGCGCTGATGTAGGAATCGTGCACCGCGTCGCGCGGCGTGTAGCTCGTGCTCCACTCGGTAAAGTACAACGGAAGCCCCGGAAACGCTGAAGAGGAAATCTGTTCGCGAACGCGCCGCACGTCGCCGATAATCGCGTCCGGTGAAGGATCGAGCTTGGTATCGCTCTTCCCCTGCTCGTCGAGAAATCCGCCTTGGACGCCATACGTATGCGTGCTCACGAAGTCGATCGGAGCGCCGCTCTGCTTCACGTGCGCCAGAAACTCCGGAACCCATGCCGCGCCGGCCGTGGCCGGGCCGCCGACACGCAATGCAGGATCGACGGCCTTAATCGTCTTCGCGGTCAGATCGTACAGGTCAAAGTAAGCCTTTTGATCTGCGCCTTCCCAAAAGCCGGAAAGGTTCGGCTCATTCCATACTTCGAAGTACCAGCTGCGCACTTCGTCACGTCCATAGCGGTCTTCGATATGGCGAATGAATGCGTCGACCAGATCGTGCCAGCCTTCGGACTTGGGGTGCGAGGTGTTGCCATGCCAATAAAAAATGCTGTTCTGCGAGGTGGCAAGCGCCTCCGGCGTAAAGCCCAACTCAACAAACGGCTTTATATGCCTCGCCAGCAAATCGTCGTAAAGCCGGTCGATCTTCGCCCAGTCGTACACCGTCTTGCCGTTCTCCACTTTCACTGTCCCCAGCACATCGTGAAAGATTGCGTGAAAGCGGATGTACCGAAAGCCGAGCTCGTCGACTGCCAGCTTGAGCTGGGCCTGGCTGTCATCGCGAATCAGCGTACCTGGGTAATCGGATCCAACGGAGAGATCAGAGAAGTGGTCTACCGGGCCAGTGGTATTGTCGATGTTCGCGACAATCCGGCGCGAGAGGCTCTGCTGGGATCGAGCCGCGGCGGAAAAGACAATAGGGCCGAGGATAAGAACGGATACAAGTCGTGCCAATGGGTTGAACATGAATGCTGCACTCCTTATCTGGCTTCGATCTGTCGGTGAAGGTGTTCCCGTATAGCAGTCCGCCATACACGTAGAGCGCTTCGGGCTCAAGAAGATTCGCAGTTGTTCACAATCCATGGTGTGTACCCACAATAGTGCAGCGGCACGGCCTCGCAAGGAAGCCTGACGGCGATTACGGCTCAGTTAGGGCTGGAGAAGTGCCGGAGGATCCGGCTGGAGGCGCGCTCGTCTCTTCTGAGCCAGCGGGAGCCGCGGGCTGGAGCGACTGCCAGACGCGCATCTCTCGCTCCGCGTTCACGCTTTGGTCGTCCAGCCGATAAGCTCGCGAAAGCTCGCGGTGATAGTCCGGGTTGCCAGGTGCAAGGTGTACCGCCGATTCAAGTTCCGGAACCGCGTCTCCTGCGTTGCCCACAACCAGCAGCCCTTCACCCAACTCGTAATGAGCCTCGGAATTCTGCGGACTCAGACGAACCGCGCCGTGCAGCTCCTCCACAGCTATCTGCTTGCGGCCGACTACGAGGTACGCTTCGCCCAGGGCCAGGGGCAGAGATCCAATCTGCGGGTACGCCTTCTCGAGCGCGGTCAGGCGCTCGATGCCGGGACCGGTCTGGCCGGTTTTCACAAGCGCGTCCGCGTACATGAACGCCACCTGAGGCGTGGAATCCATCTGCCCCTCGAGCGGTCGCAGCGTCGTCACGCATTCCTTGTAATCCTGGGCCATGAACTGGCTGATGCCTAACTCCCCCCGCATGTGGGTGTCATCGGGATGCTCGCGCAGATAGCTGGCTAGTGGCTTGATCGCAGTGCCGAATTCTCCGGCTGCGAAAGCCGCCCGTCCCCAGTTCAAGTTCAACCCCGGCATGGTGGGGTTCCACTCCGCGGCGCTCGCAAAATTGGTTGAGGCGCTGGCGAAATCCCTGTTCGTCGCGGCGATGACACCCAAATTGTTGAAGCTATCCGCAATCATCGGAGCGAGCCGCTTTTGCATATCAGCTAAGCGCTTGATGGCGGCGGGATCCGCGATCACCGATGCGTCCTTCAGCGCCAGGGCGATCGAAGAGCCATCCATCCCCTGCGCATTCTGTCCCTGTATCCCGGACAACTCGGCCCTGTCCCGCGCATAATTGCTCTCGACATACTTCTGCACCATGCTCATCTCGGCCGCGGCATCCTGCACTTTGCCCTCGCGTGTCAGGATTCGGCCCAGTAGATAATGAGCATCCCGAATCTGATAGCGGTTGCGCGAGGGATCCGTTGTGAGCTGGATGGCTTGGCGCAGCGACTTTTCCGCCGACGCCCACTGCTTCAGACCATAATCCATCTGTCCCTGGTACAACCAGGCGTCGGGGTTCCTGGGATTCAGGCGAATGGCCTGGCCAAGGTACTTCGCAGCGGCGGCATAGTTCTGCTGGCTCGCGGCCAGCTTGCCCAGCGCCGCCCAGGCGAGGAAATCCCCCGGCGTGATGGCGAGATCTTCCTTGAGCTCTTTTTCCACCAGCGGTGCGTTGTCCGTTTCATGTTCATCCCGATAGGTCGCCGCCAGGCAGTAATGTGCCTCCGGAAACTTCGGATCCTCAGTGATGACCTTTTTGAATTCCTCCTCGGCGCGAGGCCCAAAATCTGACTGCCCCCAAGCGAGGCCGAATTGCAGGTGGAGGGCCGGCGTATCGCCGTAAGTGGCTTCGATGCCGGTAAAGAGCTTGTCCGCGCACTTCTCGTCGTCCATGTCGAGGCACGCAACCGCGAGATTGTAGTCGTTGTCAAAGCTGGGGTCGAGCCCGACGGCCGTTTCCAGCTCCCGCCTGGCCTGCGGATCCTCATTCATCTTTAGCAGCGTGCCGCCCAGGACTTCATGGGCCGCCGCCAGGCCTTTGGGGTTTCCGACTTCTTCTATCAGCAGTTGCCGAGCCAGGGTTTCAGCATGATCCAGATCGCCAGCCTCCATGGCCGCACGAGCGTATGCCAGGCGGATCTCGGATGAGTTCGGCTCCAGCGCCATTGCGCTGTCGAAGTAAGGAGCTGCCTTCGCGTACTGACCGAGGTTGGCCTCAGCCAGGGCCAGCTCCGCCAGCGAATCGCCGATCAAGAGCCGGTATTCCGCAGCGGCCTGCACCAGATTTCTCTGCTGTTGAAAGTTCTGTGCGGCATCGTAATGCCGCTGAAGGATTGCGCCAACGTTCGATTGGTTATCCACATCGATCTGCGCGGCGGCGCAGGAGACGAGAACTCCGCCAAGGAGAAGAACCGCTGCGAATTTGATCGGCATGGGCATAACCAAGCGCTTGTCTCTTCAGTGCGGCCCTTCCGGCGTGGCTGTCACGACGAATCGCGATGCCCGGGCTGCTTCACGTAAGTGCCGAAATTGCGTGATCCTCTTGTAATCGGCCGGATACTGGCAAATACAGCCATGGGATAGGCGAGCGCCTTTCCCATGGCTGCAAAAAAGGACGCCAATCAGAAGTTATACTTCGCCGAAAGCTCGATAATCCGAGCGTAGCCAGCCCCAGAGAACGGAGCCTTCTGATTCTCGCATCCCCAGACGTTAGAGCCCGCGCCGCAAGTTCCGGTCAGGCTTACACCGTCGCTGCTGTAGACGTTCGCGTTGGGCGTAAAAGAGTGCCCTCCGTCGGTTGTTGAAAAATACGGCGAGAGCAGGTTGCCGCCGGTGCTGCCCCACAGCGAGTGGTTCATGAAATCGAACGCCGAGGCCCGGACTTGCACGTTCTGCCGTTCCGTAATGTTGAAGGTTTTGTAAATGCTCAGGTCGGAGTCGTCGTAGATCGGCCCTTTCAGATAAGGCCGAATCACTCGGTCGCCTTGCGTGCCCACTGCGGGCGCTGAGAAGCAGGAGAGATTCATTAACTGGTGCGACTGCAAGTGGCTCCTGGGACTGCAGGTGGTAATCGGCAGAATCGAGTCCGCATCTGTCCCGAAGTACGTCCTTGTGCTCAGATTTTCGTAATTCCCCGACGTATTGTTGCCGTCGCCGCTGGGCTCCTGGATGGAGAGGCCCAGGTTGCCGTTGCCTTGCAGGGTTCCGCCCTCCTGGATGGTGGTGGTGCCGGAAGCATTCCAACCGTTGGCGAGGCCGCTCAGCAGCTTTTCGCCTCCGTGGTAAACGGTCCCGATGCTGTAGGCATACGATGCGTTGAATACCTGCGGTTTGTCGATATCAAGAACTCCGTAGTTGTTGCGCAGGTTGAACGCATCGAAGGTGGTTTCGAGGATGCCCAGCGCCTTCGACCACGTGTAGTTGAAGTCCCAGGATGCGCGTCCCCGCTGCTTGAGCCAGGCGATCTGCAGACCGTTGTAGTTGCCGTAGCCGGCGTGGCTTCCCACTGTAATGCCGTTGGTGCCGTAGCCGTAGCAGCTGCCACCGGCAGTGCACCCGGAGTACGGTTCGTAATCCTCGACGTTAAACGTGGAGTTGTTTTCAGGATCCTTCGGGGCCGGCGCGCCGGTAACCGGGTCCGGGTTGAACAAGCCGCCGAGCGGAATTTTGTTTTGGTTGACAAACCCGCCGCTGGCAACGCCGCCTGCTCCGCCAACCGCCTCGCCCAGGAGCTCATGATGAGTGCTGTTGCCTACATAGGCCACTTCCAGCATGCTCCCCCAGGGCAACTGCCGGTCTATCGTCAAATTCCACGAATACGTCAAAGGATCCTGCCAGTCGTTGTAAGCCATGGCCGAAATGCCGCTCGCGGGTTGGTTGTTGCCCGGCACGGTTTGCAGCGGAACCTGAGCAAGCGTGATGTCCTGACTGCCGGGCGAGCTGTAGTTGACCACGTTCTGCGACGCGCCCAGCGCACCGGAGACCATATCGTTCCACACATATTCACCCCAGCCGCCGCGGATCACGGTCTGGCCCTGGCCTTGCACGTCGTAAGCAAAACCGAAACGCGGCGTCGTCCAGGCCAGCCGGGTCGGCGAGCCGCCGTTGGGAATGCCTGAGTCGATCGCGTGCCAGCGCACACCCGGATACTCGACGACCATCTTGCCGGCAGACTGGTTTTCAGCTACGTCCTGCGCAAACAGTTGCGGATACCAGACGGCCGAGCCCACGCCCTGACGGTCGTACCACCGTCCCACGTGATCCCAGCGCACGCCCACATTCACCGTAAGGCGACGGTTGAACTTCCAGTCGTCCATCACATAGGCCGAAATGGTGCGGCTGGCAAGATCCTGACTGCTCTCGTAGCTGTTCTGTTGGAAGCTGCTGGCGATGCCCTGCACCAGGTTTGCCGTGGGGTTGGTGCTTCCAATCAGCGTGGTGGGAGAAACCGTGGAGCCGACGACCTTGTTCGGCGCCGGCCCGTTGCCGACGTAAATCTCGCCATTGGGATATTCATAACTCGCCCCGTCGTTACCGACCAGTTCCGTGAATCCTCCAACCTTGACCGTATGAGTCTTCCATACCTTGGTTATGTTGTCAGCAAACGACGGTGACTGTTTTTTCAAGGGGAACTCGCCCGCGGCGTTGAAAAACGCCGGCTGCGAGAGATCGGGGAACGTTTGCGCGCCGGCAGAGGCCAGCGACGGCACGACCAGTGAAGCGCTGTTGTAAATCGTCTGGTAGGGATAACCGAGTGTGGTCTTGTACATTGCGCTCAGATTGGAGGGCGCGGTCGGTCCGTTGGCCCAGCCCCAGCCAAAGACGAACTCGTTGGTAAGTGTGGGCCGGATCACGCTCACATAGTTCACGGTCATCGCACGCGACGTATTGGGCTCGTCGAGGGAGCCACCGGGATAGGGAATATCGTAGCCGGGATTGTAATAAATGTGCGCCAGGGTTTGGAAAACCGTGTGGCCTTGCTGGTAGGTGATAAACGCCTTGTTGTTTTCGTTGATGGCGTAATCCACTCGGCCCCGCCAGGTGTAGCTGTTCTGCGGATTCGAGTAGGGATGCACGTAGTTGTAGTTGCCGGGGGTGGTGGCCGGATCAGCATTGGCCGCCGGAAACAGCTTCATGATCGCAGCCGCGCCCGGGTCAACAGCCAAGGCGGCAGGATTGACGGCGTTGCCGTTGGCGTCCAGCGATCCGGTCGGGTCGCCGCACCAGTTGGTAGCGCCCTTGACGAATCCACCAGGACAAAGCGCAGAGTTGCCGCTGCCGCTGGAGGTGAAATTGCCGGCGATCATGCCCGCGCTGGGAATATAGGACTCGAAGGGCGTGCTCGACGGCAATAACTGCTTGGCGTATTCGTATCCGCCCCAGAAGAAGAGCTTGTTTTTGAAGTGAGGAATCGGGATCGGTCCGCCGACGTTGCCGCCGGGATAGTACCACTCCCCAGGCTGCTTCGCGGACTTGCTGTGGTTGTTCAGCCATGTGTTTGAGTTCAATACCTGGTTGCGCGCATAGAAGTACCCCTCGCCATGGAATTGGTTTCCGCCGCTCTTGCTGCTCACACTGATTACGGCCGGTCCGTTGGGCTGGTCGGCGCCGAAGCTCTGCAGCACCTGCACCGCGGATACCATGTCCGGGTTGGGAGTGGCGATCGAATAGCAGTTGCACCCGACATCGATAATGTTGACGCCATCGAGCAGGTAACCCTGGCCGCCGCGGTAAGGCGCGCCGCTGACTTCGACCCCGTTGCCCACCGCACTGCCCACATTGGCGACAGTGGAAAAGTCCAGATAGGTACCGCCGCTGCTCGGGCTGTCTACTGCCGCGATGCTCGATCCCGGCAACAGCTTGAGGGCCTCGGAAATGTCGCGGCCCTCCAGCGAGAGCCTTTCAAGGTCCTCGCCGCTGATCACGTAGGCGTGCGTGCCGGAGTCAGTGGGCACAATCTGCGCCGCTGAAGCCGTGACCGAAACCGTCTGGCTGGTAGCGCCCACCTTGAGCGGGATGTCTGGAACTGTGCGAATATCGCCCGGATTCATCTCGACGTCGGTCACTTTCCATAATTGGAACCCTGGCGCAGAAACAGTAATCGAGTATGTGCCCGCCTGTACGCCGGCAAACGTGAAATAGCCTGCCTCATTAGCGACGGTGGCGCGGTTGTCGTTTGTGGCATCATTGATCAGAGTGACACTTGCTCTTGGGACAACGGCGCCGCTGGGGTCGCGCACAGTTCCCGATATACTGCCAGTGATGAATTGTCCGTACAGGACGGGCGAAGCGAGCATCAGGACGAATGCAGCCGCAATACCGGCTCGCGTCCATGCCTGCGCTCTGCAGACCATCTGCAGAATCCGTTGTATTTTCTGCGTCATGAGATGATTCCTCCAGTGAGTTTGTTGGCTTCAATCGCGCCGGCGCGGTCTCGGCTTCCGGCATTCAATGCGAGTTGAAGGGAAACCCGGGGAACCGCTCCCGCCCCGGCTTCCAGTTTGTAATTGGTCGAGTTTCCCACTCGCCCGAGACTGGGATGGACAATATTGTTTCTTGGCCGAAGAAACCGATCCTTGGTCGGTGCGCACTCCACTCCGGCTGACGGCCGACCGAAAGATTTTTGGTGGGCGATGTCTTTTTCCGAAATCGAGCGACCGACAAAATCTATTGGATAATCGAAATAAATGGATAGGTTAATCTTGTACGAATTTGTTCCAGCGCCCTGCAACGTTGTGTACGTTGTTGATAGGAGGATGGATCGTGAGCATGTTAAGAGCGCGATTTAACAGCGTTGAAATCCGTTAATCGCTGCTGTATCATCCACGCTTAGTAAACGTATTCATCGTTACAGGAGATTTGTCATGTTGGCGCAATTCGGCCGAGTCCCGCTGGCAGAGGAACGCGCCGAGCTCGAAACGGTGGCCGAAGCGCTCGGCCATTCTTCCCGGCTGGCTAATCTCCTGCGTTACGTGGGAGAGAAGCACCTGAAGGGCGAGAGCGATGAGCTGAGCGAGTACAACATTGCCACCGAAGTCTTTGGGCGCTCCAAGACCGCCTTCGATGCCAGCCAAGATGCCATCGTGCGCGTTGAGGCACACCGGCTGAGAAAAAGACTGAAGGATTTCTACCAGGGCCCCGGCAAAAATCATTCGCTGCACATTTCGATTCCTTCCGGATCTTATGTTCCCGTGTTTACGCGGATTGGCTCTGAGCCCCCGGATGGCGTCTTGCTCGAGCCGGCGGCTAGCGCTCCCGGCTACGATGGGGCTAAGGCCTTCCCGGCTGAGTCTGCACGACGAGACCCTCATGAACGCACGACCCGGGGCGATCGCTCAGCCTTGAGGCCGGAAAACAGATGGCTTCATGCAGGATTGGTTCTTGTGCTGGTCGCGGCAGCTGGGATTGCAATCGCCATCCTTGTTCGCTCAAAGTTTTCAGCGCCCGGCACCGTGGGATCGCGGAGCCCTGCAGGTGAGGTGCCCGCCCCGCAGAAGGCTGGAGTCGCGTCCGAGCAGGTCCCGATTCGTCTGCTGGCCGGTTATAGTGGAGCGCCTCAAACAGATAGCGTGGGGCAAGTTTGGAGTGCCGACGAGGACTTCCATGGGGGAGGACCCTGGCTACGCACGGATGCACCGATCGCGCGAACCAGCGATCCCTTTATCTTCCAATACTGGCGCGCGGGCGATTCCGCTTATGACATTCCGCTCCAACCGGGCGTTTACGAACTGCACTTGTACTTCGTATCTCCAAGTTCGCCGAACGACAGCGCCCAGACGTTCACCGTCAAAATCAACGGAAATCGGGTTCTGCAGGGTTTTGATATTAATTCCGACGCAATGGGAGAGAACGTTGCCGACGAGCGCGTCTTTCGGGACATATCCCCGGCCGGCGATGGAAGGCTGCACATCGGCTTTACCACCGAGGGCGGTGCGCCGCGAGTCAACGCGATCGAAATTCTGCCGGGCACACCGCACAAGCAGCTCCCCATTCGGCTTGTCATGCAGCGTGCATCGTTTACCGATCATACCGGGCAGTTCTGGCACCCCGACGACTACTACATGAACGGGCATTTCTCCGATCAGCGCCACGACGTTGAAGAATCGCTCGACCCGGAGTTGTTTTCTACCGAGCGCTATGGACATTTTTCCTATGCCATTCCCGTCGATGCCCGCGACCGATACACGTTGATTCTGCATTTCGTCGAGCTTTACTTCGGAAATCAGGCCGGCGGCGCGGGCGGCGTCGGAAGCAGGGTCTTTAAAGTAATGTGTAACGGCCAGACCCTGCTGGACAATTTCGACATCTACAAAGAGGCCGGTAGCCTGCACGTCCTAACCAAGACCTTCTCTCACCTCAAACCCTCCGCGCAGGGCAAACTCAACCTGACCTTCGAACCCATTGTGAACAACGCGACCGTCTCGGGCATCGAAGTTCTCGACGAATCGCAATAAAACGGCCGCACCGGGCTGCCCTCTCATCGACACAACCTAATGCCCGGAGCGCGTGCCCGGTCTGTACCGCAGTCGGCCACGGCAGGCTCACTTCCATCGCGCCGATGCGGTTGGTCTTTCTGTCTTCTGCAGCGATACGCTACGATACCGCCTTAATTGGAATAATCACGGCCTGTGCATCGCCCGGCGCCCTCCCCCTCAACTGTGTCCACTCGCGCTGCCGGAATCGAATCGTCGAATTTGGTCTGGAACCCGCTTAGGGTGTTCGTGCGCAGACACCGTCTTTCTGCAACCGGCCTCGGATCTTATGTGGCGCGGTAATTCGACAGAAAGCTACTTTCGCTCCACAACGTGAGTAGCGGGGTCATGGACACGGCGATTGCTTTTGTTCAAGAACCAGGATTTGCCGGAAACCTAATAGTGAATTTCCGGGGGACTTTGCATAACAATCGGCGCGAGGAAATGCCGAAATGGAGTGCCAAAGTGAAACAACGGGCGAGGGTTGCAGGTTAAGTCATTTGGAATGAGATGGATGGAAATCTCTGGTAGCGCTACCGGGAATCGAACCCGGGTTTTAAGATTGAGAATCTCACGTCCTAACCCCTAGACGATAGCGCCACGCATTGTGTGGAGTTGACCCGCGAACGCAGGCCACTCTCTTACTTTAGCAAACATTGGACCCTGAGCCAACGCCACACAACCTAAGCGCTCCTCTGCGCAGCCTCGCCCAGCACCGCCGAGATCACATCGCTCTTAACCCCGTGCCGGCGAAGGCTCTTTTCCAGCTTGGTCAGTTCCGGCCGATCAAGGCGCGCGAGGTCTTTCCGCAATCCCTGCCCAATGTAGGTGCGGATCAGCGGCTGATACCCAGAGAATCCGAGCTTCGGCGCCAACTCCTTCAGGTCTTCAATCACATCCTCGGGAACCCTGATGCTGATTGTTGTCATAGGCCGGTCTCGACGCAACCGCTGCTTCATCCTCTCAGCCATTGTCTTCATATCTTCTCCGTTCCGCACGCGTTGCCTGCCGCGCGGAAATCACTCGAATGATGCCTCGATCCCTGGCAACATGGACAACAAATTACAGTGTCCAATCCTCCGCAAACCCGATGACTGCTTCACGCGCCTCATCCTCAGCCGTGGCATCGACCAGCCTGACGAATGGATCGAAGAATACTTCGCATGCCTGCTCAAACCGAATGCCATGCTTTTTGAAGTTGGCCTGTGCCTTGTCCCTATCCCAACGAAAACGCTGGCCCGCGAAGACGTACTGCGTATCCATCTAAGCAATGTATATATAATGTATATACGTTTGTCAACGAGATTCCGAAGGCCGGGCAAATCGCGGCCAATGGTTCCAGGAAGCCGCCCGCTCTAGATCCCCAGCTTGCGCACTTCGTCGTTGTAATATTTGCGGTACAGAATGTCCCACTCCTGCGAGCCTTCCTGGATAATCTTCCGCTGGTTGGCGATCTTCTGCCGCGCCTGCATATCGATCTTCGCCTCTTCGGTCAGCAGCAGCTCCAGCTCTTTCCGCGCCTCTTGCCGAATCGTGTTGCGATCCTCCAGGAACCCCACCTGGTCTACCTCGGCCAGCGTGTCCGCCACGGTGTGGGCCAGCTTGTTCAGCTTGTCGCGGTTGATCCTCATAGCACAGCCTTGTATTTCTTGGTCAGCTCGCCCTTCACCTTCTTGAACATCTCCGCATACTGCGCGCCGCTCTTCCGCATTTCGTCGGAGTAGGCATCCAGAATCACGCGCACTTCTTCGTTGATGCGATCTTCGAGCGCGAGCTCCTCGAGCATAGCCGCGTTCACGCGGTCTTCCGTCACCTTCAGGTCACTGGTGGTGATCATCTTGGCGTCGATCAAGTGCTTGACCGTGCGGCGGGTGAGGTACCCTATGTAGTCGCGGGAGAAAATCATGGGTTAAACGTCAGGATACCGCACTGCACCCGTTCCTGTACACCCGCTAACTGGCATAATTGGCGTCGTTTACGCGCCGCCCCGAACGACCGTGTAGTATGGCTGATTCGAAAGCGTCTCATTGAATGGCGGCTCGAGCCGCGTCGCCCCGCTTCTTCCAGCCAGATCGAAGTAGTACTCGAGCGGGAATTCTGTTGATGTATAGTTCGCCGGAATCGCAGCCGTAAAGCTCCCGTCGTTCCCCTGCATCTCCACCCGCTTCCACCGCTCCGCCTGGTCCACATGCCGGTAGTGCAACCGGATCGAGACCACTTCCTCCGGCACGAGGGCCGATACTGCAAGCACGAGCGGCGCGCCGCCATCAAAGCTCAGCGGCGGCTTGTGAGTACACGCTAAAATGGGCCGTCCCGGCCTGCCCATCGCTTCCCCCGTTGCGCGCCGCGTGTTTTCGCTCGATACATCCGGTTGCCCTGCGCTCTTCACGCGTGCTGTCAAAGCAGCAAGATCCGCGTCGAGCGCGCTCAGCCGGTCGCTCCAGTGCCCGCGCCGCATCGGTGTGCTTCCGTAGGAAACGTCCTTCATATATACGGCCGCGGCTCCCTTGGCCAAATCGGCCCAAGCCTCCCGCGCCATTTCGTATTCGTCAATTGCCTTCCGGCCCGCCGCCATCTCTTCCGATTGCTCAAAGACCGCATAAAGCACGCCACTCCGCAGCTTCGATGCAAAAAACCATCCCAGTCCAATCTGGATCTCCACGTCCGCTTCGATCCGGCGAAACGCAGCAGACCGCCGCGAAATTGTCACGCGCCGCGCCTGGTCCAGCGCTGTCGTCGCCGCCGTCGAGCAATCCTCCATCCACTGCGCCACTTCGATCGGCGAATACTTCGGGTTTGCGGCTCCGCCCATTTCGTCCGTTGCGTGTTCGTCGATCGTCGCGAACAATTGCGGATCGAGCGGACTCACCGTTCCGAAGCATCTCGGTTCAGGCGTATCGCTATACGGCGAAGGCTCGCTGCCGCGCACAATCGGCATGTTCGTGTACATCTCCGGCCAATACGCATGATTTGACGCCGACGGCAGATGCGCCGATGTCAGCAGCGGCAAAATCCTGCTCGCATTTGCCACGGCCGTCTCCAGAGCGGTCGCCCCACTTCCGAATCCCTTGCGCAACCACCGGCGCCACGCTTCCGGATTTGCGTCCGGATCGTAAAGCCGCCGGCCCCACACTCTGTAGTAAAGCTCGAACTTCTCCCAATCCGCCTTCGGGTTCAGGCTCGCGTCGGCATACGCGCATCGTCCGCCCGCATGACCCGAGCCTTCCCTTCCTTTGAACGTCAGCGGCTCCATCAAATCCAATCCCAGCCGCTCCGCAAAAACTCGCGGTTCTTCCGTACGCCGCCGCCATCTCCGGATCGGCGCTCAACAAGTGGCGCTGCGTGCCCGGCCACAACCGAAACAGCACCTTGTATTTGCTTCCCGCTTTGAGAAAATCCGCATACCCATACCGCGTGAACGAGCGCGAGCCCGAGCTCAGGCTGAACGGCCCTGCTTCGGCCTCGACATTTCCCTTTGGAATCTCCAGCGCGCGAATGTCCGCCTGCTGGTAGCCCAGGCTTTGGTGCTCGGCCGAATACTTCGCTCCCAGCTTCACCGGCATTCCAGTCGCGTTGGCAATGTCGATCATCTTCTGGTCCACGCCCTTGGCGTGCATGTCGATCTCGATCTGCCTACCGCAACCCTCAATCGCCTGGTACAACGTCCTCCAGAAGTCGTAGCTGCCCTCCGGAATCCCGCTCTCCCCGTGCACGCGCAGCGTCAACCCCTCGATTTCGGGGCATTGCTTCAGCAGCATCGCCAGCGCGTCACGGCAATACGCCGCGTGCGTCTCTTTCGTCAATCCTTCAATGCTGTGGTATGCGTTCGGGCTGTCGGTCCACCGGTAGGCGTGCGTCCAGATTCCCAGTTGGAAGTGCAGCCCACGCGCCGCCGTCTGCGCCGCAATAAATTTCAGCGCGTCCAGATTCATCTGCCGTTCGTGATCGCTCAGCTCAACCGGCGCCGGCAGAACTGTTCCATCTGGCGCGGCCCGCTGCATCACGCGCACGTTGTACCCCGGCACGTTCAAAAGATATGGATATGGGAAATGCAGGTAATCGCTTGTCACGCCCTTCGGAAAGTCGTACTCCAGCCCGAACGCGACGCAGAATCGGTTGAACCGGCACGCTGCCAGCAAATCCAGGTACCCCAGCCAGAAATCTTTGTCGTAAAGCCACGGCTTGTCCTCGACCTCGCTGCAAAAATAACGGCCAACGCTACGTACTTCGTTGGCCGGTCGCTCAACAACTTGCTGAGCAAGGTGAAGCGCCGTTCTCGCGTCGGTGCCAAAACGCACCCGCTCCGCCAGTTCCAGTAGCCCATACACACACCCGAGAACATCGCTGCCCGAAACAATCGTCGCCTGCACTCCGGCATACCGGATCGGAGTCAACGCAAAACTTTCTCGTTCGCCCTGCCACACCGGCGATCGTGGCGCGTTGGCGGCCGGCGTCAGTCCGGCGGACGTCGCTTCCTCCGAGTTCACCAGCACATAGAATGCTGCGCCAAGAAGTTTCTCGCCGCCCTTAACAACCCGGCACAATGCACCTTTCGCTGCCAGCGCCGCGCGAAGTTGTTCCGCCGCCCAGGCTACCGGCGGCGATCCAGCTACAGGATCGCGGGAATCGATCTTGATCAAACAGCCGCGGCCCGACTGCGCCATCGCGCCGCGAGCCACTGTCGCCGCCGAAGCCCCTCCCGCCAGCTTGATGAATTCTCTTCGCTTCATCTTTAAACTCGCCCCACTCCCTCCGCCTGCGCCTAAACTCCGCTAGCCCCGCTAACACCGCTAACTCCGCAGCATTTCTGCTCGCTGTTCCCCGCCTTTAGCTCCGGTGCGGGCACGTCTTCGCGTTGATGCATTCCTCGGCGATGCGGAGCCGCTCCACTGGCCTGCCACCCACGAGATGCTCCTTCACAATCTCATCCGCATCTTCCGGCTGCACGTTGCCGTACCACACAGCCTCGGGGTACACCACCACTGTCGGCCCGTGCTCGCACTGATCCAGGCACAGGGACTTATTGATTCGCACTCGTCCCGCCAGGCCGGCATCTTTGCTCAGTTGGCTCAGCCTCGTATGCAGTTCGCTCTTTCCATCCCTGGTGCACGAGGGTCGCGGTGCATCGGCGGGGCGGACGTTGTGGCAGACAAAGACGTGATGTTCAAATAAGGGCAAGCAGATATCCTCCTCAATCCATTCCAGACTACCAACTCAGCCCAATGCTTTTGTTTCCCGGGCCATGCTCGAGTCCATCCCTGCGAACCTCCTTCGCGCCGCCACTCGAAAAGTTTTCCTGATCCCCGCCCACCCCCATCTGCGAGAATAGGTGTCTGACGATGAGCACAGATAACCTCCTCTCGCTGAAAGACGACATGGTGGCCTTTATTGAAGGCCATGGCCTCCATCGCCTCCCCGGCTATGTCACGGATGACATTCCATCCGTCCTCTGGGAAGGCCGCGGCAATCCCGATGCGTGGAAAGATTTTGTCGAGATGGCCAAGCACGTGGGCGCTCCCTTCGTCACCTTCAGCGAGATGACGCTCGACCGCGAGGAGCTCGACGCCCTCATCGAGGAAGCCGGCGAAATGAACTTCCCCGACGAGGAAGCCGCGGAGCTCGTCGAAGCAAAATGGCTGCGCAAATACTCCGGCATGCTGGGCTACATTCAGCTCGGCTTCATCTACCAGGGCATCGTCTTTCTGCACGAAACCACCACCGAGTGGTACGAGCGCTACCAGTCGCTGCTCGAAAATATCGAGAGCTTCCACGACATCGTCATCGACGACGCTCACTCCCGCGACGACGAGGACGAGTAAGCCTCAGTGGCCGATTTAGCAACCGCCACCGGGCCCTCCAGCCGCACTGCTTCAACCCGCTCCATGCCGCCGCAACGCTGGCTCCTTGCCCAACCGCACCCGGAAGAATCGGCTTTCTTGGCCCGCGAAGCGCGCCTGCCCCTCGTCGTCGCCGAGTTGCTCGTCGCGCGCGGCATCAACACCGCCGCTGAGGCTTTCGCCTTTCTTAACCCCGAGCCCGCGCATCTCCACGATCCTTTCCTCATGCTCGGCATGTCCACTGCCGTTGACCGTCTCGAACGAGCCATCGCCGCCCGCGAGCCCATCCTTCTCTACGGCGACTACGACGTTGACGGCACCGTCGCTGTCGTCCTGCTCAAGACAGCCATCGAAATGCTCGGTGGTGATGTTCGCTTTCACGTCCCTCACCGCCTGCGCGACGGTTACGGCATGCAATCGAGCGTCCTCGAATCGGCCCACGCCGAAGGTGTTCGCGTAGTCGTCACCGTCGATACCGGCATGCGCTCCTTCGCTGAAGCGGAAACCGCGCGCCGCCTCGGCCTCGACCTCATCATCACCGATCACCATTTAACCGCCGCAAACGACGCGCTCCCCGTCGCACTTGCCATCCTCAACCCGAATCAACCCGGTTGCACCTATCCGGAAAAATCTCTCTGTGGAGCGGCCATCGCCCTCAAGCTCGCGCAGGCGCTGCTTGAGAAATCCGAGCGAATTCGCAGCGATCCCGCTCGCCTGCGTGAAAAAATCCTGCCCAGCTTTCTCAAGATGGCGGCCATTGCCACGATCGCTGACGCCGTTCCGCTTCAAGGCGAAAACCGCACCATCGCCGCGCTCGGCCTCCGCGAGCTGCGCCGTCCAGTCGGCGCCGGTCTCCGCGCGCTTTTCGCTGCCGCCGCGCTCGATCCCGCCTCGAAGCAACTCACCGGTTTCGATGTCGCCTTCCGCCTCGCGCCGCGCATTAACGCCGCCGGCCGTATGGATGTCGCCTCCGACGTCATCGAGCTCTTTACCACGCGTGATTCGCACCGCGCCGCGGATCTGGCCACCAAACTAGAGCGCCTCAATCGCGAGCGCCGCGATGTCGAGGTTGCCGCCCTCACGATCATCGAAGCCCGTCTTTGCTCCGACACCGAAATCTGCGACGACCGCCTTCTCGTCATCGACGGCGACGGTTGGCATCGCGGCGTCATCGGCATTCTCGCCTCACGCGTCGTCGAACGCACCGCCAAGCCGGCTCTCGTCATCAGCATCGAGGAAGGCATCGCCCACGGCTCCGGCCGTTCAGTTGACGGCTTCCCACTCCTCGCCGCCATCGAATCCTGCGGCGACCTTTTCACCCGCTTCGGCGGCCATGCGTTTGCTGTCGGCTTCGCGCTCCCCGCTGAAAAACTCCCCGACCTCAAGCGCCGCCTGCGCGACTACGCCAGCGTTCACCTTGCCGCTCGCGAGCCTGAGCGCTTGCTGCGCGTTCACGCCGAGCTCCCGCTCGATCGCATCACACCGGTTCTCGCCGGATGGCTGCGCAAGCTTGAGCCGCTCGGCCACGGCAACCCTGAGCCCATTTTCATCGCCCGGTCCGCGCGCCTGCTCGCCCAGCCTCGCATCATGAAGGCGCAGCACCTCCGACTGGAACTCGCGCAAGATCCCCCCGCAACGGCCAGCGCCGCCTCGCCATCCCTGCCCGCTTCGGCCGCGCCCGTTAGCTCCATCCGCGCTGTCGGCTGGAACCTTGCCCAGCGCGCCATGGAGCTCCGCCTCGTCCAGGGCGCGCTCATTGACGTCGCTTACCGCATCCGCGAAAACGACCACCCCGACTTCGGCGGCCTCGAAATCGAAATCGTCGGTCTCAAACCCGCGGAGCCGCGCTCCTCAATGCTCACGTAAATCCCTTCGCTGCCAACATTTCATAACAAATTCGCGATTCCCATCCCAGCCATACAGATTCCTTCCGCAAATCATCATCTAAGCCAGTGTGCCTCTAACAACCCTGCGGAGGAAAAATCGCAATGCCTGATCAGTCCAATCCATTCGTCTTGATCGCCGGAGGTGGCCCCACCGGGCTCACCGCCGCCCTTGAGCTCCGTCGTTTCGGCATTCCAGTCAGAATCATCGACGAAAAGGAAGGCCCCGACTCCACTTCGCGCGCTGTCGGCATCCAGGCTCGCACTCTCGAAGAATTTCAGTTGCGCGGCCTGGCAGATGACCTCACCCGCCTCGGCCACCACGCAACGGGCGGCGACATCTACGGCGACGGAAAACTTCTCGTCCATGTCGACTTCACAAAAATCCCAAGCTCTTACAACTACCTGCTCTTCCTCTCGCAAAATGAAACCGATCGCGTTCTTCGCGAAGCCCTTCAGTCCGAGGGAGCGGCCATCGAGTGGGGAGTCAAGATGATTGCCTTCGGTCAGGATTCTTCGGGGGTCACTACGACCGTCGAGCACAACGATGGCTCCATGGAAGAATTGCGCCCCGCTTACGTGATCGATGCGGAGGGCGCACACAGCATGATCCGCAGCACGCTTGGCCTCGATTTCAAAGGCAAAACCCTCGACGAAACCTTCGTGCTCGGCGATGTGCACGTGAGCGGCGATCTGCCTAACTCAAACTTCCACATCTTTTCTTCCGAGAAAGGTTTTCTCGGTCTGTTCCCCATGGGCGGAAGCCAGTATCGCCTCGTCGCAGGCAATCCGAACGCCGCCAGTTCCGCCGTCAGTCCCGCCGCCAATCCAATTGACGGCGACCCGGCTCGATCCAATCCGATCCCCGTTGTTGGGCAGACAGCTGAAACGCCTGCCGGAGATGTGCAAACCGCGCCCACTCTTGAAGAGCTCCAGACAATCTACGATCAGCGATCGCACATCCCGGCCCGGTTGCATCAACTCACGTGGAGCTCCTTCTTCCACATCAACAGCCGCATGGTCAAAACCATGCGTGTTGGCCGCATCTTTCTTGCCGGCGATGCCGCGCATATTCACTCGCCCGCCGGCGCGCAGGGCATGAACACCGGGATTCAGGACGCCATGAATCTCGGATGGAAGCTCGCGTTCGTCGTGCGCGGCATTGCACCGGAAAAGCTGCTCGACACCTACGAGCAAGACCGCCTCCCCGTCCTGCGCTCCATCCTCACGGGCACGGAAGGCATGACCAACATCACGGGCGGCCAATCCATCTTGCGAACTTTTTTCATCCACCTAGCGCCACTTTTCGCGAGTGCCGATTTCATCCAGAAAAGCGCCACCAGCCACATCAGCCAGGTTTCTATCAACTATCGCAACAGCCCTCTCTCCGACGATAATTTTGGCGACGGCAATCTTGTCGCCGGCGATCGCGTACCCGATCTGGAGATTCGCGTGACTTCAGCTCGCGCGCCGGTGGACTTGTCGGGAGCGCAGGAATCCGTGTCGAGCGCGCAAGTTGCATCGCAAAGACTCTTCTCTCTGCTCAACCCGTCGCGTTTCACGCTCCTGCTGGCGAATTTTGTTGACTCCACCGAAATCCGCGCCAAGCTCAACCAATCGACTTCGCCCTACCCGCAACTCCCCTGGACAGAAATCCCGTGGCTGCAAATCATCGATGTCGTCGAGATTGCCGCGCCCGTAGGCGAAGCAGGCAAAACCTTCGCCGAGTGCTTTGGCGTCAAGCCGTCCATCACGCTCATCCGCCCCGACGGCTATATCGGCTTTCGCGGTAGCCAGGCCTCGGTCGACGCGTTCACCAAATACTGCAACAAGTGGTTCTCGCCCGCCCAGCAAAAACAAGCCGCCTGACTGCTCCGGCGCCTTCTCGTCGTCATGCGCTAACAACAAAAAGGCCCTCCCGATTTCGGAGGGCCTTCTGCATTTACTTCGACTTCGCTGTTCCCAAAACTTCGCTACTGAGATCGCTGATGCGCCGCCAACTCGCCAACAGAAAAGGCCCCGTTATGGGGCCTTTTCGCTAACTCGCTGACTTGCTACTCTTAACCGACGACTTCAATCCCCATCGATCGCGCCGTGCCCTTGATGCTCTTCACCGCCGCGTCGACTGACGCCGCATTCAAATCCGGCATCTTCTGCGTGGCGATCTCGCGTACCTGCATCTCGGTCACTTTGCCCTTCTTTTCCTTGTTGGGTGTGCCCGATCCCTTGTCGATCCCCGCAGCCTTCTTGAGCAGCACCGCCGCCGGCGGAGTCTTGGTAATGAAGCTGAATGTGCGGTCGCCGTAAACCGTGATGACAACCGGAATAATCAGCCCGGCCATCTCTTTGTTCTGCGTCTTGGCGTTGAACTGCTTGCAGAACTCCATGATGTTCACCTGCGCCTGGCCCAGTGCGGGGCCAACCGGAGGCGCGGGCGTCGCTTTCCCCGCCTCGATCTGCAATTTCACGTAACCATTAATCTTCTTCGGAGGTGCCATTGTCTGTTCCTTCGGAACCAGCTACCAGCTCCTAGCTTCCAGCTACCAGCTCGTTCATCTTTTCGATTTTTGGTACCGCAAATCCAGCGTTCGTTTCAAACCAGTGTCTGCTAGGCCGACGCTCTGGCTAGAAGCTTGAAGCTAGTAGCTGGATGCTGCGGTTACTCAATCTTTTCCACTTTGCCGAACTCCAGTTCGACCGGCGTTGAACGCCCGAAGATCGTCACCATTACTTTCAGTGTCTCGCGATCTTCATTCACTTCGTCCACCACCCCGTTGAAGTTTGCGAACGGCCCATCCGTAATGCGCACCTGTTCGCTCTTCTCAAACTTGATCTTCATCCGCGGCTTGTCTTTCGTCGTCTCCGAGCGGAAGAGAATCGAGCTCACTTCCTCCTCGCTCAGCGCCACGGGCTTGTCGCCGGTTCCCAGGAACCCCGTCACTTTCGGCGTGTCCTTCAGCACGTGCCAAAGCTCGTTGTCGAGTTCCATCTCCACCAGCACGTAGCCGGGCAAAAACACCCGCTCCACTGTGCGCTTCTTGCCGTTAACGATCTCCGTTACCGGCTCGGTGGGAATCATTACGCGCCCCACGCGCTCCTTCAATCCGAACGCCTGCACGCGGCTCTCGATCGATTCGCGCACCTTGCGCTCAAACCCCGAGTAAGCATGCAAAATGTACCACCGGAAGTTCTCGTTCTTCGCGGGCTCCGGCGCCGCCGCGGGCTCTGCTGCCGCAGATGTCTCCGGCTCCGCCGCGCCGGCTTCTTTTGCCGGTGCCTGCGGTTCTGCCACTTCCGCCGTCTCAGCCGCCGCCGTTTCCGCTTCTGCGGAACCCGTCTCTGCGGATTGCTCTAAGTCTTCCTTCATTCCACTCTCGATTCTGTGCCGCCCGGCTACTGCATTCCGCCCAGCCGGCCCAGCAGTCCATACACCGCAACCTTAAAAATGCCATCCACAACAAAGAAGTACAGCGCAAACAGGAAGGTCGTAACGATCACCACTCCCGTCGTCACCCTCACATCTTTCCACTGGGGCCACACCACCTTGCGCATCTCCGCGCGCACATCGCGCAGAAAGGTTGTGAACTCCGTCCACTTGCCCAATGCGCCACCGCCAAACTCCGCCATCGCTCCCGGCTCCTTTCGTTTGGACGACCGTTCTGAGCCCTTTTCGATTGCCGTCTTCGTTGCCATGCTGATTCCTGTTCCAGGGTTCAGGTTTTTTCTATTCCCTGTTCCCTATTCCCTGTATCTCTGGCAGGGGCGGAGGGATTCGAACCCCCAAGTCCGGTTTTGGAGACCGGCAGTTTAGCCGTTGAGCTTACGCCCCTGTGAAGCAGTTCACCGTTCTTGGTTCAGAGTTCACAGTCCCGAATCATGCACGATTGCCTTGAAACTGTGAACCAAGAACTGCGAACTATGAACCGTCTCGTTACTTCGACTCTTTGTGCACCTGGTGCTTGCGGCAGCGCTTGCAGAACTTCTTCAACTCAAGACGGCCCGTTACGGTCTTCTTGTTCTTCGTCGTCGAGTAGTTCCGCTCCTTGCACTCGGTGCATTCCATCGTAATGATTTCCCGCATGTTCATTCCTTTTCGTGTTTCGTATTTCGTGAATCGTGATTCGTTAGACCTTGCTGCTCAAAGCCCCATCAACGTCCCATTCGAGGCACCTTCGAATCACGATCCACGACTCACGGTTCACTTGATAATTTCGCTGATCGTTCCCGCGCCCACAGTCCTGCCGCCCTCGCGAATCGCGAAGCGCAGTCCCTTCTCCATGGCCACCGGCGTAATCAAGTCGATAGTCAATTCCACATTGTCGCCCGGCATCACCATCTCCACGCCCTCCGGCAACTCCGCCACCCCCGTCACGTCCGTCGTGCGGAAGTAGAACTGCGGCCGGTAGCCCTTGAAGAACGGCGTATGACGCCCGCCCTCTTCCTTGCTCAGCACGTACACCGTGCTCTTGAAGTGCGTGTGCGGCGTGATCGACGCCGGCTTGGCCAGCACCATCCCGCGCTCCACGTCTTCCTTCGGCGTGCCGCGCAGCAGGATTCCGGCGTTGTCGCCAGCCAGACCTTCGTCCAGCTGCTTCTTGAACATCTCGACACCGGTGCAGACGGTGGTCCGCGTCTCGCGGAAGCCGACGATCTCAACGTTCTCGCCCACCTTCACCTTGCCGCGCTCGATGCGGCCCGTAACCACGGTGCCGCGCCCGGAGATCGAGAAAATATCTTCGATCGGCATCAGGAAGGGCAGGTCGATCGCGCGGTCAGGCCGCGGTACGTACTTGTCCACCGCCTCCATCAGCTCGTCGATCTTCGCTTCCCACTTCGCCTCGCCGTTCAACGCGCCCAGGGCCGACCCGCGGACCACCGGCACGTCGTCGCCCGGGAACTGGTACTTCGACAACAGCTCGCGAACTTCCATCTCCACCAGGTCGGTCAGCTCTTCGTCCTCGACCGCGTCGCACTTGTTCAGGAACACCACGATGCAGGGCACGCCCACCTGCCGCGCCAGCAGCACGTGCTCCTTGGTCTGCGGCATCGGACCGTCGGTCGCAGCAACCACCAGAATCGCGCCGTCCATCTGCGCCGCGCCAGTGATCATGTTCTTGATGTAGTCGGCGTGGCCGGGGCAATCCACGTGCGCGTAGTGACGGTTGGCCGTCTCGTACTCCACGTGCGCCGTCGCGATCGTGATGCCGCGCTCCCGCTCTTCCGGCGCATTATCAATCGAGTCGAACGAGCGATACACGTTCTTCGGGTTGTGCTTCTGCAATACCTTGGTGATGGCCGCCGTCAACGTCGTCTTGCCGTGATCGATGTGCCCGATCGTCCCCACGTTCACGTGCGGCTTTGAACGATCAAACTTTTCCTTCGCCATATAGCTCCCAAATCCCTTTCATCGCTTCTACTGCTCGTTGCTGCTCGGGGCGCCGGCGGTCCGGCTCCAGCCCCAAAACCTTAAAACCAGCTATTAGCTGTCTTCCTCAGTAGTACGCGTACACCTTCAAATATCTTTGCCTAAGTTCCAGCGGCACCTTCTCCACCAGCCGCAAATACCGCTCGCGTGTCAGCGCCTGGTCTGAAACGGGCAATCCCTTGTACAGCCCGATCGCATCCTTGCCCAGCAGCCCGCGCTCCAGAATTCCCTCGTAATCCCTCACCCGCAGCTTCGCTTTTTTCACCCGGTTCAGGAAGACTTCCACGTCACGCGCGTCAAACGCCGCATCGATCAGCGCATGAAGCTTGGCATACCCTTGCTCATCCGTGACCGCAATCGCTGCCTGCTCAAACATTCTTCTTTTCCCTTTGGACTAGCTTTTCAACCCAACCATAACTTTGGAGCGGGAGACGGGGTTCGAACCCGCGACCAACAGCTTGGAAGGCTGTGACTCTACCACTGAGTTACTCCCGCCCTTAACAGCCGTGAATCGTGTTTCGTGAACCGTGCCCCGTATGTCGTGAACGATCCACGAACCACGGTTCACGACCCACGGCATTTCTGGAGCTGATGACCGGGTTTGAACCGGTGACCTCTCCCTTACCAAGGGAGTGCTCTACCAACTGAGCTACATCAGCCCTCAAAACCTAAAACCAGCCTTCAGCTGAAAGCTGTCAGCTGTCCTTCCCATCCGCCCTGCGGATCTTCTCCGCATGACGAGCTAAAACCGTTCTCAAAGCCATGCCGCCAATCACAATCAGCGGAATCAACTTCAATTCCACTGGCCTGCCGAACACGAGCACCGAACCGTCGCCCATCGTCAGCCAAACCACAACTGCCAAAACCGCAAACATTCCCAGCGCCACCCAGAACTTCCGGTCTAAATCCGCTTCGGCGCCTTTCACTGATCACTGTCCACTGTTCACTGTCCACGGTCATGGTGCACAGGGGAGGATTCGAACCTCCGTAGCTCGCAAGGAGCGGCAGATTTACAGTCTGCTGCCATTAACCGCTCGGCCACCTGTGCCCAACTCAACATCCAAATCGTCCCATCCTTCTTCGGCCCGGCAGCGGCCTAAAAGCGCGGGGATCCAAAATCTATCTCAATCTCAACTCTCGCTTTTCCCTCTTCCGCGCACGCCGCAACCTCCGGATATCCTCCGGAACACCGCGATTCTTCGCCTGAAGTGGATTCTCCGAGGAGTTGAGTTCCGGCATCTATAAACTCCCGCCCGCCGGTCAACTCTTGCCGCTTTTCGTCTCCCGTTCCGGCTTCTTGTGGAGCTGGCGAAGGGATTTGAACCCCCGACCCTCTGATTACAAATCAGATGCTCTACCAGCTGAGCTACGCCAGCTCTTTACCCACCGGAAACCCGTCCGGAGGCCGATTCGTTCGCGGACACACTCCAGCTTTCCGCGTACACGGCACAGAACACAAGGTTAGCACACCGCAGCATCGCGAGCAAACGCACGAGCGCCTCGAAAAATGCGCCCCCGAACCCGGAAAACAACGCCATCCTTCGCCCTGCTGACGTCGCTGCAAGGGAGTGCAAATCCGGATGCCCAACCTGCCCTACCCTCCAGAGTTGTATTGCGAATCACCCGCGGCCCGGGGGATCATTTTCATGGATTCCTGCTTCAAGTTCCCGATCCCGGCTTTTAAGGAGAGGCTTCTATGCGCAAGGCTGTTTGCGCGGTTCTATTTTTTGCGACGTGCCCGATTCTCATCGCCCAGCAGGTGCCGTTTCTTTTCGCCCAGCAGGCATCGTTCCAAGGCGCGCAGCAGGGGCTCAACAACGACTCCATCATCAAGATGGTGAGCGCTCAGCTTTCCGACGACGTAATCATCTCGACTGTCAACGCCTCGCCTGGAGCCTATGACACTTCGCCTGACGGCCTCATTGCCCTCAAGCAGGCCGGCGTCAGCGACAAAGTGATCGCCGCTCTCGTCGCCAAATCCGCACCCGCCGCGCCTTCCACTCCCGATGCGTCCGCGCCCTCCGCCCCGCTTCCCCCCGGCGTGGAAAACATCGGCGCTTATTACAAAGACAGCGGTGGCAACTGGCAGCCGCTTCCGTCTGAAGTCGTCATCTTCCAGTCCGGCGGGCTGGTCAAGCACGTAGCCTCCGCCGGCCTCATGAAAGAGGATCTGAACGGACTCGTCGGAGGCATGCGCAGCCGTCTCGTCGTCAGCACACCCATTACGTTCATCCTCCACGTACCCCAGGGCCGCGCCGCCAGTGACTACGAGCTTGTTCGCCTGCATGTTTCCGGCAACAATCGGCAATTCCAATCCGTTGCCGGAGGCCTCATGCATGAATCCACCTCCGGTTCCATTCGCGACGAGATCGATTTCTCGAGCACCCAAATCGCCCCCGGTGCCTACCAGGTCGTCCTCAACAACGGATTGGGCGATGGCGAGTTCGGTTTCCTCGAGCCGCAGGACGCGTCGGCGCCCAAAAACCCGGCCAGCAACGGCAAAATCTTCACCTTTGCCATCGTCAACTAATTCCTTCAGCCCGGCGGCTAACCGGCCGCCGCTTCAATAAACAAAGGCGCTATTGCGCAATTCAGAGATTCGGTAGATGATTCAGGTGCTTCCCTTGTGTCAGTTTTGTGGCTTTGAAAGACAAGGAGAAGCTGTATGCGTAAGTACATTCCTTCGCTTTTGTCCCTGTTACTTTGTTCGCTGCTTCCAGCGCAGCAAGTATCCGTCAATACCCCTTCCGCGAACGAGCCTCCGGCACCGGCAGCAACTCCGACAGGTCCGCCGCCAGCACACACTTTGTTGGATGGGACACCCGTAAAATTGCGCCTCAGCCAGACCATTTCCTCTGCCGACGCAAAGGTTGGCCAGGAGATCCCCTTTGAGGTTGTCGAAGAAATCAAGATCGACGACGTCGTTGTTCTTCCCAAGGGAGCATCGGCAATCGGAACCGTGACCGAGTGCAATGCCAAGAAAAGCATGGGCAGGGCCGGCAAGCTGAACATCAATATCAGCTACGCGCGCCTCGGCGATCAGGAAAAGGTCGCGCTGCGAGCAACGCAGGACAACAAAGGGGGCGGTCACGTTGGTGCAATGACCGGCGCCATGGTGGCGACAGCGATCGTCTTCTTTCCCGCCGCGCCGCTGTTTCTTTTCATCAAGGGGAAGGACATAACAATTCCGCAAGGTACCGAGATCACCGCTTTCGTAGAAGGCGATATGCATCTGAACATGGCCAACTTCGGCGCCGCACCAGCCACAGCTGCGGTTCCTGCTCCACCCACCCAGGCCTCACTCGTCATTGACTCCGCCCCGACCGGCGCGGACATCCTGATCGACGGCGCATTTGTCGGCAACACGCCTTCCACTGTCCCTGTCGCGCCAGGAAACCACGCGATCACCATCCAGAAAAAGGGGTTCGCGGATTGGACCCGAAAGCTCAGCGTGACCGGCGGCAGCATTCATCTAAGCGCTAACCTGGACCCTGCATCCGCGCCCATTGGCGCGCTCGCACCAAGCACCGCGCCTGTCGCTGCACCTCAACCGGCACCGGCGGTAGCAGTTCCGGCAACCTCGCCGCAGTAACCATTCGCGTGCGATTCAACCCGCGCCGCCGACCGGATGTCACATGGATTTCGCCGGTCCGCGACCCACAATCAAAAGTTCTTGCCTAAACGGGCCGCCCGTTAGATCATTCTGGTGCATTCCCACAACGGTTTTTCTCGTTCGGAACCTTAAGGAGTAGCTTCATGCGCAAAGGCATTCTTGCAGTTCTGTTCCTGGCCACCTGCTCGCTTCTCGCCGCACAGCAGGCGATGAACAACGATTCCGTCATCAAGCTGGTCAAGGCCGGCCTCTCTGACGATCTCATCGTCACCACCATCAATGGCTCGCCGGGCGCTTATGACACTTCCGCTGACGCCATCATTGCCCTCAAGACCGCCGGCGCCAGCGACAAAGTCATCGCCGCGATGATTTCGAAGGCTTCCGCTCCGACCATGCCGCCTCCCGCGCCGGTTGCTTCGGGTCCTGTCAGGCCGGCTGGAATCGATGACGTCGGTGTTTACTTCCGTGACCGCAATGGCGCGTGGATCAATCTCGAGCCTGAGATTGTCAACTTCAAGACTGGGGGTTTCCTCAAGAGCATTGCCACGGACGGCCTCGTCAAAGGCGACATCAACGGCCACATTCCCGGCGCGCATGCAAAAAACGTCCTCACGTTCCCCATCACTCTCGCTGTGTACGTGCCCGAGGGCGTCGATATCGCCGAGTACCAGCTCCTGCGCCTTCGCGAGAACAGCAACAATCGCGAATTCCGTTCCGTCACCGGCGGCGTCATTCATTCCTCCGGCGGCGCGGAGCGTGATAGCGTCCAATTCCAATCCACCAAGATCGCACCCCGCGTCTACCAGATCATTCTTGACCAGGCACTTGGCAAGGGCGAATACGGCCTGATGCCTCCCGGCTCCTACACCAGTTCAAACATGGCTAGCGGCGGCAAGATCTATTCCATCAGCATTCCCGAGTAACTCGAAACCGGGTGCCCCATCCCAGGGGCCCCCACAGACAGGTCTTCGTTTGTGGGGTGGATCCAAGCTCTGCTTGGGTGGGGTATTGCCGATTTCAGGTCAGGGGGAGAATTGCCCGTGAAACGTTCCGCTCTGTTTTTCATTTTGCTTGCCGCTTCATTCGCAGCCGCGCCGCTCGCGGCCCAGGCCGGCCGTCCTCTGCCCTTCAATACCGTCGTTGTCGATCATTTCACCAATTCCAACGGCATGGCCCTATCGCAGAACTTCATCCAGTATTTTGCTGATGACCTTTCCGAGTGGCTGGTCAAAGACAAGGTTGCCGCCCAGGTCGTCGATCAGGGGACCCCCGTCCCCGACGCCGTCGCCGCTCAATCGCTGGTGATCGAAGGCAGGTTTCTCTCGCACGAAGACGCCGGCCTCATCAAACCCGGCAAGCTTCTTGTCGAAGTCAGCGTCTTCCGCCTCAGCGATCATGCGCTGGTAAAAACGTGGACCGCGACGGCCCACTTCCCCATCAACGGCGACCGAAAAGAAAGGTCCTACGCTTATTACACCGGAACTTCAGCCGCGGACATGATTGCGGATGCGCTCAAAGGGGTGGACTTGTCGAGCATTAGCCCCGCGGCGCCCGGCTCCAGCCCCGCGGCGCCTGTTGTCAGCTCCGCGAACCCTCCTACAGTACCCGCACCGCCCTCGAACGCCGCACCCGGTGCCCCTGACGCTGGCACTGCGCCCCCGCCGGCCTCCAACGCCGCGCCCGCAACGCCTGACGCTCTTGCTTCCGTGCAGTTGTCGTCGGACCCCTCCGGCGCCGAGATCACAATCGATGGCAATTATGTGGGCAATACGCCCACTCTCATCAAGCTCAAGCCCGGCACACACTCCATCAGCATGACGATGCCGGGATACGCGCCATGGGTGCGGTCGGTCGAAACCGCCGCTGGAGAATCGCGCAACTTCGCCGCCACGCTCGAAAAATCCAGGTAGTGATTTCTCACCGTTGCCTCATCCTTCGCGCGGTTTCTCGCGCGAAGGGCGGGAAGCGCAACTCCGCCAACTCCTGCAACTCCTCTCTCGCACCCTTGTTCCCTCGTTCCCTTGGTCCGTGCCCCAGGTGTTACGCTCATTCCTGACGGTTCCCGCATCAAACCCCCATGAGCCGACGCACCCGTAAAACGCTTCTCATCGTCGCCGCGGTCCTGCTGGCGCTGGCCCTCGCCATCTTCCTGCGCTCCAAGGCCCCGCCTGAAGCCGCGCGCCTGCTTCCGGAGTCTGACGGCATCATCTACGTCAATCTCAAAGCCATACGCACTCTCGCTCACAATAACTTTCAGCCGCCCAACCGCGTCCCCGAGTACCAGGAGTTCGTTGACGACATCGGCATCGACCCCGAGCGCGACCTCGACCAAGTGGCCATCGCTCTCCATCGCATGCCCGATCCCAACGGACCCAACGGCCCTGTCGCCTATTCCATGGTCCTCGTCGGCAGAATTACCGGCCCACGTTTCAACGCATGGCTCGACGCCCACGCCACCTCGCGCGAAACCTACGTCGGCCACACCATTTACAACATCACTTCGCAGGACCGCACGGTCCGCGTCGCGCAAATCGGCTATAACGCCGTTGCCATCTCCAACACTCCCACCGCCGAGCAGATCCACTCCATGCTCGACCGCCATCGCGCCGCCGCGCTTCCCTTTTCCGGCTCATCGCTCCTTGAGCGCCACTACCACGATGTGCCCCTGCTCTCCCTGGTTTGGGGCGTCGGCCAAATTGGCCTGCCCTTCTCTGAGAGCGGCTCCATTCACGTCTTCGGCCTCGCCCTTCCTCTTGAAGAAGACTCCACGATCATCGCCAGCATTGCGCCCGCGCTTCCCGTTCCCGGCACACTAGCTGCGCTGCGCTTCAAAGTCGAGGAGATCGCCACCAGCGAGGACAAAGCCGCCAGCCAGGCCGCCGACCTGTCCACGCTCGTTACTCTCGCCCGCGCTGTCAGCCAGCCAACCGCCAATGCCGACGCCAATAACGCCTTGAAGGAGTTGCTCAAGACCACCGAAGTGACCCAGCACGGCGAGCGCGTCGTCGTCTCGGGAACCATCTCCGCCAGCACGCTCGGCCACCTGTAAGCGGCGGCTTCGCTCCCTGCCAATCCCCGGTCCCCGGAGCAAGTTGCATAAGCGCTCTGTATCAGGGGCACGACTTCAAAGGCTGCCCTGAGCTCAGTCGAAGGGTGCCGCATGGCTCGCGTAAACAGCCGGGCATTTAGCCCCTGAGGGGGTTTAAAGCCGGCTTAGGGCTTTTATGCAACCCACTCTGCGACTCTCAGTCCCCTGCGCCCTACTTTTCGTGAGGCTTATCCAGCTCAAAAGGCATGAAGTCTTCAAACACGCTCGGTATGGGCGGCGGAAAGAAGACGGCCAGGTGCTCTCTGGCATCTGCAACCATTTGCGGATCTATTTTTTCCGAGTTGCCATTGCAGTGTTTATAGAGTTCCAGGCCCAGTCTGCTGGGCGTGATATCGAAGTTTTCAATGTCACGATACGAAGTGAAGTCGAAAAGGTGCTCAACCAATCCCAGGTTATATAAGTAGGCGAGATCGGTAGAGTTCCTGCCAAGGTCGTGCACGCCGGTTAATTGAATCATCTCAGTCGGGCTGATCACGATGGGCACGGAAGCGGAATTCTCAGGCTTCGGCATCGAGCTTAACGCCCGCTCGCATGCGTAGAGCAGGATCCTTGCCTCGGTCGATGTGATGTGGACAAGCACGTCGACAAAAATTTGATTGCTGTCATCCGGCGTATCCACCGAGCAGGAAGACGCGAGAAGGCCCACCCATAGGTTCAGGGTTTCTTCATCCGGAGCCCAGGAGCCGTCACGCAGGATGTTCGCCACCAGCTTTGGATGGGCGCGCATCCGGATGGCGTCGGGCTTTGCAGCAAGTAGCTTCTCCGCCGCGAATGCGATTTTGAACAGCGTTGCGGTGCGGCCCGAGTCAAGTTGCCCATCCAGCAGAAGAATTGCGTCCTCGGCCTGCGATTCACACAGGCGGTATAGAAAAAGAACCGTCCGGAGGTTGCGGAACATCTCCGCTGCTTCATCGCGATCCGAATGACTTACGATTTGGTGCAGCAGCTCTCCGCACAGGCCGGGAGTCATGCCAGGAGGGACAACAAACTCCAGCCCGACCCCGTCCTCTCCCTGCCATGCGGCTCGAGTTTGGATGGGTATCTGCAGATCCGCATTCTCTCCCCGCTTGCCATCCAAACCGAGTATGAGGGCGACGGTTTGGTTGGCGGCAAAACGCTCCTGGGTCAAAAGGTAGACGCCGGAGATGCTGATGTCTTTGATGCTGCCTGGCCGCGAAGCCGAGTCGATGCCGTAAAGAGCCGAAAGGCCCGTTGCGGGCCATCGCTCGGCGCGCGGCTGCTCCGGTTCGCCGAACCGCTTTAGCGCTCGTTGCCAGATGCTCAGCCGGGACATCGCTAATAGTCTCTCGCCTCAGTGCCTGCGACGGAATCGCCTGATGGGGCCCAGGTCCCGGAATTGGCGCCGATCCCGCGCGGCAGCGAATGGTGCCCCTCAAGCGGGGTGATGATCAGACAACACAATAGCATTACCGCGCCAACGGAGCTATTGCCAATCGGGGAGGTGTTGCCGGCCGGCAATTCCAGCCCCCCTGACTCCACCCGCCTCGCCGTTGTAGCATGGTTCGTGCCTGGAGAGCCATGCGAATCCGCGTCCTGAATTCCTGTTCCACACTTCTTATCGTCACCGCCCTCACCGTCTTTGGATCGCGTGTCGTCTCCGCCCAGAGCCCCACCTTTCCGGGTCTGCCCACGGCCCCTAAAATCGACGGGCCCTGGATGAATCCCCAGCTCTCTCCTGAGGATCGTGCCGATCTGGTCCTCAAGCAGCTCACGCTCGACGAGAAGATCGCGCTCCTTCATGGCAACGGAATGGCTCATGTGCCAAATTGGCAGACGCCGCTCACCGATCTCGCTAACGGCGGCGCCGGATACGTCGAGGGCATTAAGCGCCTTGGGATTCCGGGGCTCGTCATATCCGACGCGGCCTACGGCGTCCGCGACTCGGGTGCCAACGGGCGCTACTCCACCGCTTTGCCATCGAGCCTCGGAGCCGCATCAAGCTGGGATACAGAATCCGCCTGCGCTTACGGCGCCGTCATCGGCAGCGAGCTGCGCGCGCAGGGCTTCAACATGAGTCTCGGTGGCGGAGTTGACCTCGCCCGCGAGCCGCGCAACGGCCGCACCTTCGAGTACGCCGGCGAAGACCCGCTCCTCGCCGGAACCATCGTCGGCAATCTCATGAAGTGCGAACAGGCCCAGCATGTAGTCGGCGACATCAAGCACTACGCCATGAACGACCAGGAAACGGGCCGCAACTTCGTCAATGTCATCATCTCCAAACGCGGCATGCAGGAGTCCGATCTGCTCGCCTTCCACATCGGCATCTCCATCGCCAATCCCGCCGCTGTCATGTGCGGATACAACCGCGTCAACGGCGATTACAACTGCGAGAACTCCTACCTGCTTCACGACGTGCTCAAAGGCCAATGGGGCTTCAAGGGCTTCGTTGACTCCGACTGGGGCGGTACCCACTCCACTGAGAAAGCATCCGCCGCGGGCCTGGACCAGGAACAGCCCATGGGCAAGTACTTCGGCCAGAGCTTGAAAGACGCGGTCGAAGCCGGCCGCGTGCCCATGTCGGAGATCGACGATCACGCCCGCCGTATTCTTTATGCCGAATTCCTCTCCGGCATCGTCGACGATCCGCCGCAAAAAGGCGTAGTCGATGTGCAGAAGGGAATGGACGTCGCCCAGCACGTCGAAGAAAACAGCATTGTTCTTTTGAAGAATCGCAACTCCGTTCTCCCCATTCTCCCTTCGCGAGTTCGCAGCATCGCCATTATTGGCGGCCACGCAGACGTCGGCATGATCTCCGGCGGAGGCTCGGCGCAGGTTGACCCTCCCGGCGGCAACGCCATCATGCCTCCCGGCAAAGGCGCAACCGTTTGGCAGGAGCACATCTGGTTCCCCACCTCTCCGCTGGCGGCGCTGCGCGATAAACTCCCGCACACCAAAATCAACTTTGACCCCGGCACTGATTTGGACTCTGCTGCAAAGCTCGCCCACAATTCCGACATCGCCATCGTCTTCGCCTATCAGTGGGAATCGGAAGGCATGGACCTGCCCAATCTTTCACTCTCTGACAATCAGGACGCTCTGATCGAGAAGGTAGCCGCCGCCAATCCTCACACCATCGTCGTGCTCGAGACCGGAACCGCCGTCACCATGCCGTGGCTCGACAAAGTCTCCGGTGTCGTCGAAACATGGTTCGCCGGCAGCGCGGGACACAAAGCTCTCGCCAACGTGCTCGTCGGTGATGTCAATCCATCCGGCAAGCTGGCCATCAGTTTTCCAAAGAGTGTCGGCGATCTTCCCCACCCCGTCATTCCGCCGCTGCCGCCGCATATTCGCGCGCACGGAGCTGACCCCGTCAATCCCGATACGCCTGCCGCGAGCTATTCCGTCAACTACAGTGAGGGCGCCGAAGTCGGCTACAAGTGGTATCAAACCGAGCACAAAACGCCGCTCTTCCCCTTCGGCTTCGGCTTGTCCTACACCACGTTCGCCTACTCCGGCCTCACCGTTGACTCTGCCGCCCGCACCGCTCATTTCACGGTGCGCAATACGGGCACGCGCGCCGGCACTGAGATCGCTGAGGTCTACGCAACGCTTCCCAAAGGGTCAGACGAATCCTGGGAGCGCCTCGCCGGCTTTGCGCGCATCGCCCTCGCTCCCGGCAAATCGCAAACCGTTACCGTCTCGATTGATCCGCGGGTCCTCGAAACCTTCAACGAGGCCGACGAAAGCTGGAATCTTGCGAACGGCACCTACCACATCCTGGTCGGCCCATCGTCAGCGAACACGCCCCTTACCGGCAGTCTCATGATTCACTGAGGACCTTGCACTCATGGTTCCGCTCATTCCGCCAGCCCCGATTGCTCTTTTGTTTAACATCGAACAGAAAGCCTTTGCTCCAGGCGGGTAAAGTATCCTTGAGGAAGGCCTTACTTTGCGTTTCTTCCCCCTCTGAGGCCTCCTGATGATTACACCGTAGTTCGAACAAGGAATCATTGAGGTGAAGAATCCCCTATGCCGATTCCAGTGAAACCCTGCGATGGCTCCTTTAGCGAAGAAACAGTCCGATTGCTCATCGCCAATGTCGATCGGGCTCAATGGCTTCTTCATCCCTGTGCGCGTTGCGGGCAGCAGGTTGGCGCACGCCTCGAAAAGGGCCATTGGGTTCCCGAGGCACACTGGCCTTCAGTTCCAGCGCGGGCGCCTCGCGAACGGGCTGAGTCGAAGCGCTGATTCCTGCATCGCACTCCGTGTAATTTCCCAATGATTCTTGATCACGGAATTGCATTCGCATTCTGGAACCTCGCCGCGCCTCCGCCGCATCTCTAAAGAGGCTGGACGTGTTTTTCACGTCGATCCGCACTTTCGCAATTCGTCCCTTTGAACTTCGCACATTGAGAGGTCTCATGAATCACAAGCACCGTCTCCCCACCGCTTCGGCCGTCTTCGGCCTTGCAGTCCTCGCGTCCACTCTCAACGTCTCTGCGGCCTCCGGGCCCGCAGCGGACTCCGCCACCAAGCCGGCCGTTCTCACCGGCCAGGCCGCATTCACTGACGCGGCTCACGAATCCCCCGGCACGCGCCGCCATCTCACCGTCGCCGACCTGCCCGAGCCCATGCCCGAGCAATCTGTCGATAACGGAGCCAAGGTGGTTCCGCGCCCCGCCAACGCCTGGCCCATTGCGCCCAAGGGTTTCAAAGTCGAGCTCTACGCCACCGATCTCGATAACCCTCGCCTCATTCGCTTCGCCCCCAATGGCGATCTGTTCCTTGCCGAAAGTCAAAGCGGCAAAATCAAAATCTTTCGCGGCGTCGATGCCGATGGCAAGCCGAAGCAAGTCTCCGTCTTTGCCACCGATCTCCACCAGCCTTTCGGCATCGCCTTCTATCCACTCGGCCCCAATCCCAAATACATTTACATCGGCGACACCGATGCAATCGTGCGCTTCCCGTATCACAACGGCGATCTCACAGCCACCGGCCCCATGGAACAGCTTGCCGACCTGCCTGGCGGCGGCAAGCTCCGCGGCGGAGGCCACTGGACCCGCGATCTTCGCTTCTCGCTCGACGGCAGAAAGCTCTTCGCCTCTGTCGGCTCGCTCACCAACGTCGACGACTTCGACACGCACCCTGAGGAATTCCATCGCGCCGATGTGCTCGAGTTCACGCCCGAAGGCAAATTCGTCGAAGTCTACGCCTGGGGCATTCGCAACTGCGTCGGCGAAGCCATCAATCCCACCACCGGCCAGCTCTGGTGTTCCACCAACGAGCGCGACGCTCTCGGCAACAACCTCGTCCCCGACTTCATCACCCACGTCGAGGAGCATGGATTCTACGGCTGGCCCTGGTTCTATATGGGCGGCCACTGGGATCCGCGCCTCGAGGGCATGCACCAGGAGCTCAAGTCCAAAGTTCTCACGCCCGACATCCTTCTCGAGCCGCACTTCGCTTCGCTTGAGCTCACCTTCTACGAGGGTTCGCAGTTCCCCGCCGAGTACAAGGGCGACGGCTTCGCCGCCGAGCACGGCTCCTGGAACCGCGCCCAGCGAGCAGGCTACGAAGTCATCCGCCTGCCCATGCACGACGGCCACGCGACCGGCGAGTACGAGGACTTCCTCACCGGCTTCACGGTCGGCGGCGCCGATGGCGATGTCTGGGGCCGTCCCGTCGGCGTCGCAGTCGCGCCCGATGGCTCGCTCTTCGTCTCCGACGACGGCTCGCGCTCCATCTGGCACGTCATCTATACCGGAAAATAACCGCGACCTCAGCAAACAGAAAAGGCCCCGTTTCGGGGCCTTTTCGCTAACTTGCTAACTCGCTGACTCGCTGCTTCTACTTGTACGTTCCATTTCCCTTCAGCAACTCATCGCGATGCTGGCTGTAATCAATGAAAGAATCGAACGCCGGCCCGATCAGGGGGTTATCCTTCTCTGCGCCCCGAATCGCCGCGCGAGCAGTATCCACGCCTTCCGGTTGCGCCGCGACAAACACGATCGCAATCATCCCCGGCGCATCCGTGTGAATGGCTTCGGTGTCGACCTCGTATTCCACAATCGTCCCGTCGGCCAGCAGCTTCTCCATCACCGGCACAATCACGTCCTTGCTCAGCGTGCTCACTGCATCGTCCGGCGCATCCTTCTTCAGTTGGTACATCATCACGTTGATATAGGCGCCCGTATACGGACCAGGCTTCCAGTTGTAATAGTGGCTCACCAGGACCTGGTCCCAGTGCTTGGTCGGATTCAGTGAGTGCGGCGAATTCGAAGGGTCCACACCCCTCAGCTTGTCCAGCACCTTCAATAACCCCGCCAGCGAACTCGACGACCACCAGGTATCGTTCGACTCGCCATCCGGTGTGTGCACCAAATTCACATCGTAACCGTAGCCCACCAGCGTTCCATCGCCAAGCGCGGCATCAAAAATCGTCTTGTCGAAAGCATTGATCTTCGCCACATCGCCCCAATGCTCCGCCGGAATCGTCCAGTTAGCAACATACGAGTACATGGCCGGTTTCTCTTTGACCTCTGTCGCCTGCGCGCCCGATGGAATTGCGCTCAGACCGAACACCGCGAGTCCACACAAACCTGTGAAGACACTCCAACCTCTTGTGTTCATCCGCTTTCTCCTGTTGTGATTTAGTCAGCGATACTCCGGGGAATGCCTGACCCGGCAAGTCTACAGCAGCCGCGACGGATCGCAACTGTGAATTCTTTGCGCCTGCTGCACAATCGCGGCTTCCACCCCGTGCTTTACCTTAGGCCAGGCTCGGGATTCCTGCGGCTTCGGGGATGGCGGCGACACTCGGCTGTTCAACGATGACACCCAGCAAGCCAAAGAATTCGACAGCGGGTACAGGGCGTCCATACAGCCAGCCCTGGCCGTATATCTTCAGGTTGTCGGTGGAGAAGTAGTCGGCCTGGCCAGGCGACTCGATTCCTTCCACCACCACGGCAAGATTCAGGTTTCGCGCCATGGCGATAATCTGCGGAAGGATTGCGACCGTCACCGCGTCCGTTCCAATGGCCCGCGTGAAAGCCTTGTCGATCTTGATGGAATCAACGGAGAGGTACAACAGATAGGAAAGGTTCGAATAACCGGTTCCGAAATCGTCAATGGAAATGCCGAACCCCATGCGGCGCAGCGTACGGATTGACTCCAGTGCGTCCTCCTGATCTGCGGCCGATGTTTCTGTCACCTCTAAGGTAAGGCTGCTTGGCCGCACATGGGCCTCCAGGACCGCCGCTTCAATCATGGGCAGAAACCGCGGATCGATCAGGTCCGCCGCTGCGACATTGATGTTCAGCCGGAAGTCGGGCAGCTTGTTGAGCACTTCGCGGAACTCCTTCAACGCGCGACGCAAAACCAGGTTGGTAACCGAACCGATGAAACCATGCTGCTCCGCTGTCTTGATGAATTCGCTCGGGCTGACGGAAACGCCATCCGGCCTGGTCCAGCGCGCCAGCGCCTCGGCGCCAACAATTTTTCCACTCGCCAGGTTGACGATTGGTTGATAAGCAAGGTGAAGTTGGTCGTGCGCGACCGCACGCCTAAACTGCTGATCGATTGAAATGCTGCGGCGGTGATAGCCGCATAGCATAATTCCAATGAAAACGCCGGCGATCGCGCACGCGATGGTCGTGCTGCCGATCACAGCGACTTCCGCGCGCCTTGCGTCGTCAACGACCACCGTTGTTACCACGCAGCGCGACATAAGCGGCGAACATTGGCTGGCCACGATCGTGCTTCCCCTTAGCGCCACATCACTGGTCGCTTGGTCAGAAGACGGTTCGGGAGAAACTTTACTTGATGTTGTCTGGTTTCCCGCCTGGTACGGATCGATTGCCAATTGAATCGGCATCTGGCCGTCGGGTTCTGGCAAATGCGCGCCAAAGACGACGAATGCATTGCCGAGTTGGATCCCCGTCCGCTTCAGGTTTTGATCTTCTACGGGAGCGAGATTGCTATAGATTACAGTCCCATCGGCCTGAGCTCGCCCCGCTTTGAAGTTACCGAACGGCCGAGCAGGCCGGCCTGCGGTTGTGGAGCACTCAATCTTTCCCCGTTGAATCCGTCCCGCAGCTTTCAAATAGTTCGAGCGAAAAACCAGCTCTCTCAGATTGCTCAGCTCCGCCTCGGAGCAAGCAGGACCGGCGGAATGCTGCATGGTATCCAGAACAGTGCGCGCCTCCTTCAGCGAGGCATCATCTTGTGCCGCCACTCGTTCCATGTAGGTTTTCAGACGATTCTCAGCCAGCGGGATTGCCAGCACACATCCGAGCAGGAGGCCGGTTATGGCTCCGAGTGCCGCCGTCATCGTCACAGTTACACGAGCGGCGAGTCCATTCCCCTGCTGATTCTGCATAAACACCTTGCTTCACCCGGATTAAGAATTGGTGGAGAGAGAGCCGATGCTCTCAAGTGCCGTTCGCCGCGGCGGGGCCCGTCTTGCACGGTGTCGAATTCCTTTTCTGATCTCTTAATCCGGTCTGGCATCTGTCGCGGCCTGCCCTGGAGTGTGAGGACGCCACGTTATAGAGGTACTTCGCTTTGCAAAGCGCGACAATGGCGGTTTCAGGTCAGACCGGAGCCTGTTGGTACCGTGCCCATGAGTTACTCTTGCCTCGATACGCTAGCTATTGGATTAATCTTTAAGATTCAATAGATTACAAGATGGCCATGCTCGGACCTGCCGATGCGCGATTCAAGCGGTTCGTCACTCGGGATTGGCTGCCTGCCCTATTCAAGCGTGAATCGGCGTGGCTTGCGGCTTCGCATGCCGGGTGCCCCCGGTCGCTTGTCCGCCGTGGCGGAGGGACCTGGGATAGCAGGAACCCCGTCCGCCGCCTTCAATCCAGCACAAGAATAGGTGCCCTCGTACATATTTCCGACAGAATTTCCGACAAAAATCGACTAAATTTGTCCGTCGATTCGCGAAATATATGTTGATAATAAAGATGTTATATGCGCTTTGCACCACTTCCGAGTCACAAAAATCACTCGTGGATGCTCTTTGCCGCGCCGTATTGTATCCCGCACGAGAAAACCGAGGCGTGGCAGGGCTGTGTGAGGGACGAATCGTTCCTGACCTGAGGTCGATCATGGAACGATTATGCGCCGGAGCCGGGAAATCATCGGCAAACTTGGGAAACAGAATTCTGCGAGTATTTTCAGTGGTTTGGGCTGATTGGGGGCGGGTGCGGGGCTTGACAGACAGTGGAAGATGACTGTTCCGGGGGCTCTTACGCCCGCTCAAGCGGGCTCGCGAATATGTTCGGCGCTGTCCCTACGGGACTTGGAATTGATCATTGTTGCTCCAACTCCCCACGCTAAAGCGCGGGCTCGCAACCGGTGCGCCTACGGCGCGGTGCGGTCGATCCGGTTTGAGTTCGTGCTTCCCCAGGTCCCTCCGCCGCGGCGGACGAGGGACCTGGGGCACCCCTTTTCGTGGTGGATTGAGGAGGGCGGATTAAGGTTCGTACTATCCCAGGTCCCTCCGCCGCGGCGGACGAGGGACCTGGGGCACCCCTTTTCGTGGTGGATTGAGAAGGGCGGATTGAGGTTCGTGCTATCCCAAGTCCCTCCGCCACGGCGGACGAGGGACCTGGGGCACCCTTTTTCGTGGTGGATTGAGGAGGGCGGATTAAGGTTCGTACTATCCCAGGTCCCTCCGCCGCGGCGGACGAGGGACCTGGGGCACCCCTTTTCGTGGTGGATTGAGTGGGGCGGATTAAGGTTCGTGCTATCCCACCCTGGCGAAGCCAGGATGGGGCACCCCTTTTCGTGGTGGATTGAGTGGGGCGGATTGAGGTTCGTGCTATCCCGCCTGCAAAGATGAGGGCCTCTTGTGAGGCAAAAATCGCCGTCCATTGACCTCTGCCAGGGATCGGGCTACAGTATCCGTAGAGGCGAACAAATGGCGAAAATACAGTCGCTCTTCCCCATCCTCCAGCCATCTCCCCAACCCTCCCAATTGAACGGCCTTGCCCGCACCGCCGCTGAGGCTCCGCTCGACTCCACCGGTTGCCTCACCGAATATCGCCCACTGACCAGCCGGACCATTCTCAACAAAGTCACTTCGAACCGAGGCCTTCCCTTTACCCACGCCATCAACCCCTACCGCGGGTGCGAGTTCGCCTGCCGCTACTGCTATGCGCGCTACACGCATGAGTTCATGGAAATGACGCCCGACGACTTCGAGCGAAAGATCTACTTCAAGCAGAACGCCGCGTGGCTGCTGGAGCAGGAGTTGAAGCGGCTGAAGCCGGGAACTGAAATCGCGATCGGAACGGCCACCGATCCCTATCAACCTTTGGAACGGAAGCTCAAGATCACGCGGTCTTTGCTTGAAGTCTTTGCGCGGCACGGCGGGTTCCGCCTCGGCATCATCAGCAAATCAGCGCTGGTTTCTCGAGACATTGACCTGCTGAAAGAGGTCGCAAAGACCAACAAGCTCACCGTGCACATCACCGTGACCACGATGAACGCCAAGCTGGCGCGGCAACTGGAGCCGCGCGCTCCGCGGCCCGACCTGCGCATGCGCACAGTGGCAGAGATGCGCGAGGCGGGACTGCGTGCGGGTGTAATGTGCTCGCCGCTGATGCCAGGAATCACCGACAGCGCAAGCTCCATCCGCGCGGTTGCCCGCGCGGCCTCGAACGCCGGCGCAAGCTTCCTCGCGTCCGGTGCATTGTTTCTCAAGTCGTGCTCGCTGCCCACGTTTCTCGGGTTTGTCGCCGAGCATTTTCCCGAGCAGCTCGAAGCCTACAAGCGGCGCTACGCATCGAGCGCGTTTGTTTCGTCCGCATACAGGGAAAGAATGGCTGCACTTGTCAATCAAGTCTGCCAGGAGTTCAAGCTCGGCAAGCGGCATATGTACGAGGACGCGGCAAAGGAGGAAGGCCCGCCAATGGTGGAGATGCAGCCTTGGCTACCGTTCGCGGGTGGCACGGGGAGCATGCCATCCCACCCTTCGCCAGAAAGAAGGCGAAGGATGGGGCACCCATTTTTTGTGGGGAGCATCGATCGCGAAATGCAACCGCGGATCCTTCGGTCGCCGCGGCGACCTCAGGATGACAATTCAAATCCAAGGTCGGCGCCATCCGGCCCTTCGCCAGCGATTTCAAGCGGGTCCTTCGAGTCCCGTCGTCCGCCGCGGCGGACTCCGGTCGCTCAGGATGACAGTGCAAATGGGCATCGTCAGCGCGTCATGATCACTTCAGACACCGAGTCCTTGGCCAGGAACTGGCGGTGACCGCTCCAACCGGCGAAGAGGCGCTCAATGCTGCGGTTGGTGGAGCAGCGCTGAATGGGGAATTGCTGGGTCATCTGCATTTCCACTTCGTCGCGCGGCGTGAGATGAAAGCGGCAGCGCACCGCCTCCTCGCCCTGCATCTTGGTGTGGAAGAAGGCCAGCACCTGCCCGCCGGGATTCATCGACGTGTAAAGATGCGCGACGACGGGAGCGACCAGCGCCTCGGGCAGATAATCGAGCGCCGACCACAGCAGCACAAGATCGAACATGCGCCCGGAAAAGTTGAGCGTGTGATCGAGATAGCCTTCGACGTTCCAGACAGGCTTGTCGTCTTCATCGGTGCCGGTAATCCAGTTTTCGCCGAAGGCGTCCACTTCAAGATCGGCGAGGAACACGCTGTGACCGAGCTCGGTGAGGTAGTTGATGTTGCTGGGCGAGGTGTAGCCGGTGTCGATGATGCGAAGGCCGGGCTCGGCCTCAAGACGCTTGCGGATCGCACTCCATCCGCCCGAGTGGCGCGGCACGCGAGGGCCGCTGAGCCCCGGAACGGATTGGGCCAGCGAGTTCTGTTGTTTTTTGTCGAACCAACTGCGCAGCACCCTGGTTGCCTCTTGAGCGTTTCCGATTCGTTCGCGTGGGACGCAGGATTCCAGACGGCAATCCTTCGAGAAAATTCCCGCTCGATATCTCTATTCTATTCGGAACTGAAGCGAAAGCGCGGGGTCGGCGGGGCGAACGAATCCCCAAACAGGAGAACGCTGCCCGGCAAACGACGATCCGTGTGATTCAGAACCTAGCTGCCGCCGGTCTGCGGGACGGGAGCGGTGTCGGCCGGCCGCGCGACGCCCTGCGTCAAGTCGACCTTGCCGTGGAAGATGGCGTTGTCTTCAATGGCCAGCCGCAGGGCCTTGATATCGCCCTCCAGATGGCAGCCGGACCGAAGCTCGACGCGGCCGCTGGCAACAATATTGCCCTGCACACGGCCCTGAATGAGCACGTCTTTGGCGGTAAGGTCGGCGGCGATATTGGCGTTGGGGCCGATGGTGAGCCGGTTCTCAGCCAGGTTGACAATGCCTTCTACCCGGCCATCGAGGACCAGATCCTCGCTGCCCTTCACTTCGCCATTGATGATGATGGTCTTGCCGATGCGTGCCGGAGAGTTTTCTTGAGCCATGAGCTACGATCCTCGTCGACTTCAGAAGAAGTCCCTGCCCGAACTATATCAACCCAGCCAGTCTGCATCAATTCAGGCAGGTAAAAAGCTTCGTGCCCGGCGTCGGTAATGCCGGAATTTTGGAGATTGGGCTGCAGGACATGTCCCTATGCCCAACAGGCAAGCCAGCTAAACTATACGTGTGCACCGGCTCGTTTCGCTCATTCTCCTGTTCGCTGTTGCGGCTTGCTGCCAAGGCCAAACTCAAGGTCGATCCGGCTCCGGCGCCGCGCAACAGACGCAGCCCGCGCAAGGGCTGGCGTTGTTGGAGCGCGCGTTTCAAAACGAGGTCAAAGCCGCGCAGGATGCGAGCCATCCCATGCGCTACGAGCTCTTGAAAACGAGTCCGCACGGGAGCACAACCAAAAAGATTTGCGAGACGAAGGATGGCGACGTGGCGCGGCTGGTGGAGCTGAACGGCCACCCGCTGAGCGCGGCCGACGCGCAGAACGAAGACGCCCGGCTGACCGAACTCGCAGGCGACCCCGGAAAACAGCGGCGGCGCAAGCAGGCTGAGGATGCGGACGAGGGCCGCGTCTTGAAGGTGCTGCGAGCCCTGCCCGCCGCATTTATGTACCAGGATGCGGGGCCAGCCGAGCTGCCGGCCGCCAAACCAAGCGACAGCCAATCAGCAAAACCCGACGTCAGCCCGTCGACAAGAATCGAGAAATTCACCTTCAAGCCAGCTCCGGGATATTCTGCGCCGGACCTTGAGACGCAGGTGCTGACCCAGATGGCTGGAGAAATCTGGGTCGATCCCGTCCATCTTCGCGTGGTTCGGCTGGAAGGACACCTCGTGCAGGATGTGGATTTCGGCTGGGGAATCCTGGGGCGGCTGAACAAGGGCGGATGGATCGTGATTGAACAGGCGGATGTGGGCCCGGACCTGGGTGTCGATCAGTGGCGAACGGTGCATTTCCAAATGGTGATGAGCGGCCGCGTGGTTTGGAAGACGCGCGTATTCGATACGACCGAGGACGAATCAGGTTACGAGCCGGTGCCGGCCGGGCTGGGCTACCAGAAAGCGATAGAGATGTTGCGCAGCGATCCGTAGGCGAAAAGCATGATGCAGACAGAAAAGCGGTCCACACAGAAGTGCGGACCGCTTTTCATTTGGAACGGTTTCTTACATTTTCACAAAGATGATGACCATGGTGAAGAGGGTGAGGGACTCAATGAAGGCCAGGCCGAGCACCAGGAACAACATGATGCCGGGACGTGTGCCGGGGTTGCGGGCAAGCGCCTCAGTGGCTGACGCAACCGCGCGGCCCTGACCCATGCCGCACAAGCCGGCTGCCAGACCCATGCCAATGCCCGCGCCGATGGGAATGAGGCTGGCCGCGGCCGAGCCGCCATCGGCAAAGACCGGGACGGCAAAACACAGCGCCGCCAGGGTCATGAATACGAATTGAAGTTTGCGCATAGTTCTCCTGCTCCCTAAGATTGGCCGCCAGTGGGTGGTTGAGGCTCACCGTGCTGGCCCCCTCACGCTTGCGGCCGGTCCGTTTTATCCCAGAGCGGAAGCAGCTCCGGCGGAAACTTTGTTGCAGTTCATGGTTCGCAGTTCTTAGTTCTTAGTTCACAGCAAAAGCTCGGTCGGGCGAAGTCATCAACTGCGAACTACGAACTGTGAACTGCTAACTGTCTTTAATGTTCCTGCGCTACTGCCATCGAGAGATAGATCATCGTGAGCAGCATGAAAACGAAAGCCTGAATGATGGAAACGGCGAAGTGCAGCCCGAGGAAGACGGACGGCACCGCGATGGGAATAATCGAAAACCAGACCAGCGTGAGCAAATCGCTGGCGAACATGTTGGCATAAAGTCGAATCGTCAGCGACATCATGCGGGCGAGATGGGAAACGACCTCAATGGGAAACAGCAGCGGAGCCAGCCACCAGAGCGGGCCGGCAAAGTGCTTCAGGTAGCCGATGGGCCCCTGCACGCGGACGCCGTGGTAGTTGTAGTAGATAAAAGTGAGAACTGCCAGGCCGAGAGGAACTTCAGGCATGCCGGTGGGCGTTTCTACGCCCGGAATAAGTCCAACGACGAGGCCGATCAGATTGTTCAACAGAACAAAGAGCCCGATGCATGTGACAAAGGCCTGGAATCGCTGGTAGCCGTGGCCGATGACTTGCTCGCTCAAGTCTCCGACGCCTTCGTGGATCATTTCGGCAAGCTGCTGAGCGGGGTTCGGGTGCTCAACTGACAAGGTGAAGCGGACGACGAGGAAGAAGAGAATGAGGACGCCGGCGACCAGCACTTCCAACGAGAAAGCGCTGTTGACAGCGGTTGCCTTTCCGGCGGCATCGGCTGAGCTCAGGCCGATGGCCTGATACATTTTGACCTCGGTGCCTCTCAGCAGAAGGTCAAGGAAACGCGCTAACGCAAAAGTCTGCACCATTTTTTCCTTGTCTCGGAGCAAAACAGGGTAAGCCGAAGCGCAGCTTCAATCGCGAAGCAAGCGAACCGCTTCCCAAACCATGGCCAAAAGCGCCAGGCCAAGGCCGCAGAGAAGCGCTACAACAGAACCCCGGAAACATTTCAGGCTACCATAGATGGCTGCGCCAAAGATGGCCAGGCGGAGCACAAAAAGGACTGCCGAGACCGCCGCGCCGCGCGGGACCTGTTGATGGTCCATTTTGGCACTGATGAAGCGAATCAGGCGGCGCCACTCGTGAATGCTGGCGGCGGAGATGAGGGCACCCGTGGCGAACATGGCGGCATCGCGCCATCCGGAAGCCTTCCAAAGCACGAGCGCAGCGATGGCGCCCACAATCAGCGTAAGGCGGATGGCTCGCTTGAGCAGGGCCTGCAGGCCTTCGTCGGTCAAGGCGACCAGCGCGTGCGGCTCGTCCGTCATGAACCCGATCTCTCGCTATTTCCACGGCCGGCATCGCCTTTGCCGGGGCCCCCGCTGTCCTGGCCGGGAGTGGACGTGTCGTCGTCCTGCATCCTGGGATCTTTGTTGGCGGCAAGGGCCACGCGGATCGCGTAGATGAGCCCGGAGACGCCACCAAAGACGATTCCGACAATCATGATCCAGGATTGATGGAGGCGGTGGTCAAGCCATGCCCCGATGAGCCAGCCGATAAAAGCCGCGCATGGTAGAACCAGCGCGATCTGCATCAGTTTTTCGGCTTCGATCCAGGCGCTGAAAAGGCCGGGGCTCTTGCCATCCTGCTTGGGATCGGGAATCGGGCGGTTGTAAGGCATCCATCGTGGTTATACACGAGCGGAGCGTCTCCGTGCGATGACCCAAAACACACCGAGCATAGCCGCTATACTGGCGGTTGGACCTACCATCAATCTGGAAAAGGAAGTATGGAGTTCGAATCGGAATTCGAGCGCAAGCTCTTTGATGAGCGCCGCGAAAAGCTGAAGAAGATTGCGGAGCTGGGCCAGTCGGCGTATCCCAATCGCTTCCCTGCCGCGCAGGACCAATCGGCGATCACGCTGGCTGAGGTGCGCGCCAAGTGGGACAAGGCGACTGGCGAAGAGCTTGAGGCCAGGCACGAATCGGTGATTGTGGCGGGGCGCATCATGGCCATTCGCCAGCAAGGCAAGGCGGGATTCGCGACGCTGCAGCAGGAGGGCGCGCGTCTCCAGATTTACGTGCGGCTCGACGCGGTAGGCGAGCAGGGATTTGCGCTCTACAAGCTGCTCGACCTGGGCGACCACATCGGCGTAACCGGCTATTTGTTCAGGACCCGTACCGGCGAGCTCACCGTGCACGTGGAGACGCTGACGTTTCTGGCCAAGGCCATGCTCGCGCTGCCGGAGAAATACCACGGCCTCGCCGACGTGGAGCTGCGCTACCGGCAGCGCTATGTCGATCTCTTTGCCAATCTCGACGCACGCGAAGTGTTTGTAAAGCGAGCGAAGGTGCTGAAGGCGCTGCGGACGTTCTTTGACAGCCGCGGATATCTTGAAGTGGAAACGCCGATGATGCAGCCCGTCGCCGGCGGAGCTGCGGCGCGGCCGTTCAAAACGCACCACAACGCGCTGGATATGGATTTGTTTTTGCGCATCGCGCCTGAGCTGTATCTGAAGCGGCTGGTGGTGGGCGGGTTGGATCGCGTGTACGAGATCAACCGCAACTTCCGCAACGAGGGCGTGAGCACGCAGCACAATCCCGAGTTCACGATGCTCGAGTTCTACCAGGCGTATGCGAACTACCACGACCTGATGGATTTGACCGAGGAGCTGATCGCGTTTGTGGCGAAAGAAGTGAACGGGACGACTGTGACGACGTTCAATGACGTCGAGATCGACCTCGGCAAGTGGGAACGGCTGACGATGCGCGAGGCGATCATCAAGTGGTGGCCCGACAGAGTCGGGTCCAGCGCCAACCCAAGACCAGCTCAACTCAGCCAACATCCTAAGCGCGCTCCTTCCTGAAGCTATGAAGCTGCTTGATGGGGTACTTCGAAGGTAGCGAAGGCGCGAAGACCATGTATGACCAGGACGGCATCCCCAAATGTGACTGGGCAGTTGGTTCGAAGACTATGCTCGGCTTTGAAAGGAGCAAACTATTTAGTATCGGGCGCTCCGCTCGGCATGGCGATCGCAGCACTCTTCGAATCCATCGCCGAACCCCACCTCATTCAACCCACCATCATCTACGAGTTCCCAACCGCCGTTTCCCCGCTCTCCAAACAGAAGCCGGACGAACCCGACTGGGTGGAGCGATTCGAGATCTACATCGGCGGCTTTGAAATCGGCAATGCCTTCAGTGAGCTGAACGATCCGGTCGAGCAGCACAAGCGCTTCGACGATCAGCTCGCGCAGCGCGCCGCCGGCGACGACGAAGCGCACCAGATGGACGAGGACTACGTATGTGCGCTGATGTACGGGCTGCCTCCGACGGGCGGCGAAGGCATCGGCATCGACAGGCTGGTGATGCTGCTGACCGGATCGAAGTCGATACGTGACGTCATACTTTTTCCGCTGATGAGAAAGACAGGGAACGAGGGAGCAAGCCACCCCAGCGAGCACAAATCGCTCGCCGGGGACCCCGACAGGGAACAAGGTACCGAAGAGCCGGCTGGTTGAGGTTCGTGCTTTCCCACCCTAGCGACAGAAACAGAGACGTCGCGAGGATGGGGCACCCATTCTTTTGGGTGGGCGGAGGTCGCGTCGATTTGGCTTTGTGGTATCCCAAGTCTCAGAATCGAGACCTGGGGCACCCATGATTCTTGTTGGGGCGAGCGAAGAACAACCGCAGGTCCTTCGACTCCTCCTCTTCGCGTAGCTCAGGGTCGTCGCTCTGGATGACAGCGTTCTTTAGCGGAACGAGTCTGAATAGGACCAGAGCCGCTTGCTCCGCTGACATCGCTAGCTCCGCTGAGATAACCGGGAGCTATAAGCTAGGAACCAGGAGCTGTTCTTGAACATCCTCTTCATCGGCGATATCTTCGGCAGCGCGGGGCGCAGGATTGTGCGCGAGCACATCGGCCACGTGCGCGAGTCGCACCGGGTGGACCTGACGATCGTGAACGTGGAGAACGCTGCCGGCGGCTTCGGCGTAACGCCGGGGCTCGCCGAAGAGGTCTTCGACCTGGGCGCGGATGTGCTGACGACGGGCAACCACGTGTGGGACAAGAAAGAACTCGTCGACTATATGAACACCGCCGCGCCGTACACGCATGAACGCCCGCGGCGAGTGATCAGGCCGGCAAATTTTCAGCCGGGCGTGCCGGGTTTCGGCTTCTACGAAGGAAAGACCGCCGGCGGCGTGGACTACGCTGTGCTGCAACTGCAAGGCCGCGTGTTCATGACAGCGATTGACGATCCGTTCCGCACCGCGGATTCCCTGCTCGGCTCGATCCGCGCGAAGGTGGTCGTGGTGGATTTCCACGCCGAAGCCACCAGCGAAAAGAACGCGATGGGATGGTATTTGGATGGGCGTGTGACTGCGGTTCTGGGCACGCACACGCATGTGCCGACGGCCGACGAGCGCATTCTGCCGCATGGAACGGCTTACCAAACGGACGTGGGTATGAGTGGGCCGTATGACAGCGTCATCGGCGTCGAAAAGGACCTGGTGCTGCACAAATTCCTGACCGCAATGCCGGGCAAGTTCGAGGCGGCGAAGGGGAATCCGAAAATGTGCGGCGCGGTAGTGACGTGCGATCCGGCGACAGGCCGCGCCTCGGCGATCCAGAGGGTCATGCTCGGCGAGTAAGGCAGTTCATTGTCTCATGGATCGCCCTTCTTGGTCGCCAGTGGCGCGCGCGAACATAACCCGGCCCCGATATATTTTTCATAAATCGAGCCCCCTTCCCCCCCCCCCCCCCCCCCCCCCCTTTTTTATTATCCCTCGACTCCCTGCGTCCGCGGCATTTGACACGCCCCTCTGGATGACAGCCAGAAAACAAAAGGGCAGGCCGCTGAAGCGGACTGCCCTTGATCATCCCAGAAGGTTTGTGTTGCGCGGCCCGCGCTCGCCGGTCGCGAGACCGGCGAGCGAGGGTTACTGCGCGTGATGCGCGGGTGAAGGCTTTGGCGCTGTGTGGTGCACCGGGCCTGCCTTCTTTTCCGGCTGCAGGAATCCGTCGGTAAGGACGATTTGCGCCGACGCGGCAGTTGTTCCTGCTGCCGCGGTATGCGTGTAGGTGTCGTAAGTGCCGTCCAACTCAGTCGCCGGTTGCAATCCAAGCGCGGAGCCGGAGGCGGAGCTAGCTTGCAGGAAAGCGGGTCCTTGAGGTTGACGGTAAAGTCGGCGGTGTGGGCGTCCTTGGCGTCCTGCGTAACGGCCACATTGAGCGTCCCGACCGAGGGGTCGATGGCGATCTTGTGGATGTGCGCGGGAGTGTCGGTAAGCGCGTCACCCATGGCGTCGGTGTCGGCTTTGACGCCGTTGGCCAGGATGTAGGCCTGGGCGTCCGCGACCTTGAGTTCCGTGGGCGGCGGCGGAACAGCGGTGCAAGCGACTGGATTCGTGAGCTTGACCACGTAATCCTTGGGCTTGACCGAAGCGGCGGTGGTGACGGTGATGTGCAGCTCCGATGCGGATCGGCGATGACAATGCCCGGTACCGGCGTCGGCTGGCCTTTCAGCAGCGCCCAGAGTCCCGTTGCGTCGGCATCAGACCCGTTGGCCAGAATGTATTCTTTGTCTTCGAGGCTGAGCGCCTTGGGATCGCCGCTGGTATAGGCGTGATGAGCCAGGTCGGCAGGAGTTGGGGCCGGCGCGATCGGGAAGGTGGCGGGCGGGAAGAGCGTGGCCTGCGCCTGAGACTTGATGGCGTCAATCTGCTGCGTAATGGCTGCGTCGCCGTCGAGCGTGCCGTGAAAGCGCTTGTACCAATAGTCGAGCTGCGGCTCAATCTGGGCCTTGTAAGCCGCGGGCGCAAAGTCCCACGCGCGCGCGTAGAACCAGACGGCCTTCACTTCATCCTTGTCGGACCCGGCTTTGCATAGGCCTGGGCAAGCTGCAGCGTATCCGCAAGGCATGGGCCCGGCTGGGTGCATGCGGCGGGCGAATAGAGCATCAACTCGGCGTTGTATTCCTTGATGGCGCCCGGCAAAGTCCTTCTTTGAAACCGCGTCGTCAAAGGCGATGGCGGAGTGGAAAGCGGGGTAGGCAGCCGAAGTCAATTTGTTCCGTCATCATCAGACACGCTGGCAGGCTTGGGAG
>CAVXMJ010000031.1:0-655902 GCA_963762905.1 uncultured Acidobacteriaceae bacterium | reverse complement strand
GGTTCGTGACGATGGACTTCGGTATAATCCACAAGGGTTACTGTTCGGATATGACGCGGACCGTCTTCCTGGGCAAGCCAAAGCCCGAGGAGCGAAGAACCTACGAAGCGGTGCTGGAAGCGCAGGAGAACGCCGTGAATGCAGTCGCTCCGGGCGCGAGCTGCGCGGAGGTGGACGAGGCGGCACGAAGCGTACTGCGCAGGGAGGGATTGGCTGAGGCGTTTACGCATTCGACGGGGCACGGAGTTGGACTGGAGATTCACGAGCCACCCCGAGTTGGCGCAGGCCAAACGACGCGGCTGCAGGCGGGGATGGTCATCACCATCGAGCCGGGCGTCTATTTGCCGGGCAAGTTCGGGATTCGCATTGAGGATATGGTGGCCGTAACGCGCGTCGGAGGGCAGGTTTTGACCCCGGCGCCCAAGGCGCTGATTGAGCTTTGAGTAGCAGTCAACGGTAAGTTCGGCTGAGGGAAGCGGAATTGAAGGAACGAATGAAGCAACAAGACATTGAAGATCTGCGGCAGCTGATTGAGTTCCTGAAGTCGCACGGCGTGTCCGAGTTTGACGTGGACCGCGGCGACATGAAGCTGCGTCTGAAATTCAATCCAGTAGAGAGCGGGCCGGCAGGGCTGAGCGATCTGGCGCGGCTGCTGCAATCGGCGCCCCAGGGCGTTGCGCAGGCGGCTGGCGCGACTGCGCAAGGGGGAGCAGCTCCAGCGGCGACGGCAGAGCCGGCAGTGAATGCGGAGGCCGGGCTGCACATGGTGAAGTCGCCCATTGTTGGCACCTATTACGGTTCTCCGTCTCCCGGCGCCGCGCCGTTTGTTGCGCCGGGCGACCACGTGGAAAAAGGCCAGGTGATCGCCATCATCGAGGCCATGAAGCTCATGAACGAGATCGAAGCGGACGTGTCGGGCGAGGTGGTCAAGTGCCTGGTTGCGAACGGGCAGGCCATTGAATTCGGCCAGCCGCTGTTTTCGGTTCGGCCCGCATGAACGGACTTACTCCGTTAACCAATCCCCCAAAGGTCATTCATGTTTCGTAAGGTTCTGGTTGCCAATCGAGGCGAGATCGCGCTGCGCGTGTTGAACGCGTGCAGGGAGATGGGCATTCGCACGGTTGCTGTGTACAGCGAGGCCGATCGCAACTCGCTGCACGTGCGCTTTGCCGACGAGGCGATCTGCATCGGGCCGCCGCGCGCTGCGGACAGCTACCTGAATGTGCCGGCAGTAATTTCAGCGGCGGAGATTGCTGATGTGGAGGCGATTCATCCCGGATATGGGCTGCTGAGCGAGAATGCGAACTTTGCCGAAGTATGCCGCGCGTCGAATATCAAGTTCATTGGGCCGCCGCCGGAAGTGACGCGGCTGATGGGCGAAAAGGAAAAAGCGCGGCAGGCGATGAAGAAGGCAAAGGTGCCGATTCTGCCGGGGTCGGACGGGATTCTGGCGACTGCAGAAGAAGCACGCGCGTGGGCCGAGAAGGTTGGCTACCCGGTGATTCTGAAGGCCAAGGCGGGCGGCGGCGGACGTGGAATGCGAATTGTGCGCGATGCCGAGGACTTGCCCAATCTGTTTCACGCGGCGTTTACCGAGGCGGCCAATGCGTTCGGTAACGGCGAGCTCTACATGGAGAAGTTCATCGAGAATCCACGGCACATCGAGTTCCAGGTCCTGGCCGATGAACATGGCAACGTGGCTTCGCTCTTCGAACGCGAGTGCTCGATTCAGCGGCGGCACCAGAAGCTGATTGAAGAGGCGCCGAGCCTGCAGGTGACGCCGAAGATGCGCGAGGAGATTGGCCGGACGCTTTGCAAGTGCATGGGTGAGATCGGCTACCAGAATGCCGGAACGGTGGAGTTTCTGATGGACAAGAATCATCAGCTTTACTTCATCGAGATGAACACGCGCATCCAGGTGGAGCATCCGGTGACCGAGGCGATTACGGGTGTGGACCTGGTGAAGGCTCAACTGCGGATCGCTGCCGGAGAAAAGCTGGATGCGATTCTGCCGGCAAAGCTGGAGATGCGGGGGCACGCGATCGAGTGCCGGATCAACGCGGAACATCCGCATAAGTTCACGCCTTCTGCGGGGAAGATCACGGTGTTCAATGTTCCGGGCGGAAATGGAATTCGCGTGGACACGGCGCTCTATGCGGAGGGCGTGATACCGCCGTATTACGACTCGCTGATCGCGAAGCTTATTGCGTACGGAGTAGATCGGGAAGAAGCGATGGCTCGGATGAGCCGGGCGCTGAGCCAGTTCATCGTGCAGGGAATCGATACGTCGATTTCGCTTCACGAGGCGATCTTCCAGGACGCAGGCTTCAGGGCAGGCGACTTCGATACCGGGTATATGGAGCGCTTTCTGGCGGCCAGGGCCGAAGCGGCGAAGAAGACGGCGTAGAGCGGCAAACTTGCGAAGTGCATTCAGTATTTGTGGCAATATTCTGATTCAAAATAAGTAGATAACTAGGATGACTAGGGCTTGGCGGTGTTTTTGCGCTGGGATGAGGGCGCAGGCCTGTGGAAAAGATTATCGCTTTTTCTTCGCCTATTCATGCGGAAATCGGCTATGCTTTGAGGGCAACGTGGAGGTTGCTCAAATGGACTTTCAAAAGGACTTGATCGCTGAATTTGACTCGGAAACTGCGAAGACCCGCAAGATGCTGGAGGCGATTCCCGCCGATGCCGATTGGAGCTTCAAGCCTCACCCGAAATCGATGAGCCTGGGCCGGCTGGCCGGACATCTCACCGATTTTGTGGGCGACTGGGGAAATCACGCGCTGACCATGGACAAACTGGAGTTCGCAGCGGACCACAAGTGGGAGCCGTATGCGCCGACGAGCAAAGCGGAGCTACTGGAGAGGTTCGACAAGAAACTTGCAGAGACGCGTCCAGCGCTGGTGGCGACGACCGGAGAAACGTGGGACCGGAACTGGAAGTTCGTGTTCGGCGGGACGGCGTGGATCGACGATACCAAGTACAACGTGTTTCGCGGAACGGTCTTGGACCATATGATTCATCATCGCGGGCAGCTGAGCGTGTATCTGCGGCTCATCGGCGCGAAGGTTCCGGGAATCTACGGGCCCAGCGCGGATGAGATGTAAGAGAAGCAGGGAGCAGGGAACAGGGAACAGGGAACAGGGAACAGAAAAAGAGACTCACAGCGGGTACAGGCTTCTGTCCCCGTTCCGCGTTGAACTAGTCTTGATTCATGTCCTTTTCCATTCCCAAAGTGTATCCGATTCTCGATGCGGGGGTGATTCCGCGAACTGGGCGGGCAGAGTTTTTACGGTGGTTGGGCGGCGAGCTGGCAAAAGCCGGTGTGACGCTGCTCGAATACAGGAACAAAACTGGAAGCGACGTCGAGATTTTGGGGGATGCGGCGATTCTCCGCGCGGGGCTGCCTGCGGGATCGGTGAAACTGATTCTTGATGACCGGGTTGATCTGGTCGAACGGGCCGGTTTTGACGGGGTTCACGTTGATTCCGGCGACGCGACACCTGCCGAGGCGCGGCGGGTGCTGGGGCCGGGTAAGATTGTGGGCACCTTCGGCGGGAGCGAAGCGCTGGTACCAGGAGTACTGGAAGAGCCTGCGGATTATCTTTCGATCGGGCCGATTTTTCCTACCACAACCAAAGAAACGACAAAGACGGCGGTCGGCGCGGCGGGGGTGCGACGGCTTCGCGGGCAGGCGGGACCGAATGCGGTGCTCGTGGCGGTGGGCGGAGTGACGCTTGAGACAGCACAGGAGATTCTTGCGGCGGGAGCGAGCGTGGTCGGCGTGTCAGCGGCGATCTTTCGCGCGAAGGATCCCGCGGCCGAGTTCCGGCGCTGGATCGATGCGCTGGGATAGGCGCGAATCGCCCGTGTTCGAAGTTGAGACACTGATGTCCGAAATTGAGACAGTGAACTGCGTTGACTTGGGGCAGTTTGGCCAGAAATCGGACAGCATTGGCCGCGTTCGAGACGCCGATTGTCTCAAAACACGACGATTCTCATGAGAAAAGGCAGGGAAATTGGTGCACGCACCAAAGAGGAGGGAATGAATGCTTTTGATTGTCGGTAAAGTGCGTCTCCCTGCGGATCGGTTGGGGGCGGCGCGTGCAATTATGGCCGAGATGGTGACGGCCAGCAGAGCGGAGGACGGATGCCTGGAGTATTCCTACGCGGAAGACGTTCTTGACCGTGGCCTGATCCATATCACGGAGCGCTGGAAAGACCGGAAGGTGCTCGATGAGCACTTCAAGTCCCCGCACCTGGCTGCGTGGCGAGCAGCGTGGCCTTCCATTGGCATCGGCGAACGAAACCTGCGCTTGTACGAGGTCGGCGAACCGCTGCCCATCTGAATTACGCAAGCCAGGCGCCGCTGTATCGTATGATTGCGTAACGAGTTCCGGCGATTCTGTTTTGCCTCAGCTCCATCCATTTCGCCAGGGAGGAAATCGATCCTTGTTCTCGAAACTACTGCGCGTTAAGCCCATGTCGATGCTCTCGATGGAGGCGGGCGAGCAAGGCGAGCACACGCTGAAGCGCTCGCTGGGGGCGCTGAACCTGGTGACGCTGGGGATTGGCGCGATCATCGGCGCCGGCATCTTTGTGCTCACGGGTAAGGCTGCGGCTTTGTACGCCGGGCCGGCCGTTTCACTGAGCTTTGTTCTGGCCGGTATTGTGTGCGCGTTTGCCGGATTGTGCTATGCGGAGTTTGCTTCCATCATCCCAATTGCCGGATCGGCATATACGTACGGCTATGCGACGCTGGGCGAGTTCGTGGCGTGGATCATCGGCTGGGACCTGGTGTTGGAATACGCATTTGGCGCGGCAACGGTGGCCGCGGGATGGTCAGGATATCTAAACAGCCTGCTGCAGCAACTGCACATTTACATGCCGCCACGGTTCACCGCGGTTCCAGGAACGGAACTCTATTTTTACAACCAGAAGTGGCAGCCGCTGGCTTCGTTGCCAGCCAATATGAGCCTGGCCGGGCTGCCGCACGTGACTGCGGCTTTCAACCTGGTGGCGATGCTTGGCGTGCTCGCGATTACAGCGATTCTTGTGATTGGCATCAAGGAATCGGCGAATTTCAACTCCGCGATTGTGATTGTCAAGGTGGGGATCGTGGGGGTCTTCCTGATCGTAGGTGCCATCTTCCTGGTGGGACATCCGTCGCTTGCATGGCAAAACTGGCATCCGTTCATCCCGCCAGTTGACGCGCACGGCAACTTCGGCTGGATGGGAATCGCGACCGGAGCCTCGTCGATTTTCTTCGCGTACATCGGCTTCGACGCCGTGTCGACTGCGGCGCAGGAGGCCAAGAATCCGAAGCGCGACATGCCGATCGGGATTCTGGGATCGCTAGTGGGGTGCACGATTCTCTACATCCTGGTGTCGACGGTGCTGACGGGGCTGGTGAAGTACACGCAGCTGAATGTCAGCGATCCCGTGGCAGTAGGGATCGATGCGACGGGTATAAGCTGGGGCGCGCTGCTGGTGAAGATTGGCGCGGTGTTTGGACTGGCAACGGTGATGCTGGTGATGCTGCTCGGTCAGTCGCGCGTGTTCTATTCGATGTCGAAGGACGGCCTGCTCCCAAAGTGGGCTTCGGCCGTGCATCCGAAGTTCCGCACGCCGTGGATCTCGACGATCGTGGTGGGTTCGATCGTCGCGCTGATGCCCGCCTTCAAGGATATTGATTTCCTGTCGGACCTGGTGAATATCGGGACGCTGCTGGCGTTCACGATTGTTTGCGCAGGGGTTTGGGTATTGCGCGTGCGGCATCCGGAGATGGAGCGGCCATTCAAAACGCCGTTTGTGCCGCTGGTGCCAATCCTGGGAATTGTGACAGCGTTGTTTGTGATGAGCCGCCTTCCGAGAGTGACGTGGGAGGTGATGATTGGCTGGTTGATCTTCGGGCTGATTATTTATTTTGGCTATTCCGTGCGGCACAGCAAGGTGCAAAAGCTGGCCAAGGCGCAGGCGGCGGACTGAGCGGGGATACTTCAGAGCAAAGCAACGGCCTCCCTTCGTGGGAGGCCGTTTTGCTTACGGATTCAGATGAAGATTTCTTATGCGGTGGTCTTGGCGCAGTAGGTGTCGAAGGCGCGCACAAGTTCAGACGCAATGTCCTGAGCGGTCGATTGCTCGATGACGAAGCGCTGCATGAGATAGACAAGCTTGCCGTCGCGCATGATGGCCACGGCAGGCGAGCTGGGCGGTTGGCCCTCGAAGTAGCTGCGCGCGCGATCGGTGGCCTCGCGATCCTGGCCGGCGAAGACAGTGATCTTGCGGTCAGGCTGGTTGGCAGAGTTGGTGAGGGCGAGGCGGATGCCGGGACGGGCTTTGCCGGCCGCGCAGCCGCAGATGGAGTTGACGACGACGAGGGTAGTTCCGGGCTCGGCCAGTGCCGCGTCCACTTCTTCGGCGGTACGGGTTTCTTTGATTCCGGCGCGCACGAGTTCTTCGCGCATGGGAATCACCATCAATTCTGGATACATGTTCGCCTCCGGCAGAGGAAGCTGCCTGTAGCCATTCTACTAGGTTTGCAACCGGGCGGGCTGGAGGCTCATTGAAAGAGGTATCTCAGGTCTTATGGTCGAGACCTGGGGACATCCGTGTTCGTGCTGGGGGTGAGAGAGGCATCAGGTTGGGGCTTTAGCTTCCCGCCCTAAACGCAAGAGACGCCTTTAGGATGAGCACCCATGAGTCTGTACTGTCCCAGGTGCCCAAATGCGAGGCACCTGGGGCACCCTGGCTGGTGTTACGTTTTACTGCGCTGGTGCGCAGCCGCGGTTGCGCTCGATGTTTTCGATCTGAAGCAACTCGCCAGTGCGCTGCTGGGTAAGCATGGTGCCCAGGGTAGCCTGGTTGCCGCCGGGAAAGGCAGTGACCATAAACCCGGTCCAAGCGTCGCGCAAGGCGATCCAGGCACGTTCCTCGGCACGGAGTTTTTCTTCGCTTACCGGAGCGTTGGGCGGATCGCCGGGAGCGGTTTTGGTAAGGCAGGGCGAGGAAACGACAGCGCGGAAGGCCTGATTGAGACGCAGATCGGCTTCCTCGAATTCGTCCTGCGTGGGTATGCTGTTGTGCTGCTGGTTGCTTAGCTCGAAGGACAGCTGCTGCTCGAGCATGCGCACGAAATCCTGGTTCTGGTCGTTGGGCTCCGAGTCTGCATGAGCGGCGGCATAGGCGCGAATTGCGGCATCGACCGGCTTGACGGCGGCGTCGAATTGATCTGCGGTCATGCCGGTGACGAACTGAGCGAGCAACGGCTCGATGGACTCCTCGGCGACGCAGCCGCGGTTGCGTTCGATGTTCTGAATTTGCTCCAGCTGGTTTGTGCGTTGTTGATTGAGCATGACATCGAGAGTGGCCTTGTTCGAGCCGGGAAAGACCGATGCCATAAACGTGGTCCATGCGTCGCGCATATTGAGCCACGATTGCTCTTCAGCGCGCAGTTTCTCCTCACTGACCGGTGCGTCGGGCGGATCGCCGGGGATGGTCTTGGCGAGGCATGGCGAAGTGACCACGGCGCGAAACATGAGATTGAGGCGCAGATCCGTCCCCTGGAATTGATTTTGCGAGAACGCAGAGTTGTGCTGTCGCATATTCAGGTCGGAGGTCAACTGCTGTTCGGTCATCCGCACGAAATCCTGGTTGCGGTCGCCGGGTTCGGATTCGGCATGGGCTTTGGCATAGGCGTCGATCGCCGCATCGATGGGCTTCACGGCGGCGTCAAGTTGATCGGCGGACATTCCCGTGACGTCGCGGACGAGCATCGGCTCAATCGACTCCACCGGAATGCAACCGCGATTGCGTTCGTCGTTCAAGTAGCGACGCAGCTCGGATTCACGTTCGTTCGATATGGTCATGCCAAAGATAGCGGGGTCGCCGCCGGGGAAGAGCTTCTTGAGGAAAGTGACCCATGCCTCGCGCAGCCCCAGCCATGCGGTTTGCTCCTCGCGCAACCCGTCGGCGCTTATGGGAGCCGAAGGCGGATCGCCGGGCCCCGGCTTTGCGATGCAGGGCGACGTGACCACCTCGCGAAATGTTTCGTTCATGCGCGAATCGGCTTCAGCCACCTGCTGCTGCCCATGCAAAAGGTCAATCTGTTGCATCATGCGCAGAGTCCCTGAGAGTCGCGAGCGCAACTGGCCGGCGAAGGCCACGCTATCGTCCCTGGGCGCGGCGGAGGCGTGCGCTTTGGTGAGCGCGCCGATGGCGGCTTCGACGGGCTGGAGTGCGGTGGTTAGCTCATCGGGCGACATCCCGGAGACCTGTTTCTCAATGAGCGGCTCCAGTTCCGCGGGATAGACGGGGTGCATGAGGCCGTGGTCCGACACTAGCCGGTAACCGTCGGGAACGGTAAACCAATCCGGTCCTGGATCGCCGAGCTTAAGGTCGGTGACGTCGATTTTCTGCGTACCATTGCGCGGATCGACCCGGGTTATGGAAAGATCGAATTGCAACTGAGGCGAATACCACATCTCTTTCGTGACCACGACGGGCTTGTCGTTGCCGAAGGCACCGGGATTGTAGGTCCGTGTTTCGCGTGTGCCAGCGACTTCAAGTCCGTCGATGGTTTTCTTGCCGAGATCGTCGCGGGTAAGGACCGAAGCGCCGTCGCTCGAAGGGCCGACCGGCTCCTCAACCGGATGCCGAGAGGGATCGAAGAAAGCCTGGCGGCAGATGCGCTGCTCGGGGTAGCAGTTGGTGACCGTGTTGGTCTTGGGGTCGTAGACCAGGGTGCGGATGAGCGGCGGATCGAGATCGGAATCAGCGGCAATCAGTTCGCGCATCTCGCGGCGCGTGCGTCCGGTGCTGTCGCGCCCAACCAGCGTGTAATATTTCTGATCAACCACCGTGCCATCGGGCAGCTGGTGATGGATCTTGACTTCGATTTTGGCGTGAAAGGGCTGGCCAGGCACAAGCGGGATATAGAGGCTTTCGACGTGGCCGTTCACACCGCTGTCGGGATCGGGCGGCTGCACGTTCATCAGCGCGATGGCGGAACCGCCGGCGAGTTGCCCGGCAACGGCGGGCCCTGATGCAGGTGTGCCGGGAACGGCTGGTTCGAGTGATGTTAGCCCGGAAGGCGAAGAAGAACTTTGGGCGGCAAGTGCGGCGGAAACCAGGCAAAGAGCAAGCGGAAAATGCCGCAAATGAGCGTAGCGCATAAAAACGCCCCCTCAAACAATCGATTGCAGTATACAGAATGGTTAGACGCGGGAGTGCGAATTGCGCATCTTCCTGTAGTCTGGACGCTTGAAGATTACCGAGGACATTTCGTTGGCGGCATTTACGACCTTCGGCATTGGTGGGCCGGCGCGGTGGTTTGTGCAGGCGACGAGCGAGGCTGAGATTGCCGAGGCCAGCGACTGGGCACGCGAGCAGGGCGTGCCGCTGCTTGTGCTGGGCGGCGGCAGCAATGTTCTCGTGGCCGATGAGGGATTTCCGGGGCTGGTGCTCCATGTGGGGTTGAAGGGAATCGCGCGGGATGGCGATCTGTTTCGAGTTGGCGCAGGCGAGGTGTGGGACGAATTTGTCGAGCTGGCCGTTGCAGCGAATTGTGCAGGGATTGAGTGCCTCGCCGGAATTCCCGGGACCGTGGGCGGAACGCCGGTGCAGAATGTGGGCGCGTACGGGCAGGAGGCGGCGACCATCATTGAGCGCGTGCGGGCGTTTGATTTGGTTGAGCGCAGATTTGCCGAGTTCACCAATGCCGAATGCGGATTTGCTTATCGGCGCAGCCGGTTCAACTCGACGGATCGCGGGCGATTCATTGTGACGCGCGTCGACTACCGGCTGCGGCAGGATGGCGCGCCACTGGTAGCGTACCAGGACCTGAAGGATCATTTTGCGAAAGGGTCTACGACGCCCACTCTCAAGGAAACGGCGGATGCTGTGCGGAGCATTCGGCGCAGCAAGGGAATGTTACTCGTGGAGGGCGATCCGGATTGCCGCAGCGCGGGAAGTTTCTTCAAGAACCCGGCGGTAACAGAAGAGACGGCGGAAGGCGTGCGGAAAGTGGCGGCAAACACGGGAGTGTCTGTGCAGATTTTTCCCGCCGATGATGGGCTGGTAAAGATTCCGGCGGCATGGCTGATTGAGCAGGCTGGATTCGCGAAGGGGTACATGCTGGGAGAGGCGGGGATTTCATCGCGGCATACGCTGGCTCTCGTGAATCGCGGAGGCGCGACGGCCAAAGAGATTCTGGCGCTGGCGGAGAAGATTCGAGGGGAGGTTGAAGCGCGGTTCGGAATTCGATTGCAGCGCGAACCAGAGCTGGTGGGGTTCGCGTAAAACACCGCTGCTCGCGGCCGCAGCGCGAGAAATGGCTTTGGCGTAGAATCCTGTTGATTCCCCAATGAGGTTGGAGAGAGCGTGCTGGTATGCGACTGGCTTTTCCTTCTCTAGTGCGCTTGGTTCGGCAACAGGTTACTTATATCGTCGTCGCCGTCGTTCTCGGCGCGGTTTTCTGGGCGATTGGCCTGCCGATCAATCCCTGGACGGTATTGTTGTACACCCTGTGCATCGGCAACCTCCTCTCGTTTGGAATCGATCAGATGGAATTCCTTTTTTCAGGAAGGCCATTTCCATTCAACTGGCTGATCTTTTTGCCGACTCTGCTCTTATTGACTATCCCGGTTTACCTGATTTCGACCGTTATTGTTTGGCTTGTTTGTCCGCCCGGTCCGCAGACGCTTTCTCATTTGCTTCTAACCGGATGGAAGTTTCCCTTTCTGGTCACCTTCGTCTTCGGTTTTGTCTCGTTTCTGTACCAGACAACGAAAGATCGGCTGGAAGAGCGCAACCAGGAGCTTGAGAAATCGGTAAAACAGGGAGCCGCGCAACTGGAGAAACAGGAAGAAGAGATGCAGCGCGCAGGCGAGATTCAGAGGTCGCTGCTGCCCAAAGAGATTCCGCAGTTGACGGGATTTGAAGTCGCGGGAGCGTGGCGACCGGCGCGTACGGTGAGCGGTGATTATTACGACGTTTTCAAGCTGGGCGAGAGCAGGCTTGGCCTTTGCATTGCGGACGTGGTGGGGAAGGGCGTGTCGGCCGCGCTGATGATGGCCAACGTGCAAGCCGCCGTGCGCGCCTACGCGAGCAGTTCCGAGAGTCCGGCACAGCTATGCGCAAAGGTGAACAGCCTGCTCTGCGAGAATCTGGCGACGGGTAAGTTTGTGACGTTTCTCTATGGCGTCCTGGACAGCGAGGCGCGTACGTTCGACTACTGCAATGCCGGCCAGGTGTACCCCATTCTGGTCTCGCAAGGGAGTACCCAGGCGCTGGACCATGGCGGCGCGGTACTGGGCGTCTTTCCCGCGTGGGAATACGCGAACGCGAAGATCGAGTTTCGCGAGGGCGACCGGCTGTTGCTTGTGACCGATGGCATTACTGAAGCCAGCGACGGGGACGAACAGGAATTCGGCGAAGAGAAGCTGGCCGCTGCGGCCCTTAAAGAGAGTAGGCATTCGGCGGCGGAGATGAGCGACGCGCTGCTCAACCAGGTGTCAACGTTTTGCGACGCGCACTTTCAGGATGATGCAACGCTGCTGGTGATCGCGGCAAAGTGAGCGGCGGCCAGGTCAATTTGACGGCGGTTGCAATCGGCTGAGCAGACGCTCGCGCTCCGAGGTGAGGACTTCGGCAGCTGGCCCCAACGCCACCTGGCCGCCGTCACGAAGAAGCAAAACTTCGGCGGACGTAGCGAGGGCATCGGTCGCGTCGTGCGTGGCCACAACAGTTTGCACTTTGTTTTCGCGCAGCCAGGTTTGCAGACGGACAAGTAGCGCGTCGCTAGCAACGCCGTCGAGCGCGGAAAAAGGCTCATCAAGAAGAAGCAGGCGGGGGGCGGGCGCAAGCGCTCGGGCGAGCGCCACGCGCTGCGCCTGACCGCCGGACAGATCCCGCGGGCGGCGATCGGCGAGACCGGCTGCGTCTACAAGATCCAACATTTCGCTTACACGGCGTTCGCGTGCGGCGCGATCGAGATTGTGCAGGCCGTAGGCCACATTGTTCGCGGCTGTGAGGTGAGGGAAGAGCGCGGGCTGTTGCGAGACAAGAGAAGTTTGGCGATGACCGGGCGGCGTGCGCAGTCCGATTGCGGTTTCGGTGAGGGCTCGGCCGTCGAGAGCAATGTTGCCGCTGATCGGATGATCGAGCCCAGCGAGCAAGCGAAGCAATGTGCTTTTGCCGGCGCCAGATGGGCCGAAGATGACGGTCCAATCGGAGGCGAAAGTACATTCCACATGAAAGTGGAAGCTGCCGCGGCGGGAGTCGAGCGAGAAGCTAAGCATCGCTACTCTCACTCAGCCTGCGCGCGCGCTTTGGCGTATTGGAGTAGATCGCCGCCAGGAAAAGAACGCTCAAACCAAGAAGTAAAAGCGCGGTATGGCCGGCGGCGGCGTAGTCGAAGTTCTCAACCTGGTCGTAAAGAACGATAGACAGCGTGCGCGTGGCGCCGGGAATGTCGCCGCCCAGCATGAGGACGACGCCGAATTCGCCGATGGTGTGAAGGAAGCTGAGCACGATCGCGGCGAGAAGCGAGCGGCGCGCAAGCGGGATGAGAATGCTTGCGACGAGCCGGACGGGGCCAGCTCCGAGAAGGCGCGCGGCGTCGACGAGAGCGGTGTCAACGGAGCCGAAGCCGGCGACGAGAGGCTGCACCGCAAAGGGAAGACTATAAATGACGGAGCCGACGACGAGGCCACTAAAGGAAAACGCGAGCGGATGGCCGAGCAAGGAGGCGATGCCGCGGCCGAATGCTGTGCGGGGCCCGAGCAAAACGAGAAGGAAGAAGCCGAGAACCGTGGGCGGCAAAACCATGGGCAACGTAGCGAGTGCCTCGACGGCGGCGAGCCAGCGACTGCGGCCGAGCACGATGAGGGCCGCGAGTGGCACAGCGATTGCGAGGAGAATCGCTGTGGTGACGGCTGCGAGACGAAGCGAGAGCGCGAATGCTTGCCAGTCCATGGTGGTCATTTCACCGGCGTCAGCCCGGATCTGGCGAGTTCCGCCTGAATGGCGGGCGACAGGAGGAAATCGAGAAGCTTATGGGCTGCGTCGCGCTGTTTGGTGTTGCTGACGATCACGGCGCCCTGCTCGATGGGCGGATAGAGGTCGCGAGGAATGACGAAGTAGGTGCCGTCAGCGGACAAGCGCGGCGTAAGCGCAGAAGTGAGCGAGATGAGGCCGGCATCGGCGTTGCCGGAATCGGCAAACTGCGCAGCCTGGGCGATGTTTTCGGCGGTGACGAGGCGCGGCATCAGAGCGTCGTAGAGCTTGAGGCTCTGAAGCGCAGCGACGGCGGCCCGGCCATAGGGCGCGCGTTCAGGATTGGCAATCGCCAGGCGCTGCAGTGCGGACGAGCGAAGTAGATCGAGCGAGGGTGGGGACAATTTGGAGTCTTTCCGCTCCCAGAGGACCAGCGTGCCGCGCGCATAGGTGATGGGGGTGGTTGAATCGGCGAGCCCTGCGTCGATGAGGCGCTTGGGAAAACTGAGGTCGGCGGAGAGGAAAACATCGAAGGGCGCGCCATTCTCAATCTGTGCAGTGAGCGTGGCTGAGGATTGGTATGTGGCCTCCGCATGAATGCCGGTATTTTTCTCGAATTGGACGAGGATCGGCGGGAGAACAGGCTCCAGATCGGCGGCAGCGGCTACACGGAGAGGCGTTTGCGCGCCAAGCGGCGCGAGAAAAATCAGCGCGAACAGAGTAGCTAAAAATTGCTTCGACATGGGCGCGAACAGCCTTCCATCCACAGCTTGAATCGCCGTACACCTGCTAGGCTAACACTTAGGTATGAGCGACAATCTGCATCAATTGCGCTGTTTTGGATGCGGCAGCCGCATCGCGGGCGCGGACGCACGGGCGGACTTTCGCTGCGCGAATTGCGGCGACCTGTTTGAAGTGGAGTATCCCGGCTGGAGCCAGCGCGGAGGCAACGACCGACCGAATCCGGGCGCGCTGAAGTGGCTGTGGCGGGAACGGCGCTGTTCGGGCGAGGCACTCAATCAGTCAGGGGTGTGGCGATACAGGGAACTGCTGCCAATTCTGGACAGTTTTGGCGATGCGGTGTCGCTGCGCGAAGGGAATGTCCCGCTCTATCATCTGCGGCGGTCAGCGAAAGCACTGGGAATCGATCAACTCTACGCCAAGCACCAGGGGATGAATCCGACGGGCTCGTTCAAAGACACGGGAATGACGGCGGCGCTTAGCGTTGCCAAGGAGCGTGGATTCACATGGGTTGCGTGCGCGTCGACGGGCAACACATCGGCGTCAATGGCGGCCTATGCGGCGCGCGCCGGAATGCGCAGCCTGGTTTTGATTCCCGAAGGAAAGATTGCCTGGGGAAAGCTATCGCAGGCGATGGACTACGGTGCGGTGACGTGCCAGGTGAAGACCGATTTCGACGGATGCCTGCGCCTGCTCACGGAGATCGTGAGGTCCGCGCCGATCTATCTGCTGAATTCGGTGAATCCCTACCGGCTTGAGGGACAAAAGACGCCAGCCATCGAAATTGCGGAAGCCATGGATTGGAATGTCCCCGACCACCTGATTGTTCCGGGAGGCAACCTGGGCAACAGTTCGGCGCTGGGCAAGGGATTCCGCGAGATGCGCGAGCTCGGGCTGATTGCGCGGCTACCGAAGATCAGCGTGATCCAGGCAGCGGGCGCAAATCCACTGGTGCGAAGTTTGAAAGTTAGCCGCGGCGCAGTGCTCGAGCCGATGCAGGCAAATACGCGGGCGACGGCCATCCGCATTGGGAACCCGGCATCGTGGCGCAAGTCGGCGCGAGTGATTCAGGAGAGCGGCGGATGGTGCCTGGACGTGACTGAGGCCGAGATCGCGATTGCCAAAGCGGAAATTGGCGCGGAGGGGCTGGGATGTGAGCCAGCTTCGGCGGTGACGCTCGCCGGGCTGAAGAAGCTGCGGGCGCAAGGAGTGATTCGTTCTGGAGAGACTGTGGTGCTTGTGCTGACCGGCCACACTCTGAAGGATGCGGACTACACAATTGACTTTCACCGTGGAACCTTACTGACGGATGAGGAGAAGCAGGGTTCGGAGCACGCGATTGAAGCAATGCGTCGCGATGCGGTCACGGTTGAAGCCACGCCGGCTGCGGTGCTGTCTGCGATCGAGGGCGAGGCGATCGGGGGCGAAATTTGACGAGCGGGCAATCGATCGACCTGGGCAAGCCAGACGCTCTGAGACTCCGCCTGCCTGCGACATCGGCAAATCTCGGGCCGGGCTTCGACGCGGTGGCCGTGGCGCTGGATTTTTTTCTGGAGATCGAAGCCGAGCCGGCGCAGGAATTCTCGATCGCTGCGAGCGGACGCGATGCCGATCGGTGCGCGCGGCTTGAAGACAATCTGATTCTCGAAACCTACAAGCAAATCATGCGCAGCAACAAACGGGCGATCGTTCCGCTGGCGATCCGGATGGCAAACGGAATTCCTCTGGGGATGGGATGCGGATCGTCTGCGGCTGCGCGGTTGGCGGCCATCGCGCTGGCGGCGAACTTCGGCAGGCTGCAATGGAATACGGCGCGGATTCTCGATGAGGCGTACCAGCTCGAGGGGCACGCTGACAACGTGGCGGCGTGCTGGCTGGGTGGCTTTGTGACCGCGGCCTGCGAAGGGACAAGGGTGCACGTGGCACGGGTCGATCCGCCGCCGGAGTGGCGAGCGATTGTTGCTCTCCCGGAGGAACCTCTTTCCACCAGCAAAGCGCGCGCGGTGCTGCCTTCGAGTTTTCCGCTTCAAGATGTGGTCGCGAATCTGCAAGCGGTGGCTATGCTGGGGCTCGCATTCGCGCAGGCACGGGGAGATCTTTTGCGCCTGGCGATGACCGATCGCATTCATCAGCCGTACCGCGCAGACCTCTGTCCGCTGCTGCCCGCTCTCTTGCCGCTGGTGGGGGAGCAGGGAATTCTGGGCGTGGCGTTGAGCGGCGCAGGGCCGGCTGTGCTGGTGATTGTCGACCACGAGGAGAGCCTGGCCACTGCTCTAAATGCAGTGCAGAATCGCACGGAGGGAGAGCTTCTAATTTGCCGCTTTTCCGGGGTTGGCGCCTTCCAAACGATTGAAAACATGTAAGTTTGCCGACGTGGTATCGTTTTCTGCCGGAAATCCTTAGCGTTATGAATAAGTTACGGTGGTTGCTCATGTGAGTAGTCATCAAAAATCTGATTACCACGCCTATTACTGAAGTTTGCTTGCTATTTATCGATTGAACACCTTACATTCGGTCCGTGGGCAGTTCTGGGGGAGGGCTGCTCTAGCGCCTGTGATCCTTAATGGATCCGGGCGCTTTTACTTTGCGCTGAAACAATTTCGCAAACGACAAGAGCCATGAATGCGGGGTAGAAACCGAGGCCCGCGCCCTTCAAAAACAAGTTGAGCGAACTTGATTCGCATCACCTTGCGCAGGCGCGGCAACGGCTGCGACTTTGCGTGCGCTTCCGCATCAGATGCATATACGGTCTCCTGTACAATGAACGGGTGCGGGTCCGCAAGGAGGATCATGGCTGGAGTGGGCGTTTTAGAAGTGAACGATGCGAATTTTGACGAGGAAGTGCTGAAGAGCGAGCAGCCGGTCTTGGTGGACTTTTGGGCAGTCTGGTGCGGTCCATGCAAGGCAATAGCACCCATCGTGGACGGCGTGGCAGCGGCGTATGCGGGCAAACTCAAAGTGGCCAAGGTGAACGTGGACCAGAATGGCGCGACACCGTCACGCTATGGGATCCGCGGGATTCCGACGCTGCTGTTCTTCAAGGGCGGCAAGATTGCGGACCAGGTTGTGGGCTACGTTGCCCAGGACGTGATTGAGGAGAAGGTCAAGAAGCTGATTGCGTAGACGATTTTGTTCAAATGAAAGCCCGGCTTCGTGCCGGGTTTTTCTGCGTCTGGAGCGTTTTTTCGGATGCCTCGACGGAATTGTTAAATGCCCCGCCGGAATTGAATGATGCGACGGCGGTCGCGCTTGGAGGGCCGGCGATCGGGCAGGCTGACGTACTGCTCCAATGCTTTGCGCTCTTCGGCAAGATGCAAGCGGGCTTCGAGGCTGGCGTCCGATTCACGATAGAGAGTTTGGGCGATTGCGGCGGGACCGCGCGCGGCGCTGATCGCCAAAACCTCGACCTCGAAGATGCCGCGCTCGTTTTCGATGCGGAGCTTGTCGCCGGCGTGGACTTCGCGGGCAGGCTTGGCACGCAAGCCATTCGATTGAATGCGGCCCATGTCGCAGGCGCGCGAGGCCACGGCGCGCGTTTTGAAGAAACGCGCCGCCCAAAGCCACTTATCGATGCGCACGGTTGTCACCTAAAAGGCGGGGCGCAATTCGTGCGAGCGGCGGCTGGAGGCGTATGCCATCAGGAGCTTTTTTCTGCCTTCCAAATGTAGAGGAATTCCGCATCGCTGGAAGTTGCCACGTCGATGCCTTTCTGACGCGAGGCGCGGTTCAATGCGGAGCGGATGTTTTCCTTTGAATCGGGCAACGCGGACAAGGGGACTTTCAACGCGGTTTTTGGCTGCAGGCGATCGATGTCCGCTAACAGGCGAGTGACGATGCGCTTGTGCTTTCCCTCCCGGCCCTTTGGGACATCGTGCTGCAGAATTGCCTGAAAGCTTTCCAGGGAAGATTCAGATTCATTTGCGCTCGAACGCTGAGATTCTGTAGGCATGTTCATTTCCCTCAATTTTGGTCATCTCGTATTGTTAAACTAGCGCAAAGCTAACGATGTTCCTGCAGTATACTGACGTCTTGTTGAGATCGCAATATTTATATCTTCTTATTTCCAACGCCGAGAGGCGTTTCCCAAAAGGCCCACTGAACACCTTCTGCCCCTGACCGAAGGTGGCAATTAACCTCTGGACCCCCACTCGCGATCCAGAAATCGCAAATTGAAACGAGGTACCCCGTATGACTTAAAGCCTGCTAGGGTGCAAGTCAGAGGTGAGATTGAAATGAAAGCACGCATGACTTCCCCAGTCGTTTCGATTAACGATGTGCCACCGGCCGACACCAGCGCGTTTCGCCCCGTCGTTCTGGTGGTCGACGATGAATCCGTAATTGCCGACACCGTGGCTGAGATTCTTTCGCGGAGCGGCTATGCTGCAATGACCGCCTATGACGGAAACGAAGCTCTGGAGACGGCTTTGGTGACACCGCCGGAAATGCTGATCACGGACGTGGTTTTGCCGGGCATGACTGGCATCGAGCTCGCGATCCAGATGAGGCGTATCTTTCCGGATTGCAAGATTCTTCTGTTTTCGGGGCAGGCCGCAACGGTGGATTTGTTGGCGACCGCCAAGGGCGCAGGTCATCATTTCAACTTGCTCCACAAGCCGGTGCAGCCCAAGGACCTGCTGAAGTATGTTGGCGAAAGCTTGAAGTCGAGCCAAGCGGTTGCGAACTGACGCGACGTTGGCGCAGGCCGAGATTCAGTCTGCGAAGAACAGAAAGACCGTTGCTCCGGTGTAGCCGGCGAAGCCGGGCGAATCAGGATTGTCCGGTCACCGTCCAGACGTACAGATGCCGCGAATCGCTTGAAGTTGCCACGCGAATCCCCCTTTTGTGCGTGGCGCGGTTAAGAGCGGACCGAATATTTGCTTTTGTGGCGGGCAATGAAGCCAGCGCAACTTTGAGGGCGGTCCCGGGTTCCAGATCACCAAGGCGTCGCAGAAGTTGTTCAACGAACTTGGTATGTTTTCCCTGGCGCCCTCTCGGGATGTCGTTTTGGCGAATCAATTGAAATCGAATCGAAGAAGAGTTCGTATTGTGAATGCGCTCCAAAGGATTGGGCCCGTTTCTCAGATAAGATGCAGAAGCGTTTATTCCGTATGCCCGAACACATAGCGAACCCTTAACGTATCGCAAGAGGATTTTTCGAGTAAAAATATCCCAGCCGTGTAAATAATCCAGAGTTTCGCGTGTGCAAAAAGCCTCTGCCCGAGAGTTTTTTTCGATGCTAAACTCAAGCAAGGATAAGAAGTTTCGATCATTCAGGAACGATTGGCACGATGGTTGCTGAGTAGGCATTGAGGCTTCGACATGAATATGAGCGGAACACGAAATACCCTTATCGTGCCTGACGGCGAAGCTCTATCCTTTCACGAATTTAAGTTTCGCCCCCGGGTTTTGGTGGTCGATGATGAAACATCGATTGCAGACACAACTGCAACCATCCTTTCCATGAGCGGCTATGAAGCGACGGCCGCGTACGACGGAAACGATGCTCTTGAAGCTGCCTTGCTTACGCCTCCCCACCTGGTAATCACCGATGTGGTGCTGCCGGGGATGAATGGGATTGAGCTCGCGATCACGATCCAGCGCGTTTTTCCCGATTGCCAGATTCTGCTTTTCTCGGGTCAGGCTTCAACGGTCGATTTGTTGGCCGCGGCGGGATCAGCAGCACGCCGCTTCACCTTGCTCAGCAAGCCTGTTCCTCCGGAGCAATTGCTGGCCACGGTGAAAGAGAAGCTGCGTCCAGTGGTGCGCCAGTCGATCCCTTCAAGCGCTAACTAGGGCAACTTCGTCAGCGGGCGTGGTGCGCCGTCGTCGACGACGCCTGCGTCATTGTGGTGCGTCCGGCTCTCCGTGCACCTGCGCCTCAATTCCATCGAGACTTGCGTCGTCAATGGCCGAGATCACGAAGGGATCTGCGGTGGGAATCACCGGCATCTTGAAGTCAAGAGTCCACTTCTCCCCTGGATTGAGTTCGCGCGCGTAGGTAACGATGCCGATGGGCGTCGTGGGAGCGGGGCTAAGGCGCGTTACAAAGAAAACGTCTTGCGGGTTCGGCTCGCTCCAGTTTTTGCGGACAGTGAAGCTACGATCGGCGTATCCCGACGGAAAGCTGTAAAGGTCGCGGTTAAATCTGTAGAAATTTGCGCCGTCGAAATTGTTCGTCCAGCCGGGATTGAAGGCCTCGCCGTCATGGCTGTGGCCGGCTTGGGCTTTGGGCGCGTCGGGGTCGCTGTAGCGGACTCCGGAGGCGAAGACGGCGCGACGCGGTTCTCGATCTGAGTTTGTAATATCGACACGAACGAAGGCGATCTCGGGCTCAATAATGCCGGATTCAATGTTAAAGCCAGGCATAAACGGAAATTTGGCTTGCTGCCGGGCTTGGATGATGGCGCTTTTGTCGAGTTTGCCGGTGAAGATAGCGAAGCGGTAGGAGATGCCGTCTCGCTGGAACGCGTAACGAACGATGGGCCGGCCACCTTCTTCGTGAATTTGGCCATTGGCGCTGGTGGGCTGGAGATCGGGACCCGCGAAAAACATCAGTTCTTCAAAGCCTGTGCGCAGGTAGCCTGCCGGCGTAATCTCCGTCGTATTTTCGAAGCCCGTGACGCCAATTTCGCCGGTTGTCGGATTGAACCAGGAAAACGGCTGACTAGGCTGATCGGCGGCGGGGGAAGCGGTTTGCGCGCGCAGCGAGACGGCAAGAAGAACCACGAAAATGCCCGCCGACAGGAAGCCGGTCTTGCGAATTCCGAGAAGTATGGAAGCTTGCATCCGTTGAGTTCCCTGGATTTACTTTAACGGTTGCCGCGGCGCAACAGGCAATGGGAGCGGCTCAATACCAGAATTTGAAGTCGGGCCAGTCGGAGGAGTACGGCCGCTTGCGGTGGCGAAGCCAGAAGTAATGCTGGTGCTCGAAGTCCATAATCCACGGCGCATCGAATGGGCCCAGATCGATGACTTCGGCGTAGGTGTCGGTGTAGTCGTCGCGACTGCTTCCCAGCGTGAGCATTGATTCGCCTGTATAGCCGTTCCAGCCCCAGTAGAAATAGTTCTGATGGCCGCTGATGGCGGCGGGCAGGCCGTATTTGGGGCCAAGCACGTTCACCGCGCTGGCCTCGCCGTAGTTGCGGCAAAAAATGCCGGTCTGGGCGCGTACTTCAGGCGGTAGCGCGTTGTAGCGGACGGCGAATCCTTCGACCATCTGCGGCCAGCCGAAGCGATCGGAGAGAATTTGAGGCAGTGGGCTGGTGAACTTTTCGGACTTGGCATCAGCGCCGGGAAAATGGGATACGTAAGCGCGATAATTCCCCGGTGGAAGCAGGGTGAGCATGATGGGACCGGTGATGAAGCACAGCGCAAGCGCGAGCGCGACCGTGTAGCCCACGATGACCCAGCGGAGGCGTGGGAGATGGCTGCGGGCAGCCGCCCCGGCGGCGAAAAGCACCGGATAGATGGGCGCCAAATAGTAGTCCTTGGCATGCATCGCCATCAGCAAGACCAGGAAGACTAGATAAGTGAGCGCGGCGAATCGCCAAGGTCGAGCTTTGCGCGCAACGGCGAGCCAAGCGAGGCCGCTGATCCACAAGGGAGCGGAAAGCGGAAACAGCATGTTGACCTGCTGCAGCAGAAACCCGAGCGGCGGCAGCTTGATGTTCTTGTCGGAGTGGGCAATGTTGTTGAGCAACTCATATGTGGGGAAGTGATGAATCCATTGCCAGATAAAGTTTGGAAGTGCGAGCAGGATCAGGAGAGCGACACCGGCTGCGCACCAGCGCGACCACAGAATCCGCCGCTCCGGCGTAAGAAGCACACCCACAACAAGTGCCAGGAGGAAGAAGACGGTGGAATGCTTGTTCTCAATGCCGAGACCGGCCAGCAATCCGAAAACGAGCCACGCGCGCGGACTGGAGCTGCCGTCTGCGATGCGCAACAGCACAAGCATCGATCCCATCCAGAAACATGGCTCGAAGGAATTCATGGAGAGGAAATTTGAGGTACCCAGAAAGACCGGGGCAGCCAGGACGCCGGTCATCGCCAGGATTTGTGAGCTGCGCTTTCCGCCCATTTGCCAAGTGAGCAAGCCGGCGAGCCCAACCAGCGCACCTGCCGCGGCGAAGCTGAAGATACGAATGCCGGTGGGCGAAAGGCCGAAGAGTGTTTCGGCGATGCGGGCTTGCAGGGCAACGAGCGGAGGCTGATCGACGTAGCCCCAGGCCAGATGATGGCCGCAAACAAGGTAGTAAAGCTCGTCGCGGAAAAAGCCGTAGCCGAGATGACTACCCCAAAGCGAGCTGACGAAATGGACGAGGAACGTAAGCGTGGCAAAGATCGTGGCGGGGATCAGTGCTGTGCGGAGTGGGTCTCGCGCGGAGACAGCGGGATTGGGATCTTGCACGGCCTAGAGCTCCTTCGTGGCGATTTAGGCAATTCTACGCCGCGTTTTTTGACGGTGTTATTGCGCCGGCAGCTCCGCGTGAAAGTGCTGCCAGATGGCTTCTGCGGTTTTGCGCGAGACGACGGCGGCGAGCGATTCGGCCGTGGCCTGCTGCACGTCGCGGAGGCTGCCGAAGTGCGTGAGCAGGCGCTGGCGGGTTTGCGCGCCGACGCCGGGAATGTTCAAGAGCTCGGAGTCCCTGTCTCTCATCGCTCGGCGCTGGCGGTGGTAGCCGACGGCGAAGCGATGGCTCTCGTCGCGGATGAGCTGGACCAGATGCAGCACTGGGCTACGGCGGTCAAGGACGATGGGCTCGTCTTCATTGCCGTAGACGTAAATGACTTCTTCGCGCTTGGCGATCGATGCCAGCGGCTGCGAAGTGAATCCGAGAGACTCGAGCGCGTCGGCTGCGGCGTGAAGCTGGCCGAGGCCGCCGTCGATGAGGATGAGCGACGGCATGGTTGTTGGTTCTTTGCCGGAGGTTCGACTCTCAGGGGCTAAAGCCCCGGGTTCTTTGGCGCGATTTTCGGCACGCGGCCCACCCACTGGGTGGGTGCCCCGGTCGTGCCCTGACACTTCGTGCGCGCCCGAATCGTTCTTTTGAGCGCCAACTAAGAGTGAATGAGACGGTTCGGCCGCTGCATCGCGAATGCGGCGGTAGCGGCGCTCGACCACCTCGCGCATGGATGCGAAATCGTCGACTCCGGCGACGGTTTTCACTTTGAACTTGCGATAGGCAGACTTGTTCATCTTGCCGTCTTCCCATACGACCAGCGAGGCCACGGTTTCAGCGCCCTGAATGTGCGAGATGTCGAAGCATTCGATGCGGCGGGGAAGCTCGGGCAGCATGAGCGCGTCGGCGAGCGCCTCCTGAATAGCCTTGCGCGATGGCTCAAGCACGCGGAAACGCTGCGTGTAAGATTGGTGCGCGTTCTGCGCGGCGAGATCGACAAGGGATTTCTTGTCGCCGCGCTGGGGGACGGCGATCTCAATTTTGTGGCCCGTGCGCTGGCTGAGGAGTGCGGCGAGCGTCTCGCGGTCATCAAAGTCGACGGGAACGAGGATGGAGCGCGGGACATACTGCTGGTCAATGTAGAGCTGCTTGAGGAGAGCGGAGAAGACTGTTCTCGCATCGAGCTGCGCCCCATCTGAGATCATTCTGGAATCGTGCCTTCCCACCCTTTCCGCCGAAGATAGCGGAAAGGATGGGGCACCCTCGATCTGTGTTCCGTCAGGCGATCCCTGCCCGACCGCCTCCATGAGGCTCGGCAGATCTTCCCAGAAGAATTCGCGGCGGTCGACGATTTTGCCGTTGCGCATGTGGAAGAGATTCACGGCAAGACTGCCATCCTCGAAGTGGTAGCCAAAGACGTCAGCGTCATCGTCGAGCTCGGCGGTGGCGATGCGCTGCTTCTCCTGGAGCTGATGGACGGTGGAGAGCTGGTCGCGCAAGCGCGCCGCGGCCTCGAACTGTTCGGCCTCGGCGGCGGCCATCATACGTGCCGTGAGTGTACGCTCAAGTTCTGCGTGGCGGCCTTCGAGAAACAGTTGCGCATCGCGAACAGCTTGCTTGTAGATTTCGGGAGTGGTGAGGCCTTCGACGCAGGGGCCGAGACAGCGATGAATGTAGTACTGAAGGCAGGCGCGCGGGTGGTAGCGCGAAAGATCGACCTTGCAACTGGGTAGGAGAAAGCTGCGGTGGATAAGCTCGACGACGCGATAGGCCAGGTTGCCGGGAAAGTAAGGGCCGTAATAGGCCGAGCCGTCCTTCCGCAGGCGGCGCGTGACGAAGACCTTGGGAAAGCGATCGGCGAGCGTGAGCTTGACGTAGGGGTAGGTCTTGTCGTCGCGCAGCAGGATGTTGAAACGCGGCTTGCGCTGCTTGATGAGGTTGTTTTCGAGGGCGAGGGCCTCATGCTCATTGGCGACGAGAATGTAGTCGATGTCCACGGCCTCGCGCATGAGCGAGCCGGTTTTGGCGTTGGCCTGCGAAGCCTCAAGCAGGTAGGAACGCACGCGCGAGCGCAGGTTGTTGGCCTTGCCCACGTAGATGACTTCGCCCTCGGCGTTCTTGTAGAGGTAGACGCCGGGCTGAGTGGGCAAAGTTCGGATTTTCTCGTGTAGATCCATGATGTGTGCGGCGCAGCAGGCCGATTCGCGGAGTGCATTGGCCCGATTCCTAGAATATCGGTAATCGAGACGGGATGTTTGCCGCCGAGGCGGCACGGAGGTGGATTGGATGGCCGCAGGTGAAGATTGGGCAAACCTTACCGGAAAGCGTAAAAATTACACAGTTTTAGGGTGTGCAGAACTCGTGCGAGAAAGCCGCGATCACCTTATTATGCAACGAGTTGCACCATACGAGCCGATTGGATGGCAGCGTGCACTTACACAGGCAGAAAAGAGTGCTTTCCGGCGGAAGAGCGCGCAATGCGCCGGCAATGACTGGAGAGGTGAGGAGCGATGAAAATGCAGCGATTTGGATTTGCGTTGACGGCAGCGGCGTTGATGGCGTTTGGAGTGGCGGGATGCGCCACAAAGAATTATGTGCGGACTCAGACGACTCCGTTGATCGATCACACCGACCAACTGGAGCAGAAGACCGCAGACAACAACCGTCAGATTCATGACGTGAACGATCGCGCAATGGCGGGCATCTCGAAGGCGCAAGGCACGGCGGATACGGCGCAAACCAATGCCCAGACTGCCAGCCAGGCCGCGAACGCCGCGGACGAAGCCGCAAACGATGTTGCGCACCGCGCCGATTCACTGGATAGCGTTGTGAAGGGGCTGGACAATTACAAGCAGGTGGCTGCCGTTTCCGTAACCTTTGGCTTCGACAAGGCCATGCTGACGACCGATGACAAATCGCAACTGGACAGCTTTGCCGGTTCACTGGGCTCGGCGAAGAGCTACATTCTGGAAGTCACAGGCGGAACGGACTCCGTCGGTTCAGCGCAGTACAACTATGACCTTAGCCAGCGCCGCGCGGATGCGGTGGTGCAATACCTGGCTGCCAAGTACGGCATCGCGCCGCACCGCTTCTACCTGATCGGCATCGGCAAGGATCAGTATGTCGCCGATAACAAGACGGCTGCGGGGCGCAAGGAGAACCGTCGCGTGCAGGTGCAGTTGCTCTCGAATATGAGCGGCAGCGAAGCACAGAGCCAGGCTCCAGCCACAACCGGCCAGTCCAGCACTCAGGCCGGGCAGGTTTCGTCCTCACCGGTTCCGGAATAAAGCGTAAACGCGGTTCCCCTGATCTGTTGTTTGTTTCTCAGAGGGCAGGCCCGAAAGGGTTTGCCCTTTGTGTTTTGCGGTTGAGCGAGTGTCCTGAGTCATGATTTCGCCCCACAACGATGCGACGAAATGCAGGTCCTTCGACTGAGTTTGGCTCAGAAAACGAGCCAAACTCCGCTCAGGATGACATCTGGATTTATGATGCGAACTACAGACTCACCACACTAGGATCTGGTTGCGGAGAGCTGCTTCACATGTTCGGCGCGGACTTCGTTGGCGGTAAAGAGGCGCAGGAAGGGCACATGTTTCTGAGCCTGCCAGAAGGAAGCGTCGTTCAAGGGGCGAGCGTTTGCAGCGGCCTCAACGGCGGGCCGGCCGGCGGCCTCCTCGCGCTCGACGATGCAAACCACTGCGACGACAATCATGCCGGCTTCCTGCGCAGCCTCAATGGCGGCGATGGTGGAGGCGCCTGTAGTGCAAACATCGTCGACAATGACCACGCGCGCGCCTTCGCGAAAGAAGCCCTTCTATGCGGCGGCCTGTGCCGTGAGCTTCTTCGGCTTTGCGGACGAGGAAGCCATGGAGCAGCGGTTGGCGAGGGTTCGTTGGGGTGCGACAGAGCGCGCCAGGCGCTGGCGGTGGCAACATTTGAAACGATGGGGTCGGCACCCATGGTGAGCCCACCGACGGCCTCTGCGTTGATTTTGTTGGCCTCAAGTAGTTCGAGGATGGCGTGGCCGGTGAGGCGTCCGCCTTCGGCGTGCAGGGTCGTGGTGCGGCAGTCGATGTAGTAGTCGCTGGTACCGCCGGAGGAGAGCTTAAAATGGCCGAGTTTAAAGCTCGTACGGGCGAGGAGCGAGAGAAGCTGCTGGGCGTGGGTGGGCATCGAGTTGATTGTAAAAGAGCGGTAGGCCTCCGCGGCCGTGCGGGCTTCCCGTTGCCAGCAGTTTTGTTACGCTGGTCGCATGCGAGCCGAGGACGCAGTCGAGCTAATCGATCTTTTTGAAGAACACGGCATTGAAGTCTATGTCGACGGCGGATGGGCGGTTGACGCCCTCATGGGCAGGCAAACGCGCGATCACCGCGATTTGGATGTTGCATTGCCGCATAACCAAGTTCCGTTGCTGCGCGAGATCTTAGCGGCAAGGGGATTTGGTCACATGCCCCGGCCAGATACCCGCGAATGTAACTTTGTTCTTGTCGATGCCGGCGGCCGCGAAGTCGATGTTCACTCTTACACACTCGATGAGAACGGAAACAACACGTATGGCGTGGAGTACAGGGCAGAGCACCTCACGGGAACTGGCTTCATCAACGGTCGAGCGGTCCGATGCATTGCGCCTGAGTGGCTCATCAAATTCCATTCAGGGTATGAACTCGACGAAGACGACCACCATGACGTGCGCCTGCTATGTGAGAAATTTGGGATTCCGATTCCAGATGAGCACAAGTAGCCGGAGGCGGGGGCGGGTACTATGTAGCAGGTTGCTCCGGCCTTAGAGAGCTGCTAGCTGACGGCGAAACCAATGGGCGAAGCTTGCCGTTCACATTTTGTCGAATTGGCGGCCACCGGTGCCGGAAATGGCCACTGTCATCCAGCCGATGCAAGTCGCCAAGAAATGCTCCCCGCTATAACGTCCGATACCCAATGGGCATTCGTGACCGTGACCCCGATGCACGCGAGACTGGCTAGGATGGAGACGGCCACTCGCCACCGCGGAAGACGAAGCCAGGTAATGGTAACGATGGTCAGTGCGATGGTTGCGGTCCCGGAAGGGAATGAACTCCATCCCTCGCTTGCGCTCAGAAATCTGAACCCGTAGAGATGGTTGACGAGATAGGTTGGGTTGGGCGACGCACGACCGAAGATCTGTTTCAAGATGAACTCCGCAGATACAGCCCAAATGGTACCCGAGGAATAGAGCAAAGCCGTTTGGGTCCAGGAAGCCAGCCGACGGCCGAAGAGCAGCCATAGGCCCGCGGCGAACTGAAAGAAGAGCGTAGCCAGGGGAATCACAATGAGGGGCGCTAGCAGGCGATTCAACCAGGTCCAAACCGCGAACGGCCTCACATGGGCGTTGAAGTACTCAGCCGCCGGGCGGTCAAGGAAATAGATGCAGCTTAGTACGGACACGGCGCAAAGCGCCAGCGCCGGTAGAAATCGACGGTATGCGAGATCTTTAGGCATTCGTTCGGCCGAATCCAACAAACAACCCGGGAGCCAGGCTGCTCGTTGCGGCGACAACTGGATTTTCTTGAGTTGTCTTGATATTACATCTTGTCGAAGTGGCGGAAGCCGCCGGTGCCGATTAGAGCCAGAGAAAAAATGATGAAGTTGTAACATGCGTGGACCAGCGTGCTGGCGGCGAGGGACCTGGTTTTAAGGCGCACGGTGCAGAGGACCAAACTGATCGCGATGAGCAAAAGAAACGGTCCCAGCGAGTGGCCTTGCTGGTCGACGTGGAGCAAGGCGAAGGGAACGCTCGAGAGGATGGAGCCGATGACCATGGCGGGGATGGACCACTGGGGGTGGCCGTTGGCGTCGAGCGGAGGCGCTGGTTGGTGTTTCAGTCGCTCAACGATCCAATCCCATGCCGTGCACAGGGAGGGCAGAAGAAAGCCGCGAAAGAACATCTCCTCAAAAAAAGGCGCGATGGTGGTGCCGAAGGCAAACATCAGCCATGCGGCTCCCGGAGCGCTGAACATCTTGTCGATGGGTGCGTTCCTGGGGCCGGGCAGAAAGACTTCGTCGAGCCCGGCCAGCCCGACGCAGCCAAGGGCAGTGGCAGCAAGCCACCCGAATCTTTTGAGGGCCGCCGCGCTGTTCCATTGCAATCCCGCGAAGAAATGCTCGTGCCAAAAAAACGGAAAGATGAGGAAGCTGAGCCCAAACGTGATGAGGTAGAGAATGGCCTCGCTTCCAAGCATGAGGGGGACATTCGTGGCTGCTGCGTGGGCGAGCGCGTTCGCGCCAATATGCAGGAAGTACGAGGCGACACCGAACACTACGCCTGTGCAAAGGAAGCCAACTCCAAGCAGGAGCGCAAGCAGACTGAGATGGCCAAAGTGCGGGATGCGCGCGGCCGGGCGGACTGGAGGTTGCGCGAAGGACTGGAAGAGGAGCGGCTCGAGGCTGGGAGGCTGGATGGGCGGCGCGTCAGGTTGTGGGCCGGGCTGCGCGGCGTAGGACACGAAGAGCGAATCAGGCGTGGGCGCGTAGGGAGGGTCGGATGGGAAGTCGGCGGGTACCGGCCTGTCGAGCTGTTCCATGGCGTTGGTGCCAGCCGGGGTTGGCGCGCTGCTCGCGGCGCTGTCCTCCGGTACGTTCTCAGGCGCACGAATAAGCGCAGGCTCGCGCGCTTCGTTTTCAGGGAGGTTGGTCATTGGCCTGCCGGTTTCTTCTCGCGGCGTAGGGGTCGCGCCGAGCGTTTTTGTTGGATTCGTTTGCCGTTTTTTCCTGGTCCTGGTTGGCCATCAGCGCTGGCCGGCCCAGATGTGGAGGGGCTGACGCCGTCGCCGTTCGAGTCTGAAGGTGGCAAGAGATCTTCTTCCGGCTCGGCAGGCGCGAGGCGGCCGTTCGACAATTTGTAATAGCGCTTGAGGAACTGGCCTGTATAGGAGCCGGGCGTTGCGGCGATCTTCGCAGGGCGGCCTTCGCCGACGATGTGTCCGCCGTCTTCGCCGCCCTCGGGCCCGAGATCGATGACCCAGTCGGCATTTCGAATCACGTCGAGATTGTGCTCGATGATGATGACCGAGTTGCCGAGATCGACGAGGCGGTGCAGAACCTCAAGCAGCTTGCGCACGTCGTCAAAGTGCAGGCCGGTGGTGGGCTCGTCGAGCAGGTAGAGGGTCTTGCCGGTCTGGCGCTTGGAGAGCTCGCGAGCCAGCTTCATGCGTTGCGCTTCGCCGCCGGAAAGTGTGGTCGCGCTCTGGCCGAGGTGCACGTAACCAAGGCCCACGTCGACCAGCGTTTGCAGCTTCTGGCGCACCTGCGGAACGTCAGCGAGCAAGGGCAGCGCATCCTCAATGGTGAGGTCGAGAACGTCGGCGATGGAGTGCCCGTGGAATTTCACCGCCAGAGTTTCCTGGTTGTAGCGGCGGCCATTGCACACTTCGCACTGCACGTAGACATCGGGCATGAAGTTCATCTCGATGCGGCGCTGACCGTCGCCCTGGCAGGCCTCGCAGCGCCCGCCGGGGACGTTGAAGCTGAAACGGCCGGGCTTGTAGCCGCGCTCGCGCGCCTCGGGCAGCATGGCAAACAGATCGCGGATGGGCGAGAAGACCTGCGTGTAGGTCGCGGGGTTGGAGCGCGGCGTACGGCCGATGGGTGACTGATCGATGCGAATGACTTTGTCGATCTGTTCCACGCCCGTAAGGTCGTCGTGCGCGCCGGGCTCCTCGCGCGATCCGTAGAGGTTTTTGGCGAGCGAGCGATAGAGAATATCGTTGACCAGCGTGCTTTTGCCGCTGCCGCTCACGCCGGTGACGACAGTCATGAGGCCCAGCGGAATGCGCAGATTGAGGTCGTGCAGATTGTGCTCGCGCGCGCCGGTAATTGAGAGCCATTTGCCGGTGAGCGGGCGCGGTTTTGCCCGCTGAAGCATCGTCTCGGCGCCGCTGAGATAACGGCCGGTGAGCGAAGCCGGCGAGGCCATGATTTGCTCAGGCGTGCCTTCGGCAACGATGTTGCCTCCCAGCCGTCCTGCGCCTGGTCCTAGATCGAGAACAAAATCGGCATGGCGGATGGTCTCTTCGTCGTGCTCGACAACGAGGACTGTGTTGCCGAGGTCGCGAAGTTTTTCGAGCGCCTCGATCAGGCGATTGTTGTCGCGCTGATGCAGGCCAATGGAGGGCTCGTCGAGGACATAGAGAACGCCGCGCAAGCGCGAGCCGATTTGCGTGGCAAGGCGGATGCGCTGGCCCTCGCCGCCGGAGAGCGTGGCGGCGCTGCGGTCGAGCGATAGATAGTTGAGGCCGACGGCGCATAGGAATTCAAGCCGCTCGGCAATCTCGCGGCGGATGCGCTCGGCCACCAGCGCCTCGCGCTCGGTGAACTTGAGGTTGATGGCCGCTGAGAGAGCGCGGTTGAGCGGCAGGGCAGTGAAGTCGGCGATGGAGAGGCCGCCAATTTTGACGGCGAGCGACTCCGGACGCAGGCGCTTGCCGCGGCAGACAGGGCAGGGCGCTGCCGACATGAAGCTCATCATGTATTCGCGATAGCTGTCGCTGCGCGCTTCTTCGGCGTTATCGCGCAGGTAGGCGAGAATGCCGTGAAAGCCGGTGCGCGGTGCTTCGCCTTTGGGCGGCCCGTAGACGAGGATGTGCTGCTGTTTCGGCGGCAGATCTTCGAAGGGCACCTTGAGGTCGATCTTGTAACGGTCGGCGGCGAGCTGAATGAGCTTGATGAGGTATTGCGATGAGGAGCCGGGACCGAGTCCACCATCGAGCAGCGGCTTTGACCAGTCGGTAATGACTTTGGCGGGATCGAAATCATAGAGCGAGCCAAGGCCATGGCAATTGGGGCAGGCGCCGAAGGTCGAGTTGAAGGAAAAGCTGCGCGGCTCAAGCTTGGGCACGTCGAGGCCGCAATCCGGGCACGCCATGGAGGACGAAAACAGCTGCTCATTGCCGGCGTTGAAGCCGACCAGGACGAGTCCATTGGCGAGCTGGAGGGCTTTGGCAACCGCCTGCTCAAGACGCTTTTCGACCGAGGGTTTGTTTGGAGACGCCTTGGTCGGGCTGCTTCCTTCCACGGTCCCCGAATGCGAGGGACCGGGGGCACCCTCAGGTTTCAGCAGGACGCGGTCAACGATGGCTTCGATGGTGTGATTCTTGCGCTTGTCCAGGGCGGGCGGCTCAGACAGGTCGGTCACCTCGCCGTCGATGCGAGCACGAAATCCTTGCTGGTCAAGCTGATCCAGTAAATCCTTAAACTCACCCTTTCGGCCTCTGACGATGGGTGCCATCACCGTGGCGCGCTCGCCGCGGCCCAGTTCCAGGATGCGCTGGACGATCTGATCGGCGGTCTGGCGTGCAATGGGCCGGCCGCAATTGGGGCAGTGCGGCGTCCCAATCGAGGCGTAAAGCAGGCGCAGATAATCGTAGATTTCGGTGATGGTTCCGACCGTCGATCGGGGGCTGCGGCTAGTGGTCTTCTGCTCAATAGAGATTGCGGGGCTGAGCCCCTCGATGGAATCCACATCCGGCCGCTCGATCTGATCGAGAAACTGGCGCGCATACGCGGAGAGCGTTTCTACGTAGCGGCGTTGGCCCTCGGCATAAATGGTGTCAAAGGCCAGCGAGCTCTTGCCGGAGCCGGAGAGACCGGTGACCACCGTGAGGGCGTTGCGGGGAATGCGCACGTTGATGTCGCGCAAGTTATGCTGGCGCGCCCCCCGCACCGAGATGTGAGTAATGGCCATGGTTGGAAACTTTGAAGACGGCGGTACTTTGGTGTTTCAAGCGGTGCCGAAGCTGATCTGAAAACAAAGCTCTAGAGGTATTCTATTTGCCAATAGAAATGAGGGTCAACGCGGCCCGAATTCTGCGACAATCGCAAAGATGCATGCGTGGCTGATGGGTCGCTTTCTGAAGCCGCGCCGCACGCGCTGCCGCTGACGATAGCGAGCTTCCCATGGAATGGCACGAGGCAATTTGAATGGCGGACTTGTTCAATTTGGCGATGTTGATTTCGGCTACAGTGGGCGCCATGGCCTTTTGCATTCTCACCGCATATGCAGTCTTGCGGGTGGTCTTTGCGTTGATGCGCCCGCGGAAAGCACGAGCACAGGTGAAGTCGCAAACTGAAGCCGCGCGCATTTCTTAGAAATCAGCCTTCGGCCGTGAGCTTTCAGGAAATAGCACCCTTTTCAAACGAAAAACTGATGCATTCTGTTTGATGCGCGGTCAATTCTGCGGATTCTGTTGTTCGCCTTGCTGCTGCTGGGCGCTCTGCTGCTGGCGTTGCCGCTCCTGAATTTCCTGCATGATTTGTTGCGGAGTGCGCATGGGAACCGGGGGGCCGGCGCCGTTTTGAGTGGGCTGTGGCGGCTCCTGCTCGGGCTGCGGCTCCTGAGGCGCCTGGTCGGCATCCGTATCGTCGTTGCCGGGCTGCTGGGTAGCGGCTCGATTCGCATTGTTCGGTGTACCGGCAGCTCCCGATTGTGCGGTCAGCACAATCCGGCGGGGCGTGCCTTCACCGCGATCGCCGATCATCAGGACGTCGTATCCGGAGCCATCAAGAAGCTGCGAAATCACATCGCGCGCGGGTCCCGGGCCGTAGGTGCCGAAGATGCGCTGATCGGCGTCGATGCCCTCGACCTTTGCGCCGGTTTCGATGGAAACTTCCTTCAGGATTTGTTCCAGGCTTGAATTGGACGCGACAACGAGAAGTCCACGGCTGTCAAAAACGACGGAAGCCGCGCCGGGAATGTCGTTGGCGGGCCAGTTCGGTGGTGGAGGCGTAACCGGGGCAGGCGGCGGAGTCGGCTGGGGCGCGGGCGTGGCGGCGGAGGGCTTTTTGCGCGAATGAACGTGCTTCTGTGTTGTTGCCGCGGCCGGAGCGGGCGATGGAGTGGTTTGCGCCGAGGCCGTTCGGGAGTAAACGAGCACGCCCGAGGCCAGCATCGAGAGGGCCCAGAAGGCCGGCAGAGCTGAGGCCAATTTGAGCGACCTGCGACCTGACTGCCTGAGCGAGTTGTGTCGGCGCGGGGATTCCGCTTGCTTCAATAGCTGTGAACGCATCGGAATCGCCTCCCTTCGGGCTATTTTCGAGTCTATTCAAAGGCAGCTTGCGGTCCACCGAGCGCTGATTCGGCCGCAGCGCCTGTTTGCGCGGGCTCGCACGCGGGATGCGGCTCTCCGCTGCTGCTCTACTGTACTAGACTAGCAGTGGCCGTTGGACGCTCGAAAGCGAGCTTTATAAGAAGTCGTGCGGAGAGGATTTTGGCTTAAATGCGGATCGTGTGGAGAGTTTTGACGGCATCGGTCATGTTGCTGATGCCTCTGGCGAGTTGGGCGACGAACTGCACTGCGCAGGCCGAACTTGGCTCGCTTGACCGCGATGCGCTTTCCGCGGCGTCGGGCCGGGTGGCAACCGCCGTTTTGGCGCAGGATTTTGGTTCGCTGCAAGCCAACTTGCTGCCGCAGGAGGCCTCGGAGTGGGACGGCATTCGCGCGACGGTGGAACAAGCCGCGCCCCTCGTCAAAGGTGGAAATTTCAAGTTGCGCGATGTGTATCTTTTGGACGCAACTGACCAGACCGCGACTCAGGACACGCAGTTTTTCTGCTCCAACGCCAACGGATCGCTGACCGTGACCATCACCATGAATGCTCTGCCACCGGGGCGGTACGCGGTGATTCTTGCCGATGCGGCGGGCGCGCCGCTGGCTGGCCAGATGGGGCTGATTCTGGCGTGGGACGGCGCCGCGACGCAGTGGAAACTCGCCGGGTTGACGGTGCGGCCGGGCGTCTTCGACGGGCATGATGGCGTGTGGTATTGGCAGCGTGCGAGAGAGCTGGCTAAAACGGACCCCCAATCCGATTCCTGGTCGGCTTGGTTCAGCTACGACGTGGCGCGCTACTTGCTGCTGCCCGTGGACTTTCTCACTTCGCCGAATCTGCAAAAGCTGCACCAGGAACAGTCGTTGATTTCGCCGTCACCCGAGAGCCAGTTTCCAATATCGCTGCCTGACGGCGACCGCACTTGGAAAATTGATGATGTTGGACTCGACGCCTCGCTGCACGAGCCTGATCTTGGCGTTGCGTACGAGTCGACGGGTGTGACGGATGCAGCGGCGCTGCGCACGGAGGCGACCGCGGTGATGAGCGCGTTCCTCAAGGCACATCCCGATATTCGCGCCAACTTTCACGGGCTTTGGGCGTATGCGGAGAAGGATGGCAAGCGCACGCCGGTGATGGAGCTGCCGATGAAAGAGATACCGTAGGGGCAGGGAATAGGGATTAAGGAACAGGGAAAAGGATCTGCACCCACGCTAGAGGGGCAAAATCATTTGGCAGGAATCATTGATCTTCGTTCAGACACCGTAACCAAGCCGACGCTGGAAATGCGTGCGGCGATGGCGGCGGCCGAGGTCGGCGACGACGTTTACGGCGAAGACCCCACGGTCAATTTGCTTGAGCGGCGCGCAGCCGAGATGTTTGGCCGCGAGGCGGCGCTCTTTGTGCCCACGGGCACCATGGGCAACCAGATCGCCATTCGCGCGCTGACGCAGCCCGGCCAGGAAGTGATCGCCGAATCGCGCGCGCACATTCTCGACTATGAGATGGCGACGACGGCGGTCTTTTCCGGCTGCCTGATCCGTGCTGTGCCGGCTGAGGGCGGCATTCTGACCTGGAAGCACATTGAGCCGGTGATTAGCCCGTACGGCGGGTTTCGCGCGGCGACAGGACTGATCGAGATTGAGAACACGGCCAATCTTGCTGGCGGTGTCTGCACGCGCGTCGAAGTTTTACAAGAGATCTGGGACGGGGCGAAAGAGCGCAGGCTCCCGCTGCACCTCGACGGCGCGCGCATCTTTAACGCCGCTGTGGCACTCGGCGCGGACGTGAAAGCGTTGACGCGCGGATTCGATACGGTGATGTTTTGTTTGTCGAAGGGACTGGGTGCGCCCGTGGGATCGATGCTGGTAGGTTCGGCTGCATTAATCGCCCGAGCACGGGTTTATCGAAAAGCTTTGGGCGGAGGGATGAGGCAGGCGGGCATTCTGGCCGCTGCGGGATTGATTGCGCTCGAAGATGGACCGAAACACCTGGCCGACGATCACGCCAACGCTCGCCTCCTGGCCGAGGCTCTGGCGCATACCGAGGGCGTGACGATCGATCTCGCGTCCGTCGAGACCAACATCGTCATTTTCCGTTTAGCGGCGGGGAAGGGCGCGGGCGAGTTGGCGGCACGGCTCAAGGCGCGCGGAGTTCTTGTAGGCGCATTCGGACCGGACGCGGTTCGTGTGGTGACGCATCGCGACGTGAGCCGGAAGGGTTGCATCGACGCGGCCGAGGCGTTGACCGAAGAAATTGAAGCGGGAATCAAAACGGCCAGTGTGTGAAAATGCGGACGGCATGCCTCTGCCTTTCGGTTACCCCAATATGTTGTCATCCTGAGCGACCGAGCGCGTAGCGCGACAGAGTCGAAGGACCTGCTTCTAAATCACATACACCTGAAATGCCTTTGGTTTAAAGTCCTCGCATGCATGAGGGAAACTACTGCGCATACATGGTGGCCAGTCGCAGCCGGACACTGTACATCGGAGTCAACGGCAATCTGCACAAGCGAGTCTTCGAGCATAAGCACAAATGGTTCGAAGGATTCTCTTCGACTTATGAATGTAATCGGCTTGTCTGGTTCGAGGGCTTTGCTTATGTTAGCAACGCCATTGCTCGAGAAAAGCAATTAAAAGGATGGAAGCGCGCGAAGAAAATTGCCCTGATTGAGAAATCCAACCCGACGTGGGAGGATCTAAGCGAAGGCTGGTATATAAGGGAGTAGTTGATCCTCAACCGGCATTAGAAGCAGGTCCTTCGACTCCCCCTCGCCCGCCTTCGGCGAACTCGCTCAGGATGACAGCATTGAGGCAAGACGCAGGTCATTCGTCGCATTCACCTTCCGCACGTCGCCCAGGATGACGCGCTTGAAGCAGTGGGCTGGTCAAACAGGGAACGTGTCGCGAAAGGGTTCCCAGACCGGCGCGGAACCCGGGGCAAACGATTTGCCGCCTAGAACAAATTCCACAGCGATTGGTTGTAGACCGAGTGGTGGAACTGAACCTCAGAGGCTTTGACGATCGTGCCCAGCTCGCGCGGAGAGCGGTTGGCAGCGGCCTCTTTCAAGTCGGCATAGCGGCCCTGCACATCGGAACCGAGAGCTTGCGCAATCCATTTTGACGATCTGAAATCACTGATTGCCTTCTGGATGTTATCGGGAAGGTAACGGCCGCCGCCACGCAGGTCTTTAGTCTTGGCAATCTCGCCGTCGATGCCGGTCTTGAAGATTCCGTAGAGCGACAGGTACGGGTTGGCGTCGGGGGCCACCGCGCGCACCTCGGTGCGCATGGAACGATGGTTGCCGATGGGCACGCGGACCATTGCGCCGCGATCCACCGCCGAAGCCCGAATCTGGTTCGGCGCTTCGAAGTGCGGATCGAGGCGGCGATACGCGTTCACGCTCGAATTGAAGACCAGGCAGAGATCGAGCGCATGAGTCAGGATGCGATCGAGGAAGTCCCAGCCGAATTTCGAGAGCTGCTCTTCGCCTTTTTCGTCCCAGAACAAATTCGTCTTGCCTTTGGAGACGGAGACGTTGGTGTGCATGCCGCTGCCGTTCACGCCCACGATCGGCTTGGGCAGGAAGCATGCCGTGAACCCCATGTTGTTAGCGATCTGCCGGCAGAGCAGCTTATACAGCTGAATCTGATCAGCCGCAGCCACCACCTCGGCATAGCTGAAGTTGATTTCGAACTGGCTGGGCGCCACTTCAGGGTGGTCCTTTTCATTTTGGAATCCCATGGCGCGCTGCACTTCTGCGGCGGTGTCGATGAACTGGCGCAGGGGATCGAGCGGCATTACGTGATAGTAGCCGCCGGTGTTGATGAACTCGAATTTGCCCGTTTCGATGTACTTCTGTTCCGCATCTTTTCCTGCGAAGAGAAAGCCCTCGATCTCGGCGGAGGCATTGAGCGTGTAGTTCTTGTCTTTGAATAACTTGTCGGAGTAGTTCTTGAGGACGCCGCGCAGGTCGCCTGAATAGGGTGTGCCGTCTTTATCGATCACATTGCCAAAGACCAGCACCTTGCCAGTACCAAAGACATCGGCGGGCACCCAGTAGAAAGCGCTCCAGTCGATACCCAGACGGAGGTCGCTCTCCTTTTGCGCCGTGAATCCGCGAATCGACGAGCCGTCGAAGGTCAGGTTCTCGTAGGATCCGAGCAGGAATTTCTTGTCATAGTCCAGCAGGTGCAGACGCCCCTCGAGATCGGAGAACAGAACCGTAACCGCTTTGATTCGTTTCTCGTCGGTCAAATACTTCAAGCGTTTGTCGCGGACCTCGCCGGCCGGCAGGCGCTTGAGCCGGTCGCTCTTGGCTTGCAGGTTGAGCGTTTCCAATTCTTCATAAGACAAAGCAAGAAAATTCCGGTACTCGTTGGACATGGAACTCCTTTCGTGCGTGCGCAGGATGCAGGTGGATTGGCGAAAACCCTGGCGCAAACAGCATAAAGAATCCATGAGGATTCGTGGGTCTCAAAGTGTGGAAAACGCGGCTCAGCGGGAGCGCGAAATGAGGACCATGATGAGCAGAATCACCACTGGAATCAGCGCCAGGCCGGAATAGTAGAGGATCTTGCGGGAAAGCTGGGATTTGCGTTTTTGCCAGTGGAGAAGTTCAGGCCGCTCCTCGATCCCGACCTGGTCGGGATGCTCGAGGTCGTGGATGAACTCCTTGGCGCTCGCGTATCGATTCTTGGGATCGCGCTCCAGGGCGCGGTAGAGGATCTCCTGCAACTCAGGGGACACGGAGGGATCTGCGACGCGAGGAGGCAGAGGGTGGTTCAGCAGGCGGTCGTTCATCGCCGCCATGGGATTAGGACCCGTGAACGGCAGCTTGCCGGTGAGCATCTCGTAAAGAATGACACCCAAGGAATAGAGATCGGTGCGGCCGTCGCCGCGCTTGCCCTTCACCTGTTCCGGCGCAATGTAATTGGGAGTTCCCAGCATGGTGGTGAAGTTGGCATAAGTCAGGCGTCGCGCGGCCGTGTCGCCGGCGATGCCAAAATCGATCAGCTTGATGTGATCGTCTTCATCAACCATGATGTTTTCAGGTTTCAGGTCGCGGTGGACGACGCCGTTCGAGTGGATATAGTCGAGGGCCTTCAAAACTTCTATGGCGGTGCGGATCGCGCGTTCCTTGGGAATGCGGCCTTCGTCGAGGATTTCGCGTAGCAGGCGCCCCTGGCACCATTCCATCACCATATAAACGCGGGAGCGGCGATCGTCTTTGAAGACGCGCATGACGTTGGGGTGGTTAAGTCGTTCGCCAATCGCTGCTTCGCGCTTGAACCGGTCAGAGAGGATCGGGTCGGCTTCCATGTCGGGGTGGGGAATTTTGAGAGCGACGGTCCGGCCATCGCGCGTGTCAGTCGCGCGAAGAATTGAGGCCATTCCGCTCTTGGCAATGGGTGCATCGATGCGATAGGAATCCAGCGCTGTTCCCGGCTCCGGCATATCGAAATAACTCATCGTGCAGCACGCTCCATTGGGGCCTTCTCTACTGTACCGGGTGAACGGCCAGACGGAATAAGGAATCTGTAAGGCAGGGAACAAAGAGACAAACGATCGTCGGCAGCTTGGAAGCTTCTGCCGCAACGGCTCCACTTAAATCGGGAGCCTGTAGGGGCGGCCGCGATACATGCCGACTTGCTCCACCGAGCGCACGCGAATCACCTGCGCGGTGGTGTTGTCGCCGCCGTCGATTTCGACCGCGCGGGCGACGAGCTCTCGAGCGATCTGCGATGCATCTTTCTTTTGCGAAACGATGGACGCGATCTCGGTTTCGGCCATCTCGTCGTGCAGGCCGTCGGTCGACAGAACTAAAACGTCGCCGGGCTGCAGGGAAACCGCGGTGGTATCTGGAGCCACAAACATTTCCGGTCCTACTGAGCGAATAAGAACGTGGCGTGCGTCGGAAGAGGAAATGTCGCCGCCGGAGATCAGGCCCATCTTGCGCTGCTCGTTGACGAGCGTGTGGTCCTGGGTGATTTGACGGGCCTGGCCGTTGCGAACCAGGTAGCAGCGCGAATCCCCAACATGCGAAACCACGGCTTGATCGTACCGGAGGGCGCAGGCTACGAGAGTGGTGGCCATGTTCTTACCGCGGTACTCAGGCTGGAGCCTGCGATCGTGCACGGCCGAATTGGCGTGCTCGATTAAACGCGGTAGCAGGCTGATGAGCATGGATCCCGACTGCGACTTGGCAAACTGCTCGGTCATCACGGAGACGGCCGTGGCCGAGGCCACCTCGCCCAAATCCATGCCGCCTACACCATCCGCAACCACAAAGAGAAAGCCGTGGGAGCGCGACTGTTGGCGCGAGGAGGGAATAAAGGAACCCATGGCGTCTTCATTGTTGGTTCGGACTTTGCCGAAGTCGCTTGCCTGGCCGAACTGTACGTCCAACATATGCGCCGCCGCGTAAAGCATCCCGCGCAGTTGCTAAAAGGGGAGATGCCGTTCTTTAAGAGGTAACAGGAAACAGGGCTGAAAAACAATGATGGGTGGTTCGCTCTCCCCAGCCTCGTGGATCGAAGCCGGGGAGAGATTCCACCCTGATTTTTAACTCGGTTGACTGGTTATTTAGACTGCATCTTTTGTGGCCAGCAGGACAGACTTGCCCTTGGCCTTGGAAGATCGCAGGAAGTAGATTGCTCCGTAGATGCCCCAGAGCCCCGCGATACCCAATGCTGTAAGGGGTTCCATCTTTGTGCCGAGGTTAAAGAACGGCCCGGCGACGTAGAACGCCATGCAGACAAGATTGGCTAGCAAGCCGAATCCAGGAATGAGCGTATGCCTCAGGAAGCTGTGATCGGGACGATTGTGGTAGGCCACCATGCACAGGAAGCAGCTGAGTGCGTAGAGGATGAATGTGCCGAAGTTGGATGTAAGCGTGATGGCGAGCATCGAGTTAGGCATTGCCGCCATCTTGTCATGGCCGAAATAGCCAAAACTGGAAAAGATGTTGTGAGGCAGAGCGGCAATCGTCGCGTCGGTCGGCGCACTGGAGTCGCCAAAGTAGATCGACACGCCGATGACGCCGATGACGGCCGAGATCCAGGCCAGCGTCCAGATAGCCTTGCGGGGTGAAAGGGATCCGGCGTGGAGGACGCCGAAGTGCTCGGGAGCCTCGTCATCCTTGCCCATGGCATAGGTAACGCGGGCGCCGGTGTTCATGCAGCTCAGCGTGGTGCCGATGAGTGCGAGGAACACCGTAAATGCCTCGATGAGCATGAAGTACTTGCCATGCCCCTGCCCGAGCAATTGATCACCGACGATGATCATCATGTCGCCGATGGGCGCGGCCGAGCCGGCTGCAGTTTGCATGGTATAGCCGGAGTTGAGAAAATAATTCGCACAGAAGTACTCAAAGAGGTAGCAGAACAACCCCTGGATCAACAGCGATGCAATAACGGCGATGGGAATATGCTTGGTCGGATTTTTTGCCTCGCCTCCCATCGAGGTGACCGATTCAAATCCGACAAGGATAAGAATGGCGACCGTTGCCTGAATGAACATGTAACTGTACTTGTGCACGCCGACCACGGAAGCAGCGTTGGGATGGGTGAGGAAGTTGCCGGTGGAGTCGGTTGTTGGGTAGGTGATGACATAGGGAACCGGCTTGCCGGCTGCGTCCAGCAACGGCAGGGGATTGCCGCTCGAGTCGCGCATCGTGGTGCCGTCTTTGGCCGTGGCGAACTGGTAGGTGTAGGTGGCGAGCGTTTGCGAGTCGTACTGGAAACCAGTCGCGCCGTCGGGATGGTTGGCGCGATAGCCGAGAGCCAGGACGCTGAACACGATCAAGGCGGAAATCTGAATAATGTTGATGGCAATGTTCACTGCCGTCGACGCGCCTGCGCCCTTGGCGGCGATCCAGGCCACAAAGAAGGAGAAGACCACGGCAACCAGAGCCATGAAGAGTGGCCCAGGGTTGGAGCCGCTCATGAAGTTGGGGTAGAGAAAGCCAACAACGTAGCCAACAAATACGCCAGTCACGCCCACCATCACACCGGGATACACCCAGTAATAGAGGTGCGAGCCCCAACCCACGATGAACTTGGAGATGCGCGCATATTTGAAGGCCTTGTCTTTGGAGAGCATGGCCTGTTCGGCGTAGTAGTAGCTGGACCCGGTGCCGGGGTAAAGCTTGGAGATCTCGGCGTAGGACACGGCGGTCGCCAGGCAAAGGAGCAACGCGGCGAAGATGCCGATCCACATTGCGGGAGCAGTGGATGGCTGGCCCGCGACACCCGTGCTGGCCTGCAGGTAGAACGTGAGCCAAAGGAAGGCGCCGGGGGCGATGAGCGCCATTGCGTTGCTGGTCAGCCCGGTTAGGCCCAGGGTGGCCTGCATCTGAGGTGCTTTCTGATCTGCCATGAGCATTCTCCTGAGATTTTGAAGTTCGTTTCGCGGCTCCCGGCGGATGACCCCCGGGATTTCTTACATTCAAATTCGGCGGCGCACTCGTCTGCGGTGGGAAACAGATCGAGCAACGAAGCTGATTGCTGCGGGACCGGCCTGCTGCCTGGTTAGGCTTGAGCCAGCCCCGGTTTGTTTGCTGTAGCTGGAGTTTATCTGTCGTCCCATCAGGACCATATAAAGTCCCATCAGGACGAAATCAGGAAACGCGTTATTAACGATGTGGCCCGAAGAAGGCGATGAAGGCCACCGTGATCGTCTGTTGCTGGTCGGTAAACTGATTGGCCAGCTTGTCGAAATACTGCAGGTTGGACTTGTCGATGCGATATTCAACACGCATGAGCGCGCCTTCCACCCACTTGTACTCGTAGGTGAACGTGCCTTCATAAAGCGTGTTTCCTGTGGGAGCGGTCAAGGTTTGGGCGCCGTTCGCATCGTCAAACCATTCAAACCTGCCAGCGATCGCATTCTTGGCGGACGCCTGTTCGTGGAATGCGCCGGCAATACCGTACCACTTATTCAAGTTGTTGTCGCCGCAAGGAGTCTCCTCCCCGCAGTTATAGGTCGCATCCTGATTCTGGCCGTAATCGAAGTTGATGTACGCGTTGAATTTTCCGGGAGGCGTAAGCAGCAGCGTGGTATCGAACAGGTTGCGCAGGCCGCTGGCGGTGTTGGCATTCTCAGGACCAACCAGATAGTTGAAATCCCAGGTGTACTTCGGCTTCACAAGAGCGCTCGTAAACGCGCCGGAGATGCCGCCGTTCGACTTGGAGACGTTATTCCAGCCATTAAAAAGCTGAAATCCAATGGTCTCGGTCTTCGAAATCGGCAGCGAGGTACGCGCGCCGAAGTGCCAGTAGGGAATGGCGTTCACAAAGAGCAGTGAACGCGAGTAGTTCCAGTTGTCCTTGGCCTCGATGACTTCAGCGCCGGCCGAGGTAACCCATTTGCCGAAGTCCAACTCGAAGCCCTTGGCCTTGGGCGGCGCGATGCTCAGATATGCCTGTTCGAGGTAGGGAAGTTGCGAAGCGACAAACGTCGTCGTCGTCGTGTTTGAAGCAGCGTTGTTGATCAGATCGTTGGTGCGGCCGTAAATGAAGTCGACGTGCGCGCCGATTGGATCGGGACTGTGGTTGAGCGTGAGCTTGGCAGCGCTCAACTCGAACTGATCCGTTTTGTCGTTGAAGTTATAGAGTTGGTTAATCTGATCGAAGTCGCCCATCGAAGTGTTGGGGCGGTTGAAATTGAAGCTGTAGTAGCCGTCAACGTACCCGCTCAGATCCATCGGGCCCACGCTCCATGTGGGTGCGGCGGCCGGCGCGGCCGGCGCGGCGGCCGGTGCCTGGGCTGCAGGAGCAGGCGCAGGTGCTGCTGCGGGCGCTGCATCAGGCGCTGGTGTTTGTGCACCGGCGGTGAGGGCGATCGCCATTGCGGCTCCGGCGATTAATCCGACTGATCGAAGGATTGCAGTTCGGTTCGATTGCATCGACACGATACCTCCAAGAAAAGATTTGTGCATGATGGGAATGAACGACTGAGAAACTCATGGCGCGCTTCGACACGACCCCTCGGGCGCCGGAACCAGGCGTCGAGAAAAGCGATCCTTGCGCACAGATAAAGCTTGGATTGCCGGCGCTCAAGGCCGACAACCGTGTTGTGGTGAAAGGCGCCCTGAATTGACCGAAACGAGCTATGACCAGTAACGCAAATGAAGCATAAAGAAGCTATGAAGATAAGAAAAAGATTCTTCATAGCGCGCGTCGTGACCAGAAGTCGCTGACAAATCAGCTTTAAGGCGCGGGTCCTTCCATGGGCCGGCGCCAAGTGGATGAGGAAATCTGGACAATAATCTGCCGTGCGCCGAGGGGTGCGCCCCGCTGGCCGAGTGAAGAGCAGGCGAAGGACCTGATAAAATTTTATTTCCCTTGCTAGAGCTTGCCGGAGTCTGGGCGCTGCGGGCGGCTCCGCGCAGATTTCCGATTGATTTACGAACTGCTTAAATGCGGATTGCAGTCGTAGCTTCCCGGGTCGAGGTCCGCTCGGGTTGCCAGATCCAGTGATTTGATACCAGGAAGGTGAGTGCCCGGTTGTCGCAACGCAATCCAGACAGGTCGGTCATATTGTTCGGCCGACCGCGCGGTTCCAGCTTGCGGGTGCTCCTATTCACGCTGGAGTGTGCGCTGGGAGTGGTGGCCGCGATTCTGGTGGCGGCACTCGCGCATTGGTCGCCCCGTCTGCTGCCCGTGGCCGCGCTGCTTTATTTGCTCATCGTGGTTCCCACGGCGTTGCTGTGCGGGTTCTGGCAGGCTGTGATCGTTTCACTCTCGGCCGTGGTGGCGCAGAGCTGGTTCACGGCCAAGCAGCCCGAGTTGGCCATTGCGGCCAATCCGACCGCTTCGGTCACTTTGGTGGTCTTTGTGCTTGTGGCGCTCACGGTGAGCCGGTTGTCGGCTCGAGTGACCAATCACGCCCGTGAGGCCGAGTTCCGCGGCGGGCAGATGGAAGACCTTTACGAATTCACCCGGCGGACCCTGCAGATGGACCTTCATGTGGAACCGGGTCCGCAACTGGCCGAGCTGGTGCATGAAATCTTCAACCTTGAGGCTGTCGCAGTCTTCGATGCCGACTTGCACGACGTCTACACCGCGGGATTCTGGAACGTCGACCCGCAGGAGTTGGCGCAGAACGTCTACTACTTTGAGACCTCGGACGACGATACAGCGAGTGGAATTGGGCGCAGAGTGGTTCGGCTGGGAACGGTGCCCGTCGGCAGCCTGGTGGTGCGCGGGGAAACGAGTCCGTTGACCAACAACGCAATCGCTTCGCTGATCGCCATCACCTTTGACCGCTATCGCGCCTTTGCGAATGAAAGCCGCATTGAGACCGAGCGCCGCACCGAACAGCTTCGAGCCACGGTGCTCGACAGTCTGGCGCATGCGTACAAGACCCCGCTCACGGCCATTCGCGCGGCTTCAACGGGGCTGGGCGAGATGGGCCGGCTCTCCCCGGGCCAGGCGGACCTTGTGGGGCTGATTGACGAACAGACCACGTTGCTGGGAGACCTGACCAACCGCCTGCTGACCACGGCGCGACTCGATGCGGGAGAAGTTGCCATTCACGTTACTCAGGTGAGTGTGGGTACGCTGATCGAAGAGGTCGTTGCGGCGCTCAAGGACCGGCTGGCGAGCATGAAGGTCGCCATCGAGATCGAGGACGAGAGCCTGGCTTTAAGTTGCGATCAGCAGTTGATGACCATGCTGCTGACCCAGTACATTGACAACGCGTGTAAATACTCCAACTTTGGAAGCACTGTCACCATCCGGGTGCTGATCGCGGCTGGAGAGGCCATTTTTTCTGTGCACAGCTTTGGGCCGGTCATCCCCATGGCGGACCGCGAGCGAATCTTTGACCGCTACTATCGTTCGTCGACGTACGCCGACCGCGCCCCAGGCACGGGAATTGGGCTGTCGGTGGCCAAGCGCGCGGCGCAGATCCACGGAGGCTACGTTTGGGTCACCAGCGACGAAGAGGAAGGCACTACGTTCTTTGCCGCTATTCCGCTGACAATAGAAAGGGAGAGCTCGTCATGATGCAGCCTGCGATTCGCATTCTCGTGGTCGACGATGAACCGGCCATTCGCCGCGCGCTGCGGCCGCCGCTCGTAGAGCTTGGGTTCCAGGTGGCCGAGGCGTCGCGTGGCGAGGAGGCGCTCCAGGCCCTGCGTTCCGCTCCGCACGACGTTGTGCTTCTCGACATCAATATGCCGGGCATCGGCGGAATTGAAACGCTCAAGCGAATTCGCACCTTTGCGCCGCGGCTTCCCGTGCTGATGCTCACCGTGCGCGATGACGAGGAGGACAAGGTGGAAGCGCTTGAACTCGGAGCCGACGACTACGTGACCAAGCCGTTCAGCACCCGTGAGCTGATCGCGCGGATCCGCTCGGCGGTGCGCCGCGTGCGCGCTCCGGCTCGACCCGAGGATGCGCCCATGGAGATTGGCGAAATCCGCTTAGAGCCGGCCAAGCGGCTGGTGACCAAGCGAGGCGCAGCGGTGCGGCTCACGCGCAAGGAGTTTGACATTCTCTACTGCCTGATGAGCCGCGCGGGCCGCGTCGTCACCTATGCCAAGCTGCTGACAGCCGTTTGGGGCGCGGAAAGCCGCGAAGAAGTCGAGTACCTGCGCACCTTCGTCCGGCAGTTGCGCAAGAAGATTGAAGACGATCCGTCGAATCCGCTCTATCTGCTTACCGATGTTTATGTGGGCTATCGCTTCGCCGATCCGCAGATGTTTCAGGAGGATTCCGCCGAGGCCAGTCCATCGCCGGGGGGCGAACCTGTGCCGGCAGATGAGCATGAACCAAAGGACGTGTTTTGACGAATTCCAAGTGAAGGCCCATTCCATTGCGGGATGGGCCCTTCACGTTGAGCCGGCTTTACTTTAATTACTTTTTGCCCCAGAAGTCAGGCGAGGCCGTAAGCCATGCATCCGGCACATAACTGATTTGCGGGACGATCGCAAAAAGATCCGACTCCGACGACTCGACAGTTTCTGCGCCCAGCTCACGCATCAATTGCATTTGATCCGCACCCACGGTCTTGGGCAGGCTGTCGCCGTCGATCATGGCCTGGTCTTCTTCCGCGAGAGCCTTGATCGGCGTCACCAGGATGAAGGTTCTGTCGCTGTCTTCACCGTATAGTTTTTCGAACATGGCCCAGTGCGAATTGGCGATAGACGAGTAGGCCTTCTCGTAAATCTTCACCAGATGTTCCCAATCCTGATAGTGGCCGTTGCGAACATGGAACAGGGTGATGTCGAAGAAGCGCATCTGCGAAAGATCGACACCCGCATTCAGGCTCAGGTCTTCGCGATACTTGTAAATGCTTCCGTACGTTTGGCTCAATGCGGGAGCTTCGGCCGCGTCGGCAGACTTGAGAGCATCCTGCAATTTGGAGTCGGACATCCCCTGCTCGTGTTCTTTCTGCATGTCGGCAAAAGAGTCGAACCCGGCGAAATACAGGGCGCGCGGAGAACCGGTAATGCTGATCATGCCGAAATAACTGATGGGTGCCTTCGCCGCCCGCTCAGCCTGCGCTTCAGAGCTTTCGTTGGCGATGAAGGAGCCCGTCATATTCGGCTTGATGGCAATGTTGGTCAGATAAATGTACTTCGGTGGTGGATTGACTCCGCTGGGCATCTGCGCGGCTGCGGGCTTGGTGGAAAGAACAGGACCCGCGACGAGGATACACAAGGCAATCTTGACTGCAAGGCGAACTTTCATGATTTGTTACCTCCGGGGTGAATTTGGGGAACCAGAATAGCACTCGAAACCGGCACACCTCCGCGCAAAAACGGCGGTGGCGCCAGGCGAATGTGGATTTCCTACTCGTTGTAATGCAGCAGGCTGAAGACGTCGTATTCGGTGAAGCGGTCGCGGCCTTTGAGAAAGTCGAGCTCAACGGCGAAACCCAGGCCGGCGATCACGCCTCCCAGCTGTTTCACCAATTTGATGGTGGCCTCCATGGTGCCGCCGGTGGCGAGCAGATCGTCAACCAGCACTACGCTCTGTCCGGGAGCGATGGCATCCATGTGAATCTCCAGCGTGTCCGAGCCGTATTCGAGGTCGTAGGTCACGCGCGCCACCGGCGCAGGCAGTTTTCTTGGCTTTCGCACGGGAACAAAGCCGGCGTTGAGACGATAAGCCAGCGCGGGGCCAAAGATGAAGCCGCGCGCCTCGATGCCCAGAATCAGGTCGATGTGGCGGCCAATATAATGCGCAGCCATCGCGTCAATCAACTGCGCGAATCCCGTCTTGTCCTTGAGCAGCGTGGTGATGTCGTAAAACAGAATCCCTGGCTTGGGGAAGTCCGGCACAGTCCGGACCAGTTTCTTCAGATCTTCCACGTTGACGGGCTTTGCGATTTCCGGCATGGCTAAGCGTGACTCCATTCCTCAACGATCGGTTGTCGGTTATCAGTTATCAGTTTATAGCCACAAGATTGGAAGCAGGCATCGAGGAGTCGCGAGGAAGCAGTTGGCGAGATTGGTGCGCGTCACCACGCGCCATCGATGTGGAAGGAGTCAAGCCCCTCGGCTTCGCTCTCGGCCAGCGTGTGCTCGACGACATGGTCGACGCGCGCCCCGCGCGGGCCGCGGCGAAGGCTCGAGCGCAGCTCGTCGAGATTGCCGGCGTCGCCTGCCGCGAGAACTTCCACTTCGCCTTCCTCGGTATTGCGGACCCAGCCGCGCAAAGCGAGCTCGCTGGCCTCGCGCTGCACAAACCAGCGAAAGCCGACACCCTGAACGCGGCCCTGAATAAGGAAATGAACGACCATGAACTTTGACCTTTGCCAGTGTTGCAGATGCGCGCGAGGCGGCGCAAGCGGCGCCATTTCCGGCGCAGGTTGAGTTTGAAGTCCACGATGCCCCTATTGCGTTTCCACTCCGTGCACTACATTTTCTGAGCACGTGAGAGCACTGCTGCCATGGACCGTTTGTCGTGCCTGTTTACCGCGGAATACAAGTTCTTATGGATTGGCGCAGGTTCTTCTTGTCTCAATAGTCTGCATAGATAACTAGTGCCGGATTTACTAAGCAAGCTCGGCGCTCGACGCGCTGGAGCGCTCATTCGCGGCCCTCCCCGCGCTACACTGGAAATCACCATGGTCTTCGTCCTCGACAACTATGACTCCTTCACCTACAACCTCGTCCAGTACCTGGGCGAGCTTGGCGCGGAGGTCGTGGTGCGGCGCAACGACGAGGTGACTCCCCAAGAGGTCGAAGCCATGAAGCCGGAGCGGATTCTGCTTTCGCCGGGGCCGTGTACGCCGCATGAGGCGGGAATTCTGGTGCCGCTCATCCGTCACATGGCGGGCAAGGCGCCGATTCTCGGCGTTTGCCTGGGCCACCAGGCCATCGGCGAGGCGTTCGGCGGTAAAGTCATTCGCGCGCAGACGCTGATGCACGGTAAAACCAGCGCGGTGGAACACGACGGAAAGGGAATTTTTGCCGGACTGCCGACACCGCTCACCTGCACGCGCTATCACTCGCTCATCGTGGAAGAGAAGTCGCTTCCGGCCGAACTTGCCGTCACGGCCGAGACCGCAGAAGTAAGTGGTTCGGGCAGGGTGATTATGGGCGTGCGCCATCGCAGCCTACCGGTTGAAGGCGTTCAATTCCACCCCGAGAGCGTCCTCACCGAGGGCGGACATCAGATGATTCGCAATTTTCTGGACATGTAGCCAATGCGCGCCACGATGATTGCCGTTTTGCGGGTCTCGCCGAACACTTCGACTTTTCGATCATCCGTGCCTTCCGGTGCAATTGTGCAGCTCGTTTCAAGATTGATGATGATGCTGGCCATCGCCGCCGCTTTTCTGGCAGTGCAGCCAAGCGAAGCGCAAGACGCTGCGGCGCCATCGACCGCGCCCGCACAAACAACGCCGGGTGCAGCGCCTGCGACAGCGTCGCAACCGGCCGCCCCGGCTCAGCAAGCACCGAATCCGGCCGACGCGGGAACCTCGCAGCCAATACCTGCATCCGCTGGCGCTCCCACGTTCGCTACTCCGCCAATCGCCATCGTTCCGCTCGACAAATCCATTCCGGGCGCTGCGCTCTCGGTTGCAGGACCGCTGCAGGCTTGGAACGGCCGAGCGTACATCACGGGTAGCGGGACCATCACCGCGGGCGATACGACAGCTCAGGTGGCTCTGCCGTATCGCGGAACCATGCACGTCTGCGCCTCGAGCTCCGTGAAGCTTGCGGCTGATTCGAGCGCAGTGTCGGGCGATGTGCCCGGGCTGCTGGTTGCGCTTGACCGCGGCGCAGTGGAGATGAGCTTTGCGGCCAGCAACGCGCGCGAGCAAAATGCCGACACGCTGCTCACGCCCTACTTCCGCATTATGATCGGCGGACCGAATGCGGCAGATGTCAGCGTGCGTATGGGAGACGATGGCGACACCTGCGTCGATAACGCCGGAGCGAACGCGCCCTACGTCGTCGTGACCAGCGTCTTCGAGGGCGGCCTCTATCGCGTGCAGCCGGGACAGCGCGTGATGTTCGAACATGGCAGTCTGCAGCAGGTCGTCGACCAGGAAAAGGAACCATGCGGATGTCCTCCACCGGCCAAGTCAGAAGCGAACGAGTTCCCATTAGCGCAGAGCGAGGGACTGGCGCCCAAGTCACCGGCTACTGCCGCGAATACGACCGCAGGATCCGGCCAGGCCGCGACCACGCTGGTCTACAAGAGCAGCCAGTCTGCGCCGCAAACGGTTGCGATTCCGCAGCCACCAGCATCGCCGGTTGCGCCTGGACCGGCGGCTTCGACGGCGCAAACGCCGAGCGCGCCGAAGAAGCCCGGATTCTTCCGCAGGGTCGGGAGATTCTTCAAGCGCATCTTCGGCGCCGAGTAATGTCTGCTACGGGTTGAGTTCCGGTACGGGGCAGGGAACGCGGCGAATAACCTCGCCCGGTCGAGTCATCTGAAACTTGTATGTGCATTGCACGTTCGCGTTGCCAAGAGTAGCGCCCTGGTAGACGTACACGGTCCGCGTTTCCGGCTGGTATACGAGCAACGAGCTTTCCATACTGACTCCGGCAAGTTGAAATTGCACACCCATTCCGGCGTCGCTGCTTGACGCCTTGACCGTGCGTCCCGCGCCCAGCCAGAGTCCCAGGGCCAGCACTGCTCCGAGCGCCAGACCGTTTCTCGCCCAATTCCACACTTTCCCCATCGCGTCCTCCTCCAGTGGATGTCTTTCTCCATGGACGCGCGGAGGCTGCCTGCCGCTCACAGAATTCCGCAACGAAATCCGAGGAACTGTGACTTGGTCGTTGCCGTATTTAACCAGACTGGCCCAAAAATTCCTTTTGCGCGCCGGAGGAGGTCTGACATGGCGGAATGGAACGACACGAAGCGTCCGATCGCAACGCCAGGTGCCCAATTAAATCAACCCATCGCATGGTGGCTAAGCGCGATTGTGATTCTCGGCGCCACGCTCACTGCGATGGGAGCGGTCATCGCGCTCGTTCATCCGGCGATGCTGGCTTCGCCGCACGACGAGATTAATGGCGCGGTGCATATCTACGCTGGATACCTGGCCGCGCGTAACCTGGCTCTCGCGGCCATGCTTGTGGCGCTTCTGCTGATTCGGGCCAGGCGGGCACTCGGCAATTTAATGGTCCTGGTGGGACTCATCCAGGTTCTGGATGTCTGCATGGACGTGGCAGAAGGTCGATGGGCAATTGTGCCGGGGGTTTCGATATTCGGGCTTCTCTTCCTGATCGGAGCGGCACGGCTGTCCGGCTTCCCATTCTGGAGAATCGCCGCCTGGAAGCAATTGTCAACAGGGAGTTGAACGGCAAGCCGTTTGCCTCCCAAAGTGATCTACATCTCTCTCGCGCGCTCGATAGCGCGGATCACAGCCTGCACCTTGTTGAGCGATTCCTGATGCTCGGTCTCAGGTACGGAGTCGGCGACGATGCCGGCGCCAGCCTGCACCGAGCCCTTGCCGTCCGCGCGCAGCATGGAGCGGATGGCGATGCAGGAGTCGAGGTTGCCGGAGAAGTCTGCGTAGAGAACCGCTCCGCCGTAGGTGCCACGCCGCGCAGGCTCAAGCTCTTCAATGATCTCCATCGCGCGGACCTTTGGAGCGCCAGAGAGCGTGCCGGCCGGGAAGCAGGCGCGTAACGCGTCGACGGCCGTCAGATCAGGCCGCAGCCGGCCTTCAACTGAACTCACGATGTGCATGATGTGGCTGTAGCGCTCGACGAACATCAGCTTGTCGACTTTCACGCTGCCGAAGCGGCTCACACGGCCCACGTCATTGCGGCCAAGATCGACGAGCATCACGTGCTCCGCGCGCTCTTTCTGGTCGTGCAGCATCTCTTCGGCCAGCGCATTGTCTTCGGCCTCGGTTGCGCCGCGGGGGCGTGAGCCCGCAATCGGCCGGTACTCGACTTTACCCTGGTGAACGCGCACCAGCAGCTCCGGCGACGAGCCCGCCAGCTCCAGCGGCCGGTTCTCCGAAACTTTTGACTTTTTGGAGAAGTTCTTTGGCGGGTTTGCTGCCCGCGCGCCCAGCGGCCCATCCGGCGCGAAGCGCAGAAAGAACATATAAGGGCTGGGATTGACGGTGCGCAGCGCGCGGTAAACCTGGAAGCTGTCCACTTCTGGATCGACGTCGAAGCGCTGCGAAACGACCACTTGAAATGCGTCACCGGCGCGGATGTATTCCTTGGCGCGCTCCACAGCCGCCATGTATTCCTTCTTCGCGACGCGGTGCTTCACCTTGAGCTTCGACGAAGGGCGCGACTTCTTTTTGTCGAGGTCCGGGAGCGGCTGCGCCAGCCGTTTTTCCAGACGGTCAAGACGCTTCAGGCCCCGATCATAGGCTGCGGCAGCGTTGCCCTTCGAAACATCCACCGTAACCACGAGCATGATCTCCTTGCGCACGTGATCGAATGCCAGCACTTCGTCAAAGAACAGCAGGCAGGCGTCGGGAACATGCAGTTCATCTTTGGCCAACGTGGGCAGCCGCTCAATCTGGCGGACCGCGTCATAAGCAAGATAGCCGACGGCGCCGGCGGTGAAAGGTGGCAGTCCTTTCAGGCGAGCGGGCTTGTGTCCGCTGAGCGCATCGCGCAGAATGGCAAAGATATCGCCCTCAATGTGAGTGGTCTTGCGGCCCTCGGTAATGGCGATCTCGCGCCCCCTCGCCACAATGCGCTTGAACGGTGTGAGGCCGATGAAGGTGTAGCGGCCCACCTGCTCGCCGCCCTCAACGGACTCGAGCAAAAAGCATTCGCGCTCCGCCCACGCTGCGCGCAAAAAAGCCGAAACCGGCGTTTCCAGATCGGCCATCAGGGTGCGGCACACGGGCACAAGAGTGTGCGTCCGGGCGAGGTCCAGGAACTCTTTGCGGCTGGGCTGGGCGGAACGCTCGTAGGCTTTCACAGCCTAAGTGTAACTGCTGCTGCGCGGTGAGCGCCGCGCAGGATCCCGATCCGGGCCGGGCCCGCGCGGGGCCGAGGCCGCCCAAGGACGACTGTCGAATCCTGTGTTCCAGCCGCTTGACGGGGAACCGGAGGTGGCCTAGACTCACTGAGGTTTGGGCCAGCAGGCGACTGCAAGCAGGCTGAACCTGGCGGCAAACCAAGCGAGAGAGCCACGCGAGTTCGCCGAGCCGGCCACGAAAAACCAGAGGAAGACCGCTGCTTCGACTGTATTCTTGAGAAGCGGAGCTTGATTTCGAATCCGAAGAGCAGCGGGATAGGGAGACCAGATATGGCAACCGGAAATACCAGTGTGACGTTGGACCAGGAGATCAATCCGTGGGCGGCGCAAAGCGCCCGCTTCGACTTTGCAGCCCGCAAGCTGAATCTCGATGAAGGTTTGTGGAAAGTGCTACGCTCGCCGTCGCGTGAGGTCATCGTTCACTTTCCCGTGGCCCTCGACAACGGCATGATCGACATGTTCACAGGCTTCCGCGTACAGCACTCCATGGCGCGCGGGCCGTGCAAGGGCGGAATCCGCTACGCGCCCGATGTGACGCTGGATGAAGTACGCGCACTGGCCAGTTGGATGACGTGGAAGTGCGCGGTCGTCAATATTCCATTCGGCGGGGCCAAGGGCGGCGTCATCTGCGATCCCCACAGCATGAGCAAGGGCGAGCTGGAGCGCATGACGCGGCGCTACACCTCCGAGATCATCGAGTTCATTGGCCCGGAGAAGGACGTTCCCGCGCCTGACGTGAACACCAACGAGCAGACCATGGCGTGGATTATGGACACCTACTCCATGCACATGCGCCAGACGGTAACCAGCGTGGTGACCGGCAAGCCATTGAATATTGGCGGTTCACAGGGGCGCATTGAAGCCACGGGGCGCGGCGTGATGGTGGTATGCACCGAGAGCCTCCGCCAGTTGGGCATGGATGTCGAAGGTTGTCGCGTCGTCATCCAGGGTTTTGGCAACGTGGGATCGAATGCCGCACGGCTGATGCATGAGCAGGGATACAAGATTGTCGGCATCGCGGAGCGGGACGGCGGCTTGTACAACTCCAGCGGCATCGATATTCATCAACTGCTCGAGTACAAATACCGCAATAACACGATTCTCGGATTCCGCGGCGCCGAAGCCATGCCCAGCGAAGAGCTGATCTTGGCGGATTGCGAAATTCTGATCCCTGCGGCAACTGAGAACGTGATTACGAGCCGCAATGCCGACAAGGTGAAAGCGCGCATTATTGTGGAGGGCGCCAACGGGCCCACCACCGCCGTGGCAGACGAGATCCTGTCTGAGAAACGAATCTTCATTGTGCCCGACATTTTGGCCAACGCCGGCGGAGTAACGGCCAGCTATTTTGAATGGGTGCAGGACCGGCAGGGATTCTTCTGGAAGGAATCGATTGTGAATGAACAACTGGAAGGCATCCTGCGCGCCAGTTTTGACGATGTGGTCCGCTATGCCGATGCGCACGATGTGAACAACCGCATCGCAGCCTATATGCTGGCCATCGATCGCGTGGCTTATACCATCAAGCAACGCGGTTTCTACGCCTAGCGCGCCAAAGGCAGGTCGAAAAAAGGTGGTGGGAAAAGCACAAAGCTATCCCGCCATTTCTTTTGATACAACCAATTTCGTCCCGGTTGCATCCCCTCCTCTTAGCAAATCATTTACAGGGAGCGCGACCATGAAAACTGCTGCGGGATTCGTTTGCCTTATCGTCTTCGCGTTGGCACAACAGAACGAACTGTTCAGTCAGCAAACGGGTCAGAACCGGCTGGCTACGGCTTGCGGTTCTGCAAACGTAAACTACAAGGTCAGCCTGGATCAGAGCCAGCATGGCCCCGTGCTGCCCCAGGCAGGAAAGGCGCTGGTCTATTTCATTCACGATGCCGGCATTCCGGATGGAAACCCGATTTTCGCGTACCCTACCTTAAAGTATGGCGTGGACGGCAACTGGGTGGGCGCGGGCCACGGCGACTCCTGGTTTGCGGTCGCGGTTACGCCCGGCGAGCACCATATTTGTACAACGTTGCAGTCTTCTTTTGTCGAGCAGCGCGTGGAGCTCGCACATTTTACTGCCGAAGCCGGGAAGAGCTACTACTTTCGCACCCAGTTGGTGACCTCCAGGTCGGTGGAACTTTTGGAACTCGAGAAGATCGATAGCGACGAAGCCGGCTACCTGTTCTCCGAATATCCGATGGCCACGGCGACTGCGAAAAAGTAGGCGGCCGATCGGAGTGGGCGCCTGTGAGGAAGCCATCACCACAAAGGAAACCGTTCAGCGCAAATTGAGGCAGGTTCCCATCTAGGTCTCTGCGCCTGGATGCGGCAGCGAATTGAGACTCCCCGAACCCGTATTCGGTGCACTTTGCCGCAGACCTTTCTCTGCCGCTGCAGCTTCAATCTGGCTGTTGATCTCAGCTCCGAGCAGCAGCATGAGCCCGGTGATATAGAACCACATCAGGAGAATAATCACCGCTCCGAGAGAACCGTAAGTGATGGTGTAGTTGTTGAAGAAGTGCAGGTAGATACGGAAGCCGAGAGAGGACAGCATCCAGCCGACGATTCCGATCGCCCCTCCGGGCGTCAGCCAGTGCCAGCGTCGCGTCTTGCAATCCGGCGCCCAATAATAAAGTATCGAAAACGTCAAGGCCAGCAAGGCACCGGCAATCACCCAGCTCGCTAGCCGGACGCCATTCGCCGCGGCATAGCGGAGCAGGAGATCGGGAATGCGTAGCTCTGTCACCTTCACCAGGTAATCGCCGAGCAGCATGGAGCTCAGGCCAACACTTACGATGCAGGTGAGCAGGATCGTCAACCCGATCGCCTGAATCCGCGCCACGATAAAGGAACGCGAGTCCTGAATCTTGTACACCGCGTTCATCGTGTCCTGGATGGCCGAGATCCCAACCGATGCCGACCACACTGCAGCAATCAATCCGTAGGTCACCCTTCCCGTGGTTGCCGCGGTCGCGGTCTCGTTGAACGTGCTGAGCACAGTTCCCAAAGCCGACGTGGGAATCACCACCGCTAAATAGTCCAGGAGTTTGTCGTAGAACTGATAGGCCGACCGCGCCGCAAGCCCCAGAATCGAGCCGGCGCACAGCAGCGTGGGAAACAGCGCGAACAGAAAATAGAATCCCAGTTCGGCTGCGTGACCGAAGACCCGGTCCTCAATCAAAGACCTCCAGGTTCTCACCGCGATTTGTGTCAGCCGGGTCCCCTGGAGATTCCACAGGGATTCAAGCGGGGAAAGAGACACGCGCTCCCAGATTCGTCTCTCCTGGCGGTTCAATTGAGGATCGATGATGGGCTTTTGCGGGGCGATAGGACACCGTTGCGATCGAGGGTACGATGCACAGTTGCTTTAGATGCCCGATCAGTTTGTCTCGATAGCTCCGATCGAGGGCCGACCCCTGGTCGTCAGATCGGCCTGAGTTCACGAAAGGAAGTGCCGGCAAGGCGCCCGCTCTGGGCGCCTGAACAAGCGGCTAAATGACTGAGCAAACGCCTCCAATCGTCGCGCATCCAAGAGACACATGGTGTCACCAGCTCGAGTCGCCCACAGGACCGCTCCGCGGAGCGCGCGAATCGCCAGGCGGCTTTGGCTGTGGCCTTGCATCGCGATACTTGCTTCTCCTTTGGCGAAGCTCGGAGCGCAGATTCCGCAAGACTCCAACCTTCCGCCGTCGGACCAGATTTTGGCCTCTTATGAAGGCCAGAAGGTGATAGCTGTCGACATCGCGGGACGTCCGGACCTTGAAGCGACTCAGTTTTCTTCGGCGATCGCGCAACAGCAAGGGCAGTCTTTTGACAACCAGAAAGTCAATGACAGCGCTGCCGCAGTCAAGGCCGCCGGTCATTTTCAAGACGTCCGCGTGCAGGTGGAACCGGACGCGGATGGGGTGCGCGTCTCGTTCGTCGTCGAGCCAGCTGTTTACTACGGCATCTTCGAGTTTCCAGGGGCTGAGAGGTTTCCCTATTCCCGTCTCGTGCAGGTCGCCAACTATCAAAGCCAATCGCCGTACGATGCGGTGGAGATCGAAAGCGACCGCCAGTTGCTGGTCAAGTTTTTTGAGCAGGAAGGGTATTTCAAGGTTCAGGTCACCACAGAACTTCAGGTCGACCAGCAGCATGGAATCGTCAATGTGTTGTTCCATTCCAATCTCGCCCGGCGAGCGAAATTCGGAGACGTCGATATCCAGGGTCTTCCTGCTCCCGGCTCCGCCGATCTCGAGCATCGCCTCACCACTCTGCTGGCGCGACTTCGCGGAGCGGCAATTCGCAAAGGCAAACCCTACCACCGCTCTTCGCTGGAGAATGCCACAAAATTGATCGAAGCTCGCTTACAGAAAGAGGGATTCCTCAGCGCGCAAGTAAAACTGGCGGGCGCCGAGTATCACGAGGACACGAATCGCGCCGACATTCATTTCAAAGTCAAGCCGGGCCCGAAAACGCACGTCGAGATCGCCGGTGCACATCTTTGGCCGTGGACCAAAAAGTCCCTGCTACCTGAGTACCAGGGCGTAGGCGTGGATGAGGAGACCGTCCAGGAAGGGGAGCAGGCGCTTACTTCCTACTACCAGAAGAAGGGCTACTTCGACGTGAAGGTCACGTCTGACATCACCAAAGGCGAGAACTCTCGCACGGTGGTCTATCACCTGAGCAAGGAAAAGAAGCATACGGTCACCGCCGTTCGCATGGCCGGTGAGTCCGGCTTGAAAGCTTCGGACCTCGAGCCGCACATCTCTGTTGAGAAAAAGCATCTCTTTTCGCACGGTAACTTCAGCGATCAGCTTGTCCGCACCAGTGTCAAAAATCTCACCGCAGTTTATAAATCGCAGGGTTTCAGCAGCGTGCAGGTTACTTCTTCGGTCGCCCATCAAAACGGCGACATCCAGGTTAAATTTCATATCACAGAGGGTCCGCGCGACATCGTGAATGCACTTTCGATCGAAGGCGCATATACGTTTCCTGAATCAGAATTCGCGCCCAACGGGCTCAAGGTCGCCGCGGGCCAGCCGTACTCGCAGGCTAATGTTGAAGCCGACCGGGCTTCCATCGTTGCCAACTACCTGAAGGCCGGCTATCTCACTTCAAGTTTTCGCGAAACGGCAACCCAGGTTTCCAAAGAAGATCCGCACCATATCAATGTCGTCTACCACATTTACGAGGGCCCGCGCGTATTTACCGGCGAGACTCTGACGTTGGGCCGCGTGCACACGCAACAACGGCTGATCAATACTGATATCTCATCCATCGAGCCCAACGAGCCGCTCACTGAAACGTCTCTACTTCAGGCAGATAGCAAACTGTACGACCACACCGGCGTCTTCGATTGGGCCGAAGTCGATCCCAAAACCGACATCACAACACAGACCAGCGAGGATGTCCTGGTCAAGGTGCACGAAGCGAAGCGCAATGAGTTCACGTATACCTTTGGCGGCGAAGTCATCAACCGCGGTGGCAGCGTGCCCAGCGGAACCATAGCACTGCCCAATCTTCCCCCGCTCGGTCTTCCTTCCAACTTCAAAATCAGCCAGGAAACTTTTTATGGGCCGCGCGGTTCGGTGCAGTACACGCGCAACAACCTGCGCGGCAAGGATGAGCAGCTTTCCATGACTGCGTTCGCCGGCCGCCTCGATCAACGAGCCGCGATCTACTACATTGACCCCAGCCTTCGATGGACGTCGTGGAAGTCCACCTTATCGGCTTCGTTTGAGCGCGACCAGGAGAATCCAATCTTCTCCTCGCAGGAAGAGATCGCCAGTTACCAGATCCAGCGGTACATTGACGGTGCAAGAAAGAATCTCTTTTACGTTAAATACAGCTACGGCAAAACCGATCTGACGCGAATCGAAATACCCGCCTTGGTGCCAACCGCGGATGACCACGTCCGTCTCTCCGGTTTCGGGGCCAACCTGACCCGCGACACACGCGACAGCGTGATCGACGAACACAGTGGAACGCTCGACTCTCTCGAGACGGATCTCTACTCAAGCAAGCTCGGCGGCAGCGTGGATTTTGCCAAGCTCACATCCCAGGTCGCGTACTACAAAGAGAAGTTCCATCACATTGTCTGGGCCGGCAGCATACGCGTGGGTTTGGCGCAGCCGTACGCCGGCAGCCGCGTTCCGCTGAGCGAATCCTTCTTCACCGGCGGGGGAGACTCGTTGCGCGGCTTCCCGCTCGACGGTGCGGGACCGCAGCGCAATATTTATGTCTGCAGCTCAGGGCAGTCTGCTCCAAACTGTCCGCAAATCAATGTGCCAAGCGGGGGCAACGAGCTGCTGGTCATCAATGCCGAGCCGCGCATTCCGCTTCCCATCAAAAAAGGTCTCAGCATCGTTCCTTTTTACGACGGAGGGAATGTCTTTCCGCGCATCGGCTTTCACGACTTCACTTCGCTCTATTCCAACAGTGTCGGCATCGGCCTGCGTTACGCAACACCCGTCGGGCCCATCCGCATTGACGTCGGGCATAACCTCAATCCGGTTCCTGGCGTCAGTTCAACGCAATACTTCATCACCGTTGGCCAGGCATTCTGAGGAGAGCCGCCATGGACCAGGAAAACCAGTCATCCCCTCCATCCGAACGCCGTACCTGGATCAGCGATCGCAGACTGCTCGCTGTCGTCAAGGCGCTTGCCGCGTTTATCGTCTTGCCGATCGTCATCGGTGCAATTGCTCTCTCCGCCATCATCAACAGTTCCAGCGGACACGCGTATCTTCTTCGCCTCATACAGCAGGAAGCCGCAAAGAGCCTTGGTGTCGGCGTGCACCTGCAAAACTTTACCTTGCATATCTCCTCGCTCAGCGTCGATCTCTACGGCCTCACCGTTGATGGAGCTGCCCCACATCCCGCTCCTCCCTTGCTTCAGGTTCAGCATGCCGAGGCTGGCGTGCGCATTGTCTCTGTCTTCGGCGGTAAATGGTACTTTGACAGCATTCGCATCGATAATCCTGTCGTCCAGATTCTCGTCGACAAGAATGGCGTTTCCAACCTTCCCACCTTCAAGAGCGGCGGCAAAAGCAGCAACACGAGCATCTTCGACCTCGGGATTCGCCATGCGGTTCTTGCCAACGGCGTGGTCTTCTACAACGATCGGCCGAGCGCGCTCGCCGTCGATCTCCGCGATGTCCAGTTCGACGCCACCTACAACAGCATTCTCCGAAAGTATTCCGGCGCGCTTTCCTATTCAGACGGCCGCCTCAATTACGCGGGGACGCAAGCGCCTCCCCACGCGTTGAGTATTCAATTCGACGCCACGCCAACCAACCTTCATCTCTCGCCGGCAAAGATCCAAAGTGGCTATTCGCAGATTGTGCTGAATGCAACGCTTCAGAATTACAGCGCGCCAATCGTGCAGGCCCAGTACAACTGCACGGTGGACGGACGGCAACTCGCAACCATCCTCGGCAATCCGTCCATCCCAGCCGGTCTCGTCCTTGTCTCAGGCACCGCGCAATATCAAGCTACTGCTGGCCGCACGGTCATTCAGAGTCTGGTCGTGAACGGCGATCTGCGCAGCAGCAAACTCATCGAATCAGCGCCGGCGCTGCGCGCTCAGATCACCGGCATTGCCGCTCACTACTCGCTCGTCAACGGCGACGCAACCTTGCGCGATTTTCGCGCCAGCCTTCTCGGTGGAGTCGTCACCGCTCAGGGAACCATGAAGAGCATCGGCGGTGACTCGCGCTCACAGTTCAACGCCGCCCTGCGCGGAATCTCGCTGGCGAGCCTGAACCGAATGTCGAATTCGTCTGCATCCGCAGGGCCAGCGGTCACCGGCGTCCTCAACGCGACCGCCACGGCTTCCTGGGGAAAAACCTTCGCCGATCTTGTTGCGCATACTGACGCATCCGTCAATGCCAATCTCGTCGCACAGAACGCTCATCTCATCGAGGCGAATGCGCCTCCGCAAGAAACCGCTGCCAACGCCGCGCCCGCAGTGAGCCCTGTTCCCATTCAAGGCGCCGTGCACGCCACGTACTCAGGCAAGAACCAGCAGCTTGCGGTTGACCCCAGTTACTTCCGCACCCCGCAAACCACTTTGAATCTGAACGGAACTATCAGCAGGAGCTCGAGCCTCGCCATTCTGCTCCAGACCGACGATCTTCGCGAAGTTGAAGCGATTGCCGGTCTTTTCCGCACTCCCGCTCCGGGCCAGACATTGCAACCCCTCGGCCTCGCCGGAACCGCAACATTCAGCGGCTTCGTCCGCGGCACAACGGTGGAGCCGGATCTTACCGGCCAGCTCAACGCGCAGAATCTTCAGTTCGGCGGATCCTCGTGGAAGCTGCTCCGAACAGGAATTGATGTCAGCCCTTCAAGCGTGGCCCTCGAAAACGCAGAACTCGATCCCGCGTCGCATGGCCGTCTCACATTCAATGCCGGCGCTCACTTGAATAAGTGGTCTTTCTCCAAGACCAACCCAATTCATCTTCAGCTCAACGCATCCGGTCTTGACATTGTTGAACTTACAAAGCTGGCCGGGCAAAATATTCCCGTCGCGGGCACTCTATCCGCCAACATCGATATGCACGGTTCCGTGATGGCCCCTGAGGGAAATGGTTCCGTCACACTGACCAAGGCTGAGGCCTACGGCGAGCCCCTCTCGTCGATGCACATCTCATTCGACGGCAGCGGTAACCAGGCAAATGCGAGGTTATCCGTTTCCGCTCCAGCCGGGAATATCAATGCTAACGTGACAGTTAGTCACAATAACAAGACTTACTCTGCCGAGCTAACTTCCACCGGGATACATATTGACAAGTTACAAAGCCTCGGGACGCTCGCCGGCCAGCTCAGCGGCGTCGTCAGCATCAACGCCAAAGGCCAGGGCACCTTCGACAATCCGCAGCTCGATGCCACTGTGCAGATTCCCAGTCTCGTGGTCCAGCAGCAAACGACCATCTCCGACATTCACCTCGAAGCCAACGTCGCCAATCATCAGGCGACGGTACAGCTCACGTCCTCCGCAGTTGGCGCTTCCATCAAAGGGAACGCAAAAGTAGCGCTCGCCGGGGATTACCTTGCCGATGCCAGTCTCGACACCGAGAATTTTCAGCTCGGCCCTGTGCTCGCGCTTTATGCGCCTGGCGATTCCGGGGGCATTACCGGGCAAACGGAACTTCATGCGACGCTCCACGGCCCGCTCAAAAACAAGCGGCAGCTTGAGGCGCACATCACAGTTCCCACGCTCAAGCTTGCGTATGGCAGCACGGTGCAGCTTTCAGCCGCGTCTCCGATTCACATCGACTATCGCGGTGGCATCATCACCATCCAGCGCTCTTCCATCACCGGCACCAATACAAATCTGCAATTCCAGGGCACCATCCCAACCGCCAGCGGAGTGCCGATGTCTGTCCTGCTGCTCGGCACCGTCGATCTTCAACTTGTCCATCTCTTCGATCCCGACCTGCGCACTTCCGGTCAAGTCAAATTCAACGTGAACTCCTCTGGAGTAGGTGCGGGCGCCGGATTCGGCGGCAATATCGACCTGGTCGATGCGTCGCTATCTTCCCCTGACCTGCCTGTAGCTCTCCTGCATTGCAACGGCTCATTCGCGCTCAGCAACAACAGGATCAGCGTCACTCAATTCAAAGGCGACGTCGGCGGAGGTACGCTCACTGCGCAGGGCGGCGTCGCGCTGCGTCCCTCCATCCAATTCGATTTCGGAGTCGCCGCTCACGACGTCCGTATGCTTTACCCGCAAGGCATGCGCGAATCCATCGACGCTAATCTCCGCATGACCGGCTCAACCGCGAGCGCGCTACTCGGCGGCAACGTCAATTTGACCGACGTTTCATTTACCAATGCATTCGATCTCGACAGCTTCATCGATCAGTTCTCCGGCGGCGTTGAGTCTCCACCCTCGCAGGGCTTCAGCAATAACATCGCGCTCAATCTCGCCGTGCGCTCCTCAAACAACGTGTCCCTGGTCAGCCGCACGCTCAGCGTAAACGGGTCGGCCAATCTCCAGGTTCGTGGCACAGCTTCGCAGCCCATCATCCTGGGCCGAGCCGATCTCTCCGGCGGTGACATCATTCTCAATGGCACCCGCTTTGTGCTGAATGGCGGGACAATTCAGTTCGTCAACCCCTCGGCCACCGAGCCTCTGGTGAATCTTACCGCCAGCACCACGATTCAGCAGTACAACATCGACCTCCGGTTCCTGGGACCGGTCGACCAGATGCGCACGCAATATACTTCCGATCCCTCGCTGCCGTCAGCCGACATCATCCATTTGCTCGCGTTTGGCGAGACGACTGAAGCCAGCGCGGCGAACGCAACGCCCGCCAGCCAAACCGCCGAAACCCTCGTCGCCAACCAGGTTTCAAGCCAGGTCACCGGCCGCCTCTCAAAAGTCGCTGGAATTTCCCAACTCTCCATCAATCCTGTTCTGGCAGGCAGCAACTCTCAGGGTCCTGCCGGTGCGAACATCACCGTGCAGCAGCGCGTCACCAGCAATCTCTTCGTCACCTTTTCCAGCAACGTTTCCACAACGCAGGGGCAGACCATCCAGGGGCAGTATCAGATCTCGCCACGCGTGGCTCTCAGCGTGACGCGCGACCCCAACGGCGGCTTCGCCGTGGACACGCAAATCAAGAAACAATGGTGAGGCCGTGTGCTGAAGCTGACCGGTGCAATAAAGTACCGAACTCCAGGCTCCGATTACTTCGCGCTGCGATAGATCTCCGAGCCGGCAAGCAGAAACGCGCCGACGCCGTAGGCATAGCTCGTCGTCTGTGTGTACGCGCTTGGCGCGGCGCCGACGGGTTGAATGCATCCGAGACGGCCATCGGCATAGATGTGTGTGAGCATTCCCGCCCATGCCTTTTCCACTGCGGGCCCATACGCGGCGCGATCGAGGATGCCTTCGTTGACGCCGTAAGCCATGGCGTAAGTGACGAAGCCACTGCCGGAGATTTCGGGTAACGGATATGCGTCTGCGTCGAGCAGGCCGGGACGCCACAGGCCATCGGCCCCTTGAATGGAGAGCATCTCCGCCGCCATCGCCTTGAGCAAGGCGACGTACTTCGGGCGTAGCGGAGAGTCAGCTGGCAGCTCCTTTAGCACGCGCACGATTCCGCCCATCACCCAGCCGTTGCCGCGCGACCAGAACAGCGGCTCTCCATTTTTCTCGCGCTTGTCCAGATACGATGCATCGCGGAAATAGAGATGCTTTGATCGGTCGTAGAGCAGCGCAGTTGTGACGTTCCATTCGTGGTCCATGTACGCGACATACTTTGGATCGCCGGTTGCGATGGTCATGTCGGCGTAAACGGGAGGAGCCATGAACAGCGCATCGCACCACCACCAGAGCGGGCGATTCGGATCGCGAGGATCTGGTGTCGCAATCTGTGCGTCGAGGCGCGCGCGCAATGGGGCCATCATCGTTGCGTCGCGATGAATGAAGTATTGCTCCATGTACATCTGACCGATGGCCAGATCGTCAGCGTGCAGGATGCGCGGGCCGGGCTGCCAGTTGAGTTGCTCGGCGATGTGCAGCATGGCTTGTTTGTATCGGTCGCCCGCGACATTTTTGGGAACAGCCATAAATCCCGCGTAGAGCGCGGCCCATGTCCAGTCGACTTGCGGCTCTTGCGGGATGCGGTTGAATTGCCAGTCGGCAACGAGCTTGATGGCTCTTGCGAGGTCGCGCCTGTCGAGTTTGGGAGAAAGTTTATGCGCCAATGGTCCAGGCATTGTCACCGTGTCACCGGGATGGGCGACTGGGGCAGGCTCTTGCGCGTCGGCGAAGGCCGCGCCTGCGAGAAGCGGAAGAAAACCAAAGAAGGCCAAGGTGATGAAGTGGAAAATGCGATTTCTGCGCGAACAGAATGTGCGGAATTGCATGAAAGCTCCGGTCAGGTCGATTCCAATGAACCGGAATGATTGTAGGACGCAGAGGCCGTGCGGGTCATTGAAAGCGTCGGCCCTTTCATCGCAGCCGCTCTGGCGGGTGTCGGGCAAACACGCATATAGTTGAAGTAACATCCTCAGTTGTCGTCCTGCGGCCATTGAAGGACAGATGTGATTTTTCGTCATTTATTCGATGGAATCGATCGCCTTGAAAATCATCTACTGATTGCAAAGGATTTATTGTGAATCTGCCCAACTCCATCACCATGACGCGGATCATGATGATCCCGTTGTTCCTTTGGATCCTGTCGCCGCATTTTCCCTGGGCCGGGCCGAGTGGAACGCAGGAGATACTGGCATCGATTCTCTTTGTGCTCGCGTCAATCACCGATGGGCTTGACGGTTATCTCGCGCGCAGACGCGGCCAGATCACAACCATGGGCATGTTGCTCGATCCCCTGGCCGACAAGATCATGGTGACGGCTGCCTTCGTCGCGCTGGTCGCATACAACCCGCAAGTCGTCAAGGTTTGGATCGTGGTGGTCATCGTCGGCCGCGAGTTTCTCATCTCCGGCCTTCGATCCATCGCAGCATCTGAAGGGTTTACTATCTCGGCCAGTGAGTTGGGCAAGCTGAAGACCGTTGTCCAGATCGTCTCCGTGGTCTCTGCCATACTCGCTCATGGCTGGCATCATTGGCAGATCGGCGTCGTCACCATCCCCATCTACTGGTACGCCGTCGCGGCCATCTACTTTGCTGCGCTCGTCGCGACCATCTCGGCGGTCGATTACTTCATCGGCTTCTGGAAGCAGATCGACCACGCCTCCAAAGACCGCCGCAAGGCATCGGTGCTTTCGCGTGGCAAGAGTGTACGCATCTCGTAAGAACAGGGAGCAGGGAATAGGGAATGGAAACGTCGTTATTCATGCCTTCCATTTGCTATTGGCTTTTCCCTGCCGTCTCCTGAAGCACCCCGGCGGCAATCTCGATATTGATTTCGGGCGGCGCCATGAGCGTGTTGTGGACCAGGCAATGGTGCACGCTGCGCATCATTGCTTCGTTTTGTTCCACAGTGAGCGCAACGGGGCTCGTGACGAGAACACGAAAGTTGCCCAGCCTGGCCGGCTTGAGCAGCTTTTCTGCGGTCACTGAAACTTCGAGCCCGCTTTTTGCCAGATTGCGTGTTCTAAGATATTCCGCAGCATAGAACGCGGCGCAGGAGCCCAGCGACGCAAGCAAGAACTCCGGCGGTGTCATGCCGCAATCTGTACCTCCGTTTTCCGCCGGTTGATCGCATGCAATTTGGTGCGACCGAGCCTGAATGTCGAACTTTGCGCCTTCAATTTGACTGACTTTGACTTCCATAAGGCCCTCGCTTCCTATCAGAAGGAAGCCATGAACAATGTGACCTGTTACAAGATAGCGAGGGTTTTCTGGGAAAGATGTGACGGCCAGCGCACGACAACGCGGGGCGAAACGGACGGGTCGCGCCAGGTACGTCCCCCAAAAGGTCAGTCCGCAGCGACGGTTTCCGCCACCACGGCGGCTACCATGGCGCGAATGGAATCGATCACCAGTTCGGGTTCGTCGAGGTGAATCCAGTGCTCGCTGTTGTGGGCGAAGACCTGGTGTGCTGAGTTTCCGATGCGGTTAAGGTCATCTTGCGAGAGTGGAGTTGTATTGGCAGGGGTCAGCACGGTAATGGGAATGTCGCGGATTGGCTCCGCAGCATCCATCTCGATTACCGTTTCGGGTATCGATGAAATGTGGCTGCGAATTCCTGCATAAAACCCGGGTCGCGACCAGTGGGCCGCAACCGCCGGCCAAACCGCCCGGGGCATTTTTCTCACTTCGGTCTTGATCCGTGTAAGCACGTGGCGCTTTTGGGCTCCCGCGGCTCCCACAATCTGGTCAGAGATATGGCTTGCCCGGCAGAACAATAAGCTGACCATCAAGCGCGCCAGGCCGCATGTGGCGACGGGCATGGCGAAGCGGATCAGCCGGTGGCCTAGATCGATCTGAGATTCCTTCGAGGGGTCAAGTGGCGGCCATTGATTGCAGCGCATGGGATCGATCAGCACCACACCGGCCACTTCATCGGGATAAAGCAGCGCGTAGCGGCGCATCACGAGCCCGCCAAACGAATGTCCAACCAGAATAAAGGGTGGCTTGAGTCCGGCGCGGTGCAGTGTCTGGTGCAGCTCGACGGAGATATTACTCGGAATGCGGGCCGTGCGGCAGCGGCTGCTCCAGCCCAGGCCGCAACGATCGTAGGCAACGGTGCGCGCTGAATCGGCGATCGCTTCCTGAACACCTCGCCAATTAAGGTGCGTAGCGCCAAAACCCGCTTCGAACAGAACGGTTGGCTCACCCGTGCCCATTTCGAAGAGATAGAGTTTGGATCCGTCTCCAATGGTCACCCAGCGTCCGGCAGCTGTAAATCGCCGCCGATCGCGCCAACCGCCAATCCACTGGTAAAGCACACCGGCCGCGAGCACGACTGCTGCGAAGGCGACGATCCAAAGGACTGCGTGCATGGGTCTCCTAGAAATGTGCCAGCGCGGCCGGACTGAAGTCGGCTGCCGTGAGCTTCGCTTTGGCGGTGCCCCGGTCGAAGATTAACAAAGTCGACCCGGCCTGGCCGTGTGCTTTCACTTCAACCTGATGCGCGAACCAGTGGCCTTCTTCCTGGCGCACGCCGTACGAAGTAAATTCTTTCACCAACCCCGAGTGTTTGAGTATCTTTTCCGCGTAAACAGGGAAGCCGATCGTGGGGTCGATCCAGGTCTTCACTTCCGCGTAGTATGTTCGAAACTCCGCACCCGGCGTGCTCTTGATCACGTCGCAATTGCGCGCACCGAACTTCACCATGCCCTCGGAAGTTTGGCCGGGCCAGAAGTATTGCTGCTCCAGGAAGTCCTCGTAATTGAATCCCGGACCAAGCAGATCGTCGTTCCACTTCTCAAACGGCAGCAGGCGTGGGGATGCGTCGCCGGGATCGGCGATATGAATCGAATTGGCGCCGTTGGCGGGCATCACCAGGAGAATGTGCTGGCGCATTTCGCGGCGGGTTCCGGACGGCTGTCCGAGGTCGACAAACATGCGCAGCTCGCCGGGGAACCAATGCGTTTTGATGGTAATCGGGTAGCTCACGCGCTCGCCACTCGGGTCGATGGCGATCAAGTGGCCGCTGACGCGAAAATCGGCATTCTGGATTTGTTTTCGAACAGTGGCGAAAAGATCGTTGATATTTGCGGTTTGCGCCCAAAGAGCCGGAACGACCATCGCGGCAATCAGCCCCGCATGCCGGGCCGCCCGCAGCGCCCTCACGCTTCGCGCAATGCTCATGCTTCGATCCTGCCGTCGCGGATGCGAATGTGGCGCGGTGCGCTCAGTGCGATGTCGTTCTCGTGGGTCACGATCACCAGCGTCATTCCGCGCTGTTCCCGGATGCCGCGCAGAATCTCCATGATGTGGCCGGTATTCACGCTGTCCAGGTTGCCCGTGGGTTCGTCGGCCAGAAGAATGGCTGGATCGTTGGCCAGGGCGCGAGCGATGGCCACGCGCTGACGTTCGCCGGCCGAGAGCTCGTTCGGATAATGCTGCATGCGATCCTTCAGGCCCATCTCTTCGAGCAGAGCGGATGCGCGCTCGACACGGTGGTTGCCGCGCCCGTTGATCGCCAGCATGGCCACCTGCACATTTTCAACCGCGCGCAATGTGGGCAGCAAGTGAAACGCCTGGAAGATGAATCCGACCTGGCGGGAACGAAAGTCGTCCAGGTTCACCGCGGTGCCTAGAGCCGATCCCCGGAAGAGAACCTGGCCGCTGGTCGGCGAATCAAGGCCACCCAGCATATGCAGCAGAGTGGATTTACCGCTTCCGCTGGCGCCGCTGATGGTCACGTACTCGCCGGCGTCGATCGAAATGTCGACTCCGCGCAAAGCCGCGACCCGCCCGTCGTCGTAGCTCTTCATCAACTTGCGGGCTTCAAGAATCGGGCTACTCATAGCGCAATGCCTCCACCGGCGAAAGCCGCGCTCCACGCCACGCAGGATACGCTCCTGCCACGAGCCCCGATCCGACGGCGATGAGCAGCGACTCAACCAGATGAACCGGCGAGATGGACAGCGAAACCACGCTCGCGGTCTGCGGCATGATGGACAGGATCCACAAAGCGCCCAGCCCTGCAAGGATCCCGAGCAAGCCGCCGGCAAGGCCTAGAACACCCGCCTCAGTGAGAATCAGCAGAATCACGTGCCGTCCTTTCCAGCCGAGCGCGCGCAGAACGCCGATCTCGCGCGTGCGTTCAAAAACCGACATAGCCATGGTGTTGGCAATACCTACGATGCCGATGAGCAGGGCAATGGACGACGTACCCCAGGCCACCGCGTGGGCCATGTCGACGATCTGATTATTAGATGCGCGTTCCGAGGCAGCCTCGGCGCGAATTCCGGGCTCCAGCGCGTCAATCTCAGCCTGCGCTTTGGCCACGTAGTGCTCATACGATTCGCCGGCCGGCGTGGGACGAAGGCGCACATGAAATGCGGTCACTTTTCCCTGGCGGCTGGAGATGTTCTGCATCTGGTCGAGGGGCATGATGACCGCTCCCGTCTCAAGCGCAGTGCCGCCGTGAAAGATTCCCGTGATCGTGAAGGTCTCGCCCAGAATGGTGAGGGTATCGCCGATTTTCTTGTTCAGATTTTGGGCCAGCAGATCGCCCAGGACGACTTCGGCTTGTCCGGCGTGGAAGGGCCGCCCCGATGTGAACTTGAGGGAACCGATCTCGTAGGAATCGGCCGGCCATCCGTAGACCAGCGCATTCACATCCGGCGTCAGATCGATCAGATTGAATACCAGCGGCGCAACTGCGGCCACCTCGGGAAGAGCCGCGATCTTCGGGCCCAGTGACTCATCCAGAGAGCTGTTGAATAAGCTCGACTGAAGGACGGCAATGTCGGTGCCGGAACTTTGATAGAGCCGCAGCCATTCGTGTTCGAACGAGCGCGAAAATCCCACTAATGCCACAAATGCCCCGATACCCATCGTAATCCCACAGAGGGTGAGCAGGGTCCTGAGGCGCCGGCGCCGAAGATTCTTCCAGGCGAATCCGGTGAACGAGAGCTGTGAGGCCATGGCCTTGGGAAATTTCCTTATCTACACGGATATGGAGGGGGGTCCGTGTGCGTAGTCTATCGGCCTATGGGCCTTCTGTCCATTTCCGACTCTGCTCGCAAAGGGATATCGAATCCACGGAGTTAACCGTGCGATTCGTGGCGCAGAAACGATCCTACACTCTCGTCTCGACGCTTTGATAGGAAGGAATGATGGCAGGATCGCGTGCCGGTAAAAAGCAAGGGCAAAAAACGATCACCGCAGCTTGAGCCGCGACAGTGCTCTCCCTTACTTATCCCGAATCAACCGCGGCGAATAAAGATACCGCCGCGGCTCAATCGGACTACCAGTCTGCTTTTATGGGCACGATTAGCGCCCGCGTCCCCCGCCCCCGGTGCCTTTGCGCGCGGTGTAGCAATCGCGGCAATAAACCGGGCGATCCCCACGCGGCTCAAAAGGGACCGTCGTAGGCTGGCCACAACCCGAACAAATCACAGGTGTTCCCTGCGAAGGAGTCGAACGGTGGCCGGATCCCCCTTGATCGGCCTTCTTTGCCTGGCGGCAAGGCTTACAACGCTTAGGTGTTGAGTAACCGCGTTCCTGAAAAAACTGCTGATCGGCAGAGCTGAAGGTAAATTCCTGCCCACAGTCGCTGCACGTTATTTGCATGTCTCCGGCCATAAGACTCCTCGTGAGGGGATTGTACAGCCCCAACCATGTTTTTTCTGCAAGGATTCTTTTTGACAGGGCAAAAAAATGACGCCCGGCCCGCCCCTTCGGACCCCCAAAGCGTCCGGCAGGGGCGCCAGGGTCTCGGGGGCCGGCCACGATATAGTCTCTCCAGTGACATTTCAGCCCTTTCAACGCGCTCGACTCCAACCCGAAGCCCGCTCCTGAAGAACGATGAAGAACGCGCCCAATCCGGAGTTCGAGGCCGACTGTATCCAGCGCATTTTGGCCGGGGAAAAGCAGCTCTTTCACGATTTGATCCGCCCCTGTGAGCGGCCCATCTTCTTCATCCTGATGTCGATTCTGCGCAACGAAGCGGAAGCCGAAGATGCGGCGCAGGAAGCGGTGCTCAAGATCTACCGCAATCTGCATCTGTTTCGCGGCGAATCGCAATTCCGCACCTGGGCGCTTTCCATTGCGCGCAATGAGGGTCTGGGCCGACTGCGCAAGGCCGAAACCAGGCGCGAGGACTCGCTCGACGCCCTCAGTGAGGATCAGACCGGCGACTTTACGCCGGCCATCCTGACCAGTTGGCGCGAAGTGCCGGCCGAGGCGCTGGAGCAAAAGGAGCTTGCGGCCGTGCTGCGCCAGGCCATCGACGGGCTGCCGGAGATTTACCGTAACGTCGTGCTGCTCAGGGACATCGAAGAGATGGACGTCCGCGAGACCGCCGCCGCGCTCGGCATCACCGAGGGAGCTGTCAAAGTACGCCTTCACCGGGCACGGGCACTTTTGCAGCGCAGCCTGGCGCCGCGTTTGAAAGGGTTTGCGCCCCGTCGGCCAGGCTTGTTTGGGTGGGCCAGGGGCAGGCCACGATGAGGATTGACTGCAAACACGTTTGGGATCACATCTCCGCTTACATCGATGGCGAGGTGGACGCGGAGTTGCGCGCCGAGATCGACAGGCATCTCGAGACGTGCGAGATCTGCTCAGCGGTCCTCGATTCGACCCGGAACGTGGTGGTGCTCTACGCGGACGATCGCGTATTCGAGTTGCCGACAGGATTCAGCGAGCGCCTGCACGAGCGGCTGGAAAAGGAAATGGAAGTGTCTGGCCCTTGAAAGACACGCCGCGTTCAGCGCAGTCTCAGAACGCCGGCGCCCCGTGATTCACAATCGGATGCGTGTAGATTTCGAGCCCGACCAAAATCAGCGTCGCGATGGCCATCACTACTTGCAGCCGCTCTGACCAGCGCTGTTTCTTGGTGATCGGCTGCTTGCGCCATTGAGACTCAGGCCGCGCCCGCAGATGCCAGACCCAAGCGAGCACAGCCAGGTTGACCATTGCGCCAATCAAAGCAATCGAAAGCATGGGAATGCGAACGGCGTCGCGGTGGAATGAGAGCAAAGGCGCAGCAATGCTGCTGGCGGCGAGCGCGGCGACACCGATACCCACGCGAATCCCATTAATCGTGAGAATCGCCGTGCACAAGCTCTGCAACAGCGCCATCACCATTGACGTACCCGACACCGCCGCCAATCCTTTTGTGCTTTGCAATCGGCCTCCCCAATACAACAGGCGCGCAACTCGCCCCAGAGCAAACGGGCTGCCGCGCGGCAACCCCCAGACCGCCCGGCGCTCAAACAGACTAGCGCACCCTGGGTACGTCGGCCAATCCACAACCAGGTGAAAAAAGGACAGCAAGACGAAAAAGGACCGAGCCAGGTTACGCTTCAAAGTGATAAATTCATTCTGCCGCGCGGTTTTCCCTGTAACCTTTTTTCGCGCAGGCACTCCAAGGTTGCGTAACACCAATTCTGCGGGGTGGGCCAACGCCCATCCTGCCTTCTCCAAAACCCCGCGGTGAAACCCCGCGCCATCCCCAAATGAGGTCAAAAACGCCATGAAGAACCAGTTCAATGCCATGCTCCTCACAGCTGCGCTTACCGGTCTCGCCGGTGGCAGCGCAGTCGCGTCTCATGCGGCCACGCAAGCCACACCGCAGGCCAACCAGGTCAGGGCTGCCAAGGCAGGCCTTCGCTACACCAGCTTCGACCAGGACACCACCAAGCACTCCTGTAAAGGCAAAAACGACTGCAAGGGCCAGGGCGGATGCAAGTCCAGCGACAACGGTTGCTCCGGCAAGAACAGCTGCAAGGGCAAGGGCGGCTGCGCCACCGACGGTTCCGCGATGCCGGGCCGCGTCTAACCAACCCCAGTTCAAAGTTCGCAGTTCCTAGTTCACAGCTCGGTCGGTGCCGCTTTCGCATCCTCAATTTGTGGACTCTGAACTGCGAACTGCGAAATAAGAACTGTCAACCGACAACTGCGAACGGCGAACTGCGAAATAAGAACTCTCCTTCATGCCCGGCAATCGCTTTAATGCGTATCAGGACCACGGCGTCGGCATCGGCCTGCGCATTCCTCACTACGAGCACCTCTTCTCCCGCAAGCCGGTTGTCGACTGGTTTGAGATCATCTCGGAAAATTACATGATCGACGCCGGCCGTCCGCTGGCCACGCTCGATCGCATCCTGGAACAATACAGAGTGGTCCAGCACGGCGTGTCGATGTATTTTGGCTCGGTGACCGCGCCCGATCCGGAACACCTGAAGCGTCTGAAGCAGCTCGTCCGCCGCACCAAAACTCCCTGGCTCAGCGACCATCTTTGCTGGGGCTCGGTTGATGGCACTTACACCCACGATCTGCTGCCGCTGCCCTACACGTGGGAAGCGGTCCAGCGCACCGTGGAGCGTGTTCGCATGGTGCAGGACTATCTCGAGATTCCCATCGCCGTCGAGAATGTGAGCTCCTATGCAGCGTTCACCGGTTCCGAAATGACGGAGTGGGAGTTTTTGACCGAAGTGGTCGAGCGTGCCGACTGCGGAATCCTCTTCGATGTGAATAATGTTTACGTTTCAGCCATGAACCACGAGTTCAATCCGCTGGACTACGTGAATGCGGTGCCGGCGCACCGCGTGGCGCAGATCCATATTGCCGGCCACTCAAAGTACGAAAAATACATCCTCGACACGCACGATCACCCGGTCATCGATCCGGTGTGGCAGCTCTATGCGCGCGCCATTGAGCGCTGCGGGCCCACGCCCACGCTGCTCGAGTGGGACGACCACATTCCCAGCTTCGACGAGGTCCACGCCGAAGCGAAAAAAGCCCAGCGCTACCTTCAGCCGGCGTTGGAATCGGCGCTATCTTCGGGAAAATCCAAATCTCCCCATGATGTCATCCTGAGCGGAGCGCAACGCAGTGGAGCGAAGTCGAAGGATCCGCGGTTGTCTCCCGTCGAAGTCGGAGCGGCGAAATGATAGTGACCTCAGCAACGAAAATAGCCCGCGAAAATGGGTGCCCTACCCTCGCCGCGCCGCTGTTCTTGCGGCTAGGGTGGGATACCACAAAACTCAACTCTGCAATCGAGATGAAGCCATGGATCTAGAGTCGCTCCAGCGCGAGATGGCCGCCGCCGTCATGCAGCCGCTGACGAAAGATGACAACATGCGCGCGACCCTGGCCGACGGGCGATCGACGGCCGATGTCGCAGAATCGTTCATCGCGCCCAACTCGCGGCTCACGGCTTTCGAACGCCTCGAAATCTACAATCGGCAGTATTGGTATCGGGTACTCGGAGCTTTAGCCGAAGATTTTCCCGCGCTGCGCGCCCTCGTCGGAGAGCGCCGCTTTGAAGCGCTCAGCATCGCCTATCTCGCCGAGCATCCCAGCCGCTCCTTCACGCTGCGCAACCTCGGATCGAAACTTCCCGAGTGGCTTGCCGCGCATCCCGAGCACACTGGGCGCCGCCATCGCCTCGCTGTCGACCTCGTCCGAATCGAGTGGGCATGTGTTGAAGCGTTCGACGCTCCCGAACACGATCCGCTCACGCAGCGACAGATCGCAGCGCTTCAAGGCGAGTCGAAGCTTGCTCTGCAGCCCTGTCTGCAGTTGGTTTCGCTCAGCTACCCGACTGACGATCTCGTGCTCGAGTTGCACCAACGCGAAAAACGCCAGACCAGCGAAGCGGGAGTGGCGCACGAGGATTCGGGCACGGACGTCGCAATTCCGAAGTTGCGGCCGCGGGCCACATGGCTTGCTGTGCATCGTGTCGATATGTCGGTCTATTACCGCCGCATCGCGCGCGAAGAATTTCAGACCCTCATCGCGCTGCGCGATGGCCGCGCCCTCGGCGATGCGCTTGAAGCCGGTTTTACCGGCTCGCGTATTCCCGGTCTTCAGCGTCCCGAGCGCGTGCAGCAATGGTTCAGCAGTTGGGCCGAGTTGGGTTGGATTTGCGCAACTTGATCAGCTTGTCATCCTGAGCGAAGATCGCTCGCCGCGGCGAGCGATCGGAGTCGATGGATCTGCGGTTGTCTCTGGTTTTGTATCAGGGCACGGCTTTAGCCGTGCCGAAAGATGACCATTAATCTTCCGGGCTTTAGCCCCTGAGATACGGTTTTCAATCAGTTTTCTGCGAGAATGCACCCGGCACAAATCCGCTGCGCCACGGGATCCGCCACGAAGGAGTTTTATGTCCGCTCTTGTACGAACCGCAACAGTCGCTTACGGCGGAATGCGCTCGGCGCTTCAGAAGCTCGAGAGCCCGCTGCTGCTCGCCATACGCCTCTATTGGGGCTGGCAGTTCGCAACGGATGGCTGGGGCAAGCTGCACAACCTCCAGCGCGTTGGCTTGTACTTTGAATCGTTGAACCTGCCCATGCCGCATCAAACAGCTCTGTTCGTCTCGGTTGTTGAGTTTGCCGGAGGCATTCTCCTCGCCGTCGGTCTGTTTACGCGCCTTACCGCGCTCGTGCTCTTCATCAACATGACCGTCGCCTTCTGGACAGCGGAGAAACCGGCCTTCCTCGGGATTCTCTCCAATCCCGATCGGTTCCAGGGCGCCGACGCCTATAACTACTGGTTCGCCGCGCTGCTCATCATGATTCTCGGTCCCGGCCTCTTCGCGCTCGATACGCCGCTCGCACTCCGCTTCGCCAAGCCAGCAATGGTTGCAAAATCTGCGCTATCATCGGTCAGATCAACCTTTAAATAGCATTTGGCTTTGAAGTAAGGCTCGGGTCCCATGCGTATTGTCTACCTGCTCTCGTCGCTTGGCGTGGGCGGGGCAGAAAAGCAGGCGCTGGCCGTCGCGGATCGAATGGCCGCGCGCGGTCACACCGTCGCATTGCTGGTGCTGATGCCGCGCCTCGCAGCACAGTGGCCCACGACAATTCCTACGCTTCACCTTGACGTGCGCAAAACGCCCTGGAGCCTGCTCGCGGGTTTCAAGTGCGCGCGCGCATTCTTGCGCGAGTTTCAGCCGGATTTGGTCCACAGTCATGGCTTCCACGCCAACATCTTTGCCCGACTCCTTCGTCTGGCGGGTCCTAAATTTGTCGTCCTCTCCACCGTGCACAACGTGTACGAGGGGCGATGGTATCGGATGCTCGCCTATCGGCTCACGGATTTCCTGAGCCGTTGCACGATCGCCGTGAGCCAGGCCGCGGCCGATCGCTTTGTCCGCCTCGGGGCCGTGCCGCGCCGCAAGTGCTCGGTCATTCTCAATGGCATCGACGTAAAGGAATTCGCACCCAACGGCGCGAGCGGTGCGCGGATTCGAGCGGAAATCGGCGTCTCTGATGCAAGTGAAGAAGCCGAGTTTGTCTGGCTCGCCGTGGGCCGGCTGGTACCGAACAAAGACTATCCAAATCTTTTGCGTGCCTTTGCCGAAGCGAGCTCCGGACGCGGCGACGCTCTTTTGTGGATCGCGGGCGACGCCCCGGTGGGCCAGATCGCAGCTTTGCAGCAATTGCGAAGCGAATTAGAACTCGGTGACGCCGTTCGCTGGCTTGGCCTGCGCCGCGACATTCCCGCGCTTCTCGACGCCGCAGACGCATTTGTCTCCGGTTCCGCGTGGGAGGGAATGCCGCTCGCCGTGGGCGAGGCGATGGCCATGGGGAAACCCGTTGTCGCCACCGATGTGGGCGGAGTGCGCGAGCTGGTCGGTGACGCCGGCGTCATCGTCCCGGCCAAAGATCCAGAGGCGCTGGCCGATGCAATGATCGCAACCATGAAAAAGAGCAGGGAAGCGCTCGCCGCCATTGGCCGCGCTGCACGACAGCGCATCGTCGATCGCTTCAGCATGGACGCGACCGCGGATTCCTGGGAGGAGCTTTACACTTCGCTGATCGTGAATCGCAAATCGTGAGTCGTGAGTTGTGCTTCGCGAACCATCAAGAGCCGAAAGCCGGTGGCTAATGGCTAAAAGCGAATCGCTGCTTCTTCTGATCCCTGGTCTCTGCTCTCTGATCTCTGCTCCTAGAACTGGAACGCCGCCTGAAAGAAGATGCGCCGCGCCGCCGAGCTGGTTGAGAAGATGCTTCCGGCAAGGCCATCGGATTTGCCGAACTGCGGTCCGGGACCATATTGTCCCGTGCTGGCGTTAAACGTCGGCTGAATGCCGCCCACCGGCGTGCCCAGGTCGATGTCGTTGAACAGGTTCAGCGCCTGGACATTGAAGTTCAGCGAATATTTCTTGGCGTTCGGGCTTCCCCCGAACATGCCGCCGCGCCCGCCGCCTCCGCCAAACGGTCCACCTCCAAAGCCGCCACCGAAACCGCCTCCGCCGCGTCCTGGAGGCGGTCCGCCTCCTGGAGGACCACCCTGTTGCGGGCCGCCGGGCGATTGCACCTTGGGGCCAATCCCGAACGTGCGTCCGACACGCAGGTTGATTGCGACCGATGACGGGCTGTTGCCCAGCGAAACAGGAACGGGGGGCTCTCCGGCTGCGGGCACAAGGTCCAGCGTTCCGAAGCTCGTAGCGACGACATTGCTCGTAGTCGGTGAGGCACTTGTATACGAAGGACGGCTGTTGAAGAAATTGTCGCCGGTCAGGTCGTAAGGCGAGGTTACGTTGTAGGGGCGTCCCGCCTGCGCAATGAGGAACGGATTGAAGGTGATTCCCCACGGACCGTTGTAATTGCCCATGAGAAACAGCCACTGCGGCCGGATAAACGAGGCGCGTCCATAATCCTGGCGCAAGTCATACGAGTTTGACGGATTCGATCCCCCGCCGCCGTCGGAGTTCGCCCAGCTTCCCGCGTAAAAGCCGAGTACTGTGAGCTTCGGCGAGATGTGAGCGTTGATGTTCACAATCACCTGGTTCTCGTTAAGCACCGCCTCGGGATAATACTGATCGACGATGCCCTGGGAGGAATCCGGCCGCGCTGCCGTAATCGTCGGTGGTCCGCTGGAGTTGTACGTGTAGTCGCCTGGCAGATAGGCGTTCGAGTCGCGCACTACTAGTTGGTGAAACCCTGAAGTGTGCATGTAGGTAAAGGTCAGCGTCGCTGCCTTGGTCACTTGGCGCTCCACGCTCATGCCCAGCTGCGCAAGATAAGGCGAACGGTAACTGGGCGAGATCGAGTAAATCGCGGAAGTTCGCGCGTTGCCCGAGCCGCACGAGGCTACTCCGCCACTGATTGAGCTCAGGCTCGTTCCGTCAAAGCAGGTGGGGTCGGTGATGATGAATTGCTCCTGGCTGTTGGCGGTGCCGTTCAGCTCCTCCAGGTCCATCAGATTGTTGGTGGCGAAGCGGTCGTAAAACAATCCGAACCCGCCGCGCAGCACGGTCTTGGGCGTCGTTCCTTTCTTGTGCCCGTCGAGCGCGTAGGCAAACGCCACGCGCGGCGCCCAGTCGCTGTGGTCGGTGATATGGTTCTGCCCTTCCCAGCGCAACCCTCCTGAAAGCGTGAGGAGTTTGCTCACCGTCCAGTCGTCCTGAAAGAAGAGCGCGGCGTTAAACACATTTCCCTGAAACGCAAAAGGTCCGGTCGTGTAAGTGAGCTTGGTCGGCAAGCACCCGCCCCCGGTGTTCGCCGGGCAATTGGTGCCGAGCGGCTGGTTGCTCGCCCAGTTGTTCCAGGTATTCACAAAGGCCGTGATTGAGGGAAAGGTAAAGCCGCCGTTGAAGTCCGCGTCCGTCGATTGTGCCTCGCGGTCGTCGCGCAGCCAGGCGCCCATTTTGATCGCCTGCTTGCCCTCACTGAGCGTGAGATAGTTCTGCAGCTCGTAGTGATCTTCGTGCGACGAAGAGGTCTGGGCCGAGCTGCCGCCGGAGGAGAACACCCTTGGCACGCTCATGCTGGGCGCGTCGCCGGCCGGCCCGTAGTCCGGCGCGGAACTCACCGGAGTCGAAGACGAGTTGGCGCGCCGGTACTCGAAGCGCGTCTCGTCAACCATCTTGTCGCTGATCACCTGCGTGTCGTCCAATTGCACGGTGTGCTCCAGCGAATCGCTGTTGCTGGAAGTCGAAGGCAGCGACGTTGAGCTCAGGGAGCCTTTTACATTGTTGACGTAATACTGGTAGCGCAACGTCAACGTATTCTTCTGCCCCAATTGCAGATCGACGCGCGGCGAGATCTCAAGATGGTTGGCCGGACTGAAGAGACTTCCTGAAACCACGTCGGGGCTGATCGACCACATGTCGGTCGTTCCGTCGTACACCGGCCCGTTGGGAATATAAAACACATTGTCGGTTTGTGTGTCCCGCTGCTCCACGCTGAAAAAGAACGAGGCCCACTTCGACATCGCGCCGCTCACGGAGCCGTTGTATTGAAAGCTGTAGTAGGAAGGCAGCTCGGCGGTAAACGGGTTGCCGGTGTTGAAGATGTTGTCGTTTCCCTGGCCGAAGACGCGCCCGTGCAACGTGTCAGTGCCCGGCTTGGTGAGAATCTCGATGCGTCCGTATCCAATTTTGTCGAACTCGGCTGAGAACGGATTCTGATTGATGCGAATCTCGCGGATGGCCGACTTGGGCGGCAGTTGGCCGCCCGTGAAACCGTCAATATAGATCTGGCCTCCGTTGGGGCCTGCCGAAGGGCCGGCCAGCGCAGTCAACTCGCTCGATAGCTCGTCGGGATCGTCCGACAGTGCATCGAGGTCAGCGCCTTTGAGCACGATGGAGTTCGAGTTTGCGCCGGCCTCCGTGCTCACCGTCGGCGCGCCTTCGTCGGTCACCACAATTTGCTGTTGCGCGGCTTCAATCGCCATCTTGATATCGATGTTTTTGGTTTGCCCCGCAGTCAACGCGATGGGCACGGAGACGAACGGCGCGAAGCCCTCGAAATCCGCTTCAATCACATAGCTGCCCGCGGGAAGTCCGTGCACCTGGTAGCCGCCGGCGGAGTCGGCAGTCGCGCTGCCCGCTTTCTTGCCGGCTGCGCTTGTCACGGTCACCTCCGCGCCGGGAATCAGCGCGCCCGTTGGATCGAGAATGTGCCCATGCAGCGTCCCGGTCGGGGCTGGCGAGCCTTGCGAGCCGCTGGCCGGTGCAGCCGCTGGGACTTGCGCCGAAGCGCCGGGGCCAGCCTGATTCGCCGGCGGTTGGTTCGTTTGACCTTGCACCGCCGGGGCGGCTGGAACTGCTGAGGACGCGCCGGCCGGCGCTGCCTGCGCCCGCGCGCCCGCGCCGGAAAACACCAATAGAGAGCCAACAATCAGAGCAGAAAGGGAGTGCGATTTTGAATGCAAAATTTCCTCGCTTGCGGATGAATGAATGAAAGATGAATTACTGCGTGCCCGCCTCGGATTCACCCGAGCTCAGGCTCCAGCTTGAAAGCAGGTCCTGCGCCTGTGGCGCTTCAAGCAGCGGTTCTACCCCGGCCAGCAGCCTCACCGCGCTCACGCCCGACGCGTCCTGTGTGGCCACGATCATCACCGCCTCGCCCTTCTGCAGGTTGGGAAGCTGGATCAGCGGTGCGCGATCCAGGACGGTTTCCAGATCCATCCTTCCCCCGCCGCCTCCGCCGCTCTGACTGAAGCCCTGAGGCGCGCCGCCGCCACCACCGCCAGATGCGGGCCGGCCACCCGCGGCGCCTTGTCCTCCCTTCAGCCGTGCAGCCAGAAATGCGGCAACTCTGTCGTCGAGGCGCCGCATCTGCGCGTCAGTTGAAATGCGCACGGTGACCGGCTTTTTCGTCGCCAGGTCTTTCACCGTCACCGTTGAAGCGGAAGTGTCTATCGAGAGAATTGTCCCGGCAATATTGAGGAAGCTGCCCGAGACGATGCCGTCCGCAGCGATCTCGGTTCCATCGCCGTTCTTCGTGCCGCGCGCCCACAATTGGTCGCCAGGCTGGATGACGGTAATCGGCGCCGGCTGCGCCTGATCGAACCGCACCGAGCCGGGCGCATAACGCCTGAGCACCGTCGAACTCGTGGTGTGCACGGCGACTTCCTTCGTAACCGCTCCCGCGCGCACGTTCACCTGGATCACGCCGGCGGCGGCATCGACGCTTTTGACCAGCCCATGCACGCCCAGGTTCCATTGCTCGGATTCCGTCTGCTGCCTCTTTGCCACATCGGACTGCTTGATGGCGATGATGCGCAAGGCCTGCGGCGTTCCGCCGGCTGCATTGGGATCGAGCGTCACGAGCACGCGGTCGCCCGTTGCGATGCTCGAGAAGTCGAGAGCATCAGCCTTGCTCAGGTCGGTCTGTCCCGGTTCAATCCGCTTGAGTTGGGCTGTGGAAGGAACCTCAACCGTATTCACCTGGCCCGCATCGGTCTTTACTGTTAACGTGTCGCCGCTGATCGCCGTCACCGTGCCCAGGTAGTGGACCGCTGCCGTTTGAGTCAGCGCCACGGCCGGAAAAGCCATCAGTAGAGCCGCCATCGCCGTCGACGCGGCGATGCGCTTCATCGTTCCCAATCGCATAAGTGCTTGCTCCTCAACATTTGAACGCCAGCGGAAATGGGTCACACCAGCCCTCATTGGGTAGACGAGTCATCGGGTCAAAAGGTCGAAAGGTCGTCCCGGAATGGGGAACAGTTCGCGGGGAATACGGACTAGCCAGTGGGGAATAGGGGTGAACGATTGGGAAAGATGAAGCAGACAGCTGGCGGCAGGCAGCCAACGGTAACTGGCGATCAGCCCGAGGCGAAGCGAGTCGAAAGCTGGAATATCGAGGCTAGAAGCTCCTACTCCCTGCTCCCTGCGTTATTCTTTCCACGCGCCCAGCAGTCGTCGCACCAAAACAAGCTGGCCCAGGTGATAGGCGTTGTGATCGGCGACGAGAAGCGCCTCGCGCAGAATCGTCTGGCCGCTGCCGTGAGGAAGGCGCGCGAACAGATCGGTGGCAGGGTTCGCCACCAGATCGCTCATCGCATTCAGGTCGCGGCGAAAGGCGCGCACGCTTTTTTCCCACGCCTTCGCGTCAGGCGGCGCGGGCGTTTGGGGCCAGTAACCGCTGGGCCACTCTGGAGATTGATGGCCCGGATCGCGCGAAAATTCGAGAATGTCCCACTGCGCGATGCGCAGGTGCTCCAGAATCTCCCAGGGCGAGTGCTCGGCCCCTTTGGGCCGTTTGCCGCGGAGCGCCGGCGAAAGGTCGCGGACGGCGGTGTCGAAGTCCGCATGAGCATGGCCGCCGTGGAGCAGTTCAAGCAGATGCTGGCGCAGCGCCGCGTCGCGATCCTGCGGTGCAGAGGTTTTCTTCGTTGACATCAGAATCTCCTGACGCGTCCCGTGGATCGTGATTCGTGAACCGTGGGTTCTGTGTTGCCAGTCCGGCTGTTTCGCGGGGCAGGAAGAATGAAGCCAACGCGTGAAGTGCCGATCAGCAAGGACTGGAACTCATGCAGCCAACATCCTCCTGCTCCGCCCGCCACTCCGCACTTGTTACGGTCACCCCCTTCTCTGCTGGGATGCTTGCGCCGCAGGCCTCGATGCACGAACCACGACGCACGATCCACGACGTGCGCTTCACGATCCGGCCTCACGAGGTTTCCATCACGGCCCTCTGCGCCGCAAAGATCTCCTTCAAACCCGCCTCGGCCAAATCGATCAGCCCACTTAGCTGCGCCCGCGAATACGAGCCCTTCTCCGCCGTCGCCTGGGTCTCCACCAGGCCCCCGTCCGCCGTCATCACCACGTTCATGTCCACCTCGGCCTGGGAATCCTCTTCATAGCAAAGATCGAGCAGCGCTTCGCCGCCCACGATTCCTACCGACGTTGCGGCCACCAGTTGCTTGAGCGGCGATTTCTTTAGAGTGCCCGCTTTCACCAGCGCATTGAGCGCCAGCCCCAGCGCTACCGCTGCGCCCGTGATGGCCGCTGTGCGCGTCCCGCCGTCAGCTTGAATTACGTCGCAGTCGAGGATGACCGTTCGTTCGCCCAAGGTGCTCATGTCCACAACAGAGCGCAAGCTCCGCCCGATCAGCCGCTGAATCTCGTGCGTCCGCCCGCCGATCTTGCCGCGCTCGCTCTCGCGCGGCGTCCGCGTCACGGTTGATCGGGGCAGCATCGCGTACTCTGCCGTCACCCATCCGCGCCCCGAGTTGCGCAGCCACCCGGGCACGCCCTGCTCGATGGTCGCATTGGTCAGCACGCGCGTGTTGCCGAGCGAGACCAGGACCGACCCTTCAGCGGTCTGCACATAGCCCGGGGTGAGCGTCAGTGGGCGAAGCTGGCTCGCGCCTCTGCCACCCGGCCGAAGAGAGATTGTGCCGGCGCCCGTGGCTCTTTCTGTTGCATTTCCTGTCACGTTCATAAACGGATTGTACGAGAGTGGCGCCGGATGCCTGCGGCTCAGGAGTCCCGGTTCCGCAATGGGAATCAGAGGGATTCAAGTGCCGGATGGGGAATCTGCCGGTAACTAACTGGTAGGAAAAGTCTTCCGCTCGGTTCGTGTGAGCGGCGCGTTCCAAATCGGAACGCGCGGGCCAGGTAACGCCGCCATTGGTCGCGCGACTTCGGGGACCTATCCCTCCCATCATCAGGAACTTAGAAATCCCGTCCCCGTTTGGCACGCCACGTGTATGAAAACAGGACAAAATCCACCCGCAAACGCAGAAACGGGAACCTGGGCGGGGACACAACTCACAAACCACGAACCACGACTCACGATCCATGATTCACGACCCACGATCCACGGCACGAAAGGAACTCTCTCATGCATCCGACAGAAACATTCAGGGCAACGGGACGGAAACGAGTCGCCACAGCGCGCAAGCAGGTCATCCTCGACCGCAGGGAGGTCAGCCTCGACCCCAAGGGTCTTGAACTGAAAACGAATCGCACGGAAGCCAAGCCGAACCCTCCCGACCGCAAGCGAGTCGAGACAGTCGTCGAAACCCTTGCCACGCTGCGCAGTCACGGAGAGACACTCGCCGAGGTGGCCCACGATGCTCGCAACATGGTTACGGCCCTGGGGCTCTACTGCGATCTGCTGGAGGAGCCCGGCATCCTTGCCACTCCCTTCATGCATTACGGACAGGAGCTCCGGCTGGTGGCTGCGGCAAGTCGCCGCCTGGTGGAGAAGATCGTCGCCATCGATGCACAGCGCGAAACTGTCGATTCGGCCGGCATGAGCCGCAAAACAGCCACGTCACCCGCTCAATCCCACGCAACGTCATCCCCTCAAATCGCCGCATCGGCCGTTCCTCAAACCGCCGGCTCGCTTTCATGGACCGGGCAGGAAGAATCCGGACGCGGCACCCCCGCAGCCGCCGCGACCGCAATCTTTGATCAAGGTCGAGGCGGCGACCCGTCCAACGGGTTCAATGCGGGCATCGCCAGCACAAGCCGGCGATGGGATCTGCTGCCCGCCGTGCCGGTTGCCAACCTTGCCGCTGAGCTTCTGGCAAACCGCAATCTGCTCGCCGCCCTTGCCGGTCCCACCATTGCCCTCACCGTCGATGCTGAGGGCGGCGCGCGTCCCGTGCGCCTGACCGGCGAAGATCTGACGCGCGTACTGGTAAACCTGGTGAAAAATGCAGCGGAGGCCATGCCTTCGGGCGGCCGCATCCATATCGGCCTGCGCGAGGAACCTTCGGCGCGGGGCACAGCGGCCTGCCTCCTCGTCACCGTCGAGGACAGCGGTCCGGGAATCCCGCCGGAAGCTCTGGAGACAATCTTCACTTCCGGCTACACCGCGCACGGCATGAGCGACAGCTCGCATGGCAACTGGACGCTCAGCCATCGCGGTTTGGGCCTCACCATTACGCGCTCCATCGTCGAAGGCGCGGGTGGACGCATCACCGCCGGCAACCGCCTGCATGGCGGCGCGCGCTTCTGTCTGGAAATGCCGGTGCGCAAAGCAAACTGATGTCGTTGAACGCGGTCCTTCCGATGCACCGGCGGAGTTTATGCCGCGCGTCCGCAGCGGCTGGTGCAGCACGAAAGAAGCTGGGAGCGAGTAGCTGGAAGCCAGGAGCTTGAACTTCAGGTTTTCCTGAAACACCCGAGAGGCGCATACAATGCTGGATACAGTCTTCAACACACGAGAGATGGAGTTCATTCCTCAACTTGCCGAGCCGGCCGTCCGTCTGCACCTGCTGGTCGTGGATGCGGATGCGGCCGTCCGTTCGGCCTGCGCCGAGATTGCCGAGAGCCTGGGCTATGCGGTCGACAGCACGGGCGACCTCGGCCAGGCCAGAAGCCTCCTGCGCGGCCACATCGCGGACATTCTTCTGGTCAATCTGCCTTCGGGGTCGAACGAGGGACTGGAGCTCGTTTCCGAGGTCAAGCTGCTCTATCCCGACACTTCGGTGATCGCCATGACGGCCACAGGCTCGGTGAACGCGGCGGTCGAGGCCATGCGCTGCGGCGCCTCCGACTACCTCACCAAGCCCTTCGCCATGGACGAGCTGTCGACGGTTCTCGATCGTGCTGCTCAATCGCACATGACCGACACCGCCTCGCGCCAGCTGCGCGAGCGCCTGCGCCTGTCGGAAGGTTTGGGCTCCATGATCGGCCGTTCACCGGAGATGGAGAAGATCTACCGCATCCTCTCCAAAGTTGCACAGAGTACCCACCCCGTCCTGATCCTGGGCGAAAGCGGCACGGGCAAAGAGCTCGTTGCGCGCACTATTCACGCCTACGGCCCCAACGCGCAGAAACCTTTTCTGCCCGTTGACTGCGGATCGCTCGTGCCCACGCTGATCGAGAGCGAGCTCTTCGGCTACGTCAAAGGCGCCTTCACCGGGGCCATGCGCTCGAAAGACGGGTTGCTGGTTTCTGCCGAAGGCGGCACCGTCTTCCTCGACGAAATCGGCGAGCTCACGCTCGACCTTCAGGCCAAGCTCCTCCGCTCTCTCCAGGAAAAAGAGGTTCGCCCGGTCGGTGCCACGCACCGCATTCCTATTAAGGCGCGGATCGTAGCCGCCACCAACCGCGATCTCGCCACCATGGTCGAAAGGGGAACCTTCCGCAAGGACCTTTTTTACCGGCTCAACGTCGTCAACCTGCGCCTGCCTTCCCTGCGCGACCGGCGCGAAGATATTCCGCTCCTCGCCGCACACTTTCTCGACCGCATCAGCCGCGAACATAATCGCAAGTTCACGCTCTCCGACGAAGCCCTGCGCACCATGATGCGCCACGACTGGCCGGGCAACGTGCGGGAGCTCGAAAACTCTCTCGAACGCGCCACCGCGCTCTCTTCAGGCCCGGTGCTGCATCTCGGCGATCTACCCACGCAGTTACAGCAGCAGGGTCTTCAGCAGGACTTCGACGCACGCCACGCCGGCCGGAGCGATGATGCGGAAGTCTCTGCCGCGCCCGGCGTCAAGCCCCTGGCCGACCTCGAGCGCGACGCAATCCTGAGCGCCATCCGCACGCTCAATGGCGACAAGCTGCAGGCGGCCAAACTCCTCGGCATCGGCAAGACCACCCTCTACCGCAAGCTCAAGGAATACGGCATCGCCGACCCGTTGCAGGAAGAGTAAAAGAGCCAGGGAACAGGGATCGGGATTCCAGATACGCTCTGGCGTCAGGCCTCGCGCATTCACTCCTTCACTCCTTAACTCTTTCACATCTTCACTTTCGCCCGAGCAATCCACGACCCACGACCCACGCTTCACGCTTCACGGAGAACAACCATGAGCATCCTTTTAGTCACCGGAATCGAAGGCGCGCACAACTGCGCCGAGGTGGTCCAAAAACAACTGGGCATGCCGGTTGAAGTGGCCGCGGGCCGCCGCGAAGCTCTCGCCTGCCTGCGCAAGGGCGAGTTTCAGGCCCTCGTCATCGACGAGACTCTGGCCGAGTGCGACCCGGTTTCCGCCGATCGCATCTGCGAGCAGGCCGGCCTGGCCATTCCTCTGCAGATCAACTTCGCCGTTTCGGGAGCGGCCCGTCTCATCCGCGAAATTCGTTCGGCGCTGCATCGCCGCGAGCGCGAGCAGTCCGTGGCCCGCCGCGCCGCCGCCGCCGCCATTGAGGCTGAGCTCAAGTCCACGGTCGCAGGCCTGCTGCTGCACTCGCAGCTCGCGCTCTCGGGCGCTGGAGTCCCAGCTCCCGTCGCCGACCGCCTGCGCGTGGTGGCCGATCTGGCCGGCAGCCTGCGCCAGCAGTTGAGCGGGCCGATCGCCGCCCGCACAAGCGTCGCTTGAGGCACTCTTTGGCGTTATGCTCCTTCTCATGAAGAAGAAAACGCTCGCAATGCTTCTGGCCGTGGCTCTGACGGCGCCTCTGGCAGCACAACTCGAAGATGCCGACGCCGCAACACAGGCCAAGTGCACGGAATATATGAAGACCCCGGTCCCAGGGGAAGCTGCCGCGGTTCCTCAGCCGAAGGTCTGGCCTGAATGCGATTCCGTCAAACTTTATGCGGGGATTGGAACTAAGGTGAATTATGAAGCGGCGCGCGGATGCGCTTGGTCGGAGCGTCTTGCAGTGGACGCGGGCCTTGAGCCACGATATTCCACGGCAAGTGTATTTGGTGGCTCGGCCATGCTTTCTGTTCTTTACGCCAACGGCCAAGGTGTTGCGCGGAACATTCCACTTGCTGCCCGATTCGCATGTGAAGCAGGAGGAGCGCCCGCCGAGATTGCAATTCGAATTCGGCACCTGGAGTCGTTGGGCGCAGGTTCTCCGGCCACTGGCTCAACGTTCGATTTTTGCGATGACATCACGAGTGGCTTTATGGAAGGATTCTGCGCGGCATATGGCAGCGAGATCGGGGACCAGAAGCGCGCGACCTCGCTTGATGCTCTTGCCTCGCGGTTCACTCCCGTCCAAAGATCTGCTTTCGAGGCACTACACAAATCGGAGGAAGAATACGCTGATGCACACGCGCGTGGCGAAATTGATCTCAGCGGCACTGCAAGGGCAATGTTTCAAATCGATGCGGAGCAATCGTTGCGCGACGATTTTCTTGCCGCGTTGCAGTCATTTGAAAAGGGTGATCTGCCGAAGGGCATTACGAATGACGCTCACGAAGCCGACCAGCGGCTCAATGCCGCATATGGCAAAGTCATGCAGGACGCCGAAATTCACAAAGCGGACTATGGGGCGGTTCAGCCGGAGGGAATTCGCAATGCAGAGCGCGCATGGTTGAAATATCGCGACGCTTGGCTCGCATTTGCGAAATTGCGTTACCCGGATGTGGACTCGGACTCATGGCTCGCGCTGCTGACAACCGACCGAACCTCAGTTCTCGACGGCTCATTCTGTGACATGGATGACGAAGATAGGCGATGTGCGCGGCAAGGCGACACGTGGAAGCCAAGTCCATTACCCTAGGACTTCGAGGAGCTTCTTTCCATGACCGTCATCCGCCAGGAAGATTTCATCGCGAGCGTAGCGGGCGCGTTGCAGTACATCAGCTACTACCATCCGGTCGACTACATCCGTGCGCTAGCCCAGGCTTACGAACGCGAGCAGTCGCCCGCCGCGCGCGACGCCATGGCGCAGATCCTCATCAACAGCCGCATGTGCTTCGAGGGCCATCGCCCTGTCTGCCAGGATACGGGCATCGTGAACGCCTTCGTCAAGCTGGGTATGGACGTGCGCTTCGAGCCAGGGCCCGGCGAGGAGCTCCTCGATCTTCAACAAATGGTCGATGCCGGTGTCCGTCGCGCCTATCTCGATCCCGACAACAAGCTCCGCGCCAGCCTCCAGGCCGATCCCGCAGGCAAGCGCATCAACACCAAGGACAACACTCCGGCCGCCGTGTTTGTCGAAGTGGTGCGCGGCGCGACGGTCGAAGTCACCGTCGCCGCCAAGGGCGGAGGCTCGGAAGCGAAGTCAAAGTTCGTCATGCTCAACCCCAACGACTCAGTCGTCGACTGGGTGCTCAAGACAGTGCCGACGATGGGCGCAGGCTGGTGCCCGCCGGGAATTCTCGGCATCGGCATCGGCGGGACCGCTGAAAAGGCCATGCTGCTCGCCAAGCAATCCCTCATGGATCCCATCGACATTCAGGACCTCATCGCCCGCGGCCCCAAAACCACCGCCGAAAAACTTCGCGTCGAGCTCTACGACAAAGTGAATCGCCTGGGCATCGGCGCGCAGGGGCTCGGCGGCCTCACGACCGTGCTCGACGTGAAGGTAGTCGACACGCCCGCCCACGCGGCCAATCTGCCCGTCGCCATGATCCCCAACTGCGCCGCCACACGCCACGCGCACATCGTGCTCGATGGTTCCGGCCCCGTCTTTCTCGATCCGCCGCCCATCGACGCCTGGCCCAAACTTACCTACGACGTGTCAGGCGCGCGCCGCGTGAATCTCGACACGGTCACAAAAGAAGAAGCTGCAACCTGGAAGCCCGGCGAAGTGCTTCTCCTCACGGGCAAGCTTCTCACCGGCCGCGACGCCGCGCACAAGCGCATGACGGACATGCTCAACCGTGGCGAAAAACTGCCCGTCGATCTACGCGGCCGCTTTATTTATTACGTAGGACCTGTGGATCCAGTACGCAACGAAGTCGTCGGCCCCGCCGGACCCACAACGGCCACGCGTATGGACAAGTTCACACGCCAGATGCTCTCTCAAACCGGACTCCTGGGCATGGTGGGCAAGGCCGAGCGCGGCCCTGAGGCGATCGAAGCCATCCGCGAGTTCGGCGCGGTCTATCTGATGGCCGTCGGCGGCGCTGCGTATCTAGTTTCGAAAGCCATTCGCGGCTCGCGCCTGCTGGCCTTTGAGGACCTCGGCATGGAAGCCATCTACGAATTCGACGTCAAGGACATGCCCGTCACCGTGGCCGTCGATTCGAAAGGAACGAGCGTGCATGTAACCGGCCCCGCCGAATGGCAGCAGCGCATCGCCGGCATTCCGATCCTGCAATAGGGCAGGGAACGAGGGGCCAAGGGAGCAGGGGAACACATCATAATCGCTGCATCCGCGATTGCGGCACTGGCTTTGAAAGGGCTCGACTTCAGTCGTGCCGATAAGGTCAACAACCGACAACGGCTTCAGCCGCCGAAGGATGGTTTCTTCGTATCGCGAATTCCTGCACCTTGTTAGGTAATGCCCGACGGCCGACAAGCTGCTAACCTGCGACAACGGTGAAACGAACCTTCCTTCTCGCGTTCTGTTGTGTGTTCTCCGTCGCCAACGTCTCAGCACAATCATCCGGCTGGCAGCCTTCGTCCGACCACACGCAGATCCCAATCTGGCCCGGCCTAGCACCCGATCCGCAGCCCGTCAGGGGCTCGGAGACCGTAAAGACAGAGACCAAAGACCTGGTTGCCGGCAAGCCATGGACCTATGTTGAGAACGTCGCGACTCCTTCGATAACGGTCTATGCGCCAACCGGCAAAAACACCGGCGCCGCAATCGTTGTCTTTCCCGGCGGCGGCTACCAGATTCTGGCCATCGATCTTGAAGGCACCGAGGTTTGCGACTGGCTGACGCAAAAAGGAATTACATGCGTGTTGCTGAAGTACCGGGTGACGGACGTTGGTCCATATCCGAAATCCGGACCCTATCCGGAATCGCCGATGGCTCTCGAAGACGCGCAGAGAGCGCTGCGGCTGGTGCGCTTTCATGCCGCCGACTGGCACATCGATCCGCATAAGATCGGCGTGCTCGGCTTCTCCGCCGGCGGACATTTGACGGTGGCAACAAGCGTCTACTTCGACAAATGCGTCTACGCTCCACTTGATGCGGCAGACCAGCTCAGTTGCCGTCCTGATTTTGCTGTAGCCATTTATCCCGGCCACTTGACGCGTGCCGCTGCGGAGTACGATGCAGGCGTTGGCGCAACGAAGCACGCGCTTCCACCACCCGATCCGCTTTCGACCATTGACGAAAATCTCGGCCTGAATCCCGACATAACCCTCACGAACCAGACGCCGCCCACATTTCTCTTGCAGGCAGAAGACGACCACATCGACAGTGTGTTTGACTCGCTGTCCTACTACATTGCGCTCAAGAGAGCAGGAGTTCAGGCGGAGATGCATTTGTACGCCGAGGGCAACCACGCGTTCGGGCTGCGGCCAACAAAACTTCCCATCACCGCATGGCCGCGATTAGTTGAAACATGGCTGGGAACCATCGGCATGATTCCCGAACAACCACCAGCAACTGCGCCGGCAAACTAGTTGAGCCAGCTCGTCTCGTTGGATCTGCCGGCTTGCTGACTCGCTAACTCGCCAACTCGCTGTCTTTTCACGCGTGCGTCAGATACCCCATCCCATCCAGCACTCCGCGCATAAACGCGAAGCTCTCGATCACGCCCGGCATGGGGTCGTCGGGGTGAATCTCGTATTCGAGATCGATGAATCCCTGGTAGTCGATCTTGATCAGCGCCTCGAACATTTCGCGGAAGGGAAGAATGCCTTCGCCCACCGCTACCTGGCTTTCTTTATCCGAAAAGCTGGTCAGATCCTTCACATGCATGTTGTAGAGTCGCGGGCCGCATGCATGAATCGCCTCAACAAGATTGGCTCCCGCGCGCGCCGCGTGTCCTACGTCGATGCAGCAGCCGATGCGCGGGTCCATGTCCCTGATCGCCTTCAGCACATCGAACGGTGACGGGAAGAGTGTGTCCTCTGGTCCGTGATTGTGGATCGCGAGCCGAATGTCATATTCCTTCACAAAGGGCTCAATCAGCGGCAGCGTGTCCGGCGTCGGGTCTCCGGCAACAATCACCTTGATGCCCGCCCTCTTGCAGTACTCAAACTTGGCGCGAATTTCGTCGCTGGAGTTGTTCTTGAAATAAATGGCGCCCGCGGCGTGAAGCTTGATCCCGTTGGCGGCATAGTCGGCAAGTGCCTGCGGCTCCAGCGCGGGATCCATCGGTAAATGGTCCTTCACGTCTTTGCAGTTCAGGCTGATCACATTCAACTGCTTCATGAAGCCGATCAGTTGCGCGCGGGTAAAGTTGCGAAAGGTGTAGCTTGCCAGCCCCAGGTTGAGCGGCGAAAACTTCCCTGAAGCCGCAATCGCCTCCGCGCCGGCTGTCGCAGCGCCCATGAGCGCCGGCAAAACCCCTGACGCCGCGACACCCGCCGCTGCCGAGCCCGCCTTCAAAAATCTTCGCCGAGATAATCCGTTCTGCATCGCTTCAACGCTTTCTATGCGTCGCGCTGCCGCTCAGCGCGCCACGGCTCGCGGCCCACGACCCACGACTCACGATTCACGATTCACGACTCACGATTCACGACCCACGACCCACGACTCACGACTCACGACTCACGACTCACGACTCACGATTCACGACTCACGATTCCCAACCCTTGGTCTCTGTTCTCTGATCTCTGTCTCTACTGCTTTCCCCACCGGTAAACGAGTCCGCCCGTGAACCCCCTGCTGGCCTGAATCGTTGATCCGAATCCGGTGAAAAAATATTCAGGCGCGAGCTTAAGCGCGAGGTTCGGGGAAATATTCAATTCGCCGATCACGCTGGCGCTCGCGGCAAAAGTGTCGGCATCGGGATAAAGGCCGAGAAGCGTCGGCGGAACGCCATTGGTGTCGCCGGAAAAATTGCCGTGAGCCCATCCGGCCATCGCCCGGCCCGAAATGGCGAACTTCGGCTGCAGGTAGAAGCGGTAAACAGGACCGCCCATCACGTCATACTGGCTGATGGCAGGCCGAGTGTATCGGCCCTGGCTGTACTGATTCAACCCCACGTACGCCGTTCCAAAATAGCCGCGGCCGACAAGTGTATATCCCAGCCGCTCGGTCGAAAATCGTGTCAGTCCCGTTTCCCAGGCATAGTAGGTAAGCCGTTGCAGCGATGGTCCCGGCGTAAAGCGCAGGTAGCCCATATCCAGGTACGTTTCCCAGCGGTGGTCGTAGGCATCGTGAATCGCCGTGCTCCTGCGCTGCTCGCGCCGCAGGCGAATCCGCTCCTGCACGCTGACTTCGCCCTGATTTGCTTGAGGCGCCGGCTGGGCGTCGCCTGAAGTCGGGTTCTGAGCCAGTTCCAGGTTTTGAGCGAGATTCAGGTTCTGGTCTAGCGCAGGGTTGGAATAGGCGGGATTCGATGACGAATAGCTCGAGCTTTGCGCATGGACGGCGGGCATCACCGGGAATAGAAGCGCCAGCAAAATTGCAAGACGGCGAAAGAAGACCATCGGGTTCGGATTTCCTCCAAGGGTATGACCGGTTTCACCTTTCACCGGGATATCCATTGACCGCAATCGTGAGACCCGCGGCAAAGCAGGGCTCAGAATTTCGGTGAGTCGATTCGGCCGGCTGGTGAAACCGGTCCGATTGCGAAAGCTCGTGCGATGACCGGCCCTATTCTGCATTTCGAGCCTCCGCCACTGCGGAATCGCTCCTCTCGAATCGTGGTCTCAAGGCGGTCTGGATGCAGCGCTTCCCCATCTGGTATTAAATCACCTCAGGGGCAGACCGGTAACGAAGCTCGCCCCAAACTCGTCATCGAAGTCCTCCGAAACGGTGCGAAACCCTTCATCCGGGATGTGCAGTTTAGACGTGTCCTGGCGCGAACCGGCACTCCGTGGCGTGCGTAACTCTTACCATCAGACTAGGGCCTGTCTGCGATGATAGCCATGGGAGGCGCAAGGAACGATGGGACGGATTTTGCTCGGAATTATTTTGTGTTTGGTTTTGACACCGTTGGCTGTGCTGCTTTGGTTTCACTTCGGTCATCCGCCTGTAGCCGTTGCAGATGCGCCGTTTCCATTCGAGAGGCAGATCGTTTCGATTCCTCTCAGCGCGCGCATCGATCGTGAGATGCCCGGCAATCCTCCCATTCAGGCTGACGAGGCCACTCTCACCTCCGGTGCCGAGGTTTACGGTGATCAATGCGCCGTGTGCCACGGCTTCTACGGCAAGCCATCGAGCCTCGGTTCCAGCATGTATCCAAAGGCTCCGCAGCTTTGGGTGCAGCACAAGGGATCGAGCGTTGTAGGAGTCAGCGACGACCCTCCCGGAGAAACCTACTGGAAGGTCTACAACGGCATTCGGCTCACCGGCATGCCGCAGTTCAAGGGCACGCTCACTGAGACTGAAATCTGGCAGGTAACCCTGCTCCTGGCGAATGCGGACAAGCCTCTGCCTCCGGCCGCGCTCCAGATCGTGCATGGCGAGCTGCCGACCGATGCAACACCGCCCGCGCCTACTGCGCCCGCGGCACATTAAGCCGCTCACGACCCACGATCCACGACCCACGACCCACGATCCACGACTCACGATCCACGACTCACGATCCACGACTCACGATCCACGACTCACGATCCACGATCGACGAACTCCGAGATGCAAGTATGAACGTGATGAACTGGCTTCGCAAAGGCTTCGGCTTCGTGCTCCTCAGCATGGGCGTCTCGCGTCCTGCGCCCAAGCCCAGGGCTCAGTCAAAACCCGGGTCCCCTTACAATAAAGAAGGAAGCGTAAAACCCCCAGCCGATGGCGGATAAAGACGACAAACAAGCTGAACAGGCCGGATCCGGAAATGGATCGCTAAACGGCTCCCAAAATGGTTCTGTCCAGCCGAAGCGGAAGGCCGACGACGAGGTCGTGGGCAAGGTCTATGACGCGCGCTTGATGCGGCGCCTCGGCCGTTTCGTGCGCCCTTACTCGATGCAGGCGGCCATCGCCTCGCTCTCCGTTTCGCTTAAGTCAGTCTGCGACGTGGCCGGGCCCATCCTCGTGATGGTCGCCGTCGATCGCTACCTGGCCCCTGAAGCCAGCGACCTGGATCCCTCCAACGCCGTCGCCCACTGGGTTGCCGTCAAGAGCCCGCTGGCGCACGTGCTTCCTCAGGGCGCCGTCGAGGGCATCACCCGCCTCGCCGAAATCTACCTTGGGATGCTGGTCCTGGCGTATCTGCTCCAGTTCGTCCAGGTTTACCTCATGCAGTGGATCGGGCAGAAAATCATGTTCGATCTGCGCCGCGACATCTTCCGCCACATGCAACGCATGGACGTCGGATTCTTTGACATTCACCCCGTCGGCCGCCTCGTTACGCGCCTCACCTCCGACGTGGATGCCGTCAATGACATGTTTACCGAAGGCGTGTTGGCCATCGTTAATGACGCCTTCATGCTCATCATCATGGCCGCGGTCATGCTCGCCATCAGTTGGTGGCTGGCGCTGCTCGCCTTCGCCGTTCTGCCGCTGATCCTCATCGTCACGCGCATCTTCCGTGACCACGTGCGCGAGAGCTATCGCCGCGTGCGCACCGCCATTGCGCGCATCAACAGTTTCACGCAGGAACACATCTCCGGCATGGCGGTCGTCCAGCTCTTTAATCGTGAAGACCGCGCCTACAAGGACTTTGAAGACGTCAACCGCCAGCACATGATCGCCTTCATTGACACGATCTTCGCCTACGCTCTCTACTACCCCGCGGTCGATTTTCTTTCGTCGGTGGCCATCGCGCTCGTCGTCTGGCGCGGCGGCTTCGGCGTGCTTCATCTGCCGCCCACGGTCACCATCGGCGTGCTCATCATGTTCACGCAGTTTTCCCTGCGCTTCTGGCGGCCCATCCAGGATTTGAGTGACAAATACAACATCCTTCAGGCGGCCATGGCGGCCTGCGAGCGCATCTTCAAGCTCATGGATTCAGAGCCGGAGATCGTCAGCCCCGCGCATCCGATTCCCGGCGACGGATCAAATCGAATTCAATTCGACCACGTCTGGTTCACCTATCAGAAACTGACCGACGAGCAGAAATCCGCCGTTGCCGCAGCGCAAGAAAGAGTAGCGCCGGCGTCCTCACCCGCACTCAATCAAATGCATCTGGAGCCGCACGAAGTGTCAGGGCACGACTTCAGTCGTGCCGCAACCGACGCAAAAGAAAACGGGGCTTTAGCCCCTGCGGGCACTCCTGACGCCGCCGCGCTCGCGTCTCTCGACGGCATCGAATGGATCCTCAAAGACGTCTCTTTCACCATCGAGCCCGGCCAGACCGTCGCCATCGTCGGCCACACGGGTGCAGGCAAAACAACGCTCACCAGCCTCATGATGCGCTTCTACGAAGTCACCGCCGGTCGCATTCTCCTGGACGGAGTCGACCTGCGCGATCACGACCTCACCGAATTGCGCAAACACTTCGCCGTCGTCCTGCAGGACCCGTTCCTCTTCTCCGGCACCATCGGCGAAAACATTCGTCTCGGCAACGAGCAGATTACGAACGAGACCATGCGCCGCGCCGCCCGCGACGTCAACGTGCTCGATTTTGTCGACAGTCTTCCGCACGGGTTCGATGAGCCGGTCCGCGAGCGCGGCAGTTCACTCTCCACCGGCCAAAAGCAGCTCGTCAATTTTGCAAGAGCTTTGGCCTACAATCCGCGCATCCTCATCCTCGATGAAGCCACATCCAGCGTCGATACCGACACTGAGCTGCGCATTCGCGGCGCGCTGGAGCGAATGGTCGAGGGCCGGACGAGCGTGCTCATCGCGCACCGCCTGTCGACAGTGCAACGCGCCGAAACCATCCTCGTCATGCACAAAGGCCAGTTGCGCGAGATGGGCTCGCATCAGGAGTTGCTTGCCCAGCGCGGCCTTTATTGGAAGCTTTACCAGTTGCAGTACAAGGATCAGGAGCTCGGCATGCTCGCGCCGCCATCGACCGAGCCATCGCCCGCGCCGGCGATCTAGCGCTCCGGCATGCTCTTGTAGCGCCGGCCTCCCGGCTGGCTGTCGTGCGGGTCTCTGGACCGCACTCAATAACCCTCGATGTCATCCTGAGCGAGTCGCCATGGCGACGAGTCGAAGGATCTGCGGCTGCTTTTTCGCCACGAGGAGGACGTACGGTCTATCCAGCCCTTCAGGCCCAGAGAACAACCGCCCGCCTCACGATATGATGGAATCAGACGATTCCCCGCGTATCCCATTGCAATTTGGCCGGGACTCTCAAACTGAACCACCATGACCATGCCGCCACAAGTCGAGCTCCCCAGGGTCGAACTTTTTGACACCAGCCTGCGCGACGGACTGCAGCAGCCGGACCTCGAGATCTCTGTGCCCAACGCGGTTCTGCTCTTGCAGCGCATGGCCGCCTTCGGCGTGCGTTACGCGGAGATCGGTTTTGCCGGCGCCAACCAATTTGTCTCCGATCTGACTTCCGCGCTCGAACCCGTCGACACCGGCGCGATGCGTCTCGCGCTCTTCGGCCGTTCGCGCGGCCGCGGCACCAAGGTCGAAGATTGGCCCGACCTGCAATTCATCGTCCGCCACAAGCGCCGCATTCCCGCCGCAGTGATCGTCGTCAAATCGCGCCTGCTCGACGTCGAGCGCTCGCTTGAAACCACGCTGGAAGAAAATCTGCTCATGGTGCGCGAAACCATTGACTGCCTGCAACAGAACGGCCTTGAAGTTCTCATCGATCTCGAGCACGCCATGGACGCCAGTTGCGGCCGCTGTGAAAACGGCAATCCCTGCGGCGGAGACTTCGCCCAGCGCAGCCTCGACCACTTTCACCGCCTCGTCGAGCAATGTGTTTCGCAGAAAGTCAGTCGCATCGTCGTCTGCGACACCAACGGCGGCGCCGGCCCCGAGGAAGTCTCGACCGTCATTTCTTCGCTCATCAGCAATTTCCCCGGCGCGCAATTTGGATTTCATGGCCATACCGATCGCGGCCTCGGCATTGCCAACACGCGCGCGGCGATTCTTGCCGGCGCCCGTCATATTCAGGGCACGCTCATCGGAACCGGCGAGCGCTGCGGCAATGTCAATCTGACCACCGTCGTCGGCGCCATGCAGCTTCGCGGCGAGGCGGAGTTCGTTCCGCCCGCGGCTCTGCCCAGCCTTACCTCGCTCGCCCACTCAGCCTACGCGGCCTTTGGTCTTGAGCCGCCGCATGGAGCGCCCATTGTCGGCCCCGGCGCATTCGGCACATGGGCCGGCATGCACGGTTCCAGCGAGCGCAAAAATCCCGGCGCATATCTCTGGACCGATCCGGCTCTTGTCGGCGCAAGCCCCGTGATCGGCGTCAACGCCCAGTCGGGCCGCGCCAACATTATGCTGCTCTCGGAATCGCTCGGCGTGCCGCTCAACTCCGCGCAGGCACAGGCGCTCATCGATTCTAACCAGGCCATGATCGAGGGCGGCGGCTACACCTCGAGCGAAGTTTCCTTCCGCCTGGCCTGCATGCGCACGCTGGGCACCTTGCGCAATTGGTTCTCCGTCAAGAGCTGGCGCGTCCACGATGAGTCCGATGAAATCGGCGGGCGCTACGTTCAGGCGCACATGGTTCTCACAATTGGTGAATCCAAAGTCGCCGTCTCCCGCGCGGAGGGCAGTGGTCCCGTTGACGCGCTCACCAAGGCCATGCGCCACGAGCTCGATAAGTACTACCCCGCGCTCGCCGAGATGCGTCTCGGCACGTTCACCGTCGCCGCGCTCGACGTTCGCGCGCATGATTCTGCCGCGCACGTGCGCGTTACAGTTAGCTTCATCGCCGACGGTCACGAGCCATGGGTTACCGCCGGAGTCAGCAGCGACTTGAATGAAGCCGCGCTCATGGCCATCGTCGACGGCTTCCACTACTGGCTTTTGATGCAGAACGGCAACACCGCCCGCTCCGGCAAGGCTCCCGACCATGCGGCTGCCCAGCCCGTGAGCGGCCTCATCCACTAAAAGCCGCCTCCGCAACCCTCCGCAAGCCAAACAGCCAAAACGAATTATCCACGTTTGCCACTTTGCGCGTCATCCCGCATTAGAACTGTCCGTTCACAACTGGGTTCTATCCCCACAAAGGGTGATTTTGCTCACAGAACTCGCGCGCCCATACTCCGACACTAAGGCCAATCCAGCGAAGACTGGTTTCGAGCGTCAGGAAAATCGCAGTTTGCGATGTTCGTTTCTTTTCTTCTGATCGGTTGTGATCGGCCCCGTGGGAAATCCCCGGAGGGAGGACTGCCGTGTCCACTCAACTGCTTCATGCACCGCTTGATTTAGCTATCAACGGTTCCGCGTCGCCATGCATTCGCGAAACAGGCATCGAGCTCCTCGATTACGAGACCGAGGAACTTGCTGCCTTGCGCTTTTCCATCATCCTCACCGCGCGATGGGCGGCCTCAGACAACGAAACATCCGACCGCCGCGCCGAGTTGCGCGAGGAGTTGGCGCTGCTGCGCCGGCACTACAGTGACAAAGTCGACGAGATCGCCATGACCTTCGGCGTGCAGCAGGCCATCGAAACGCAGGATCAAGTGGAGCGGGCGGTCGTCGTGCCGCGCGACCTGAAGCCGCTCCCCATGAAGATCGAAGGCAAGGATTACACCGAAGAAGACCTGGGCCTCTAGTGTCCCGAGTCTAAAGTTCGTGACATCAAATGCGACTGTCATCCTGAGCGAAGTGAAGGATCTGCGGTTGTTCTTAAATCCTGCGAACTTAAGACTCACCACACCAAGCGCGATCCGGCGAATCTGGAGCGGCTCCGCCCTGTATCAGGGCACGAGTTTACTCGTGCCGCAAGCATCGCAGAATAAATCGGGGCTTTAGCCCTTGAGAAATCTTCGAGCGAGTTTTATCCGGAACGAAGATTCCTGATATAGGCTCTTCAGGCCTATGAAAAGCCCGCCGAGTTCAAGGGGAATCTACAGCCCGCGGAAAAACTCGCCAGGGCGGTAGGTCGGGAATTTACAGGCCGCGGAAGAACCTCGCCGCAGGAGCTTTGTAATAAGGGCACAGCTTTTAGCCGGGCCAAAAAGATCAGGAGAATGAGCCGGGCTTCCAGGCTGCGGAAAAACTCGCCGGGGTGCTTTGTAATAAGGGCACGGCTTTAGCCGGGCCAATAAGATCGGGAGAATGACCCGGGTTTCAGCCCCTGCCAAACCATCCTTTGCCAAATCTGCCCTGCGTACCGCATTTCTCGCTACCTGCCTTGCCACAGGGACATCCAAACGTCGGAACTGCCATATATTTCATAAAAAGAACTGCGGCCTTCGATAAAAATGCGACCCTTCCCGTTGCGGAAGGGTCGCATTTGCTTTGTGCTCTAAATCAAGCCAAACAGTTTACTTGGCCACCAGCGAGGGTCGCGTGTCCAGCGAGCCGTCGGCGTAACCCTTGGCGATTTCGGTGATCGGAATCGGCTTGTAATCGCCGGCATGGCCCGCCTGCCCAAACTGCGTCATGCGCTCGGCCACCACCTTGGCCATCGCCTCGCGCGCCGGCTTCAGGTAGTCGCGCGGATCGAACTTCTCCGGCGTCAGCGCAAACACTTTGCGAATCGCGCCCGTAATCGCCAACCGGTTGTCGGTATCCACGTTGACCTTGCGCACGCCGTTGCGGATGCCAAGCTGAATCTCCTCTACAGGCACGCCCCACGTCGGCTTCAGCTTTCCGCCGTACTCGTTCACGATGTCCTGCAGTTCCTTGGGCACCGACGAGCTGCCGTGCATCACCAGGTGTGTGTGCGGCAGCCGCTTGTGGATGGCGATAAGAATGTCCATCTTCAGCACCGAGCCGTCCGGCTTCTTGTTGAACTTGTAAGCCCCGTGGCTGGTTCCGATCGCGATTGCCAGCGCATCCACGCCGGTCCGCTCCGCAAATTCCACAGCCTGGTCTGGATCAGTCACATGCTCCAGGCCCGTCCCGCCCGCGCCGTGGCCGTCTTCAATGCCGCCCAGCACGCCGATCTCGCCTTCGACCGTCACGCCGCGCTCGTGCGCGTAGTCCACCACGCGCCGCGTCACTTCGACATTTTGATCGAATGAGGACGGCGTCTTTCCATCCTCCAGCAGCGAGCCGTCCATCATCACGCTTGTATAGCCCAGCTCGATCGCGCTCTTGCACGTTTCAAAGCTGTTGCCGTGATCCTGGTGCATGGCGATCGGAATATCGGGGTTCAGCTCGGCCGCCGCCTGGATCAGCCTGAACAGGTAAAGGTCCTCGGCAAACTGGCGCGCGCCGCGGCTCGCTTGCACGATCACCGGCGACTTGGTCTGTTTGGCCGCAATCATGATGGCCTGAATCTGTTCCATGTCGTTGACGTTGAATGCGCCGACGCCGTATCCGCCCTTCGCAGCTTCATCGAGGAGCTGCCGCATCGATACAAGAGGCATAGATATTCTCCTTTGTCTTGGCTTCGGCCGCTTGTCGCTTCACGCAAATCAAATCTGCGCGCCCACGTTCATCAGTTCGGCCGTTAGGATTGCTGTCAGTTCCATGGTAGCAGAGGGCCGCGTGGAAAAATCCCGCGTCCCGCGTCCATGGGCGCGGTGCTGGACCATTTTGAAATTGAGTCGTACCAAAGGTGGGAAAACAATGCAGGGTACGGCACACTCGCTGGGTGCCCCATCCTAGCCGGGCTCTTGTTTTTCCGGCTAGGGTGGGATAGCACGAAACTCAATCGTCCGCGCAGCGTTTCCCGCGCTCTCATCGAGCCAGCCGGGTGCCCCACCCTCGCCGGGTTCTTGTTTTTCCGGCTAGGGTGGGATAGCACGAAACTCAATCGTCCGCGCAGCGTTTCCCGCGCTCTCATCGAGCCGGCCGGGTGCCCCACCCTCGCCGGGTTCTTGTTTTTCCGGCTAGGGTGGGATAGCACGAAACTCAATCGTCCGCGCAGCGTTTCCCGCGCTCTCATCGAGCCGGCTCCGCCTGTCCCACCGTCTCTCCGAAGCGCAGAATCCGCGTCCGCAGCGCCTCGAATTTCGCATTGCTCAACGCCGCCCCCATTCCCGCTCGAAAACTTTTTGCCCGCTTCCGCTCCGACTCGCGCGCCCGCACCAGCAAGATCTTTCGAAACGCCGCCGATCTCTCACCTTCGGCAATAAGCGCCTCGTACACGTTCAGAATAGGTTCCGCATGGTGACAGATCAGCAGAAGATCCGAGCCCACGCGCACGGCCTCCACTCCCGCCTCGCCCATCGGCATAAAGTTCGCCACGCCGCCCATCTCCAGATCGTCCGAGAGGACCATGCCGCGATAGCCGATCCGTCTCCTAAGCACATCGCCGACCCAGAAGCTCGACACGCTCGCCGGTCGCTTCTTCTCTTTCGTCAGCGGATACGCCGCATGGCTCACCATCACCATAGGCAGCTCACTGCGCAGCGCGCGATAAGGCTCCAGATCCTGCTGCCATATCTGATTCCAGCTGCGCCGTATCTTCGGCGTCTCCAGGTGCGAATCGAGCGTGCCTCCGCCAAGTCCAGGGAAATGCTTTCCGCATCCCGCCACTCCCTGCGCAGCCAGACCAGCCAGAAACGGCCCCGCGTACGCAACGACCTCCGACGCCGTCGCTCCCGCGCACCGCGTTCCCAAAACCTTCTGTGACGCGGGCAGACCAAGGTCGAACACCGGCGCCAGCGGCGAATTAAACCCGAACGCCTTCACCGCCCGCGCAATCAACTCCCCGTGCTTCAGCGCTAAAGATGATTCGGTGCCCGACCCTAGGCGCTCGACATGGGTGCCCCACCCTCGGCGCGCTCCTGTTTTTGCGCCTAGGGTGGGATCGTTCAACCGCATCGCTCGCGCCACTGTCTCGACCGCCGGAATCGGCGCCAGCGCGTCTCGAAGCCGATCCACAGTCCCGCCTTCGACATCCACGAACCGCGCGCAATGCGGCGCGCAGAACTTTGTCGCCTCAGCCAGCAGCGCCCGCGTCTGCTTCGCATCCTCGATGTTTCGCCGGAAAAGAATGATCCCCGCCGGACGCAGCAGCTTCAGCCACGCGCGCTCCAAGGCGGTCAGCTCCGTCCCCTCGATCCCCACCACCAGCAAACTTCCCGCCGCTTCCCGAAGCGATCTCGTACTCATCCTGGCCTCTCCCTCGACCGTATTAACGCTCCTCATTCACTCATTCACTTCTTCACTGATTCACTCGAACTTTACGCTCCAGTTGGCTTCTTCAGCTCCTGCTGCAACTCTTCCAGCAAATTCAACGCCGCGAGCGGCGTCAACGAATTCACGTCCGTCTGCTCGATCCGGTCCACAATCTTCTGCGAGAGCGGCGTGAAAATGGTCAACTGCATCGGATCGGCTTCTCCGTCCTGCACGTCCGCCGCGGCGGACCGCTCCTGTTTCTCGTGTTGCCGCAACACGTGTTTCGCCCTCTCGATCACCGCCGCTGGCAATCCCGCCAGCCGCGCCACTTCAATTCCGTAGCTCTTGCTCGCCGCGCCCGGCTCAATGTTGTGCAAAAAGACAATTCCGCTCGCCGTCTCCTTCACACCCACGCGCAGGTTGCGCGCGCGCGGCAGTTTCTCCGCCAGCATCGTCAGCTCATGGTAGTGCGTCGCGAACAGCGTCCTTGCGCCTACCTCTGCGTGCAAATACTCAACCGTCGCCCATGCCAGCGAGAGTCCATCGAACGTTGCCGTCCCGCGCCCCATCTCGTCCAGCAGAATCAGCGAGCGATTCGTCGCGGTATTCAAAATCGTCGCCGTCTCCGTCATCTCCACCATGAACGTCGACCGCCCGCGCGCCACATTATCGCTGGCGCCAATCCGCGTATAAATACGGTCGACCAAGCCGAACCGCAAGCTCTCTGCCGGAACAAAACTCCCCATCTGCGCCATCAGCACCAGCATCGCTGCCTGGCGCAGGTACGTGCTTTTTCCACCCATATTCGGGCCCGTCACCAAAAGCAGGCTCGGCGGTGCCGCTCCCGCACCTTGATTCTTCGCAGAAGATTCCGGCGAAGCGCACAAATAAAGATCGTTCGCAATGAAGCGCCCTTCGCGCATCTCCTCCAGCCACTGCTCGATGACCGGATGCCGCGCCGCCACCGCCTCCAGCACCGGCTCCTCGGTCAACTTCGGCCGCGCGTAGCGCCGCGCCGCAGCCAGATATGCAAAACTCGCAAGCAGATCCGCCTCGGCAACCGCTGCGGAGCTCCTGCGAATCCGCCCCGCGCTTTCGAGCACGAACCTCCTCAGCTCAGCAAAAATTCGCTTCTCAATTTCGATCGACCGGTCATGCGCCGACAGAATCTTTCGTTCGTACTCCTTCAATTCCGGCGTCGTAAAGCGCTCCGCGTTTACCAGCGTCTGCTTTCGCTCGTAGTCGGCCGGCGCCATCGCCAGGTTGCTCTTCGTGATCTCGATGTAATAGCCAAAGACCGAGTTATAGCGCACCTTGAGCGAGCCAATTCCCGTTCGCTGCCGCTCGCGATCCTCAATCGCTGCGATCGCCTGCCGCCCGCTCGTTGAAATCGATCGGAGTTCATCCAGCTCTGCGTCCACTCCTGCTGCAACGGCGCCACCGTCCACCAGCGTCAGGGGCGGCTCGGCCACCAGAGTCTTCACAATTCGCGTGGTCACATCATCGAGCGTGTCGAGCTGGCTCGCGACTGCACGCCATCTCGTTGCCGTCATCGCGATTAGAGCAGTCTTCACTCCCGGCAGCCGCGCCAAACTCGCCGCCAGCGCGCGCACATCGCGCGGTCCCGCGGAATCCAGTGAAATGCGCGCCAGCAATCGCTCCAGATCCAGAATTCCGCCAAATGCCCGTCGAATCTCCTCGCGCTTCAGCAGATCTCCAAGCGCCTCGCCGACAGCCTCGTACCGCGCTTCAATTTCCGGCGCGCTGTTCATCGGCCGCAGAATCGTCGCCCGCAGCAACCGCTTTCCCATGGGGGTCAGGCACGAATCGAGCGTCCTGTACAGCGTCGCCCGATCATCCTGTCCTGAGAAAAGCGGTTCCACCAATTCGAGATTCCGCACCGTCACCTGGTCCAGCTCCAGCGCGGTCGAGTGCTCCTCGAATTTCAGGCTGTCAATGTGCAGCGCGTCATTCTTCTGCGTCGATCGCACGTAGTGCAGCACCGCGCCCGCCGCAATCGCCGCCGGCTCATGTCCGTTCAGCCCGAATCCCTCGAGCGACCGCACATTCAGTTGCCGCTCCACCAATGGCACCGCGTACTCCGGCGTCCACACCCAGTCCTCAACCCGCGTTCGCGCCGGGATCCTCTCGAACAGCGCCGGCGCTTCCGCGCTCGCCGCCATCAAAACCTCGCTTGGAGCCGCCAGCAGCAACGCATCGATCGCCAGCGCCCGCGCATGTTCTCCGCGAAATTCCATCGTCCGAAACTCGCCCGTCGAAACATCCAGCAGCGCCACTGCGCAAACCCGCTCGGGGTGCCCCACCCCAAGACCAGGGTGCCCCACCCCAAGACCAGGGTGCCCCACCCCAAGACCAGGGTGCCCCACCCCAAGACCAGGGTGCCCCACCCTCGCGGCGTTCTTGTTTTTGCCGCTAGGGTGGGTGCGATCTGAATCCACCCCGGCAGTGCGTAGCCCGCCATCCTCCCACAACGCCGCCAGAAAATTGTTCCGCTCCTGCCCGAGCGCCGCATCGAGCGCCGTCCCCGGCGTCAGAACCCGCGTCACCTCGCGCTTCACCAGCTTCTTGGTGAGCTTCGGATCCTCCATCTGGTCGCACAGAGCAATGCGATACCCTTTGCGCAACAGCCGCGTTATGTACTGCTCCACAGCGTGATAAGGCACGCCGCACATGGGAATGTTGCGTTCCTTGTCGCGCGCCGTCAGCGTCAGTTGCAGCTCGCGGCTGGCTACGGCCGCGTCGTCATAGAAAAGCTCATAAAAATCGCCCATCCTGAAGAACACCAACGCATCCGGATTCTGGTGCTTGGCCGCGGTCCATTGCCGCATGAACGGCGTCAGCTCAGGAGCGCTTTTGTCCGCAGGCTCTCGGCCCACTGGAACCGCTGTCAGCGCAAACCCATCTGGAGTAGGACCCTCTTCCAGCAGAGGGGTCGGTCGCATCACATCACGTTGTGGATCTGCTTTGATCACGTTGCCTTCAAGACTATCGCGGCCCTGCACCGCCGCGATAGCCAAGTTCCGTTCCGAAATTCCACCATCCTCGCCACGGACCACCAGCCCGCCCCAATCCTCTCCGGCTTGTAAAACAAATCTACCCACCTGTATCCGTCCGCCTATACAATCGCTCGGTCGCCCGGGCCGTGCACATGCCCCATTTCGGCCCGGGGTCAAATTTCAATCCCCAAACTTCCCAAGGAGGAACTTACCCATGTCCAGTACCAGGCGCTCGGCACTTTGCGCGCTCATCACAATGGCTGCCCTTTTCGCGGCTGCGTCTTCTCAAGCCCAGTCACCGTTCGACGGGACCTGGAAAACTGACCTTTCCAAAACCAAGTTCAGCCCCAAGCCCCTCACCTTCTACACCAGCGCAGGCTGGTATCACTGTGTCAGTTGCACCCCCGCCTATGACGTCCAGGCCGACGGGCAGGATCACACGGTCTCGGGCCAGTCCTTTGACACGATGAGCGTCACCATCGTCGACCCTCACACCATCTCCATCGTTGCTAAGAAAGGAGGCGCCGTCACTTTCGAGCAAACGCGCACCGTCTCCGCCGACGGCAAAACGCTCACCGTGAAATCTACTGGTCATCCTGCGAGCGGTGGCCCGGCCACAAGCTTTGAAACCACCGGCAAGCGCAGCGGCGCGCTACCCTCCGGCGTGCATGCCACTTCCGGCAACTGGATCATCGCGGGGCAAACCGGAAGTTCCAATGCATTGCTGAACACCTACAAGACCAACGGCGATGAGCTCACCATGACCTCACCCACAGGCGAGACCTACACCGCAAAGCTCGACGGCAACGACTACCCGGTCAAGGGTTCGTATGGCTGGGACGCCGTCTCGCTCAAACAAATCAACTCCCACACGATTGAGGAGACTGACAAGCGCAATGGCACGGTCATCGACGTGACAACAATGACTGTATCAACCAACGGCAAGACGATGACTGCCGTCGACACCAGCGAGCCCTCCGGGCGCGTGACCACATACGTTGCAACAAAGCAGTAACGCCAACTACTGCACTTCCAGCAACTTACGCTAATCCAGGGTCCGTCTCCCCTATCTTCGCGACGGACCTCGGCCTGCGCCGCCATAAGTTGCAGCCTTTTGAGTGATCGAAGTCACATCCAACAGCTACTCCTCCCGGCAAACTAGGTTCCTCGAACGCAGAAATTCGAAGGGCCACTTTTCATGAACAGCACCGTCCTGCTCCGCAAACTCATCGCCATCGAACGGATGGTTGGAAACACAGATAACAACACACTCCGCGGGCTTGTTTACGACGCAGAGGACTACCTCATCCAGATGCAAAGCGCCCAGGCAAAGAGCTTTCTGGCGGAGGCATGGCGCGACGGCATGGCTCCGAGCGATGTGCTGCGCCGGGCCTAGTAAACCTCAACTTCTTTACGCTCCCAACCGGCCTTCAGGCCCTTGACAGATGGTTCCTTTCGCCCTAGCCCACTCCCAGCCCCTCATGGTGATTTGCATCACAGTTATACTGGATGTTTACGCCTTAACGTAAAACCTGCCATGTATCTGCTTTGGCTACGAGTTGCGGCCATTCTCTATGCCGGCGGATGTGTCGCCGTCTTCCCGGCGGTGCTTTACCAATCCATCCCCTGGCGGAAGACCTGCGTCCACTTGAGCGGGCTCGCATTTTTCTTCCATTTTGTCTCCGTCGTTGAAATGCTGGTTCTCGCGCATCGCTGGATGCCCGTCGGCATTCGCGAGATCGAATCCATCCTCGGCTTCGTTGTAGCCGGCCTCTTCTTCCTGGTCTGGTGGCTTTACGACGCCATCTCCCTCGGCCTCTTTGCCCTCCCGGCCACGGTTTTCCTCGTCTTTATCCCCGCTCTCGGGTCCGGCGCCTATCGTTTTCCGTCGCAGCGTGTCTGGATGAGCTGGCTCGTTGCCCACATCATCGCCCTGCTGCTTGCCTACGCGGCGCTCGGCTTCAGCTTGCTCTCCTCCATGCTCTATCTGGTGCAGGAGCACAGAATCAAAGCCAAACCCAGGCCCGGGCAATCTTCGCGTTTCGCGCCGCTTGACTGGCTGCCACCGCTCGACACACTCGAGCGTCTGGCCCTCGCCACCCTCGAATTCGGATTTCCCTGCATGACCGTCGGTTTGTTGATGGGATTCGTTCTGGTGCAGGAAACCTCGGTCGGCGCCTCCTATTTCCTCGATCCCAACATCTTGGCCTCGTTCGCCATGTGGGTCGTCTACGTCACGCTCCTTTTGCTCCGTCGCGGCGTTGGATTGCGCGGCAGAAGGGCTGCCTACGTCTCCGGCGCGGCGCTGGTCGTGATGATGGCCGTCTGGGCCGTCAACTTCTTCAGCCAGGTCCACAGGTTCGGTCCCCAATGACACTCACTCTCATTGGCGTGAACCATAAAACCGCGCCCATCGCGCTGCGCGAGAAGATCGCCATCGGCCGCGACGAACTCGCCGAGACCACGCGCGCTCTCGCCGCTACTCCCGGAGTCGCGGAGTGCATGATCGTCTCCACCTGCAATCGCGTGGAACTGATCTCGGTTGTGGAATCCGACGGCACTCCTGTTGCATCGTTTCTCTCGCGCCAATTCGGCATCGAGGCCTCGGTCCTCGCGCCTCACCTCTACGAGTATCGCGATAAGGAAGCCGTCAGCCATCTCTTCCGCATGGCCGCCAGCCTGGATTCCATGGTCGTAGGCGAGCCGCAAATTCTTGGCCAGGTCAAAGAGGCCTTCGCGGTCGCGCGCGCCGCCGGAACCGTCTCCGGCCACCTCGAGCACCTGTTGCAGAGCGCCTTTGCCGCTGCCAAAAGAGCGCGTAGCGAAACCGGCATCGGTTCCAACTCCGTCTCCATCGCCTCCGTTGCCGTTGATCTCGCTCGCAAAATCTTCGGCTCGCTTGAGGGCCGCACTGTCTTCCTCGTCGGCGCAGGCAAAATGAGCGAGATCGCCGCGCGGCATCTCGTGCAACAGGGTGCCGGAGCCATCCTGGTCTCGAACCGCACCGCCGAGCGCGCTCGCCGCATGGCCGCGGAGTTCGCGGGCGAAATTGTCCCCGAGGTCATCGACTACAGCCAGCTCTACGAAGCCGCCAGCCGCGCCGACATCGTCATCAGCTCCACCGGCGCGCCGCATCCCATCTTCCGCCCCGAGCACGGGCACGCATTTCTGCAAAAGCGCCGTAATCGCCCCATGTTCTTCATCGATATTGCCGTCCCGCGCGACGTCGATCCGCTGATGAACAAGCTTGACGGGATCTTCGTCTACGACATCGACGATCTGCAACAAGTCGCCGTCTCGCACATGGAAGAGCGCGGCCGACAGGCCATCGACGCCGAGGCCTTGATCGCCTACGAAGTCGAGCGCTTCCATCAGCGCCAGCGCACCGTCAACGTCGCTCCGGCAATCGTTGCGCTGCAAAAGCGAGCCGAAGAGATGCGCGTCGCCGAGATTGAGCGCATTCATTCGCGTCTCGGCACGCTCACCGCCGAGCAGCTCGCGGCCGTCGAGGCTCTCACACGGGGCCTCGTCAACAAGTTCCTTCATCAACCCATGGCGGCTCTCAAGCAGGCCGCGCGTGAAGGCGATGCAGCCAAACTCGATGCGCTCTGCGAGGAGTGGTCCGTCTCAGCGGCCGCACCGGTCGAAACTCCGCAAGCCGCATCAAGCCAGGCCCCGCGATCCGAACCGAGCGAAGTGCCTCGCACCGCCGCAACCACTGAGACACAAGCAAAAGAGAGCCTGGAGAAAGCTGAGGCCCGCCAATGAAACTCCGCATCGGAAGTCGCGGCTCGCAGCTCGCCCTCTGGCAGGCCAATCACATCGCCGAACTGTTGCGTATTCAGGGTCACGAAATCGAAATCGAAATCATCAAAACAACCGGCGACCGGCTACAGGAAGTCACCTTCGCCGAAGTTGGCTCCAAGGGCATGTTCACAAAAGAAATTGAAGAAGCCCTCGCCGCCCACCGCATCGATCTTGCCGTGCATTCGCTCAAGGATTTGCCCACAGAACTCCCTTCGGGTTTTGCACTCGCGGCCACACCGCCGCGCGTCGACCCGCGCGACGCGTTCGTCTCCGTCAATCACGCAAGCCTGGCAGACCTGCCGCGTAACGCGCGTGTCGGAACCAGCAGCCAACGCCGCCGCGCGCAACTGAAGGCCCTGCGCCGCGACATTGAAGCCGTCGAGTTTCGCGGCAACGTCGACACCCGCCTGCGCAAGCTCGCCGAGGGCCAGGTCGACGCGATCCTCCTCGCCGCCGCCGGCCTCGACCGCCTCGGCAGAACCGACCACGTCCGCGAGCGCCTTGACCCCGCCGAATTTTGCCCGGCTGCCGGCCAGGGAGCCTTAGGCCTTGAGATTCGCAGCGGCGATGTGGAGACCCTCGCCGCCGTTGCCTTCCTCGATCACGCCGACACGCGCTTCGCGGTTACCGCCGAGCGCACAGCTCTTGCCGCTCTCGGCGGCGGTTGCCAGGTTCCCATCGGCATTCATTGCCGCCCATCGTTTGCAAAGGACATTCCCGCTGTCTCCTGGTGGGAGATCTTTGGCGTCGTCGCCTCGCCCGATTCAGGCCAGATCATCCGCGTTCATCTGCACGCGCCGCGCCAGAACACCGATCCCTTGGCGCTGGGACGCGAAGCCGCTGAAATGCTGCTGGCAGACGGAGCGGGCGCATTGCTTTCACTCGGAAGCAACATCCCCGGCGGAGCGGCCTGATGAATGCGCTGCCGCTCGCTGGCCGCCGCGTTCTCGTCACGCGCGCTGCGAACCAGGCCGGCAAACTGAGCGAAGGTCTCCGCGCACTCGGAGCCGAACCCGTCGAGGTTCCGGTCATCGAGATTCAACCGCCCTCGGACTTCGCGCCCCTTGATCGCGCCCTGCGAGAACTCGCTGTCCACCACATTGGTCATCCTGAGCGAGGTCGCCGCGACGACCGAGTCGAAGGACCTGCATCTCGATCTATCTCGAAGAACGATGCGGGCCACAACCCCGAACGCCAGCTTCCCTACGACTGGCTCATCCTAACCAGCGCGAATACTGTCCGTGCGCTCGCCGATCGCGCTCAGGTCCTCGGTCTCACGCTCGTCGGTGCCTTCCAGGTGGCAGCGATCGGAGAAGCCACTGCCGATGCAGCGCGCCACGCGGGCTTGGCCGTAGCACTGGTTCCGGAATCCTATGTTGCCGAGAGTCTCGTCGCCGAACTTCTCCAGCGGGGGCACGAAGTGTCAGGGCACGAAAACGAAGCCTCCGGCGCAACTCTTTCGAGAAAGCACGAAGTGTCAGGGCACGACTTCAGTCGTGCCAAACAGTACGACAATAAGTCCGGGGCTTTAGCCCCTGCGGGAGTGCTTCTCGGCCAGCGCATCCTCATCGCCCGCGCCGCCATCGCTCGCGACGTTATTCCCCACGCGCTTCGCGCCGCCGGTGCAACCGTTGACGTTGTCGACGCCTACCGCAACGTTATGCCCGAGTCCGCGCCCGAGCTCGTGCGCGACGCCCTCCAAAAGGGAATAGCCGCTGCTGCCTTCACCAGCTCATCCAGCGTCACCCATCTCGCCGACGCCGCGCGCCACGCGGGAATCGCGTTCCCCTTCGCCGGCGTCGCCGCTATCTCGATCGGCCCCATCACCAGCAAGACCCTGCGCGATCTCGGCTGGGAACCCGCCGCGGAAGCCAGCCCATCCGACGTATCCGGCCTCATCCAGGCGATCACGAACGCCCTTTGCTAACCTCTTTGACCCCTCCAACCCGCTAACAGAACAGGCCCGGCGATGGGGCCTGTTCGCTAACCCGCTAACTCGCCGTTCCTACGAACTCCACGTCTTGTCCTTCGACCGGCACAGCGGCTCCAGATTGCACTCGCGGCATTTCGGATTGCGCGCCATGCACACCTTGCGCCCGTGTTGAATGATCTGGTGCGAGAAGCTGATCCACCTGTCGCGCGGCAGAACCTGCATCAGTTCCTGCTCCACCTTCTCCGCCGTGTCACCCTTCGCCAACTCCAGCCGCCGCGAAATCCGAAACACATGCGTATCCACCACCACGCCCTCGGCCTTGCCGAAGCTCACGCCCAGAACCACATTCGCCGTCTTGCGCGCCGCTCCCGGAATCGTGATCAGCTCGGCAAGTGTCCGCGGAACTTCGCCGCCGAACTCCGCAATGATCTTTTTCGCCGCGCCCTGAATCGATTTCGCCTTGTTGCGGAAAAATCCCGTCGTCCGGATCAACTCTTCAAGCTGCGGCAAGCTCGCCTTGGCCATCGCCGCCGGGGTAGGGAAGCGCCGGAACAGCTCCGGCGTCACCATGTTCACGCGCACGTCCGTGCACTGCGCCGACAGAATCGTCGCCACCAGCAGCTCCCATGGCGTCCTATGATCGAGCGCGCACACCGCATCCGGATACGCCTCATCGAGTCCCTTCAGAATCGCGTCGACGCGCACCTTCGCCAGTGCCCCGCGCACGGGCTTTGCAGTGGCCTTTTTTCTTGGCGCGGTCTTTGTTTTCGCGTTGGCTCTTCCAGTTAGCATGCTTAGGAGTTTAATCCCGCGCTTCGAGGTTGCAATAAACTTGACTGTGGAGTAGACTGTGGAGTATAGTCCACATATGGAAACGATTCAGGTTGTTCTCGATAAGGAACTGCTTCACGCGACGGACAAGGTAGCGCGGCGGCTAAAGGCCAATCGTTCCGCCCTTGTCCGAGATGCGTTGCGGGAACATCTCCGCCGATTGGAGATCCGAGCCAAGGAAGACAAGGATCGCGAAGGCTATGCAAGGCAACCCCAGACAAAGGACGAATGGGAGCCTTGGCAGAAAGTGACATCATGGCCGGAAGAATAGCTCGGGGTGACGTCCGTCTCTGCCGATTTGAGCCGCCGGATAAGCAGCGACCGGTGGTCGTACTCACGCGCGATAGCGCGATTGATTACCTTGTAACTGTGACAGCAGCTCCGGTTACTTCCAAACTTCGCGGCATACCATCGCAGGTTCTTCTCGACGAATCGGACGGAATGAAGATGCTCTGCGCCGTGAATCTTCACAACACTTTCACGGTGACCAAGGATCAACTTGGCAAGCGCGTGGCGCAACTGCATTCATCGCGCATGAATGAAATATGTGCGGCGCTGCGCTTCTCTCTCGGCTGCGATAATGATTAACTTGGGTCGTGACCGAGTTTCTACGGGCTTAGTTGCCTGACTTCCCCTCAACCCACGCCGCCAGCTTCTCCACCGGCAGCCGCACCCCGATATAAAACTGCCCGAACAGCGCATACACCGCGCTCACTTCGTCAAATCGCATCTCGTAGATCAGCTTCTTGAAGATCACCGGATCCTCGGCGAAGAGGTCGACACCCCACTCCCAGTCGTCCATCCCAATCGACCCGGAAATAACCTGCCGCACTTGGTCCGCGTATCGCCGCCCGATCATCCCGTGCTCGTGCATCATCCGCTGGCGCTCGGCAAAGGGCACCGTGTACCAGTTCACCTGCTCGCCGCGCTTGCGGTCCATGGGATAAAAGCACAGATACTTCGCGTCGGGAATCGCGGGCCACAGCCGCGGCTTCATCGCTTCCGCGCCGCGTTCGAGCGACGAAGCAATCTCCGCATTCCATTCCGCCGAAAACTGCTCGAATCCCTTCGCGGTCGCTGCCTCATACGTTTTGCGGCTTGACTCGTACAGCCCCAACTCGACAACCGAAACATACGAGTGACGCAGCTCGAGAAAATTGTTGAGCGGCGATTGCGCCCACGTAAGCTCAACCTGGTTCAGCTCCTCCAGCGAGTCGCGGAAGTGAATGAGCATCAAGTCGCCCTTGTGCCCGAGTTGCGAATAGAGCGCCGATCGAACCGGCGCATTTGCGTCTTTGCGCTCCAACTGCTTAAGCACTTCGATCGCGCTGGTAGCAATGCGTCTACGTTCGCCGTCCGCGCAGGACTTCCACGCCTTCCAGTCGAACCGGAAAAACTGGTGCAGCACGCTCGCGCCTTCAAGCGTCAGCGGAACCGGTGGATGCGAATCAGGTACTTGATCGGTCACTTAGTCTCCCTCGAGCACATCTCATCCTAACAAACGCAAATTGCAGACGTGTGCAGCCGCGTCGATGCTCTCGTCCAAAGCGCAAGGGCGCGTGAGCGCTATACTGGGGAGGCTCATGAGTGAAAGAATCCTGGCCCTGCTGGTGGAGTTCGTGACCCGTGTGATCAGCGCCGGGGGTTACGCTGGCATCGTCGGATTGATGGCCATCAACTCGGCCGGAATTCCGCTCCCCTCCGAGCTCATCATGCCGTTCTCCGGCTACCTGGTTTATCTCGGCCGCTTCAATCTCGTCCTGGTTGCGCTCGCCGGAATGGTTGGCTGCAACATCGGCTCGGCCATCGGCTATTGGATTGGAGCCAGAGGCGGGCGTCCATTCGTCGAGCGCTACGGCAAGTTTGTTCTGATGAGCAATCACGATCTGGACCGCATGGGCTGGTTCTTCGCAAAGTACGGTTCCGTCGCCGTTCTTCTCGCGCGCATGATGCCCGTCGTGCAAACCTTCATTTCCATCCCCGCGGGAATCGCGCGCATGCCGCGGCTGCGCTTCCACATCTACACATCGCTGGGTTCAATCATCTGGTACACGTGCCTCGCCTGGGCAGGCATGAAGCTTGGCGAAAAATGGCAAACCGATCCGCGTCTTGAGCAAATCTTTCATCGCTTCCATCTCGCCGTGGAGATCGCGATTCTGGCAGCGATCGTCTGGTTTGTCTGGTCGCACGTAAATCGAGCGCGCCACGCGGAGGTGGCGTGAGTAGAACTGGAGCGCGCTTCGCACGGCACTGGTTGCGAAGTTTTTTTCTGAAGCCCGCGCAGCGGGCGAAAAGAAGTAGCCCCAGGCGCGAGCCTGGGGAAGAGGATGCGAGTTGCGAAGGGAAGCCCCCGAAGGGGGCGTAGGAACTGGTGATCAGGACCTCTGGCACCAGGCAACTGATCGCATACAAATTTGATTTTGAAATCATCCGTTAAGGAAGGGTAGGAGAAGCAATGGCAACGAAGAAAAAAAGCGGCGCGAAAAACGAGGCCCCTTCGTCCGCGGGGCGTAAGACCGCCGCATTGATGGTTGAGCCCGCCAAGGGCAAGTTGGGCGTAATGGTCGTTGGGCTCGGCGCCGTAGCCACCACGATGATCGCAGGCGTTGAAGCAGTTCGCCGCGGTCTGGCCAAGCCCGTTGGGTCACTCACGCAGATGGGCACCATCCGCCTCGGCAAGCGCACCGATAATCACTCGCCGCTCATCAAGGATTTTGTGCCGCTCGCCGATCTGAAAGACATCGTCTTCACCGGCTGGGACATCTTTGAAGACAACGTCTACGAGGCAGCCGCGCACGCTGCGGTTCTTGAGCCCGAAATGCTCAAAAAGCTCAAACCGTATCTCTCCAAAATTAAGCCCATGCCTGCGGTATTCGATCGCTACTACGTCAAGCGTCTCGACGGCACGCACGTCAAGAAGGGCAGGAACAAGCGCGACCTGGCCGAACAATTGCGCGCCGACATTCGCGCTTTCAAGAAAACCGTCAATCGCGTCGTCATGATCTGGGCCGGCTCAACCGAAATTTTCTTGAAGCCCACCGCCGTCCATCAATCCATCGACGCCTTCGAGAAAGGCCTCGAGAAGAACGATCCCGGCATCGCGCCTTCGCAGATCTACGCCTACGCCGCGCTCAAAGAAGGTGTGCCCTTCGCCAATGGTGCGCCGAACCTCACCGTCGACTTTCCCGCGATGATCGAGCTCTCCAAGCAGAACGCCGCGCCCATCTGCGGTAAGGACTTCAAAACCGGCCAGACCTTTATGAAGACCGTGCTCGCGCCGGCCTTCAAGGCCCGCATGATCGGCGTCAAGGGCTGGTTCTCCACCAACATCCTCGGCAATCGCGACGGCGAAGTGCTCGACGAGCCGCACTCCTTCAAAACCAAGGAGGAGTCCAAGCTCGGCTCACTCGAATACATCTTCCAGCCCGACCTATACCCCGATCTCTACAGCGACATCTACCACAAGATTCGCATCAACTACTATCCGCCGCGCGGCGACGAAAAAGAAGCCTGGGACAACATCGACATCTTCGGCTGGCTCGGCTATCCAATGCAGCTCAAGGTCAACTTCCTTTGCCGCGACTCGATTCTGGCCGCGCCCATCGCCCTCGACCTCGTGCTCTTCCTCGATCTGGCCAAGCGCACGCCCGGGCTCCGTTCCATCGGCATTCAGGAGTGGCTCAGCTTCTACCTCAAGTCGCCGCAATCGGCCAAGGGCTTGTATCCGGAGCACGATCTCTTCATCCAGTCCATGAAGTTAAAAAACACGCTCCGCCACATCATGGGCGCCGACCTCATCACGCACCTGGGCCTCGAGTACTACGACTGAGCCGCCGGCCGCCGCGGTCGGGGTCTCGGGAAAATCTGTGCTCACCACAATGAATGGGTGCCCCATCCAAGCTTCGCTTGGGTGGGATATCACAACCCCCAACCCGCCACTTCCAACCCACCACAAAAATGGGTGCCCCATCCAAGCTTCGCTTGGGTGGGATAGCACAAACCCTCAACCCGCCACTTCCAACCCACCACAAAAATGGGTGCCCCATCCAAGCTTCGCTTGGGTGGGATAGCACAACCCCCAACCCGCCACTTCCAACCCACCACAAAAATGGGTGCCCCATCCAAGCTTCGCTTGGGTGGGATATCACAACCTCAACCCGCCACTTCCAACCCACCTCAAAAATGGGTGCCCCATCCAAGCTTCGCTTGGGTGGGATAGCACAAACCCTCAACCCGCCACTTCCAACCCACCACAAAAATGGGTGCCCCATCCAAGCTTCGCTTGGGTGGGATATCACAACCCCCAACCCGCCACTTCCAACCCACCACAAAAATGGGTGCCCCATCCAAGCTTCGCTTGGGTGGGATATCACAACCCCCAACCCGCCACTTCCAACCCACCACAAAAATGGGTGCCCCATCCAAGCTTCGCTTGGGTGGGATAGCACGAACCACAAGCGGACGGGGCCTCAGATCCTGACTCCGCGAATTCGGGAGCATCGCCGCGATATCGTAATCTGATCTAACCATGAAAGACTCCGCCGTTCTATTGATCGATTGCCCCGATCGCAAGGGCCTCGTCGCGCGTGTCTCCGGCCTGCTCTATGAGCGCGGCGCCAATATTCTCCACGCCGATCAGCATATCGACCACGACCTCGGCCTCTTTTTCATGCGCGTCGAATGGGCTCTCGACGGATTCGATCTCGCGGCCTTCAGGGAGGTGTTCGCGTCGATCGCCGTCGAGCTGGGCATGAACTGGAAGCTCACTTCCTCCGAGCGTCCTCCGCGTGTCGCCCTCTTTTGCTCGCAGTACCTGCACTGCATGGCAGACCTTCTCCACCGCTGGCGCGCCGGCGAGCTGGCCTGCCAAATCCCGCTCATCGTCTCCAATCATCGCGAAGTAGAACAGCTCGCCGCATTCTACGGCGTGCCCTTCGAGCACGTGCCGGTCACTTCGGAAACCCGCGCCGAAGCCGAAGCCAAACAGCTCGCGCTGCTTTCGCAAAACAAAATCGATCTCGTCGTTCTCGCCCGCTACATGCAGATTCTTTCGCCGCAATTTGTGGCGCATTATCCCGCCGCCATCATCAATGTGCACCACTCGTTCCTTCCCGCCTTCACCGGCGCCCGTCCCTATCACGCGGCGCACGCCCGCGGCGTCAAGCTCATCGGCGCCACCAGCCACTACGTCACCGAGGTGCTCGATGACGGTCCCATCATCGAGCAGGATGTCGCCCGCATCTCGCATCGCGACCAGGTTGAGGATCTCGTCGCCCGCGGCCGCGACCTCGAGCGCATGGTCCTCTCCCGCGCCGTCCGCTGGCACCTCGATCGCCGCATCCTCTGCTACGGCAACAAAACGGTCGTCTTCGACTAGGGCAGAGAACAAGTGGCTTTTTGGATCTGTCAGATGGCCTGAAGTTTTGTATCCGAGGCTCGCCCTTTCGTTGTGCCCCAACATTGATGGAACGCCAGTCTCCAGACCGGCTGTCGCGCGGATGTCCTCGCCCGCGCCTCACGCTGTCGCCGAGGGGCTGGAGATCCCGCGATCTTTCACTTCGCACCGCCCCGCCCTTGAGGGTGCCCCCGGTCCCTCGCTTTTGGGGACCGGGGATCGCATGATCCGTCGATTTCGCACAACTCCGCCCCCGAAAGAGGGCGAGGAATTTAGCCCCGGGTGAAGTGAGCAGCATTTGGCGAACGGAACCCGGGGAAAGCATCGGAAAAAAGGTTAAGCGCCGTAGGGGCGAAGGAACCTACCGTGCGATTACAGGCCCACTGAAAAAAGCGAAAGAGCTGAGACCGCCTAACCCCTTGATGCGGTCGCTAGAAATGCCTGACCTTCAGGCCCAGCCCATCATCCTGCATTAAGCACTCCAGAGAACCGGGGCCGAGTCGCTGGCCGGGGGGCCAGAAATGCACAGGCCAACGACGGCCCCGACTCAGCGGGCGAAATATGGGTCTCGCTGCGATCGGTGGGCACAAAAACGCTCGCCTCCGTCCACTGGTCCCGCAAACTCAGCTCAAGGTAGTCGCTTAAAATGTGCAGGATACGTCAACTTCTCAACATAGAGCCCCAAAACCCTTGCAAATACACTGGCATCTAGGTTATTTTACTAACCAGTTAGTTAATTATGGCGACACACTCCACAACCGAAGCCCAGGCCGAGCGTTCCGCCGAGACACGCAGCCGCATTCTCGACGCCGCCCTCAGCGAATTCGCCGCCAACGGCCTCGCCGGCGCACGCACGGAACAGATTGCCGTCGCCGCCGGCGTCAACAAGGCGCTGCTCTATTACTACTTCGAGAGCAAGGAAAAACTGTACTCAGCGGCGCTTGAAATGGTCTCGGCCCGCGTTCGCGACCGCTCCATGGCCGTTTTCCTCCGTGATGCAACCCCAGGCGAACGAGTGATTCGCGCCGCGCTCGATCATTTTGACCGCATTTTGACCCAGCGCGAGTTCCAAACCCTCATGCAGCACGAGATGATGCGCATGCATAAGGGTGAAGAAGGCGAGTGGCTGATCCTGGTCAAGCGCATCTTTGCGCCGCTCCACGCCATTTTTCAGTCCATGGTCCGCGAGGGCATGGCATCGGGCGAGCTCATCGAGGCCGATTGGCTGCAAATTGTCCTAACGGCGCTCGGAGGAAACGTCTTCTACTTCCTTAGCGCGCCTATATGGCGTCACATTCTGCCCTTCGAGCCCTTCGAGAAAGACGCGCTGCAGGCACGCCGCGTGGCGCTTGTTGAGTTTCTAGGCCAGGCGATTTTTCAGGATCGCCAGCACGGCGCGGAGCTCGCGGCAAAGGTTCTCAATGACACGCCCATACCCGAGTACGCGGAATTCAAGAAATTTGAGGTGAAAGCCAAGTGAGCGCGAGAAATCGAGTTTTTCTGATCTTGGGACTTCTGACCATCGGATCGCTGATCTGGTACTTGCTGACCACGAATCGCGGCGGCGATCTGCAACTGGTCGGCACCGTCGATGCCAACGAAGTGATTGTCAGCTCCAAAATCCCCGGCCGCATTCAATCGTTGACGGTCGAGGAGGGCGACTCCGTCAAGACCGGCCAGCTCATCGCCACCATCGAGAGCGACGATCTTGCCGCGGCCCTCAAAGCCGCCCAGGCTACGGCCGCAAGTGAGAAGTCAAAGCTGAACGGCACTGTGGATACGGAAGAAGAGAACCGCGGCGAAACTTCCAGCGCGACGGTGAGCGCGGAGGCGCAGGTTAAGTCCGCGCAGGCGGCGCTGGCGCAGGCGCAGGCGAACTTCGCGCATCAGCAGGCCGATACCAGCCGCACCGTGGCGCTCGAGAAGCAGGGAATCATGAGCACGCAGTCGCGGGACGAAGCCGTGACCAGCTTGCAGGCCGCTCAGGCCGCAGTCAACGCGGCGCGCGACAATCTTTCCGCGGCGCAAGCCAACCTGCGCCAGGCACGTGCGCATGAGATGCTCACTGCGGTGTCGGAGCATACTGTGGCCGAAACGCGCGCCGAAGAGGAAAATGCCCGCGCACTGGCCCAGGAAGCGCAAGTCGAGCAGAGCTACGCGCAGGTCGTCTCGCCCATCGACGGCAAAGTGGACGTGTGGGCCGCGCGGCAAGGTGAAGTGGTCACCGTCGGCGCGCCTATCGTCACCATCATGGATCTTTCGCAAACCTGGGTCTACGCGCCACTGCCTGAGACGGAGGCTGACAGCGTCCAGCTCGGCGATTCGCTCCGCGTCGTCATGCCCAGCGGCGACACCTTCTACGGCAAGGTTATCGCCAAGGCGGCCGAAGGCGACTTCGCCACGCAGCGTGACGTCAACAGCATGAAACGCGACATCAAGACCATCCAGCTCAAGCTGCTCATTCCCAATCCCGGCGAAAAGTTCGTGCCTGGCATGACCGCCTATGTCTACATTCCCAAAGCGAAGTTGGTGAAGCAGTGAGCGCGGCCATCAATCAAAATCCGGCAAGCAGCAACGGCGCCACAAAGCCCGTTGCCATCGCGGTCGAGAACATCTGCAAGCGCTACGGCGATTTTGAAGCGGTCAAGAGTGTCAACTTCAGTGTCGCCGAGGGCGAAATCTTCGGCCTGCTCGGCCCCAACGGCGCAGGCAAGAGCACGCTCATCCGCATGATGACCACACTCATCCCGGTCACCTCCGGCAAGGCCATCGTCGCTGGGCACGATGTCGCCAAGGATCCCGACGACGTGCGCCGCGTCATCGGCGTCATTCCTCAGGCCCTCACCAGCGATCAGGATTTAACGCTCGGAGAGAATCTGAGCATCTACGCCAAGCTCTACGGCGTGCCGCGCGCAGAACGCGAACAGAACATTAGCGACGTGCTTGAGGCCGTAGACCTCACCAAGTGGCGCGACGCGCAAACCAAAACGCTTTCCGGTGGCATGCGCCGCCGGCTTGAGATTGCGCGCGGCCTCGTCCACAATCCCAAAATCTTCTTCCTCGACGAGCCCACCACCGGCCTCGATCCCGTTTCGCGCATCGCGGTGTGGGAAATGCTCAACAAGCTTAAGACCACGCGCAACCTTACCATGCTCCTCACCACGCATTACATGGAAGAAGCCGACAAGCTGTGCGACCGCATCGCCATTGTGGACCATGGCACGCTGGTGGCTTTGGGCACTCCGGTCGAGCTCAAAAACAGCGTGGCTGGCGCCAACGTCGTCGAAGTTCATTTCGACCGCGAGACCGAGGAGTGGGAAGGGCGGCTGCAGAAACTTGAAGGCGTAACCAGCGTCCAGCCGGAGAGCGCCGGGTTCTACCGCGTGCTCACCACGTCGGGTTCGAGAACCACCATGCAGATTGTGGAGCTGGCGGCCAGCCTCGGCGAGACGCTCACTTCGCTCAGCGTGCAGAACACAACGCTCGACGACGTTTTCATCCACTACACGGGTCGCCAACTGCGCGATGAGCAGGTGAAGCCTGTCTTCACCATGCCGCCGCGGCCGGGAGCGCAGCCATGAACAGAATGTTTGCCATCATCGAGCGCGAGATGCGCAAGTTTTTCCGCTCGCCCACGCTCATGATCATGTCGCTCATGCTGCCGATTCTCCAGCTCATCATCATCGGCAACGCCTTCGGCGGCAAGATCGTCGGCACGCACGTCGCGGTGGTCGACCATGACCACGGACCGCAGGCCGTCAAAGTGCGCGAGGCGTTCGCTGCCGTCGCCGCCAATATCAAGACCTTCACCACCATTGACTATCCCAATGAAGTAGAGGCGCGCGAAGACGTGCGCACCGGCAAAATCGACGCCGCGGTCATCATCCCCGCGCAGTACTCGCGCCGCGTCTACGCGCAGGATGCGCCCCAGCTCGGCCTCGTCGTCGACAACTCCGACCTGTTCACTTCTGCCACTCTCGAAGGCGAGATGCAGTCGCTGGTTGACGCGATGAACGCGCCACAGGTTCAGGACCGGCTGACGAAGTCCATCGCCCTCGAGATCGTTGAGCTCTACCCGTACGTCAATTACCTGAAGTATCTTCTGCCCATGACCGTGGCGCTCGCCATGTATATCTCGGTCATGATCGGCGGCGGCATGCTCTACATTGACGACAAGGCTCGCGGCGTGCACGAGGGCTACCTTGTCACTCCGATCACCAAGCTTGAGCTGGTCTTCGGCCTCAACATCGCTGGAGCCATCAAGGCCACGCTGAGCGGACTATCCATCGGCATCATCGGATCGCTCATCGCAGGCCTGGGTGTTGTCTTTCATCCCATCGTCATGCTGCAAATGTTGTGCCTCATCATCGCCGGCTCCATTGCCTTCAACGGCATGATGTTTCTGCTCATGGTGCGTGTCGACGATCCCCTCGTGCCCCGCGCCATGTTCGGCGTACTCAATGTGCTTCTTTTATATCCCTCGGGCGCCATGTATCCCACGGCCTCGTTCCCCAAGTGGATGCAGGCCATGAGCGTGATCGATCCCTTCACCTACGCGATTCATGGCTTTAAGGCCATTCTCTTGAAAGACGGCGGATGGATTTCCATCCGCGGCGACCTCGCGTTCCTTACCATCTTTGGAATCGCCACGCTGCTCATCGCCACCCCGCTCTTCAAGCGCACGCTGTAAGGTTCTAACACATCGGAAAGGTCTCCATCGGAAACTACGTCGCAGTCAGGGCTTGCCTATGCCTGCGGGTGACATTATTTTTGCCGTTACTGACGAGTGGGCGACAACACGCTCGTAACTCGCTCCCAATCCCAAATCTTCATGGATCCTCCGAAAGGAGCTAGTCTTGAATCAGCATCGTCCAATGATCAGCATCAGGTAAAGGAGAGAGTTCCGTCATGGGCAAAGCTGCCCCCGCTGTTTGTGCGCTATTCCTGATCCTTTCCGTCGCCGGTTCTGGCGTTGTCCCCACCAAGGCTGAGGCTCTCAAACCACGAGTCATCGTATTTGTCCATGGCATTCACGGTAACCGCGAGACATGGCGCGCATCGAATGGCGCATATTGGCCGCAACTGATCCAGAGCGATCCACATTTTGAAAAGTCGGATGTTGTGGTTGCCGAATATCCAACACCGACGATCGATGGCCAATTGTCGACAGTCCAGCTCTCTGAGATTCTTTGGAAGGAACTGGAGCGCCAGAATGTCTGGGAGCACAGCGAGATTGTTTTTATAGCCCATAGCTTAGGCGGAATCCTCACAGAGGAGATGCTGCTCAACCACCCTGACGACGCCGCGCATGTCCCGTTCATCGTTTCGTACGCAACACCCCATGAGGGATCGTTCGTCGCCAATCTGGCCAAACTCTACGACCACGATCCCCTCCTGACCGACCTTAGGGACGGGAACGATAACAACTTTTTGATGGACCTCGAACAAAAATGGAGAAGCACTCAGGCGGTCGCCAGGATTCATCGCTATTGCGCCTTTGAAGGGTTAGACACCGTTGCCGGCGCCGGCGTCGGCCGATACCTGGGGGCACATACTCGAGTTGTGAATTACTACAGCGCAACGTATGGGTGCGACGTAGATGCGCCACCCCAGAAAATTGCGGCAGATCACATCGATATTGTGAGGCCGGCCAGCCGATCGGCCGACGCGTACACGTTCTTCGCCAGAATTTATCGCGAAAACCCAATCATCGATGTCGTCGAAACCGATCGAGACAACAAGGTTTCCGGGCTCATCGTTGAATGCAACGGTACCAATTCCGCAGATGACTTCCAGGTTCCGATCGCTCTTGACCCCTCACTGCACGAACAGCTTTTGTCGGCTGAAGCCGAATTCGTGGATGCAGTAAAGATCCGGGATACGTCACCTCCAGTTGTCAAAAGCATCGATCCAAGTGGAATCGCACATATTTCTTACTCGTTCAAAGGAAAAGGAAGAGCCCTGCTGCTGGGGTGCCCCACCGGTCATGCGTCGATTCTCGTGCATTTCAAAATCCGGAGCCAACTGCCCATTCCGGAGTAAATATGCCGGCATCTGAATGCCCTCGACAGAACAGTGATTGCGGTCGTCATCAAAACGCGCGCGCGTTTTTCGATCCTTGGCCCCGCACTGTCAAGCCCTCCGCGTCCAACTTTTTCTCCGCGCCGCCAATCCAATCCGATAAACAATTGTTAATCAATCATTTGCGCCGGACCCTTCATGCTGAATTTTCTGCCCCAAGTTTGCCGATCATTTCGGGCCTCAGGCGCATACTCAGTCCATATGCACTCAAAGAAAGAAACACGAGCCGATGCACACCGGCGGGCCTATTTCTCAGGTGCTTTTCGCGTTGAATCGGCACGGAACTTCTCGAAAAGGAGAGGCGGAGCAGGCAAAGGAGTGATTTTTATGCTCCTCCGGGGTATATTTTCCACTTAACTCGTTTATAATCAACATAAGTACGCAAAAACCGTCAACTAATTTGGTCGTTTTTTGTCGATTTTATGAGAGAAATTGGACAGATTCGGCCCCAAATCGGCCTCGCCGCTCCATAACCGGCTGTCGCGCGAGAGCCTGCCCTGAGCGAAGTCGAAGGGTCCTCGCCGGGTTCCCCCGGTCCCTCGTCCGCCGCGGCGGAGGGACCGGGGGATGCTCATCGGAACATCGCCGAGATCTACTGCGCCGGAGGTGGCATGGCGGGCGGCGGCGCGCCCGTATCCGCCTGCTTGGTGAACTCAAAACTGCACGGACGCCCCAGGAGTCCCGCGCCCTCTTCGCGCTTGCCCGTGCCCGATGTTCCGTCGAACTTCGCATCCACGTAGTAGTCGTACTTGTTGCCCTTCATTTGCGTAATGAGTCCCGCTTTCCCCGACGACACTTTCCCCTTCGCGTGAAGTTTCGCCGAGCCGTTTGCTCCGATCGTTCCGTCCATCACCATGTAGCCCGGCCCGCCCTCTTCGCCGTGCTGGCCATGGTACGTGCTGTTCGTAATCGTGCTCACGAACGTCCACGTGTAGGCAGGCATGTGTTCACTTGCGTCGCAGGACATGTTCGTAGTCCACGTGCCATCGAATGGGCCTACCGCCGCCTGCGCCAGCAACGACGTCGGCGCGCAGATTGCCGCAAGGAGCAAAACTTTCCCGATTCTCATGGATGACCTCCAGATCGATTTGAGAATACGCGCAGGGGCCGTGAATGGGTCAAGATGTTTTTGGGGATTTCTTATTGGGCCGGCTGCGCGAGCACCTGCTCGTAATATCGGACGTACTGCGGCACCACTAAGTTTGCGCAGAAGCGTTTCTTCGCATCCTTGCGCGCCGCTTCGCGCATGGCCTCCAGGCGCGACGGATCATTCAGAAGGCTCAGCGCGCCACTGGCCATGCCTTCGACATCGCCAACAGGGAACAGCAGCCCCGTCACTCCGTCGTCAATCAGCTCGGGAACTCCGCCAACGCGCGTGGCGATCGTCGGAACGCGACAGGCCATCGCCTCGAGTGCCGCCAGTCCAAAGGATTCCAGCTCGCTCGGCATCAGCATCAGATCGGCAATCGCCAGCAGCTCCGCCACACGCTCCTGCTTGCCGAGGAAGTGAACGCGCTCGTGAATGCCCAGGTCGTGTGCCAGCCACTCCGCCGCTGAGCGGTCCGGCCCGTCGCCGATCAGGATCAGTTGCGCCGCCCGCTCTCGCGCAACTTGTCCAAAAATCTTCACCACGTCGGTTACGCGCTTCACAGGCCTGAAGTTTGAAAGGTGCACCAGCAACGGCTCTTCGGGCGTAGCGTAATGCGCCCGGCAGCGTGCGCGCTTCTCCTCATCGGCAATTGGAGTGTAGACGTCGCAGTTCACAAAGTTGGTAATCGTCTGGATGGGATTCGTCACGTCGAAGTCGGCGATCGTCTTCTCGCGCAGATAATTCGAGATACTCGTCACGCCGTCGCTCTCTTGAATTGCGTGGCGCGTAATCGGCAGATAACTGCGGTCCAGGCCGACTAGCGTAATGTCGGTGCCGTGCAGCGTCGTTACAAATGGCAACCTGCGGCCGCGCTTTGCCATCATCTGCCGCGCCAGCAGCGCCGAAACCGAATGAGGAATCGCATAGTGCACGTGGAGCAGATCGAGCGCGTTGAACTCTGCCACTTCGGCCATGCGCGAAGCCAGCGCCAGGTCATACGGAGGAAACTCGAACAGCGGATAACTGGAAACCGGAACCTCGTGGTAAAAGATCCCGTCTTCGCGCCCATTCAACCGGAAGGGCTGACTGTAAGAGATGAAATGGACTTGGTGTCCAAGGGCGGCGAGCTCAATGCCCAGCTCGGTTGCAACCACTCCCGAGCCGCCGTAAGTCGGATAACACGTAATTCCGATGCGCATGAGGCCTTCTTGCTTTCAGATTACTTCCAGTCGCTTGGTCTTGGACGCGCGGCAGTGATTGGCGGATGCACAGAGTCAGCAAAGCTGCTACTCAGTATGTTAGTGGTTGAGCGCACCCGAAGACAGGCCCGCAAAAGAAATCAGCTTGATCGCAGGAAACTCCCTGAGCGCCGCCAGCGCCGCACGCTCCACGTCGCGCGTAGCACGCAGGCTAGTCGGGACGCGATCGAGATCGGCGTCGTTGTAGCCGGGATGCGTCACCAGTTCCCATTCGCCTGCGGGCAGGCACCGGAGCAGGCAGCGCAGAGTTGCGGCATCGAGAATGCCCGTGCCGGCCACGGCGACGGTACCATTTGTCGTCGCGAAACCTTCCTCCTCGATGATCCGCCGGGAAGCCGGCTCCAGCCATCGCAACGCACCCACCTGCGCCAGGCGCATCCAGTGCGCGCGTCGCGTCGCACGAGTTGACCAGTGCGGCTCAAAGGGATTGCGGATCGCGCGAATTCCGGCTGAGCGCGCCGCTCGCAGCAGCGGCCGCAAAACCTCGCGAAACACATGCGTGTGCTTATGCGTGTCCACGTGCGTCAGGTGAATGCCGCGTTGCTGCAGGAATGCAATCTGCGCGGACATCTCGGCTTCCATTTCAGCCGTGCGAATCCCGCCCGTAATCAAGCGCCTCAGAAATGTGGCCAGCGAATTCGGAAAATGGCCATTTTTCGGATCGACGAGTGTGGGAATTTGATCCGGGGGGAGTACCGGTTCGCCATCGACCAATACAACGTGGCAGCCCACGCCGAGCGTCGGGGAGCGAACGGCGAAATCAATGGCTTCTTCCGTAGCGCCTGCCCGCGCCATCAGCGAAGTGCTCGTGACAAGACCGGCGGAGTGCAGTTCCATGATGGCGCGATTCACACCAGAGGTCAGCCCGAAATCATCGGCGTTGACGATGAGAGCGCCCACCAGGTGAGTTTATCAACTGGCTGCGGCGCGTCTTCCGCATCATGAATCCGCTGCTATCATGGAATATGCCGCACCCGTTTGCGGCCGCGTGGGCGGTTAGCTCAGTTGGTTAGAGCGCCTGCCTTACAAGCAGGATGTCGGGGGTTCGAGTCCCTCACTGCCCACCAGCCTTGTTCGCAATGGCGAACGGGGCTGCCGCGCCGAAGCCCACAGAGCGAAGGCGGGCAGTGCTTCATTTCAGCGACAAACTGAACTTGCCCAGGATAAACCCGTACTCGGCTGCAACGACGGCCTGCGCTCCTGCTGAAACTGCAAATCCCAATTTGTTCGACTTTCTCGTGATGGGGATGTTGAGAGTCGCAGCGCTGTGGTACACCTGCACAAGCTGGATCACATGGCTCCCAGGCGAAATCGCGAAAACAACGGTTTCACCAATTTGGACCGTTCGCACGTCTTGCCCATCGACAACAATGGTATTCGTGATTTGACCGAAAAACCCTCCATAGTCAACGACGGTGAAGTTGACCCAGCCGGTCGTGGCGGGCGTTTGGACCGGATTCCCGCCGGCGCCTGGCGCAGATTGGTAAGCGGGAATCAGAGGATCGGGAAAGGATTGGTCGAGCGCAGCGCCGCATTCACCACAAAAGCGGGCGCCGTCTTTAAGCACTTTGCCGCATTGGGGACAGTAATTGACCGCCGCTCCGCACTGAGCGCAGAATCTCGAGCCGTCTTTGAGCGGTTGCCCGCATTTCATGCAGTCTGCCATCGAACACCTTCGCTCCGTTTTTTGATTTCAAAGATCATAAGTGGATGATCCCGGGACGTCAACCCATTCACGTCTCGTTTGGCGACGATGGCGTGTCTCATCGGCGATGATAAGAGTAGTGTTCCTGAACCCGTCGGAGTTGTGAGTCCGTTGCAGCCAGACTTGGCAATATCGGCAATCCCCAAATCGGCAATCCCCCAAACGGCAGTCATTGTCGGTGGCGGCGTGGCCGGCATGAGCGCGGCTTGCGCTCTGGCCGAGGCCGGGCTGCGCGTCACGCTTCTAGAACGCCGCAGTTACCTGGGCGGCCGGGCCAGTTCCTACCGCCATCCTGGCGTCGACGAGGTTATCGACAACTGCCAGCATGTACTCTTCGGCTGCTGCACCAATCTCATTGGCTTCTACCGGCGCATCGGCGTTGAAGATCGCATCCATTGGACCAGCTCGATGACCATGATCGAGCCGGGCGGCCAGCGCTCCGCGCTCGGACCTTTTGGATTAGGTCCGGTATCGCTACCTGCTCCTTTGCACGGCCTGCCCAGCCTGATGACGGCCAAGGCCTTCACGCGCGAAGACAAAATGGCGCTGGCGCATGCGTTTCGCGCACTCATGCGCCCGGTGCCCGCGGACTCCACCGAGACGCTGGGCGAGTGGCTCAAGCGCAACGGGCAAACTCCCGGCGCCATCAATCGCTTCTGGCGTCTGGTGATTGCGAGCGCGCTGAATGCAGATGTAGATGAGATCGCCCTGACCTACGCGGCCAAGGTGATCCGTGAGTTGTTTCTGAACTCCGCCGCTGCAGGCAGCATGGGAATGAGCTCCGTGCCGCTCAGCGAGCTGTATTCCGGCGCGGAACAGTTTTTGCGCGAGCGAGGCGGCGAGGTGCTCTTCAACGCAAGCGTTGACGGTGCGGCGTGGGATGAGGAAACGTCTCAATGGACCCTCACGACGCGCGCGGGAGAACAGCTCGCGGACTTCGTCGTGCTCGCGCTTCCGTTCGAGGCGACATCGAAACTGTTGCCCCTCATGTCCCCAGCCGACGGCGCCGAAATTCTGGCGAATCAAATCGCACAGCAACATCACGGCCCCATCTGCAGCGTGCATCTTTGGTTTGATCGCGAAATTACGGACCTCGACCATGCCGTCCTGCTCGATCGCCAGATTCACTGGATGTACAACAAGAGCCGGCTTCAGCCCTGGCGAAAATCAAAAGGCAGCTATCTGGAACTCGTAGTCAGCGCCTCGCACGAGTTTGCCGCACTCAGCCGGGAAGAAGCCATCGAACTGTCTGTGCGCGAACTTGCGGAGTTTTTCCCAGCAGTCGCCGCAGCGAAGCTCGAAAAGGCTGTTCTGGTAAAAGAAGTACGCGCCACGTTCACCGTCCCGCCGGGAATCGACGGCGCGAGGCCTGGCTCTGCATCGCCGTGGCCCAATTGCGTTCTGGCCGGTGATTGGATTCAGACCGGCTGGCCCTCAACGATGGAAAGCGCCGCGCGAAGCGGCCACCTCGCCGCCGAGTCAATCTGCGCCGCAATCGGCGAGCCGCAAAAGTTCCTCACCGCAGATCTCAGCCCGCGCGGCCTCATGCGGTTTCTGTAGAACGGGTTGCACAAATGGTTTTGTGTCAGGGCACGACTTCAGTTGTGCCGCATGAGGCGCATAAACAGTGGGGCTTTAGCCCTTGAGGGAGGTTTTAGCGCCGGCTAAGGGGATTTATGCAACCAGCTCTAGTGTGCTAAGAGATACACGCCAATGCAAACCAGCCCGGCTGAAACCCATCTGCGCCCGTCCACATTCTCTTTGAGAAAGATCTTTCCAGCGACCGCATTCGTAACCAGCGTCAGCGAGGCCGCAGCCGGCGCCACAAGGCTCAGGTTCAGGTGATTGAGCGCAAACAGCAGTGAGAAAAACGCGACCGCAAGAAAGAACACTCCCGCGAAGAAAAGCGGGCAGGTGAGAACCGCGCGAATCGCGCCGGCGAGTCCCGATCGCGCGCGAATCAGGTCCAGGTCGCCAATCGACTTCATCGCCGCGGCGGTGAGCACTTCTCCCGCCGTGGACGTAAGCACAATCGCCGCGATCATGGCCGCAGCCGTCCATGGATTCGTCGTCACGGTGAAGTGCGTAGCTGGAATCGTCATCGCGGCTGCGCCTCCGTCGTCACCGTTTCTTCCAATTCCGATGTCGAGGCCTCAGGAGCCGGGCGCTCGGTGAGGGCCGGCCCTTGCGCGACGAAGCCCACGCCGAGAGTAATGAGGACGATTCCCGCCCAGCGCTCGAGAGAGATGGCTTCATGGAGCCAGAATCGTGAAATGAGCGCCACAATCACATTGCCGAGCGCCGTGGCCGGCAACACAAATGTCAGATCGGCCCATGAAAGCGCCGTCAGATAGCTGGCAAAGAATCCGATCAGCATCGCAATGCCTGCGGCGATCCACGGAGTGAAAACCGCTGCGATGAGCGCACCGGGATGGGCCAGCGAAATCGTGGGCATCGCGGTCATGCCTCGCGCCAGGCAACTGTCGCCAAGTGGGGCGCAGAGAGAAACCAATCCCAGGATCAGGTATTGGCGCGGCAAGAGTTTATGTTGAACCATCAGTCCAGTATCTTGCGGTTCCGATGTAGAAGGCCTAAAGAAGTTGAGGGCGGACGTCCGCCACGGCGGACGCCGCCCTCGACGTTGCGACTCAAGAGTTGCCTACGCGCCTGCGCCGGCGGGTGCGGGCGGCGTGCCCTGCTGGCTGCGCGCCACCTTCACCATCTTGTTGCGCTGCGCGCGCAGCTTCAGAAACGCCTTGGCCTCGACGTAGAGGCGAGGCAGATCGCGATTCATCATCGCCTTCCACACCACCCGGAACGCCGCCTTCGGACGGAAGTAGTACTCGTCGTAGAAACGGTGCACCATCTCCATCACGTAATCGGTCGGCAGTCCTGGATACTCGATGTGCGCCATCTGGTGCCCGCCGCCGTCTTCCATCTTTTCGTTGGTGATGAATCCGTTGGCCTTGGCGTAGTCGTAGAATTCTGTGCCAGGATAGGCGTGCGCAATGGAGACCTGGATGGTTTCCACATCCAGCGACTTGGCGAAGTTGATGGTGTTGCGAATCGATTCCTTCGTCTCCCCGGGGAGTCCGAGAATGAAGTCGCCGTGAATCGTCAGGCCGAGATCGTGGCAGTCTTTGGCAAACGCCCGCGCGCGCTCAACGGTCGCGCCTTTCTTGATGTTCTTGAGAATCTGCGGATCGCCCGACTCGAATCCGACAATCAGCAGCCGGCAGCCCGCTTCCTTCATGGCCTTCAACGTGTCGTAGTCGGTGGTGACGCGCGACGTGCAACTCCAGGTCAGGCCCAAAGGCTTCAACTGCTCGCAGAGCTCGATGGTCCGCACCTTCTGGATGTTGAACGTATCGTCATCAAAGAAGAATTCCTTCACTTCAGGGAAGTTCTCCTTTGCCCACTTCATCTCCGCGGCAACATCCTCGGCGGAGCGCTTGCGCCAGGCGTGACCGCTCAGGGTCTGGGGCCACAGGCAGAAAGTGCACTGCGCAGGACAGCCGCGCGTGGAGTAAAGCGCGATGTACGGATGGAGCAGGAAGGGAACGTTGTAGCGCGTAACGTCGAGGTCCCGCTTGTAGATTTTTGTGGCCCAGGGCATCGCGTCGAGATTCTCGATCTGGGGGCGATCGGGATTATGAACGATTTTCCCGTTTTCCTTGTAGCTTATGCCGAGGATCTCGTTAAGCGGCTTGCCCTGCGCAAACTCCACAACGGAATAGTCGAACTCGCGCCGGCAGATAAAGTCGAGTACGGCGCATTCATTCAGGGCGCGTTCGGGATCGGTGGTGACCGGCGGTCCGACGAAGGCAATGCGAATAGCTGGGTTAGCCGCTTTGATGGCCTCGGCGAGGCGCTGGTCGCCCTCCCATCCAACAGTCGAGGTAAAGAGGACCAGGAACTCGTAGTCCTTGCAAATCTTGATGGTCTCGTCGGCAGAGACGTGGTGCGGTGGCGCATCGAGCAACCGCGAACCCTCAAGCAGACCCGCAGGATAGGTAAGCCAGACCGGGTACCAGTAGGACTCGATCTCGCGAGTCGCAGGCCAGCGCGAACTGGCGCCGCCATCAAAGTTCTCAAACGAAGGGGGGTTGAGGAAGAGCGTTTTCAGGGGCATCGGCATCTCCTTCATTCTACCATTCGGGCTGTTTTATTAGACGCATTTGCCTGCAAACACGAGGCATAAATCACGTCCAGAATGACAGGCTCTTATTCTCCCCTAACCCATGCGCAATCAACGTGGAGAGTGGAGTTGTGAAAGCATCAGGGGCCCGATTAGGGGTTGCTCCGGGGGGTACCCGCTCGCAATTACTTCGTGTGCAGCTCGTCAAGCCAATCCTGCATATGGCCAAGTGCTCGCAGCAGGTCCAGCCGCGCCTTGCTCAGATCGAACCCGGAGTCGAGTGCGTCGACATACTTTTGGCGCTCGTCGATACGCGCCTGTTGCTCGGCAGTCGGCGATAGCTGCGGCGGCGCGCCTGACGTGCCGATAGCGCCATTTCCCGCTTCAAGTTGGGCAGCGACGCTCTTCAATCGCTCTTCGGCAATCTGCTGCTTCAGGCTGGCGACTTCAGCCTGTGCATCCAGCTCGCGCAAACTCGCCGTCAGTTGGCTGATCTGAGTGTCGTTCTGTTCCTGTGCCTGCTCGGCCTCTACCTTGGAGCGAAGTGCCTCGGCCGAGGAAACCTTGGCCTTTGCGCGAACGGCAAAATCGAAGAAGGGAAGACTAACCTGGAGACCGAAACTCACGTTGTTAGGCGTGAAGTTTCTGTAGTACGTACTGTAATTGTTCAGCTCATTGGAATCGTAATTATAGACGGCGCCGAATCCGATCGACGGGCGGCGCCACGCCAGGTCGGCTCCCTTTGCCTCCAGCAGCTTGGAAAGCGCGAGAGCATTCGCGGATTGAATGCCGAGAAGCGGCCGCGGCATCTCATTGGCGGAAACGGCAGGAATCTCGGGAATGCTGGCATGATCGGGCACAATGGAGCCGATGGGTAGGCCGGTGAGCGTGGCGAGCTGTTTAGCCAGCGTCGTGGAGCGGGTCTCGAGGTGCAGGCGGCTCAGCTTGAGCTGCGCTGCTGTCAACTTTACTTGAAGCAGAGAGCTAAGGGGATCGACTCCGGCATCCGCGCGCTGCTGCTCGATTGCAATAAGTCGTCCCGCATCCTGCTCCTGCTCGCGTACAGCTTCGAGTTCACTGTTCACGGTGTCCATCTCGATGTAGTCGGAGGAAGCATCGAGTGCCACTTGCTCCTTTGCATCCTTGAGATTCAGGTTGGCGGCATCCACGCCGGCACGTGCAGCCTTGGTGTACTGGCGCTGCGAGAAGCTGAGAACCAGCGACTGCATCGATGCGTTCCCAAGAGAGGGCTGGCCGGTTGGAAAGCCGTGAGAGTAGCCGATTTGGGATCCGATCACGAAATTTGGGATATAGGCGTCTTCCGTCTGGGCGAGGGCGGCCCGCGCCTTTTCAAGATCGGCGTTGGCGAGCTTCACTGTGCTCGAATTCTGCTGGGCCAGTTCAACCACTGTGGTCAGTGAGACCTGCGCACGCACGAAGACTGCCCCGCTTGCGAGCGCCAGGGCGGCTACGGTCCTTGCCGCGCGAACGAACGATTTTAGTCCAAACCTCAAGCGAGCCTTTCGCATGAATGATTCATGCCTGTGCCGGATTAAATTCTTTTGCCAACTGCGCGGCAATCGCCAATTCTGCCTTGGCGCCGGCGGCATCGCCGAGCTGCTGTTTCAGGCGCGAAAGCAAAATGTGGGCGACGAACGCCGGTGCATCCTCGGTCGTCGACGCGCTCGACAGATAATTCTCGAGCATCTGCTCGGCAAGCGTGAGATTCCGCTTGGCCGCAATGAGCACGCCTGCGCCGTCGTAAAGGGCAAAGCTCGAATTCTTGTCCTTCGCAGCCGCCGCAATGCAGCCCTGAACGGCGGAGTCGACATCGGACCACTCCTGGCGCGTGCGGTAGAAGTTGGCCAGATTGCTCCAATAATCGGCAGGCTCCTTGGCGACGGTAACCGCTTGGCGATACTCGTTTTCCGCCGTGGTGTAGTCCTTCTCGGCCATGGCGATATCACCGCGCATTTGCTGAGCGCGTGCCGAGTCGACTTTGTCGAGTTGCGCAGCAATTGCCTGCGCCTTGTCCGTTCCGCCGCCGGCGATACCCGGAGCCTGGGCATAGTAATCGCCGAGGTCCGACAAAGCGGGGCCGTTTTGCGGATTGAGCTTGACCGCGGCCTGCATTTCAGAGAGCGAGTGCTTCGCGATTCCAAATGCGGAAACAAAGCTCGCGTGACTGGCCTGCCGGCCCAGAACCCGGCCCAGCCACATGTGATCATCCGAATTTTGCGGGTCCAGGTTCACCGCCAGCTCGCACTCTGTGGCGGCTTGCGACCATTGCTGCAAAGTAAATCGCACCCGGCACAGAAGGTTCTGCGCTTCAGCAGCGCCGTCTCCGGAGGTCGGCAGGGGCGCGAGCAGCGAAATGGCCTTATCCACCTCGCCGGCCTGCAGATCTGCGTTAGCCTGGCTCAGCGTCGCGGAAGAGATCTGAGCATGGCCCTGAATTACTGCCACCGCCATCAGGCAAGCAACCGCGGATGCAAGGGCCATCGCAGGCGGACGCATCACTGTTCTTCCTTGATCGGTACGCCCTCCTGCAAGGGCTGCCCGTTGGTTGTCCCGATGGCCACCATGTCGCCATCTTCGAGTCCAGAAAGGATGGGCACTTGAGTTAGGTTCGGGCTTCCGATCGTGATTGGAACGCGGACTAACCCGCCATTCTCAACCTTGAATGCGAAATACTTCCCGTTCTGCTCGTGAAGTGCTTCACGTGGCATGCTTAAAGTATCTGGCAGGCTCGCAGTCGTCACGGTCAAGGTGACGTTCGTGTCCGGTAGAAGCCCATCCGGCGATCCATCGAAATCGATCACTGCCTCCCCGACATTGCGTGTTGTGTAAGTGACTACTGCGGAGGGTAGGCGAGAGATGTGACCGTGCCAATCGACGCCTGGCTTGGCATCCCAATGAATCACAACCGGCTGTCCAACGGCCAGCTTCCCCAGGTCAGGCTCATCGAAATAACCGACGACGCGCTCATGGCGCAGATCGGCGATTTCGAGAAGCAGGTTACCGGCGGCAGAGAATTCTGATGGCGAAGCGTCCATGCTGTAAACGGTTCCTGCGATGGGAGCACGAATCTCGGTTTGCGATTCGACATGCTGCGCGGCGGCCAGGGCCGCTTGAGCATCGACCAATGCCGCCTGCGCGCGCGCCAGATCGCCAGGCGAATAACGATGATGTGCACTCTGTTCGGCCGAGTTCAAGCTTGCCTGCGCCGTATCCAGTCGTGCACGCGCTGCAACAATCTCGCCCGGCGCGGCGGCGCCTGTTGCTGCCAACTTGTTGAGCGCATCCAGATCGTGCTGAGCCTGATCGCGCGTGAGGCGGTCCTGTGCAAGCTCGCCCTCGGAGGTCTGCCGCTCCGCCTGGGTTCCGTTGTTTCTCACCGCATCCAGAGCAGACTGCGCGGAACTCACCGCGCTTTCAGCGCTCGCCACCTGGGCCTTGGCCGCCACATCGTCCAGCGTGACGAGCAGCTTCCCGGCGGGAACTGTATCGCCTACCTGCACGTACACGGCCTTTACCGTCGTAGCAATCGGACTGTAGTACTGATAGTTGACGACTGGCTCAACGCGTCCATTGGTGCTGATCGTGTCGACCAGCGTCGCGTGTTCCACCCGCGCCACTCGTACCGGAAGGCGCTCGCGCAGGAAATACCGCGCGGTGAAAAATACGCCAAGCAGAGCAACGACTGCGGCAGCCCAAAGCCACCGGCGGCTCATTTGCGATCTTGCCTCAACCATGCAATTAACCAGAGTCAGTATATAAGACTCATTTACAGGGGATAAGAAGCGGGAAAATGGAGAAGGAAACCGGATAGCGGCTTTTGTTGAGCCTCGTACAATACCGTTATGGCTGCAAAACCGAGATACACCGACCAACACGCCAAGGCCGGCCTGGATTTTGCCTTCCCGGCCATCGAAACGTGGCAAAATCAGTTTCCCGGTTATGAGATTCAGATCGACGATCCGGAGCTCACCTCTGTGTGCCCCAAGACCGGCTTACCCGACTTTGGAGTTCTGACCATCCGCTACATGCCTCGCCACCGCTGTCTGGAATTGAAATCTCTCAAAGAGTACCTATTCAGTTACCGCAACCTCGGCATCTTTCAAGAGAACATCGTGAATCAGGTTCTGGAAGACATCGTGAAGGCATGTGACCCGGTATGGGCAGTGGTCAAAGGCGAATTCCGCCCTCGTGGCGGCATCGGAACCACCGTTGAAGCCCGCTGGCCGCGACCATCCGCGTAAACATGAACGCTTGTTGGGCGAATGCGCGCCGCTGTGATATTCCTGAGTTCTCTTGAGTCTTTGTTTCGCCCGGGAGTTCCTTGCCAGACCTGACTCTGCCTGCGCGCTCACGCATCAGCCCCGCTCTGGGCACTGTAGCGCTGCTCCTTGCGCTCAACCTGCTCAACTATATTGACCGCTACGTTCTCGCCGGCGAAGTCTCGCCCATCCAGCACGAGTTTCATGCAAGCGACCAGCAGATGGGTGCGTTGGGCACTGCGTTCTTCGTCTTCTACATGATTGCCGCGCCGTTGACCGGCTGGCTCGGCGACCGCTATCGGCGCAAGCCGATGATCATTACAGGCGCAGTGCTGTGGAGCCTGGCCACACTTGCCGCGCTCTGGATTCACAGCTACACGACTCTCTACATGCGCCAGGCGCTGGTCGGGATCGGCGAAGCGACCTTCGGCATCTTCGCACCTGCCGTGCTGAGCGACTTTTATCCCGAGCGGGAGCGCAATCGGGTACTGTCGGTGTTTTATGTCGCGATTCCTGTTGGCGCGGCGCTGGGTTATCTAGCGGGAGGCCAGATCGGATCGCACTGGGGATGGCGCGCGCCGTTCTTTGTCTGCGCGCTGCCGGGGTTTCTGGTCGCTGCTCTCTATGGATGGATCGGGCGCGAGCCGGAGCGGGGCGCCAACGATCACGTTCAGGCAAACTCGAAGCGCGCCACAGTGATGGGAATAATACAGAATCCGGCATTCTTGACGGCGACCTTTGGCCTGGCGATGCTGACGTTCGCCATGGGCGGAATCTCGTGGTGGGTGCCGGAATTCCTGCGGCGCTTCGCCGGCATGACGATGGGCACTGCGAGCCTCACAGTGGGCGCGACGACGGTGATTGACGGAATCGCCGGGACGCTCGTGGGCGGGTGGATTGCGCAGATGTGGCTGCGCAGGAATCATCGCGCGCTGTACTTGTTATCCGCGTGGAGCGTGGCGCTGACTCTGCCGTGCGGAATCATGCTGTTCTTCGGCCCGCATAAATGGGCTGTGCCGTCGCTGTTCGCCGCCGAGTTCTTTCTGTTCCTCAACACCGGGCCGCTCAACACGGCGATCGTCAACTCAGTGTCCGCGCCGGTTCGTGCGACCGCCATCTCGATCAACCTGTTCTGCATTCACTTCTTCGGCGACACGTTTTCGCCGCAGGTCATTGGCGCCATCAGCGACCGGTCGAATCTCAGCATCGGCCTGGGCGCAACGCTCGTCTTCCTGCTGATCTCGTGCACTATTCTCTTCGCGGGCGCACGGTTTGCGCCGCCGCTGGAAGAAGCAGGGAACGAGGGAACAAGGGACCAAGGGAACAAGAACACCGGCGGTCAACTCCGCTAACTCCACTGACCCCGCTGACCCCGCTACTTCGCGGGCAACGTCTCCTGATCGCGCGTATTCATGAAGGCGCGACGGCCGGCCTGCGGGCGAAGGTCCGGATCGTGGACGGGAGCGCGATCATCGTCAGCCGAAAAGCCGCGGGCAAGAAGGGGATTCGGTTTGAACCTGGGCGGACCGCCGTAGAACTGCCGCGCGTGACTCAGGACCATTCCCGCGCGGCCATGCATTGGCTGCACGATGCCGCGAATCTCCACGTCGGCGTCGCGGAACTTCTTGAGCTCGCCGACTTCGCCGCGATCCTCAGGCAGGCTCACGACCGCGAAGCGGCATTGATCGTCCGGAGTTTCAGGCGAGCAGACGTCGAGAAAGCGCGTGCCGTCTGGAAGTTCCACCACTTCATAAACATGGGCCGTGATGCAAACGTCTTTGTTGAGCATTTTCGCGGCTTGGTCGACGGGCACGCAGGGCTTATTTTTTGCGGCGAACGCGTGGGGGCCACCCCATAAGGCGAGGGCTACAAGGGCAAGGAGGAGGGGCCGCATCGGGAGTCTCCGAGGAGTTGGAGATAGCGTAATGCGGATGAGCAGGCGAAGTCAGTGACGGCCATCGCAGGTGTGAGAGGCGCGTCGTTGGAGCCAATCGCAGCGGCGCGAAGACGCAGCGTCCTCTGGTCTCTAATCTCTGTTCTCTGCAATCACCGCGCGCCGACGAGCTCGCCGGACTTTGCCGTCTGACCGTAGTGGCTCTCGACGTAGTGGTCCAGGATCTGCTTGAACTCCGCCACAATCGTGTCGCCGCGCAGCGTGGTCGACAGCTTGCCGTCCACATAGACCGGCGCGACGGGATCCTCGAACGTGCCCGGCAAACTGATGCCGAGATTGGCGTGCTTCGACTCGCCGGGGCCATTGACCACGCAGCCCATGACGGCGAGTTTCAGTTCCTCCACGCCGGGATATTTCTTGCGCCACTCGGGCATGGAGTTGCGCAGGTAGCTCTGGATCTGCTCGGCGAGTTCCTGGAAATACGTGCTCGTGGTGCGGCCGCAGCCGGGGCAGCTCGTGACCTGCGGCATGAAGCTGCGGATGGAGAGCGACTGCAGAATCTGCTGCGCGGCCAGCACCTCTTCGGTGCGGTCGCCGTTGGGCTTGGGCGTCAGGCTCACGCGAATCGTGTCGCCGATTCCCTGGAGCAGCAGCGGCGCAAGGCCCGCGGTCGAAGCGATCAGGCCCTTCGAGCCCATTCCGGCTTCGGTGAGTCCCAGATGCAGCGGATAGTCGCAGCGCGCGGCGAGCTTCGAGTAGACGTCGAGCAAATCCCGAACCCCGGACACCTTCGCCGACAGGATGATCATGTCGTGTCCGAGGCCGTAGCGCTCGGCGGCAGCGGCAGATTCAAGGGCGCTGGCGATCATGGCTTCAATCATCACGTCGCGCGCGGCCAGCGGCTCAGGCAGCTTGCTGTTTTCATCCATCATGCGCGTAAGGAGCGACTGATCGAGCGAACCCCAATTCACGCCGATGCGCACGGGCTTGTGGTTCTCAACAGCGCACTCGACCATGACGCCGAAGTTCGAATCGTCTTTGCGCCCGATCGAAACGTTGCCCGGATTGATGCGGTACTTGGCGAGAGCGCGCGCAGTCGCCGGATACTTCTTCAGCAGGATGTGGCCGTTGTAGTGAAAGTCTCCAATGATGGGCACGCGCAGCCCGCGCTTTTCGAGTCCTTCAACAATGTGCGGAACAGCTGCCGCGGCGTCTTCGTTGTTCACCGTGACGCGAACCAGCTCGGACCCGGCGAGAGCGAGCGCTGCAACCTGGTCGATTGTGCCCTGAATGTCGGCCGTATCGGTGTTGGTCATCGACTGAACGACGACGGGAACTTCCCAGCCCACGCGGACGTTGCCGATGCGGACAGTTGGAGTTTTTCTGCGGGCGATCTCTGCCATGCATCCAGTTTACCGAAAAACAGTTCAGAGTTCGCAGTTCACAGTTCGAAGGGTACGACGAAGAGCAAACAGCGGGCAGCAAGTTAGCGAGTCAGCAGGTCCGCGACAAAGCTGTGCTAAAGAACGGGAAACCTGATTTCGCGACCGTGAGACTGTGAATCTGTGGCTGCAAGTTGTTGATTATGCGGGCTTCACAGTTTCACAGATTCACCGTTGCGCAAAACGGCATAGGGGGGTGGGGGTAGCTTGGCCGTGAATCCCGACCTGCCAGTCGTGCCCTGATACGGGGCCGGTCGGTTTGGGTTGGTGGTATCCCACCCTAGCCACAAAAACAAGAACGTGGCGAGGGTGGGGCACCCGGCTCCGGGGCTGAAGCCCGCGTTGATTTGGAGCTGTGATTCAGGAGCCTGAAGGCTCCTGCTCCCTCCGATTTGCGAAAGGAACAAATGCAGGTCCTTCGACTTCGTCCGCTGCGGAGGACTCCGCTCAGGATGACAGCGCAAAGTTGGTTCGCGGTATCCCAAGTCCCAGGGTCGGGACATGGGGCACCCGTCTCTTGTGGCGGGTAAAGGTCGCGCCGATCCCACCCTAGCCACAAAAACACGAACGTGGCGAGGGTGGGGCACCCGTCTCTTGTGGTGGTTAAGGGGGCGAAAAACAGCCGCAGATCCTTCGACTCGTCCCGCTGAGGCGGGACTCCGCTCAGGATGACACAGAAGACAGGGAACAAGGGACCAAAGATGGGGCACCCAGCGACTACACGCGGAGGGCGACGGAATCGGTTGTGCTGGCGGGGATCTCTCTTTAACAGAGAAGCGATGGGCATGGATTTGCCGAAGAGCCATCCTTGCGCGTAGCGGACGCCGCGCTTGAGGAGGAACTCGGCCTGTGCTTCTGTCTCGACGCCCTCAGCGATGGTCTGGAGGTGGAGCGAGCGGGCCATCTCGATAATGTGAACGACGACCTGGCTGGTTGCGCCGTCGGTATTGATGGTTTCAACGAAGGCCTTGTCGATCTTGAGCGTGTCGAGCGAAAGAGATTGCAGGCAGGAGAGCGAGGAGTAGCCGGTTCCAAAATCGTCAATGGAGACGCGGAAGCCGCGGCTGCGAAGCGTGGCGATGAGCTGCGCGGTTTGGGAGTCGTGGAGGAAGGCGCGCTCGGTGGCCTCGATGCCGATGTTGTTGGGCATAGCACCTGTGGCCTGGAGCAACTGATCGAGCTGCGTGAGGATGCGGCCAGAGCGAAGATCGCCGGCTGACATGTTGATGGCGACTTCAAAGTTGGGATCGATGGCGAGGAATCGAGGCAGATCGCGCGTAACGATCGCGAGGACCTCGGCAGTGATGAGATGGATGAGGCCGCGATCTTCAGCGAGCGGGATGAAGTGGTCAGGGGGAACGTTTGCGAGGGGGCTCTTCCAGCGCACGAGAGCTTCGGCGCCAATGATGCGGCGCGAATCGAGCTCAACGATGGGCTGATATTCGACGTAGAACTCCTTCTGCCTGAGGGCGCGCCGGAGGATGGCAGGAAAAGAGGAGCGGAGCTGGGTGACGTATTTGACTGTCCAGGCGAGAAGAATTCCGCAGACGATGCCGATGGGGGCAAAGACGAGAGCGAAGTCGCGGACATGCTGAAAGGCGTAGTGCTCGGGGATTGCCGCGACAACAGCCAGGTCGAATTTAGGGGAACGGACGCGGGAGACAATGTAGCCATGATCGAGGCGGGTAGCCTCAGTGCCTGAGGCGATGGGCTCGAACCAGGCGGACTGGAAGTTGCTGCCGAGGACAGAAAGGCGGTCATGGTTGGGGGCAGAGGGGACGAAGACGGAGAGCTCGACATCAGCGCCTTCAGTGGGAATGTCGATGGGCAGCCTGGGGTCGATGATGATAGCGAAGCCGCCGAGGGAGAAGACGTCGAGCGGATGCCATTGCTGCGGCGAGAGATTCACATTGAAGTACTCGGAGACGCCGCGGGAAGAGATGAGACTCGGCTTGCCGAGCGGAACCGGGGTGGTGACGCCCAGCGAGGTGCAAAGAAGCGTGTCGCCGGAGGTGCGGCCGGCGGCCTGAATGTAGCTGGAACCAAGATCGATCTGGCGCAGGAGATCGATGTCATTGGGCGAGCAGGGTGGAAATTTTGCAGCGTTGATGCGGTGCTTGGCGAGGGCAAACTGGTTGGCGGCTTCTTCAACGCGGCGAAGAGAGTCGTGCGCATAAGCGAGGCTGAGCGATTGCTGGACGGCAAGACTCTGGTGCCAGGCGAAGTAAACCGAAGCCAGGATGGGCGCACAGATGGCGGCAGACCCGACGGCGAGCGCGAACGCGATGCGAGGCCGATGTGGCAATTCGAGACCTCTCCGCGGGGGGAATTGGGACCCGCTGAAAGATGATAGTGGATTGAAAACTTGGGGCAACAGACCTATGTGGGGGTGGGCATCACTCTTTTGGTGCAGAGGGGGCCGGGACGGCCGGCGTGCTGGCGGCGGGCGCTAAAGGTTGCGCTGGAAGCGGAGGACGTGGATGGCGATTCCCCAGACGGTTTCAGTGCGCTGGAGTCCGTCGGGGGTCCATTGGTCGGTTTTATAAAAGCGATGGGCACGGAGGTTGTCGACGAGGGTAAAGAGGTAGGCGTGGCGAAGGCCGAGCGAGATGAGGTGGGCGCGCGCGGCTGAGACCAGAGTGACGCCGAGGCCGAGGCCCCAGGAATCGGGATCGACATAGAGGGCGGTGAGCTCGCCGTGGTTGGGAAGATCCGATTCTTGCGAGGGCCGCGTGGTGGCGAAGCCGCGGATGATGTCGCCATCGACAGCGACGATGGTGTGGGGGTGTGCAGGGCCGGCGTGGGAGAGATCGTATTTTTCGGCGCGGTCCTGGGGGCGGAGCTGATTGAGATAGCTGGCGGGGAGAAGCCCGGCGTAGCCCTGCTGCCAGGCGCGGACGTGCACGCGCGCGATGGCGAGAGCGTCGGCGGGCAGGGCAGGACGTAGGAGCATTCCATGAGTATCGCAGAAGAGTGGACAGTGGACAGTGAACAGTGGACGGTGAACAGTGGGCAGAAAAACAGGGATCAGGTTTCAGGGATCGGATAGGCGGCGCGGTGGGTTATAGTGGACGGGTTCCCTCAGCTGAGCCAGAATCCCCAAAGACAACGCAGATTCCCCGAAACAAAATTCAAACTGAGAAGTGACTGAGGAGGTCACAAGTGAGCGAGCATCCGACACCGGAAAAGATTATGCAGATTGGGCTGGGATTCTGGGCCTCAAAGACACTGTTGAGCGCGGTGGAGATGGGATTGTTTACCGAGCTGGCAAAGCGTCCTGAAGGGTTCGAGGAGCTGACCGGGCGATTGGGACTGCATCCACGGTCGGCGCGGGATTTTCTGGACGCGCTGGTGGCGCTGGGATTTCTGGAGCGGCGCGACGGGAAATATTCCAATACGCCGGAGACGGATTTGTTTCTGGATAAGAAAAAGCCTTCGTACATTGGCGGGATGCTGGAGATGGCGAACCAGAGGCTGTATGGGCATTGGGCACATTTGACAGAGGGGTTGCGCACGGGGCTGCCGCAGAATGAAGTGCGAGGCGGGGGCGCGCCGCTGTTCGAAACGCTGTATGCCGATCCGGCGCGGCTGAAAGGTTTCTTGAAGGCCATGACGGGGATCAGCCACGGATCGGCGATGGCGATTGCTGCGAAGTTCAACTGGAAGGACTACAAGACATATTGCGATGTGGGCACAGCGCAGGGAGATACGGCGGCTCAGATTGCATTGGCCAATCAGAACTTGAGTGGAATGGGGTTCGACCTTGCGGAGGTGGGGCCGATTTTTGAGGAGTATGTGGGCGAGCTGGGCCTGAATGGGCGGTTGAAGTTTGTCGCGGGGAGTTTCTTTGAGAGCTCGCTGCCGAAGGTGGACGTGATTGTGATGGGACACATCTTGCACGATTGGGATCTGCCTACGAAGAAGATGCTGATCAAGAAGGCGTATGAAGCGCTGCCGAAGGGCGGAGCGTACATCGTGTATGAGGCGATCATCGACGACGATCGAAGCAAGAATGCATTTGGATTGATGGCGAGCCTGAATATGCTGATCGAGACTTATGGCGGGTTCGACTACACGGGCGCGGACTGCCAGGGATGGATGAAGGAAGCGGGATTCAGCCAGACGCGCGTGGAGCATTTGGTGGGGCCTGACTCGATGGTGGTGGGAATCAAGTGAATGCGGCCACTAGCTCTTAGCTCCTGGCAATTAGCTTGGTCTGTGTGAGAGCGGGGTCGTGTGCCAAAGTTGGAGCATCCGGCCATGGGTGCGACGAGCCGGGCTGGCGCACTTTCCAGGCGTTTTCAAATAGAGGCGCGGCATCTCTTTCAACAATCTGTAGTGAAAAATACGCTACTCTAGGTCGATGAGCGACGCGGTACATCACGTGATCGTAGGTGACTCTCGCGCTGGCGGCGGAGCGACCGCGGCGTTGCGCATTCGCGGGCTGAAGAAAGCGTTCGCGGATGTGCAGGCGGTGGATGGGATCGACCTGGAAGTGCAAAGAGGCGAATGTTTCGGTTTGCTGGGACCGAATGGGGCGGGGAAGACAACGACGATTGAGATTTGCGAGGGGTTGACTCCGGCGGACGAGGGGACGGTCGAGCTGCTGGGGCTGGATTGGATCAGCGGCGCCGATGAGCTGCGGCAGCGGATCGGGATTCAACTGCAGGAGACGCAGTTTCCTGACAAGTTGACGGTGGAGGAGGCGCTGCGGCTCTTTCGAAGTTTTTACCGGCGCGGAATCACGGTGGATGAATCGATCAAGATGGCGCAGCTTGAAGAAAAGCGAAAGTCGCGCGCGGGCGGGCTCAGCGGCGGGCAAAAACAGCGGCTGGCGATGGCGACGGCGCTGGTCGGCGATCCGGAACTGCTGTTTCTGGATGAACCGACAACGGGGCTCGATCCGCAGGCGCGAAGGCATCTGTGGGATTTGGTGGAGGAGATGAAGCAGGCGGGGCGGACGATTATTTTGACCACGCATTATATGGAGGAAGCGGAGCGGCTCTGCGATCGCGTGGCGATCATGGACCACGGCAAGGTGATTGCGATGGGGACGCCGAAAGAATTGATTGCGACGGTGGGCGGCGAGGACATTGTGGAGTTTGCGGTGAGTAGTTCCAGGGACTTGGGAACGAAATCCGAGGTACCCGATTCCCCACCCAAGCAGAGCTTGAATGGGGCACCCAAAGTTTTAGTGGACACGGATGCGCTGAAGAAAATCCCGGGAGTGCAGTCGCATCGCGTGGATAAGAGCGTGCACCAGCTTTCGGTGAGCGAGCTGCATACGGCGGTCCCGCGGATTTTTGCGGCGCTCGAAGAGCAGGGGCTGCATTTGAGCGAGTTCAGAACGCACTCGGCGACGCTGGAGGATGTGTTTGTTCAGCTGACAGGAAGGAATCTGCGCGATGAATAGGCTCGAAACAAGCAGCCTGTATCAGTTGACCGCGACGCGGCTGAAGCTGACGCTGCGCGAGCCGGAAGCGATCTTCTGGATTTTCATTTTTCCGATTCTGCTGGCCATCGGGTTGGGAATCGCGTTTCGCAATCGTCCTGCTGACGTGTTGCCTGTGGGCGCGACGACGGACCAACTGACACAGGCACTGGCTGCGGACAATGGACTGAAGGCGACGGAGATGGGCGAAACCGCGGGCGTGCATGCGCTGGCCGTGGGAACCATTGTGCTGCTGGCTGAGCAGAGCGGCGATGGCGTGGTGTACCGGTACGACAACACGAATCCCGACGCGCGCACTGCGCGCATGATTGCGGGCGACGCGATCGAGAGGGCCGCGGGACGGAAGGATGTGTTGACGGCCGCGAACGATTTGGTGCATGAGACGGGTTCGCGGTACATCGACTTCGTAGTGCCGGGGCTGCTGGGCATGAATCTGATGGGCTCGGCGATGTGGGGCTTGGGCTTCTCGATTGTCGACGGGCGCCAGAAGAAGCTGCTGAAGCGAATGGTGGCGTCGCCGATGCCAAGGTGGCAATACCTGGCGGGATATTTGCTTTCGCGGCTCGTGATGCTGGCGGTTGAAGTGGTGGTGTTCCTCGGATTTGCCAAGCTCGTCTTCGGCGTGCCGTTTCGCGGGCCGCTATGGGAGCTTGGGCTGCTATGCATTCTGGTCTCGCTGGTGTTTTCGGCGCTCGGGCTGCTGGTTGCGTCGCGGGCGAAGACCATGGAGGCGGTGAGCGGGTTGATGAACCTGGTGATGCTGCCCATGTGGATTTTGTCGGGCGTGTTTTTCTCGGCGTCAAGATTCCCGGCGATCGTTCAGCCGCTTGTCCGCGCGCTGCCGTTGACGGCGGCGATCGATGCGATCCGCGGCAACATGCTTCAGGGTGTGCGATTGGAGCAATTGACGGCGCAAATAGGGATATTGTTGTTGTGGTGCGCAGTGCCGTTTGCGGTTTCGCTCAAGATCTTCCGGTGGAGGTGAGAAAAACGGTGAGCAGTGGACGGTGAACGGTGGACAGCGAGAACAGAGAACAGCGAAGAGCCTTCGGCGATTGCCGGAGGTTTTTTGTTGTCTGACGCGAGCTGCGGCGTGGATTCTGCAACGACCGCGGATGTTGTGATGCGGTGGGCTTGCGGTTAGGTCGAGCGCGGGCGGATGGCGCTCCAATTATGATGAATCCGAGGCCGCGCGGGCAACGGGCAAGACGCGAAGCGCTGCAAACCCGCTGGAAAGGAAGATTGCCGACCGTGAAGCCAGACATGAGAGTCTCGTTCGCAGGACTGGAACTGGTGAATCCGGTGATCGCCGCCAGCGGCACCTTTGGATACGGCATCGAGTTTGAGGAGATCGTTTCGCTCGACCGGCTGGGCGCGGTGGTGACCAAAGGAATTTCGCTGGAGCCGATGGCGGGGCACGCGCCGCCGCGGATTGTGCAGACAGCGGCGGGCATGCTGAATGCCATCGGACTGCAAAATGTGGGCGTGGAAGATTTCATTGAGCGGAAACTGCCGCCGATGAGCCGGCACCCAAGCTGCAAAGTGATTGTGAACGTGTTCGGGCACACGGTGAACGACTACATCGGAGTGATCGACCGGCTAAACGATGCGGAAGGAATTGCCGCGTACGAATTGAACGCGTCGTGCCCCAACGTGCACGAAGGCGGAATGACATTCGGCTCCGATCCCTATTTGCTGGAAGAGCTGGTTGAGCGGACGAAAAGAGTGGCGATACAGCCGCTGATTGTGAAGCTGTCGCCGAACGTGACTTCGATCGGGCACATGGCCCGCGTGTGCGAGGGGGCGGGGGCGGATGCGGTGAGCCTGGTGAATACGTTTCTGGCGATGTCGATCGATGCGAACGAGAAGCGGCCGCGGCTGAGCAATTCAACGGGCGGGCTGTCAGGTCCTGCAATCAAGCCGATCGCGCTGCGCATGGTTTACGAAGTGGCGCGGGCCGTGAAGATTCCGATTCTGGGGATGGGCGGCATTGTGACGCCGGAGGACGCGGTGGAGTTCATGCTGGCCGGTGCGACTGCGGTGCAAGTGGGCACGGCAAGTTACGCCGATCCGCGCGCGACCGAGCGGCTGGCGAAGGGAATGGAATCGTGGTGCAAGAGCCACGATGTGGCGAAGGTGGCAAGTTTGACGGGGGCATTGAAGCCATGGCTCGGGGATTAGACGGCCAGCCTTGAATCTGTGGCTGGCGACGGCTAGATATTGCTGACGCCTCTCCGCGATCGCGCGATGGAAGTTCTTCGTGGTCCCTCATCCCGGATTCTGATGGATCAAAAAGAAAAAGTTGTCTGGAATGCGATGGTGCGTGTTCCAGGAGTGGAGCTGCTGAACTGGCCGCCGGCGAGGGTTTGCGTCTGGTTGAAAAGTGGCGAGAGCAGAACGCCGTTGGGCGTGCCCAGATTGACCATGTTGAAGACATCGTTTGCGCCGGCAACGAGGGTGAGATTGTAGCGGCGTGGAGCGGTGGCATCGAGTTTAATGGCCGGGCCGCCGCTGCCGATGCCGCGGCTGCTGACATTGCCGCCGCCCACTGTAAAGCTGTCGCCCTCGCCCGCCTGCTTGATTCTGGGCCCAATACCAAACACTTTGCTGATGCGGACGTGCATGATCGCGTTGGCCGGTCCCAAGCCGGCTCCATAGGGAACAAGTGGCTCCTCTTTGCCGACTGGGTCGGTGTCGAGGCAGCCGAACTGCGTGGTCACGACGCCGGGGTCGCCACACATGCCGTACGTGGGACGCGCGTTGTATTGATTGTTGCCGGTGAGGTCCTCGCCGATGGTGAGGTTGTAGGGCGTGCCTGACTGCGCGGCAATGTAAGCGCCAACGACGAAGCCGTGTGGCGCGGTGTAACTGCCGATCGCGAGGAAGCGCTGGCGTATGCCAAAACTCGCGCGGCCATAATCGAGGCCTGGATCCTGAGCGATGGAAGGGAATGAGTTGATGCCCTGCGTATCGCTCTTGGCTTGATTCAGCACGTAGTTGCCGCTGACGGTGAACTTCTTGAGTTGCAGGGCCGAGGAAACGATGAGCTGATTCTGGCGGTAAAAGCCTTCGGATTGGAATTGATAGTTGTAGACAGAGGGCGTTTGGCCGGTGACGGTGTAGTCGGAGAGATCGAAGGTGGGCGCTGTGACATTGTTCGACATATATTGGTGCACGCCCTGCGTATAGAGATAGGTGATGTTGCCGGTGATGTGCCTGGAGATTTGCCGATCGACGCCGATGCCGCCCTGCATGTCGAGCGCGGCGTGGAAATGCGGATCGAGGGAGTGATAGGTGGGGATGGACGATGGAGCGGTGGCGAGCGCGGAGGCCGGGATCGGCGCAGGATTGGCGCTATTGAATGGATAGGCCGGAAAGACGCTGTTGGGGTCGGTGATGGTGTAGCTCTGCTGATTGATCCGATTGTCGTGAATGGCTGTGATGATGTAGGGCTCTGAGCCGGATGTGAAGGCGGTATTCATGATGAACCGGTTGAAGAACCAGCCATAACCGGCTCGAATGACAGTTTTTGGCGGAGTTTTTCCAGGACGTGCTGGCGTCCATGCAAAGGCGATGCGTGGCGCCCAGTCATTGCGATCGTGGATGTAGTTCTGGCCTTCATAGCGAACCCCGAGACCGAGAAGGAAGCTGCGGTTCACGCGCCAGTCGTCCTGCAAAAAGAGCGAGCCGTCAAAAAGAAGGGCGCGCGCCAGCGGATTTTGAATGACGGTGGCTGAATATGTTTCCGGCTTCTGGGCCTGGTATGAGTATGCGCACTCGGGCGTCAAAGCGCAGTTGAAGAAGTAGTTGCCATTGGCGCCTCCGGTGGAGTAGTCGGCATCGCGGTAAGCGCGGGCGCGGCCGCCGAAGCGTAGTGTATGCGGCCCGACGGTCGCGGTGCCGTAATTTCGCAGCGTGAATTGATCCTGATGGTCGTGAAGCGTGCCCTCGCCACTGCCGCCTGCGGTGAAGGCGCCCTGAACGGAGATGGCCGGCGTGGAGGAATTGGAGGTTGAGTTATTGCTGACGCGCCGCCAGAGAAAGCGTGGCTCCATGAGCAGGTGCGAGTTGATGATCCAGGTATCGCCAATCTGCACGTCGTTGCTCCAATTGAGGCCGCCAGTGGCCTGTTCGGGAAGAACCAGCGCGCCGACGCCAGCTCCTTGCGCGGAGTATCTACTGTATTGATCACGAATGTTCATGAAGTTGTTTTTCGTGATGGTGAAGTCGACGCGAGGAACAAGCGAGAAGTACTCCATTGGAGCGGGATATCCCTCGATGATGTTGGAGTTGAGGGTTGCGGGGTCTAGCGCGTTCACGATGGATTGGTTTTGGCGATGAATGTCGTTGGCGTTGAACAGCCAGGCGGCCGTTTTGGAGATCGGGCCTCCGATTTCGTCCCAGTTGCCGATTTGCCAGTAGCTGGGCTGGCCGGGTAGGAAAGGGTTGGCTGTGCCGAGCGCGGAGGTGGTGCCCCAGCCGCCGATGCTTCCGTGAAACTTTTGCGAGCCGGGCTTGGTGATGATCTCGATGCGGCCGTAGCCGATGCGATCGTATTCGGCGGAGAACGGGTTTTGATTCACGCGGATTTCGAGGATGTCGGCTTTGGGCGGAATCTGGCCGCCTTCAAAGCCGTCAATATAAATTTGGCCGCCGTTGGGCCCGGCGGCCGGACCGGCGAGTGCCTGCAACTCGTTTTGCAGTTCGGTCGGGTCGTCGGAGAGCACATCGATGGCACTGCCTTTGATGACCGTGGCGCTGGCGTTCTGCTCGGAGCTGAGGCCGACGGACTGCGTCTCGCTTTGAACCTGGACCTCCTGTTTTTCGACGGCGATGGCGAGAGGCAGATTGAGCGATTTCGACTGGCCCGCGGTGAGACTGATATTCGGAATGGTGAGTGGAGCGAAGCCGGCTGCGCTGACGGAAACGGTGTAAGAGCCGGGCGCGAGAGCTCGGACGGCATACTCGCCGTCGGCACCGGATTGGACCTGGAGGGGCGCGACGCCGCCGGTGAGAGAGATGGCAGCGCCGGGGATTACCGCGCCGCTGGGGTCAGTGACCTGGCCGTGGAGCGCGGCGGTTTGCGCGAAGGAGGCAGCAGGCAGAAGCAGGGAAGCAGGAACCAGGCACAGTATGGCAAAGCGCAAAAAGGAATTCATGTCCACCTTTGGGAAGAAAACGGACAAGATGACGAACGGGACGTGCGCGACCGTTAGTAACGTTACACAGAGTAGCAGTAAATTGGAGCAAAGTCAACAGGTCTGTCGACGCGAGTTTCTTTGGCGGCCTGGATTCACTTTTGGTTAGACTTCCGATGGTCCGTCAAAGGAAGCAGATGAAATGTTTCTAAAATCAAGATGGAAAAGTGCGCCGAGTCGCTCATCGAAACATACGCAATCTTGTTTTGTCATGTTCCGCAAGAAGCCCTTTTGAGGGATTAGACACCGCGGATTGGACAAGTGTTCCCACAATTGGCGCAGTTGAGCGCAAAGACTTTCGAACTTGATTCTGCGTCGTGGAGCGGCGGGGTATGGAGGAGCCGGACGACAGCCCCCGTTTCAAATCCCGCCGCATGCGTGACGCGCATTGAGGTCCAACTGAAGCTGCGCGTTGACGAGCAGCAGAGCAACAGCAGATCCTTCGCTGCGCATACCCCAAGATCGCGTTGCGATCATGGGGCCCCAAACGCGCTCCGCTCAGGATGACAATCCGTGGAGTAGCTGGCGACGCTTCACACTTAGAGCCGCTTGATGAAGGCGAGAGCTTCGGTTAGTTGGGGGAATTGGGATTCGTCGGCTTTGAACTCGCGAGAGTGGATGCAGCGACGCAGGCCGCGCGTCTTGATGGGGTGCTTAAGGTGAAGCATCTCGTGGTAGAGCAGGTACTCGATAGCGTAACGCGGGCTGGAGGGACGGTCGAAGACGCGGCTGACGACGATGGTGTTGTGCGCGGCATCGTAGTGGCCGAGCGAGCGCTTGGCATGGTGCTCGCTCCAAGTGAGGTCGGGGCGGCCGAGTAGCCCGCCGAAGAAACGCGTATTGAGCGAGTCGAAGACCTCTTCGAGATTGAAGAAGCGGCCCTCGGGGCCGAAGTAGCGCTTGGTGCCGCGGGCGTGGCGGATGAGCTCAGTTTGGCGCGTGACGGCGGCGGACGAAGCAAAGCGCTTGTAGCGCAGATTGTGGCTCGCGTCGATGGGCCTGCGATAGAGCTTGGCGAGAAGAATGTGGGCGATCGCGTGGAGGACGGATTCGGGAGCGCCTTCAAGCAGATCGGAGAGGCTGACGAAGATCGCGCCTTCGCGCAGGCGGATGGTGGTGTTAAGCGAGGTGAAGCGGCGATAGCGAATGTGGAACGGTGGCACTGGCGCGCGCGGGCGAAGGGCGCGATATTCGAGCTGGAAGATGGGGGCGAGTTCGGGGGTCACGAAATGCAGAATAACAGTGCACGGTGTTCGCCGCCTTACTTGGGCTCGTAGCGGTCCTGGCCTTTTTCGTCAGGGTGGGCTTTGAAGTAGGCATCCTGGTCGGACGCGATTTGCCGGGCCTGATCGGAGAGATCGCCGGCGCTGTCGAGCGCGTCTTTGAGGGAGAGTTCGAAGCCGGGCTCGCTGGGCAGGCCGTGCAGAGTCTGTTGCCAGCGCGCGACACCCTCGGTGAGCGGCTTGAGCGCTTTGCGGAGGTCGGCCTTGCGCTCGGAGTAGACGTCGAGATTATCGCCGAGCTCGTCCATGAGGGCGGAGAAATTCTGGAGCTCTGCGTTGAGACGCCGGACCCGTGCCTCTGTATGCGCGCGAGGCGCCAGGCCTTTGATTGTGTCGGAATAATCGTCGATGAATTTGATGTAGAGACCGACGCGGGCGACGGGATCGATGCCGGCTTCGGCGATCTGGTCCTGCTGGGACTCGGTCAGAGGTTCGGGCTTATCTTTCTGCGCGGCGAGCGGCGCGGAGATAAGAAGGGAGACGAAGATGACAGCTAGAGCGCGCATGGCAGAAAGGCTCCGACGGGTCTATTCAAGAATAGGACGTTGGACGGTTTGCGGGTGACCGGTTGTCAGAAAAGGCGTGGAACGTGAATCGTGGGTCGTGGACTGAAACTTCAGGCATCGCAGTGCTTGTGCGCGTGAGACGGGCAGAAATAGAGAAAGTTAGGACGCAAAAAAGCCGCCGGGCGAAAAAGATTGCGCTGGCGGGCACGGTCCTCGAGGGGCTATTTTCGGAAGACCTGCATCAGGGCGGCATTCTTGGCGTCGGTGACCTGAGAGAGTGTTTGCTCGACAAGCGGACGGTCTTCAATACTGGTGGCCTGAAGCATCTCGCTGAGGCGGAACGCGGTATGGCTGAGCGAGAGCTCGGCGTTCTTGAGGCGCTTGTCATCATCGCTGACGGAGAGATGAATCTTTTTTGCGATGCGCTGGATTTGCTGAAGGAGTCCAGTAGCCTTGCCTACTTCGCCAGCCTCGTATTGGCGTATGCTCAGCTCCGTCATCTGCTGAACCACCTGCGAATAGAGGAAGCACTGCTCGCGCGGCTGGGCCTGGTCGGCGCGAGCTTCGAGCGCGTCAATTGACTGCTGATCAGGGAAGGAACTGTCGGGAGAAGCGGCACGCAGGGGGACGATGTTCAGGCTGAGGACAAACAGCGCGGCGATGGGAACCACAGTCCGCATAGGGGAACTCCTATAACGCGGTTCTGCCCCCAAATTGACCTTATAGTACGCACATTCCGTAACGAACCGCAAGCACTAAGATGCGGGATTTTGACGTGGCGAATAACTCGGGTACCAAAAATTACGATGGATGACCGGAAGGGAAGGCCGCCGACGGAGAGCCGGGGTAGCGAATTGGGGACTATTTCTCAAGGACCTGGAGACGCTGGCGGGCCTGCCACTCCTGGTTTGGGCGATTCCCGCCCGAAGCATCGATAAAGCGGTGGTAGTAGGCAATGGCCTGGGTCTTTTGGTGCAGAGAATCATAAGCGGTAGCCCAAAGAAAGAGGGTTGATGGGTTTTCAGGCAGGTAACGGGAGCGCATGGCGAGCGCATGCAGTGTGACATCGGGGTGGCCGGTTCTTGACGCGGTGAAGGCGAGGCCGCTCCAGCCATCGACGCTAGCCGAATCGATCTGCGTGACTTTGTTGAAGACCGCGTAGGCCTGGTCGAGCTGGGCCTCGTGGACGAGGTTCTGGGCATGGGAGACGAGCAATTCGGGATCATCAGGCGATGCGGCAAGGAGATGAATGAAGAGCTGATCGGAACCGGCGAAGTCGCCCGCATCGGCGAGAACCACGGCTAACATGCGCGTGACGGCTGGGTCGGTGGGATGGGCGGCATGGAGCTTTTGCAAGAGCGGGAGCGCCTCGGCTTTATCCTGATCGGCGAGCACGGTGGCAAGCTGGGCGGTGAGCGTGGGATCGTCAGGGTTCTTGGCAAGCGCGGCGCGCAGGAGGGCCTCGGCCTCGGGATACCGCTTGCCGACGATCAGCAGATGAGCGAGGCCGGCAGAAGCGGGCGCGGAGTTGGGGTCATTGTCGAGAACGCGGCGATAAGCGGCCGCGGCTGCGTCGAGCTGGCCGGTTTTCTCGGCGAGTTCGGCGGCGAGGAGCGTATCCGAAGGAGTCTCGGGCGTGAGCTTGAGCGCTTGGAGAAGGTCGTTGGATGCGGCGGCGGGATTGGAGTCGCGATCAATACGGGCGAGTGCGCGCCATGCGCGAGCCTTGAGGGTCGGGTCGGCCAGGCCGGGATCGAGAGAGGTGGCGGCGAGAAGCTCGGGCCGCGCTTCGGGAAATTTATTTTGGCGCGCAAGGAGCAGGCCGAGCGAGAGGTGAGCCTCAAACGAATTGGGATCGGCAGCCACTGCTCGGCTGTAGAGAGCGTCAGCATCGTCGAGACGGTTTCGGGCGTCGGCGACATAGCCAGCGTCAAAGAGGGCACGCGCGTCAGTGGGATGGGCTGCGAGATAAGTATCGAGTTTGGCTTCGGCTGTTTTCCAGTCGGATGCGGCAATCGCCGATTCGGCTGAAGCAACTTCGACAGATGCCGGTGCCGTAGATGGGGTTGAGACGCCGTTCGCGGACGATGAGCTTGCCGGCGGAGGGGCGGAGCCGGAGGGCGATGGCGCGTTCTGAGCAAACGCTATTGCTTGGCCAGAGATCAGGACCGAAAATAGAACGAAAAGAGCGAATCGAACCACAAATTGCCTCGCATAAATAGTTTACCGGCTGTTTGAAGCTACGGAGTTCGCGACGACGCGAACGGTTGCCGTTCGCCTGAGCAGAAGGAGAAACAACTGCCCGGCAAAAGGCGGCATCCAGTTAGACAGCAGGGGCGGCTCGGGGTTACGATCTCCTGCTTTCTTCAGTGATTCAGACGATTCATATTCAGGTGAAAAAATGGACTTCACCCATATGCAGCATATCCCCCTTGGGTCTGCTTACTTGTGCCCGGATTGCAATTGCATCGGCAACTGCGCCAGCCAATGCCCGGCATGTGCTTCGCCGGTTCTGATGGCACTGGCCAGTGTTCTGAATCGCGAGCCGCGGAGAGAATTTGTTGTGTCCTGCACCAACACACAGCGCACCAACACATCGCGTCATTCGGGCCGGCGCGCATTTCTCGTAGCCGGGAAGCTCAAGGCGGTTCGCTCGCGCACCCCGGCACCTACGCCGATCACAATCAAGGCCGGCGCGCGCAGCACTCATGCGCCGTGGCGGGCTGCGCAACGCGATATTGACGACGGCGTTATTGGGCTGGGTGAAGGCGCCGCAAGCTAAGTTGATTCGACGCTCTTTGCTCAGGCCTCCCCAAGACAAATCTTCCTTTTGAATTGAACTCCGTTCGGTAGCGGTCGGCCCGAAACTCATCGTCCATCTGCGTGGGATGCGATGAGGGAGACCCCTCTGGCCTGGCTTTCGATCCTGGCTTGCTACGTTCAGAAATAGGGGTTGCGGCACAATTTATAATCAAGGATGGATGGTTGCGCCCTTAGGCTCGCAGAGAGCACTGTGACGCAGCCGGAAGTCTTTTGCTCGGTGCCTTCCCTTTGAACGATGCCATCATTATCCGCAATGCGCGGACGCACAACCTGAAGAATCTCTCCTGCGAGATACCCCACGGCAAGCTGACGGTGGTCAGCGGCGTGTCGGGCTCGGGCAAGAGTTCGCTGGCCTTCGACACGATTTATGCCGAAGGACAGCGGAGGTATGTAGAGTCGCTGTCGGCGTATGCGCGGCAGTTTCTGGAGCGCATTGAGAAGCCGGACGTAGATGAGATCGACGGAATGGCTCCGGCCATCGCCATCAAGCAAAAGAACACGACGCGCAATCCGCGGTCGACGGTGGCGACGGCGACGGAGATCTACGACTACCTGCGGCTGCTGTACGCGCGCTGCGGAGAGGTGCATTGCATTTATTGTGACGGGATCGTGAAGCGCGATTCTGTGGATGAGGCTGTTGAGAAGATTCTCGCGCTAGGCGATGGGACGCGGCTGAATGTGCTGTTCCCGGCAATGAGCGCGCCGGCGCCAGGTGCGGAGACGGAAGCGAAGGCCGGGAAGGCCGCGGGACGCGCGGCGAAAAGCGCAGCCAAGCCGAAGGCTGCCGAGAAGGCGAGCGAAGGGCTGCATGCGGAGGCGGCGAAGGTGCGCCTGGCGGAATTGCGGGCAGGCGGATTCAATCGCCTGTGGCAAGCGGGACGGCTATTTGAGTTCTCGACTCCGGAGTCGCTGATCGATCTGGATCTTCGAGCTCCGCTCTTTATCCTTTTGGACCGGATCGTGGTGAGCGGAGAGAATCGCGCGCGGATTGTGGATGCCGTGGAGACGGGATATCGCGAGGCGGGCCAGGTGATTTTCGAGGAGGCCCTCCGCGAAGGAGAATCGGGCGGTCGGAGGCTGCGGTTTTCAGGAGCGTACGAGTGCACGAATTGCCATCGGCCGGCGCGGGAGCCGGAACCGCGCCTGTTCAGCTTCAACAATCCGTTTGGTGCTTGCCCGCGGTGCCAGGGATTCGGAAACACCGTGGATTACGATCTGGGGCTGGTGATCCCAGACCAGAGTTTGAGTTTGGCCGAAGGCGCGATCGATCCGTGGAATCGGCCGAAGTACCGGCCGTGGTTTGGCGAGCTGCGCAAGCGCGCGGCGGAGCTGGGCGTGCCGCTGGATGTTCCGTGGCGCGAGATGACCGAAGCAGCGCGCGAGACGGTGCTGCGTGGCAAGCCGGCGGCGGAGGGCAAGGACGGATTCGGGGGCGTGTACGGCTTTTTTGCGCAGCTGGAGCGCAAGAAGTACAAGCTGCACGTGCGCGTGATGCTGAGCAAGTATCGTGGCTACGCGGAATGCCCGGATTGCCGCGGACAGCGATTGCGGGCGGAAGCGCGGGCAGTGCGCATCGGATCCGAAAAAACTGGGGGAAAGAATATTTGCCAGGCGACGGCGATGACGATTGCGCAGGCGAAGGAGTTTTTCGAGGGGCTGAAACTTTCGCCGATGCAGGAGGAGATTGCAGGGCCGATTCTCGTTGAAGTGCGGCAACGGCTGGGCTTTCTGGTAGCAGTTGGGCTCGAATACCTAACGCTCGACCGGCTGGCGTCGACGTTGAGCGGGGGCGAGGCGCAAAGAATTCAACTGGCGACTTCGCTGGGATCGCGGCTGGTGGGAGCGCTCTACGTGCTCGATGAACCGTCGATCGGACTGCACACGCGCGACACGGCGCGGCTGATTCATATTCTTGAAGAGCTGCGCGATTTGGGAAACACGATTCTGGTGGTGGAGCACGACGCAGACATTTTGCGCGCGGCGGACCATCTGCTCGATCTGGGGCCGGGCGCGGGCGAATTCGGCGGGAAGCTGCTGGCGGAAGGCGTGCTGGCGGAGATTGAAGCCAATCCGGCGTCCCTGACCGGGCGCTATTTGAGCGGAAAGATTGCGATTCCAGTGCCCACACGGCGGCGTGCGCCGGGGCGCGAAAAGCTGGTGCTTCGCGGGGCGCGTGCGAACAACCTGCACGGACTCGACGTGGAGATTCCGCTGGGAATGCTGGTGGCTGTGACGGGAGTTTCGGGGTCGGGGAAGTCGACGCTGGTGCACCAGGTGCTGTATCGCGCGGTGGCGCGAGCGCTGGGACAGAGCGACGGAAGCGATCCATCGGGCGTTTTCACTTCCCTGAGCGGCGCGGAGCGGCTGAACGACGTGGTGCTGGTGGATCAGACGCCGATCGGGAGAACGCCGCGATCCAATCCGATTACCTACATCAAGGGATTCGATCTGGTGCGCGAGCTTTTTGCGGCGCAGCCAGAGGCCAAGCGGCTTTCGCTCACGCCGGGACATTTTTCGTTCAACGTGCCGGGCGGACGTTGCAATACCTGCGAGGGCGACGGAACGGTAACAGTGGAGATGCAGTTCCTGGCCGATGTGGAGTTGCCATGCGAGGACTGCAATGGCACGCGCTACCAGGCGAAGATTCTCGGCGTGCATTACAAGGGCAAGAACATTCACGAAGTGCTGCAGATGACGGTGAAGGAAGCGCTGCGGTTTTTTGCGGGACAGACCAGACTGGTGGAGAAGCTGGCAGTGCTGGATGAGATCGGGCTGGGATATTTGCGACTGGGGCAATCGGCAACGACGCTTTCAGGCGGCGAAGCGCAGCGCGTGAAGCTGGCCGCCCACCTGTCGGCTGTGCGCGCGGTGAACGCGACGGCGAAGCCATCGCAGGCCAGCCGCGTGCTGTACATTCTGGACGAGCCGACGACGGGACTGCACTTTGACGACGTTTCAAAGCTGCTGACTGCGTTTCGCAAATTGATCGATGGCGGAGGGTCGCTGATTGTGATCGAGCACAATTTGGACGTGATTAAAAGCGCGGATTGGGTGATCGATCTTGGACCGGAGGGCGGAGAAGGTGGCGGACGGATTGTGGCGGAGGGTCCGCCGGAAAAGATTGCGGCGAATCTGCACTCGCATACGGGGAAGTGGCTGGCGAGGGTGCTGTGAAGATGATGGGGGCGGAGCCGCGTGAGATTCATTCCGGATGGTCGGCGAGGGGCTCATGGCGCGAGAAACACCAGCCGTTGCCGTGAAGCCAGCAGGAATCGTTCTTCTCATGCGAGTCACATCGCAGAGAACGCACGCTTGAGCCGTGATCGCGCTTGAGCGCGCGGGCGAGTTCATCGAGGATCGCGGGGTCGCGCGCTCCTTCAAAATCGACAAAGAAAACGGAACCGCAGAGTGAGGCTGTGAAGACATCTGCTCCCCTGCGGGTGATGGTTGCCATGGCGCCGTGACCACGTGTGGGAGTTAGCGGGAAGAGAAGCTTGCCCTGGGGTTTAAGCGCGGCGAGCCACGCTGGGAGCGGATGTGTTGCGCCGGCGCTGACGACGATCGCATCGGCTGGATCGAATGGGCGGCGCGCTCCATCGTCGTGAAGGACGGTGACTTGAGGCCAGGGCTCAAGCGCGATGCGCGCGCGTTCGGCGAGGAATTCGTCGATTTCGACGGCGACGACGCGACCGCTCGAGCCGACGAGTTCAGCAAGGATGGCCGAGTAATAGCCGGCCCCGCAGCCGAGATGAAGAACATGGTCGCCGGGATGAATGTCTAGAAGGCTCAGATGAACCGCCCAGAGGCTCGGCTGGCCATTGTTCAGGCGCTTCGCCGCGTCGAGAACGATGAGCGCATCCTGGTAGACGTCGCACGGGTCCGCAGTTTCAGTAAAAGTCTGTGCGCCGCTTTCCTGGATCATCCAGGGGCCAGCGCCGGCGAAACGCTCGCGGGGAACATAGGAGAACGCTGCAAGAATGGCGAGCGAGGAGATGCGATTGATCCTGCAGATTTCCTCGGCGAAAAAGCGCCGCGCGGATTCGGTCGAAACGGCTTCGAGAGGCTGCATCGCAATGGCCGGCACTGAGCCCGGCGAGGATTCGCGGGAATTGGCCGCCTTACGCAGGCATTATAGGCGTCCCGGAGGCGAACGGAGTGTGAGGGCGCGATGGGCGAGATTGCGGGCCCGCCCGTGGTTTCTGTCGCAGCCGGAGGTAAATAAACTGCAAGCTGAAGCTGGGGGCGAAGGCTGTCTAACTTTTTCGTGCTTCGGCGAGAACTTTCAGATACGCGCGGGCGGTTTCGGTAATGATTTCAGGGTGTCCGGCGTCGATGGCGGCGAGATTGACAAGATCGCTGCCGACTCCAAGTGCGCGCGCGCCGGCCTGGATGAAGCTCGCCGCGGTTTGGAGTGTGACTCCGCCAGTGGGGATGAGCTTGAGATTCGGAAAAGGCGCGAGTAGCGATTTCAAGTAGCTTGCACCACCGACGGCGGAGCAAGGGAAGATCTTGACATAGTCTGCGCCAGCGTTCCACGCCGTGATGGCCTCGGTCGGTGTGAGCGCACCGGGACATGAAATCTTTTTGTTGGCCCTGGTCGCGTGGATCACCTCGGGGTGGAGGCTGGGGCTTACGACGAACTCCGCGCCGGCGTCGATGGTGGCCTGGGCCTGATCGGCGGTGATGACTGTGCCGGAGCCGAGCAAGAGTTCAGAGCCATACGCTTTCTTGAGTTCCTTGAGCAGATCGATCGCGCCGGGTACCGTCATGGTGACTTCGACGACTGTGACGCCACCGGCGACCATGGCGTCAACGACAGCGCGGCCCTGAGCTACACTCTTGGCGCGGAGAACGGGAATGAGGCCGACGCGTTCGATAATTTGCTGAGTGGTTTCGGACATTGAAATACCTCAAAAAAGCGGAGCTAGCGGAGTCAGTAAGTGAGCGAGTCAGCGAGTTAGCGAGTCGGCAAACATTAATCTCAAAGCTCCAGTCGGACTGTCCGCGCGATTTCTACCGCGCGATGCGCACCGAGCCTCCCTGGATGACGCGTTCGACTTCGGCAAGCGTGGCCATGCTGGTGTCGCCGGGAGTGGTCATGGCAAGCGCGCCGTGCGCCACGCCGCACTTTACGGCCCAGTCAATTCCTTTGTTAGCGAGCAAGCCGTAGATCAGGCCGGAGGCGAAGCTGTCGCCACCGCCGACGCGGTCGAGGATGTCGATGTCGCGCTGCGGAACGTGGATGATCTTGTCTTCGTAGAGCGCGATCGCGCCCCAGGCGTTGCGGCTGGCGGAATGCACGGTGCGCAACGTACTGGCAACCAGTTTTAGATTGGGATAAGTAGCGGCCACTTCGCGGAGCATCTCCTCATAACCGGCGATCGGGAGTTCTGCGAAGTCATCGCTGACGCCTTTGATGGCGATGCCGAGCATGGCGGAGAAATCTTCTTCGTTGCCGAGCAGAACATCGACTTTGCCGATGATCGCGCGGTTGACTTCCTGCGCCTTGGCTTTGCCGCCGATGGATTTCCAAAGCGAGTCTCGGAAGTTGAGATCGTAGGAGATGGACGTGGCGTATGTGCGCGCGGCGTCCATGGCTTCGGCAGCTACGTCGGCTGTGGAGGCGGAGAGGGCGGCGAAGATGCCGCCGGTGTGAAGCCACTTCGTGGCGTGCTGGTTCCCGAAGATCGCGGGCCAGTCAAAATCGCCGGGCTTGACCTGGCTGATGGCGGTGTGGCCGCGGTCGGAGCAGCCGGCCGCGGCACGCACTCCGAAGCCACGCTCAGTAAAGTTGAGTCCGTTGCGAACGGTACGGCCGACGCCGTCGTAGGGAACCCAGCGAATGAGCGAAGGGTCAACGCCGCCATGGAGGATAAGGTCTTCAACGAGGCGGCCGACTGGATTGTCGGCGAGGGCGGTGGCGACTGCGACGCGCATGCCGAAGCAGCGGCGCAGACCACGCGCAACGTTATATTCGCCGCCGCCTTCCCAGACTTTAAATTCGCGTGCGGTGTGGATGCGGCCTTCGCCGGGATCGAGGCGGAGCATGACTTCGCCGAGGCTGACGCAATCCCAGCGGCGGCTGTGTTCGGGGATCGAGAGCGGTTTCATGGTCAATGAATACTTTAGCTCAACCTGGAGGGAGCGGTCAGGGCGGGCGGGGCGCAGAATTTGCGGAAGGGAAATCATTTACGCTAATTCCAATTGAAGCTTGCGGGGAATTGCTAACGGCAAGTGCGGGCGGGGACGCCCCCCCGACAGCCGGCCAGGAGGCCGGCGCTACAGAAGGCGATTGAGATGGCGGCGGGGACGGCGGGAGGAACAATTGAAGGGGCAAGAGCTTTTTGAACTGGACGGGCGGGTTGCGGTGATTACCGGCGGGACGACCGGCCTGGGGCGCGAGATTGCGCTGGGTTTTGCCGCCGCGGGCGCGGATGTTGTGGCGAGTTCGCGAGCGAAAGAGCATGTAGATGCGGCGGCCAAGGAGATTGAGGCGTTGGGCCGGCGCACGCTGCGCGTGGCATGCGACGTCCTGGACCGGGCGTCGATCCAGCGATTGCACGATGCTGTGATCGCGGCGTTCGGCAAGGTCGATATTCTGGTAAACGCCGCCGGGATGGCGAAAAAGGCGCCCACGCTCGATGAGGACGAAGCGGAATGGTTGAAGATTATCGATACGAACCTGACTGGAACCATGCGCGCGTGCCAGATTTTCGGGAGGACGATGGTGAGCGCGCACTATGGGCGCATAATTAATGTCGCATCGTCGACGGCATTTCGCGGATCCTACCAACTGGCGGCCTACGGAGCGAGCAAGAGCGCGGTGGCCTCGCTGACCAAGACGCTGGCAATTGAATTGGCGGAGTCGGGCGTGAATGTGAACGCGATTGCGCCAGGGGTCTTTTCCACTGACATGAGCGCGCCAATGGTGAAGGATACGCTGCGCGGCGAGGAGTTGCTGACGCGCACGCCAATGCATCGTTTTGGGAAGCCGCGGGAAGTGGTGGGCCCGGCGATTTTTCTAGCGTCGGAGGCAGCGGGATTTGTGACGGGCGAAGTGCTTGCTGTGGACGGCGGCTATCTGGCGAGCGGAGTAAACGTGTAAAAGTTGGGACCATGGGACCAGGGGACCAAGGGAACAAGGGAGCAAGCGAGCATGCGATAGACGGAAGGTCGCAGGGCGGGGGAAGCAATGACGGAAGGGCGCAAGCTGCGTATGGGGATGGTGGGTGGCGGGCCGGGCGCGTTTATTGGGCCGGTGCACCGCATAGCGGCGGAACTGGATGGAGAGATCGAGCTGGTTGCAGGAGCGTTCTCGCAGTCGGCGGAGCGCTCACGCGAAGCGGGAGTGAAGTTTCACATTGATTCGGCGCGCGCGTATGCGGATTACAGGCAGATGATCGAAGTCGAGAGCAAACGGCCGGATGGGATCGACTTTGTGGCGATCGTGACGCCGAACCATCTGCACCTGCCTATCGCGCTGGCGGCGCTGGAGGCGGGGATTCCGGTGATGAGCGACAAGCCTGCGACGGCGACGTATGAAGAGGCGCTGAAGCTTGAGGCCGCTGTAAAGAAGGCAAGCGTGCCGTATGGGCTCACGCATACCTATGCGGGCTACCAAATGGTGCGCGAGGCGCGAGCGATGTGCGCGGCCGGCAAGCTGGGAAAGATTCGTAAAGTCGCCGTCGAATATTTTCAGGGATGGTTGAGCCGGCCGATCGAGAGCACCGGCCAGAGACAGGCGGCGTGGCGGACGGATCCCGAGCGCAATGGACCGGGCGGCGCTATCGGCGACATCGGGACGCACGCCTTTCATTTGCTCGAATACGTGAGTGGCCTGGAAGCGACGGCGATCAATGCGACGCTGCGCTCCGTTGTTGCGGGGCGCAAACTCGACGACGATTGCAACGCATTTGTGAAGATGAACAACGGCGCGGCGGGGACGCTGGCCTGCTCGCAGGTTGCGGCAGGCGAGATGAACGAGTTGCTGTTGAGGATTTACGGCGAGGAGGGGTCGCTCGAGTGGCGGCAGCAGGATCCCAATCGGTTGATTGTGAAGAGTCTCGACAAGCCGGAAGAAATACACCACGCGGCGGCGAGTTACCTGGGCGGCGATGCGAGAGCTGCTGCGAGAACTCCGGCGGGGCACCCTGAAGGTTACTTGGAGGCATTCGCCGTGCTGTACCGCGAGTTTGCCGATGCGCTGACTGCGTGGAAGCGAGGGAAGGGAAGTTTGTTGCCGGCAACGCTGCCGGGCATTCGCGCGGGCGTAAGGGGAATGCGGTTTATGGAACGCGCGATGGAGAGCAACCGCAGAGAAGGTTGGGTTAATTTCTAGAACCTTGCACGATGCTGCGAGGAGGAACGATGCGAACGATCAAGGGACCGGGAATTTTTCTAGCGCAGTTTGCCGGCGACGAAGCGCCCTACAACACGCTGGAAGGCATGGCGAAATGGGCGGCGGGACACGGCTACGTCGGCATCCAGATTCCGAGCTGGGATCGGAGACTCTTCGATCTTGAACAGGCGGCCGAGAGCCAGACATACTGCGACGAGGTAACGGGCATTGCCGCGAAGGAAGGGCTTGCGGTCACGGAGCTTTCGACGCACCTGCAGGGGCAGTTGGTTGCGAGCCATCCGGCCTCTGACACGATGCTTGACGCATTTGCGCCGCCCGAGCTGCACGGAAATGCCAGAGCGCGGACCGCATGGGCCGTGGAGCAGCTGTGGTGGGCGGCGAAGGCAAGCCACAACCTGGGGTTGAATGCGCATGCAACATTTTCCGGCTCGCTGGCGTGGCCGTTCTTTTATCCCTGGCCGCAGCGACCGGCGGGGCTGATCGGAGAGGCGTTCAAGGAGCTCGGGCGGCGCTGGATGCCGATTCTGAATGCGTTCGACGATGCGGGCGTGGATGTGTGCTTTGAGCTGCATCCCGGCGAGGATTTACACGACGGCGCGACTTTCGAACGCTTTCTCGGCGTGGTGGGAGATCATCCGCGCGCAAACATTTTGTACGATCCAAGCCACATGGTGTTGCAGCAGATGGATTATCTTGCGTTCCTCGATCTCTATCACGAACGGGTGCGCGCATTTCACGTGAAGGACGCGGAGTTCCGGCCGAGCGGACGGTCGGGAGTTTACGGCGGCTACCAGGATTGGATCGACAGGCCGGGAAGATTTCGTTCTACAGGCGATGGGCAGATCGATTTCCGGCAAGTCTTCAGCAAGATGGCGCAGTACGACTATCCGGGATGGGCCGTGGTGGAGTGGGAGTGCTGCATCAAGCATCCCGAGCAGGGTGCGGCGGAGGGGGCGAAGTTCGTGCGCGACCAGATCATCCGCGTGACCGATCGGGCGTTCGACGACTTTGCGGGCGGCGAGGCGGACGCGCAGAGCAATCGGAAGATTCTGGGATTGTGAGAGCCAGGGTCCGCAGTTTATTTGTCGCCGCGTGTGCAAGTGCGGGCGAGGGCGACCGCACGAAAGCCGGCGAGGACTCCGGCGCTACATAAGCTCGCTCGGCACGTCGCCGATGGGCGAAGGTGTCTTTCCGGGCGCAACAATCCCGTATTTAATATCGAGGAACTCCTGTAGCACGTTGGGCAGAAGCGCGGCCAATTCCTGCCAGGTCAGCACCTTGAGGCGCACACTTAAAGCGGCGCTTTTGACGGCGGCCATGATTTGAAACCACTCCTCGCGCAGATCTGGACGGCGCTCATCATGGATGACGCAGAAGCTGCAATCGTACGCGTGGGCTGCGAGGGCGCTGCGGATGAGCTGATAGGCAGCGTAGCCAGGTTCGCCGGGCGGGCGAAATATGGTGTCGATGGTGGACACAAACTCTGGATCGGTGATGATGCTTTCGAATTCCTGCGAAGCATTTTCAGGAAATTCACTGGCGCGCATCCAGCGCGATGTGGCAATTTCAACGCGCGGGAGACGATCCCGGTCGAAGACAGCGTCAAAGTCGCGGTAGGCTTCGACGCTGGCGGCAGCGCGGGTCTGGAAGCCGACTTCGGTGAGCTTCGCTTCGACCAGCAGGGAACCGAAGCGCATATCGATCTCGGTGCGGTCGAAGCGGCCGTTGGTTAGCGGAACGCGCGCCTTCCACCCGAAGTGGGGCATGGCTGCGTCCTCCACCCCGAGCATGTCGCGGACTGCTGCTGAATCGACGACACCCGGTGTGCAGAAGATATTCATCAGGAGTGCGTCGGAGCTCATGGAAGAATCGAGCTCCCGCCAGCGGCGTGCGGGGTCGAGTCGGGGCTTGGGGAGAGCACGCGCGGCCTGGGCGTGGACCTTGTCAAAGCGGCGCATCCAATCGGGGTTTGCGGCGATAGCCTGGTAGGCTGGATCGAAGAAGTTGCCGTGATGGCCATCTTCAGGCTCGTACACGATGACCGGCGCGCTGCCGTAGCTCTCAACGTGTGCGCGGCCGCGCGCGTAGCAGTGATTGCGCAGCATGAGCTCCTGCCGAAGCTGAGCGGCATTTAAAGCCGATGAGATCACGTGAGGACAGGAATATCGGCAACGCCGGCCACGCCAAATACACGGCGATAACGCTCAGCTTCGATGGGATCGCCCATGGCCTTGGAGTAGTTGTCTGATAGCTTGACGGCGGGCCTGCCGTCAACCTCGGTGAGCTTGCAGACAAGGCCGACGGGATTGAAGCCGTCATTACCCTGGGGATTGCAGCCACGAAAGTCATTCGTGAGCAGAGTGCCCCAGCCGGCGCTGAAGCGAATGCGACGATCGGAAATCCAGCGGTCTGGATCGTTGAAGTCAGCGGCTGATCGGAAGTCGTCGAGTGAAGCGCCGTTGAGCATCTTCCCGGCGAAGTAGGCGTGAAGACCGAGGATTTGCTCTACATCGAGAGCATCGCTGGCGATGAGGCGCTTCTGGCGCGGATCGCGGCCATGGCGCTCAAGCCAGGCGATGTATTCGTCGCCGGCGACGTAAGCATCCTTGCTGTCGATGCGCTGGCCCGTCCAGTTGGCCACCCAATCGGGAGCGCCACGTAAAAACTGAGTGGTGCCAAATGTGTCAGGGAGCAAAATGAGCAATTCGCCCTGATAGCTGCGCTGCCATAGTTCAAGCAAGGCGTACTGCGATCTGCGCAACTCCTCGTCGTCGTTGGCGAGAGCGGCCATGGCCATGGGCAGCTCGTGGCCGTTGGTGCCGATGGCTTCAAGATCGTGCTTGTAGGCGAGGTAGGCGTTGGAAGTTCCAGAAAAACCTTCATCGATGGTATCGCGCATGGCGTTGACAACGTACTCGTGCCAGAGGAAGCTGTGCCTGCGGCGCGTGCCGAAGTCGCTGATGCTGAGGTTGGGAACGCCGCAGAGGCGCTCCATCTTTTCCCAGAGTCGGGACTTGGCGCGGGCGTAAAGAATGTCGAGTTCGAGTTCGCTTAACGGCTTGAGGGCGGCGCGCGTCTTCAGCTCGCCGATTTCAGAGAGCGCATAGATCTCCCACATCGACGTCCCGGACCAGAGCCCCTCGAAGCGAATCTGAAGCTGGCCATCGTGAATAGTGAGCTCGTAGTCGGAGAGCTGAAACTCGTGCTCGAGCCAATCGAGAAAGGCGGGCTCAAAGATGCCGCGGCGGCCAAAGAATGTGTTACCGGCGAGCCAGACCAGCTCGGATTTGCGGAAGCGCAGGCGGCGCGTGGCGTCGAGCTGGTCCCGCAGTTGAGAAGTGCTGACCATCTCGCCGAGGCGCATGGACGCGGTGCGATTGATGAGGGTGAAGGTTGCGTGAGTGCGCGGGAAATTCTTCCAGATGAACTGGAGCATGAGGAGCTTGTAGAAATCGGTGTCAAGAAGCGAGCGCGTGATGGGATCCATCTCCCAGTTATGGTCATGCGCACGCCTGGCGAAGTCGATAATCACAATGACTTTACTTTACCCGAGTTGCGGCGGAGGCTGAAAGTTTCCTCAGACCATACGCCCTCCGCTCGACATTAGGAATCAGTAGCTCAGCTCCAGGACGTTGACTGAATAAGGCGCGAAACTGTGCGTGGACTTGGGACCAGCGATGGAGATGGTTTGCGAAACCGGCACCACTGCGTTGGGCTGGGTGATGGAGTTGGTCGCATTGGGTGTCTTGCCGCTCAGGGTCGTCAGCGTGGCACTGTGCCCCACTTTGCCTGCGCCCGCAAGGTCGATGGCCAGGGACTGCGCGGTCGAGGTCGCGTTGACGATCTTGACGAAGAGCTTGTGCGTTCCGTCATTGCGCGTGGCGGAAGCGAAGATGCGCGCGGGCGCGTTGGCCAGCGTAGCAGGCACAATTTCGGTTCCGAGATGCGAAGAGAACATGACCTGCGCCCAATAGCTTGGCGAGCCGTAGCTTGACAGCGCGTTATAGCCGATGAGATCGGGCGCCCACTGCATGCCGCCTGGATTGATGTTGACGAAGAGCGGCGCGTAGCTGGCCATGACGATGAGATCGCTGTTGCGCTCGAGGCCCGTGAGCCAGGCTGCATCGCCCAGGGCAGCTTCCAGGTCCGGCGTGGGATCGCCCTCGCGCGTGGCCCACTCGCCGACAAAAATCTTTGGTCCCTTGCGGTCGGCAGCGTCATAGTGATGCGCTTGAGAAAACGACTCCGCGGCAGACATGTAAAAGTGCTCGTCGAGCACGTCGGGCACAATGCCTTTCACGGGAGTGGTGGCAATGATCTGAAGTTCTGGATAACGCTGTTTGATGGCGTGATAGAACTGCGCGTAGCGGCCGTCGTATGAGCCGGATTTGTCAAAGCCGTCTTCGTTGCCAACTTCAACATAGTGAAGGGTGAAGGGCTCGGGATGGCCGTCTTTGACGCGCTCTGCGCCCCATTTCGTTTCGGTGCCGCCGGTGACGTACTCAATCTCGTCGAGCGCGTCCTGCACGTAGGGCTCAAGCGCGGGGCCCGGATCGACGCGCTCACCGGACAAAGAGTAGCCGGCATAAACGGCGAGCAATGGTTGCATCTTGAGGTCCTGGCACCACTCGAGGAACTCGAGCAGGCCCATGCCATCAGACGACTGGTAATTCCATGGGCTCCTGTGCGTGGGCCTGTCGACCCACGGGCCGATGGTCTTCTTCCAGTCGAAGCGGTCTGCGATGTGATCGCCCTCAAGATAATTGCCGCCGGGAAAGCGCAGGAATTTGGGCTGCATGGCGGCGAGGAGATTCATCAGGTCGGCGCGATTTCCGCCGGGGCGGTCGTGGTAGGTGGGCGGAAAGAGCGAGATGAGATTGAGCCAGACTGTTGCCGGCTGCGCGATCGTAAGGATCAGATGGTTATTCAGCGAGACAGGCACATCAGCGGTCTTGAGGGTGTATGTGAAGCGCTTCCATTCGCCGGTAAGGCCAGTGACTGTGGCCGATGCGGCAACCACGCCCGTTTGATCGTTTTGCAGAGTAATGGTGAGAGGAATTCCGGGGGTGTCGGATTTGGCGTAGAAAGAACCGGAGTACGCGGTGTGCGGGCGAACTGGAATGCCCCAATACCCATCGTTCTCAACTCCGGCGGGCGCGGCCGCGCTGGCTTTCGTGACGGTGACCCTGAGGCTGCGCGGAATGGCCGCGCTCGGCCCGTCGCTTTCGTCGGCGGAGACGTTGACGATGGAGTCGCCGCGCGCCACCATGGGCCAGAGCCGGAGCGCGTCCCAAGAGCGGCTCAGCACGCGGTCGCGAACGAGCTCCGCATAGAGTCCGCCGTCGTAGGAGTAGTTGATCTCCTCGGTCATAAGCCCATAGAACGTTGGGCTTACCGATGCGGTGGGGTGATTGACATCAATGGTGAGCGAAGGCGACTGGGCGAGCAGGCCGAAGGGCATAAGGCTCAATGCGAGAATGGCGACGATGGAGATGCGGTTGTTCATGACCTCGCCATCCTACTGCGGCGATTGCGGTTTGACAATCTGGAAAACGCTTACTGCGAGGCCAGAGAATCCTGGATGTTCATTCGCTTTGGTCCTGCCCCATCCAGCGGTAAATGGAGCAATCCTCCCAGCCTGGCGCAGCATACTCAGCGCCGGGTTGACGCTTGAGAATGGTGCGATCGGCGACGGCATCCGGATTCGAGCGCCTGACGGGGCCGTGAAAAAGCCGTTCGAATTCGGGCTCGCGTCTTAGCACGCTTTCCTGTTCGTTGTTGACGTACAAGATATCCAGTTGCGCAGGGCGTTCGGCGCGGGCCTGCCGCCAGGCGCGCAAAAGGCGGCGCAGCACAGGCGCGCCAAAGGGATTGAAGAGAAAAACGACGCAGGGGCCCGCAGGGAGCGGAAACTCCAAAGCATCGCGGCAAAACATGCGCATGGGCACGCGTGTGCGCCTGGCATCTCGCCAAAAGGCGAGATTCTTACGGGCGATGCGTGCCAGAGTGGGATGCAGCTCCACGCCGAGGACGGCGCGAAAGGGATACTCGGCAGCGAGCAACATGGCGCGGCCCATGCCGGCGCCAAGATCGATAAACGTGTATTCGTCGATGGGAGCGAGGGGGCGGCAGCGGCGCCAATGCACGATGAGGCCTTGGAAAACCGAAGGCGCTACGGCGTAATAAGCCGTAACGTGGTGGTCGTTGCGTTGTCCGGAGCTGAGATGACGCCCTGCGACCAGGCCGCTTGTGCGCACGCCAAATTCGAGGTCAAAGGGATGTCGGATCAGGCCGTCTTTTTCGGCCAACCCGGTCAAGCGGTGTCTGCCCGAGGCGGATTTGCTGGTTTTTCCTTTGCCTGAAGCGCCAACGCTCACGCTTGAACGTTAGCACAACCTGCGCGCCGAGTCCCGGTCAGTTGCCACGAATGGCGCGTTGTGCGCATTGACTGGCCGGGATGACACAGCGGTTAGAGGGCGGATTTGATTGCAGGCAGATTTTTTCTTGACTCCGGCTGAGCGCGTCTGCAAAACTGCGTGGGCACCGCGGCTGGCATTTCATTGAAGACGCGGCGTTCGCGAATGATGGTGCGAATTCTCTCAGCATGAACGTGGAGGAAACGTGAAGATATTTCTTGCGGAACTGGTGGGCACATTCATCCTGGTGTTGTTTGGCGTTGGAACGGCGGTGATCGCCGGAGATAAGGTCGGCATTGTTGGTATTGCTGCCGCCTTTGGCCTGGCGCAGGTGGCCGCGATCTATGGGATCGGCCCGATTTCAGGCGGCCACGTCAACCCGGCAGTCAGCCTTGGAGTCTGGGTTGCGGGCGGAATCAAGTTTGGAGCGCTGATCAAGTACTTGATCGCGCAGTTCGCCGGCGCAATTCTCGCGGCCTGGCTGCTGTTGATGATCGCGGTCGGTTCAGCGGGATATAGCCTTGCGGCGAACGGGCTCGGCCAGGATGGATGGGGACCCGGCTATCAGGGCGGGTACAACGAGCCCTCTGCGATTCTGTTTGAGTTTTTCGCGTCGATGATCTTCGTGATCGTGATTCTGGGGGCAACGCAGAAGGCCGCGCCCACCGGATTTGCCGGACTGGCGATCGGCATTACGCTGATGGCCATTCACCTCTTCGGCATTCACATTACGGGCGTGAGCGTGAACCCGGCTCGGAGCCTGGGGCCGGCGATTTTTGCAGGCCCACAAGCGCTGAAACAATTGTGGCTGTTTCTGGTGTTTCCCAGCCTGGGCGGACTTGTAGGCGGCTTGTTCTTCCGGACCAAGTTGCTGGCGGCGGACTGAGTAGTATCTGCGAAATGGATTCGGGGAGCAGACCTTACACGGTTGCTCCCCGAAGTTTGTTGGTGTTGAGGGGCAGACTCGGCGCGATTAAGCGCCGGGCGTGCTAACGCTGGCTTCGAGCTCCGCGATGTAATCCACCACCGCTTCACTCCAGCCATCGACGTGCGTCCACGGTCCATAGCCCACACCGTTGCGGTTTGAAGCTACGTTGATCACGTAGCCCTTGGCGCGCGGAGCAGGCACGTTATCATGCGACTGCTCGTCGGTGATGACGATGAGACGGTCGCTGCCGGCACGGTTCTCAGCCTCGGCATGACTCAGCGCCTTGCCGAGGTAGGTTCCCGAGTGCGGCTGGCTCGCCTCAAGCGCATCGCGCAACGCCATGCCACGACGGGCGGGCACCAGCTTGGCATCATCGGAGAAGGTGTAGATGGTGACCTTCTCGGCGATTTCGCGCAGCAGGATGGCTAGACCATAAGCAGCGTCGGTGCGCCGCATTTCAGAACGGCGTGACAGTGGCGCTTCCATCGAGCCGGAGACGTCAACCAGCAGCACGGTGTGGCCGCGCAGAGCGGATGTGCGGCCTTCGAGCGAGCGAAGCATCGCAAACTCAAGAGGCTGCTCCCACTGCGGAGCCGAGCGCGCGGCAGCCAGAAAACGGAAGGGAAGAACGCGATCCGTCTTCATGCCGGCGAGCGCGTTGAGCACCAGTTCTTCGCTCACGCCTGCCTGATGCAGGTTGCGCAGGTTACGCAAAAGAGCCAGCGCGCCAAGCTTGCGATCGGCGAGCAGGCGCTCCCACACCTCGCGCTTGGCCACTTCGCGCTTGCCGTTGGCACCTTCGCCGCGTCCGGCAGCGGAGAGCGCAACCTCCCAGGTGTCGGGCGTGGCCAGCTCGTTGTCGACCAGGCGCTTCCACAATGCGGCCTGAGCCTCAGTGGCAGGACGCGCGTGGCAGAGGAAGAGCACGTCGCGCAAGCGGACTGCGCCGGCACGGTCGTACTTGGCCAGAGCGTACTCGTCGAACTTGCTGAAAGCTGTAGCCAGGCCCTTCTTTACCTGCGCAGAGAGAGGCTCGCGTCCACCGGCCCAGTAGATGGCGACAAACTCGCTCAACTCGTCGGCACGCAGAATGATGCGCGCAAGCGTGTCGGCTACGAGGCCGCGATGCGTGGGGTAACGCGCCATCTCGCGCACCAGCAGAAGCGGGGCGTGACGCAGCTTCATGCGCTCGCGCGCCTCGATGGCCAGCGCGGCCACCTTTTCGGCTGCGACTTGCGGAACGAGCTCATGAATGCGGCCTGCGATCTGCACACCGTCCTCATAGAACTCACCCTCCCACAACATGCAGGAGAGGACAGAGCGGCGCAGAGCCTGCTCGGCAGTGATGACGCTGGCACGCGCTCCCTCGTGGGTGCGCGGGCGCGGCTTGGGCTTGAAGATGTTCAGGCGCATGATGCGTTTCCTTTCTGAGTGAAACAAGGATAAATCGCCGGGGAATGGTCGGACGCGGGATTTGACGCCATCATCTGCATTGCCGCAGATACTGGCGGCAGGATTCGAACCTGCATTCCGGCCTGAGCGGCCGGCTTTCGCCATTGAAGTATCCGTGCCCTGCGCCACCGGCGAATTCATTCTGGTTGTGGTTTGAGGTTAGCGAGTGATCGCTGCCTCGTTTTTTTTGTCCCCACCGTCGGGAACTGTTACAGGCCGATGTGAACCTTTGGTCGAGAAGCCCGCTGTTTTCTTTGAGACTCGGATCGGTCGGATGTCGATGGCCAGCTTTTTCATTTGCTCCCAGTCGGGTTTGTGCTTGTCGCTAAAGTTGCTGCAAGCATAGACCGTGAAGGGCAGCACGATGTTGGGGCTCGTGTTGGTGCAGATTGCCAGCCGGTCAGACTCGCGGTAACCGGTGATGAACTGACCCCAATGGCAGCCATCGCACAGATGCGCGTTGCCCGCCGGCGTACCGTTTTTGACATTCAGTTTGCTCATGACAATTTCGTTTCTAATCCGGAGGTGCCGGAAGGTTTCTCCCTCGTTCTCGGCGAACACATCGTAGGTAAAGAACTCGGCCAGGGAACAAACGATGGCGGACTTTGTGTGGCGCTCTGACCACAGAGCTTGCGAGCCTTCCAGCTCGCCGCGGGAATCGAACCCGCGTCTCCACCTCAGGCGAAGTAACCGCTACCTACACCACTGGCCCTTTTCATTTGGTTTCGGACGAGATTCTCGCCCTGTTCACGTTGCTGGCCGGGGAACAAATGCAACGGTGTTGCTCTCGGTGCTCACCGGTTGAGCTCTGGAGCCATTCAGCTCCGGGTGGGATTCGAACCCACTGCCTCCCGTTTGGGAAGCGACGAAGTATCCGTTGCGACCACCACCGGCCAATTCTTTTAGTTATGGACGAGATTCTCGCCGTGTGAACGTCAATGACCGGGGAACAAGCGATGGCGGACTTTTTGCGGTGCTCTGACCACAGAGCTTTCGAGCCTCGCAGCTCGCCGCGGGAATCGAACCCGCGCCTCCGGCGTATCAGGCGAAGTAACCGCTACCTACACCACCGGCCATTTCTTTTGGTTTTGGACGAATGCATCGTCAGTTCAAGGTATGACCGGGGAACAAGCGGGACGGTATCGGTGCTCTGCCACTGAGCTACCGGAGCTCGCGCTCCGAGCGGGAATCGAACCCGCGACCACCGGCTTAAGAGGCGAAGTAACCGCGCCCTACGCCACCGGTCTCTTCTTTTGGTTTTGGACGAGGGTATCGCCCGTGAGAGCGTTCGCCGGGGAACAAACGAAAAGAGTGGACATCGGAGCCTACACTTTGCGGTGCCTTTCAGTTCGGGACTACGTCCCCGCCCCACAAAGCAAGTACATCCGGCAGGGTCTCCTACCCCGCGCGTCCTCGTAGGTGGAGGAAGTAACTCTCTTCTATCACCACCGGTGCAATCGACTTACACGAACTTAGTAAAAGACATAAGTCTCCTCAAGACGCCGTATAACTCACGGCGGCGACAAAGGGTAAAAACGGCTGAGCTAACTCGGCCCAAATGCGCCCGAGGGAACAGACGAAGACAGCGTGGCGTTGTCGAGGCGATGAAGCTGGCTTCTACGCCACTCGGGATGAGTCAATGGTTATACGGAGTAAGCAGGAGCGTCGCCGCAGGGGGCTACGGCAGATAGAAAAACCGCGCCCGGCGGCCGGTAAGGCTCTGATTGAGACCTTCCAGCCTACGCATCGAGTTTTGCGTTTTGACGATCATCGGGCGTTCTCCTAAGCAGTGATTACTATGCCATAAGTCGAGAAGAAACACAAGAGGCTTCAGGAAGTATTCAGCAAATAGGGAAGTGAACACTTAGCCGTTAGTTAGGCGGGGTCCGGTGGATTCTGAGCCCTGTGAAGTCGTTATACTTTCGCGATGAATCGGAGACGAACATAATCCGCGGTCCAGTGGCCATCGTGGGCGCGAAGAACCGGCGCGAGCAGTGCGACTGTTTCATTGACAGCGACCTCGCGCAATTCTTGAGGAAGGCCATCGAGCGCGCCACGGTAGAAGGTGTTCAGCCAGCCGGCCATGCCGCCGTCATTCAATGGAGTGGGCCGCTGGATTAAAGCGATCTTTTCGACTCCGAATCCCTGGCGCCGAAGGCGGGCGCTATAGGCCTCTGGAGCGGGATAGTAATTGCCGCGCTGGCCAAGGTCGGCAAATCCATGACGAGAAAGAACGGCAGCAAAGGCGACGCGAATGGCGGCGATATTGCCGTGGCCGCCCATCTCCGCAACGAAACGGCCGCCGGGGCTCAGCACGCGATGCACTTGTGAGAGCATTTCATCCTGGCCGCGGACCCAATGGAGAACGGCATTGGAAAAAACGGCTTCGAAGATGTGATCGGGGTAGGGTAGTTTCTCGGCAGGAACCTGGTCGGCTTTTACTCCACGGGCGCGAGCTGCCTTGACCATTTCGGGAGAAGAGTCGATGCCGATGACGCTAGCGCCGGATGCGGCAATGCGCTGCGTAAGTTGGCCATCGCCGCATCCGAGATCGAGAATGCGCTCGCCGGGCTGGGCGGCAAGCCACTCGAGCACGCCCCCCGCCAGTTCGTGAACAAAGGCCCCATCGCGGCCGTAGGTCCCAGGATCCCAAGTCTGCGGCATAGATTGTCCTATAGTCTACGGTATCTTGCTGAGATCGGGATTGCGGCAACAAAGATGGATGGGACAAGTTGGTGTCGAGCGGATTACAAGGGCCGGGGCCGTGGAGTTTCGCCCTGCTGGGGGCACGACCATTCGCGGTCAAATTACGGTGACGCGCAGGCCGGAGGCACGGGGAACAAGCGCGGCGAACTTTCCGTCTCGAATGCGGCCGGATTTTGCCGCTCGCGTGAGGTGAGCTTCGCGGCTCTCGAGCGATGGTGCGTTCAAGGTATCGATTTCGACTGCACCGGTTCGAAGGGCGCCAAAATCCAGGCGGAGCGCAAGATCGTTCTCCATGTCCTTGTTCAAAATGAGGGCGGAAGTTTGTCCGCTCGGGAGCTTGGCGGCGTAAGCCGTGGCGTTGACGCCGGCGGCCTGCAGCTTTGAAGTGAGGTCAGCCTCGATGAGAGTGGCGCCAGCCAATGAGCCCGCGAAGATGAGGCCATAAGCAACCGGCTCTAAAACGTACGCCGAGCCAAACTCGGCAATCGGCGAGTAATACGCGTGTGGGTGCGTGGCGATCTGCTCCGGCGTCGCGCCCTGATCCTTGAGAACCTGATCGCCGTACATGACTCCGCCAAGCCCGCTTGCGATGATGGAGCCGGTGCCGCCGTGGAGATTGATTCCCGAGTAGTTGTTGGCGGCGAGGAGGAGCGAGTAATCGGCCGACCAGAGAGCTGCAGCAAAGACATCGGAGACACCGGGCTTGCCGCCGCGATAGCAGGTGTTGCCTTCGGTCATGCGCACGCGGATTCCCATTTTCGCCGCTGCCGCAGAAGCCGTGTTCGCCATGTTCTGGACTTTTGCCATGGCCGCGGGCTTGAGGAGATTAGGGATGTTGACTTCGGGATTCGCTGGCGGTCCGCCGAAGTAATAATGATGCGTGAGTGTCGTGACGTGGGGAGGGTTTTCGACGGAACTCCATGCATCTGCGATTTGCGGCAGCCACGACATGTTTGTGGCGATGTCAGGCATCCCGAAGCTGGCGCTTGGCACACGGGCGGCAATCGCCCGAGCGAGGGAAAGCCACTCGGCAAGGTAGGTCTGCGCGGACCAGGTTTGAGGATCGCGTAAGTGGTGGCCAAACAAATCGACTTCATTGCCGATCTGGAAATATTGCAATCGCGAGCCGAGGGTCGTGGCGGCAAACTCAGCCTCTTCGGCGGCGCGGGCGGGGGTGTTGGTCCCCATATTGATTCCGTAGAGGCAGGTCCAGCCGGTGGCTTCGAGGAATGCGGCCAGATTCCGAATCGCGTCAGGAGTAACCGCATAGTAGCTGGCCTTGGGTTCACCTACGACCTCGCGCGTATGCGGGTGCTCCGGCTCGGGAGAGTCGGGAGTGGGTTTCCACCAGCTGAACTCACTGGTGTTGCCGCCGAGCCGCAGTACGCCACGCGAGGAAATTTGCTTGAATGCGTGGATCAGGCCGGCATTCCCGGCTGAGAAGAATTCCGGATTCGCCAATTCCTCAAGCTCGTAGGAGAGTCCGACAAAACCGCCGGGAATCTGAGGTCCCGCAGCTTCGGTCGGAATGACCAGGTTGGCGTTGATCTGGGCAGGGTTTTGCGCGCGGAGACCGGCAGCGGCGATCGACAGGGCGGAAGTGGCCAAAAACTCGCGGCGACTGATTGAATTCATGAAGACAAACCACCTTAGAGAATGCAGCCACGCATTCTAGATCGATTGAACGGGCAAGAGTGTGAGGTCGTCAACGAGGCCGACTTCTTTCTGCACGAACGGCTCCCCGAAGCGAACGCCGGCAAGGAGTCCGTAGTGTCGAGCCTCAGCAAGAGTGCGCTCGCGAATTTCTTCTTCGGGCACAAAAATTCCCGAGCCGGCGGATTGGTTTGCATATTGCGAACGGTAAGCCATGAGAGCCAAATGGCGTTGCTCGATAAAGGGCGTAATGTCAACGATGAAGCTGGGGCGCACATCCGCGTAAAGGCTGGCGTAAACGATCTTGAAGGGCCGGTGCGGTTCCGTACCGGTGTCGATCTTCTTCAGGCCGGAAAGAAAACAGGCTTCAGCACCGAGCGTGGCGGTGATGGCGTGGTCGGGGTGACGCGCCTGCCAATACGGCAGGATGACTACGCGAGGGCGGAGCTGACGAAGAATACGCGCGATGGACGCGCGATTTTCGAAGTTATTTGCGATTGCGCCGTCAGGCAGATCGAGCGCCTGACGCCAGCCGACTCCCAGGATGGCAGCGGCTTCTTCGGCTTCCCGGGCGCGCTCATCTGCTGTGCCGCGCGTCCCGGCTTCGCCCCGAGTGAGATCGAGAATCGCCGTGCGCAGGCCACGGGCGGCCATGCGCAGAAGGGTTCCTCCGCAGGTCTGTTCCACATCATCGCGGTGGGCCGCGATGGCAAGGATGTCGGCTCGGAAATCAACTGCCTCTGAGGGCATGGTAGTTAGTAGACGGTATTGTTGGCGTCGGTGAGTGCGTCCAAGTAGGCAACGTCATAGGCCGTGCCGGTCACGGTCACGTACTGGTTGTCGATCGCCGAGCCGTCGGTCGTGGAGTAGATGTAAACCTGCCCACCCTCAGCGGTATAGATCTTGTGCAAGCCGGTGACAGCAGCAATACCGGTGGCGTCACCGAGATAAGGCTCGATCAGGTCAACCGATTTCGTGGAAGTGTTGAACATGGTCAGGCAGCCGTAGCCGCTCGCCGGATTCGTGGCGTAGCGAACCCCGACAGTGCAGCCAGTCATCCCGATCCAAAGCGTATTGTCATCGGCTTCGATCATGCGGCTGATCGCACCCGGTTGGCCATCGCTGATGGCGATTGGACCGCCAGCGGTGTTATTAGCCAGGTTCACGATCGTCAGATTGCCGGCGAAGAGTTTCTGCGTCGCGTCGAATTGCTGGCCGACGACGTACATGGTGGTGGAATCGACCAGGGCGTTGCTGGCTCCGCCAGGGATGGGGATATTGACCATCGGCGAGGCGTTCGTGTCGGGACACGCGGACACGGAAGGAAGATTGCAGGGCAGCAGCCCAGACTGTTGGCCCTGAAGAAAGATCAGCGGCGCAATGGGAACTATCGAAATGGATGCCGTAGATCCGCCGCACTCAGGGCCGCAGTTCAGGATGTAGGCGGTGCTTCCGTCCGCAGAGAAGACGGCTTTGATGGGCCGGTCGAAAGTGAGAGGCGCGCCATAATAATTGCCGGTTGCGTCGGTATGGTCGGGGCTTTGCATCTGAAAAAGGCACCACGAAGGCGCGTTTTGCGGTTCGCAGTCGACTGCAGCTTTGGGCCAGGTGGAGGGCCCTCCGGAATATGCGATGGATTGCGATGTCGAAAGCTGGCGGGGGTAATAGGCGTAATCGGAGTTCTGGACGAATCCCAGAGCGACAGAACCACCGGGGTTGACGCTCACGCGGTATACGCCGGGAAGGCTGAAGGGTATGGACTGCCCTGAAGCCGCACCCACAACAGTGAAATAGGCGGCCGTCCGGTTGGCGGCGAAGACATAGGCCTGGTTGCGGGTAATAAAGATGCTGGACGACCCGCCATAGAGGCCGCCGACGGACGCGGTAGTTGTCTTTTCGCCCTGGTAGTTGATGATGGCAAGCGATCCGTCGCCTGAACCATAAACCGCCCCGGTTTGTTCTTCCGGCATGTTCTGGATGGAACTGGGCAATGCTCCGCCGTAGCCGGCAATGGAGAAGAAGCCTGGCTTTCCGTTATAGCCGGAACGGGTGTCGTAAAAGGCGTCGACGATCTCGAGTTCTCCCTTGGACAGGCTGGCGGGGTTCTGGATAGCGATCATGACGCGGTTCTGCAGCCCACTGGGAGGCAACACGCGGCCGCCAAAGTAAATTGTCTTGCCGCAACCGGCCAGCGCGGCGGCTACCACCAGAGCAGCGCCGGCGCTCATGAGAAGACTTCTGTTCTTCAAAATTTCAACCCTCGGTTGATCGCGCGGAAGAATCCGCAACGTCGTCGAATAAATGGCGTTATTGACACACGGAGGGGCATTGGAAAGTGCAAGCCCGAACCGGTTTCCACGCAGGCGATGACTCCCGAAGTATAACAAAGCGGCCCGGTACCCTTGCACGCCGAACGAGAAGCGAAAAGGGAGCGCGGGAGGAGAGCTAGCGGGCTGTTGGAGCGGAGTGGATAAACTTCCGCCGGATGGCGCGAACGGTAGATACATCCTTGCTCGAGATGCGTTAGCATGACAACAGAATGAGCAGGTTCGCCGAAATCTTTTCCGACCGCCCTGTGCTCGCCGACGGCGCAATGGGAACGGTGCTCGAGGCGCGCGGCGTGTTTACGAACCGCTGCTACGACGAACTGAACCTTTCGGATCCCCAGTTGATCGTCGCAGTGCATGAAGAATACCTGCTCGCGGGTGCAGAGATTCTTGAAACCAACACATTCGGAGCCAACCGTTTTCGGCTGAGCCGGCATGGGTTGGGTGCAAGGGTAGAGGAGATTAATGCGGCGGGGGCGCGACTGGCGCGGCAGGCAGTGGAACACCTGAGAGAAAAGTCCGCTGCGGCGGACCGGCTGGCGTGGGTGGCCGGCGCAGTGGGGCCGCTCGGCGTACGTCTGGAACCGTTGGGTAAGACGGGTCTGGATGAAGCGCGGGCTGCATTTGCCGAGCAGATTGCCGTGCTGAAGAAAAGTGGAGTCGACCTTCTGATTCTGGAGACGATGCCCGCGTTGAATGAGGCGCGTGAGGCCCTCGAAGCGGCGAAAGCGGTGGCGCCGGAACTTCCCGTGCTGGTGATGGTGACGGTGGACGATGAGGGCGAGTGCCTTGATGGTTCTTCCGCAGCGCAGGCGGCAGCGTGGCTGACGGAGTGGGGCGCCGACGCGGTGGGAGTGAACTGCTCGACTGGGCCGGCCACGGTGCTGACAGCGATTGAGGAGATGCGCGCGGCAACGAATCTGCCATTGGGCGCCATGCCCAATGCCGGAATGCCGCGCGCGGTTGACGGGCGGAACATTTATTTGTGTTCTCCCGAGTACATGGCCAGCTTTGCGCGCAAGGCCATCGCGGCCGGAGCGCAGATGGTTGGCGGCTGCTGCGGCACGACGCCGAATCACATCCGTGCCATGCGGCAGGCCATACGGGCGATCGACGAACAGGCGCACGTAGCGGGGAAAGACGCAGCCCCGGCAGTAGGCAAAGAGACGCCGCCGGCCTCGCTGGCGCAACGCTCGCGCCTCGGCTCGCTGATCGCGGAAGGAAAGTTCATCACCATGGTGGAGTTTGTGCCGCCGCGGGGGATCGATTGCGCGAAAGAGATTGAAGGCGCGGGATTGATGGCGCGCCTGGGCGTGGATGCCATCGATGTGTACGACGCGGCGCAGGCCTCGGCGCGAATGAGCGGAGAAAGCCTCTGTATCCAGATTCAGCAGCACACGGGAATGGAGACGATTCTTCATTACACCTGCCGCGATCGCAACCTGCTGTCAATCCAGTCGGATCTTCTGGGCGCTTCGTCGATCGGGCTGCGCAACATTCTGTGCGTGACCGGCGATCCGCCCAAGCAGGGAAACTATCCTGATGCGTCCACAGTCTTTGACGTGGATTCGATCGGATTGGTAAACATTGCGCGGCGGCTGAATCACGGACTCGACATTGGATCGAATTCGATTGGGGCGAGCACGAATTTCACAATTGGTGTGGCGGCCAACCCCGGGGTGCCGGACCTGGAAAATGAGCTGAAGCGGTTCGCCTATAAGGTGGAGGCGGGCGCCGAGTACGTGATCACGCAGGCGGTGTTTGACCTGCGCTTGCTGGAAGATTTTCTGGAGCGAATCAAGGACCATCGCATTCCGACCATCGCGGGCATCTGGCCGCTGACCAGCCTGCGCAATGCGGAGTACATGAAGAACGATCTGCGCGTGGCGATGCCCGAGGAGATCATGCTGCGCATGGCGCAGGCTGAGACGCCGGAAGCCGCGCGCGCGGAGGGAATCAAGATCGCGCAGGAGATGCTGGCGGCGGTGCGGCCATTGGTACAAGGAGTGCAGGTGAGCGCGCCGTTTGGAAACTATGAAACCGCGGCAGAAGTAATCGCCAGCGCGCTGCCGGCGGGAGCAAGCGAGAAGAGGTAAGCACCATGCCATCGTTTGAAGAATCGCTGAAAAAGCTGGAAACGATTGTCGAGCAACTGGAGAAAGGCGATCTGGCGCTCGAAGACTCGCTCAAGCTCTTTGAAGAGGGCGTGGGATTGTCGGCTGCGTGCAAGCAGGAGCTGGATGCAGCCGAGGGCAAAGTGCAGATGCTGGTGAAGCAGCGCGACGGATCGGTGAAACCGGAGCCCTTCCTGACGGACAAATCGTTCTAGCCGCACGAGCGCGGAAATTCAAACCCAAACTCAAAATTACTCAGGCTTAGCGGCCTTTGTGTGCGCGCCGATTTCCGCGGCGAGCGCGAGCAGCGACTCGTCGTTGCCGCGGGCTGCGGCCAGTTGCATGCCTCCGAGCGCGCATGGGATAGCGATGGTCGGAACGCCGGCCAGGCTGAAGGGCGCTGTGTATCGCAACAGGCGGGAGCGGGTCTGGCTGTGGTCTGCGCCGACAGCCAGCCGTGCTACCGGAATCGATGGAAGCAAAATGAGCTGGTGCGCGGCGAAGAGCTCATCCATGCGCGCGCGAAAAGCTGCGTGACGTTGGCGCAAGGCTGTGACCTGATCGGAAGTAAAGCCGGCGCCCCACTTGAGACGGTCGCGGATGGCCGGCTCAAAGTGATCAAAATTCCCAGCGTGAAGCTGTGCCGCCTCGGAAGCCTGGATGGGTGCGAAGATTTCGACGGCGCCGTTCCACCAATCTGCTTCGAGCGCCCGACCCTCCATTCCAAGATCCTGGAGAGTTTGAACGACGGCGCGGAAGCTCGCGAATACATCCGGCTCACAATCATGGAGAAAACTGTCGTCGACGTAAGCGAAGCTCGAGAGGCGGCGGGCGGGAGCGTCCTCTGCCGGCGCAAACGGCGCGGCAAGAAACGGAGCATCTTCAAGATCGCGAAAGAGCCAGCCGAAGGTGTCGAACGATTCCGCCAGATGAGCGCCGCCGCGCCAATCACCGCGGCCGAGGGTGGCGCGATAGCCGGCCAAACCGCAGAGCGCGGCGGGCGCACGGACCGAGCCACCGGTGTCCGTGCCGATGGCGGCCACGGCAGACCCCTCCTGGATGCTAGCCGTGGCACCGCTCGAAGAGCCGCCGGTGAGCGCGCCGGCGTCACGAGGCTGCGCGCAGTCGCCATACTCGGGGTTTTCGCCAGTAATTCCGTAGGCCAGCGCGTGAAGATGCGTCTTGCCGACAATCACGGCTCCTGCCGCGCGCAATTGTTCCACAAGCCAGGAGTCGCGCTTGGCTTTGCCGTTGAGGTCGCGGTAGAAATGGACACCGCAGCTTGTGGGGGAGCTGGCAAGATCGAAGCAGTCCTTCACTGAAACCGGCAAACCCCAAAGTGCTGGCCGGCCATCGCCGAAGGGGCCACCGGTTGCAGGGGGCATGGATTCAGCGTGGGATGCTTCAGCACGCGTCCATTCAGCGTCCTGCCAGATATAGGTGTTGTGGCCGGCATTCCCGTTGCTGTTCGCGAGCGCGGATTCGGCGAGTTGGGAAGGGGTTGCGGTTCCGGCTGCGAGTGCCGCGCGAAGATCGCGGAGAGTCCACGAGGGAGCGGTCATAGTTTCATTCTAGAAGCTAAAACGAATGGGGCGACGCGCCTGCGCCTCCAGACCCAAAAAGCAAAGGGCGGTTCTTAGCGAACCGCCCCTCGGTTTGAAACAATGCATCGATCAGAAGTCCAGATGCAACGACATCTGGATCTGCCGCGCGCTGCCAATGGTGTGCTTGGTGACACCGAGGCCGGATGGAGGATTGTAGAGCGCATCTCCCCCTACGGGCACGTTATTGAATCCAGCATTCTGGTTCACGTTGTTCTGGGGAACGTCGAAGCTCGATGTGTTGGTCAAGTTGTACACATCGAATGTGTAGTGCAGGGTAAAGGGTTCGCGAATCATCAGGTCTTTCACCAGAGAGGCATCGGCGCGCCGTTGCCACGACTGGCGGAAGATGTTTCGTTCGCCGGAGACGAAGTTGGTCTCGTAAGTGTCGCCGTTCGGAACGCCCATCGTGCCTTGCGGGACCAGTGGAAGCGTAAAGCAACTCGATTTGAGCGCCAGCTCTGACGGGTCGTTGGTCGTCGGGTTGTAGAAGGCGCCACTCTTTCCGGTGAGAGCGTTCTTGCGATTGCATCCGGGAGCAAGCGGTACGATGGGGTTCGTTATTCCATTGAACGTGCTGTAGTAAATGCTACCTACGGCTCCCGAATAATCGATAATGCTGTATGGCTGGCCACTCTGGATGATGGCAATGCCATGAATCGCCCAACCGTCTACCACTCTGCCCCCGAGCGTATCTTCGCTGGCGAATTTGGGGAAAGTGTAGCCGTAGGTGAAGTTGAGGACATGAGTCCGGTCGAAATCGGACGAGCCATATCCGCTGCGCAGATTGTCGGGATTGTTGCCGTTGTAGAACAATCCCATGCCGCTCTGCTCGTCGGTCGCGTGCGAATAGGTATAGGAAACTCCGGCCGTAACGCCGTGACTCAACCGTTTTTCAAGATGCGACTCCAACGCGTTATACATCGCGATGCCAGCCGCGGTGTACGCTTCAGACTCCGATGAGTAGCCGATATAAGGCACGCGAAGATCCACGTTGCCGCCTTCGTAGTTGTTCAGCATCGTGCCGTAGCTGCAGTTGACTTCCGTCGGATCGTTGACGCATTCGGGAAAAAACGTGTTCGGATCGAGCACGGTATAGCCGTAGCTGAAAGACTGTGTGGCAATGCCACCGGGATGCGTGGGATTGCCCGTCGTGGCGATCTGGGCCTGATTAAAGGGAATCGGAATCACCTGATGGCGGCCTAGATTGCCCACGTAACCGATTTCGATCATTAAGTCGTTGCGCGGCTGGTACTGAAGGTTGAGCGTGAAGTTCATGCTATAAGGCAGCTTGTTGGCGCGGTTGTAAACACCGAGGGTATAAGGCTGGCCGCTGTTGTCGGCGCCGACCGTACCATCGATGATGGCCGCGGCATTGGGAAGATAATTTGCAATGTCAGAGGCCTTCGGATTCGACGGCGGCGCCGATCGCGTCGGACCCCAGGGCGTAGCCAGGTTGTACTGTGAGTTGTCGACGACGCCTGTGATTCCGTTCCCGCCGCAAATTGGGACGTAAAACAGGTACAGATAGGTTGGATTGGCCGCGTTGTATGACGAGCTATAAGGACAATGCTGCTGCGAAACGAAGGGTTCTGTTTGCGACGAACCGAAGGGACCGCCATCGATTTCGCCGGCGGCATAGCCGGGCGAGAGATACGTGAACAACTCGCCGCGATCGTAGTAGAAGCCCCCGCCCGTGCGGACAACCAGTTTCGAGTGAAAGATCGCTGGCTGCCAGGCAATGCCGAGGCGCGGCGCAATCCCCCACTGGCGTCCTGTGAGCGTTGTCTTGCTCACTCCCTGGGTGCCGTTCGTGCTGTTGCCGGCAATGATAAAACCGGAGCTTGCGATCGTATCGGATGCGGCTTCGTAACTATATTGCTTGGGATCGAAGTTGAAGATGTTGCCGTATTTTTCTGTCAATCCGCCATCCCAGTCGTAGCGCACGCCGAGAGTAATGCTCAGGGTTGGGGTCGCCTGGAATTTGTCTTGAACGAACATGCCAACTTCATTGGCGCGATAATAGCGATCGGCGTTGCCCTGCAGAAAGCTGGTTGCCGTAAAAAGTTGCGTCGTATAAGGAGTCACCCAGTTGTTGGCGTAGGTCACAAAGTCCGGCGTATCCAGATTGCCCGTGCCGGTGCGATGATCGCGAGTGTTCAACTGGGTGTATGAGTAACTTCCCCCGAAGCTGACGGAATGGCGTCCCTTGGCCCAGATAGCCGTGCCAGACGGCATGATGCGGTTCTGGAACATCCCGGTGTTTGCTCCCTGATACTCGGAGTCAGGCCCAATGGCCAGCGACGGAAACACCAAGCCGTAAAGCGGGCCGCCGGGCGCATCGTATTGGTCACCGATGGCATCGTTGATAGTGACGCCGGGAAAATAATTGCCGAACGCTGGGCTCATCCCGATTTGCGAAGGGGTGAAAAGCTGATCGTTTGTGGCATACGCCTTCTCACGGAGAATACCGATGGTCTCAGAAATGCTGAGACTGTTCCCGATCGTCTGCACATTGTTGATAGAGCCCACCTGGGAACCTGTGTCCATCTTCGCGGTAAATCCGGGAACGTTGGAATAGGCGTAGGGCGACGAGTTGGGATCGTGCTGATAGTAGTATTTGGCGGCGAGCACGTCTTTGGCGCCGACATTCCAGTCGAGATCGGCAATTGCCTGATCGGATGTGAACCGCGCTGTGCCGGGCAGAAATGCATTGTAGGGTGAATAGACGTTTGGTGTTCCCGGCGCATTCTGGTTCGGGACCAGCCATTTACCCGGCTCGCCGGGCACCGACGGTAAATTGAAAAGGGCAAGGCCGATCGGATTTGAGCTCCAGTTGCCGGGACTGACGGTAACGCCTGTCGTTCCTTCGTTCGTGGTCCAGTTGTTATTCGCAATGTCCGTCAGACCATCGGCGGTACGATTTGTATCGCTCAATCCCGGGGGCACAACGAGGAGTTCGTCGCCGGTTTCCTGGTCTGAAATATGCAGGTGCTGGTAGCTGACGAAACCGAAAAGCTTGTCCTTGATGAGTGGTCCGCCGAAAGTACCACCGGCTGCGTAGCGGTGCAACTGAGGATTCTTGTAGGCGGAGGGAATATTGTCGTCCTTCTTAAAGAAGAAGGGCGCAGCGTTGAGGAAGTTGGTGCCGCGGTGCCCATATACCGAGCCGTGTATCTGATTGGTTCCGGATTTGGTGCTCATGTCGATGTGCGCGCCGCTGTCGGAGCCTTGCTGCGCGTCGTACATCGAAGCGTTCACGCGCACTTCCGCAATGGTTTCGGGAGCGGGTGTCGGAATGGCGTTGCCGATGGCCAAATAAACAGACGAGGCGCTTGGAATCACGCCTCCGGCGGCGTTGTTGGCCTGGCCGGTGTTGTTCACGATCCGAAATGAATCCACCTGGCTTGTGCTCTTGCCGTTGAAGAGATTGCTGGCGTCGACGCCATTGAGAAGAAATGCGTTTGATGTGTCGCGCTGACCATTGGCCCAGATGGGCGCGTTGCCCAGGCCGGAGTTTGCCCCTGTGCCCCCGGGCAATTCGGCATCGACACCGGGCGATAGGATGGCCAGCCCGGTGAAGCTTCCGGTGGGAAGGGGAACGCTGTTGATTTGCTGCTGCTCCATCACGTAGCCGTTGGTTGTGTCGACGGCGTTCATCAGCGGCGCGGCTTCAACTTCCACGGTGGTGCTGGCCTGGCCGACTTTCAGCGAAACATTCAGCGTCGCCGTGCGGTCGGCCTCTACCGTGATGTGCGGCGTCTTCTGCGCCTGGTATCCGTCGGCTGTGTAAGTGAGGGTGTAAGTACCGATTGGCAGGTTTACAAACGTGTATTCGCCCTGGTCATTGGTTTTGGTGGAACGGGTCAAGGATGTCTCTTCGTGGGTCAGTGAGACCGTCACGTTGGGAATCACACCGCCGGAGGCGTCAGTGACTTCTCCCGTGATTCCACCCAGCGTCTGTTGAGCATGAAGAAAGCTGGTAAACAACGCACCGGCTGCCACGATCGCAAGCAGGCCGGAGAAGGAGAAAGAAGACACACGCATGAAACGCTTCAATGGACTGACCTCGAAATGGAAATTTCCCCCTGAAACCGGGGGGATTCAATGACCACTGAAATAGTTTTGAAATCTCGAGTTTCTTGAGCGTTGAATTGCTACGCGGTAGAGTGCTTACCAGCGCGAGCCGCGATGGTTGAGTGGCATTTCCTGCTCGCGCTGCAGGTTAAAGAAATATTAATTGCCGCGGCATAAAGTTCACGTAAGGAATTTTGGCGCGAAAGCCCGGATAAGGCCCGGCTTTTCCACAACACATCACACGGCTTGCGCTTTTCTTCGCCGCACGGCGTACCACGCGAGCCCGGCTGCTATGTAGGCGAGATAGAGATAGGGAATTCGTGCGTGAACAGCATCTTCGGCGGAATGAAGATCGAAGATCGCGATTACAACGATGACTGCCACGGTGAGGACGCTGACGGCCGCGAGGAGATGGGAATGCTGTCCTACTGCGCGCCGCGCGAAGGGAAGCGCGAGAGCGACGAGCGCATACGCGGTGAGGAAGCCAAAGACGGAAAGGGAGCCCAGCAGGTCATACATCGTCGATCCGGTATCGCCGAGGATGGCCATGACCGTTGTGGCAGCGAACATGAGTGCGATCGAAAGGACCACGGCTGCTCCCGGGGTTCCGTGACGCGGGTTGGTACGTTGCAGGCCCGCGGGGAGCAGGGCGTCGTGCGCCATGCGAAGCAAAACGCGCGCGGCCGCAGTGGCACAGGCCAGCACACAGGCGAACATGCTGACAAACGCGCCGCAGTCGATGGCGATGCCCAGGGGCGACACGTGAGCTTTTGCGGCCAGCATGTGCAGAGGGCTCGTGGAACTTGAGAGCGCAGCGGCCTGGCCTCGGAATCCGAGCACCTCAGAATATGCGCAGAGCATGAAGAATCCGCCGGCCAACAGGGCGCACTGCAGGACGGCGCGCGGAATGGTGCGTAAAGGATCGCGCACTTCGCCGCCCAGCGTGGTTGCGCCTTCAAAGCCGACAAAGCTGAAGATGGAAAGCACCAGAGCAGGGCCGAGGCCGCTGAAGGAGATGTCTGCGAAGCGGAATTGACTTGTATCGAGGTGAATTCCGATGTGCACCGGCAACAGAACGAGCACGATCACGATGAGGCCGAGGGAGACTGCTTCAATCCAAAGCATCACTTCGGCGGACAGCTTGACGTCGCGATAGGCGATGAATCCGGCGACAGCGCAGACAACCGCCAGGGTGGGAATGGCAGGCGGCGCCCAGTGCAGGAACTGCTCGGAGAGTACGGTTGCGTAGTACAGCGCTCCGCCGGCCACCGATGCGCCGGTGGCGACGTAAGCGAGCAGCAATCCCCACGCAGCGGCGACGCCGAATGCTGGCGGAAGGGTGTTTGCGGTGTAGGTGTAGAGCGAACCCGGCGACGCGCTCAGGCGCGCAAACCGGCTGATGCAGAAACCGACTAGAAGCATGGAAATTGTGGCGAGGAGGTAGACGAACCAGGTAGCGTTGCCGGCGTATGCGAAGACAAGGGGAATAGTGAGACATGCAGAGGTGCTGGGCGCCATGGCAGAAACGGATTGCGCCAGCGTTTCGATGGGGCCGAGGACGCCTTTCCGAAGGCCATAGCTTTCCGCGGCGTTATCCTGCGCAAACACGTTGCGCTCTGTGGTCGTGGTCCCGGTCACGGCTTCGCCTTCTGCTGAATAAGTTAGCGCTCGACGGTGGCCTCGATCGTACCATGCGGCTCGTCGATGGGTACGAAGATGTGGTTGGGATTGCCCTGGCCGAAGGGGCTGAGATCGGCGAGGAGATGATGCAGGTTGGGCATGGAGAGATGAATGCACGCGATCTCAGGCGCAGCATCGAGAGCGGCACTTCCCATATCGAATAGCGTGTGCTGCACGCTCTTACTATCGTGCGCGGCAAATGTTTTAAGCAACGAATTGACTATGCGCACGCGAGCCTGCGCATAGTCCGGCGATGCAGCCGTGTAATCCCACGTGACGGTTGCGCAGGTGCCGAGAATGCGATCGGTGGCCGGCTTGAGGGTGGTCAGCTTGTCGACAACGTAGCCGGTGAAAGCTGATTTCGTGGTCTTGAGGATCGTTAATCCATCCACGCCCGACTGGATGGACCACTCGCGGCCTTGATCCCGCACGGCACGCACGGTCTGGACTTCAGGGCCTCCGAGCTTGAATGTAGTTGGCTCTGGAACGCCGTCGATGATCAATCGCTCCCAGGCTCGTTCCTCGATTTCGACTTTAACGCCGGATACTTGAGCATGATTGGCGAGAAGACAGTCGCCCAGTTCCATGGCGAAGGCTTCGATGGTCGTTGCCCGTGATTCGCGCGCCACCGAGTACACGGTGTTCTTCATGGTGTCTGTGGGCAGCACTTTACTGTTGTCGGCTTCGGTGAAGCTGGCGTCGAAGTCTCCCTCCAGCATCACGTGGACGGTCCACTCGTTGAACACGTGCCGATCCTTCAGGCGCGTGATCCGCGAGAGGCGCACGCGGGATTTTCCATAGCTATTGTCACCCAGTCTCGCCATTTGTCAGCTTCCCCTGTAAGTTGTGTAGCTGTTGTCGCTCAACAGCAACGGCAAGTGATAATTTGCATTGCCGTCGCAGGTGAACGTAATCGTCATCTCGGGATAAATGCTGGCCCGGCTCAATCGAGCAAAATATGGGCCCGTGTCAAAAACGAGGCGATACGTTCCGGAAGCGGCGTCGCGCGTCAGTTCGCGGCAGCGGCCGTCGGCATCGGTTACGCCCGTAGCCACCTCAATCCAGTCTCCGGGCGCATCGTGGGCGCGTTCGGCAGTGCCATTTGCTGAGATCTCAATCCATCCGCCGCCGGCAAACTGCTCCAGGCGCACCGACATCCCTGCGGCCGGCTTGCCCAGCGCAGAATCCAACACGTGAGTTGAAATCGTACTCATTCGACTAACCACTTTCCTAAACGAATTTGCATGATCTGACGTTGCTGTTCGGCTGCCTCGCGCAACTCGGAATCGTGATCGTTCGCCAGCCGCCTTTTGAGGATGGTAAGCATCTCGGCGGCGCTTTTACCGGTCGCGCAAACAATATACGTGAGGCCGAAGCGCTGCTCATAGCGTTGATTGTCTTCCGCGAGCTCGGCCAACACCAGTTCGTTGGCTGCGCGGACAGATAATTGTTCGTTGCGAGACCATGCGGCTGATCGCTCCACGGGATCATGAGATGCGTGTGCGGCAACGGCAAGAGGCGTGCGCTCACCAATGCGCGGATGACATGCGAACGCTTCGAGCCAATCCGGCTCCTGCATCGTGCTCCACACACGGTCAGCGGCCTGGCTCAGCGCCCAGACGCTCGCGATGGGGCGCTCCGCCACCATAGCCTGAGCCCAGCGCCTTGATCCGCAGCAGGCGAGCATCGCGTCGAGCGCCGCGGATTCGTCGGCTGCATTCCATGCGGCAAGCGTTGGGTTCATGATTGCAATTCCTCCGGGCGAAGTGAGACCAGGAATTCGTCAAGGAGATTCGTGGCGACGCGGCGCCGGTATTCGGCCGTGGAACGAATGTCGGTGATGGGCCTGATTTCGGCGAGCAGAGCGCGACGCGCGGATTGCATTGATTCGCGCGTTAAGGATTGACCGAGAAGCGCGGCTTCAGCTTGCCAGAGGCGTATCGGGAAGGGCGCCAGGCTCGCTGCCCCGAGACGAATTTCTGTGATGACGCCTTCGTCAAGCAGCGCAGTTGCACCGAGCGCGACCTTGGCAATCGCCATGGCACGGCGTGTTCCAACCTTTCGCAGGTACTGAGCGTGTGGCCCAAAACGTCGCGGCACGTGAATCGCAAAGAGAAGTTCATCGGGTAAGAGAACATTGCGCTTGTAGCCGGTATGGAATTCAGAGTAGGGAACCCGGCGGCGGCCGCGAACGGAGATGATCTCGATTTCGGCGTCGTAAGCCAGCAATGCGGGTGAAGAATCCGCGGCCGGGGAGCCGTTGACGAGGTTGCCGCCGAGCGTGGCGCGGCCCTGGTTGGCGATGGAGCCGATCCAGCCGGCGGCTTTGGCGAGAAGCGGAAGCTCGGCCGCAATGGCGGTGTTCCTGCGCAGATCAAGAAACGTCGCGGCGGCGCCGATCATGATGCTTTGCGGCGTCACCTCAATGATGCTCAGATCGGGGATGCCCCACAGGCTGACAAGCCTGGAAGAGGCCAGGCGCCCTGCGGAAAATGCGACCATCAATTCCGTGCCGCCTGCAATCGGCGTCCACGCTCCGGGTTCGTCGGCGAGCAACCGAAGCACAGCGACCAGTTCGCCGGGCGCAACCAGATCGTGCAGGTCTGCATTACCGCGCATGAGGTGTCGGCTCCAGGGTTGATTCCGCAGTGTGTGCTGTGTGTTCCGGTGCGATTGTTGCGGCAACCGATTCAAAAATGCGTATGAATCCCGTGCAGCGGCAAAGATTGCCGGCGAGTGCTTCGCGAATCTGAGGCATGCCGGGGTGAGGATTCTGCTCAAGAAGCTGCGCCGAGGCCATCAACATTCCCGGCGTGCAAATGCCGCACTGCGCGCCCCCGTGCTCGAGGAACGCTCGTTGCAATGGATGCAGCTCGCCATTGAGGGCCAGGCCTTCGACGGTCTGTATCTCCGCGCCTTCAGCCTGCAACACCGGAACGAGGCAACTGTTCACTAGCTCGCCATTCATGCGCACGGAACAGGAGCCGCATTCGCCTTCGCCGCATCCTTCCTTGGTCCCGGTCAAATGCAAATCCTCGCGCAGCACGTCGAGCAGGCGCTTCATCGGCGGGACTCTCAGTTGTCTTGCCTGGCCATTGACGCAGAACTGAATCGCGGGCCATTGTTGGATCAGACTTGCGCGTTCGCCTTTGCTCATCGCACCGCCATCTCTTCCTCCGGCTGAGCTGCGGCGAGCCCCGAGTAAAGATCTTCAGGGAGCAGTGGAATCGCGTTGAAGGCAACTCCGGTAGCATCGCGAATGGCATTCAGAATCGCGGGCGCAGGCCCATCGTGGGGCAGTTCGCCGATGCCTTTGGCGCCGAATCCGCCGTAACGGAACGGAATCTGCTCGAAGTACACGTGAATCGGCGGGACATCTTCCGCGGTGGGCATAATGTAGTTGGTCATCTGATTGTTGGCCATGCGTCCATCCTGCCAGACGACTTTTTCGTAGAGCGCATAGCCGATGCCCTGCGCGATTCCGCCTTCGACCTGACCTGCGGCCATCACCGGATGAATGACCCGGCCCACTTCCTGCACCGCCCAGAAGTCCTCGACTTCGGCGGAGTAGGTGACTGTGTCGACGGCGACCTGCGCCACGTAGATCGCCCAGGCATACGCGCCGTAGGCTTCGCCGTGATACTTCAGATCGTCCCAGACGATTCCCGGCGGCGCTTCGTAGCGGCATAACGACACGACCTCACCGTGCGCTGCGCGGTAGCGATCGCAGGCGGCGAGGAATTCCTTTTGCGTGTAGCTTGCACCAAGGCCGGCGTGTTCGCGAAGGAGGGCAAGCAGCTGTGAGGCCGCGCACTCGATGATGCGGCCAACGACCATGGATGTGCGCGAAGCAACCGTGGGACCGCTATTGGGTACGACGCCGGTGTCGGGCGGAGCCATCATCACATCGGCATAGTCGATTCCCAGCGCCTCCGCGGCAACCTGGGTGAGTACAGTGTTCGTGCCCTGGCCGAACTCCGTGTTTGAGACCAGCACGCGAACCTTGCCTTCAGGCGTGACGTCGATACCCGCCTGAGAGTTCAAATACACTTCGCCAGACCCGGTGAAACCCGAGCCGTGATAGAAAGCGGCGAGCCCCAAGCCCCGCTTGACGGAATTCTTTGGATTGTCGTGAGCAAATTGCGCACGCTTCGCGTGGTAGTCGCTTTCTTTAAGCGCGCGATCGAGCAGTGGGTCAAGGATGACCGGTTCGCGCATTTCTTGCTCCGTCGCATTGGTGTCGCCCACATGGAGAAAATTCCTGCGCCGCAGTTCCACAGGATCGATGCCGAGGGCCGCGGCGATTTCATCCATGTGGCGCTCCATAGCGAAGATGGCCTGTGGTGCGCCGAATCCGCGAAATGCGCCATAGGGGATGAAGTTAGTGGCCCAGGAGCTAGCGCGAACTCGCACGTTGGGGCACAAGTAGGGACCGGTAGAGTGAAGCACGGCGCGCGACAGCACGGTAGATGAGAGGGTCGAGTAAGCGCCGCCGTCGGTTGCGAGATCGATGTCGATCGCGAGCAGCGTTCCGTCTCTATCAAGTGCGGTACAGTGGCGCACGCGCGACGGATGACGCTTGGTGGTTGCGGCAAGATCTTCCATGCGGTCGTAGACCATCTTCATGGGATGGCCGCTCTTCATGGCGAGAAGGGCCGCGTGACAGGCGAGGATAGAGGGGAAGTCTTCCTTGCCGCCGAACGCGCCGCCGGTCTCGGTCTGGATGACACGGACTTTCTCTTCGGGCAGATCGAAGACCGGACGCAGAGCCTTGAAGACGTAGTAGGGGCATTGCAGAGAGCCCCAAACCGTGACGCCTCGCTCCGCGCTGTATTCGGCGATCATGCCCTGGTTTTCGATATAAAGATGCTCCTGCGCGCCAGTGCGATATTCGCCCTCGACGATGTGCGCCGCACGAGCCCAAACTGAATCTACGTCGCCTTTCTCGAGCAGAAAGCTTTTCAGCAGATTGTCAGCGCCCCATACGACTACATCCTGCCGCTCGCTTTCTTCAATAGTGAAGATGGGCGGCAACGGTTCATATTCGATGCGCACCGCACCTACGGCCTCGCGCAGTTTGTGTTTGTCAGGATGAGCGAGGAGCAAGATCGGTTCTTCGCAATGATTCACTTTGCCGTCTGCCAGGCAAGGCTGATCGGCGACGATGAGCTGGATGCAATTCTCGCCGGGAATGTCGGCTGCGGTGACAATCGCAAACTCGGTCCAGTCCACGCGGCGATCGAAAGTGATGGAGCGGATGAGTCCGCGCGGGATGGAGCTGCGCACCGTGGCGCCGTGCCACATACCTTCGCGCTCCATGTCGTCGACGTAGCGCGCGCGGCCCAGCAGCTTTTCCACGCCTTCCTTGCGGGGAACGGGGGCGCCAACGATTCGAGTTGTCGAAGGCGAACTCATCTTTGCCGAAACCGCTGTTGCCGAGCAGGTTGAGGGATAGCATACAACGGCGCAACGGTTTTTTGAAATTGCCGGCGCTTATGAGGCAAGCTCGGCCAGCGTACGCGACAGCACGTGGACACCGCTGCCGATCCATTCCGGTGTTGCGTACTCGTCGGGGCGATGGCTGACTCCGCCGCGGCAGGGAATGAAGAGCATGGCCACTGGAGCGATGCACGACACGAACGATGAATCGTGGTAGGCGCGCGCCACCATCTTCTTGTAAGTTTTGCCTGCTGCGATGGCCGATCGCTCAAGCGCGGCGAGAATAGCTGGATCGCACGTCGTCGGAGGGTCGGCGTTGATCAGTTCTGTGGTGACCTTGACGCCGCGGCGGGTGCTGACTTCTTCCGACGCGGACGCGAACGAGGCCAGGACGCCATCGCGGCGGGCGCGATCGATGTCGCGCACGTCCGTGGTGATGAGCACGCGCGAAGGAACGCTGTTGACTGCGCCGGGAAACACATCGCAGATGCCCACGGTGCCGACCGTGTCAATTGCGCCCGTTGACTTGGCACCGGATTCGAGCGCGAGGATCAGTTCGGCGGCCGCGGCTAGCGCGTCTTTGCGGCCCGGCATCAGCTTGCCGCCCGCGTGTCCACCTTCGCCTTCAATCACAATGCGCTGGCTGGCTGGCGCGGCGATGTGCGTTACCAGGCCGACGTCGAGTCCTTCCTGCTCAAGAAGCGGACCCTGCTCAATGTGAAGTTCGACGAATTGATGAAAGCGGCCGCGGGGAACAGCGACGGAGTCCAGTGGTCCGTTGAATCCAGCTTGCGAGCGCCAATCTTCAAGGCCGCGGCCCTCTTTGTCACGCAAAGCGAGCGCCTGCCGGGGAGTGAGCACGCCGGCCATCATTCGGCTTCCCAGACAGCCAATGCCGAAGCGCGTCGGTTCTTCAGCGGTGAAGACGACCAGCTCGATGGAACGCCGCGGCGTGAAGCCAAGCTTTTGCAAAACGCGAATCGCTTCAAGGCCGCCGAGCACGCCGACGCAGCCGTCGTAGAGGCCCGCGTTGGGGATCGCGTCAATGTGCGAGCCGGTGCCGATGGGCGCGAGCGTTGGATCGGTACCTTCCCAGCGCGCAAAGGTATTGCCCACGGCGTCTTCGCGAATTTTGAGCCCTGCGGCCTGGCAAAGGCTTTTCACATAAGCGCGTGCGCGCAGATCGGCCTCGCCGAAGACCACGCGCGTCACTACCGGCGGATCCGCTTCCGAGATCTGCCCCAGAGCCAGGAGCTCAGCGATCAGGCCGTCGATCGTAAGTTCGGGGCGCGGGGTTGTCATTCGTCTTCTCCCAAGGGATGCCGGCGCCAATCTTTATAGAGGAGGTATTTCGCCGGGCGCTTGCCGAGCGCGCCGAACCACTGCGGGCAATAGGCGCGCATCCAGATGAAGTCTCCGGCGTAGACGGGATACCACGAGTCGCCGAGGCGATAAATGCCGCCGCCTTCGAGCATCAACAGGCCGTGCTCCATCAGATGGACCTCCACCATGGGGAGGGAGGCGCCGGGATCGTAGGTAAGGGTGTTCATGGCAAAGTCATAGGGTGGCCCGTCGGGCATGAGCGCGCGCACGCGCAGCGCATCATCTCCCATGATGGTAGCGGCTCTCACTGCGGCTTCGTCGCCGATCACTACTTTCGGGGCTGCTGCGCCTGCAAGCGGCTCATAGAGCTTTTCAATCAGCGCCACGCGGGCAATTCCCGATGCGCGCACAGTGTGTGGAGTGCCTTGCGGCAGGTAAGCGAAGCCGCCCGGCTTGAGGATGTGTTTCTTGTTGTCCGCCTTGACTTCAATCTTGCCGTCGAGGACATAAAGAAACCGCTGCGCCTGCGCAGGGCCGAGCGCGCCGCCGGCAACGAACTCGGCGGTCATTTGCGTAAAGCGCGCACCCAACTGCGGCGCGGCGTGAATAATGAACTCCACTCCCTCAGCGCCGGGCAGCGGTGAGCGGATAAATGTGTCCGGGGTCTGCAGCAAATGATCCGGTTTCCGGCTGCTGCGCGTTGATCCAAGTTGATGCACGTGCGACCTCAATCCAGGGGAGGCGAAGTGCGCCTCGCAGAATTCCGATGTTCGATTCTATCCGACCTCTGCGGCCAGCCGCTCCAGAAATTTGCGACCGACATGGAGCGCGGCCTCAACATCCTCTTCCCGAACCGTTTCGCCAGGATGATGGCTGCCACCCCCGGGGCTGCGCAGAAAGAGCATGGCCGCAGGGACACGGGCAGCCATGACCATGGCATCGTGTCCGGCGCCACTGGTCATTCTTTTTTCCGGCATGCCAGCCGCAACGATCGCGTCAACCAGGTAGGCCGTCAACCGCTCGTCCATGGGCACAGCGGGCTGATCCATCTGCTGTGCAATTTTAAGGCTAAGTCCGCGCTGAGCGGCGACGGCCTGCGCCTGCGCGAGGAGAGACTCCACCGCGACCTTGCGAGCGCGGTCATCGGCATGGCGAACATCGAGGCTCACACGCGCCTCGCCGGCGATCACATTGGCGGCGTTCGGTTCGATTTCGATTTTGCCAACAGTAGCGATCAGTCCATCTGTGCTCCGGGCCGCGGACTCCACCGAGGAGATCCATTGCGCCGCGCCCGCGAGCGCATCATGGCGCAGATGGATGGGCGTGGTGCCGGCATGGTTGGCATGCCCGGTGAATTCGAGGTTGAGACGCGTCTGCCCGACAATAGCGGTGACGGCCGCGACGGAAAGGTTTTCCGATTCGACGACCGGGCCTTGCTCGATGTGCATTTCAATGAAGCCGAGCACGTCGGCATCGAGTGCCGCGTTGTCGATTTGGCTCGGGTCGAGCCCGAAATTACGAATCGCCTCAGCAAGGGTGACACCGTCTGCGCCTTTGAGAGCCAGCAGAGCCGGGTCGAAACGCCCAGCCACGGCCCGGCTGCCAATAAAAGGGACACCGAAGCGTACGCCTTCTTCCTCAGAGAATGCGATCAACTCAATGGGTAGAGGAAGATTGAGCTCCTGCGCGAGAATCACCCATTCCAGCGCGAGCGTGACGCCGAGAACGCCGTCGTAAGCGCCGGCGTTGGGAACGGTGTCAATGTGCGACCCGAGGATCAAACGCTGGGCCTGCACTCCAGGTGGCTTCCATAGCCCCCGCAGATTCCCGGCTGCGTCGGTGCGAACCGTCAGGCCAAGAGACTCCATGTGGCTGCGCAGGTGCGCGTGGACTTCGCGCACTGGCGACGTCAGGAAGCGCCGCGTGATGCAATCCGGTTGTTCGCTCATTTGAGCGATGCGCTTGCACTCGGCGATGGCGCGTTGTGCGCGATCTTTCACGTGCGCACCAACTCTCTGCCACGCGGGGCCTTCGTAAACTTGCCCGTGTGCCCATCGTTGCGAAAAACCGGCTCGCCGCGCAGCCAGGTTTCGGCGACGCGCCCGCGAAGCTTCGCACCGAGATAAGGCGAGAGCTTATGGCGGAAGTACAGATCATCCGGCGAAACGGTCCATTCGCAATCGGGGTCGAAGACAACAAAGTCTGCGTCGGCGCCGGGAGCGATTGCGCCCTTCTTTCCCGCGAAACCAGCGAGCCGCGCAGGCGCTGCCGCCATCCACTCGCCAATTCGCTCAAGCTTCAAGCCGCGCTGTCGCATCTCAGTCCAAATCACCGGCAAAGCCAATCCGAGACTTGCAATTCCGCCCCATGCCTGGTCCCATCGGCCTTCCTCGCGTTGCTTCATGGTGGGCGGGCAAGGGGAGTGGTCCGTAATCACTATCTCAATGAGCCCCTGCTCGAGCGCATTCCACAAAGCCTCGCGGTTGGCGGTGTCGCGGATCGGGGGCGCACACTTGTATTCCGTCGCGCCATCGGGAATATTCTCGCTGGCGAACCAGAGATAGTGCGCACAAGTCTCAGCAGTCACTGGCACACCGCGATCGCGCGCCGCGGCGAGCAATGGCAACGCATTTGCGCTGGACAAATGAACGATGTGGATGGGAGTTCGGAATTCCTCCGCAAGCCGGATGAGCAGCGCGATCGCCTCCACTTCGGCAGCGTCGGGGCGCGACGCCAGATAGGTCGAGTACTTCCGCCAGTCCGCGCCTGCATCGTTCAGCGTCTTCGCTGCGGAGTCGACCGGGCCGGCAATCTCAGCGTGTACCAGCAACGGCAGGCCAGTTCCGCAGAGCCTGGCCAATGCCAAACGCAAATCTGCCTCATCCACCCATGCAAAACCATCGATGCCGGAGTGAATCAGGAAGCATTTAAAGCCGGCTACGCCTGCGCGCACCAGCGGCTCGATCGATGCGGCGTTGCCACGTACCACGCCGCCCCATGCAGCCCAGTCAGCCCAGGCTTTTCCCTGTGCCGCATTCCGCTTGGCTTCGAGGGACGGCACATCGACTGTTTCAGGAATGCAGTTCAAGGGCATGTCGACGAGCGTGGTCACGCCGCCAGCAGCCGCGGCTTGCGTCGCCGTCTGAAAGCCCTCCCATTCCGTGCGGCCAGGCTCGTTGATATGTACATGCGTGTCGACCAGGCCCGGCAGGAGCACTGCGTCTCCAAAGTCGATCCGCTCGATGCCCGGAGGGACTTCATCCCATCCGCAAACCGCCGCGATGCACTCTCCGTCCACAAGCACCGCCGCAGGCGCGAGAGCCGCCGGAGTTAAAACGCGCGTGGAACGCAGTGCTTTTCTCATCTTGTCTGTACTTTCGCTGAATGGGGAGGCCAAGGGCAAGAGCCACGCACTCTATTTCAGTGAATGGCTTGATTCATTTTCCGATGGGCGGAGCCAGGCGGCGCCGAAACTCGAGAAGCGCTGCCGCAGCAATGTTTATCCGCGCAGCTTGGCCAGCAGATCCTGCGGGTGGACGGGCTTGGCGAGAATATCGAATTCGTAGCCGTCGGCGCGCGCCTTTTCAAGCAGATCGGCAGTCGCGGCCTGACCTGAAAACAGCAGAATCTTGATTTTGGGAAGAACGCCGCGGATCCGGATGGCCGCGTCGATCCCGTTCAGGTCGGCCATGATCACATCGGAGATGAGCATATCCGGCTGAAAAGTTTCAGCGAGTTCAAGGGCCTTCTCGCCGGAATAGACCGCGCGAGCGTCAAATCCGCTCTGGTTCAAAATGATGGCCAGCGTGTCGGCGATGACGCGCTCGTCGTCGGCAACCAGCACTTTTGGTTTCGTAGTGTTGGACATACTCTCCTAAAGGGCAGGGAAGGGAACATTTCTTCAAGTCTTCAGTTGGCTCTGGTCGAACGCAATGGCACGCGCCAGCCGGGAGTTTGCGCTTACATTCCAACAAGAATGGTAGGCTCTACCAGTGTAAAGCACGGCGCGCCTTTTCTGGAAAGACCTGCCTTTTGAGCCGGATACTCGGGTGGCGACCGCAGTGGTTTGTCGGATTGGGCGGGCCGTCAATTCATCTGCGATCAAATGTCGACTTCTATACTGGCGCAAACATGCTGTAGTTTCGCCTGACAATCCCCTCCCGGAGCATCGGAAATGCCGGAAACGATTATTCCCATCGCTACTCCCGAAGTGCCGCCGGCCACGGATGCGATTATCCGCGCGGAAAAGATCGAGAAATACTACGCGCAGCCCAGCCAGAATCGCATCCAGGTGATTTCGGCAACGGATTTGAGCATTGTGCCGGGAGAGATTCTGGCCTTGCTAGGCCCTTCAGGATCGGGCAAATCGACCATGCTGCGCATGCTGACCGGGCTCTCCACTCCTACAGCCGGCCAGGTTTACTGGCATGGCGTTCCTATCTCGCAGGCCGAGATCAATGTCTCGATTGTTTTCCAAAGCTTCGCGCTGTTTCCCTGGCTGACGGTTCTTGAAAATGTTGAAGCTCCGCTGCAGGCTCGCGGAGTGGCGCCGGTTGAGCGGCGCGAACGCAGCATGAAGATGCTGGACGTAGTGGGCCTGGACGGATTTGAAGCCGCCTACCCCAAGGAGCTTTCGGGTGGAATGCGGCAGCGCGTGGGGTTCGCTCGCGCCCTCGTGGTCGAGCCTGAGGTGCTCTTCATGGATGAGCCGTTTTCAGCGCTCGACGTGCTGACTGCAGAGAACCTGCGCAGCGAACTGCTGGAGCTCTGGGCGAAGAAGACCATGCCGACGAAGGCTGTCTTTCTGGTGACGCACAATATCGAGGAAGCCGTGCTGCTTGCCGATCGCATCGTTGTACTGGGGCGCAATCCAGGCCACGTTCGGACCGACTTTCGGGTGCAGTTGCCGCAGCCGCGCGATCGCAAATCCGAGGCCTTCACAAAATTGGTGGACTACATCTACAAAGTGCTCACGCAACCGGACGTGACGCCGGCCGGGGCGCCAGATCAGTCGGCAGAGCCGCGCACACGGGATCAACGGCAGATGCGCTACCAAATGCTGCCGCATGCGCGGCCGGGAGGCATCGCCGGCTTGCTTGAACTGCTTCTCGATCGGGGTGGGCGCGACGACATGTATCGCCTGGCCGACGACCTGGCCTTCGAAATCGACGATCTGCTGCCCATCGTGGATGCAGCGCAAATGTTGGGCTTTCTCAAAGTCGAAGAGGGCGACGCAGCCATCACTCCCAGCGGCGAGGAATTCGCCAACTCCGAAATCCTGCGGCAGAAGGAGCTGTTTCGCAACGCCGCCATCGAAAATGTGCTGTTGCTGCGCCAGATTCGCCGCGCACTCGACGCGAAGAGCGATCATACCGTTCCAGAGGACTTCTTTCTCGATATGCTTGGCGAACAGTTCAGCGAGGAGGAATCGCAACTGCAGTTGCAGACCGCGGTGAACTGGGGCCGGTACGCTGAGCTGTTCGACTACGATTCAGGACGCCGCCGCTTTGTGATGCCCGACGCGCTGGAAGAAGAAATTGCTTCGGCCGGGGATACAAAGTGAACCTCCAGCATCCCCTCGCGCGATCTCTCGTCATCGTTCGGAAAACACCGTTCCTCGTCGATCTTGGGGTGGCGGCCTGCGCGCTGGCTTTGTTTTTCGCCATCGTCAGCACGGGCGTTTATTGGTTTCAAAAGCCCATCCCCATCGTTCCGATTTCGAACTCCATCGGCGCGTTGCCGCTATACGCGTTTTACTCCATCGTGCGCATGGCGATCGCGTACTTTCTAAGCCTGGCCTTCGCCATTTCGTATGGCTACATCGCGGCCTATAACCCTCGCATCGAGCCGTGGATGGTCGCCGTTCTCGACATTTTGCAGTCGATTCCTGTTCTCAGTTTTCTGCCGCCCGTTGTGCTGGCAATGGTGTCGCTCATTCCCGGCCATCAGTTGGGCATTGAGATGGCCGTGATCCTGCTCATCTTCACCGGCCAGGTGTGGAACCTCGCCTTCAGCTTTTACTCCTCGCTCAAAACCATACCCAGGGAGATGCTGGAAGCATCGCGTGTCTTTCGGTACTCCGGTTGGCAGCGCTTTTGGCAACTCGAGATGCCATTCTCGGCCATTGGCCTGGTGTGGAACTCGATCGTCTCGGTGGCTGGCGGATGGTTTGCCCTCATATTCTGCGAGACGTTCACCATGGGCACGCGCAACTTTCAATTGCCCGGCCTGGGAAGCTACATCCAGTCGGCGACCAATAACGGCGATGTGCATGCTCTGCTGGCGGGCATCGCCACGGTGATTCTCATCGTCGTTGCCACCGATCAACTGGTGTGGCGGCCGCTCATTGCATGGAGCGACAAATTCAAAATGGAGCAAGTTGAATCCGCCGACCATATCAGCTCGCCGATTCTCGAGCTCCTGCGGCGATCGCGGATCCTGGAATCGCTGCCGGGGCGCATCTGGAATCGCGTTGAGGAACCGGTTTACCAGCACATGGCGAGGACAAAGGAATGCCGCGTCGTAAGACCGCTCGATCAGCCGCAATCGGGCAAGGCCCCGCCGGTGCTTTGGGCATTGGCGGCTGTGGGAGCCTTGGCCGTTTGCTGGGCGGCGCTTCAAGCCATGTTTATGCTCAGCACCGTGACCTGGCCGGACCTGCAACTCTTGCTTGAGGGCGCGGCAGCGACGTTTCTGCGCGTCAACGCATCGCTCGTCATCTCCGCCGCATGGACGATTCCTGTCGGCGTGGCCATCGGCCTGAACCCGCGGCTGGCGCGCATTGTGCAGCCACTGGCGCAGATTCTGGCATCGGTTCCCGCAACCGCATTCTTTCCCATCCTGCTCATGGGGCTGGTGAAGATCGGCGGCGGTTTGGGCATCGGATCCGTCGCGCTGATGCTGCTCGGAACCCAGTGGTACATCCTTTTCAACGTGATTGCGGGTGCAATGGCCATTCCTTCGGATTTGCGCGAGGTAGCGTCGCTCTACCGCTTCACGCGCTGGCAGCGATGGACCCGGCTGATTCTTCCTGGCATTTTTCCCTATCTGATTACGGGAATGGTTACAGCTTCCGGGGGCGCGTGGAACGCGTCAGTGATGGCCGAATATTCGCATGTGCAGGGCCGCACGCTGCAGACCATCGGTCTGGGCGCGCAGATTGATGCTGCCACGGACAGCGGGCGTTTTGCGATGCTGTTGCTGGCTACGATCATGATCTCGCTTATGGTCGTGACCATGAACCGGCTGGTGTGGCGGCGCCTCTACCGGCTCGCCGAAACGCGGTTTAAACTCGAAGGCTAGAAGACAGCGGAGCTGGCGGGAGTCAGCGCAGCCAGCGGAGTTCAGCACAGAGGAAACAATCCATGATTCGCGTCGGTCTCATTGGTTTCGGCATGGCCGGGCGCGTCTTCCACGCGCCATTGCTCTCTTCGATTGAGGGCATCGAGCTCGCCGCGGTCCTGGAGCGTACGTCGAACAAGGCCGCAGAGCGTTACGCAGGCATCACGGTTCATCGCTCCCTCGATGCCATGCTCGCCGACAAGTCGCTCCGCCTGCTTGTCGTTGCCACGCCCAATGGAACCCACTTTTCTCTTGCCAAAGAAATCCTCAAGGCAGGGAAGAATGTGGTCGTCGATAAGCCGATGACCCTCACCTCGGCCGAAGCGGCGGAGCTGATCGCGCTCTCCTGGAAGCACAAAGTTCTCCTCGCGCCGTTTCATAACCGCCGCTGGGACAGTGATTTTCTGACGATTCAGAAACTGTTGGATGAGGGCCCGATCGGCCGCCTTGTCTCGTTCGAATCCCGCTTCGACCGCTGGCAGCCAGCACCATTGACTGGACGGTTGTGGAAGGAAAGCGTCGATGGTGGCGGAAAGCTCCTCGATCTCGGCCCGCACCTGGCGGACCAGGCGCTGGTGCTATTCGGCAAGCCGGAAGCGATCAGCGCCGATGTCCTCCGCGAGAAAGACGGGCCCGGCGTCAATGACTCCTTCACGATTCGTCTGGGTTATCCGGGAGTGGCCGTCACAGTCGCTGCCAACAGCCTATCGCTGCCCGCCGCACCACGCTTCCATCTTCGCGGAACAGACGGCGGCTATGTCAAGAAGGGCGTCGATCCGCAGGAAGCCGCTCTTAACAAAATCACGCGCATTGACGATCAGAACTGGGGCCAGGAACTCGCAGCCCATTGGGGAATTCTGCACGTGGGCATCGATGGCGGCTCGGTGAGCCGTCCTGTGCCTGCTCTGCCCGGTGACTACCGCCTGTTTTATGCGGGCGTTCGGGACGCGCTCGAGGGTAAAGGACCGGCTCCTGTTACCGGCGTTGATGGCTGGCGTGTGGCGCGGCTGCTTGAGTGGGCCGTGGAGAGCGCGGAAAGACGCCGGGAAATCGCTTGCGACTGGAGCCGCGAGCCCGATTAGAGGATTCTTCGTTTGCGACGGTGGTCGCTTATTGCCGGCTCGGCTCCTTTTCAATCAGCGGAACCCAAAAACGGAACCGCGCCCCGCCGCCGGGAGCGCTGGTGGCTTCGATTCCTCCCCTATGCGCGATAAGGATGGCGCGCGTAATCGCGAGTCCCATGCCCGACCCCTTGCGCCTGCCCGTTCCACGTTTGCCTCGGTAGAACTTCTCAAAGATGTGTGGCAGATCCGGAGCATCGATGCCGGGGCCGTTGTCTTCGACGGCAAACTCCACGCGGTCGTCGGTTCGGTTGCTGCTGAGTGTGACGCGCGAACCGGAAGGAGTGTGGCTGGCCACGTTTTCGAGCAGATGGCGCAGGACTCTGCCCAGCAGATGGGGATCAAACCAGGCAGGCTTGTCAACTTCGGCGGGATCATCGGCCGCATCAGGCAGAATCGTCACCTTGTACGCGGCCAGAATCTTGCGCGACTCCTCGACGGCCTGATCAAGCAGTGCGCGCGGATGCACGGAGGACATCTTGACTTGAACGACGTTGGCGTCAATCTCAGCCATTTCGACGGCTTCACCAATCAGTTGATCCAATCGCTGGGCCTCTTCGTTAATCACGCGCACCATTTCCACGCGACCGGCTTCGTCGAGTCTTTCAGTCTCCAGCAGGGTGGTGGCCGCCGCTCGAACGGATGTGAGCGGAGTGCGCAACTCGTGGGTCAGCGAATCAATGAGGGCGGTGCGCAGGCGATCAGCCTCACGTGCGGCCTCGATGCGCGTTGAAGCGGCGATGGCGATGGAGCGCGCGACGGCGATGGATACCTGGGCCGACACCGCAGTGGCGACTTCAAGCGAAAGCGTATCCGGCCGCCACGCGAGAGCACCTACTGGCTTCAATCCCAGTGCGAGAGCGCCGGTCTGGTATCCGGCGAATGGCGCGCCGGGGGGATTCAGTCCCTGGGCAACGGCCTGCATATGCGCACGCAGACTGGATGAAACCTCGCCGGTCGAGGAGAAAAACCGATCGTAGTCGCCGACATAAAGAACCACGCCATCGAGAACGAAAATGCGGCCAATGGCGCCGGGCAGATCGCGGAGAAGGCGATCCGCGTCTTCAAACAGCATCATCTCCTGGCTCAGCGAGTACAGCTTTCCCACGTCCTCCTCGCGTTGCTGGGCGCGAATGGTCTGTTTTCGCGCGCGCTCCGCTAGCCGGGCCACAACCAGGCAACTCAGAGCAAACGAGACCATCGCCACCCATTGCTGCGCGCCCTCGATCCTGAACGTATGCAAAGGGAGCAGAAAGAAATAGTCGAAGCAGACGGCGCTGAGAACAGCGGTGTAGATGGAGAGGGCGATTCCGGCCTGGGCTGCCCACCACACCACGAGGACCAGAAACACCATGCCGGCGGTGGTGGAGTTGGCGCGGAGACCTACGAGCAGAATTGTGGCGAGCGCAGCCGTGGTCGTGGCCGCGAACCAGCGAAGAGCCTGTCCTCCATAGGTGGGTACGCCCATCGTCTTCTCCACGGGAATCATACCTCTCCGCGTCGCTCGGTGAATTGCCGCTTCGTGATGGTGTAAGCTTCCGATGGATGAAAGAAGCAAGACATGCCGGGAAGAATTCTGGTAATTGACGACGAGCCGCAGATTACGCGGGTGCTCCGCGCCGCACTCTCAGCGCAGGCGTACGATGTTCGCACGGCCAACGATCCCGAAGAAGGATTGCGGCTGTTTCGCGAATGGGCGCCGGACCTGATCATAACCGACCTGATGATGCCAGTGATGAGCGGCGTTGAGGTCTGCCGGGCCATTCGATCGGTCGGCGCGACGCCGGTGCTGGTTTTATCGGTTCGCGAACACGAGCGATCGAAGGTGGAGGCGCTGGACGCCGGCGCCGACGATTATGTGACCAAGCCCTTCAGCATCCAGGAGCTGTTGGCGCGTGTAAGAGCGCATCTGCGCCGCGCCCCGGAGCGCACCACGGCGGCGCTCGAAACGGGTGACTTCGTGATCGACGTGCGGGCGCACACTATTCTGGTCCAGGGCAAGCCCATCCACCTGACACCCAAAGAATTCGATCTGCTGTTGCACCTCGCGCGGAACGCGGGCAAGGTCATGACGCATCGCGCTCTGCTGACGGCGGTCTGGGGCGCGCAATCCGCGCACCAGCCTGAGTACCTTCGTGTTTTCGTGGGTCAATTGCGCAAAAAGCTCGAGGGCGAAACCGGACGCCAGTACATCCAGACCGAACCATGGGTTGGCTATCGCTTCGTGCCCGAGGGCTGGACCGGAAACGTAGAGTGACCGGCAACGAAGAGTGATCGGCGCACGCCACCGCGCAACCTGTATCGCATTGCGAGCGCGGACCTCGCTCGCCGCTGTTTTTCAAGAGTTTCGCGCACCCAGGAAACGATCCTTACGAAATCTTTAGGGTTTCTTTTCGATTCTCAAACCTGACAAAGGACAGAATCTGAATGGAGCCAAACCGGCAGCTTCGGTTTAAAGCTCTTTTTGTGCTTACCGGCGCCATGAGGGGCTGTGAACACCGAACGCAATCGCGGAGCAGGTTCGTTCATCGAGCTTTTCCGTTGCTGGTCCAGATGGAATAGGGGAGATCCCGCATGCAGGACGCGCTGATGTTGCTTTACACCGTTATTTTCTTCGCCGTGGCGTTTCTCTACGTCAAGGCATGCCAAAAGTTGAGGTAGCCGATGTCAATGGATTGGATTTCAGCAACAGGACTCATCCTCTCGATTCTCCTTATGGTTTATCTCACCGTCGCACTGCTGTTCCCGGAGAAGTTCTGACATGTCCGCAAACGGCTGGCTGCAATTTGCCATCTACTCCGTCATTCTGCTGCTAACGGTGCGTCCGGTCGGCATCTACATGACGCGCGTGCTCGAAGGCGAGCGGACCTGGCTCGACCCGGTATTTCGCCCATTCGAGCGGGTCATCTACAAGCTTTGCGCGGTAAAGGCCGACAAGGAGATGAACTGGCGCGAGTACACCTTTGCTCTGCTCGGCTTCTCGGCCGTGAGCATGGTGCTTACTTACGCCATTGAGCGCCTGCAGAATCTCCTGCCATGGAATCCGCAGCACCTGGCCGGGGTGGGAGCGGATCTGGCGTTCAACACGGCCGCCAGCTTTACGACAAATACCAACTGGCAGTTCTACACGCCGGAATCGACCATGAGCTATCTCACGGAGATGGCCGGTCTGGCGACGCACAACTTCTGGTCGGCAGCGGCGGGCATCGTGGTGGCGATCGCGCTGATCCGCGGTATCAAGCGGACGAGTTCCGCAACCATCGGCAACTTCTGGGTCGATATGACGCGGACGATGCTCTACATTCTAGCGCCGGCGTGCGTTCTCTACGCGCTGCTGCTGGTGTGGCAGGGCGTGCCACAGAACCTTAGCCCGTATACCGTTGCTCATCCGCTGGAACAGCCCTCCCAAACGCAAACCATCGGGCAGGGGCCCGTTGCCTCGCAGGAAGCCATCAAGATGCTGGGCACAAATGGCGGCGGATTTTTCAACGCCAACAGTTCTCATCCGTATGAGAATCCGACGCCGTTTTCGAATTACATACAGATCATTTCGATCTTCGTCATCGGCGCGGGTCTCACCTACACCCTGGGCCGCATGACAGGGTCTCGCGGTCACGGCTGGGCTGTCTTTGGAGCGATGTATTTCTTGTTCGCGACCGGCTTCGTGGTTTGCTACTGGGCAGAGGCGCACCCCAACAACCTGATTCATGGGGCGCAGCAAACGCGCACTGCAACTGCGCCCGGCGGCAACATGGAGGGCAAGGAAGTCCGCAACGGCATTGCCGAAAGCGCGCTCTTCGCCACCATCACCACCGACGCGAGTTGCGGCGCGGTCAACAGCATGCACGATAGCTTCACGCCGCTTGGCGGAATGATTCCGCTGGCGAACATCATGCTCGGCGAGGTGGTCTTCGGCGGTGTGGGTGCGGGGATGTACGGGATGTTGATCTACGTCGTGCTTGCCGTCTTTATCGCCGGCCTCATGGTCGGCCGCACGCCCGAATACCTGGGCAAGAAAATCGAATCGTACGACGTGAAGATGGCCATGCTTTATGCGCTGATCTTTCCGCTTATCATTCTCACCTTTGCGGCGATCTTCGTTCTAATTCCGGCTGGGCAGTCATCGATGGCGAATCCCGGTCCGCACGGCTTTAGCGAGGTTTTGTACTCGTTTGTTTCCGGCGCGGGCAACAACGGATCGGCGTTCGCGGGCCTGGGAACGAACTGGTGGTACAACATCGCGATGGGCTGGGACATGCTCATCGGCAGATTTCTCATGATGATTCCGGCCATGGCGCTGGCCGGCAATCTGGCGCAGAAAAAGAGCGTTCCGCCTTCGCCCGGAACCTTCCCGGTGAACACTACTTTGTTTGCGGTGTTGCTCGTGGGCACGGTTTTGATCATTGGCGCGCTCACGTTCTTCCCGGCTCTGAGCCTGGGACCGATTCTGGAGCACTTGCTGCTGCAGACAGGAAAAGTTTTCTAAACGCATCTCTACCGCTTCTCAGGTCGAGGCATAACGGACGGTCATGGCTGAAAAAACGAGTCTCTGGAATACGCAGATTATGGCCCAGGCGTCGCTGGACAGCTTTCGCAAGCTCGATCCGCGCTGGATGGTCAAGAACCCGGTGATGTTCGTGGTGGAAGTGGGCAGCGTGCTGACCAGTCTGCTGCTCATCGAGAACTACCGCCATCACCCCGGGTCGTTCTTTTTCAACCTGCAGATTACGCTTTGGCTGTGGTTCACGGTGCTATTTGCGAACTTTGCCGAAGCCATGGCGGAGGGCCGCGGAAAGGCGCAGGCCGACACGCTGCGCAAGGCCAAGGGCGAGACCATCGCCAAGCGCTACATGGCCGACGGCAGCTTTGAAGAAGTGGTCAGCGGACTGCTTCGTGCTGGTGACGTGATCTACGTTGAAGCCAACAACTACATCGCCGGTGATGGCGAAGTGATTGAAGGCGTGGCGTCGGTGGACGAGTCGGCCATCACCGGAGAATCGGCGCCGGTAATTCGCGAGGCCGGCGGCGACCGCTCGGCAGTCACCGGCGGCACGAAGGTTCTTTCGGATTGGATCAAGGTGAAGATCACCTCCAATCCTGGCGAGACTTTTCTCGATCGCATGATTGCGTTGGTCGAAGGCGCCACGCGGCAGAAAACGCCCAACGAGATTGCTCTCAGCATTTTGCTTTCCGGATTGACGATCATCTTCTTACTTGCCGTGGTGACGCTGCAGCCGTTTGCGATTTATGCGAGCGCCCCGCAAACTGTCTTCGTTCTCGTTTCGCTGCTGGTTTGCCTCATTCCCACGACCATCGGCGGATTGCTCTCGGCTATCGGCATTGCCGGCATGGACCGGCTGGTGCAGTACAACGTGCTGGCCATGAGCGGACGCGCCGTGGAAGCCGCCGGCGATGTGAATACGCTGCTACTCGATAAAACAGGCACCATCACCCTGGGTAATCGTCAGGCGACGGAGTTCATGACCGCACCGGACGTAAGCCAGGAGCGGTTGGCCAATGCGGCCCAGCTTGCGTCACTCTCCGATGAGACGCCGGAAGGCCGATCCATCGTTGTGCTCGCGAAAGAGAAGTACAACCTGCGCGGGCGCGATCTGGCCGGGATTCATGCAGAGTTTGTTCCCTTCACGGCGCAGACACGCATGAGCGGCGTGAATCTGCCAGGCACGCGCATCCGCAAAGGTTCGGTTGACGCAATCGCGCGCTTTCTTGAAGAGCAAGGCTCCTCGCTCCCGCAGAAGGTTCGCGACCACGTTGAGGAGATTGCGCGCCAGGGCGGCACGCCGCTGGTGGTGGCAGAAAATTCCTCGGCTCTCGGCGTGATTTATCTCAAAGACGTGGTCAAAGGCGGCCTGAAAGATCGGCTGGCACGGCTGCGCGCTATGGGCATCCGCACGATCATGATTACCGGCGACAATCCGCTGACCGCTGCTGTGATTGCGCGCGAGGCCGGCGTGGACGATTTTTTGGCCGAAGCCAAGCCGAAAGACAAGATGGATCTGATCAAGCGCGAGCAAGGGAAGGGCAAGCTGGTCGCGATGACCGGCGATGGCACCAACGATGCTCCCGCGCTGGCGCAAGCTGATGTGGGCGTGGCCATGAACTCCGGCACGCAGGCCGCGAAAGAAGCGGGAAACATGGTGGATCTGGATTCGAACCCCACCAAGCTCATTGAGATTGTGGAGATCGGCAAGCAACTGCTGATGACGCGCGGCGCGTTGACCACCTTCTCGATTGCGAACGACGTGGCCAAATACTTCGCCATCATTCCCGCAATGTTCCTTGGCGTGTTTCCCGTCCTTGGGGCGCTCAACATTATGCATTTGCATTCGCCGCAATCGGCGATTCTATCGGCGGTCATTTTTAACGCAGTGGTTATTGTCGCGCTGATTCCGCTGGCGCTGAAAGGCGTGAAGTACGAGCCCAAGGCGGCCGATGTGCTACTGCGCAACAACCTGCTTATCTACGGCGTGGGGGGCATCATCATTCCGTTTATCGGCATCAAGGCCATCGACATTTGTCTGGTAGCAATGCACCTGGCATAAGGGCGCGGTTCGCGCAAAGGAGAATTGACGTGAGTTCAGCTTCAATGATCGACGAAGAACTCGGAACGCGTGAGGGTCACCACGTTTCGCATGCGCCGGAGTCCACGGTCAAGCATTCGATTTGGGGAACCTCAGTCCTCTTTACAGTGGTGACCGCGGTGATTTTCGGCCTTGGCTATCCACTGCTGTTGACGGGGCTGGCGCACATCTTCTTCCCGCGGCAGGCTGCAGGAAGCCTGATTACGCGCAACGGGCAGGTGATCGGCTCAGAGCTGATCGCGCAGAGCTTCACCTCCGACAAGTACTTCCATCCGCGTCCGTCGGCAGCGGGCAATGGCTACGATGCCACGTCTTCCGGCGGCACGAACCTGGCGCAGTCCAATGCGAAGCTGCCACAACGCATGCAGGCCGACATCGATACGCTGGCCGCTCAAAATCCGGGCAAGCCGGTTCCCATCGATGCGGTTACGTATTCGGCGTCGGGTCTTGATCCGGACATCACGCCCGACAATGCCTACTTCCAGGCGCCACGGATCGCCAAGGCGCGCGGGTGGTCAGAGGAAGCGGTTCGCGAAGTGATTGGAGAGCACATTCAGGGGCGCACGCTCGGTTTTATCGGCGAGCCTCGCGTGAATGTGCTGGACCTGAATCTCGCGCTGGACAATCTGGCGCACTGAGTTTACACGCAGCGGCTCCCCAAGCCATGACTTGGCGGGATGGCTAACCGGCCATCCCGCTTTTCTTTTGTTTCTACTGGCCAGACAGCAGCTGGACGGCACACGGCCACTGGGGCCGAAAAAGCGGCGACTTGGACCACAAGATCGACAAAATTCGACTAAATTTGTCGATGGCGTCTGTGTATATGTGATTGATTATTAACTAGTTGCAAGAACGAAGCGCCTCCAAAGTGGCAAAAATCACTCCCCTTCATGTTTCGGCGGCTTTGCTTCAGGCTTTCCTCCTGAATTCGCGCCCGTCGCTCGAGGCTTGGACCGGAGGCTGACGGTTGCAAGAGCGATTCTGGCGCTGACCGGATTTGGGAGGTGGAAGTGCTGGTGCATGCCATGAAGAATCTCCATTCATCTTCAAGGCTAGCGATTTGCGCGAATTAATCGGCAAACTTCAAGAAAATCTTTTGGTGAATGTATTCAGAGGCTTGAGGGGGTTTGGCGGCATTCGGGGCTTGACAGAGAAATTGGATGAACCCAGTGGGTGAGGACTGCGACTAAATCGTTCTCCGCCCTTCCATCGCCTTCGCCATCGTCACTTCATCGGCGTATTCAATGTCGCTGCCCGCCGGAACGCCGGTGGCGATGCGCGTGATCTTGACGGGAAACCCGCGCAGGGCAGTTGCCAGCCAGTCGGCTGTCGCTTCGCCCTCCAGTGTTGGGCTCGTGGCCAGGATTACCTCATCTACCTCGCCGCGCTCAGCGCGACCCACAAGAGTCTTCGCGCGCAACTGGTCGGGGCCCACGCCATGCAGCGGGGAGAGCGTTCCATGCAAAACGTGGTAGACGCCCTGGTAGGTTTGCGATCGCTCGACTGCGGCGATGCTGGTCGGCTCTTCGACCACGCAAACGACGCGCTGGTTGCGTGTAGGGCTTGCGCAGTAGGCGCAGGGATCGATGTCTGTAACGTTGTTGCAGATGGAGCAGAGACGCAGGCTGGCCTTGAGCCCGCGCACGGCATCGGCGAGGGCACCGGCATCGTCGTCGCTCGAACGCAGAATATGGAAAGCGTAGCGCTGTGCGCTTTTGGTGCCCACGCCGGGCAGCTTCTTCAGTTCCTCAATGAGCCGCGCCATCGGCTCGGCATAGCGTGACACGGTGTGACGCTCCCTCAGGGGCTAAAGCCCCGATTCCATTGTTTGGTTGATGTACGGGCTGAAGCCCGTACCCTTCACCATTGTTTGGTTGATGTACGGGCTGAAGCCCGTACCCTTCAATCGATGAAGCCTCGCCCTCATACAAGACAAAAAAGCAACCGCAGATCCTTCGCTCCGCTTACGCCACTTGCGCGGGGCCCCAAGCACGCTCCGCTCAGGATGACAGATCGTGCGGGCTGCAGGCATTCGGCACGGCTAAAGCCATGCCCTGATACAAGACAAAAAAGCAACCGCAGATCCTTCGCTCGGCTTACCCCACTTGCACGGGGCCCCAAGCGCGCTCCGCTCAGGATGACAGATCGTGCTAGCTGCGGGCATTCGGCACGGCCAAAGCGGTGCCCTCATACAAAGCCCTCATGCCCTATACAAAGCCATGCCCGGCACAAAACTGCTCATGCGCCCATACCTGGAAGTTTGAGCCCACCCAGCATTCCCTGCACGCTCGACTTGATGGCTTCATCCGCCTTGCGTCCCGCTTCGTTCACGGCAGCGGTGATCAAATCCTCGAGCATCTCCACGTCGGCCTGCGCGCCGCTCAGGCTCGATACCGCCGATGGATCAATGCGGAGCTTCAGCAGTTCCTTCTTGCCGTTCATGGTTGCGGTGACAGCGCCGCCGCCGCTTGAAGCTTCCACAACAGTTTCGCTAAGCTTGCGCTGAACCTCCTCCTGCATCTGGTTGGCCTGCGAAAGCATCTCCGAGATTTTGAGCGGGTTGATCATTCTACCTTCCTGTTCTTCACTCACCGTTCATGCTTGTGACAAAGAGCTGCAGATCCTTCGATTCGGTCGCTGCGGCGACCTCGCTCAGGATGACAGCTGCGCTGTCACTTCTGGCGCAAATCGATCACGCTGCGGACCTCGGCATTGAAGATCTCCTGCGCCCGCTTGACTAATGGATGCGCGAGGGCCGCCTCCTGCACGCTTCCAGAGACGATCACTGGCGTCGCAGAGGCAGCCGGAGCGACACCCTCGCCGGCTGAGACAAGGAAACGCGCTGGCGCGCCCATCTTGAGCAACTCCGTCCGGATCAGCTTTTCCGTGGCTGCGTTCACCGTCAAGCTGATCATCTTCTTGCCAATTCCGGGCACGTCAACGCGCACCGCGGAGCCGTCGAGTGTCCAGGTGCCCGATCCGAGCAACTGCGCAGCGGTGCTGTGTCCGGCGCTGGCCAGTGCGGCCACGACGGCTTCGCGCACCTGGCCGATCTCGAGATCATTCGGCGTGATGGCTGCAGACTCTGGCGCCTTGGCCAGAGCGCCTTCGGTCAGATTGACGGCCGCGCCGTATGCAGCGCCTTCGCTGGCAGCAACCGGGAAGGGAGCTGCACGATACATGGATTCTGATGTTCTTACCGATGAATGAATTACAGAAGAAGCCTCAACTGTTCCCTCGGCTTTCATCGTCTCGCTTCGCGCGTCAGCGGGCCCTCTGTACCAGCCGGCACTCTGGTGCGCGGAAGCGCCAGTTGCGGGCGCTGCCGATGCCGGTTTTGCGACGCTTCCAGTTGGCCTTTGTGGGCCTGGCGCGGGGATCTGCCGCGAGCCTGATCCGCTTGCGACGCCGCTGAGCAGTTCCTCGATGGGCAGAAGCCTTTGCGCGTGGATCAGCTTGAGTACACCGAGTTCCAAATGCAGGCGCTGTTCCTGGCGATAGTTCAGGTCGTCGAAGGTGCGCAACACGATTTGCAGGTTGCGCGTCAGTTCTTCTTCGGTAAACAGCAGTGCCGTGCGTGCAGCACGCGCGCGCTCGTCCGCGGAGATCTGCAACAGCTCGGTCTGTTCGCCGCCAATCCTGGCCATCAGCGAATTGCGCAGATAACGAACCAACTGCCGCGCCAGCGAAAGAGGGCTGTGCCCGGCGTTGACGAGAAGATTGATCTCTTCCATCAGCTCGGCGCTCTGGCCCTGTGCGACCGCTTCCATCAGCCGTTCGAAGACGGTATTGGGCACAGCGCCCATCAGCTCGCGAATCTGCTCCGACGAGAGCGCGGGACGGCCGCCTTGAAGCGGGGCGGACGCGATCGCCTGGTCCATGATGGAGAGCGCGTCGCGCATCGATCCGTCGCCGGCTTCGGCCAGGAGAGCCAAGGCATCGTCTTCGGCGGCGACTTGCTCCTCGGCCGCAATCATCTTCAACTGCGCCAGAATGTCGTCAAATTTAACCGCGTGAAAGCTGAAGTGCTGGCAGCGCGAGCGAATGGTCTGGGGAATGTTCTCGGGCTCGGTAGTCGCCATCATAAAGATGACGTGCGCCGGCGGCTCCTCGAGCGTCTTGAGCAGCGCGTTGAATGCGGCCTCGGTGATCTGGTGCGCTTCGTCGAGGATGTAGACCTTGTAGCGGTCGCGTGAAGGTGCATAGCGCGCCGCATCGCGCAGTTCGCGAATTTCGTCGATGCCGCGGTTGGTGGCCGCGTCGATTTCGATCACGTCCACTGCATTACCCTGGCGAATTTCGATGCAGGCATCGCATGTGCCGCATGGCTCTGGCGTCGGCCGCTGCGCCGTGCCCACTTCCGTCCGGCAGTTCAGCGCCATGGCCAGAATGCGCGCGATGGTGGTTTTGCCAATGCCGCGATGCCCGGAGAAGATGTACCCGTGCGCGATGCGGTTCTGGGCCAGCGCATTCAGCAGGGTTCGCGTTACATGGTCCTGGCCGGCCACGTCGGCAAAGCGCTGCGGACGGTATTTTCTGGCCAGAACCTGGTAGCCCATGCGAAGTTGCACTCCTGATTTGCGCCCCAAAGAATGCGAGGCCCAGAGGTGATTGTAGCGGTTCCGGGTTGGCCGACGCTGGGTGGAAATCGCATGGGAAGAGGGCGTTTCGACGGTTCGGCCAGGGCCTCGCCGCCGGTGACTACCCGGCAATTGTCGAGTCAAAAGGAGAAGGCGTCGTTGGTGGCGCAGCGTTGATTGCGGCTGAATGATTTCGTGAAGCAGATGTGCGATTCTTTCTATAGGAGCATTCGCGTCTCATTGAGCAACCGGCTGCGCACCATGACCGTCGATGTGCCGAAAGCAGATTCATGAAGTTGGTCTTCACAATCGCGTTGACCCTGGGCGGCGTGGCGGCTGCGCAGGGGCTCTGCGCTCAGGCACAAAGCCAGTCGGGCTCCGGGCAAAGCCAACCTGTGGCGGGTGGGCAAAACTCCGCTCCCGCGCAGCAGCCCGCCCAAGCGAAACCGCAGACCAATGCGAATCCATTTCCGGACGACACGACTTCTGTTCCGGTGATGCCCACCCAAATCTCGCCGGACCTGGCGCCGGGGGATGAAGAGCCAAGCGCACACGCCGCCATGCCCGCCGAAGATGGCGATCCTGTGCGCAGCCCGGAAGAGGCGGCGGATGCGGTCGATTCAAGCAGCAGCAGTTCGAGCTCGAGCCTCGCCGGGATGGGCGATCTGAATCCGCCGGACGATGACACGGATACTACGCAACCCGGGAAACATAAAAAGAAGGGCGAGGAAGTTGTGCCCGAGCACCACGAGACAGCGGCGGAAGACGAAGAAGTGGGCAGCTATTATCTCTCGAACAAGGATTGGAAGGGCGCTCTGTCGCGCTTTCAATCCGCGCTGGTGCTGGACCCAGACAATCCGGACGTGTATTGGGGATTGGCAGAAGCCGAGCGTCACACGGGCGACTTCGCCAACGCTCGCGCTAATTACCTGAAGGTGAGGGAATACGATCCCGGAAGCCGTCACGCGAAAGAGGCTGCAAAGGAGCTCGTGGATCCGGAGATTGCGAACGCGAAGGCGGATGCGGAAAAGCCGGACGCGACGGTGACGCAGCCGCAACAGTAGAGCGGGCGCGATGGCTAGACGCGTGAATCAAGATTGACTGTATTGGATCCGTCCGAGGTCCCCTCAGGGGTTAAAACCCCATTCTGTAGCAGCCTTTCGCGGCCCGGCTAAACGGCCCGGTGAAAAAGTCGCCGCAGCAGCGTAAGCTCCGAAAAATCATCCCTCAGGGGCTAAAGCCCTCGATCATTCTGCGGACTTTAGTTGCACGAGTAAACTGCCCTTTCAAAACGGCGACCTGAAATGAGTTTTTCGCCAAGCGGTAAAGCCGTGCCCTTGTTACAAAGCAGATTCGTAAAACACGCTCTAGAAGCCGGCCCAGCGCAGATACGCGTGGATGATTGGCTCGCCCCACAAGGCGCTCACGATTCCGCCCACGCAAAGAAATGTGCCAAGGGGCAGCTTGGTGAGAGCCCAGCTTTCAGGGTTCTTTCGCGCAGCAGGCAGAGCGAGCAGAACCAATGCGGCGACCGCACTCAGCATAACGCCCACAAAAAAGGAGAGCAGCGCGCCGGGCAGGCCGAGCCATGCGGCCAGCATCGCCATCAGCTTTGCATCGCCAAGGCCGACTCCTTCACGGTGGCGGAGCAACCAGTAGAGCCAGCGGGTGACCAGAATGACGCCAGCAGCGACGACAATCGCCAGCAAATCTTCAAGGAAAGCTGATTTCCAGCTCAATCGTTGTTGCCACCAAGATTCGTTGAGTGGCGCCAGGATTGTTGTCAGGATCAACCCCAGTGCGATTCCGGGAAGGGTGATGAAGTTGGGAAGCCAGAGATGCTCGGCGTCAAGCATTGCGAGGGCCACTAACAGCCAGTAGAAGATCATTTTTCCGAGGGCATCCGACAGAGCGATAGTTGGGGTTGTCGCATCAGGCGAGAGAATCAAGTTAAGAGATTGCCACGCAGCTACCGCCCACAATGCCCCCACTGCCAACTCCACCAGCGGATAGCGCCAGCTGATCGGCGCACCGCACGTTCGACAGCGTCCGCGCAGTGCCAGCCAACTCACCAGTGGTACATTTTCCCACCACGCGAGCGTTCGCCCGCAGCCTCTGCAATGCGAGCGCGGTTTTACGATGCTCTCGCCCTCGGGCCAGCGGCTCAGGCACACGTTCAGGAAGCTGCCGAAGGCCAGCCCGAAAAGCCCGGCGAGGATGGTTCCGAGGACGCGAATCATGGAAGAGATTGAGTATAAGGCTGCGGCATCTTGATACAGAAGTTCGTTGGAGATCGAAATGCCGGCAAATGCAGGTCCTTCGACTCAGTTTGGCGCAAAGAATGCGCCAAACTTCGCTCAGGATGACCCTTTTTTTGCTTTTCGAACTAGTGACTCAGGACGCTAGCGTATGCCCCGTAAGACGCGCAGATCATCGCCGCCGCTCCCTGAAAGGTAAAATAGAGATGGATGGATCTGCCGCCAGAGAAAACCAGCGCGAAAGGTTCCACGCCCGAAACCACCACCGATCCGGCGCGGGCGGCGGCATTGTTTGAGCAGTCTGCGGCCATCATGGCTCGGCTGCGCGCTCCAGGCGGCTGCCCGTGGGATCGCGAACAGTCGTTTGATTCCATTCGCAAATACACATTGGAAGAGGTCTACGAGGTCTTCGACGCCATCGAGCGGCGCGACTTCGACCACCTTGCCGAAGAGCTTGGCGATCTGCTTCTGCAGGTGCTCTTTTATGCCGAGATGGCGGCCAACGAAGGTTTTTTCTCGGTCTCGGACGTGCTGGAGGGGTTGAACCGAAAGTTGATTCGCCGTCATCCGCATGTCTTTGGCGACGAAGCTTCGCGCGCCGCGGGAAACAGTGCGGACGTAGACGTGGCTGTGGCAGACACTTCAGCAGGCGTTCTGCGCAATTGGGAAGAGATCAAAGCTGCGGAGAAGCCTTTGCATGCAGCAGGCGCGCCTGCAGCGCAGGAGCAACCGGTGTCGCGGCTGGACGGCGTTGTTCGCTCGATGCCCGCGCTGGCGGAAGCGGCCAAGCTCGGCGCCAAGGCGCAAAAATCCGGCTTCGATTGGCCAAGCTGGCGCGAGCTGCTGCCCAAAGTGGCTGAAGAGACTGCCGAGTTGGCGGCTGAAGCGGAAGCCGGCGATCCACGAGTCGAGGCAGAGCTCGGGGACTTGCTTTTCACGGTCGTCAATCTGGGTCGCCACCTTGGCGTGGACGCGGAGATGGCGCTGCGCAACTGCAATCTGCGCTTCCGCCGGCGCTTCAACGAGATGGAAAGCATGGCTCAACGCCCGCTGGAGGAATTGTCTCCGCCCGAGTTGGAAGCACTCTGGGCGCAGGCGAAAAAGAACCTGGCGGGTGTAGAGGCGCGAGGCTGCGACGATCGGGCTCAAACGTCGTCGAAGGCGCGGCTATGATCGAGATTCGCAACTGCCAGGGATTCGACGAAATGGAGGCATGCGTTCGCCTCCAGGTCGAGACCTGGGGCTATGACGAAAGCGATGTCACAGCGCGCAAGACCTTCATGCTTGCACAAAAAATCGGCGGCCAGGTGCTCGGCGCTTTTGACAATGAGCTCGCCGCGGGCCAGCCCGGCGAGCAGGCCAAAGCGCTCGTTGGTTTCGCCATGTCTTTGCCTGGAATCAAGCAGAGCGAGTGCGATCCGCGGCCTTACCTGCATTCGCATATGCTGGCAGTTCGGGCATCGCACCGCAATCGGGGCCTGGGCGCGCAACTTAAATGGGAACAACGGCGTGAGGCGCTTTCTCGCGGTATCAAGCATATGGAGTGGACTTTCGATCCGCTCGTAATTCCCAATGCTTTCCTCAATATCCACAGGCTGGGCGCAATCGCCAGCGCCTATCGTGTGGATTTCTATGGTGTATCCTCTTCTCGACTGCAGGGTGGGCTCCCGACCGACCGGCTTTTGGCGGAATGGGAGCTGGATTCCCCGCGAGTGGAAGCAACTCTCGCTCAGCGCCCGGCAGCCGCGCAATGCATTGAAGAACGCATTTTGGTCCCAGCCCCCATTGACCGTTGGAAGACGAACGAAGCAACCCGTGAAAGGGCCCTCGATGTTCAGCTAGAGAATCGGCGGAAGTTTCAGGATGCTTTCTCGCGGGGACTGGTCGTACTTGGCTTCTCTCGCGATGCGGACGGAAACGGAATCTTCGAACTGGGCTCCCCAGCCCAGTTGCAATCGAGTCGTGATTCTGGTTTTTTTAAAGGATTGTAAAACTTTATGAGAATTGATTCGATCATTCTGCGTGAACTGCATATGCCGCTGGTGCGTCCTTTTGAGACCAGCTTTGGTATTACCCGCAACCGGCGGATCGTGCTCGCCGAAGTTCAATCCGAAGGACTTTCCGGGTGGGGCGAGTGCACAGCCGGCGAGCGTCCGTTCTTTTCAGGCGAATCGACCGACTCGGCCTGGCAGGTTCTGATTCAGGAACTCGCGCCCATGATGGCTGCCGAGTCTCCCGAGCATGGAGGCGATTGCCCGGGCATTTTTCGCGCCGTGCGCGGCAACCCCATGGCCAAGGCCGCGCTCGAGAACGCTATATGGGACTTGGAAGCGCAACGCGAGGGCGTTTCGCTCTCTCGTCTGCTGGGCGGCGTGCGCGACAGCATTATCTGCGGCGTATCGATCGGCATTCAACCGACAATTGAAGAGCTGCTCTTCACCGTCGAGCATGAATTAGCCGCCGGCTATCAGCGCATCAAGCTGAAATGCAAACCGGGTTGGGATGTGGATGTATTTGAGCGCGTGCGCAGCCGCTGGCCGGGCATCCTGCTCAGTTGCGACGCCAACTCGGCCTATCGCCTGCGCGACGAAGACCACCTGGTTTCGTTCGACGCCTTTGACCTGCTGATGATTGAGCAGCCCCTCTGGCACGACGACTTTTATTTTCATTCCGTGCTGCAAAGGCGCCTCAATACTCCCATCTGCCTCGACGAGTCCATTCGCAATCGCCGCGATGCCCTGGCGGCCATCGAGATGGAGTCCTGCAAGATTATCAACGTCAAGCTGGGCCGCGTAGGCGGCTTCTCCGAGGCCATTGCCGTGCACAACGCTGCAATGGAGCGTGGAATTCCCCTCTGGTGCGGCGGAATGCTCGAGTCCGGGATTGGCCGCGCGCACAACATCGCTCTTTCAACCCTCGAAGGCTTCACGCTGCCGGGCGATGTCTCAGCCTCGGCACGCTATTTTACCGACGATATTATTGAGCCCGCAGTCACGGTCTCCGATCAAGGCGAGATCGCGATCCCCGACACACCGGGACGGGGCTACGAGGTGCGTACGGACCTGATCGATCGCTTCACCGCGCGCAAGGAGACCATCCGCGAGATGGCGCTGGTGGCGTAGCTAACTTCTCACAGATGCGCTTACGGCTGGCGGCACGGCCGTGGCGCATTTCTATGAAGACTTGTCTCGATGATCCCCCGTCCGATTCGTCCCGCCGGGAACCCGGTTCGATTCCAGAACGTATTCGCTTTCTAAAGAGCGGCCCCCTCGTCTAAAGGACCCAACTTAGGGCTTCAGGCGGTGAGGTTGTGACAAGTTGCGATTCTGTGTGACCGGGAACCTAAGCTATTGCCGACGGCCGCCCGGCTGAGAACTACAATCGTTGATATTGTTTCTGGAGCGAGAACCACCCAAATTCTTTCTGGAGGCTTTCAAATGTATCGACTTTTTGGTGCGCCATCGCTGTTGCTGGCCGCCGGCATCGTTCTTGCGGTCCAGCTCCCCATCGTCCGCGCGCAGGCCCCAGCCCCGAGCACTGGCGACTCGAGTGCGCCTGTCAAGCTTTCGTCGGGTCTCGAGAAGGATCTGATCGATACCTCCGTCAATCCTTGCGATAACTTCGTGCAATACGCCTGCGGCAACTTCACCAAGTTGTATCCGACTCCACCCGACCTGCCGGGCTACGACTCACTGTTCAGGATCCAGGACCACACGCAGATTGTGTTGCACCAGTTGCTCGACAAGGTGGCTGAAAAGAGCGCGCAGCATACGCCCAACGAGCAGAAGATTGGCGACTATTACGCCACCTGCATGGACGAAAAGGCGATCGACGACGCCGGCCTGAAACCTTTTCAAGCCGAGCTTGACCGGATCTCCGCACTGAGCGACAAGAAGCAACTGACCGATCTGCTGGCGCACGACCAGATGATCAATGTGAACGCGTTCTTCAGCTACTCTGAGCAGCAGGACTTCGCGGACGCGACCAAGGAGATTGCCGACGTCGACCAGGGCGGTCTCGGACTGCCGGAACGCGACTACTACTTCCGCACCGGCGACGCGGCGGAAAAAACGCGCAAGGATTATGTCGCCCACATCGCAACGGTGCTGGGCCTGCTGGGCGAACCTGCCGATAAAGCCGCCGCGGACGCGGACAAAGTCATGGCGCTTGAAACGGCGCTGGCCAAAGTCTCGATGGATGTAACCGATCGGCGCAATCCGCACAATATTTATCACATGATGCCCGCGACGCAATTGGCCCAGCTCACGCCGGCGATTGATTGGCCGCAATTCTTCGCGCGCACCGGGGTACCGGGCATTGCCGACTTGAACGTTGCGAATCCCGATTTCTTCAAAGGGCTCCAGGCCATTCTCGATTCCACGGATCTTGAAACCATCAAGACGTATCTCCGCTGGCAACTGGCGACCAGCACTCCCTCCTACGCTTTACCCAAACCCATCTACGATGCAGATTTCGATTTCTATGGTCGTGAGCTGAGCGGAGAACAGGTGGAGCGTCCGCGCTGGAAGCGCTGTGTATCTGCGACCGACAATGGGCTCGGCGAGGCCGTCGGCCAGGTCTACGTGGACAGCCAGTTCTCCGCTGCGCAAAAAGCCTTCACTTCGCAAATGGTCAAGGACATCGAAGACGCTATGGAGAGCGAGCTGGACAAGCAGGAGTGGATGAGCGCCGAAACACGCGCCAAGGCCAAAGCCAAGCTGCACATGGTCGCCAATAAAATCGGATATCCCGATCACTGGCGTGACTATTCAAAGTTGACCGTGGTGCGGGGCGATGCACTGGGGAATGCGTTTAGAGCCGCAGAATTCGAAAACAAACGCCAGCTGAACAAGATTGGGAAGCCGGTTGACCGCTCGGAATGGATCACGTCTCCCGCGACGGTGAACGCGTTTTACAACCCCACGATGAACGACATCAACTTCCCCGCGGCGTTCCTGCAGTCTCCGGTTTTCGATCCCAAGGCTACAGACGCGGAAAACTACGGGCACTTGGGTTTCTTCGTCGGCCACGAGCTGACGCACGGCTTTGACGACCAGGGAAGTCAGTTCGATGGCTACGGAAATCTCAAGGACTGGTGGACCGCGGATGATCGCAAGAAATTCGACGCCATGACGGACTGCGAAGTGCATGAGTATGGCAACTTTATCGCCGTGGATGATGTGAAGGTGAATGGAAAGCTCACGCTGGGCGAGAACACCGCTGATAACGGCGGACTGCGCCTAGCGTATATGGCCTTCCTGGCCGATGCGAAGCGAAAGGGCATTGACCTGACCGCGAAGGATGATTCCGGCTACACGCCACAGCAGCAATTCTTCATGGCCTTCGGGCAGGATTGGTGCGGCGGGTGGCGGCCCCAGCTAACACGATTGATCGTGCAGACCGATCCGCATTCCCCGGATCCGATCCGCGCGAACGGCGTGGTGCAAAATTTGAAGCCCTTCGGAGAAGCATTCGGATGCAAGGTGGGTCAGGCTATGATGCCCGATAATGCATGCCATGTGTGGTGAGCGGAGCGCGATGGTAGGAGCAGGGGCCTCCAGGCCCCTGAACCAGCGGGTGCCCCAGGTGCCTCGCATCTGGGCACCTGGGAAAGCATAGTCCTCCGCCACGGGTCATTCGCGCTTTGATAGAAACTCGGCTACTTCAGCGCGCAGCGGCATGGACGCCGCCGCGCCTTTGCGCGTGACACAGATTGCCGCTGCCGCATTGGCGAATCGCGCCGCGGCCCAGGGATCGTTGCCCTCAAGCAACGCCACGGCGAACGCTCCATTGAAGCAATCGCCTGCGGCAACAGTATCGATCGCGTCCACCTTGAACGGCTTCACCCATCCGGCTTTGCCGCCCGCGACGGCGACGTATGCGCCTTCGCTGCCGCGCTTGAGCACGACGCCGCGCGGACCTTTTGCAAGAAGCTTTCTGGCGCTTTCTTCCAGATTTGGCTCATCGCCAACGTAGTGCGCGGCCTCGGTTTCATTGGGCGTGAACCATGCCACCTTGCTCCACACCGTTTCCGGCAAATCCGCAGCAGGCGCGGGGTCAAGCATCACCGGTACGCCTGACTGCGCGCAGAAGTCGAGTGTATAGCTCAGAGTGTCCATGGGAATTTCGAGCTGGCAGAGGACCATCCCCGCTGAGCGAATGAGGTCGGCATGCCTGTTTACCGTCGCACGATCCATCTTTCCGTTCGCGCCCGGAACCACGACGATCGCGTTGCGTCCATCGTCGGCGACATAGATGGGCGCGAGACCCGACGGTCCCGGCACCTTTTCCATGGCCGAGGTATCGACGCCGGCCCGCCGGAGGCTCGCGATGAGTTCGGGCCCGTAAGCATCGTCGCCCACCTTGGCGACCATCGCCGCCGGATAGCCAAGCCGCGCGGCTGCGACTGCTTGATTTGCTCCTTTGCCGCCCTGATTGGTTTCAAAGCCAGTTCCGATGAGCGTTTGCCCGATTGCCGGAATGCGCGGCGTGCGGGTGACCAGATCCATAGTGATGCTGCCGACGATGACGATTGGTTTGCGCGAGTCACTCATGAGGGTATGTCAATAGAGCGGGGCCAGCGCCACTGCGCCCAGCCCAGCCAAAAAAAAGATGAACATCAGGACGAGAAACGTTTTGGCCTGCCGCGGAGCGCCGGCAAATTCGCGCCACACAAACACTCCCCAGCATGCGGAGACCATGGTTGCGCCCTGGCCAATGCTATAAGAAACCGCCGGGCCCACCAGGTGCGCGCCCGACGCGAGAAAGTTCGCCACGCCGCCCGTGCACCAGATGGCTCCGCCAAGTGCTCCCGCCATATGCCAGCCGAGCGGCGCGCGCCAGTAACCGGCGCCATCGACCGGTTCTTTCCCGTCGAGAGGCTTCTTCATCAGGAGCCAGTTCGCGGGCACAGCGGAGATCAGCACACCGATCATAAAGAACATCGTGACGGCGTAGGGTCCAGGTGCAGTCGCGCCCGGTTCGCCGTTCAATGCATGCGCCACAAATGGATAGAAGCAACCCATCAACACGCCGCAGGCCAGGCTGATAAAGATGCCGCGGCCCGTCGTTGCCTTGGCCGTCGCTTCGCGCTTGCGATACGCCGCTGCGTCAAGAATGATGGCCACCACGACCAACGCAACACCGCCGAACAACAGCATCGGATTGCCCACGGGCTTGAGAACGTAGTTCGAGATCGCGCCGATGACCAGTGCTAGTCCAATTCCAACAGGGAAGGCAACCGCCAGGCCGGCCACATCGATTGCGGCCACCAGCAGCAAGTTCGCCACGTTGAAGATGGCGCCGCCCGCAATCGCGTAAAGCATCGGTCCGGTCGCTGTTTGCTTCAAGTCGGCCAGGAAAGGCGTTCCCGCGTGCCCCATGCTGCCTGCCGTTAGCCCCCACAAGACAGCGCCTGCAAGCATTCCCAATACGTAATCCCAATAGAAAAGTTGAAAGCGATAGCCAGGGCAAAGCTTGAGCGTGTTGGCCCACGATCCCCAGCAGATCATGGTCAGGACCGTGAGGCCGAGCGCGGCTGGATACGTCTCTGGAAATAGCATTGAAATTCACTCCGTGCACAGGTGAACGCGGGACAAGAATGGAACCATAACACATCAGTGCGGATATTGGTTAGCGCGAGATCGAAGTAATTCTTGGTGGGTTTAGGCTTTTCGGCGGATGGTGTTCGTGGTGGTTCCGACGCCTACTGTTTTGCCGTTTTCAACGCCTCCGTCAGCGCCGGAACAACTTCGAATAAATCACCGACGATTCCGTAGTCGGCCACTTCGAAGATCGGTGCGTCGGGGTCCTTGTTAATAGCGACGATGCATTGCGAGCCTTTCATGCCAACCAAATGCTGGATCGCCCCGGAGATCCCAACGGCGAGATAAAGCCGCGGCGCAACCGTCTGGCCCGAGCTGCCCACCTGCCGCTCCATCGGCAGCCAGCCGTTGTCGCAGATGGGGCGCGAGGCAGCGAGTTCAGCGCCCAGCGCAGTCGCCAACTCCTGAACGATTGGCAAATTCTGCGCATCTTTTATGCCGCGTCCCACGCTCACAATGCGCTGCGCCGAACTTAGATCGACTGTCTGCTCTGAGCCACGAAATGGTTCGCCAGGTCGCGTGCGAATCTGCGCCGCGTCAAGATTTGGGCTGAAGAGTTCAACCGGCGCTTGGGTTCCTCGCGGCCCTGCGTCAATGTCCGCACGAAACGCTCCGGCCTGCACTGAGATGAAGCACGGCCCATCGCCGGCGTGCGTGTAGCTGCCAATGAGCCGTCCCTGCATGAGCTGCCGCACAAATCCTGGCCCATCTTCGATTCCCACGACGTCGCCAATCAAAACCTGGCCCATGCGGCAGGCCAGCGCCGGCGCGTAGTCGCGCACCTGATATGTGTGTGAGAAGAGAACGTACGCAGGGCTCTCGTTTTGGATGAGCTGGTGAAAAGCGGCACAGAAACCATCGGCGGTGTACTGCGCGAGCAGCGGATGCTCCACGCGGATTACTTTACCGACGGGCCTGGTTGCGGCCTCGGCAGCCGGTGCCTCGGTCTGCGCGCCGATGACAACAGCGGAGATGTTCTCCGCGGGTCCAAGGCGTTGGGCGGCGGCGAGCGCTTCCCAGCTGGATCTCTTGATCCTTCCACTACTTTCCTCCAAAACCAAAAGAACACTCATAGGACGCGCGCCTCCGTCTTCAGCTTTTCCACCAGGGTTGCAGCCGCTTCTTTGGCTGAGCCCGGCAAGATCTGCGTGGATTTTTGCTTCTTTGGCGCGGAGATTTGCTCGAGCACGACGCTCGGCGCATCATCCGCGGCGAGCTCCGCTGCGGTAACTGTTCGCATCTCTTTTGTCTTGGCGCGCTTGATGCCCATCAGAGTTGCGTAGCGAAGCTTGTTCCCGCCCGATTGCATCGTCAGCACTGCCGGCGTGGGCAATTCGATTAACTGGAACCATCCCTCCTCGAGCTCGCGCTTCACTTTGAGTCCGGAGTCGGTTTTCTCCACGTGAAGAATCATGGTGGCATGCGGCAGGTCAAGCAGTTCCGCGACGATGACGCCGGTCTGCCCCAGACCCACGTCTTCCGACTGCAGTCCGGTGAGTACGAGGTCGGGATTCTCAGTCTTAATTGCCGCGGCCAGAAGCCTGGCCACTCCAAGTGCATCGCGCCCGGTCAGGTCGTCGCAGACAATGTGAATGGCGCGATCCGCGCCTTTGGCCAGCGCCTCGCGAATCGTCGATCCCACACGCTCCGGGCCGGCGCTCACGACAATCACCTCGCCAGCACCCGATTTTTCTTTGAGCTGGAGGGCCTCTTCAAGAGCGTAGGCGTCAGGCTCGTTCATCGCCCACTGGAGGTCGCGCTCTTCTATCCATTTGGCGCTTGCGTCGATGCGAACCTGCGCGTCGCGCTCCGGAACCTGCTTGATGGATACAACGATCTTCATTTTCTTGCTCTCCCGCGTATCCTTGCAGTCACTCCGGCAACCCCCGCGCCGCCAACTGCGCAATGTCCATTAGCTCCGGCGCACCCTCGCCTTTTTCCGCGAATGCATCCCGGAACATCGTATTGCAGAAGGGGCAGGCTGTGCCGACGACAGTCGCTCCCGTGGCCGCTAACTCCGCAGCGCGCACATGGCTCACGCGCTCGCCCTTCTCCTCGCCGAGAAACAAAAGGCCGCCTCCCGCTCCGCAACAAAAACTGCGTTCGTGCGACCGCGGCGCTTCGACCAACTCTCCGGCCAGCGCGGCCACCTGGCGCGGTTCCTCGTAAACGCCCCGATACCGTCCCAGATAGCACGGATCATGAAACACGATTGTTTCTTCCTCGTGTCCCTCAGGGGCTAAAGCCCCTTCCTTTTTTCCCGTGCTGTCGGCACGCGACCCGCGCATTGCGTGGGTGCCCCGGTCGTGCCCTGATACAAAGCTCAATTCATTCGTGTGCCGGGCCAGAAACTCACTGTGATGCTCGACTTCGGGCGGCGTTCCATACGCCTTCCAGTCTTCCTGAATCGTGCGCACGCAGTGCGGGCAGATAGAGATTATTTTCCTGGTTTTGGATTGGGCCAGCGCCTCAAGGTTCGCCTCTGCCAGTTGCTGAAAGAGCAAATCGTTGCCCAGTCGCCGCACCGGGTCGCCCGTGCAGCGCTCCTTGCGCATCACGCCGAAGCTGACTTTTAGGTAAGCGAAGATCTTGACCAGAGCTAAAACAATCTCGCGGCCGCGGGGATCGTACGCGCCCATGCATCCGAGCCACAAACAGTACTCCTGCGTCCCATCGAAGATGGGCAGGGCATTCTTCTCCAGAAACTTGTCGCGCTCCGTGGGGCTGATTCCCAATGCGTTGCTGCCCCGCTCCAAAGCCAGAAAAAGCTTTGCTCCGTGGTCGTCTTGCCATTCCCCCGTGTTTACCGCGCCGCGCCGCAGCCCCACGATGATCGGCACGTGCTCAATTCCCACCGGGCATTGGAATTCGCACGCCCCGCACGTAGTGCACTCAAACACGGCCTCCTGTGCGTTGTATTTGCCCAGGAGCGGCTCCTCGGACGTTGGCCCATATTCATTGAGATAGCCGCGCAGCCCGAGCACAATTTCTTTCGGGTTCAGCAGTTTGCCGGTGTTGTTGGCCGGGCAATGTTCCATGCAACGGCCACATTCCACGCAGGAGTAGGCTTGCAGGCTAACCAGTTGCGTCAGATCCTTTCCGGCCACCAATCCAAAGTCCTCGTCGTCGGCCAGCGGAGGAATGTCTGCGAATCCGCCGCGCGAGAGAAAAACCGTGAACGGGCTCAAAACCAGATGCAGGTGCTTGGTGTGCGGAATGAGCGGCAGGAACGCGAGCAGCGTAAGGGTGTGCGCCCACCAAAGCGCGTGCGCAGCATCGCCGGTTGCAGGCGCAAAAAAGGCCGCGAGATAGGTGACCATCAGGGCGAAGATCAACAGCGCAATCAGTCCCGATTCCCACGACAGCTCGCCGAGCCATTTGGGCCGCGTAACGAATCGCCGAACAAAGAGCGCGAAGATCCCCACGGCGCAGGGCGCTGCGAAGAGGGCCGCGAAATCGAAATAGAGCTGCCCCACGCGTCCTGCCGGATCGAGAAACCCAAGCCCAAAAACCGTCGCGCAGTGGTTCAGGGTGACCAGCGCAAAAGCGCAAAACGCCCAGAAGACCAGCGCGTGCGCCATGCCGGCCAGTGGGCGCTCACGAATGACCTTGCCCTGGAGCAGCACCTCCCAGACGAAATCGCGAATGCGCCTACCGATAGGGAAGAGATGAAAGCCCGGATCTTTTTTCGACTGGAGGATTTTCGCGAGGATAGGCCCGAAGCGCCACCAGAAGCCCGCGAGCGACAAAACCGCGAGCGTCGCAAACAGCAGTCTCTCCCATGCAAAGAAGTGCTGGGGTTCAGCCAAAGTTGGGAGAAAAGCTGTCATCATCGCATCAAAAACGAACCACCATGGACTCGCGCCAGCTGTCGCATGATGCGATCCGCGGAGTCATTGGATCGCAATAGTATCCTAGCCTGAACGGGCTGTCGATTGGGCTGAACACCATTCTTTCCTTGGAGCACGAATTTGGCGAGGTACCTAGTCACCGGCGCTGCAGGATTCATCGGTCGTTCGATTGCCGCCGCGCTGCTCAAACGCGGCGAATCAGTCCGTGGCGTCGATAGTTTCATCACCGGCAGACGCGCCAACCTCGCTGGCCTCGAGGCCATGGAGTTCATTGAGGGCGACCTGGCCGATTCGGCGGTTTGCGCCCAAGCCTGCGCGGGTGCGGAGGTCGTTTTTCACGAAGCGGCACTGGCCAGTGTTCCTCGCTCCGTTGCCGATCCGGTCGCGACCAACCGCAATTGCGTTGATGCCACCCTTAATGTACTTGTGGCCGCTCGCGCTGCCGGCGTGCGCCGCGTTGTCTATGCGGGCTCTTCATCGGTCTACGGCGATACACCTACGCTTCCCAAGCGCGAAGACATGCTGCCCAACCCCATCAGCCCCTATGCCGTTGCCAAGCTGGCGGGCGAGCATTATCTGAGCGCATTTACGCGAGTCTACGGGCTTGAAACCGTCACACTGCGCTACTTCAACGTCTTCGGGCCGTTTCAGGACCCCACTTCGCATTACTCCGGCGTTTTGGCCATTTTTTGCCGCAAGCTGCTTGCCGGCGAGCATGTCACCATCTTCGGCGATGGTGAACAGAGCCGCGACTTCACATTTATTGAGAATGTCGTTGCCGCCAATCTGCTGGCCGCATCCGCGCCCGCCGAAAAAGTCTCAGGAAAAATGATGAATGTGGCCACCGGCTCCGCCATCACGCTGAATCAGGTGGTTGAGATTCTCAGCGAGCTCACCGGCTACAAGGGGAAGCCGGCCTATGCGGAGCCGCGATCCGGCGACATCAAGCACTCTCTGGCTGACATCGGCCGGGCGAGGGAATTGCTGGGCTACGTGCCGCTGGTCGATTTCCGCGAAGGGCTTCGGCGCACTGTCGATTGGTACAGGACCGCACTCGATTAGGCAAGAAAGGGCAATGACACATTTGACTCGCCGCCGAAAACTGGGCTGCGTGAGTCAGAGAGGCTCCATGGATAAGACATTACAGACGCAGATATTAGACGTCGAAGGGCAGCTCAGGACCGCGATGCTTGGCTCAGACGTGGCCGCTCTAAGCGAGCTTCTAGCCCCAAACCTGATTTTTACCAATCATCTTGGGGAGTTGAAAGGCAAAGAAGACGATATTGCTGCCTATCGCACAGGTGTGCTCAAGGTCATGAACTTGGAGACTTCTGAGCAGCGGGTCATGGCTTTGGGTGATGCGGCTGTGGTAACGGTCCGAATGCAGATGTCCGGAACGTATGCGGGTAATCCTGCGAATGGAGATTTCCGTTTCACGCGAGTGTGGGCCCGTTCACCAACGGGGAAATGGCAGATCGTAGCTGCCCATTCTGGACTGATCGCCCGATAGTTTTGATGAGCCGAGTAAGTTGGCTCCACGGAAAATCGCTGCTTTTGCCCTGATCGAGAGCCGTTCTCGCGGAGTGTTCCTCTCATATTTCTCATGTTTTGCCCGTACAGTTTTAACCTGTGCTGCTCGCCGTGTGACGGCAATCACGCTTGTGCCACCAATCCTGAACAAGATTCTTGACGATCTCTCTCCGATGAACGAAACTGTCAGGGATTTTCTCCAGCATTGTTGTTCGTTCTGAACGCCAGAGCCATCGCATTTGCCTCAATGGTGTGGGCGAGGATGAGGCTCATGACGAGTTTTTGCTGCGGTGAGCGGCGACCGTCATTGTGTTCCTAGCTGAAAACAGGAATGGAATCGCAGTGATCGGTGACTCCGCGCGCGGCCTGCCGTCATTGAGGTTCTCCTCCGTTGCCGAACGCTCTTTCAATTCACGAAGTCCCCGTTGTCGAATCCGCCGCGACAGCTCCCGCGAGTCACGTTCCGGCTTCATCCACTTCTCTTCGCGGCCTCGCGCTGATCGTTTGGCGCAGGCGCCGTTTCGTCATCATCATCCAAGCCACTCTGCTTGTTGCCTGCGTTCTTTATTGCCTCATCGCGCCTGACCAATATGAAGCTTCAGGCCGTGTCGAGCTTCGCGCCGCTCCCGTCTCTTCGCTCAGTCTTGATGGGGCCGAAGTGCAGATTCCCACTTCCATCCTCTCGGCGCCAATCGCCCTGGAGACGCTGGCCAGCGTTTTGCGCAGCGACCGGCTTGCGTGGCGCGTGATTGTCGCGCTCAAGCTGGCGAGCGCTCCCGGCTTTTGTGGCAGTTTTGCCAGCCGCTTTCCCACCTTCGATCCCAGCAAGCCCACGGCAGCCGCTCAGGCCTGGCTTCTCGACCGCTTTTCGCGCCGCCTTCACGTGGAATCGGTGCCGCGCACTATGTTGGTCGAGATTCGCTTTCGCTCGCATGACGCCGCGCTTTCGGCCGCGGTCGTCAATATGCTCATCGCCGCCTACGGCGAGCAGGAAACCGAATCGCAGATCCAGGCGACGGCGCAGGCCTCGGGATGGCTCAATGCGCAGCTGGTCGATTTGAAGACTCGCGTTGACCGGGACCAGCAACGCCTGGCGGAGTTTGAAGACCAGCACGGGATTGTGAGCACGCCCGAGATTATGGCCAACGGCCAGCCTGGGGAAACCGAACACAGCTCAGCGCTACTCGAGATTGACGAGCTGGGCCGTCAGCTCGTTGCGGCAACAACTGACCGCATTCTTGCCGAAGCCCAGTATCGCGCCGCCTCCCAAGGCGACCCGGAAGCGGTCATTGCCTCCGATCCGCACTTGCTGGCGGATAACTCCAACTTCGCTACCGCGCTTCTGCAGCAGATTCACGCCCGGCGCAGCGATCTAGAGCAGGAGCAGGCCCAGCTGAGCGCGGAGCATGGTCCGGGCTTTCCGCGCGTGGTTGAGATTGGCCGCCAGTTGCAGGATCTGGACCGACAAAAGCAGGCCGAGGACGCGAAACTTGTCGACCGCTTTCGCTCCAGTTGGCAAACCGCTCTCGATCGCGAGCAGTTGGTGCGCAACAGCCTTGCGCAGGCCACCGATCAAGGTATGAAGCTGAATGATGCGGCCACTCAGTACGCTGTGATGCGCCAGGAAGCGAATGCAAGCCACGATCTGTACCTGCGGGTAGAGGGCAAGGCCGAGGAAGCGGGACTCGCCGCCGGTGTGCGCTCTTCGAATATTTCTGTCGTTGATTTCGCTCGCCAGCCGGTGAAGCCGGTTGCTCCCGATCTTCCTTTGTATCTCGCCATCACGTTTTTTGCGGGGCTTTGGATCGCCCTGGGCGCCGCGCTGGTACGCGAGTTACTCGCATCGCAAGTCGGCACGGCATTGCTGGCCTTGGTTGTGCTCTGCGGCGCCGGTGGGGCGACGCAGGCGCAGGCGCCCACGCCGAATACCTCCGGCTTGCCTTCGGGTGTTGCCAGCTTCCCGCAAACGCCGGAGACGAAGAGCGTGCCCAATCCCAGGAACGCGCCTGCCATCTGGAACGATGCAGGCGGCGTGCCCCCTGCGCCCGGCGTTCCAGCGTCTGCAGGTGCGCAGAGTGCCGCGGCGATGCCCGCTCCTATCGGCGCCGGAGATTTTCTCGACATCGCCGAATACCACACACCGGAGTTTCATACCAGCGTCCGAGTCTCAACGGCAGGCACGGTCATGCTTCCTTTGATCGGCGCAGTCAAGCTCGCCGGCATGGACGAGCAAGCGGCCGCGCGCGCGATTGAAGCCGCGCTCGTGGATAAAGGCATGCTCCTGCATCCGCTTGTTTCGGTGCTGGTGACCGCCTGGGTTGGCCAGGATGTGAGCGTCCTTGGCGAGGTCACGCGACCCGGCGTCTATCCCTATACCGTCCACCATCGGCTGCTCGATCTGCTCTCCGCCGCGTCTGGTCTTTCACCCAATGCCGGGCGGCTGGTGAATGTATTTCATCAGGGCGATCCGAAAACTCCTCACGCCGTTGCGCTCGACCCTGGAGGAACCGACACCTCTTCCGACCATAATCCCGAGCTTAGCCCCGGAGACACGGTCCAGGTAAGCCGCGCGGGGCTCGTCTACGTCGTAGGCGACGTGATCCGTCCCGGTGGATTTGCGGTCGATCCCGTGCAGGGGCTCACGGTGGTTCAGGCACTCTCGCTTGCCTGGGGGCCCTCGCAGAACGCCGCTGTCGGCAAGGTGCTACTCATTCGCGAGCAAAGGGGTGGCCGCACGATGATCGCGCTCAACATCAGGCGCATGCTGCGCGGGCAGGATCCCGATCAACCAGTGCAGGATCGCGACATTCTCTATGTACCCGATTCTGTCGCAAAGAATCTCGCCAATCGCACGCTGGAATCCGCCATCCAGTCCGCGATTGGCGTCACCATTTACTCAGCATTGGTCTATTCGCAGCGGTATTAGTGAGGCGACGATGAGAAGAGCCGCGTGGGTCCTGCTTCTCGTCTTCGCATTTACGATTCCATGGGAGTACTCTCTCGATCTCGGCGGGATTCTCGGGAACGCGGCCCGCATTGCAGGCCTGATGGTGCTTCTCGCGGCGGTTCCAGCGGTGCTGCAAGCGGGCCGCATGCGCACTCCCGGCGCATTCTGGTGGCTCACGCTGGCGCTCTTTCTCTGGTTTTGCTGCTCGTATTTCTGGACCATCGATCCTGTCGCGACGCTGGAGAAGATACGTGGTTATTTCCAGGAGATAATGATCGTCTGGCTCGTTTGGGAGCTGGCCGGCACACCCGTCGACCTGCGCTCCCTGTTGCGGGCGACCGTCGCGGGCAGTTGGGTGCTTGCGCTTCTCACGCTGGCGGCGTTCAGCTCGCCTGAGGCCATCGCCGCCGGCCAGGTGCGCTTCGCCGCATATGGCCAGGATCCCAATGAGGTCGCGCGCTTTCTCGATCTTGGTTTTCCGCTGGCGGCGCTGCTCGTCAATTGCGAGCGTCGATGGCCTGCGCGGCTGTTCGCAATTGGATTTTTCCCGTTGGGGATCGTTGCTGTCTTGCTTACCGCCTCCCGAGAAGGTTTTCTGGCCGCCGTCATTGGAATCGCCGGTTCCTTCCTACTCCTCACTCAAGGCCGCGCTCGTCGCATCGTCGCCACTGCTTTCGCGCTACCGCCATTTCTGGCTGCTCTCTGGCTCATCGTTCCTGTTGGGACTCTGGCCCGGCTTGCCACCATTCCGCAGCAGATCCAAACCGGCGACCTGAATCAACGCTTGAATATCTGGTCCGCCGGCTGGCGCGCCTTCGCGCGCGCGCCCATCCTTGGCACTGGAGCAGGTTCTTTCGTCGTCGCCGCGCACCTTTCGCCCATTGACACGGCGCACAACACCGCGCTCTCTATCGCCGTCGGCGGAGGCCTTTGCGCGTTGTGCCTGGCGATGGCCATCGTCGTCCTCGCATTTCGCTCCGCGCTTCGGACCGCTGGCCCGCTGCGCCTGGCGCTGATTACTTCGCTGCTTGTCTGGGTTCTTACGTCGCTCGTCGCCACCGTGGAAGAAAACCGCACCACGTGGCTGCTGCTGGCGATCATCGCCGCTGCCGGGCGTCTCGCATCGGACGATCCCGACGGGCTCGGCGCGTGCTTCTCCGCGCATCCGCTGCTTGCCGCGGAATCGCCCGAACCGCATCTCTTAGCACAACCGGAATCATGGGGGACGACTTCGTAGCCATGTCGATCGCCTCGCCGATGGTCGTGCCCTCTCGGGTCTTCAGCATCAATCGCGCCATCTTCCGCGCCGCTGTCTCGGTCGGCGCTGCTGGAATCTTCGTCAAAATCCTCGCCACCTTCAAGGAAGTCGCAGTGGCCTCCGTCTATGGCCGCTCCGACGCGATGGACGCATTTCTTGCCGCCGCGCTCATTCCCAGCCTGCTCGTCAATCTCATCTCGGAGTCGATGAATCAGGCGCTGGTGCCCACGCTCATCCGGGTGAGGGAACAGGAGGGCCGCGAACGCGCCCAGCAGCTCTTGTCGAGTTCGATGCTCTGGATGTGCCTTCTACTGGGCGCTGCCAGTGTGGCCATGGCTCTTGCCGCACGCGGCTTCTTCCCGCTCATCGCCTCGCACTTTGCGCCGGCCAAGCTCACCCTGGCAATTCACTTGTTCTACGGCCTACTGCCGATCGTTCTCATCACGGGAATCGCTACGAATTGCACTGCAGTCCTCAATACAGTGGACCGGTTTGCTATCCCGGCTCTCGCGCCCATGGTGATTTCCATTGCCATCATCCTCGGGGCGCTTCTCTATGGTGGACGCTTCGGCATCTGGGCCATGGTGTGGTCCACGTTGATCGGGTCGGTCATTCATGCCGGCCTTGTCGCCTGGATGATGCGGCGGCGCGGCTATCAATTCCAGCTGCGTTCGCATGGCATGGACGAGCCGACCCGCGAGGTTGCCGGCCAATACGGCCCGGTGCTGCTCTCAAGCGTAGTGTCTTCCGGCGGCTTGCTCGTCGATCAGGCGATGGCCGCCATGTTGATTGCCGGCAGCGTCTCTGCCCTGGTCTACGCTAATCGATTCGTAAGCGTAGTGCTCACTCTGCTGGCAGGCACCATTTCAACCGCCATTGTCCCTTACTTGTCGCGGATGATTGCATTCCGCGATTGGGATGGCTGCCGCCACACGATTCGCACTTGGGTTCGGCTCACTACGCTTGTCTCTGTGCCGATTGCGGCTCTGCTGATCGCCGGCGCGCGCCCTCTGGTGCGCGTTGCCCTCGAGCACGGCCGGTTTGGGCCGCGCGATACCGCCGTGGTCGCCACCGTTCTCGCCATGTACGCCATCCAGATTCCATTCTTCGTCGTCAGCCGGGTCTATTACCGTTTTGTGGTCGCCATGCGCCGCACCGACCTGATCCTCTACTGCGGCATTCTCAACCTGGGACTGGACATCGTTCTGAATCTCGTTCTCATGCGCCGGTTCGGCGTGGCTGGAATCGCGCTTGCGACGTCTCTCTGGACTGTCAGCACATTCTTCTATCTCTGGTTTTGGAGCAGGAAACTGCTCGCGCGAGCATTCGCCGTGGAGGCAACCGCATGATCCCCGTTCCGGCCGAGTACCTTCTCCGCTGCGACGATCTTTGTCCGGCCACCCCGCGCGAGCGCTGGCGGCGTGTTGAAGCTCTGATCCAGGAATTCAGCCTTCAGCCGATTCTCGCCGTGGTTCCGGATAACCGCGATCCCGAGCTCGGTGAATCAACTCCCGATCCCGCCTTTTGGCAACGCATCCACGCGCTGGAAGTGTTGGGGGCCGTAGTTGGCCTGCACGGTTACCGCCATATCTGCGCGAGCCGCGGGCGCAGCCTGGTGCGCCTCGCCCGGACTTCGGAGTTTGCCGGCGTGCCAGCCGACACCCAGCGAATGTGGATCAGAGACGGACTGCGGATTTTGCGCACACATGGGCTTAACCCAAGAATCTGGGTTGCGCCGCGGCACGGCTTCGATCACAATACCCTCGGCGCGCTCGGCCGGGAGGGTATCGTGCTGCTCTCCGATGGCTTTGCGCGCATCCCCTTCCTGCGCGGGGGCGCAACCTGGATTCCCCAGCAACTCTGGGGCCCCGTCGACAAGCCGAAGGGCCTATGGACCATTTGCGTGCACGCCAACACCGCAACGGACTCGGACATTTCATCCCTGCGCACATTTCTCGCAGCCCACGCGGATCAATTCACCTCCGTCGATCGTGTTCTCTTTCGCACTCAGCCCACCACCTTGACCCTGGGCGAATACGTCTATGCTGAAGCGGCGCTGTGGCGGCTCAGGGCTTCTCGAGCTGTCAGGCGCGTCCGCCATGGGACGCGCTTCTGAGCGAGCAGCGCTTCGTAGAGCTGTTCCCAGCCATTGAGCACGATGTCGATGCTGAACTCATTGTTCACGCGGCGCCGTGCGCATTCACCCATCGCGAAGCGTTCTTCCAGCGGCATCTGCATTAGCCTCGTCATGGCTTCATTCAGGCTGAATGGGTCCGCCGCACTGGCCAGCCAGCCGTTCACGCCATCGACAACGACTTCCCGCGTTCCCGGCACATCGGTAGCCACTGCAGGCACACCGCAAGCACCGGCCTCAAGCAGCACCATCGGCAGGCCCTCGTAGCGGGATGACAGAACGAACCCATCCGCGGCTTGGATCCAGTGCTCGACATTTGGCTCGAAGCCGAGAAACCGGACGCGCCGATTGAGCCCAAGCTGCGCCGCAAGCTTCACGAGTTCCTCCTCCAGCGGGCCGGCACCGAGAATCGAAAGAGACGCCTTCTCGGGCGTCCGCGCCATGGCCCTCAGGAGAGTCGGATAGTCCTTCACGGGCTCCAGCCTGCCGACGGCCATCCAAAGAAACTCGTCTGTCAATCCAAGCTGCCGCCGGGCTGCGGCACGAGCCTGAATGTTCGGCGTCCATGCCTCCACTTCGATTCCGTTGCCGAGAATGGACAAACGTTCTTCGCATACCATTCCGGCGGCCAGGTGCGACGCGGCCGTGGCGCGGCTGACGGCGGTCACATGGTCAGGCAGCCAGCGGCTGAGCGCATAACCCGCTTGCCGTCCCCTTTTGCCAGTGCTGGAGCTATGCAGCGTGTCGATCACAACCGGAACAGAAGCAGCTAAACGCGACCATCGGCACAGCCATGCGGCATGCGGCAGGTGAGCGTGCAGCACGTCGGGCTGTTCGCGCTTGAGCCAGCGATGGAATCGAATCCAGCCACGAGGATCCGCGAGCCCCTTGCGCATCTCAAGGCTGGTGAACGCCACACCGCAGGCGCGCAGCTCCGCGGCCGCCGCGCCCCCATCACCGTAGAGCACGACCACGCTCACGCGCCAGCCACGCCGGCGCAGACCTTTGGCCAGCAGCATGGCTTGCCGTTCCGCCCCGCCAATGCGGTTCAGACCTGGAATCGCAATCGCAGCGTGGCTCATGTTTGCCTCCACGCATGCGCGTCGATTAACTCTTCATAGGATTCGATAGCGCGCTCGAAGGCAAACTCGTTCGTTTGCCATTTCTTCTCGATCTCGAGTTCGCGTGTCCGTTGCCGCTCGCGAAGTGGAGTGCCAAGCGCGACCGTCGCTGTGCAGACGCCGGCGATTAGCATGGAGACAGCGATCAACGGTAATGACAGGGCACACAAGATCCCTGTGAGGGCAAAACCAAACCAAGGACGTAACACCGTAATTCTCCAGCGACACTGCTGCCGCGTCCCGGGCCGAAACCGGCGCCGGAGACACTCAATGAAGCTTCGTGATGGATTTACCCCGAATCGGCGCAGCTAGAACGGCGTGGACCGCGGCGAATGCGGCCTCATCGTGCGCAGAGAACGAGACGACAGCTTTTGAATTGCTTTGGCGGGACTCTTCCTCGACGGATCCCGGCGATGCTCTAGATAAAGAGAGGCCCTAAGATACGGTGGCCCGGCACGCCCGATTCATCTCCGTCTGAGCGAAACTCCCTCGACAACGCGAGAGTGACAGTGGTAACACTTCCCAACGCGGGGTGTGGAAAAACTGTACTGAAACTGTATCGAAAGGAAACAACTAATCGGAAAAAATGTCAAGAAGTAAATTTCCACAGGAAAAAACGGGCTGTTAATTACCTTTGTGCAGGACTCTGATTGTGAAGGGGAAGACGTTCGCTCTCGTTTTCCACAGCACGCTCCTGCATCGTCCCGCCAGACGATGGGAAAAATGTCTGAATAAATCGCTGACCGGGCCGCAAATCCTTGAGCGCAGCAACAATCGTCGCGGCAATCGCCTCTGAGGAGACCTGCGGTGCAAGCCAGGCGCCGGCGCGGCCGCGCAGCAAATCCACCACGCCTCCCGATGCCGGCGTGGCAACCAGCGGCAAACCGGCGGCCGCGGCTTCCAGAAGCGCATTCGGCATGCCTTCGTGGCGCGATGGAAGCACAAACAGCGTGGTGTTGGGAAAGAAGGAATAGGGCGTATCGACATGGCCTGTAAAGCAGACTGCATTTTCCAACTCCAGCTCCCGGCAAATCGACTTGAGAGCCCGTTCCTCCCGGCCCTCCCCCACCAGGACGAGCTTCACGTCCGGAAATCGCTCCCGTACCGCGGGTAGCGCCTTCAGAAGCAAATCAAAACCCTTCTCTTGCGAAAGCCTTCCCACAGCCAATAAATGTGGGCCCTTGCCGCTTTCCGCAGCCGGCGTGCGAAGCGCTATCTTGATTCCCTCCAGATCCACTGGATTCGGCAGGACGGCGATTTGCGCCTCGCCGATTCCCGCGGCCCGCGCCAAGTCGGTTGCCATGTCGCGCGACTGGCAGATTACGCGATCGGAGTTTCGATAAAGCAATCGGTAGAGCATGCGTGTGAGCCGGGGCAAACGCCCAAATGCCATCACAGACGTCGCCGTGGCATTCTGCCGCACCAACACTGACGTCCCGCCTGGAAACAGCGGCCGCAGCATCAAGACCAGGAAGCTCACCTCCGCGGCGCCGGTGAGCACGACCTCTGGTCGAAGCCGCCATATCAGACGCAGAAGAGGCCATGCGCCAGCACGTGCCCGCCCAGCTCCCAGCGGGTGCACATGAACCCAGCCCGGTAATGATTCACCGCCGGGGCCGCTTTGCCCCACGAGGCCCAGGTGGACCTCGTACTTCTCCTGCGACAAACCGCGCGCCAGCAGAGCGATGACGTGTTCAGCTCCGCCCCCGCCCAGATGCGAAAGAAGCAGCAGGATTCTTGATCGTTGCGCCATAGGTTTTCCGAGAGGGAAACCATTCTCGCCCAACTTAAGTCCTTCGAGTGTGCTCGCAATCACTGCATGTTTTTTTGATTTCTCTAATCTTGGTGTTTCAAATTGATCCATTGGTTCTCGAAACCCCCCAGAATCTGCCAACCCCTCAAGAACAGGGAACTTCACGCAACGCAGGCGCTCAATGGCAGATTCAGGGACTCGTTTCTTCCATCCATATCCGGCATTCAACGATCAACCCACCATGCTCCTCGGCGTGACGACGCAGGAGTTATGCCTGATTCTCGGAGCGCGCATCCGCGTTCTTCGCAGTGCTGGATTCCGAGTTGTCCTCGTCTCCGGTCCTGGCGAACTGCTCGAGCGCACAGCTTCTCTCACCGGTGTGGAATCGATCGCGCTTCCCATGCACCGCTGCATCGCTCCTCTTGCCGATCTGGTCGCCCTGGTTCGCCTCTGGTGGATTCTCGGAAACTACAAGCCGGATCTCGTTGAGTTCAGCACTCCAAAGGCAGGGTTGCTGGGGATGCTTGCTGCTTCGTTCCGGGGTCTTCCCCGCCGCATCTATATGCTGCGCGGGCTGAAGCTCGAAAGGTCGCACGGCCTCAAGCGCTGGATTCTGCTCACTGCCGAACGCGTGGCCTGTTCGTGCGCGCATAAGGTGCTTTGCAACAGCAAAAGTCTCCGCGCCGAAGCGCTGGCGCTCGGCCTTGCGCCTGCCGCCAAGTTGCTGGTGCTGGGGGAGGGAAGCAGCAATGGCGTTGACGTCGATCGCTTCTCGCCGGGGCCCAGCGTCGTTCGTGACCAGCTTTCGATTTCTCGCGAGGCGCCCGTCGTAGGTTTCGTCGGCCGCTTGACGCGAGACAAGGGACTACCCGAGTTGATTGAGGCCTTCGATCGAATTCTGCTGGCTGAGCCTGGAACGCACCTGTTGCTCGTGGGCTGGTTCGATCGCGCTGAAGATGCGCTCGATTCCGAGCTGCGCCGTCGCATTCTGAATCATCCGCGCATCCATTGCACCGGATTCGTGGCCGACACCGCCCCTTACTACCGGGCTCTGGACGTCATGGTGCTTCCAACATGGCGCGAAGGATTTCCCAACGCGGTCCTGGAGGCCGCAGCCACCGGCATTCCTGTCGTCACTACCGAATCCACCGGCGCCCGTGACGCGGTCGTCGCCGAGGTGACCGGCCTGCTCATTCCGCCAGGCTACCCCGAGGCCATTTACGAATCGGTCGTCAAGCTCCTTCGAAATCCTGCGCGCCGTTTGCGCATGGGCCACGCAGCGCGTGCCTGGGTCACGGAGCATTACTCTGAGGAACGAGTTCTGGGATTGACCGCGGACTACTACAGGAGTTTGCTTGACGCCGAGCGGTTGACGCAGTTTCAGAACGCGAGCTCTGGGCTGTCGTCTCAACCGGTTTTTGACAAAACTAACTGAAAGCGCTTTGGGAAGAGCGAGGCCCAGTTCGTTCGATTTTTCCCAGCAGGAAGAGGTATGCCGCAATGCCTATCACCAGGTAAATGGCTGCGATGCGGAAGACCCACACGTAAGAATGCGTCACCGAAACCAGATACCCGGTGACGATGGGCGCGGCGATTCCCGAGATTTGGTTGGAGAAGTTGATGATCCCTCCCACTTTGCCAACGTCATTGCGGGTTGCAATGAGAGAGGGCAATGACCATCCCACAGGAGACGCAGCGGACAGGCCGCCGATGGAAATGCTGATCCAAATGAGAGCCTGAATTGTGCTGTGCGTGTGCCCGGCGCCAAGGATGCCAAGGCCGAATGCGGTTCCACCGATGAGTACCGTTCGCCGCACCGCGCTTGCGCTCCATCCGCGCTTTATCAGTAGGTCCACAAGCCAGCCCCCGATGACGAGGCCGGTGAAGGTCGCGAAGAGCCAAGGCACACTCGTGTAGACAAACGAATGCATTTGTTCGTTGTGAAGGCCAAACAAAAGGTAGCTGGGCAGCCAGGTAAGCAGGAGATAGAAGACGTAATTGTAGGATCCAAAACCGATGGCGAGCCCAAGCACTTTGCGGTCGGCGAGAAGATGAAACAGAGATGAAGCGGGTTCGTTGGCGGCCTGGTCAGTCACGAATTCCTGATTCGCGCCTTCGATATGGTGGCGTTCCATTTCGCTGAGGCGAGGCTCATCGTCGGGGTCACGATAGATCCGCCAGAAACAGAGGAAATAGAGCGCACTCAAAAAACCGGTGAGGGCAAAGCTCCAACGCCAGCCGGCTTCAATCAGGACGAAGCCTATGAGGGGAATGCCGGCTACCGATGAAAATTTCGCCGCTGCATCGAATAACGATGTCGCGAAGCTGCGCTCTTTTTCGGGAAACCAGACGCCGATGGCCTTGGCATTCGCAGGGAAAGTGGGAGCTTCACCAACACCGAGCAAGAAGCGGGCAGCGAACAGACCGCCAATCGATGGCGTGGCAGCTGCGCCGAACGTCGCCAGGCTCCAGAGCAGTGTGCCAATTCGGCCGACGCGTTTCACGCCGAATTTGTCGAGGATGATGCCGATGGGCAACTGAAGTGCGGCATAGGTGATGTTATAAGCGCCGGAGAGATATCCAAATGCGATGTCGGAAATGCCAAAAGAGGCAATGAGGGCGCCGTGAGCTACTGAGAGGTTGACTCGATCGAGGTAGCTGATGAGCACACCCATGCCCAATAGCGATGCAATCCGCCAGCGGTGCATGGGAATCCGTTGTTGCAATGGTTTCGGTTCTCCCGCCAAGACGACCTCTTCGGTTTACACCGTCGCTCGAGTCGCGCCCGTTGATATACCGCCGTCCACCAGGAGAATCTGGCCCGTAATATATGCGCTTGCGTCCGAAGCCAGGAAAACCACCGCGCCATCCAGATCGTTGGGTTGCCCCGGACGTTTCAGCGGGATGCGGTCGGTGATGTACTCGACCCACTTTTCATTCTCATAGAGGACCGCGTTCTGTTTCGTCCGGAACCAACCCGGCGCCAGGCAGTTCACTGTGATTCCCGAGGCCCCCCACTCGTCGGCGAGGCTCATGGTCAGCTGTTTGACTCCTCCGCGACTAGCGCAATAGGGGGCGATTCCCGCAGATCCAAACACACTGGTGACGGAACCGATATTGATGATGCGCCCGTAGCCACGCTTCACCATGTGCCGCGCAAACGCCTGTGCGACAAAAAACGATCCCCGCAGATTGGTCTCAAGCACCAGATCCCAATCGTCCGGTGTAATCTCCAACGCGGGCTTCCTCACGTTGCAGCCGGCATTGTTCACCAGGATGTCGATCTTGCCAAAGTGGCTCCAGGCGCTTTCGGCCGCTCGGCCGATCCCGTCAACATTTCGCACGTCCAATTCGAGCGGCAGTACCTTTCGCCCGATCCCCTCGATCTCGTCTTGAAAGGATTTCAAGTCGGGCAGGTGCCGGCTGGTGATCACCAGATCGGCGCCGGCTCGTGCGAGCGCTCGGCCAAGGTATTGGCCCAGTCCCCGGCTGGCGCCTGTCACGACAGCGGTCTTGCCAGTCAAATCGAATAAAGTCGTGCTCATCCGTTTCCCCTCACGGCTCGAGAACCACCTTCATCAGCCCCGGTTCGTGCGCATGCAACCGCTCGAACCATTGAGGTGCATCGCTCAATGGAGCAACCGCGGAGATCAACGACTCAACGCGGATCGCGCCTTTCTGCATGAGAGAAATACATTCCGGATATTCTCCCGCCGAAGCGCACGACCCCAGCAGACGGAGCTGACGGCTGACGACTCTTTGCAGAGGAATCTCCACCTTGGGCGAGACGTTGCCGATCAGCGTCACGGTTCCTCCCGAGCATACACATTCGATTGCTGTGTTGATCGGATCCTGCGCGCCGACTGCCTCAACTGCGATGTTTGCTCCGCGGCCATCCGTAACGCCAAGAACCCGCGAAACAATCTCGGACGTCGAGCCGAAAAATGTATCCGTCGCCCCAAGTTCCCGTGCCATCTTCAACCGGGTTTCATCTACATCGACCACGAACACGCGATCAGAGCCATAATGGCGAAACGCCTGGAGACTCAAAAGGCCGATCATGCCGGCTCCAATAACCACCGCCGTCGAGCCCGGCTGGATCTGAGTAATCTTCGCCGCGTGAACCGCGACCGAAACCGCTTCGATCAGAGCCGCATGTGCAAACGAGAACTCGTCCGGCAGGGCATAAACAATCCGTGCCGGAACTGAAACGAATTCGGCGAACGCCCCATTGCGCCGGTACTCGCCACAGGAAACTCCCAGCACTTGACGATTCTCGCAAAGATTCACCGCGCCTGCCGCACAAAACCGGCACGCGCCGCAAGAGATGGTCGAATCGAAGGTCACGCGATCGCCGGGCTTGAAATTTTTCACGTCGCGTCCTGCGCTGTGAACAATGCCGGCCGCTTCGTGGCCCATGATCAAGGGCGGAATCCTGCGTCCAGTGCTGCCGTCATAACCGTGCACATCGCTGCCACAGATGCCACACGCCTTGACGCGGACCAACACATCCTCATGCCCAATCTCGGGGACGGGGACATCCTCCAGTTTCAATTCGTTGTATTTCTCCATCACCAGCGCTCGCATCCTATGCGCTCCCTCAACTCGTTTCGCCGTCAGAGCCAAACAAATCTGCCTGCTCGCCGCTCGGCTTTGGCGTTTCGGCGCGTTTTCGGCCTGCGGCTCCAATCAGGCTCAGTACTTCGAGCGTTTGAACGGCCTGCCGCGGCACATAAATGCGCTGCGTGTTCGAACGCGTGTCGGGCGGAGTCAAAAGCAATCCCGAGCCGTCAACAAGGCTACGGTCATTCGCTGCCAGACCCTCCAGCTCATCGCCGTCCTGTAAGGTGAGCCGCATCCACAGCCCCGGCGTGCGTGGCCGAAGCGAAAATCGTTTGCGAACCATCCGCTCAGGGTCTGCCTGGTCCGCCGGACCCGCCGGCAAGGCGCGAACGTAGCACATCCACTTGACCTGCTCCCAACCCATCCGCACCACCCTGCCGGTCAGGTCAAGAAACTCGAGCTCCGGCTTTGTCTGCCCGAACTCCGCGGCCGCATACCCCGCGAACCAGTCGCGGGAGAACTTGCGCACAATGACGGGTTTGCGTGCCGAGGCCATCGCTCTGGATTGTCGCACGAGCCGCCGCAAAGCGCTCCTGCTCCTATTGCACGATGGGGATACCCCTCCGGCGCACTCCGGATGCAGATTGACCAGTGTTCCGGCAACTGAAAAGTTGCAACATGTGTGCAACCTTGGCTGGTCTTCCGTCGCGAGTTGTGTTAATGTCTTTGTTTGCAAGTTGTTGTGTGCCGCGCCATAACGGTAGCATCATCAGTCACTTGGGCAGCGGTCCAGACGGCGGAACAGGTTAGAAAATGCCCGACTATATCTACCTCCTGGAGAACCGGCTCTCGGCCGACCAGCGCAATGCCCTCGCGCAGTTGCGGGCCGTCGCGCGCGAAGCGGGAACGATCCTTTTCCTCACCGGGGACGCCGTTCGCGACCTGACCAGCGGCCATGCGGTTCGCGAGCTCGAGGTCGCCTTTCATGGCAATGCCCTTAAGCTCAAGAAACCATTGGAGAAGCTGGGCGGAAAGATTTGGGGCGAGGACGAAGCTTCTCGCAGTCTCTACCTCTGTTTTCCGGGCACTGTCCGCGTAAACGTGGTCAGTACACACCGCATCGAATATCCAAAACCAGGCAAGCCCGTCTTCTATCCCGCATCGATTCACGAGGACCTTCGTAGACGCGATTTCACGGTCAATTCTATGGCCATTTCTCTGAACGAGGGTTCGTTCGGCCTTCTGATGGACCCCCTGAACGGCGCTGCCGATATTGAAATGCGCGCCTTGCGTCTCGTCTCCAACTACGGCTTCATTGAAGATCCTTCGCTCCTCATCCGCGCCACGCGGCTCCGGGCTCGCCTGGGTTGGGAAATGGACCCCAGAACTCAAGCTCGCTACGACAATGCCAAGGGCGAAGGCGTCATCGAGTTCTTGTCGGACCACTCCCGCAAAGAGGAGCTGGAACAGATCGGCCACGAAGAAGATGGCCTGAAAGTTCTGCGCGCCCTCGAAGCCGAAGGCTGGATGAAGGTTCTGTTTCCCACGTGGACATCCGCCAAAGCCGATGAGGCCAAGCTGAGTGCTCTCCATGATCTTGCGGTGCAACTCCTCTTGCAGGGTGTTCACCCGGACATGTCTGCCGCCCAGATGCAACTGCTCACTGCCAAGCTGCCGCCGCGCGACCTGTCGGCACTCAAGAAGTCTCTCCTGCGGCCGGGCTTCGTGGAGGAGTGGAACAAGCTGGACTCGCTGGCTTCAGGATTTGCCAAGACTCTGTTGTCCAAGCAAAATGCCAAGCCTTCGGCATGTTTCAAGTTATTCATGAGCTATGATCCAGAAGCAATTCTATGGCTTGGCTTTACAAGCAAGGATAAGGCCGTTCAAGAGCGCTTCCATGACTTCCTCAAGGTTTGGCCGGAGGCTCATCAGCGCATTCCGTATGTGCTCATGCAGGAGATGCGGATTACCCCCGAATTGCCCGTGTTTGAAGAGCTGAAACAGAAGATCTTCCTTGAGCTGATTGATGGCAGACTGGCCACCCCGGAAGAGATGCGTGCCTTTCTCGAGCCGTACTCACCGCCCGCACCGCCTCCGCAAGTCACGGTCAAGCGCTCGCGCGCTAAACGCGCCGGGACCAGGATCAAAGAGGCGGCAATCGAAGAAGAAGAGTCAGAAGACGCGTTGCCGGAAGAGGATCTGGAGATCGGCGGAGACGACGAAGAACTCGACCTCGCGATTCTGCCTAAAGGCGCGTTGGCCGATGGAATCGATGACGACTCCGAAGACGAAGAGGAAGAGCTGGACGGCGAAGAAGAGGAGCCGTCGGTGAAGAAGCTCGGAGGGAAGAAGGGTTCAAAGCCGGCCGCAATCGGCAAGCCGGCTGCCGGAGCCAAACCGGCTGCAACCAAGTCCTCCGCGGCTCCTGTGCCGGCAAAACCCGCTCCCGCCAAGGCTCAACCTGTTTCCGCATCAAAGAAACCAGCGCCTGCGGCGGTTCCCGCAAAGCCGGTCGCGAAGCCCGCAAAGGCAGTCGCGAAGGCGCCTGCAAAGAAACCTGTCCCTGCAAAGGCTGCTCGGCCAAAACCCAAGGCGAAGCCGGTCGCGAAGCCTGTCAAGAACGCCCATTCGAAGCCCGCAAAACCAGCCCCGAAGAAGCCGGCCTCCAAGCCTAAGAAGAAACGCTAAACCGCCTCATTTTCGTGCAAATGAATGGGGCGCCCAAGGGCCCGTTCCAGCAGCTGCGGATTGGCAACGCGTCTATATGACGAGCGTCTAAGTCCCCTTCCCAGAATCCGCGTCGATTGCCCCTCCTTCCGGGACTCATGTCCGCCGTCCGCCACTGAGCGGTCCCCCTCCTCCCCTCGGTCCAATGGTCCCTGTCTTTATTCATCAAACGTTTGCATTCTCTTTGCCTGATTGTTTTACTCTGTTCTTGGTTCCCAGCGGTCAACTGATCCCGAGCAACCCAAACGGCCGCGGGACGAGGACTGAGGGTTTTGAGCCAATCCGTATTTGTTCTGGAAGACGACTCCGATATAGCCAGGCTGGTGCAACATCATCTGGAAGCAGCGGGGTTTGAAGCGCGCCTGTTTCATACCCCCACCAATCTCATTCCCGACGCCGAGCGCAAGTCGCCCGCCTTGTTTCTTTTGGACATCATGGTTCCCGGCGGCGATGGTCTCGATGTTTGCCGGCGTCTGCGCAATCACGCCGGCCTTTCCACCATTCCCATCATCTTCCTGACCGCGCGCGCCGGCGAAAACGATCGCGTCCTCGGCCTCGACCTGGGGGCTGACGACTACATCACCAAACCGTTTTCTACCCGCGAGCTTGTGGCCCGCGTCAAGGCCGTGTTGCGCCGCTTCGAGCGGCCGACATCGCCATCCATCATCAGTTTTGAAGAGGTCATCATCGACGCGGGCGCCATGCAGCTCAAGGTCCGCGGCGAGCTCACCACGACAACGGCTACTGAGTTTCGTCTGCTTGACTATCTTGCCCGCCATCCGGGGCGCGTCTTCAGCCGCGATCATCTTCTTGACTCGGTCTGGGGCGACGCGCGCTTTGTCACTCCACGCTCTGTCGACGTCTATGTGCGCCGTATCCGTGAGAAAATCGAGATCGATCCGGAAAATCCGCGCTACCTTAAGACCGTGCGCGGCGCGGGTTATCGTTTCGAACTGCCGAAGGGCGAGTAATACCGCTTCCAGCCGCTAGCCTCTTGCTTCTAGCCAGAAAACGCCGGAATCAACCATCGCGTCGAATTCGGTAAGCTCGCGAGAATGCGGAAGAGCTGGAAGCCAGGAGCTGGAAGCTAGAAGCTGCTCTATGACCTCCAAAGTCTTTGCCAGATTGCTCGGTCTGTTTATCGTCCTTCTCGTGCTCTATACGGTGGCGAGCGCGGTTGTGTTTCGCGTATTCGCAGACCGCTCGGGCGAGATGACCTTGAGCGCGTACGGCCGTGACTTACTCTTGTCCGCTCTTATCGCGCTTGTCGTGGCCGTTCCAATGGCGGCCTTCGTTTCCCGGCGCTTCTCCGCTCGCTTGCGCCGCATCGTCACCTTTGCTCGCCGCATTGCCGATGGCGATCTCACCGCCCGCATCAACGCTCTGGATACCACATCCGGCCCGTTCAGCGGCATCGCCGAGCTCTCTTCGATGGAGGCTGCGCTCAATGAAACCGCGGTCCGTCTCGGCAGGGACTTCTCCGAGCTCGAAAGCGGACGCGACGAACTGGCCGTCATGCTCGACTCCATGCAGGAAGCAGTCGTCGCCATCACATCTTCGGGCTTTGTCCGCTGGTCCAACTCCGTCATGCAGGGCATTCTTGGATCGCAAATCGCTCCGGGCCGGCCGCTCGTCCACTTTGTGCGCGATCCTGAGCTGCTGGCCTGTGTTCGTGGCGCGCTCGAGCGCCGGGAGCTCTGCGTGGGCCGCGCGAGCCTGCTCGCACCCGGCCGCGTCTTTGAGGTCAACGCCGCGCCTTTGCCCGCGGGCGGTGCGCTGGTCGTGCTGCATGACGTCACCAGCATTGAAGCCGCTCAAAAATCTCGCCGCGAATTCGTCGCCAACGTCAGTCACGAGCTGCGCACTCCGCTCACGTCCATCCAGGGCTACGTCGAAACGCTGATCGAAGATCCGCACCCAAGCCCCGAAACCACACTCGAATTCCTTGGAGTCATTCTCAAAAACACCAGCCGCATGAACCGCCTCACTGAGGATCTGCTCGCCCTCGCCAGCGTCGAGAGCCCCGACTACAAGCTCTGTATCCAGCCGGTTCGCGCTAGTGTTCTGCTTCAGGATGCGATCGACTCCATCGGCGGCATCGTGGTCGACTCCGGCGTTCAACTCCAATCCGCGGGCGCGCCCGACTCTCTGGTCATGGCCGATCCCGATGCGATGCACCAGGTCTTCGGCAACCTCATGGAGAACGCCCTCAAGTACGCGCAATCGGGCAAGCGCATCTCTGCAGGCGCGCGCCTCCTCGCCTCAGAGGTGCAATTCACCATTCAGGATTTTGGGCCCGGTATTTCGTCTGAGCATCTGGAGCGTATCTTCGAGCGCTTCTACCGCGTCGACAAAGCCCGCTCGCGCGAGGCCGGCGGCACGGGCCTCGGTCTGGCCATCGTCAAGCACATCGTCCTGGCCCATGGCGGCCGCATCTGGGCTGAAAGCGATCTCGGCAAGGGCGCTTCGTTCCACTTCACGCTGCCGCTGGCGCCGGCGCCGCAATCTGCCCCACAGCCTGCCGCTACACAGCCCGCGAACGCTGGCGTGCCTTCCTGATCTGAAGATTCGCTGGCGGCGCTCGCTCTCCACGCCCCGGTTATCCGGTTCCTTGTTGCCTGATCCCTTTTCCCCGTCTTTTTCAACTCCCCGTAACATTGGCCGTTGAGAATAGACCTCGGCAGAAAATTCGAAAGGGAGCAAATCGTGAAAAAATCCTTGCTTTTCATCGCGTTGTTCGTGTGCGCGCTGAGCGTGGCTCAGGCTCAGACGATTACAGCCGCCGGCGCCACATTTCCATATCCCATCTATTCCAAGTGGTTCACTGAATACAGCGCGGCGCATCCGGGCGTCGAGATCAACTATCAGTCCATCGGTTCCGGCGGCGGCATCAAGCAGGTGTGTTCGGGGACCGTTGACTTTGGCGCATCCGACATGCCCATGACTGACGATCTTCTCAAGACCTGCGGCGTCAAGCTCGTTCACATTCCCACCGTCCTCGGCGCGGATGTGCCTGCCTACAACGTGCCCGGTGTCAGCACCGATCTGAAATTCAGCCAGTCTGTGATCGCGGATATTTTCCTGGGCAAGATCACGAACTGGAGCGATCCGCAAATCGCCAAAGACAATCCGGGCGTCCATCTCCCTGACCAGAAGATCATCGTTGTCCATCGTTCTGACGGAAGTGGAACCACGTTCATCTGGACCGACTTTCTGAGTAAGGTCAGCAAAGAGTGGGCCAGCGGTCCGGGCAAGGGAACTGCGATCAATTGGCCGACAGGCGTGGGCGGCAAAGGCAACGAGGGAGTGGCGGGCTACATTCGCCAGTTGCCCGGCGCCATTGGTTACATCGAGCTGATTTATGCCCTCCAGAATCACATCAACTTCGGCTCAGTCCAGAACGCGGACGGAAAATTCGTCAAAGCCTCAATTGATGGTGTGACTGCCGCCGCGGCGACGGCCAAGATACCGGCCGACTACCGTGTCTCCATCACCAACGCTCCGGGCCCCAATGTCTACCCGGTCTCAAGCTTCACCTATCTGCTCATTCCCACTCAGCCAAAGAATATGGCGAATGAAAAGATCATGAAGGACCTATTTAGCTGGTGCATCAATTCAGGCGAAAGCCAGGTCTCGACGCTCTCCTACGCGCCGCTCCCTGACGCCCTCAAGCAAAAGGTCCTTCAGACCATTTACGCGTTGCCGTAACAATGGACAGCCGGCGTTCCCGCCGGCTGCCGTGCGAGAGCCTGCGCTGAGCAGAGTGGAAGGGTTCTCGCCCACATGTTCTCCACGAGGGGGCCGGCGCCAGCCGGGCTCCTCGCCATTCACGATCTCCGCCTCACGACCCACGAATCACTTCCCAATTGCTCCTTCCTGACTCCTGCTCCGTGACCCCCGAACACTGTCTTTTGGTACACTCTCCAAGGCCTGGGTGATACGATTGCCCGGATTCCATAAACTGTGCAATGAGCCCTGTCTCTTCGATCGCAACCGTCAACGACCTCTTTGTTCGCATCGCCGCGGCAGGCAACCCGCGCGCGGTCCTTTGGCAGGATGAATTTGGACAATGGCATCCGATTTCCTCTGACCAGATGTATCAGCGCGTCCGCGCCCTGGCCGCTGCTTTTCTCCGTTTAGGAGTGCGGAAGGGTGACCGCATCGTCCTCATCAGCGAGAACCGCTGGGAGTGGGCCGTCACCGATTTTGCCACGCTTGCCGTCGGCGCCGCTGATGTTCCCCTCTATCCCACGCTGACCGGCGAGCAGATCGCGGAGCAGGTGCGCGACGCAGGCTGCCGCGTTGCTGTGGTTTCCACGCGCCAGCAATTTGACAAGTTGCAATCCGTCCGTGAGCAAACCCAGTTGCAGCACATCGTCATGATGGATTCGCCGGCTCCCGAGGGCGCCATTGCCATGAGCGAGCTGCTGGCCGGCGCTGATGCAGACGGCGCTAAACGTGATCCTGTCTTCGACGCTCTCGTTGGTTCGGTTGAAGCCGGCGATCTGGCCACGCTTATCTACACTTCTGGAACCACCGGCGAGCCCAAAGGCGTCGCTCTTACTCACGAAAATTTCGCCGCCAACCAGAACGTAGCCGCCCTCGATTTCGGCTTCAATTCCAGCGACGCCTGCATCTCCTTTCTGCCGCTTTCGCACGTCACTGCACGCGCCCTCGATTACGTGATGTACAACCACGGCGCGCAGGTGGCCTATTGTTCGCAGTTCGACAAGCTGCCCCAGGCCATGAAGGAAGTCCGGCCCACCGTCATCGTCGGCGTGCCTCGCGTCTTTGAGAAGATTCGCCAGGCTGTCGAACAAAAGGCCTCGCAGTCGCCGGTCAAGAAACGGTTGCTGGCTGGGGCCATTCATCTTGGCTCACGCTCCGCAGAAACCGTGTATGACGGCCGAAAACCCGGCTCGATGCTCTGGAAACTGGCCGACAAGCTCGTCTTTTCGAAGGTTCGGGAGGCATTCGGAGGGCGCGTAAGAGTCTTTGTCTCTGGGGGTGCGCCTCTCGGCATCGACACGGCTCGCTGGTTCGCTTCCGCAGGAATCGCTCTCTGGGAGGGGTACGGACTCACCGAAACCTCGCCCGTAATCGCTCTTAATACGCCCCTGCACCATCGCATGGGGTCAGTCGGCATGCCGTTGTCCAACGTCGAGCTCAAGCTCGCCGATGATGGTGAGCTGCTCGTTCGCGGTCCCTCGGTCTTTTCCGGCTACTGGCACAAGCCCGCCGCTACCGCCGAGTGTATCGACGCCGATGGTTGGTTCCGCACCGGTGATATCGCTCATCTCGACGCCGACGGTTTTCTATCCATTACCGATCGCAAGAAAGAACTGCTGAAAACTTCGGGCGGAAAGATTGTCGCGCCGCAGCCAATCGAAAACAAACTGAAGAACAGCGTGTTTGTGGCGCAGGCCGCGCTGGTTGGCGACCGCCATAAATTCATCTGCGCACTCATCTCGCCCAATTTCGCCGCGCTGGAAGAGTGGGCCCGCCATCATGGAATTGAAGCTTCTTCGCGCACCAAGCTCGTGGCCGAATCCCGTGTTGTCGCGTTTTACGCCGAGATTGTCCGCGAGGTCAATGGCTCGCTGGCCAACTTTGAATCGCTCAAGCGTTTCCGCATCGTCGCCGACGAGTGGTCGCAGGAGACCGGCGAACTCACGCCATCCATGAAGATCAAGCGCCGCGTTCTCACGACCCAGTACGCGGCGGTAATCGGCGAACTATACGCCGACGAAGCAACCGCCCGCGGCGAATCGGCTGGCTGATGCGGCCGATGCCTTCGTGCACGACCCTCCGCCTGTGCCACATCCGCTGCAGGGCTCCAAAAAACGGCGCGCCCCACGCGCCCACTGCCAGTGCAGCTCCGAAGATGATTACGGCGTCGATACTCAGGCGGCCTTCGCGGGTCCAGTACACATCGGGCGACAAACTGAGCCATAAGGCGAACTCGTCCAGCGTGAGCGCAGCCCCCACACCGTAACTCACGGCCATCAGTCGCCCAAGAAAAATCGACATCGGCGAGTGCGACCATCCAAGGTCGAGCAGCCATCCATATCCCACAAAAAGCAGAATTAAAATGCCCCACACCAGGTGGTGAATGTGCATTCCGCGCACCACCACCCACTGCAGATGTCCCTCATGATTGGCAATTCGGTGAACCAGGAGCCGTACGCCGGCGAAGGTGATCAGGAACGCAACCGACGCAATGAACATCCGCTGGCGCGGCCGGTCGGGAATCGTGGCGCGGATCAGATAGCCCAGCCGCGTCAACTGCAGCAGCACCAGCAGCACAACGACGACGAGCCCGGCGAATGCGAGCAGGAATCCAGCGCCAGTTTCCGGCATACCCTATCGTAGCGCCGGCCTCTCGCTCCTGTTCACCGCTACCGACTTCCGCCACTATTGATGGCACACTGGGCGGTGAGGCGCATCACGATTCCCATTGACAGCCCCGCGATACACTGTTTATGGCGTAACAGCCGGTGATCATCCCCGCCTCCGGTAAGAAACTGTGCACTGCGCCTCAAACTTCCAGCGCACCGGCCGATACTGAAAACTATGCGCTGCGAACTGTGGACGACGAACTGCGAACTGTTTTTTGAGGAGATTTCACGATGCGAATTGCTTTGTTGACCGGCGGCGGCGATTGCCCCGGATTGAATGCGGTCATTTATGCGGCCGTCAGAAAGGGCATCAATCACTACGGAGACGAGTTCATCGGATTCCTGAACGGCTGGAAGGGCGTGCTCGATAACAATTTCATTCCGCTCACGCTTGAAGCGGTTGATGGAATTCAGCTCCGGGGCGGCACCATCCTGCACTCTTCCCGCACCAACGTGAAGAAGATTCCCGGCGGCATCGACAAGGTGCAGGAGGTCCTGAAGACCAATAAAATTGACGCGCTCATCGCCCTGGGCGGCGACGACACGCAGTCGGTAACGCTCTTTCTGAGCGAACACGGCGTGAAAGCCGTCGGCGTGCCAAAAACCATCGACAACGATATCAGCGGCACCGACCAGACCTTTGGCTTCGACACCGCGGTGATGATTGCAACCGAGGCCGTCGATCGCATCCACACCACGGCCGACTCCCACAACCGCGTAGTCGTGATTGAAGTGATGGGCCGCGATGCGGGCTGGATCGCATACGCGTCGGGTGTTGCCGGCGGCGCGCATGTCATTCTCGTCCCGGAGAAGGAAATCGATATCGACCACGTTTGCGCGCTACTTAAATACAACTACGATCACGGCAAGCATTACGGCGTTGTCGTCGTGGCCGAGGGCTGCCATCTGCCCGAAGTGGGCCAGGTCATCGGCTCGCAGCAAGTCGACTCTTTTGGCCACGTGCGTCTCTCGGGTATTGGCGAAGCCCTTGCCGAGCTAATCGAGAAGAAGACCGGCTATGAAACTCGCTCCGTGAATCTCGGCCACACTCAGCGCGGCGGAGTTCCTACGGCCTATGATCGCGTTCTCGGGCAGCGCTATGGCCTGCACGCCATCGACATGGTGCACGAGCAAAAGTGGGGCCGCATCGCTGTCGTCCACGGCCTGGACATCACCGACATTCCCATTAAGGATGCCATTGCCACGAATCGCCGCCTCGACCAACGCTTCTTCGACGTGATCGCGGATCTCGAAGCCAAGGTGTAGGCCGCCGTCTGACCATCAATCAAGCAGGCCGCTCTCGGGCGGCCTGTGGCGTTTTGCCCGGTTTATGCATCCCCATCAAGATCCGAAACAACTGCGCAGTTGCGCTCAGTAAGATGAAAGCTGATCTCTGGTCTCTGACCCCTGATCTCTGTTTATGCTCTACCGCCCGCACCAACCCGGCGACTTTGCCCAGCTCTACGCTGTCGAAGAGCTTTGCTTCGATCCGCCCTTCCGCTTTGACCGCGCTTTGATGCGTAAGCTGATTGCGAATCCGAACTCGGCGACCTGGATCGCTGAAGGGGAACAGAAGCTTGCCGGTTTCGCCATTGTGGATTGGGTCACCGTGCCCAGGGGCACCATCGCCTACGTGCAGACCATCGAAGTGCACCCGGATTCGCGCCGGCGCGGTATCGCTGCTGAATTACTCAACCGCGCAGAGGGCTCTGCCCGCGCCGCAGGGGCGACAGCAATTTGGCTGCATGTGGACGTCGAGAACTCGGCCGCGATCCGCCTGTACGAGACCCGCGGGTACATGCGCAAGCGCAGGGAAGAGCACTTCTATGCGCGCCATCGTCCTGCGTTTGTGTACGCCAAACCGCTATCAGATGTTTCGAGTCCGGTGCCTGGACACTAGTCCGTCACTCGCTGCGTCTCTGATTCCAATCTCTTCACTGCCCGCCGCTCGCGTTCTTGATAAACGCCTCTACGTTATCGTGGAGTTGCTTCACACACTCATCGCGAACGTAAACCATGTGCCCTGACTCGTACCATGCGTAGCTGATGTTCTTCGCCAGCGATTGCGGAATGGGCAGGTGCTTCTCTTCGTATTGCGCGGCAAAGAACGGCGTGGCCAGATCGTAGTAGCCGCCATTCACCATCACTTTAAGCCGCGGATTCGTCTTCATCGCCTGGGCCAGGTCCCCGCTCACATTCACGTCGATGGTGTTTCCGTTGTGAACCCAATTCCATTGCGGCTCGGCCATTTCGAGCTCCGGTTGATAGGTTTGACCGTCACCGTATTTCAAATCCCGCCGCACGTATTGATTGAAGAGCGCCACGTAGGCTGAAGCAATCGCGACGTCCTGCGGATCGTACTCGGCGCCCTCGCTGAGCGGATCGAGGTTCGGTCCGGAGAACCGCGTATCCAGCCGTCCCGTCGTCAGATCATCCGCATCCTGCAGCGTCTTTTCAAACTCCGGGCCGCTCACTCGCAGGTTGGCCTTCAGAATGTAGTCCACCGGCAATCCGGTGTACTCGTGCAGTTTTTCCGCAACCTGCTGCTTTTCGTCGGCGCTCACATCGGTGCCCAACGCCAGCGCATGCGAATATGGTCCCATCGCAAACTCTTCCACGTCCTTCAAAAGCGGCTCAAGGGCCGCTGGCTGATTGGGCAACTTCTTGTGGTACCAGGCCGTCGCGGCGAACGTCGGCAGCGCAAGCTCGTAGGGCAGGTCAACTCCGGGATTGTTTGCAGGTTGGTCGATATCGGTCGTGAAGTTGAAAATCTGCGACAGGAGGATCACACCGTTGATATCGATGTTCAGCTTGTTCTCCAACAGATTCGACAGCACCGCCGACCGAGTCGTCCCGTAGCTCTCGCCAAAGATGAACTTCGATGAGTTCCATCGTCCGTACTTTGAAAGGAAGCGCTGAATGAAGCGCGCATACGCGTTCGCGTCGCCATCGACGCCCCAGAAGGCTTTCTCCGGGTCTTTTCCCATCAATTGCCCAAAGCCCGTGCCCGGCGCATCGACAAAGACCAGGTCGCTCACATCGAGCAGGGAATTCGGATTGTCCACCATGGTGTACGGCGCTGCGGGCAGATGCGTGTCGCCCGCGGTCATTACATGCTTCGGCCCCAGCGATCCCATGTGCAGCCACACCGTCGAGCTTCCCGGGCCTCCGTTATAAAAGAACGTGATCGGGCGATCCTCAGCCTTCGCGTCCTTCTTGAAGTACGCAACGTAGAACATCCGCGCCACAGGCGTTGCATCCTTTGCGCTGGCGGGCGCATTGAGCGCGAGCTGACTTCCCGGCTGCGGCTTTCCGTCCAGTCCAAGTTGCGCATCCTGGTCGTCGGTTGAGCCCACCGTGATAGTCCCCGCGACCGCCGTATAGGCGATCTGCTGCCCGCCGACTGTGACCGAACCTTGCGTCGTTGAATCAGCGGGCGGAGCCACTTCCGCGCTTTTTTCGGGCGCTGCTGGCGTTGCAGGCTTGGCCGTTGCCTTGTCGTCCTGTGCGCGGACCGAAACGAAGAGGATCAAAAACGCCGCCCCTGTCAGGGCGGCAAACCGGCGGCTCAATGAACGCATTTTCTTTTCTCCGGGTGGAATATCGAGCGAAACGTTAGTATAAAGCGCGCCCCGCCGGTTTCTGGAATCCCGCTTCTTCCGAATCGCTCAAGCTTGCGCTGCACACGTCCTGGCTGCGTTTCGTCACCACTCATGTCCAGCTCAGCACGGATCACGAATCGCGCGTCACAACCCACGTTTCACTGCCTACTGCGCGCCATCCGCGCTCTTGATAAACGCCGCCACACGGTCGTGGAGCAGCTTGCGGCATTCGTCGCGAATGTAGGCCATGTGTCCCGCTTCGTACCAGTCGTATTCGATATTCCTGGTCAGCGACGCCGGAATCGGCAGATGCTCTTCTTCATACTCAGCGGCAAAAAATGGCGTGGCCAAATCGTAGTAGCCGTCGTTCACCATCACCTTCAACCGTGGATTCGTCTTCATTGCCTCTGCGAGGTCCGCGCTCACGTTGAGCCCGAGCGCATTCCCGAGCCCGCCGCCCGATCCCTGCCGCACCATGTTCCAGCCCACGCCATCAAACAGCGCGCGCGGCAAGTACGTCTGGCCCTCGCCATATTTCAGGTTCTGGCGCAGGTAAAGATTCAGTAGCGAAAAATATGCCGACGAAATCGCTGCGCTCTGCGGATCGTATTCCGAGGACTCGCTTAGCGGATCGAGCGTCGGACCCAGGAAGCGCGTGTCGTATCGCCCTGTCGTCATCCCCTCCGGGTCGTCGAATGTCTTCTCGAATTCGCTGGCAGTTACGCGCAAGTCAGCTTTGATGATGTAGTCGACCGGCAGCCCGGTATACTCGTGCAGCTTTTCGGCTACTTGCTGCTTCTCTGCATCGCTCAAATGGTTCCCTTGAGCCAGCGCATGCATGTATTCGCCCAGCGCGAAATCTTCCACATCTTTCAGGAAAGGCTCCAGCGCCTGAGGCTGGGGCGACAGTTTCTTGTGGTACCACGCGGTTGCTGCGTAGGTGGGCAGAGCGAGCTCGTACGGCAGGTCCATCCCGGGCCGCGGCGCGCCCGTCGCCATGGGAAAGCTGAAGATTTGTCCGAGCAGCATCACGCCGTTCAGGTCGATGCTCTTCTCGTTTTCAAGAAGGTCCGCCAGCACCGCCGACCGAGTCGTCCCATAGCTCTCTCCGAATAGAAACTTCGGCGAGTTCCATCGGTCGTACTTCACCAGAAAGCGCGCAATAAACCGCGCGAATGCCTCTGCGTCCTGATCCACGCCCCAGAACGCCTTACCCGCATCCTTGCCGGCCAGCCGCCCGAAGCCCGTGCCCGGCATGTCGATGAAGACTTCGTCGCTCGCGTCCAGCAAACTATCCGGGTTATTGATCAGCTTGTAGGGAGCGCCGGGGAGATGTGTGTTGCCGGCTGTCTCAACATACTTTGGCCCCAGCGATCCCATGTGCAGCCACATGGTCGAGCTGCCCGGGCCGCCGTTATAGAAAAACGTGATCGGCCGATTCCCGGCATTCGCGCCGGTTTTGAAATACGCTACGTAAAACATGTGCGCCACCGGCGGCGCATCGGCCGGCTCCTTTGGCGCCGCCAGCGCGAGCTGTGAACCAGGCAGCGGCTTTCCGTCCGGTCCGAGCTGTGCATCGTCCGTGTCGGTCGCGCCCACGGTGATGGTTCCCGCAATCGCCGTGTACGCGATGTGTTGTCCGCCCTCATCAATCGCGCCCTGCGTTGTCGAGTCCGGCGGCGGCGCAGGCTCTGAGGCTTTGGGGCTCTTCGCGGCGGCGCTGTCAGAATTTGTGGCTTGCTTTTCGTCCTGTGCGCGGAGAGCAGGTGCAGGAATCAGCATAGGCACAACAAAAACGGCAGCCAGAATGGGAGTTAGGTATTTCATCGCAGGGCCTCCGGAGCGAGCGGGTCGAGCAGGGCAACAGTATAGAACGGAGCTTGGGTCAGGGAAGCAGTGCATCTCAAATCCACATCAGGCACCATTCATGGATCGCTGCCTTCTGAGCCGTGCAACCAATTCCTACGGCTTGTCGAACGGCTGCTTCTCCTTGATCCTCGGCCGCTCTACTGCCTGCAGCGTCTTTGACACCGCCTCCACTTCGCGAAACACGCGCAGCAGGTTTCCGCCCAGAATTTTCCGGCAATCCTCCGCCGAGTAGCCGCGAGCCATCAGCGCCTCCGTGATCTTCGGCAGATCGGCTGGAGAATCGATCCCCTCCGGCAACTGCCCATTGATCCCGTCAAAGTCCGATCCCAGGCCCACATGATCCACTCCCGCCACCTTCGCGATATGGTCAATGTGATCGATGAGTAATGAAAACGGCGGCCGCGGAATACGATCCGCTGCGGCGCGCTGCAGCTTATCGACTTCCGCCTGCGTTGTCTCTTTCCCCTCGGCTTTGTTCTTCGCCTTCAGCGCTTCAATCTCGTTGTTGACCTCCGGCTCCATTGCCTTCTGCGCATTCCGATAGTCCTGCGACAAAAACGCGGAGTAGAAGTTCACCTGCACCACGCCGCCTTTGGATTCCGGGCCGCCGGAGTTCGCGATGGCGCGCAGCATATCGTCCGTCATGTTGCGCGGCGCGTCGCATATTGCACGCGCCGCTGAGTGTGACGCAATCACCGGCGCACGCGAGATGATCAGCGTGCGAAAGAACGTCCTGTCCGAGACGTGCGACACGTCCACCATCATCCCCAGCCGGTTCATCTCGTACACCACATCTTTGCCGAAGTCGCTCAGGCCGTCTTTGGTATGTGGAACGCTGGCGTCGTCCACGTCGCCGGAACTGTCGGCCCAGCCATTGGAGTTGGCCCAGGTCAGCGTCATGTAGCGCACGCCCAGCGCATAGTATTGGCGCAGCAATCCCAGCGAGTCCTCGATCGAATGGCCGCCCTCGATCCCCATCAGCGCTGCAATCTTGTGCTCCCGATGCGCGCGCTCAATTCCCTCGGGCGAAGTCACAAATTCCAACTGATCGGAGTGCTTTGCCACTTGCTGTTTCACAGCATCGATCAGCTCCAGCGTGCGCCGCGCGTACTGGCCCTTGAAGCGAACCGGATCGACCCAGATTGAGAAGAACTCCGCACCCAGGTTTCCCTTGCGCGCGGTCTCGAGGTTCCAATCGCCGCCGTTCAGCGGATCGCCAAGATCGAAATGCTCGTCAAGGAAACGCTGCGGCGTGTCGGCGTGGGTGTCAATGACGATGGCGGAGCGGTGAACTGCATCGGGCGAGAGCGTTTTGGCTTTGGTCATAGATGAGGATGGAGTGGATGGGCTCTGGCCCCAGGCAAGAGCCGGAATTGCGGCAAAAAGCAATGCAGACACAAGAATGAACCGCATAGGCTTGCGATGAGTCTACATCAAACTGCGCAATACCCGGCCGTGCAACGTTCGACTTTCAGCGCCGCCGGCAGTTGCTATGCTGACTGGGATAGCACTTCAACTGAACGCCGACTCTGAAACCATGTATTCGCCGAAATTCAATCTCGTTCACGATCGCGCCGTCCTCCTCGAAGCCATGCGCGAGCACTCTTTTGCCACGCTCTTCGGTCCGCTCTCAGGCGTGCCGGCTGATGAAAGCACCGTGGCGACTCACCTCCCGCTGGTCGTCAAAGATGAGGGTGAGCACGGCCTTATCGAAGGCCACTTTGCCAAAGCAAATCCTCATTGGCGCGCGCTTGCCGGCCGCGACACTCTCGTCGTCTTCCAGGGACCGCACAGCTATGTTTCGCCAACACTCTATTCGGAGGAGCTATCCGTCCCCACCTGGAACTACATCGCCATCCACGCGCGCGGCACTCTATCGCTGGTTGAAGACGATCCCGGCAAAGAGGTTCTACTCGCCGATCTCATCGCCGCGAATGAGCCCGCTTACCTCGACCGTTGGCATGCGTTGCCTGACGGCTTTCGCCGCACTATGCTCATGGGTATTGTCGGATTTCGCATCCCCATATCGAGCATCGAAGGCAAATTCAAATTAAGCCAGAATCGCAAGCCCGAGGAGCGCCGCAACGTGCACGACGCCCACGCCGCCGGTTCGCTGGACCAGCAGGCCCTCGCGCGCTGGATGGAGCGCCTCAGCGCACCCGAAGTGTAGCCTCCACAGCCGCCTCACTGTGCCGATGTGCCTTTTCCGGCCGGATTCGCGCCGAACATTGTCTTTGCTATACTTATAGGGTTCACCGCCGTGCGGAAGTGGTGAAATTGGCAGACACACCATCTTGAGGGGGTGGCGCCGAAAGGCATAGGGGTTCAAGTCCCCTCTTCCGCACCAAAGATCTTTGCGCCAGGGCCCCTCGTCCTCATTCAGGCCTCCTGGCGCGCATGGAAAGCAGCTTAAGCAATGCAGATTCTCTTCTACTTTGTCGTCATCGTGCACGTGATCGTGTGCTTCTTCCTGATTGGCGTCGTCCTGCTGCAGCAGGGCCGCTCGGCCGATCTTGCCGGGGCATTTGGCGGCCAGGGTTCGCAGACCGCATTCGGTCCCCGCGCCGCGGCCAACGTGCTCACGCGCCTCACCACCTGGTCGGCAATCATCTTCATGTGCACATCGATCGGCCTTGTGGTGCTCTTTGTGCGCTCCTCCGGCTCGCATTCGGTGCTGGAAGGCGGTTCCGCTCCGGTTAGCGCTCCCGCCAAGTCCGGCAAGTAAACCAACTGTAGCTTTGCTCTTCTGGCCGCAGTCGCGCAGCGGCGGGGTCATGCCTGTGTTTTTGCAAGCAGGGGCGACTCACCGGCTGTCCCGCAGGCTCCGACGCGGGTGCTTTCTTGTTCCCTCGGTCCCTTTTCCCTTGGTCCCTGTCGTTCACACTGGCGGCATCGCGTCCACCACCGGCACGCCCGCCGGCGGAGTAAAGCGGAATGTCTCGGATGGAATCTGCGCGTTCGGCTGCTCCCCGGTGAATGTGAATTGGGTCACCGCGCCATCGGCCTCGTCCACTTCAATGCCGTTGATCGTGCCGTCGCGTGTCACCGTCAGCACCACTCTCGTCACGCGCTTTTCCTGGCCTTTGGGCTGGCCGCTGAGGGTAAAGCAGCCATTTGGCGATGGGGCCATCGTCAGGCCGGTCAGCTCCTTTTCAATCTGCGTATGGCCCAGCAGAAACCGCAGCGGCGAGCGTAAATCGTCCAGCTCACTCGCGGGGATGCGCTGCACCTGAGCGTCCCCCTCCGTGTAGAACCAGGCGTATTTGCCGTCGAGCAGAAAGATCTTCCCCTGCGGCGAGCTGTACTTCCACATCATGCGCCCGGGCTTGCGCAGAAAAAGCGTGCCGCTCTCGGTCTTCGTCATTCCGAGCCCTGAATAGCTCTCGCTGAACCCGGCCTTCAACGACTGCAACTGGTCGTAATGGCGGTCGACGCGCAGCGCCAGCTCATGTACTGAGGGCAGATTCTGCTGTGCGGGAATGTTCGCGGCACAAAACAAAACGGCGGCCAACACAAGGCCGCCGCTCATCTTCAAATTGCGATTCCTCATTGGCCAAGCGTCTGCGTGCAGTTCACACCGCCCGTGGGGTCAAATTTGATCTGGTCCGTCTCGTCGTCGCAATAGCCTCGGTCGCCAGTCTTCCCCACCGTCTGCGGCTTTGCGGTCACGGTAAAGCTGTTAAAACGGTCCACGTTGTTGCTCGTCACTTTGTCGCCGCATGCGATGCTGAATTCGTAGCCCTGCTTGAATCCGGTCGCCAGATCTGCGGGCAGCAATTGCGCGCTGGTCGCGGTTGGTACCTCACCCGAGTGAGGATCCCCGCCCAGAGCCTGCAGCGAGCACGCATACCCCAACGAAGGGTAGGACTCCTGGTACATCATCTCTGCCTGCACGATCTTCTGCAGTGAATTTACGGCGGAAAGGGCATTCGCTCTCTTGGTGTAAACGCTGATGCTGGCAATCGCCAGCAGAGAAAGGATCGCGATGATGGCCATCACAATCAGCAATTCCATCAAAGTGAAGCCATTGGGCGAGAAAACGCGGCCCGCACGATTGCGGCTGGACTTACTGTTCATGGGATTCCCGGAGCCTCGTGAAACAGGCCGGCTTTCACCGGCCTTCTCTAAAGATGCTACACCTACAGACGCAATCGGGAAACGGAGCGCTCGTAACTGCAGCCTTTAGCCTTTAGCTTTTAGCCCCTAGCTTTTCCTTGCCTGACGAACCTTGATGAAACCCGGCGACGTGGGACAAGCAGACCAATCGGAGATGGCACAACAGCCAACCCCGTCAAAAAAAAAGCTAAAGGCTAAAAGCTAACGGCCGTTTTTCAGCAGATGAGCCGCGCGCGACCTAATTTCACGCCATCCAGCCGGCCCAGCAGCGTCACAGCGATGCGCTCCGGCTCAAAGAGCCGCTGAGCCATCGCCTGCACCTCCGCCGCAGTCACCTCGTTGATGCGCGCGATGATCTCGTCAGCCGAGAAGAACTGATGGAAATACATCTCCTGCCGGGCCAGATTGGCCATGCGCGCATTCGAACTCTCCAGGCTGAGCAGAATGTTGCCCTTCAGTTGATCCTTGGCGCGGGTCAATTCTTCTTCGCCGATCGGGCTCTCCTTCAGGTTCCTGAATTCCGCCAGAATCAGGTCCACTACTTCCAGCGCCTTGCCCGCCGACGTCCCCGCATACACGCAAAAGTTCCCTGTATCGCGATACGGGCTCATGTCGGAGTAAACCGAGTACGCCAGTCCACGCTCTTCGCGAATGTTCTGGAACAGTCTCGAGCTCATGCCGCCGCCCAGCACCGTATTCAGGATCGATGTCGCATAGCGGCTGTCATCCGCGACTGGCGGCGCGGGAACTCCGAGGCAGATCTGCACCTGCTCCAATGCCTTCTTGTTGCGCAAAATAATCCGCGCGCTGGGCTCGGGCGCCGAGAGTTCACTGAGCGACTGGCCGCTCGGAAGGGTCGAAAACTTCGCCGCAACGGACTCGACGAACCGGTCGTGGTCCAGATTTCCCGCCGCCGAGAACACCATGTTTCCGCCGTGGAAGCGGTCGCCATGGTAGCCAAACAGTTGGTGCTGGCCGAGCCGTCTTACTGTCTCCGTCGTTCCCAGGATCGGGCTGCCCAGCGGGTGCCCCTTCCAGAAACTTTGCGTAAACAGCTCGTGCACCAGCACGTCCGGATTGTCCTCGTCGATCTTGATCTCTTCCAGAATCACGCCGCGCTCACGCTCAATGTCGGGCGCGGTGAACGTGGGATTCAAAACCATATCCGTCAGCACGTCCAGCGCGATGGGCACATGGTCAGAGAGTGACTTCACGTTGAAACAGATGGTTTCCTTGCTGGTGAATGCGTCCAGGTTTCCGCCGATCGAATCCATCTCGCGCGCGATATGCTGCGCCGATCGCGACTTTGTTCCCTTGAAGAGCATGTGCTCCACAAAGTGCGAGATGCCATTTACTTCCGCGTTCTCGCAGCGTGAGCCGGACTTGATCCACACTCCCATGGCCACTGAGCGCAGGTGCTCCATCCGCTCGGTCAGCACAATCAGCCCGTTCGGCAACTCAGTGCGGCGAAGGTCTCGTTCAGTATTCATCGTCATCCTGTAGAGATTCGATTTTAGGCCAACCGGGACCCGTAAAGGGGCTTCGGTCGTTGAGCAAGTCATTCCTGCTGTCTTGGTGCACGCAGGGGAATCCAGCGGCGACACCGGCTATGATTCTCAAAGCTGGGAATACCGTGCCCAACAAGCCAGACCAACTCGTACCGATCCAGGCTTCCACGCCGACCCCAATGGGCCGTGATCCACGATTTCGACCTCTATTTGGATTGGATGCGGCAGCCATCGCGACGGTTCTTGGAGGGGAAGGCGAGCCTTCCTGGCGCGCTGATCAAATCACGGAAGCTATGTATCAACAATACATTACAGACATTTCCTCTATTACTACATTGTCTTTGGGCTTACGCCGGAAGCTGACCGCCCTGGGCTGGCAGGTCGGCCGCCCTGAGGTCGCCAAGGCCTTTCAGTCGGCCGACGGAACCGAGCGGTATCTGGTCGAATGTCCTGGTCCAAAACCCGAAACCGTCGAGACGGTCTGGATGCCCGAAGGCGACGACGGTGAGGACGGCGACGGCACCGACGAGGAAACGTCCTCGAAAGCGAGAACTTGGCGCCGAGCCACCATCTGCGTCTCCTCGCAGGTCGGTTGCGCCGTGAACTGCCAGTTCTGCCTCACGGCTAAACTTGGCCTCCAGCGCAACCTGACGGCAGGCGAGATTGCAGGGCAGGTCGTTGCCGTCCTCGATCGCCACGGCGTCCGCGTAGGTCGCGATCGCGTGAATCTTGTCTTTATGGGCATGGGTGAACCGTTCCTGAATTACGACAACTTCATGGCCGCCGTGCGCCTGCTCGTTCGCGAAGTCGGCCTGAGCCCGCAGCGCATGACGGTTTCAACCTCCGGCATCGTTCCTGGCATCGAGCGCTTCGCCCAGGAACCGCCCGACTTCCGCCCCAAACTTGCCATCAGCCTCAACGCGCCCAACGACAAGACTCGCACGGAAATTATGCCCGTCAATCACAAATGGCCGATTGCGGCGGTTATCGAAGCCGTGCGGCCCATTCGCCTACGCCCGCACGAGCGCATCACGTTTGAATATGTTTTGCTCGGCGGGGTTACCGACCGTCCCGAACATGCCAGCGAGCTCGCCCGCCTCGTGCGCCGCAGCGGCCTGCCCACTAAAGTGAATCTGATCGCCTGGAATTCCGGCCCGGGAATCGCCTACAGTACGCCAGCGCCTGCATCGGTCGAAGCCTTTAGGCGGATACTCGCGAGTGAGGGAGTTCCCGCCTACATTCGCCAGCCGCGCGGTCGCGACATCTTTGCGGCCTGCGGCCAGCTCAAGCGCACCGTCGAGGGCTGACCTCGTCGGGCCTGTGCGCCGGCCCGCGCAACAGCACCTACTGGCTCGGCGGCATGGCCAACGGTTGCACGCTTCCGCAGTCGGCTCCTTTAAATGTCGCCGTCGACTGCATCGTCATATCCATTTGCTGGCCGTTGCCCATCGTCATGTTCATTTGCACAATGGTTTTCGTAGTATTCGCGTCAACAAATGTAGCCTGCACAGTTCCCGACATCGTCATGCGTCCTGTACAGCTCAGTTTTGCGCTCATGCCGGTCGTTGATAGCGAAACATCGGTCACCTGGCACTGCGCGTTTTGCGGATTGCTGTATGGGCCGCCGTATTTATCGATCATTGCCTGCGTCACGCAAACCTGTTGCGTGCGCGATCCCATTTGCGGCATGTTGGGCATTCCGCTCATGCTCATGCTGCTGGTCACTTCCCAAAGGCCGGCCTTCCGCTGTCCCTGCGCGCTTGCCGCCAACGCAAATAAACAACAGCCCACCACCATCCAGATCCGGGTCTTGCTCATAAAGCCTCCTTGCCGCGCGGGGATTACTGTGGGGCGCGTGTTACGAATCTAGCGCAAACCATTGCTCTGAGGACAGAGTTATTTTTCAGCAATTTGTGGATTCCCGGCCTCGCCCCCCATACCATCGCGGCCTTGCAAATCCGCTTACGGCGCCGCTTTTCATGGAAAGAATCAGCGCTTCGACTTGCCCGTTTCACTGCGGCGCCGGGCCGCGGACAACCTGGACCAGGTTGCCGGTATCGATCTCCCTGGCAAATGCGTTCTTCACATCGTCAGCGGTCAATGCCATATATTTCTTCGCTGCCGTCACCGGTTCGTCCAGCGGCAGGCCAACTTCGGCATACCCGAGAAGCTCTTCCGCTACCGCATCTTCGCTCGAGGTGCTGAGCGGAACTTGCCTGAGCATCAGAGCCTTGGCTTGGAGCAGTTCAGCGTCGGAAACATCCTGGGCTTGCATCTGTTTCAGGTCCCGGACAATAAGGTCCCTGGCCTTCGAAACATTCTGCGGGTCGCATCCGTACTCAACGGAATAGCTCGCCCTGGTCTTCGATGCATTCATGCTCACATTGACGGTGTAAACCAGTCCGTTCACCTGGCGTAGATCGTGATAAAGGCGCGTGGCATAGAAACCGCCGCCCAGCACGTGGTTGCCGAGCTGCAGCGGGTAATAGGCGGGGTCGAAACGATTCAGGTTCAGTTGTTCAGCCAGCGTAACTGTGTCCTGCACGGCCTGGTCGTCGGGGACATTGGCCGCCGATGGCTTGTTAACGGGAATCGGCGCCAGATCTGTGTTTGGTGTTTCGCCTGTTGCCTTCCAACCTCCGAACCATTTTTCGATCGTCGCGCGCGCTTCCTCCGGGGTGACATCTCCGATCACCACAATCGTTGTCAGATCGGGCCGCACAGTGGCTGCATGGTATTGCTTCACTTCATCCAGCGTCAGTTTTGAGACGGTGTCAGGAGTGGTCTCCCTCAGAGTCGGGTCACCGGCCGGAACCAGCGCAAGATCCAACGCCCGCGAGGCGCGATAGCCGGGGCTCACGAGATTGCCGGCCACAAACTGCGCCATCTGCCCGCGGGTGATCTCGAAGGCTTGCTCGGGAAGCGCGGGATTGAGTTCGTTGTCGGCCAGCAGCTGAACACCTTTCGAGAAGTACTCCCTCAGCACGCTCAGCGAAAACCTGGCCCCGGCGCTTTCATTGGCCGAAATGTCGTCCAGCGCTTTCTGGAACGTCAGCCGGTCCATGCTTTGCGTCCCGTACGAATAAAGTTCCCCGAGCACGCTGCCCAGTCCCTCCTGGCCCTGCGGAGTCTGCAGATCGCCGTTGTGCTTGACCTCACCAACCAGCGTTACAGTCGGACTCGTTCGGTCAGTGCGCACAATCAACCGGATCCCGTTCGACAATTTCATATCCGACACCGCGAGGGACTCCTGCGGCACTTGAATCGCGTTCAGCGGGCCAGCCGCCCAATCCGGAAGCACCACCGGCTTGGTAGGCGCTGAAGTCGCCTGCTCCGCGCCGCCGAATCCCTTGGCCGCAACCGCTTCACCGCTCGGCGCCGGCTTCAGGATGGCCGAAATCGTGCTCACATTCACGAGGTACTGCTTCGCCACGCGGTTCACGTCGGCCAGTGTCACTTTGCGGATGGCATCCACATCCTCTTCAGGCGAATTGCGGCCTTCGGCCGCCAGCGCGCTTGACCATACGTCGGCCAATCCTGGAATCGAGTTGCGTTCAAACTCAGCCTGGGCAATCTCGCTGCGCTTGGCCGCATCCACAAGATCCTCGGGCACGCCCTTGGATGCGTATTTCTCGATAATCTGCCGCATCTCGGTCATCGGGCTGCTGGTGTCAGCTCCCGCCGGCAGCGCCACAAGCCCGTAGGCGACACTCGCCTTCCTGTAGGTCTCGGCCACTCCGAATTCGGTCGCCAGCGTTTTGCCCGCGACCACCATTCCATACAAATCTCCGCGCTGGCTGGCCAGCACGTCCGCAAGAATCTGCATGGCCGCGTAGTCCGGAGAGTCGGTCCCCGGCATCCGGTACGCAATGAATCCGAGCACGTAGGGCAGGTTGCTGTCGATCGAAAAGCTGTCCGACTTGAACGGTTTCAGATCGATCACCGGCCGCGCAGGAACAGGATGGTTCGGAACGGATGAATAAAGCTGTTTGATCTTCGCAAGCGTCTTCGCAGCATCGACGTCGCCCACAACCAGCAAAACCATGTTCGAGGGCGCATACCACTTGTCGTAAAAATCCTTTAGCTGGGCGCCCGTCGTCGCGTCGAACGAGGCCTTGGTTCCCAGCGGATCGTGCGCATAGGGAGTACCAGCGAACATCGCGGTGTTCATTTGATTGATGAATTTATAGGTCGGGTTCGAAAGGTCGCGCTGTACCTCCTGTTCGATGGCACCGCGTTCCTGGTCCCACTCGCTTTGCGCATCGTCAATACCACTCAGGCACGCGGCCTGCGCCTGGAGCGCCACATCCACGTCGGCTGATGGCACCGTGGTGAAGAACTGCGTAATGTTTTGCTGCGTGTCGGCGTTGTCCTCGCCGCCCAGCAGGGCATAGATGGCCGCGGTTTGATCGGCGGTCATGCCCTTGCACCCGCGAAACGCCATGTGTTCCTGCGCATGGGCCATGCCCGGAAAACCGTCGGGTGTCTCATTTCCGCCCACCATGAAATTAGCTTCTACCGTGGCGACGGGCGCCAGCTTGTTGGGGATGATCACCACGCGCATCCCATTGGAAAGTGTGGCGCGGGTGGCGTTCTCGGTGGCGGAAGAAGTCGTCTGCGAAGAGCAGGGAGCTATCGCTATTGCGAGGCACCACAAGGGCAAAAATCGCTTGAAATTCACAAGATTCTCCATGAGGGTGGGTGCAAACTTTTCAACCGCTGTCTCATTCTGGCCCGCTTGTTCAATCGTACGATGACTCCGCGGGCTCGGCCAATTGCACGCGTGTTCAATTCTTATTAGACGCGCTGCCGGCGGCAAGTTTCATCAACGCATCGGTTACACGGTCGGGAGCGTGCCGGACGACGTTCTCCTCGCTGGCAAAGTTGCCCATCATGCAGCGCACTCCCAGCGCCTCTATGCGCTTAACATCGGGCATGATCGGCGCCGCGCCCTCGGCCGCGTAGCGCGCGAGTGTCTCTGCCGAAAACTGCCCCGTGTTCACGATGGCGTAGTCAAAGATTTTAGTCCGCGTGTGCTCGTAGATACGCTCGATGTGCTCGGAAGCGGTCAGGTTCAGGCTTTCGTTGGCCTGGGTCATCAGGTTGCAGATGAAAACGCGTATCCCGCTCGCCGTCCCCAGCGCCGAAGGGATTCCGTCCACCAACAAATTGGTGATCAGCGAAGTGTAGAGCGAACCCGGCCCGACCGTGATCAAATCCGCGCGCTTGATCGCCTCCAGGGTTTCCGGCAGCGGAGCGGGATGCGGTGGATCGAGTGTCAGCTCCACGATGCGTCGTTTGCTTGCCGTGATGTTCGTCTCTCCGCGCACCACCGTGCCATCGTCCATGCTTGCCACCAGCGTGGCGTTGGCCGTGGTCGCCGGGTAGATGCGGCCTCGCGTGGCAAGGATTTTTGAAGCCAGCTGCACCGCCTGCGCAAAATCGCCCGTGATCTCAGTCAGTGCCGCGACAAACAGATTGCCGAAATTGTGGCCCTTCAGGCCATTCCCGCCGCGGAAGCGATGGGTGAACAGCCGCGACAGTAAATCCTCTTCTTCGCTCAGCGCCACCATGCAGTTGCGCAGGTCGCCCGGCGGCAGCATGTTGAAGTCCTGGCGCAGCCGGCCCGAAGACCCTCCGTCGTCGGTCACCGTTACCACTGCGGCCAGATCGGCGATCGCACCCTTGGCATCCGGGCTCTGTCCAGGCGCGGAAACATGGCGGCGCAGACCGCGCAGCAGCGTTGAAAGGCCCGTTCCGCCTCCCATCGCAACCACGCGCAATCCCCCAACCGGGGACGAGGCGGCTCCTGCACGCTTTTGCGCCCCTGCGCGCCCACCCTTTGATTTGTTTGAATTCAAAGCTGGCCCTACGGAACTTCAGGATAAAGCAATTCGGTGAACCTCGGGTCGTCCACCATGTTCTGGAAGTCGTTATCGACGCGCGCCTGCAACCGGTTCTTCGGATTCAGTTCAATGGCCCGTGCCAGGTTATTCAGGCAGTCCTGCACGCGCCCTGTGATGGCTTCAAGCACCGCCAGACCGTAAAACGCGTAGTCGGCATCGGGATGCCCGGCCAGAATTTTGCTGAACTGTTCGCGCGCTTCCTCGTAGTAGCCGGTATTCAGTTGCGAAATGGCGTAGTCGTAATGCTCCTCGGGCGTGGGGAACGAAAGGCTGTCCTTCTCCATTTGCCGCCGGCAGGTGATGATGTACATCCGGCAGCGGTCCTGGATCTCCGCTGGCGCCTCCGGCAGCAGCTTTTCCAGCAGGCCCAGCGCCTTTTCGTACTTGCCCTGCTGCAGATGTTGCACCGCAGCCTGGTAGTGCTGCACGGCAGCATCGTTGTGGGTCCGGCTGCGGCCGTCGGTCTTGCCGGCCACTGTTGGTGTCTTCTTGCGGCTGGGCGCCGCGGATCGTGCCTCTTGCGTCATGAGTTTTCCAGAACCTTTTTCGGCTGCCGCGGACCCGATCATCGCTCCGCAGGGAACTCTTCATCAGGGACAATGCTGCTTAGGCCATGTTTATACGCAGAACCCCGCCATCCGTCAATGGGTGATCGCTCGCGTATTCTTATCCGCCGCCGTAGACAGCGGATTTGCCGTAGATCGCCGGGTTCAGCGTGGGGTCGTTGTACATCTTCAACTGCCGGTAAAGTTTGAAGCGCCTCGTGCCTTTGGCTGTCTCCTGCCAAAGCGTATCAAGGCATCCTGCCAGTTCGTCGCGCTGCTCTTGCAGAATCGCCAACCGCTCCCGATTCCGCTCTGCGTGGCCCGGGGGCGCGTCCTTCCGTTCCGCCTCTTCCCTGGTGTGGTAAATCTTCAGCGCCAGGATGGAGAGCCTGTCGATCATCATTCCCGGCGATTCCGAATGCAGCGGCGCAGCCGGATTGGGCAAGCCTTGAGCCTCCATCCAGGCCATCATCGCGCGGTCCAGTTCCTCCACCAGGTCGTTGCGCAGTTGGTTGGTCACATCGACGCGCCGCTTCACCTGGCCGATTTCGGCGTCGCTCGCACCGGCGGTCCTTGCCGCGTCCTCAATGTGCCACAGGTCGAAATTTGCCCGGTGCTGCCGTGCCACGAGCCGAAGCCATTCGAAATCTGTTTCGGCCCCGGCGGCCGGGGATCCCGTCGCCGGCGCGTCAGGCCTCTCGTGCCACTCCCGCGTCAGCCTATCTTGCAGCGCAGCAATCTCCGTCGCCGAAACCATCTTTGCCGTCCTCTTGCCGCCGAGTTGTTTTTCGGCTGAGCGCAGCTCGCATCCGCAGGCTCCATCCTAGAGCCTCGATCTCAGCGGCTCCAAGCCCGCATGGATGGTGACTGGTTTCCGCCGCTGAATGATGGCGCCTCCAAGTCCACTGTGCATTCGGGCCTCCGGACGGCACGGGATTGCGAAAGTCCGGTCTGCTTCGAAAGCACGGCCCAAAGCAGAATCGCGCAGATCGACAGCGCCGCCACACACCATATCGCCGTGGGGGCCGTCGCCAGTTTGCGGACGGGTGGGGGCGTCCAAACGAAGGACTGAAAGCGTTAGAGTTGGATCATGAATGAATTGGCCGGAGGTCCGCCGATTTTGCGCCTGGGCGTGAGCGCGGTCAACGCCACTGATGACGCCCGCCTTCAAAGGGCTCTGTCCGAGCTCGCTGGGCAACCATCGACGGCCATCATCAACACACAAGCAAATGAAGGGCAGTACAACATCGATGCGAGAGCAGAGTCGGACCTCGATTTCATTTGCGATCGAATCCGAGATGACTACTCGATCGCAATCGACGTTCGGCCGCCGAGGGCCATCCTGCTTGAGGCCATTCGCAACCCGGCTGAAGGAGAAGGGAAGTACATTCGTCAGGTCGGTGGTTCGGGAAACTACGGGCATTGCAAGCTGCGCATCGCGCCGGTTGAGCCTGGCGCAGGGTATGAATTCGCTAATGAAATACGCGACGGCTCGATTCCAGATAAATTTCTGCCCGCAATCGAACAGGGCATTCAGGATGCGATGGGGGCGGGCGTTCTGGCTGGTCACCCAATAAGAAATGTGAAGACGTCTCTCATCGGAGGCAGCTTCCACGAAGCCGACTCGAACGAAATGGCATTTCGATTCGCCAGTTCGAGCGCATTCAAAGAAGCGGCCGTGAGGGCAAGCCCTGTTCTGATGGAACCGATGATGGCGCTCGAACTCGATTTGCCCGAGGGCATCGCCGCGGCACTCGAAATTGAAATCTATGCACTTCGCGGACGAATCGAGCGTAGTGATTCAGTCAACGGCTTTCGTGTAACCAAGGTTATCGCCCCTCTCTCAGAACTTCTGTCGTCGTCCGATAGCGCGCTCACCGTCGCTCCGATGGAGTTCATAGGTTATGAGCCCGTGCAAGATGATTACTCTGGAGACGAGGGTGAAGTCGACGTTATGCCCAACAAACCACGACGCCCGCGTTCCGGAGGTGGTTCTGAGATGGTGCCAATGGATCCGGAAGAAGGCTGAATATGCTTCAAGTCGAATTGGGCCGGCGCTCCTTTCGACCCCTATTGACTGACAGGCCGTAGGGCGAATTGCGCCCGCGATTCCGCGGAAGCGCCACTTTGTTCTACAGCTAACTCCTTTAGTGTAAATAGCATGACCTGTGCAGAACTTCTGCATTGACATAATACCGACCAGTTGGTATGTTTGTGACTAGTTTGAAACAGGCGATATCACGATCGATATTCAGATATCACGATTATCACGATCGATATTCAGATATCACGAACGATATTCAATCGATAGGGGAGCACCCATTGACGGTCCGTCATGAAAAGCTCGCAATTTCTCGAACAAAGCTCCTCGACGCCTCGCTCCACGTCATCCGGGCCAAAGGCTACGAAGCAACCACGGTTGATGACATTTGCGAGTCGGCGGGACTCAGCAAGGGAAGTTTCTTCCATCATTTCAAGAGCAAGGAAGATCTCGCCGTCGCCGCCGCCAACTACTGGATAGCCGGCACAACCGCTCTGTTCGCCTCCGCGCCTTATCACGCGCCGGCCGACCCGCTCGACCGCCTGCTGGCCTATGTGGATTTTCGCAAATCCTTGCTGATGGGCGATCTGCCCGAATACACCTGCCTGGTTGGCACCATGGTCCAGGAGACTTACGAAACTCATCCCGCCATTCGTCAGGCCTGCGACACCAGTATCAGTGGCCACGCCGCCACGCTCGTTCCCGACATTGAAGCAGCCATCCGCCAGCGCGGCATCCACGGCGATTGGACTGCCGAGAGCCTCGCCCTCTACATCCAGGCCACAATCCAGGGCGCATTCATCCTCGCGAAAGCCAAGCTAAGCAGCGATGTTGCTGCCCAGTGCATCGATCATCTGCGCCGCTATCTCGAACTGCTCTTCTCCCAGCCCTATCCACAAAGTCAGATTTCTTGAATGATGCAAGCGCCGTTTTTCAACCCACGTCCAGCACGACAAATTCGATCTCAGGAGCGAAACATGAATGCAATGATCGTCAAAACAACCGTTCTTGCCAGCCTCATGCTCTTGTCTGCGCCCCTTTTCACAAGGCCCGCGCACGCACAGGAGAGCAAGTCGCCTTATCCTGCCATGGCGCCTCTTGATCAATACCTCATCGCCAATCGCGACCAGGAAATCGCGCTCGCGAAAAGCGCCGCCCCTCCAGCGCTCTCAAGCAACGCCAGTGTCATGGTTCTTGAAAAGGACGGCTACCACACAGCAATCGAAGGCAAGAACGGCTTCACCTGCATCGTCGAGCGGGGATGGATGTCTCCCCTGGACAGCACGGATTTCTGGAACCCGAAATTGCGCGGTCCCGTCTGCTATAACTCGCCCGCCGTGCGTTCCATCCTTCCTTACACCATTCTCAGAACCAGGCTGATTCTGAGCGGCCAGACCAAAGACCAGATGGTCGACAGCATTCGGTCCCAGCTTGCGGATGGCCTGTTGCCTCTGCCTGAGGGGGGGTCCATGTCCTACATGATGTCGAAAGAACAGTATCTCGGTGACGGTCCCGCGCACTGGCATCCGCACCTGATGTTTCATCTCCCGCGCGAAATGGGCGCTGCGAGTTGGGGAGCTAACCTGGATGACTCCCCGGTGATCGTCGATACGGATCATCATGTCCCGGGGCCTGAGCCCGAAACCATTTTTATGGTGCCTGTCGACCACTGGTCCGACGGAACTCCAGCCACGCATCAGCACTGAGAGACGCGCGCCTCCAAGTTGGAACATTCGGACATTTCTTCAGAAAGATTGAAACGGCACCTTCATCCCTTTCAAAGGAGCAAATCATGAATCTCATCACCGAACCTGAAACCATCGAATTCCCCGAAGCGCACTACGTCTTTATGGAGCGCGAAGGGCACATCCCCACCATCGCCCCGCAAACGTGGCAAAATGTCGGCGCCCTTGGACGCGCGATCGAGAAGGACAACCGCATCGTTGGCGCGGCCGCGCTCTACAAAACCAAACCCGGCGTCTACCGAGCCGGATTCATGCTCGAGGCACCCCCGATCAATCTCCCCGATGGCCTGACCTACGCCAAGCTGTCCGGCGGCAAATACACCCGCTTCACGCTCAACGGCGCATACGATCAATTGCCCGAAGCTACGCGCCGCGCCTTTGAAATTGTCGCCGAAAAGAGGATTTCTCTGCGCGACGACTTCAACATCGAACACTACCTCAAAGATTCGATGACCACACCCGCGGAGGAGCTCGTCACGGAAATCCTGTTCCCGATAGCCTGACTCCGCCGTCCACGAGAGCGAGGTCGTAAACAGTAACTCCCCGAGTTCCTAACTTTATGGAAGACCCAGGAGGTTTCATCATGTCTACCGCTACGCTTAACGCTCCCGCCACAACCGACGAGGCCGCGATTTTGTTCCTGATTAGCTCCATTATCCAGGCGCATTACGACAAGAGCGCTGAAGGCATTTCCGCGCCCTACGCGCCGCACGCCATCATTTACGATCTGGAACCGCCGCTCATGCACGACGGCATTTCCGTCGAGCGCAAGCGGAAGTGGCTCACTACCTGGGATTCGCCCATCGGCATTGAGCCGCGTGATTTTGAGCTCACGATCGCTGGCGATCATGCGTACGCCCACGGCTATCTGCGCATGAGCGGGCAGAAGAAGGGTGTCGACCACCCCGTGAGCTTCTGGATGCGCGAAACCCTATGCTTCAAGCGCATCGACGGCGCGTGGCGCATCGTCCACGAACACACGTCTGTGCCGTTCTATATGGACGAAACCTTTCGGCCGGCGTTCGATTTGCAGCCGTAAAGAGCAACGCGCGCCGTCGTGCGCGGCGTGCGCTCTTTGAACTCGGAGATGTGCAAGAGGAGAGTGACGGCCAAGCGTGGTGAGCCCGGTGCGGTTCGAACGCACGACCCACGCCTTAAAAGGGCGTTGCTCTACCAACTGAGCTACGGGCTCGTTAAACGGCGCTATCTTCAAACTAACACAGGTTCAATCTCCTGATTCTGCGCCCCGGGGCGGGGAATTCATACCTCTTGCGCGTGGCCATTTCCGCTCTCCACACTGCCGCGAATCGCAACACCGTAGCCTTCATGTCATCACAAAAAACATTTCGCAGCAGGGTAACCAAAACCGCGTGTACGATGGTACCCATGGGCCTTGCGCGAGCGATTCGAAATGAGTGACAAAAGTCCGCATCGCTCAGAAAATGAGGCAGTTCTGCCGTTTTCGATGGCTTGAAAGTGTTAGCTTCGTGGCCGTCGAAGTGTTATTGTTCTCGGCCCCGTGCGGACACTACGATTACCACTAAGGATTCATCCGCCACCCGGGTTAGAGTTCCCGGTGTTCCGTATCGCAACAGCCGGCATTTTGGGCTCTGTAAGATTTTAGAAAAACGTGCGTGGCGAAGTTGCATTTCGAAAGCGTTTTCGATTTTGGTTTTGACAGAAAGCAGAATGACGAGAGGCAGTTCCTTCAGGAAACTGTCCAGTGACGGCGACCTGACAAGTAAATCAAAACGCCTTAGACCTTGGTATAGATTATGACGGAGCAAAAAGGGCAGTCCGATCCAAACGAGCCCCCGGAAGACGTAGCTTCGCTCTACTCATGGGCGAATCTGCACGGCGCAAAGTACCGCGACTTTTCTGCCTCGCGTGCACAGACCCGCGAAAAGGCCCGCCAGCGCGTGGAGCAGGCGATGGAGCAGGAACATCTGCGCACGCAGCAGCCCCTGGAGCCAAAGCGCGGCAACGGCGACCCGCGGCAAGAGGAAACCTCGCCGCAGTCAGCCGCGACACAGCCCCCCTTGCGCCCGGCTCAGCCGGCCCAGCCTCAGTCTGATCGTCCGACGATTGACCGCCCCCAAACCGATCATCCCATCCGCGAAGATCTTGCCTCCGCGCTCCGCGGATTAGCTGTTCCTTCGTCGTACCGCCAGCCGGCCCATACGCCACGCGCTCCCATGCGCGAAGAAAGTCATTTGCCTCCGCGCAGCTCCTGGTCAGCCGACGCAGCCGAAAATGCCGGCCGGCCCGCGTGGCTCATGCCAGAACGGACTGAAACCGCAATTCCCTCAGGCCTGCCGCCCGCGCCCGAAGACACTTTGCAAGGTTCGCGTGAACGCCTCGCTACGCGCTGGTTCGCGCTCCGCGGAGTCGTCGAGGGCAGTGCGCCTCCCGCGCAGGTAGCTCCGGCTCCGGTGGCTGCGCGCGCTCCGGTCATGGCCATCTTCTCGCTTGCCGGCGGAGTGGGAAAAACCAGCCTTGTGGCTACGCTGGGCCGCACGCTCTCCGCCCGCGGTGAACGCGTTCTGCTCGTTGATACGGCCGCCTACGGCCTGCTTCCGTTCTTCTTCGGCGCCGGCGATCAGCGTCCTGGAATGTTGCGCACCTTCAGCCCTCCCTCATCGAGCGGCGATGCGCCCATCCAAATGATCACGCTCGATCCTGAAAACTTTGGCCCTGAAACCGCGCCGCAGGAAGCTCTCACCACCGAAATCTCCAAGCATGCGCGCGGAGTGGGCCGCGTCATCATCGACCTAGCCACCGCTTCCGGCGCTACCACGCGTCGCATCATGCGGCTCGCCCCGCAGATTCTTGTTCCGCTCCTCCCTGACATGAACTCCGTGGTAAGTGTCAGCTCCATTGACGCCTTCTTCGATCACAACGGTGGCGCGTCCGGTGTTCCCTCGCTGCCCAACTATGTACTCAACCAGTTTGATTCTTCGCTTCCGCTGCATCTTGACGTGCGCGAAGTGCTCCGCGAACAGCTCGGCGATCGCTTGCTCCCCTTCGTCCTCCGCCGCGCTCCCGCTGTGAGTGAGGCGCTGGCCGAGGGCATGACCATCATTGACTACGCGCCGAACTCCGGCGTGGTAGAGGATTTCGCCAGCCTGGCCAGTTGGGTCAAGAGCCTTTCCGCAGCAGCCACCACTACTTTCCGTGGAGTTCGCTGGAGCGAAAGATGACGCCGTCCACAATCTGGCAGGATATTGGCGCCGGCGAAAATATTTTTACTAAAATCCTTCGCCTCCTTTTTCTCATCCTTGCCACGGTCATTTTCTGTTTTCTGGCTATCGTCCCGCTCACATGGCCGCAGCAGGCGGTTCTCGGTCTGCTCAGCCTGGTCATGGCACTGTTCCTCGCCCGCGGCTCCGATTCCTATCTCGTCACGCTCACCCTGATGATGCTGTCCATGTTCTGTACGTTCCGCTACGGATACTGGCGCATCGATCAGGTCGTTCGCTTCTTCCGCGATCCCGCCAATCACTGGGGCGCGCTGGATGCCTTCTTTATCCTCTGCCTGCTTCTGGCCGAGGCCTACGCATTCGTCATCCTCTTCCTCGGCTACTTCCAGACCATCTGGCCGTTGCGCCGCGCTCCCGTATCGCTGCCTGAGAATCCTGACGAATGGCCCGATGTCGACGTGCTGATTCCCACTTTCAACGAGCCGCTCGATGTCGTCCGTTTTACAGCGCTCGGCGCTCTGAACATGGATTGGCCGGCCGACAAGCTCCACGTCTACCTCCTCGACGACGGGCGACGCAAGGAATTCGAGGAGTTTGCCTTCGAGGCAGGCATCGGCTACCGCACGCGTCCCGACAACACATTTGCGAAGGCCGGCAATATCAACACCGCGCTTGAAACCATGTCTTCGCCGCTGGTGGCTGTCTTTGACTCCGATCACGTGCCCACGCGCAGCTTTCTCCAAATGACAGTCGGCTGGTTCATGCGCGATCCGAAGCTGGCCGTGATGCAAACCCCGCATCACTTTTATTCGCCAGATCCTTTCGAGCGTAATCTCCGGCAGTTTCACGTCATTCCCAACGAAGGCGAGCTCTTCTACGGAGTGGTCCAGGACGGCAACGACTTCTGGAACGCCTCCTTTTTCTGCGGCTCGTGCGCTGTCCTGCGCCGTGAGGCTCTCGACGAAATCGGCGGCATCGCCAAGGAAACTGTCACCGAAGACGCGCACACATCTCTACGCATGCAGATGGCCGGCTGGAACACCGCCTACATCAACATTCCGCAGGCAGCGGGCCTCGCCACCGAGCGGCTTTCCGCTCACGTCGGCCAGCGCATTCGCTGGGCGCGCGGCATGATCCAGGTTCTCCGCACCGAAAATCCGCTCTTCGCTCGCGGGCTGACTTTTCCTCAACGCCTTTGCTACTTCAACGCCGTCGGCCATTTTCTTTACGCCGTGCCGCGCCTCATCTTTCTTACGGCGCCACTCATTTATCTGCTTCTGAATCACACCAACATTCCCGGTTTTTGGGCCGCGATCCTGGCCTACGCTCTGCCTCACCTCGTCCTCTCCAACGTCACCAATTCGCGCATTCAGGGCGATCATCGCCATTCTTTCTGGAACGAGATATACGAAACCGTCCTCGCGCCCTACATTCTGTTGCCCACGATGATGGCGCTCATCAGTCCCAGATTGGGCAAGTTCAACGTCACTGCCAAAGGTGGCGTCGTCCGGCGCACGTTCTTTGATTCGCGCATCGCCCAGCCATTCCTGGTCATGCTCATCTTCAACATCGCCGGCCTGCTCGTTGCCATACCGCGCTTCTTTATCTGGGACACAACGCGCCGCGGCACGGTGCTGATGAACGTCATGTGGTGCTGCTTCAACATCATCATTCTCGGCGTCTGTACTGCCGTTGCCCGCGAGCTCATGCAGCGCCGCACCACTGTGCGCCTCAACATCTCCACGCCCCTCCTGGTTAAGTTGCCCGACGGAGTATTCATCTCCGGCCAAACGGTCGACATGTCCAATGGCGGAGCCGGCATCCAACTCGGTGAAGCAGTCGATCTCGCACCCGATGCCGAGGTGAGCCTGCAATTTCCGCAGCCCCCGGAATCCATTCCTATCCGCGCAAAAGTGGTTTCCCTCGAGGGAGAATCGGTTCTGCGCGTTTGTTTTGACGATCTCTCGATCGCCGAGCAGGAAGTCCTGACGATGCAGCTCTATTCCCGTGCCGATTCCTGGCTCGGCTGGGGCGAGGGTCGCGAAAGCGACAACGTCTTGCGCTCGCTCGGCCGGATCTTCACCATCTCCATGCGCGGCCTGAAGGCTACGACGCTCAGCTTGTTTGGCCGCGATGATCTCGCTGCCCGCCGTAAATCGGCGTCGCTCTCCATCGCTCAATCGGGAATCATCCTGCTCTTCGCCGCGCTGCTCGTTGCCGGCTCACCGAAGTCCCTCGGCCAGACCCCGCCAAACTCCGCTAACACCACTAGCTCCGCTGGCCCCGCTGTTTCGCCCGGCCAGTTTCACGACACCTTCACTCTCGCCGAAGCCGGCTCACCGCAAATCGAGTTGCACTCGATCGATCGCCAGCACAACATCTATTTCACGTTGCCGCAAACGCATGTCGTTCGCACGGCTACCGTTCACGTTTACTACACCTTTTCTCCCTCGCTCATTCCGCAACTCAGCCAGCTCAAGCTCACCCTGAACGGCACGCTCTTTGCGACGATCCAGCCCGCGGCAGGGAAGTATGGCGGCTCCGACGGCAGCGACTCCGAGGCCGACTTCAACATTCCTCCCGAGTTGCTCGTCCATAACAACGCGCTGACCATCGAGTTCATCGGCCACTACACCATGAACTGCGAAGATCCCGCCAACACAGCTCTCTGGGCCCGTGTTCATCCGAACACATCCATCGACATTCGCGGCGACCTGCTTCCTCTCGCCGACGATCTCAAGCAGCTTCCCGTCCCCTTCGTCGACCCTGCCGTCGTTCAGCCCGTCAGCATTCCTGTCGTCTTTCCCTCGCAGCCATCGCTCAAAGCCATTCAGGCTGCCGGCATCGTCGCCGGCTACTTCGGCCTCGTCTCCGCTGACCGCCCGGTGCGTTTTCCGGTCCACATCGGCGCCATTCCGCAGGGCAACGTCATCGTCATCGCTGAAAATGCAGCAAGCCTTCCGGCCGGCTTCAATCTTTCTTCCGTTAGCGGGCCAACCGTGGCCATGCGCACAAACCCCAACGATCCTTACGGGAAAATTCTCATCATCACCGGCCCCGACGCCGACGACATGATCGTTGCCGCTCAAGCCATTGCGCTGCATAGTGACTTGCTAACCGGCACGCAGACGTCCATCACGAATCTCACGCTCCCCGCCAGGCAGACCCCCGACGCCGCGCCGCGCTGGGCGCGCACCGACCAGACGATTCAACTTTTGGACCACGCGACTGCCGGACAGTTGCAAGGCGATGGGACGACCCCGCTCAACGTCTACTTCCGCATTCCTCCCGACCTTTATTACGAAACCGGCGACGAGAATGCCCGCCTGCATCTCGCTTATCGCTATAACTCAATTCCCATCGGCCCTATTTCCAGCCTGCAGGTGCGCATCAACAGCGCATTCCTCGGCTCCACGCCACTCACTCCCGGGCAGGATGCTTCGCGCACCACAACGGCCGATGTACCCGTTCCCATCGTGAATCTGCGCCCATTTTCAAACACGCTCTCGTTCGAATACGCATTTCAGCTTGCTCACAAACAGAATTGCGATAACACCACTCCGATCAACGTTCAGGGTTCGATACTTCGCGACTCCTATCTCGACCTGCGCGGCTATCCGCACTGGACGCCGCTGCCGAATCTTGAGATTTTCGCGAACGCCGGTTTTCCTTTCACGCGCCTTGCCGATCTGAGCGGCACCACGGTTGTTCTGCCGCCCGCGCCCACGGAGCAGGAGATCGAGACTTTCGTTACGCTCATGGGCCACTTCGGTCGCCAAACCGGTTTCCCCGGCCTGCGCGTCACGGTCGCCGGCCCCGACGCTCTTCACGACGGCGCCGCCACAGACTTCCTCATCATCGGCGTCGGCGATGATCAGCCCGCCTTCGACAAACTCGGCACGCATCTTCCTGTCTCGCTCGGTAGCGGGCAAGTTCAGGTTCATGACACGGCTGGCTTCTTCGTTAAGCTTCTTCACAACGCGTGGTGGAAGCTGCGCTCCGGCCAGCACACCGAATCTGGCGAGCTCACCGCCGGTGGCACGCCAGACGCTGTTATCGAGGGCATCGAATCTCCGTACGACATCGCCGGTAGCCGCAGCGTCGTCGCCATTCATCTCAAGGACGCGTCCACCTTCGAACCGTTCATGAGCACGTTCCTCAACGTTCAGCAGTCGAGCGACGTCTCTGGCTCCGTCTCCGTCCTCCATGGAACCGAGTTTCAATCCTTCCGCGTCGGCTCCGAGGTCTATTACGTCGGCACGCTACCGTGGTTCACGCAGTTGCGCCTCTGGGCCGGTGAATATCCGTGGCTGATCGCGGTCATCGTCTTCATTCTCGCGTTCCTTCTCGCCATCTGGACACGCCAATGGCTGCGCATGAGAGCCAGAGCGCGCCTGACGATGATGGAGATCTAGCGCGATAGCGGTCCCGGAGTTTCCGCCCCCTTTTCCACATCTATTTCTCATCACCCTCACTCCGGCCCTCGCAAACAGCGCAAACAGCTGAAAGCTAGTAGCTAGCAGCTCGATTTCGGTATGGTCCGCGCAGAAAATAAAACGTAAAATGGGAGCGCGAATCATGGTGGCTTGGGGAGCTTGGAAAGCGGGTTTGATCGGTGCGGCCTGCCTCGTGCTGGCGCTCCCACCAGCCCACGCTCAAAACTCTTCCGTCGCCGGTTCCGCTGAAGCCGCCCGCGCCAGCATTGCTCAAAAAGCTCTCGCACTTGAGTCGCGCGGACGGCCTGACATGGCCATTCAGCTTTGGCAGCAGATTCTTCTCTCAGATCCGCGAAACGCTGCCGCTCTCGCTGGCCTCGCCAAAGACTACAAACTCATCGGGTCCGACGCCCTCGCCAATCAGACGCTCGATCGCCTGCGCGCCATCAATCCCAACGATCCCAACATCGCTCGCATTGAGTCCATGTCGAGCTCAGCCCAGGAGAGCGAACAGCTTCGTCAGGCCGGCGAGCTCGCGCGTCAGGGCCGCAATGACGATGCCATGCGCATCTATCGCCAGCTTTACGGCGACCAGCCTCCCAACGGCGACATCGCTCTCGCCTACTATCAAACTCTCTACGGCACCGCGAGCGGCAAGCCTCAGGCCATCGCCGGAATGCGCGCCCTCGCGGCCGGCAATCCAACCGATCCGCGCTACGCCATCGCGCTCGGCGTCATGCTCACCTACGATCAGCACACCCGCGCTGAAGGCATTCACATCTTGCAGGCGCATCCCTCCGATCCCGGCGCGCAATCCGCGCTGCGCCAGGCGCTCATCTGGGACTCCGGCAATCCAGCCTCCGCCGCCGAACTGCGCGAGTATCTCAAGTCCCATCCGCAAGACACCGAACTCGCGGCCGCTCTCAACCAAAACGAGAAAAAACTCGCGCAGATGAACTCCGGAATCGCGCGAACTCCCGCAGAGCGTGCAGCCTTCGCGTCTTTGAACGCTGGACACCTCGATCAGGCCAACCAGCTCTTCACGGCGCTCCTCCAGAAAGACCCGACCAACAGCCGCGCGGCTGCCGGAATGGGTTTCCTGCGCATGCGCCAGCAGGACTTCGCCTCTGCCATCACGTACTTCATGCAAGCCGAACAAAACGGATACAAAGCAAAAATCGTTGAAGACGCGCTGGCCAACTCGCGCTTCTGGCTCATCATGAATCAGGCCACGCAGGCCTTCAGCCAGAATCAATTCGACGTCGCCGACCAGAAATTCCGCGCCGCGCTGGCCATCGATCCGCGCAGCGACGCGGCCCTCAACGGTCTCGCCGGCCTCTACATCAGGGAACAGCAGTACACCACCGCTGCTTCGGTCTACCAGCTCCTCATTAAAGTTCAGCCCACCTCTTTCGATGGCTGGCGTGGCCTGTTCCTCGCCAACGCGCGCGCCGATCAAAACGACCAGGCCCTCGTGGTCGCCGCGCGATTCCCGCCCAGCGTTCGCGCCTCTGTCGAAAAAGATCCTGAGTACCTCCGCACTCTCGCCGCAATTTATCAAGCGCAGGGCCGCACCGCCGAGGCCGAGCGCACTCTCATGCTCGCCCTCGCTCTCCCGTTTCCCGGCAATGGCAGCACGCTTAAAGACGACACCAAGCTCCAGTACGCCGGAATTCTCATGGAGGCCAAACGATTCCCGCAGGCCATCGCGCTCTATGAGCAGGTCGTCACGACCAACCCGACAAATGTCTCTGCGTGGATGGGCCTGGTCAGCGCGCATCACGAGTTGGGCCAGGACACGCAAGCACTCAGCGATGTGCAGCGCATCCCGGCGGCGACCTACGAAACCACGCTCGGCGATCCCGGCTTCCTCGCCGAGCTCGGCGCAATCTATCAGCAGGCCAATCAATTGGACGTCGCTCAGGGAATGCTCGAGCGCGCGGAGAAACTCGAAATCGCCGCTGGCCATCAGCCGTCCATTGCTCTCGAGTTGCAATTAGCCGCGATCGATCTTCAGCGCAATGACTCCGATCAGGCCTTCAGCATCTACCAGCAGGTTCTCGCCGCGCATCGCGACAATGCCACTGCGTGGAAGGGCCTCATCTCCACTCTCGCCGCTACCAATCGCACTTCGCAGGCGCTTCAGCAACTCGCGCAGATTCCCGCGCCCGTCCGCACGCAGCTTGAATCCGACATTGACTTCATCCAGACCGAAGCCGGCCTCTACGCCGCCACAAGTGACATCAACACTGCCGTCGGATACATGGATCGCGTGCTCGTGTACTACACCAAACTCAAGCAGCAACCGCCACCCGCCATCGATATTCAAAACGCATGGCTGCTCTATAACATCGGCAACGACCCCGCCCTCTACGCCGCGCTCATGCGCATTGGCGGCCGCTCCGATCTCACTCTCGCTCAGCGCCAGACCGTGCAGAATATCTGGGCGGAGTGGAGCGTGCGCCGCGCAGCCGCGGCAATGGAGGACGGCAACCCGCGCCGCGCTGTCGACATTCTCGACGCCGCATCGCAAGCCTTCCCCAACAATCTCACCGTCACCAAAGCCGTCGCCGGCGGCTACGCACGCGTGGGCCGCGCTAAAGAAGCTCTCGTCATCTACAGAACCATCCCCATGCAGGACGCCTCGGCCGGCGACTTTGAAGGCGCAGTCGGCGCTGCCCTCGCCGCCAACGACAAAAATCAGGCCGAGCTCTGGTTGCGTCAGGCGCTCGAACGTTTCCCGCGCGATCCCGCCATTCTCTCTCTCGCCGCGCGCTATGAGCAGTCTCGTGGAGACAATGAGCGCGCCGCCGACTACTATCGCGCATCCATCGCTGCCATGCCCGCCGTCACGCCCGTCGATCGCCTCGCCCACGTGCTCGTCTATCCCGACACCGACACGCAACCTCATCGTGCCGTCACCGCCGCCGACCTTCAACATCTTCTCGATCCCGGATTACACTCCCTTCGACAAGACCACCAGGCTTCCGCCGCTTCCAGCCTACGGTCCCGATCCCGATGAAGGCCGCGCCCCTGTCGTGCTCCCGCAGGAGCAGCCCGCCAGTCAAGCTCCGTCTCCCGTCAACGCGCAGCCCGATTCGCATGATCTGCCGCCGCCACCCGCGCCGCAATCACTTCTCAGACCCGCCCCGTCGCACGCCCCCGCGCTCGTTCTCGCTTCTTGGAGCATCGCTACCCGTGTCCGCTCCTGGCGCGCCTCAATCCGCAGCGATTTTTCTCCCGTCGCTGCAGCCCAATCTTCCGCCGACCTCGATCTCTCGGTGAACCCTCCCCACTCGCTCGCCTCCGACGCGTGGAAGGGCCTCGTATTCTCGCTCATGGCCGCCAATCGCAACGCCGAAGCGCTCGGCGAACTCAACAAAATTCCCGCCGACCCGCGCCGCCTCCTCGAATCCGACATTGAATGGGTGCAGGCCATCGCCAGCCTTTACGTCGCCGTCGGCGACGCGCCCCGCGCCGACGCCTACGTCCATCGCGTCGAGACTTTCTATCTTCTTCACCGCGCCGCCGTCCCCGCCGCGCTTGAAATCCAGCACGCCTGGCTGCTCTATAACCTTCACAGCGACGCCGCGCTTTATCCCGTTCTCACTGCGCTCGACACGGCCGCTGATCTCACCGCCGATCAGCGCCAACAGATGCAAACTCTCTGGGCCAACTGGGCCGTCCGCCGCGCCAATCAGGATCTCGCCGCCGGCCAACCTTCCCGCGCTATCCAAATCCTCCAAGCCGCCGCTGCAACCTACCCCGCCAATCTCGACATTCGTTTCGCTCTCGCCGGAGCCTACGCCCGCATCGGCCATTCGCAAGACGCGCTCGCCCTCTACAAATCTCTCCCCATGGACCAGGCTGCCTCGGGCGATTTTCAAGGCGCCATCTGGTCTGCTATCTCCGCCAGAGACATGGCCCAGGCCGAAATCTGGCTCCGTGCCGCGCTCAACCGCTTTCCCTCCGACCCCAACGTCCTCTCGCTCGCCGCCCGCTTTGAGCAGGCCCGAGGCAACAAGCAACGCGCAGCCCAATTCTGGCGCGCCGCTATCGCCGCCGCTCCTGCGGGATCGGCGATCAACAATCCCGGCGACAACACCGCATATCCTGCAAGCCCCGCCGCGAACCCCGGCGACATCAAGCGCCTTCTCAATCCGAGCCTCGATCCGAGCCTCAACCAGCCGTCTCCCGACCAGCTCGCCCCGCTGCCTTCCTATAAATCTCTTGCTTCGCCACAGACTTCTGTACCACCGCCACCCACCGCGACAGAGACCACATCCGCCTTCGCCACAGCGCCCTCGAACAATCCGCTGCCGCTCCCATTCGGCGCAATGAATCCGTCGCCCGATGAACCGGCCGAGCAGGGAACTGCGCCCACGCCGCCTGTTTTTGTCTCGCCGCGCACCGCCCGCAACGACAATCCATCCAACTTGCAGTTGCCGTCGCTCAGCGGCAGCGCGCAGCTCTTACCCTCTGAACAAAACGTCAACTCCACGCGTCGAACCGATGTGGAAGTTCAGACCGGGATCACCGGATCATCCCTTTCATCGATGAATGCGCCCGAGCTTGCAGCCACTTCACCGCAGGACAATCTCCGCATCAGCTCTGAGCCCATGAACGTTCTCGCCGCGCAGGCCCAGGCTCGCCTCGCCGCCGAGCCGGATCATCAGCCCACGCAAGACTCCGCCGCGCTCATTCATTCCATTCCCAACGCCGTGTCATCCGCGGCGACCCCAGACGCGACGCCGCCGCAAGCCAACGCTTCGCCTACGTCGCCGATTGCCCCAACCTCATCCACTCCGCAGAACGCGATACCCATTCAAGCCAGCGCGCCGTATTCCATGACGCCACGCGCCGCCCTGCCGAGTTCCGACGCGCCGCCCGCATCGGCTACGCCCAGTTCAACTCCCCACTCCGATCACGGCGTTTACACGGCCGCGCAAAACACGCCTTCCGCGCAGGACGCAGCCTCCGGCGCTTACTCCGCGCCGCAACAACAACAACCGCAAGCAACTCCGCCGCCATCGGCCGCAGCGCCAACGGCCTCCTGCCAGTCCACCGTTCCCGTTTGCGCGCCCGCCAAGCCCGCTCCTGCCATCGCGCCCGCAAAACACAGGCGCCCGCGCAAACCCGCTGCTCAACCCGCCGCCGCCCAATCCGCGCAGCCCACGCAAACTCTCGGAAACGCTCCCCTCGGGACGCCTGAGAATGGCGCCTCGCCCGAAACGTCACCAGCCTCCGCGCCCGCCGAATCCCAAACGCAACCCGGATCATCTTCCAGCTCCGGCGCCTCCGACCAGGGTCTTCAGCAGCAAAATCTCCCGCCGCTCCGCGGTCCATGGATTCGGATTCAGCGCCAGGCCGCTCCGCCCAGCCCGCGCGATCTTGCCGAAGAGCAGCTCCAGGCCATCGAGAGCGGCTACTCGGGCTGGCTCGGCGGCACTTCATTGCTCAACTACCGCAGCGGCGCGCTCGGCTACTCGCAGCTCGCCGCCATCGAATCGCCCTTTGAGGCCTCGGCCCCGCTCGGCATCCATGCGCGCATCACCGCCATCGCGCGCCCCGTCTTTCTTGACAGCGGCCAGGCCGATGGCAACGCCACCACATCGGTCCTCGAGTCTCAGTCCGGCGCAACCTGCCTCATCGCTATTCCCGAGCCCATAGGCACATACGCCGCCGGCCAGAACTTCACGCCGTGCACTTCACCGACCATCAGCGCGCTCATTCCTCCCGCTCAGCAAAACGCCTTTGGCCTCGGCGGCGAGTTGCAGCTCACCTTCCCGCATCTCACCATCGCCGGCGGCTCCACGCCATTCGACTTCCTAGTCTCCACCGTCACCGGGCGTTTTCAATGGAACCCCGACGGCGGTCCCATCACCATCAACCTTTCGCGCGACTCAGAAAAAGATTCGCAGCTCTCCTACGCCGGCCTGCGCGATCCGGCCGGCAACACGCTTTCTACTCAAGGTCAAATCTGGGGCGGAGTCGTCGCCAACCAGGGCACCATCCAGGTCGCGCATGGCGACGCTGAATCAGGCTTCTACTTCTCCGGCTCGGGCCAATACCTTACCGGCTATCACACGCGCTCTAACACGCGCATCGACGGAACCGGCGGCGCGTACTGGCGCGTCATGGCCTCACCCGAGTTCGGCAACCTCACTCTCGGCGCCAACTTCTTCGGCATGCACTACGCCAACAATCAGAACGCATTCACGCACGGCATGGGCGGCTACTTCAGCCCGCAAGCCTACTTCCTCGCCAACGTTCCTCTCAATTGGCAGGGCCACTACGGCACGCGCTGGCACTACAACATCAACGGCGCGCTCGGCGTGCAGGCTTTTCAGGAGGACTCCACTCCGCTCTGGCCTCTCGCCGGCGACAAGCCTCTTGAAGTCAGCCAGAACAATCCCATGCTGCCCAACGTCACCAGCGTCAGCCCCAACTACGACTTCCACTCGCAGGTCGCCTACCAAATTCACACGCACTGGTTCGCCGGCGCAACCTTCGCCGCCAACAACACGCGCAACTACTCCTACGCCTCTGTCGGATTCTTCGTCCGCTACACGTTCCGCGAGCAGCCGTCCGCCGTCGCCGCTCCAACGGGCCTCTTTCCTGCCGACGGCCCGCGCCCCTTCACCGTCCCGTAAGCCATTCCTTCACCATCCCCACGAAATAATATTAATTATATTAAGATTACGAATTGACAAAGTTAATAATCTTGATTATTATCCCTCCAGAGGTCGAGAAACCAGCCTTTTTCCATGCCCCACGACTCCAATCCCGCCTCCGACTGGCAAGACCTGCTCCGCATCGCCCAAGGGTCTCCGATCACCATTGAACGGGTCCGAATCCAGGACAAGCAGATCGCCATCGAAGGCCAGTTCACCCTCCCCGAACTCGCCCGCCTCACCATCGAGGATCAGGTCTTCGTCGTCGCCTTCCTCCGCTCCCACGGCACCATCAAGGACATGGAGCAGACCTTCGGCGTCAGCTATCCCACCATCAAAGCGCGCCTCAACCGCATCTCCAGCCAGCTTGAATTTGTCGAAACCAACCCGTCCGCATCGCGGACTGAAGTCCTTGAGCAATTGAACACAGGCGAGATTTCGGCTGCCGATGCCATCCGCGCACTGGAGGCCCTCAAATGATCCCCAACGTCGCCGTCCTCGAAATCGACAACCCCCACTTTCACATGCCGCGGCTCTGGATTCCGCTCATCCTTCTATGGATTCCTTTGGCCTTGCTCTTGCTCCTGCTTTCGCCGATCGTGCTTATCGCCGTCTGCGCCATGAGCATCGCCACCGGCGTCGGCCCGTTTCGCGTCGTCCGCATTTTCTGGGACATCCTGTCCAGTCTTCGCGGCACCGATGTGCGCGTTTCCTCGGACGGCAACAAAGTCCTCGTCCGTATTTTGTAGCGCCGGCGTCCCCGCCGTCTGTCGTGCGGGCGTCTCGCCCGCACCTCGAGAAAGACTTCAACCCAAACCGGAGAAACGTTATGAATGAAAATCGCCGCCAGATCCTGGAGATGTTAGCCGCCGGCAAAATCACCGCGGATGAGGCCGAGCGACTCATCACCGCGCTTGAGCCGGAGCCCGCTGCAACCGCCAACTTCACCGGCAACATCGCTGGCTCCAAAGGATGGTCCGGAGAAAATATGGGCGCGACCGTCAAGACCCACGCCAAGTATCTCCGCGTCCTCGTGGAGTCAACCGAAAAGAACGGCCCCACGACAGTCAATGTTCGCGTGCCCATGCAGCTTCTTCGCGCCGGTGTTCGTCTCGCAAGCCTCATTCCACAACAGGCCCACGATCAGTTGGACGAGACCCTGAGCAGGCACGGCGTTCCGCTGACGCTCTCGCAAATCAAGCCCGAGAATCTCGAGGAGTTGATCGACCACCTCGAAGACCTCTCGGTCGACGTCGACGCCAAGGAAGAGAAGGCCAAGGTACGCGTCTTTTGCGAATAGCACAGAGAAGAGAGACCAGAGAGCAGAGACCAGAGAGCCTCACGCCTTATGGTTGGGCGCCGAAAACTCGAACAGGGCCCTCAAAGCGGTCTTGCTTTCTCTGATCTCTTATCTCTGTTCTCTAATCTCTGCTTCTTACTGCCGCCGCAGCGCCTTCTGCATCGGCACCACCTGAACCGTCACGTCACGCACTTCGGAGAGAAACCGGTTCAGCACCGAGCCGCGCAGCAGAATGTCGAAGCGCGACCGCGCCGACTGCCCGAAGACCACGTGCGAAATGTTCTCCTGTTGTGCGAACCGGATCAGCGCGTCGGCGACCTTGCGGTCTGTGAGCTGAACCACCTTGGCGCCAAGATCCCGCGCCATGCGCATGTATTCTTCCAGCCGGTGAAAGGCCTCCGGATCGCTATGGCCCTTGTCGTCCGGAGGAGTCACATAGACGGCGTACCAATTTGTCGCCAGGCGTCCGGCGATTCTCGCGCCGATGCGCAGTAGCCTCTCCGTTCCCGGTCGCGTGCTCAGGCAAACCATCACTTTTTCCGGAATCGGCGCTTGTTCCAGCCCCTGTGTCCGCCGGTATTCCGATGCGCGGCTGCTCACCTGCTCCGCCGTAGTGCGCAGCGCCAATTCGCGCAGCAGATTCAGGTTTCCCTTGCGGAAGAAGTTGGCCAGCGACTGCTCCACCTTTTCGGGAGCGTAGATTTTGCCGCCCCGCAGCCGGTTCCGCAGCTCTTCCACGGTCAGGTCGACGTTCACTACTTCGTCGGCGCGCTTTACAAAGCTGTCCGGAACGGTCTCGCGGATGGTCGTATTGGCTGAGCGATTGACGGCGTCGTTCAGCGTTTCCAGGTGCTGGATGTTCACCGCCGTCATCACGTTGATGCCGGCGTCGAGCAATTCTGTCACATCTTCGTAGCGTTTGCGGTTCTTGCTGCCGGGAACGTTGGTGTGCGCCAGTTCGTCCACGACTACGGTTTGTGGATGCCGCGCAATAATCGCGTCCACATCCATCTCTTTCAAGTTCACGCCGCGGTAGGGAATCACTTTTTGCGGGATGATCTCGAGGTCCCGGATCTGTTCCTGGGTTTCCTTCCGTCCGTGGGTCTCCACCAGGCCGATGACGATATCTTTGCCGCCCTGCGTTCGCATCAGGTAGGCATCGTTCAGCATCTGGTAGGTTTTGCCCACGCCCGGCGCAGCGCCCAGGTAGATGCGCAGCTTGGCGGGCTCCGGCTTGCTCTCAAGAACGATCTCGGCCATCGCTCAGCCCACCTCGACTGGATGATGCACTTCACGCGCTACAGCAACTGGAACTGTAAATCGGAATGTCGCGCCGTGGCCCAGGCGGCTCTCCACGGCAATCTGGCCGCCGAGCGACTCCACCAGCCGCCGAACCAGCGCAAGGCCGAGTCCTGTCCCTTGTTCTGAGAATGTATTGAAGCGGTCGAAGATGGAACTGAGGCGGTCCGCCTCGATCCCGCGCCCCGTATCGCGGACGCTGAATTGCACAAAGCTCTTGATCTCCTCCGCGGCCAGCAGGATCTCGCCGTCCTCAGGCGTGTAACGCAGAGCATTCGACAGCAGATTGTCCAGAATCGACCGCATGGCGCGGCGATCAGCTTCGATCACTGCCAGGTCGGCGTAGGCGCTCACGTCCACCCGTATGTGCTTTTGCGCAGCCTCGTCGCAGTACCGGTCGCGCGCTTCATTCAGCAATTGCAATGGCCGCAACCGCTCCGGCCTCAACTCACGATTGCCCGTGTCCAGCTCGGCAACGCCAATCAGGTCGGCCATCAGATCGTCCAGCGTTTCCGCTTCTTTGCTTGCCTGTGCCACCAGTTCGGTCTGCAGTTGAGTCATCTCGCCGCTGAATCCCTGGGCCAGGGCATACAGCCCGCGGCGCAACTGCAGGAGTGGATCGCGCAGCTTGCGGCTGGCGACCGCGATGAATTGCGTCTTGAACCGGTCGGTGTCCTGCAAGCTGGTCACGTCCTCAAGGGTCGTCACCGCCCCCAGCAGCCTGCCCTCCGAGTCGCGCATGGGCGTGGTGCGCAGCCGGTAGCTGCGCGCCTGGTTGCCGATCCGCATCGGCAGCATCGACGCTTCGCCTTCGGCGGCCACTGCCTTCTGCATCGACACCGCGTCCTGAATCGCGCTCAGAATCTTCTCGCCTCCGGGCGTATTGGCCAGCGCCATACGGTCTCCGGCTGCCTCGCCCAACAACTCCGAGGCTGACTGATTCAACTTCAAAACGTGGCCCTTGCCGTCGGTCACGATAATGGGCTCAAAGATCGATTGCAGCACTGCGTCGGAGAGCTGGAACTCCATTTGGCGCCGGCCGGCCTCGGTATCGCGCACGTCGCGCAGCCGCACCGCAATCCTGCTCAGTTCGCCGGCAATCACGCCGAAACTATCGCGGCTGCTCCACTCGACGCGGTGCTCCAGGTTGCCCTGCGCGATGCGGTGCGCATCTCCGGCCAGCGTCTCGATCGGCTTCAGCACGAAAAAGATGGTCGCTGCCGCAACCAGCGCTGCGGCAACAGCGACTGCGTAGCCCAGATGAAGCTGCCCGCTCGCTGCCAGCGCATTACGGGCGATCGCGACCAATCCCGCCGTCAGGCAGGCAAGCAGCACGCAGCCAAGGATCAGTCGCTGGGTAAGATTAAGCATGTTCGGTGCCCGAGAAGGAGGATGATGACTTCTTTATTCTCGCGGATAGAGCCTCAACCTGCAATGGCCGCGTCTCACACAGACAGATAGAATTTCAGGGGATCCGGCAGACCGCCAGCTCTTCGTTGTGCCAACGGCACGCGAGACCATCGGGCGCCGGGTTGTTCACCAGCACCCAGTCGACGCCGAATTCACCTTTCAAGCGTTCGAAGTCGCCAAGCCTGAAGCTGGGCCACCCTGCTTCCGCCTCGGTCTGACGGACCCACTCCGGCCCCAGCTCCGGCACCAGCGTGACTACGGATGCGTCCTTCACCGCATCGGCAAGTTGGCTCCGCTCAGCTAACGCGCGAAAGCTGTGGTAATCCTCACCGTGGGCCTCAAGATAGTGCGGATCGAGCGCGAAATAGGCGTCTTCTGGCGTGTTCGCGCGGACCCATGCGAAGGCTTGCAGCCAGGGATTCACAGGTCGCCGCCAGGGCATTTCAAGGTGTTGGCTGGCGCCAAACTCCGCGCGCTGAACCGCAAACATGCTGCAATTCGCGACCAAAAGAAACGCCGTCCAGCGCCAGATGCGTCGTTTAAGGAAGAACTTTCCCAGCAGACCACCGGCAATGAGCACGAGGAAGAAGTAGACCAGGTGCAGGTAACGCATGGGCTGCAGGGGCGTCGCTCGAACAAGCAGGCCGGGCCATAGCAAGGCCATGGCCAACGCCTGTTGGAAGACACCGTAGATCAGGACTGCCAGCGCAAAACGTGCTAGGAGTGTTGCTCCGTGCCGGCGTGCATAGCGCCACAGCAGCCAGAAGAGAAGGAGTGGCGCGAGCGCGCCGAGCCACTCGTACCAGGTCCACCGGTACACGAAATCGTAGGCCCGCGTGTCCAGCGCTTTGTGCCAGTCCGGATTGCCCGGTTCAAAGATCCATCCCAGTGGCACGATTGCGGCCATCGAGGTTCGCCACGCTCGCACCCGCTCATGCGCCAGGTCCATCAAGGCGATTGCGAGAAAGAAACAGAACGAAATTCCCATGGCCGCCATCAGCGGATGCAGCAAACATGCCTCGAGCAGTAGTGGAACCGCTTGCCATGGTTTCTCATCGAGGATGCGCCAGACGGCCAGCAGAATCATCGCTGTCGCCAAGGTGCGCGGGTGCAAATGCTGGTCGACCAGGTAGAGCGCGGTTCCCGACACCGGCAAGGTGAACATGGCCGCGATCAGCGCCACTCCACCCCACCGCGCAGGCTCTTCTTCGAAAAGCCGGTTGGCGATTTTTTTCGCGGCCCAGAGAATCAGAAAAAGAGCGGCCCATTGAACGAGAAGCTCGGCCCACGCCACCGGAATCCGGGTCCAGTGGATGAACAGCGCCATCCACCGGTCAAAGACAGTGGCTTCCATTTGCAGCCGGAAGAATTCTGCGTTGAAAGGGAATAGAGCGGGATTCAGGTCGGCTTTGATTGCCGATAGATAAACTCCGTCGTCCTCGAGTCCCGGATGGTAGCCCATCACCAGGAATCCGAGTACCGCAAAAATCAGAGCTCCGAGAAAATCAAATGGGATGCGCCTGCGTGGTCGCCGTGAGCTCCGGACCTCCTCCAAAACAGGTGCAACGCAATACGCCACATCGCATAGCATATCGTGCGGTCCGGCGTTGCGGCGCGATGGGCGAGCCGCGTCACACGTGCGGCAGCAGTAGCCGCAGCAGCAGGAATCCACCGACGCCGGCGAAAAACACCAGCGCCATGCGGATGCCCGGCTCCCGATTGACCTCAGGCACAAGGTCAGTCGCGGCCACATAAAGCGCTACTCCCGCTGAGACCGGCATTCCATAGGGAACCCAGCTTGGAACCAGCTGAATCATCAGCACACCGGCAATGGTGGCGCCGGCTAGACCCACTGCGGACCAGAATGCCGTCGACCGGCTTCGCCCGCTGGCCATCATCACGCTGGCCATGGTGAAACCTTCCGGAGCCTTATGCAGCAGAATCGCCAGAAAAATCAGCCAGCCCAGCCAATTGGAAAGCGCGAATCCAGATCCGATGGCCACTCCATCAAACAGTGCGTGCACGCTCAGTCCGCCCAGCACCGAGTAGCCCTTGTGCGCGGAGACGAATTCGCCGCCGTGTGTTTCCTCGCCATAGTGAAAGTGCGCGTTGAACGTGTGCTCAAGCAGGTGCATCGCGCAATACCCGGCCATGATCAGTCCCGGAGCCAGCTCGGCATTCAGCTTGATGCTCTCGGGCGTCATCTCCAGCAACGCCGTGGCCATCAGGAACCCTGCTCCCAGCGCCACAAAATAGCGCAGGTAAGGCTCCACGCCGCGTGCTCGCACCAGCACCAGGCCGCCGGCTACATCGGCCAACGCCGCCACTGTTCCGAGAATGAGAGAGATCTTTAGCATTGCAATCGCATACAGTCGACCGTGGATCGTGATTCGTGGCTCGTGAACCGTGCCTCGTGGTTCGCTTGAGTTTACGTCGGAACTTAGCGCGTAGTGCCCGACTCACGACTCACGATTCACAAACCAGGGGCTCTTATCCCGAGTGCCTGATGTGCAAGACATCCCCATCCTGTACCAAATACTCTTTGCCTTCCAGGCGCAAGGTGCCTTTGGAGCGCGCGGCCGCTTCCGATCCCGCTTCCAGCAGATTATCCCAGCGAATGGTTTCGGCGCGGATGAAATGATGCTCCAGATCGGAATGAATGGCGCCGGCCGCCTGCGGTGCCTTCGATCCAGCAGGCACCGTCCACGCACGGCACTCGTCTTCGCCGGCGGTGAAAAAGCTGATCAGCCCCAGCAGTTCATAGCTCTTCCGGATCAGGCGCACCAGCCCGCTTTCGTTGAGGCCATAGCTCTCCAGAAAGTCCGCCGCCTCGGCGTCGTCCATGTCGGCCAGTTCCGCTTCCACCTTGCCGCAGATCGCCATCGCGCCTGCATTGGGCCGGTTCGCAATCGCATCCAGTTTGTATTTGCCAACGGCGGACTCGAGATCGGCGCCAAGTGTCGAGCTTTCGCTCACGTTGAGCACATACAGGATGGGCTTTTGCGACAAAAACATAAAGCCGCGGATGAGCTTTTTCTCGTCCGCTGTCATCTCCATCGCCCGCAGGGGAATTTCCTTTTCCAGCATTTCTTTTGACCGGACAAGCAGCGCCTGTTCCCGCTCCAACTCGCTGGTACGGCCCTTCTTCATGTCTTTTTCCACGCGTTCCATGCGCTTTTCGACCTGACCGAGATCGCTGAGCATCAGGTCAAATTCAACGTTTTTCGCGTCGCGCAGCGGATCGATCGGACCCTCCTGCGGAACAGCGTCGTTCTCGAATGCACGCAGCACGTGAATTAACGCATCCACGTTGCGCAGGTTCGTCAGGTACGCAGTTTCTTTCAGCGCCTCTTGCCCGATGCCCGCGACATCAACGAACTCCACCGAAGCAAAGGTCGTTTTCTTCGGCGAATAGAGCGCTGACAACTTCTCCAGGCGCTCGTCGGGTACGCGCGCTACGCCAATGTGCGCTTCGCGCGGGTTCGCGCGCCCATGTTCGTCAATCTTGGCTTTGGTCAGAATCTTGAATAACGAAGTCTTGCCTACCTGCGGCAGGCCGATAATGCCGGTTTTCATAGACGTTCCAGTGTGGCCTTGGCTGAGAATTCATCGCCGTGCAAGCCTTCACGATGATACAAGAGTCAGGGTGCGCGAACCGAAGCGCAGCCGCAGCTGCTCGAAGTGCGCTCAGTAAATCACGTGGAAGATGGCCGCGGCGATATCCATCGGCCAGTGAGCGAAGATAACCGGCGCGAGGCGCCGCGTGCGCAAGTAGACGGCCATCAGGCAAAGCACTCCGGGGAAGAAGGAGACGAACCGGAAAGCCAGGTAGCGCCAGTCGAGGATCAGAGGCAAAGTGCAATGCTGCGCCGCCCAACAAAAGCCCACCAGAAGCACAGCCGCCCAGCGATGCCGGCAAAGTACCTCAAGCCGGGGTAGAGCATACGCCTGATACGTTGCTTCTTCCGTCGGCGTCCAAATTATCCACCACAGGAAGAGCCCGTAAATCGTCGCCCACAGCGGCAATGAATGGATTCTCGAAAGATACCCGACCGCAACCCCGGGATCGGCGTGGAAGAAGAGGCTCTTCGCGAGCCATGTGCTGGCGAAGAACACTGGAAAGATCAGCAGGTAACAGCCCAGTCCGAGCCAGAGATCGTGCCCGCGACGCATGCGTACCGGTCCCAGCAAATCGCGAAGACGAATGCGCTCGCGGCGCGTGAAAAAGCGGAGCAGAATGAGGCAGCCGATATCCGCCACATTGCCGTAGACGCCCCACCAGTCGCCCGCCGCGCGCCAGGGTGTCACATGTCCGCGCTCCAGAAGAATCAGCGCAACCACCGCTTGAGCCGCGATCAGCAACACCGAGCGTGCGGAGAGCAGGAGCGACGGCCCGGCCCAGCCAGCGCGCCCGTCGGCTATGCGCTCCCGTACTGCCGATGGCGAATTCAAATCAATCGCATTTGTGCTTGTCACTTGATCCGATCGCGATCGGTTCTTGCTCATTTGGCTGGTGATTCTATCCGCCCCTGCACTCGACCGTATGTGACGGCCAACCCCACCTGTTCCCGTTGGCGCAGCTTTACTCGCCTTTCGGGTTTGCTCGTCGTACGAACTTGAGCCCGGTCAATTGCGGCGAAACAGACGCGACTTTCACGTCGACAATTCCCGCGGCAAGACCTGCCGAGCGAACATCGGATTGATTGATTGCGTGCCGGGGGCCTTTGCGGTAAATGATCCAGATGGGTGCGCCTTCGCTGGTTTCTTTTGCCGCGGACTTGAATGCTTCCTTGAGTTCTAATGCCGTATTCACACGCGCCACAATTACATCGGCACCTTTGCGGGCCGTCGCTCTCGCTTCGCCCAACGCATTCTCAAGTGCTGCATCGTCGACCGTTCCCATGACCCAAACCGTCGATTCCTGCGTGATTCCCAGTTTTTTCGCCAGGCTCGGCGGCGGCGTCAGGATCGCCTTCGCCCAATTTTGAGCCGTTGGCGCGCCCAGCTTCAGCGTCACAACGTCGCCGCCAAACTTGAATCGCAGCGCTCCTTGCTCAGCGCGCACCTGGCGCAGTTCGGAGAAGGGAAGTTTGCGGCGAATTTCGCCACGCAAAATCAAAACCGGAGGCTCAACGAGTGCCTTCACGCGCGCCGTTTCGCCATTCCAATCGCACAGGCAACTCGCCTCGCGTCCCATCCGCGCAACCCTCCAACAGTCGGTCGATTTTCAGACTCGAGTGCTTTCCGCCCTCGCCATCAGCACGACGGTCGCCAGCCCCATCAGCAAGATTGCCTCCTCAATAAACTCGCTTCGGTTGTGCAGCTTGTTGAAGTGCGCAGTCGTCGCATCGGCAGGGGTGGCTATATCAATGCTGCCTCCAGCGGCAATGCGGTCGCGCTCCATCGCGGGAATGATCCCATATTGCGAGTACATCGTGAGCGCCATCATCAAGACGACAAGAGCCATCGGCACCAATACCGCGCGCGACTTGTAGATTCCCCAGGCCGGGGCGAGCGCCATCACCGCCAGCGCCACCATGCCCGATACCAATCCCATTCCGTGCAGGATGCGAATCAGCTGGCCGACGATGGTTCCGGCGGCATGCGTGTCTGGCTGGAGGGTGTTGAAGGTGACCGCGGCAACGATTGGGAAAAAGACCTCAGAACCGAGCCAGACGATGAGAGATAAAGAGAGCAGCGTGCGAAGGAGAGTCTTCATAGGTCGTGGTTCGTGGATCGTGAACCGTGTCCAGTCTATCCGAATCGCCATGCGTGCAGGTCTGAGGCGCGGGAGTCTTGAATTCCCGCAGTGATAGCACGGCCGCGAAGCCACGAACACGATTCACGGCTCACGGTTCACGTGTTCTTCTTCAGCGCCCGCCTCAGCACAGTCTCAAGCGCTGCTTTTTGCTCGGAGTACTCACTCGCGGACAAGGTTCCCGCGATCTTCTCGCTTTCCAATGCGAAGAGCTCTTCCTTCAGCACATTCAGAAGCGCAGAGTGTTTTTGAGCCGGCGAGCTGCCCGCCACGCCCGTCGCTGAATAGACCGACGAAACTCGAGGGGACGCTATGGGGTCCGCATCCGGCAGCGTTCCTACTCCAGCCGTCGCCGGCTTGCGCAGCAAGAACGCCGCCGCAGCCGCAAGCAGCAGGGCCAGTCCGCCCAGAATCCACCATTTATATTTCGAAAGCGGATCGGGAGTATTGATCGGCTCGCCGATTCCGCCGCCCGGCCCGGTGGGGGTCGCTCCCGACTGTCCGCCGGTGTCGCCTGGTTGTCCACCCTGACCGTTCTGGTCGTCGCGAGCAAATGATCCGGTGCCAGTGACAGAAAACTCCAGCGTTTTTCCGGAAGCGACGTTGCGCGCCAGGAATGTTTGTACAGTCGGATCCTGCGGCGAGGTTTCAAAACCCGAACCGCTTCCGCCCGTGAATGTCATCGATTTGGGCAGGACGACCCAAACCGTATCGGCCGGCAGTGTCACCAGAGAATGAAAACTGTATTTCCCGCTGCTGTAGGGCAGAGTGTATTGAACCTGGAAGAGCGTGCCTTTGGCGCCGTCATCGGGTTGGATTGGAAAGTTAAAGGAGTAATGGCCTTTGGGCCCGTCGGGATCGAGCTTCACGCTGGTCGGCAGGCTGCTTGCGCCGGGTCGTTGAGCCGAGGCATCACCCACAGTCGCGTCGTCGGGCAGGATCACCTGGAAGGATTGCTTGCTCCACTGCGTGCGCGGCGGAGAACTGGAGTTGTGAATGTCGTACCGCTCGACGATGCGAAGCTGCCCGTTATCGGTCTCAATTCCGGTGACATGTTCGGCGATGGTGATGCCTTCAACTTTAGCGGCAACGTCGTACACCGAGATGTCGCCGGTTCCTCCGCCTTGCGGCGCGGCAATAAAATATTCTGCGCCCTGGTGCGTTACGCGGACCAGGTAGGGAACCTGGCCGGGCAGATCCAGCGAATACTTGCCCTGCGCATTCGTCGTGGCGTGTCCCACCTCGCTCATGCCCGACATCGGTTCAAGCAGTGTAACCGTGTCGCCCGTCGCGGGTTTGTTGGTGGTCTTGTCGGTTACGGTGCCGGTCACGGTGGCGGCCTGCGCGAGAGCGCCGGCCAACAAAATCAGAAGTGGAGCAAAGAATCGTGCGAGCTTTGTCGGTCTCATTAAAATGGTCCCTTTTCTTCCATCGTGCCTTGTATGAACTGCGCAAAAGGCAACCGCAGATCCTTCGAATTCGTTCCGCTCGCGCGGAACTCCGCTCCGGATGACAACGCGTTGGGGAGGGCTGGTCCTCATGGCTGCAAGAAATCAATCTCAGCCAGCAACTGCGCCGTCTCATGTTCCAGTTGCGCCCGCTGTCTTTCGAAATCTTCTTCGGGATACTTGCCCGCGCGAAATTCGAAGTTCAAATCGCGCAGATTCTCATACAGTTGTTCCTTGCGCTCCAGGAGGAAATCGAGCCGCGTTTTTTCTCTCTGACTGGCAAAGCCATTTTCCGGCCAGAAGGTGTACAGGAAGAGCGCGAAAAGAAGAAGCAGCCCGGCAATCAGGCCATCCGTTTCCGTCATGGCTCAAAACCCTCCATCATCATTGCTTCCGGTCTCACGGCGAACGCGGTCAAGCCGTTCCTGCTCCGCCGGATCCGCGCTCGGGGCCGCGGTGCCTGCCGCCTGTGCGCGCCGCTCAATTCCCAATCCGCCCCAGCGACGGATGAGCAGGATCGTTCCGAGAAGCGCAGCGGCAAAGACCGCGAAGGGAGCGATCCATGCGACAAGATCAAATCCTTTTGTAGTGGGCGCTGCCAGCACTGTTGCGCCGTATTTGGCGACGAACTCGTCCATCACTTGCTGGTCGGTCATCCCGGCAGCGATGTCGGTCGTCAACTCGGAGAGTTCCTTGTCGCGGTCGGGGCATCCGACGTGATCGCACTCGCCGAGCAGTTGCGCGCATCCGCATTGGCACATGAGCTGGTGGCTTAGAGTGTTCAGGCGCGACGTGGGAGCGGAGGCTCCGAGCGAAAAGCAAATCGCGGCGGCGAGGACAAGTGCTTCGGTCGCTTGCAGCCAACGGGTGCGAGTTGGATTTACGCTTCGGCCGGCCTTTGAAAAGGCAACCGCAGATCCTTCGACTTGTCCGCCACGGCGGACTTCGCTCAGGATGACAGATTTATTGTCGGAGGTCATGGCTAGTCGCCTCCCTTGAGCGCGGGGCTCATGGGCGCTGCTTTTGCCGCAGGCACGCGCAATGCGACTGTCGCCGGAGTGAGGCTGGGAACAAGCGCAATGAATGTTCCACCGACAATAATCACCAGGCCGAACCAGATCCAGCCCACCAGCGGATTGAGGAATGCCTTGATAATCGGCTGGCCGGTATCGGGATTCGTGCCTTCATAGACCACGTACAGATCCCACTCTGGCACCGAGTGAATGGCAACCATGGTTTGCGGCTGGCCGCTGGCCAGATAGAACCGCCGTTCCGGCGTCATCGTGAAGACTTTCTTGCCGCCCTGCTGGACGTCGAGAACCGCGTAGTCGGAGTTGTAATTTGTGTTCGAGTCCTGCGTGAAGCCCGTGCACACCAACGTGTAGGGTCCGATCTGCATGGTGCTGTGCAAACCCATTTCGCTTTCGATGCTGCGGTTAAAGGCCGAGCCGGCGAGTCCGATGACGACTACGACAACGCCGATGTGAATTATGTAACCGCCATACCGGCGTGTATTGCGTCGCGTGAGCAGCCAGGTAGCTGCGAAGAGATTGCGGTGGGTCTGCCGCGAGATAACGCCCGCGCCGCGCAGAAACTCCGCAATGATCGCAGTGAGCACTGCCGCCGCGACTGCAAACGCAACCACAGCGTAAAAGCTGCCCTGATCGAGCGCGCCGTCTTTCCACGGGCGCACGCCCACTGCCAGGCAAACGATAACGGTGGCCCAGAATGCGATCACCGGCAAAACAAAATTCCGCTTGATCGCTTTGAACGATGAGGAGCGCCAGGGTAAGAGCGGCCCAACGCCGGTAAGAAACACGAGAAAGAGCCCGATGGGAACTGCGACACGGTTATAGAACGGCGCGCCAACTGTCACCTTGGTGCCCTGAACGTATTCCGAAATGATGGGGAACAGCGTGCCCCAGAGGATTACAAAGCAGGCCGTGAGCAGCACCAGATTGTTGAAGAGGAAGCTCGACTCGCGGCTTACCAGCGATTCCATGTGGTGCTCGCTCTGCAAATGCCCGCGCTGCAAAATGTAGGTGAAGATGCAGACCGCCAACACGATGCCCATAAAGACGACGAACCATGTGCCGATGGATGATTGCGCAAATGCGTGGACCGAGCTCACCAGGCCCGCGCGGGTGAGCAGCGTTCCCAGCATCGTCAGCAGGAATGTAGAAAAAATCAGCCACACATTCCAGCTCTTCATCATGCCTTTACGCTCCTGCATCATCACCGAGTGCAGAAACGCGGTTCCGGTGAGCCAGGGCATGAAGCTCGCGTTCTCCACTGGATCCCATCCCCAGTAGCCGCCCCAGCCGAGCACCGCGTATGCCCAGTGCATGCCCAGAAAAATGCCACAGGTCAGGAACAGCCAGGTCACCATCGTCCAGGTGCGCGTGATCCTGATCCATTTCTCGCCGGGGTAGCGCATCATTAAAGCGCCGAGCGCGAAGGCGAAGGGAACCGAGAAGCCCACGTAGCCGAGGTAAAGCATCGGCGGGTGAATCACCATCTCCGGGTACTGGAGCAGGGGATTGAGCCCGTTGCCGTCGTCAGGAATGGCACCCTTGAGCAGTGCGAACGGGGGCGCGGCAAATACCAGAACCGCAAGGAAAAACAACTGAATGCCCGACAGAATCGTGCCCGCGTAGGCGTAGAGCTTTACGTCCGTTTTGTGACGCAGGCGAAGAACGAAGCCATACGTGCCAAGCAGCCACGCCCAGAGGAGAAGCGATCCCTCCTGGCCGCTCCAGAGCGCCGCGAACTTGTAGGGGATGGGGAGCGCCCGGTTGGAGTGTTCGAGGATGTAGGTGATTGAGAAGTCGTTGGTAAAGACCGAATAGATGAGGGCAAACGCGGCGCCGGTAACGGCTATGAAGCCTGCAATTCCGGCACGGCGCGCGGTATCGGCCAGCCGCTCCGGAGAGATGCGGGCGGACTGACCGGTGGCGATCAGCCGCAATGCCACGGCTCCGGCAAAAAGACTGTAGGCGGCCAGAACTAAAGCGATAAGAAGACAAAAGCTGCCAAAAGTGGCCATTTCGACCCCAAGTTCATTCTCGCACGCACGCTGGAGGCCGGTGACCTCCCAACGGATGAGCTTATTCTCCATCCATGATAGGGGTCCTGCGTGTGATTTGGCTCACACCATGAGCGACGTGACGGTGGGGCTGTGGGGCGCTCGGATTTGTTCCTTACGCGACTGCGGGCTTGTGGTCCGAGAGCATCTGGCTCGTGACGGCGATCATCTTGTCTCCGCCGACAGGGCGGGGCAGGAAGACGATCTGTTCGTCTTTGTAATCGGAGAGCCCGGCGCCACTCGCACTCAGAACCAGCACGGGCAGGTCCGGCTTCCGCGAGTGCAGTTCGGCGACGAAGGCAGGGCCGCTGATTCCGGTTATGTGGCTCCCTGTAATGACCAGGCTCAGCCTGGTGGCGAACTCCGGCTGCTCAATGAGGCAAAGAGCTTCGGCCGCATCGTTCACCCTGCAGACATTTCCGAATTGACGTCCCAGGAGCGACATCAGCAGCGATGCCTGGAGAGGATCGTCGTCCACGATGAGGATAGTTGCCATTGGGGCCCTGATTCGCGAGTACGAGTTCGACCCGCTCGGCAGGGCCGGAGAATAATTTAAAATCCCACTCTTTCAGATGGTGAAGCAAATCGTTTGGGTTGCCTGCGGGCGCTGGCTCAACCTGACACGAAAGAGTCACCGAATCGTGTTACCCAAAGAGGAATTCCTTATCGCGGAGCTCCTTGATGCTGTCGCGCAGGCGTGCGGCCTTTTCGAATTCAAACCTTTTAGCCGCCTCGCGCATATCGGCCTCAAGCCTGGTAATGTACGCATCGAGCTCGAGCTGGTTCTTAAAGTCGGGAATGCTTTGCGCCTCCTCGATCTCAATGTCGCCGTACTCTGCCTTGAGGATGGAGGCCAGCCCCATCTCCACATGGCTGAGGATGGATTGCGGAGTGATGCCATTCTCCTCGTTGTAGGCGCGCTGAATGGCGCGGCGGCGATCGGTTTCGTCCATCGCGCGGCGCATGGAGTCGGTGATCCTGTCGGCGTAGAGGATGGCGCGGCCCTCAAGATGCCGCGCGGCACGGCCCATGGTCTGGATGAGCGAGCCGGCGGAGCGCAGAAAGCCTTCCTTATCCGCGTCGAGGATGGCGACCAGCGAGACTTCGGGCAGGTCGAGCCCTTCACGCAGAAGGTTGATGCCGATAAGCACGTCGTATTCACCTTTGCGCAGGCCGGCGAGGAGCTTCACACGCTCGAGGGTTTCGATTTCGGAGTGCATATAACGGCAGCGCACGCCGACCTCGGTGTAGTAGCCGGCGAGGTCTTCGGCCATGCGCTTGGTCAGCGTGGTCACGAGCACGCGCTCATTGCGCCTGGCGCGATCGCGAATTTCGGCAAGCAGATCGTCGATCTGGCCTTTCACGGGGCGAATCTCAACTTCGGGATCGACAAGGCCGGTGGGGCGAATGACCTGTTCGACGACCACGCCTGCCGATCTAGTGAGCTCATAGGGCCCCGGCGTAGCCGAGACGTAGATTGTCTGATGAATACGGTTTTCGAACTCGTCAAACTTGAGCGGGCGGTTGTCCATCGCCGAAGGCAGGCGGAAGCCGTAGTCGACCAAGGTTTGCTTGCGGCTGCGATCGCCGTGCCACATGCCGTGCACTTGCGGAATGGTGGCGTGGCTTTCGTCGATGAAGAGCAGGAAATCGCGCGGGAAGTAGTCGAGCAGAGTGGGCGGAGGCTCGCCGGGCAGGCGGCCGCTGAAGTGGCGCGAGTAGTTCTCAATGCCGTGGCAGTAGCCCATGGACTTGATCATCTCGAGATCGAAGCGCGTGCGCTGGTGGACGCGCTGCGCCTCAACCGCGCGGCCTTCGGATTCGAGGTGAGCGACCCACTCGTTCAATTCCGTAACAATCGAGTTGATGGCCTCGGCCTTGCGTTCCGGTTGCACGACATAATGGCTCTTGGGATAGATGGGCAGGCGCGAGAATTTCTGCTTCACGGTGCCGAAGAGCGGGTCAATTTGGGAGAGGGATTCAATCTCGTCGCCGAACATCTCGATGCGATAAGCGTTCTCGTCGTAGGTGGGGAAGACTTCGATTACGTCGCCGCGCACGCGAAACGTTCCGCGGCGGAAGTCCGTGTCATTGCGCTCGTAGAGAATTTCGACGAGGCGGCGCGTGATGTCTTTGCGGCTGATGTGCTGGCCCTTCTCAAGCAGCAACAACATTCCGAAATAGGCCTCGGGCGAGCCGAGACCGTAGATGCAGCTTACCGAGCTAACAATGATGGCGTCGCGCCGCTCGAACAAACTCCGCGTAGCTGAGAGGCGCAGCTTGTCGAGCTCCTCGTTTATCGTGGCTTCTTTCTCGATGTAGAGATCGCCGGCGGGAATATACGCCTCCGGCTGGTAGTAGTCGTAGTAGCTGACGAAGTATTCGACGGCGTTCGAAGGGAAGAACTGTTTGAACTCGTGGTAAAGCTGCGCGGCCAGCGTCTTGTTGTGCGCGAGAATCAGCGCCGGCCGGTTGGACTGCTCGATGATCTTGGCCATGGTGAAGGTCTTGCCGGAGCCGGTAACGCCCAGCAGCACCTGGTGCTTCTCACCCGCACCGAGCCCGTCCATAAGCTGGCCGATGGCGCGGGGCTGATCGCCCTTGGGCGTGTAGCTGGAGACGAGCTGAAAGTCCATTCAAAGATTATACGGCAAAGGCGAAGGTGCGGCGAAGAGTGGGTGGTCTACTTGCAGCACTGCGGGGAGCAGGGTTTCGGGCCCTGGATGGCTGCTTTTTGGGTTGAACGGGCGGTTTTGATTCATAAGATCGACGAAATTTGTCCACGATTTTGAGCTATTTGTGTTGATGATAAACATGTTATGTGCACTTTGCACCATTTTCGAGGCAGGAAAATCACTGTTTCGTTGGTTTCGGCCGCCGAGGGATGGGCGAAGGGCGAGGAAACGGGGGAGTGACGGGGCAGAGAAGCGAGGGGCGATTGTGGTTTGCGTTTCGATCATGGAATGAGTATGCGCCGGAAGGTCGAAATGATCGGCAAACATGCGCAAAGAATTTAGTCAATAATATGAGCGAGATAGGAGAGAAAGTTAAAGAGGACCTCTTGACACATCGCGTGCCATTATCAGGCCGTGCTCCCCAGGGCCTCTTCCGTCCTGGATCGGGATCGGAAATCGCCGAATCTCGCGCCCACCGGGGTGAGATGATCCGGATTTTGGCCGTACTCCGTAAGCTGCGTTCTGGCTGCCGGTGGCGCGGGGACCGTTTTTTGTCCGCCGCGGAGGAGGGGCGGGGAGCAACAGCCCTCAGCAGGGGCTAAAGCCCGGCATGTTTTGGGCAGCCTTATCGGCACGACTAAAGTCGTGCCCTGACACGAAACCTGGACTCGCGGGCGGGTGCGTTTTGCGGCACGGGTAGAGTCGTGCCACGTCGGGTCTTTTCCCACCCAAGCGAAGCTTGGATGGGGCACCCGGCCCTCAATCATTCTGCGGACTTTGGTGGCACGACTGAAGTCGTGCCCTGACACAAAACCTGGACTCGCGGCCGGGTGCGTTTTGCGGCACGGGTAGAGTCGTGCCACGTCGGGTCTTTTCCCACCCAAGCGAAGCTTGGATGGGGCACCCGGCCCTCAATCATTCTGCGGACTTTGGTGGCACGACTAAAGTCGTGCCCTGACACAAAACCTGGACTCGCGGCCGGGTGCGATTTGCGGCACGGGTAAACAGCGTTGAACAAGTCGCATCGGTAGGTTGAACCCCGAAAAATCATCCCTCAGGGGCTAAAGCCCTCGATCATTCTGCGGACTTTGACGGCACGACTGAAGTCGTGCCCTGACACGAAACGTTGGCTCGCGACCGTTGCGATTTGCGGCACGGGTAGAGTCGTGCCACGTCGGGGCGTTTCCCACCCAAGCGAAGCTTGGATGGGGCACCCGGCCCTCAATCATTCTGCGGACTTTGACGGCACGACTGAAGTCGTGCCCTTTCAAAACAGCGACCCGAAATGAGTTTTTTACCAACCTGTGAAGTCGTGCCCTGATACGAAGCGGGCCGCCTGATCGGCGTGACTAAAGTCGTGCCCTGATACGAAGCGGGCCGCCTGATCGGCGTGACTAAAGTCGTGCCCTACCATCCTATGCAACGTGCAACTGGCGGTTCAGAATGGGTTTCGGGTCTGCTTTTCGGTTCCCCAGGCTCAATTCCGCCTGCTATCATCTGGCCTTCCTGGCGTTTCCCCACGCGAGGTCTTCCCAGCGCTTCCCCAAGCCAGGAAATAGTCGGACCCAAATCGATCTGATCAAGGAGACCACCTTTATGGCGGAAGGCGCCAAAGGAACTGTGAGCGATGTGTATGTGCTCGGAACCGGCGAGGCTGCGGCAGATCGGCTGCGGTTGCTCGATGAGGTCTACGGACCGTCAACCCGCAAACTGCTTATGGACGCGGGGCTCGGCCCCGGAACGCGCGCGCTGGACCTGGCATGCGGGATCGGCGCCGTTTCCTGCTGGATGGCGGCACAGGTAGGGCCCATGGGCTCGGTCGTGGCGGCAGACGTCAATCCGGATCAGTTGGTCGTCTCCAAATGGCATTGCGCCAAATGCGACCATCTGCCAATCGATTACATCGAAGCCAGCGCCTACGAAACCGGATTTCCCGATGAAAGCTTCGACCTGGTGCACATGCGGTTCTTGCTTTGCCACCTGACCGAACCAGCCAAGGTCCTATGCGAAGCGTATCGGCTTCTGAGGGCAGGCGGCGTTCTCGTCTGCCAGGATATTCGGTTATCCAGTATCTTTACCTCCGGCAAGTCTCCAGCGTACGCGCGCTCCATTGAGGTGGCTCGGGCGGCGGGAGAGGCCCTGGGCGTGAACTACGACTACGGTGCGACGCTGCCCGTTGACGCCAGACTTGCCGGCTTTCAATCAGTCGAGGTTCGCATTGAGCAGCCTGCGTATTTTCGCGGCCCGGAGAAGCGTCTTTGGGAGCTTACCTTTGCTGAAGCCTCAAGCGTGATGCGACGCACCGATACCGCAACTCAAGCAGAACTGAACGGGATTCTTGATGAAATGCGTGCGCTGGCCGAGGACGATGGCGTGCTCATCGCGCAGTGGTGCAGCCCGGGAATCATCGCACGGAAGTGACCGGCGGATGTGGACGGCTGCGAACGGAGAACGGCCCTTCAGCCGGCAGAGCGGCGAGAGTAAGATTCTTTCTATGAAGCGCCGTCTTTGGCAGATCGCATTTGCGCTGCTGGTCGCATTCGGTACCGCGCAGTCGGCCCTGGCCGCTCAAACTCTCTCCATTGAAAAAATGGAAGAACTGCTGACCAGTCTGCGCGGAAAGTCGGACGGCAAGGTGGCGGGTGAACTCAACGGCGTTCACCCAACGGAGCGCGTGAGCGCATCGAGGCTGGCGCGGTGGGAAGCGGAATTCCCGGGCAGCCGCACGCGCGAAGAACTGATGAAGCTGGCCGATATGTCGGCGTTTCTTGAACCGCCGGCGCCGGATGTTCTGGAAAACGCGCGGCCGGACGTGAAGACCCAACTGGGCATTTTGAAGCTGGCGGTGCAGTACGTGGCGAACACGATGCCGCGATTGCCCGACTTTTATGCGACGCGGGTGACGACGCACTTCGATAACCAGATTCAGCAATCGAGCTTTTCAGTTGGAAGCTTGTCGGAGGAGTTGCATCCGGCGGGCAGCTACACGAGGACGGTGACCTATCGCGACGGGAGGGAAGTGGCGTATGAGGGCGCGGGCAAGCAAAAGCAGGAGCCTGCTCTGGCGCTGACGACCACTGGGGAGTTTGGGCCCATTTTAATTGTGGTGGTGGAAGACGCACTGCATGGGAAGGTAGCATGGTCACGGTGGGAGCAAGGCGCCGGCGGTCCGATTGCCGTATTCGCCTACGCCGTGCCGCAGACCGAGTCGCACTTCATGGTCGGCCTGGCCCGCACTGGCGCAGGGCAGGGAATTTTTCCTGCATACCACGGCGAGATCGCCATCGATTCGGTGACAGGCGCCATTCTGCGCCTGGTGGAGATTGCGGATCTGACGCCTACGCGCCCAGGAATGCTCGCATCGATTTCGCTGGAATATGGTCCGGTGACGATCTCGGGCCGGAGCTACATTTGCCCCGTGAAGGGCGTGGCTTTCTCCGAGTATCCGTTGAATGATCCGTCCGCCGCCAATAAGTCAACGGCGGCCTTTGGGCTGGTGGGGAAAGAGATCAACGAGAATTCGGACAAGGACCTGAGCTCAGAAAACACAGAATTGAACGATGTAGCGTTTACGAATTACCACGAATTCGGCTCAGAGGCGCGGATCGTGACGAGTCCGGACGCAAGCGCTGATGGCGGTGCAGGTGGAGCGGGCGGAATCGCGGCGCCCGAGATGAACAATGGCGGGACCGCACCGAGTGCGAGTTCTGCTGCGAATGCGCCAACGAATCCTTCGCCGATGCCGAATGCGGCAACGGCTGCCGGCAATTCCGCTGCTGGATCATCCGCGGCGGCACCGGTGGCGCCGGCTTCGAGCACTGCGGCAAAACCTGGAACCGACGCTGAGGCTGCGGCGCCGACTGCGCGTGCCGGCGTTGCCCTAGATATTCCCGCCACGGGTACCGTCTTGCACGCCGAATCTCAACTGGTCCTTGTGGATGTGGTGGTGACCGATCACGACAAGCCAGTGACGGGGCTGGATCGCAGCCGGTTCCATGTGTTTCAGGATGGACGCGAGCAAGACATTGCGTCGTTTGACGAAACAGAACCTGATGCGAGCGGACCCACGGACGCGAGCGCCGCGCTTGTGCGGCCTCCGGCTCTGCCGCCGGATACCTTCTCGAATCAGCCGGTGTACCGCAAAGCGAATGCGGTGAATGTGCTGCTGCTGGACGGGCTGAACACAGAAGCGGCCGATCAACTGTATGTGCGGCGCGAGATGGTGAGTTATCTGAAGACACTGCCGCCGGGGATGGAAATCGCGATCTTTACGCTTGGCTCGAAGCTGCGGCTGGTGCAGGGGTTCACGGAGGATACCGGCAAGTTGCTGGCTGCGCTGGCGAACAAAAAGGCCGCCGCTCCGGCATCGCTGCGGCAATCAGCCGAGCAAAAGACCGAGGACCAGGCGGAGATCGACCGGATGACCGACGCGGAAGTTTCGCCGATGGACATCGCGAACACCCAGGATTTTCTGAGCGAATCCGAAGAGAAACAGACGGGCATGCGCGTGCAGTTTACCCTGGAAGCATTTCAGGAAATGGGCCACTATTTGAGCGGAATTCCAGGGCGCAAGAACCTGATATGGTTTTCCGGCTCGTTCCCGCTGCAGTTTTTTGCGATGGGAAGCAGTCCCATTGAGCAAATGAAATTGAACGCGGATGGGGCGTTGGGCGAGCAGGTGCGAGAGACGGCAGATCTGCTGGCGGCGGAGCGCGTGGCTGTTTATCCGGTGGACGCTCGGGGAGTGCTGGGACAGTCGATGTTTGACGCATCGCTCCAGGCGCAGGATTACACGAGGCCGGCGGCGGCGAGCCCGATTGGCGGCGGCCCAAGCCGGTTTTCGCAGGACACGCAACTAGGAGCGCTCCAGACCGGTGCGGAGCACGCCAGCATGGATGTTGTTGCGCAGGAGACAGGCGGGCGGGCGGTGCACGACTCGAACGGCCTGAAGGAAGCGCTTGCAGATGCGCTCAGCGATGGATCGAACTTCTACAGCGTGGCTTATGTTCCGCCGGAGAGGAAGGACGGCCAGAGCGGCGCGGTGTTCCACACCATCGAGGTGAAAGTGGATGGAGCGAAGTATCAGCTTGCTTACCGGCGCGGCTATTACACGGATGACACGAGCAGGCCGACGGAGAATACAGGTAAGGTGCCGGAGGCGATGACGCAGGCGGCGGTTCTGGGCGCTCCGCCGTCGACGCAAATTGTTTTTCAGGCGCAGGTGCTGCCAGAGAGCGCGACGGAAACGAATGGCGCTGCGCCCATCGACAATGTGGCTGGCGAAAAAACGACGAGTTTCCCCGGAGGGGCGCGCCGATGCAAAGTGGATTTGAGTGTGCCGCTACAAAATCTGACTTTTGCAGAAGGAACGGGCGGGGCGGGACGCGCACAATTCGAGAGCGCCCTGGTGGCGTATAACGACGAGGGGCTGATCGTGAATACGGTGGGCCGCGCCTTCCACTTCGATCTTCAGGCGGGAGAATACCAGAGGCTCATCGCGGCAGGAGGTGCAGTTTTGGCTCACCTTGCGTTGGATTTGCCCGCAAGCGGCGTAACGCTGCGCATTGTGGTGTACGACCCGGCCAGCGCCAAGACGGGTTCGCTTGAAGTTCCGGTGGAGGGCGCGGGGAAGCAAGCGTCGACCCGTTAGACTGGTCGGATGGTGAAGCGGATCGGTGTGCACCTGGGGACGCCGGGCGGAGCGTCGAACTCCGTCGAGCGTGCGAAAGTGATTGGCGCAAATACCTTTCAAATCTTTTCTTCGAGCCCGCGCATGTGGCGCGCGCCGAAGGTGGACCCCGCGCAGGCCGAGCGGATGCGGACGCTGCGGGCGAAGCTCGATGTGGGGCCACTGGTGATCCACACGAGCTATTTGGTGAACGTGTGCAGCCAGTCTGAAGACATCAGAGAAAAGAGCGTGGCGGCTTTTCACGGCGAGATTGAGCGCGCACTGGCGTGGGGCGCAGAGTATCTCGTGCTGCATCCCGGATCGTGGAAGGGAATGACGCGCGACGAGGGATTGAAGCTGGCGGCGAACTCGATTGAGCGCGCGATCGATGGGCTGCCGTGGCAGGGCACGGGCTTTCACATTTTGATTGAGAACACGGCGGGCGCGGAGTTTTCGCTGGGCGGCAGCTTTGAGCAGGTGGCGGAGTTGGTGGAGAAGCTGAAGCATCATGCGCCTGTCGCTGTGTGTCTGGACACATGCCATACGCATGTAGCCGGCTACGACATGGTGAGCGCCGAGGGCTACGAGGAAACGATGAAGCAGGCTGGCGCGACGGTGGGATTCGATGCGGTGCGCGTGTGGCACTGCAACGACGCCAAGGCCGAGCGCGGATCGAAGCTCGACCGGCATCAGCACATCGGCGAAGGAACGATGGGGCTGGAGCCTTTCCGGCGGCTGCTCAACGATTCTCGATTTGCGCATTGCGCGTTTATTGCGGAGACGCCGGTGGACGAAGAGGGCGACGAAGAACGGAATGTTAGGGCGCTGAAGGGGCTGGTTCAGTCTTCGTAGATTTCGCGTCTGTGACCAACCTTCAGCACAAGAACGACGAGACGGTGATCCTCAATGCGGCAGATGAGGCGATAGTCGCCCAGGCGATAGCGCCAAAGTCCGGCCAAATTCATTCTCAGAGGCTTGCCAAACTGGCGGGGATCGGACGAGCCGGCAATTCGCTCACGCAGATAGCGAAGAATGTCCTTCTGGGCTTTGGCATCGAGTTTACGAAGTTCGCGCCGGGCGCGGTCGTCAAACTCAACAGCCCAAGCCGGTCTGGCTCGTGTCGATTCAGAGGCGGCCATGTTTAGCGTTTCCGGTCAACGCCCTTTTCTAACTCGTCCAGGGTCCAGCGGCGGCCAGGGTTTTCCAGGCGATAGAGCGCGATGTAGGTGTCTTCAATCTCGTCAAGGTGCGTGGTGAGCGCCTGGCGGACGTAGAAGCTCTTCGGTCGGCCAGTTAGCTTGGAGAGCTTGTCGAGCCGGGATTCGAGAGCATCAGGGATGCGGGCAGCTAACATAGATAGACCCCGTAAGACTTGTCATACAAATTATACATGCGGTTCGATTTGTGGGTCAACTGCGTATCTGGCTCAAGTACCGGCTCGACGTACTCCGCCCGTTTACACTGAAAAGTGATGGCGGACGATAGAGAACAACTGCGCTACGATCCGGCGGTGATCGAGAAGAGGTGGCAGGAGCGATGGGCGGCCGATCCCGCGCTCTATGCGGCTGAGCCGGCTACAAGCAAGAAACCCAAATACTACGTGCTGGAGATGCTGCCGTATCCGAGCGGCCAACTGCACATGGGCCACGTGCGCAATTACGCCATTGGCGATGCACTGGCGCGGCAGATGTGGATGCGCGGCTACAACGTGCTGCACCCCATGGGGTGGGACGCGTTTGGGCTGCCGGCGGAGAATGCCGCGCTCAAAAACAACACGCCGCCACGCGAGTGGACGCTGGCCAACATCGCGGCGATGAAGCGGCAGTTCGGACGCCTCGGCATGGGGTTCGACTGGGCAACCGAAGTGACCACATGCATGCCGGAATACTACCGATGGAACCAGTGGTTCTTTTTGCGCATGTACGAGAAGGGGTTGGCGTATCGCAAGAAGAGCAAGGTGAACTGGTGCCCGGAGTGCGCCACGGTGCTGGCCAACGAGCAGGTGATCGACGGCTGCTGCTGGCGGCACGAAGACACGAAGGTGGAGCAGCGCGACCTGGTGCAGTGGTTCTTCCGGATCACGGCCTACGCGCAGGAACTGCTGGACGACCTGGACAAGCTGGATGGGTGGCCGGAAAAAGTGCGCACCATGCAGCGCAACTGGATCGGGCGCAGCGAAGGGACGGAGGTTGATTTCTTCCTGGAAGAGCAGGGAGCGAAGAAGCAGGGAACAGGGAACAGGGAACAGGGAACAGAAGGCAAGGTACTGGAGAAGACGAGGATTCGGGTTTTTACGACTCGGGTGGATACGATTTTTGGCGCGACGAGCGTGCAGTTGGCGCCGGAGCATCCTCTGGTGAAGGCTTTCACAGCCGAAGATACAGACCTGAAAGCGAAGGTCGATGAGCTGCTCGTGCAGCAGAAGGCGGCCAGGGAAGCGGGCGACCTGGGCGCGATTGACAAGCACGGCGTGGCCACGGGGCGCTTCGCCATGAATCCATATAACGGCGAGCGTGTGCCGATCTGGGTAGCGAACTACATCCTGATGGACTACGGGACGGGCGCCATTATGAGCGTGCCGGCGCACGATGAGCGCGATTTCGAGTTTGCGACAAAATATGGAATCGAAATCAGACAGGTGATCAAGCCGGTCCAGGATGAGATTAAAGTCGAGCTTCCGTTTATCTCTGAGGATGGAGTGCTGGTGAACTCAGGGGAATACGACGGGCTGACCTGTAACCAAGCCCAAGAACAACTCCAAAAGGCTGCCGCCCGGCAGGGCTTTGGCGAGGCGAAGGTGATCTTTCGCTTGAAGGATTGGGGAGTGAGCCGGCAGCGCTACTGGGGCACGCCGATTCCCATGATTCATTGCGAGCGCGACGGGCTGGTTCCGGTCCCGGACGATCAACTGCCGGTGATTCTGCCCGACAAGATCGAGATTACGCAGCAGGGAGGGTCGCCGCTGGCGCGCGTGCCGGAGTTTGTGAACACCACGTGCCCCGTGTGCGGCGGACCGGCGAAGCGCGAGACGGATACGATGGACACGTTCGTCGATTCGAGCTGGTACTTCTATCGCTACACGGACGCGCACAATTCTTCTGCTCCCTTTGGACGAGAGCGCGCGGAATATTGGTTCCCGATTGACCAGTACATCGGTGGCGTGGAGCACGCGATTCTGCATTTGATCTATTCGCGCTTCTGGACCAAGGTGATGCGCGACCTGGGCCTGGTCACGAACGACGAGCCTGTTGAGCGGCTGTTTACGCAGGGTATGGTGATCAAAGACGGCGCGAAGATGTCGAAGTCGAAGGGCAATGTGGTTTCGCCCGACGACATGGTGGCGCGTTACGGCGCGGACTCCGCGCGTATGTATTCGCTTTTTGCCGCACCTCCTGACCGTGATCTCGACTGGCAGGAGGATGGTGTTGCCGGAGTGAGCCGCTTTCTGGGGCGGGTTTGGCGGTTGGTGACCAAATACTCGGAGATTGCGCGGAGTGGGACTGTGGGTTCCCACCCTTCGAGCAAGGAACGCTCGAAGGATGGGGCAACGAGCTCGAAGGATGGAGCAACGAGCTCGAAGGATGGGGCAACGCGCTCCTCGCAACAGAAGCTTCTCAGGAAGCTGCATCAGACGATTGCCAAGATTACGCAGGATTTTGAGGGCCGCTGGCACTTCAATACCGATGTGGCAGCGATCATGGAACTGGTCAACGAGATTCAGGATGCGGATGCGCAACTCGCGTCGGGCGAGGTTCCTGCATCCGTGGTGCGCGAGCTGCTGCGTACACTGGTCCTGTTGCTGGCGCCGTTCGCGCCGTTTCTCGCGGCGGAGATGTGGGAGCAACTCGGCGAGGAGGGCGCAATTCTTCGCGCGCCATGGCCCAAGAGCGATCCCGAATTGGCCAGGGAAGACGAGATCGAGATTGCGGTGCAGATCAACGGCAAACTGGTCACGGTGGTTCGCGGGGCAGCGGGAGCAGATTCCAAGACACAGGAGGCTGCGGCGCTGGCCGACGAAAAGGTCAAGGCTCGCATCGCCGGGAAGACAGTCGTCAAAGTGATCGTCGTGCCGGGCAGGGCAGTCAATCTGGTTGTGAAGTGAGGGCAGCGTCGGTGGCAACCGTTCACGGCAGCGCGCCGGTGCGCGGAACGCAGTTGCTGGTGGAGCACATGGGCGATATTTTCCGGCGCCCATCGCTCGTTGCCATTGAAATTGCGTGGCGCTGGCTGTTCGGAATTCCATTCCTATTGATTTGCTGGGGACAAATTCAGCAGATTCTTGCGGCATATCCGTTGGAATCATCCGGCGCCGGCTCCATCGACACGCAGAATCCATGGGTCGCCGCGGTGCAGCTCTCGAATGTGGCCGCGTTCTATGAGCAGCACTTGTTCGCGGTCCTGCGCTGGCTGCTGCCGGCCGCGGCAATGATTTGGATGATCGTTTCAGGAGTAGGCCGCAATCTTCTGTTCATGCGCATGGAGTCGCGCGTGGCGTTTCGGCCGTTCTCGATGATCCTGTTGCAGGGCGCTTACCTGGCTTTGCTTGGATTGACCCTTTGGGGCTGGCTCGGATCCATGGAATGGGTGGCGGCCACACACATCGCCGGAGCCGGAGAGCCCGACCTGATCGGCTACTTTGTCTGGGCCATCTCTCTATCGCTCGGATTCTTTACGGCGTTTGCGCTGACCAGTTGGACGTTGACGATCGCGCCGATTCTTCTGCTTATTGAAAAGCGCTCCGCGCTTTCATCTCTGGGACAAGCTTTGAAGCCAGGGAAGCCGTTCACCAGCAAGCTGGCCGAGATCAATCTTGTTCTGGGGATCGTAAAGCTGGCGCTGCTAGTAGTGGCGATGGTGTTTTCCGCAGCGCCGCTGCCGTTTAGCGACGAATTGGGCCCTGGCGCGATGCATTTCGTTGCGGCCGCATCCGGACTCTTTTTTCTGGTCGCCGACGATTTCTTCCAGGTGGTGCGGCTCAAGGCGTTCGTGGAGTTCTGGAGAATCTTCAGGGGCGAATCAGGGGCGTGAGTTATTTGCCCGTAGCCTGCTCGGCTTCATCTTTCAGGAAGGCGTCGCTGAGCGTTTTCTTATCTCGCGCGATGGGCAACAGAGTCGGGTAAAACTGGACGAAGGTGGTGTCTACCGCTGCGTGCTGCTGATGGCATGAGTAGCACGAGGCAGTTTGCGGAAAGACCTTGCCATTTGCTGCGGGTGATGCGAAGTCGAAAAACGCCCACCCGCCAGGGAATCGCGCGACATCCTTGACGTGGACCTCCATGCCCATCACGTCGGTGCCTTGATAGTGGCCGCTCTGGTTAATCGATCCTTTGCTTTCGGCTCCGCGCGCTTCCAACACCATCACGGTCTTATCGGGCCAGGTTCCAGTGGCCACAAAACTGCGATATGCGTCGGGATTGACGAAGACATTATCGAACTTGGTCATGCCTGTCGGGTTGGGGAAATAGCTCATGCCGATGCCGGAGGAAAGATAGATCCATTCGCGGTAGTTCGTGGGCGGCAGCATGTCTCCATTCGGCGCGTATGCGGGCGCCGTATCTGTAGCAGCGGATACGATGGCGGGAGAAGGCGCCTGGGCATGGAAGAATGCGCAGGCGGCGGCCAGGAGGCAGGCCGCACCTGCAGTAAAGGCAGTTTTGGGAAGGGAAAGACCCCTCATACCGGTTCTATACGCCATGTCCGCTCCGAAGGTCCCTTCGTTCTTTAAGATCCCTCGCGCGCCTGGGGCTTAGAACAGCTTCAACTGAATCACCAGATACTTTTTCGGGTCCTCGCGCATGCCCTTGATGAGCTGCTGCGCCTGGTCCGCGGTCTGGTCGAGATGATCGTACAACGCGCGATCTTTGACCAATAGGCCGGCAGTGCCCTGGCCGGCATTAATTCCCTTGGTGATTTCGTCGAGGTTGGTCAAAGTATCGTCCAGCTTCCTGGCGAACTCCGGATCCTTGACCAATTTGCCTAGCGAGCCCTTGCCCGAGTTAATTTGACCGGTCAACTGGTTGAGATTAGACGTGGCAGCGTTCAGATTGTTATAGAGCGTTTCATCCTTCAAGAGCTTGCCGGCGGTTCCTTTGCCTGCCTGCAGGTCCGCGGTGATCGAGTTGAGATTATCGACGGCTGAATTCATCTTCTTGTAGAGGGTGTCGTCGTTGATCAGCTGGCCCAGGCTTCCTTTGCCATTCGAGATGTTCTCTGTGATGGTCTGCAGGTTGGCGGCCACGGATCCGATATTTCTGGCCATTCTGGGATCGTTCAGCAACTCGCCCGCGGTACCTTTTCCGGAATTGAGAGTGTCAACCAGGGTCTCGATCTTGTGGATGAGCACATTGATTTCCTGGATGGAGACCTGGCTGGTGTTGATCACGGACTGAATGGTTGGCGCGCCTGACTGTTGGAGCTCGGCGCCGTTGGATACGCGCGGCCCCGTTGCGTGGGTGGAGTCGATGTCAAGGTAGCTGTCGCCGAGGACGCCAGCTGCCTGGATTGAGGCCAGCGAATCCGTATGCAGGTCGTACACATATTTCTCGCCGACCTGCATGGTCACCTCGACGGGATTGGGATTCCGCGAGGGAATCACGCGCATGTGGATGACATTGCCGATGGTGACGCCTTCGAGGCTAACGACGGCGCCATCTTTCAAGCCGCCGGCGTTGGGAAAGTAACAACGCAGCTCGATGCGGCGAGCGAACAGGCCGCCCGAGGAGGCGGTCATGAGAAAGATGATCGCGATCAGCAGGGCGAGGGCGACCAGAATCAGAGCGCCCACCTTGAGTTGCGACCACTGAATCTCTTTGCGGCTTGGCACTTGACTCCTCTTAAGGAACTCAGCGGATCGACGCCTTGAGAATATCAGAGGCGGCGCGGTTTGAGCGGTTCCGCGTGCGGGTTGCGGAACGGTTTGAGTGGCTTTTCCTCGTGGATAAAGCCCTGATTCCGTTGATTAATAGGATGCAGGGACTTGACGCATGGACTCAGGGCATTGCTCCTTGAATTAAAGCATGCACTGTTGAAGCTGGCACATTCTGGGAATTCCCTTTACCGCGTGTCCTCAAGCACTACGCTTGCCATGGCCAGCTGAGCGGTATGAGTGAGCGACAAGGCGGAGCGGACAACGCCCAGGCTGCCGGCAATTTGGGCGGCACGCCCGTGAAAGCGCAGGCTGGGCTTTCCGCCCGGCTCGCGCACCACCTCAATCTCAAGCCAGTTGACCCCGAAGCTGATGCCTGTGCCCAGCGCCTTGGCTGCGGCTTCCTTGGCGGCGAAGCGTGCAGCAAAACTTTCGGCGGCGTTGCGCTTGCGCTTGCAGTAGGCTTGCTCGGCCGGGAGATAAACGCGATCGAGGAAGCGTCCGCCGAAGCGATCCATGGAGTGTTGGATGCGCGCAATCTCGATCAGATCAATTCCGGAGCCAGCGATCATCTTGTTTATCAAGCTACAACATTCCTGCCGGAATTTGCCGGGCAGAATGCGGAACGGGGTCCGCGGAGCGAAATCCGGCGCGGCGAAATGAAGCGAGTCCCAATGACCGAGGAATGTTTTTCCACACATGGAGCGGCCCAGGATGTGTCAAAGGCGGTCAGGCCCGTTCGACTCCGCAACAGGATTCATCCGGTCCGGCCCAACTCCGATATACAGCACGTGAAGATGAAGATGCAGGAAGCGAGCCGGCGGCAGGCATTGAGCATCCCCTGGGCGATGCAGATGAAAGCTGTCTCCACCGAGGATCCGTCGCGGCTGGTGCAGGCGCTAACCGGCGCCATTCTCGGCTGCGGGGGATGGGTGCTGAGCCGCGGGGCGAACGATTCCGGGCGAGTGAACATGCTGTTCGAGTTCGAGCGGCAGGCTTGCGTGGACATCTACACGATTCTGATTGCATCGGGGCTGGAGCTGAGCCAGAACGGCCACGTTCGCCTGACCGAGCTGTGCCAATGCACTCGGAGCCAGCAACGGGACTGCGGGGCGGAGATCGCGAGTGTCGATCTAGAGGTTCAGACGTTTCCGCCGGAGATCGTCGACGTGATGCAGACGCCGGGGCCGGTCTAGGGCCAGCCCTCAACCCGCCTCGACCAAGCCATATTTGCGTTGCCACGACTGCTTGAGTTGCGACCGCACCGCGGCACGCTCGGCTTCGGTGACTGCGGGCTCGGGGCCGAGGACAAAACTCGCGGCTTCTTTCTTGGCCAGCTCCAATAATTGGCGGTCGCGCAGGAGATTGGCGACGCGGAAATCCGGCAAGCCTGCCTGACGCGTGCCAAAGAACTCGCCGGGGCCGCGCTGCCTGAGATCCAAGTCGGCAAGCTCGAAGCCATCCTGCGTTTCGACCATCGCATTGAGACGCTCCTCGCCGAGGTCGGAGATACGATCGCCGGTTACGAGGATGCAGTAGCTCTTGGCCGCGCCGCGACCCACGCGGCCGCGAAGCTGGTGCAACTGCGCGAGGCCGAAGCGCTCGGCGTGCTCGACAACCATGACGGTGGCGTTGGCGACGTCGACACCAACCTCAATGACGGTCGTCGAGACGAGCACATCGATTTCGCCGCGCTGAAAACGGCGCATGATGATTTCCTTTTCGTCGGCGTCGAGACGGCCGTGGAGCAGGCCCACGCGCAGGCCGGCGAACGGCCCTTTGCGAAGTTTTTCGTGCATTTCGACGGCGGACTTGAGCCCTGATTTCGCGGTTGGGGCCGCTTCCTTTGCTAAACCAGGAAAGAGCTCCGCTCCTTTACGTTTTGGATTCGTTCTTTGCTGAGGGGCGGGCGACGGGGCGGATTTGTCGGCCCGAGGTTCGTCGCGCGAGAAATCCAGCTCGGGCTGGTCGTCTTTCGATCCCTCGATGACCGGATAGACGATGTAGGCCTGGCGGCCCTGCGCCACCTGCTTACGCACGAAGTCCCAGACTTCATCGGCGCGTTCGCCGGGCATGCGACGGGTGACGATGGGCATGCGCCCCGGCGGCAGCTCGTCGAGAGTGCTCAGGTCCAGGTCGCCGTAGAGAGAGAGCGCGAGCGTGCGCGGAATGGGAGTGGCCGTCATCACCAGCACGTCAGGCTCGGGCTGATTGGGTTTCTTCATCAGCTTGAAACGCTGGACGACGCCGAAGCGGTGCTGCTCATCGACAACGACGAGACCGAGGCGGTCGAACTCCACCTTTTCTTCGATCAGGGCGTGCGTGCCGATGATCAGGTTGGCGTCGCCGCGATTGATGAGGCCGCGATTGGTTCGCTTGCGATCTTCGTCAAGCGAGCCGGTGAGCAGCACGATGCGGGGCTTGCGGCTGGAGCGCTCCAGCAGCTTGCGCGCGGCCAGATAGTGCTGGGTTGCGAGAATTTCGGTGGGCGCCATCAGCGCGGCCTGGTAGCCGTTTTCCATGGCGACCAGCATGGCCTGAAACGCGACAATCGTCTTACCCGAGCCCACATCACCCTGGAGCAGACGCCGCATGGGGTGGGGTGCGCGCATGTCGGCGACAATCTCGCCGAGCGCGCGCTTCTGCGCTGTCGTGGGATGAAAGGGAAGCACCTCGCGAATGGCCTCGCGCACCTTGTCATTGGTGGCGAAGGCGACGCCGATGCGCTCTTTCATACGTCGGCGCTTGAGCTCGAGGCCCAGCTCGAGGAAGAAAAACTCCTCGAAGATGAGACGGCGATGGGCGGGGGTTGAAAAGCTCTGCAACTCAGAGAACGGCGTGCCTTCCGGCGGAAAGTGAACTTCGCGCAGGGCCGTTTCGCGATTGGGGAAATCGAGCCGCGCGAGCATCGATTGCGGCAGGCACTCCGGCACCGCGCCGCGCATGGATTCGAGGAGGTTGAAGATCACGCGGCGCTGCCATCGCGATGCCAGGCGGCTGCCGCCGAGCGATTCGTAGACTGGCGTGATGCGGCCTACTTCGAGCATCTGTGTTTCGGCGTCGGCGGTTGCGTCGGGCAGAATCTCGAATTGCGGCTGGATCATTTTGAAGTTCGTGGTGGATCGCGACGGTTCGACCTTGCCGTAGACGGCGACCGTTTGTCCGGCCAGGAATTTGTCCTTGAGGTAGGGCGCGTTGAACCAGACGCACTTGAGGGCGTGGCGGCCCTGGCCGACGGTGAGCTCGAAGAGCGGCATACGGCGCGTGCGCAAGAGAGCCGAGCCGCGCACTTCGCCGATTACGCTGGCCACTTCGCCCGGTTTCAATTCGTCGAGGCTGACGGGGTTCTGCCGGTCCTCATAACGGAAGGGAAGGTGGTAGAGCAGATCCGCGGCGGTCAGAATGCCTTTTTCGGCGAGCATCTTGGCGACGGTAGGACCGACGCCGCGCACAAACTGCACTTGATCGCTGAGGGTGGGCACATCTGGATGCTAAATCGTGGCGATGGCGAGGAACAACGGGGCAGTCGCATTTCAGATTTTCAATCTGTGCAACGCTTGTCATCCTGAGCGAAGTGAAGGATCCGCGGTTGCCTTTCTCTATTTTGCTGTGAAGATTGGCAAAGCCAAAATGCCGAATCTGCGTCGTCATGCAGAAAATAGACCGAAAAACAACCGCAGATCCTTCGTCGCTGCGCTCCTCAGGATGACAAATCGATGGGAGTGTTCTATGAAGTCCAGATGCGATTGCCCTGCGGAACCCGCTCGACCTAGCTACCGGGAAGACTTAAGACAACATTCCGGTGAATTGATTGCGCCGGAACCGAGGATTCAGCCGTCGAACGAAGGGTGCGCTCTAGCTGAACCCCAGCACCGGATGGGGAATGTACGGTTCTTCAAGCGCGGTCATCTCTTCTGGCGTGAGCTTTACGGATAGTGCGGCGACTGCGTCGTCAAGATGATGCGGCTTGGTGGCGCCGACGATGGGCGCGGTGACGGCCGGTTTGGCCAGGAGCCAGGCAAGAGCTACCTGCGCACGGGAAATTCCGCGCTTCTCGGCGATCTCGCCCAGACGGTCGACGACTTTGTGATCGGCTTCTTCTGTTGCCCCGTAGAGAAACTTGCCAAACCGGTCGGTCTCGGAGCGCAACGTTTCCTCGGCCTTCCATGCACGCGTGAGGCGGCCGCGGGCCAAAGGGCTCCAGGGAATGACGGCGATGCCCTCGGACTTGCAGAGGCCGATCATCTCGCGCTCTTCTTCGCGATAGAGCAGGTTGTAGTGGTTCTGCATGGAGACAAAGCGCGTCCATCCGTGCAGGTCGGCGAGATAGAGCGCCTGCGCGAACTGCCACGCAAACATCGACGAAGCGCCGATGTAACGCACTTTTCCCGCTTTGACCACATCATGAAGAGCTTCGAGCGTTTCTTCGATGGGCGTGTCGTAGTCCCAGCGATGGGTCTGGTAGAGATCAACGTAGTCGGTCTGGAGCCGCTGAAGACTCTGGTCGATTTCAAAAAAGATTTCTTTGCGCGAAAGGCCCTTGCCGTTGGGCTCATCCCGCATCACGCCTTGCAGCTTGGTGGCGATCACAACCGCTTCGCGACGCGTGTTGGCCTTGAGGAAGCGGCCCACGACGGCTTCGCTGTCTCCACTTGAATAGACATTCGCGGTATCGAAGAAGTTGATGCCGAGATCGAGCGCCTGGCGCAGCAACGGTTGGCTGTCGGCTTCGTTGAGGGTCCATGCGTGGCGTCCCGGCATCGGTTTTCCCTGGGCCGGGCTGCCATAGGACATGCATCCGAGGCAAATGCGGGAAACTTTCAGTCCGGTGCGGCCGAGATTGACGTATTCCATACGGTCTCCTACCTGGATTCTAAAGCCGGTGTCCTGAACCAGCGACATTGGAGCCGGAATTGTGACAATTCAGCAACACGGTACTTTCGTGCGTCGCCTATAAAGGCACGAATGGCATTGGATTTTGGCCTTGTGCGAACATCGGGAGACAACTCTTCATTCACATCAACGGTCTAAAATTGAATGGTGCAGGTGAAGATTTGGCCTTGGGAGTCTTCCGCGAGCTCCAGCGCTTCCAGGGGAGAGAAATAGGCACCCCTAACAAAAACTCCGCACGACGTCTAACAGGAATTGAGCTGGGCAATTGGCCAGAAAGGCGCCGGAGAAATTGAGCAAGAGAACGGCAGTGAAGACCAAATCGCAAAAGCGACGCTCGCTCTCTCCTGGGAGGCAGGCGGAAGGCTCTTTGCGCGGGTCTGGATGGAAATTGCTGCGGCGCTGGCCGGCGCGGGCGCTGGCCGCAGGCGCTGTGCCCGTGCTGTTTCTGCTGGCCGGCTGCGGGGGATCGGCATCGGGCGGATCTTCGTCGAACGGCACGCTCACGGTTTCTCCCGGCACTGCCACCGTGGACACAAACTGCACGGGATGCAACGCACTCAGCACGTCGGGTTCGGCCGTGGAGCAGTTTTCCGCCAGTTTGAGCGGCGGAGGAGCGGTTACGGTGAATTGGACCGTAAGCGGCGGAGATGCGAGGGCGGGCGCCGGTACCATTTCGAGCAGCGGGCAATACACTCCGCCCCCCTACCTTACGGCAGATAACGCAAAAGTGACCGTAACGGCTACGATCGCGTCGGGGACGGGCGCGGGCACAACTGCGGGCGCGAGCATCACAGTGACGCCGGGATTCCTGGAGCCGCTCTCGCCCGAAAATGTTGCGCTGGGCAGCAACGGAACCGTGACCGTCGCGGGCTTCATTGCCGAGGCTGGCGGCAGCACGGGGATCAACTACGCAGTCTCAAATTCGGCGACGGGATCGAGCGGCGGATCAGGCTCACTGGGAACAACGAGCTGTACGCGTAGCGCGACGGCGTTTACCAATTGCTCCGTTACCTACACGGCGCCGGGAACGATCTCGGCCACAGCTGCGACGTATATCGTGGGGACGGTCGGCACATCGTCTTCAAAGACCGCGTCTGTAATTCTGCTGAACAGCGCCGGAATTTCAAGCAACCCAGCGACGCACCAGACGCAACTGGCAACGCCGGTTCTGCTTGGCAGCTCCGGCGGCAACAATAACGACTACGACACGCAGGGCAACCAGATTGTGGATTGTTGCGGCGGCACGCTGGGAGCGCTGATCCAGAACAGCAGCAACACGCAGTACATTTTGAGCTGCAACCATGTGCTGGCGCGCAGCGATCAGGCGGCCGTGGGCGAGACGATTGTGCAACCGGGGCTCATTGACAACAACTGCACGCCGAACGGAGATGGCGCGGGAACCACGCCGGTGGGTGTACTGACAACGTGGCTTCAGCTCAGTGCAAGCACGACCAACGTGGACGCGGCTATCGCGGCGGTGAACTCAGGAGCCGTGAGCCCGACTGGCGCGATTATGGAACTGGGCACGCCCGGGGCTGGCGGCGTGCTGGCCGCTGCGCCTCCGGGTACCTCTTCGACCAGCGGCAAAGGCGAGAACCCGACTGTCAATATGTCGGTGGCCAAGAGCGGGCGGACGACCGGGCTGACGTGCGCCAATATTGCTGTGGTCAATCTGAGCGTGGAGGTCAGCTACTTCAAGAACTGCGAAGAGACTGAGCCTTACCTGACCAAAACCTATACCAACCAGATTTCGATTGAGGGCAACCAGTTCAGCGACGCGGGCGATTCCGGATCGCTGGTGGTTGATTCCGCCGATGCCGAACCGGTGGGATTGTTCTTTGCCGGCGGAGTGGCCAGCGTAGGCGGGCAGGAAGTGAGCGAGGGCGTTGCCAATCCTGTTTCCGCGGTGCTGGCGGAGCTGGGCACGCAGGAGGGAACTTCCTACACGTTTGTCGGGACCACTGACCACCCGGTGAGCTGCCTGAACTACGGCAACGCAACAGTGACTGCCGCGCAGGCCAGCACGCTGACCGACGCACAGAGCCAGCTTGCTCAGCAGGCGCTGACGCAGGCGCGCATGCTGGTCAATTCTTCCGCCGGAATATTAGGCGTTGCAGCGGGCAAGAGCAGCGACCACGCCGGCCAGGCGGCGGTGATTCTCTACGTCGACCAGAACGTGAACGTGACCGTGCCGCAGATGATCAACGGAGTCCGCACAGAAGTGATTCCGACTACGGCGCAGGCGGTGGCGGCGGGCACGGTTCCCAAGTCTCTCGCCGAGTCCAATGCGCTTCCTCCGCTGCCATCGGCGGTGCTCAACCAGGCCATCGCCTTGAAGGAGCAGGTGGCGCAGAACCTGATGAAACAGAATCCGGCGTTTTTCGGCGTGGGCGTGGGGCAGAGCTACGACAATCCTAAGGAAGCCTCGCTGGTGATTTTTGTCGATCGCACGCAGGTTCCTGCCTCGCTTCCGGCTACGATGAACGGCTTGCGCACGCGGTACGTCATCATGAGCCGGCTGCATGTGACGCGATCCTATTTGAGCGGCCAGATCCGGCAGCAGAGCCACTGCATGGCGCATCCGGTGACGCATTCATTCAGCGAATTCGATCCGCTCCGAGCGCACGAGTTGCGGGGTCTGAATCTGTTCTGACGAGCTGCTGATTGATCGACTTTTTCCCAGGTCAACAGGGGCGAGGGACGTGGGGCACTCATTTTCGTGCCGAGAGGAGGGGAGCGCGGCCAAGAAACTTCCCTCGGGGGCTAAAGCCCTCGATTATTCTGCGGACTTTGGCGGCACGAGTGAACTTCGTGCACTTTCAAAACAGCGGCCTGAAATGAGTTTTCACCAACCTGCAAAGCCGTGCCATTGTTTCAAGACCCACAACAATACTTCCTGAACCAGCTTTGCCGAGATGTTTGGCTCGGGAAACCACCCATAAGGGTGGATTCCCGGCTTGGGCGTTGCTACAAAAACTCATTCATGATGCCTGGGCTAGTTCACCGGCTTGGCTTTGCCGGTTTTCAAGCTGTCGTCGATGATGGAGTTGATCTTCTGCTGATTTTGCTGAACGGTTTGGCCCAATTGCGAGCCCATCTGGCGCATCTGCTCGTCGAACTTGCCCGCTTCTGCGTTGAACCTGGCATTAAACTCCTCATGGAACGCCTTCATATCCGTGTTTACTTCGGCCTGGATCACGCGGCGCTGGAGCTCGGAAATCTGGCGCTGTACCTGTTGCAGTTCCTCCCGCGAAACGGTTGCGCCTTGCTTGCCCGTCAAGCTTGCTACGGATGCGTTCAGGTCGGCCATCTCCTTTGAGAGGTCAGGTGCGGGAATAGCGGCCGTGGCTTTGCGCGCCTGGTCGCGGGCTTCGTCGCGAATCTGTCTGCTGGAATCGCGGAGCTGCTCACCCAGCGCGCGCATTTGCTCGCCTTGATCGTGTACGGACTTTTCCATCTGCTCGATCTGGCTCACCGTTGCGGGATCGTCGACGATGTAGTACTTGCCGTCGTGGCGGAAGAGCAGGAAATGTCCATGAGTCGCGGCGCGGGCTTTATCGATTTCGGCTTCCATTTCGCCGTTCGTGTTGCCGCAGAATCGCGTCTCTGTGCCGGGGTCTCCGACGATCGCGTAGGCGTCGCCGTCGGCGAAGCAGTGCGCGTGACCTTCGTAGCCGTGCATGAATGCCATGACCGGAGGCATGGGTGGCACATCAACGTGGACGTCGATGGACGGTATGGGCGGAATGGGTGGGATGGCTGGCATCTGGCCCGGCGCAGGAAATGCCGTAGCGGGCGGAATTGGGTCAGGCTGGGGTTCAGGATTCGGGCTCGGCACGGCAGCGGGGGCCGCTTCCGGCGCAGCGGGAGGCGGCGTTTGCGCGGGATTCGAATCGGCCGTTTGCGCCGGGGCGGAGCTGGGTGTGCCCGCCAGGGCCGCGTGAGAAGGCAGTTGATCCAGAGAGGGCGTGGTTGTCTGGGACAAGCTAGACTGGCTTGGCGATGCAGCAGCCTGCACGCGAAGCAGCGTTGTGGCTGCAACGAGTACTGCGGGAACAATGAGGGCGGCAACGAATGCGCGGCGGCTGCCGGTGAAGGCTTGCTTGAAACTGGATTCGTTGAGCAGGCGATCGATGCGATGGGAGAGATTATTTGAGCGGGCCATGGCTACTCCTGTGAGATTTGGGCGCGGTAGAGCCGCGAATTCGAGTAAGAGCTGGGCGTAGGCGGAGCGGCTGCGCGATTCTTCAAGGCCGGCGCGGTCGCTGATGGCTTCACTCAGTTCGGAGAGCTTGCGCTTGAGCCACCATCCAAGTGGGCTGAACCAGGTGAGCGCGGCGTAGAGACCGGCGAACAGTTGCAAATAGAAATCGCGCTGGCGGACGTGGGAGCCCTCGTGAGCCAGAACAGCGCGCAGTTTTTCCGGTGGCCACTCCGAGTAATCGGCTGGGAGAACTATGCCGGAGCCAATGTTGACCGGAGAAAAGATATGGCTGCTCGAGCGCGTGGCGATGGCGGAATCCATATCGCCAAATTCTGCGGCGCCGACAGGAGTGGCCTGCAACCAAAGCCGAGCAGACGAAACGAGTCCGATGAACCAGCGAAGCAAGAGCGCGGCGGAAACCGCGAGATAAAAGAACCAGGCGATGGTGAGCGGGTCGAGAGGGAAGCGGCGGCTCTTTGGGGCCGCGGGCTTTACAGATTCCGTGGAGATCGGCAGAGCGGTCGAAACGGTCGTGTTCAGGGTTGCGGCATCCGGCAAGACTTCAAAGTTCACGGCGCGGGAATGATGCAGGGAAGGGGTTCTGGATGCAACAGGAATTGGCTCTTGTGAAGATGCCGACCTCTGTGCCGACGATGCAGCAGGGCGCGCGACGTCAGCGGGCACGGCGGCGGATTGCTCGACGCTCGCGGGCGATTGCGACGAAGAAATCAGCCGCGACCATGAAGGCGCCGGGAGCCGGATTTCGGCCCAGGCAGGGACCCAGGGAGTGAGCATCAGCAGCGGCATGGCGATGCCGGCCAGCAACATTACGCTCCAGGCGGCTTTTTGCGCGCGGACATTTCTGACGCGAAGAACGTGCAAGACAATCCCAAGAATGCAAGCAGCCACGAGGGCGCGCAAGACGGCTTCAAACAAGACGGGCAGCGCGAATCGAATCACGGTTTTCCCTCCTTTTTGCGGGCGTTCCTTGGGGCGCCCTTGCCAGCATCTTTCGTTGCGCCGCTCTCTTCCGCCTGAGCAATGCGCTCCGCCAGACGCTGCAGTTCATTGCGGTCCAGAACCTTGGAGTCGACCATGCCGACGAGCAGCGCCTCCACCGATCCTGCGCAGAACCAGTCCACAATGCGTTTGACGGCACGGCCGGCTACGCGCTGACGCGATTCGGCGGGGCGATAGATGAAGGTGCGGTCCTGGACGGTGTGAGCGAGGTAGCCTTTTTCCTCGAGCCTGCGCAAAACGGTGCGAATGGTCGAGTCCTTAAGGGGGCGTCCGAGTTCATCGCGCACCTGTTCCGCGGTGAGAGTTCCTTTGCGCCAAATGGTGAGGAGAATGCTGCGTTCGAGCTCGCCTAATTCGCTGGGGTCGTGGTCGGGCTGTGTGTTACGTGCCATAGTGTTACCTACCGTAACACATAGAACGTGTGCCTTGTCAAGCATGCAGTCGAATTTTTTCATCGACCATTGGTGATGTGGATTCTCAGCGCTTGCTGCGCAGGTCGGGCCGCGATGCCGCGCCGGCGTCCGCGGCAATCTTGCCGGCAGAATAACCGGATGCTGCCATAACGGGCGGCTCGTCAGGAAGAAATACGTCGAAGACGGTTCCTGAGCCGTTCTGTGCAGGAACGGCGGAGTGAGACACGCTGCGGCTGCGAACGCGAATGAGCCCATAATGTTTCAGAACGATCTCCTGGCTTACCCACAGCCCCAGGCCGGTTCCGGTCGCGTCCTTGGTGGTGAAGAAGGCTTCGAAGATGTGTTCGCGCACATCGGGCTCCATGCCTGCGCCGGTGTCGGCGATGGTGAACCGGACTCCAATTTGCGCGGGGTTCCTCCAGTCGCGCGAGCGTCGCGTGCGGAACACCAGACGCCCGCCGGAGGCGGTGGCATCGATGGCATTGCCGACCAGGTTGGCAAAGACCTGACGGATCTCGCCGGCAAAACAGAAGAGGGTTAACCCGGGCTCATATTTGCGTTCCACATGAAGATCGGCTGCGTTGATGCGGCTTTGATAAAGGCTGAGCACGGAGTCAACCAGCTCTTCTGCCGTAACCCTGGCAGGCTGTGTCGGCTGACGGTAGAAGCGCAAAGTCTGTTGCGTGATTTCGGCAATGCGGCGCACTTCGTTGTCGGCCATGGTCACGTATTGCCTCGCCGCATCGGGAAGATCGTTGGAACAGCGGAGCAGATAAAGCAGGTTGGTGACGGCTTCGAGGGGGTTATTGATTTCGTGGGCAATCGAAGCGGCCAGGCGTCCGGTTACAGCAAGCTTTTCACTTCGGCGCAGAGCCTCTTCGCTGCGTTTGCGGTCGCTGGCGTCGAGGGCGATGATTCCCACCCAGCGCACCTGATGGGGCGTGGTGCGCACGGGGTAAGCGCTGATGAGCCAGGTCCACGGGCGGCGCAATTTGCCGCCTAAGCCACTCAGCTCAAGATTGCGTATTGGTTCCTCGCGTAAAAAGACTTGCTGCACCGCATTCTCGATCGCCTTGGCAACACTCTCGGGCAGAAAATCGGGCAGAGTGCGGCCGAGATGGCGGCTAACGGCGATTCCCGTCAGGTCAGCGAAGATCTGGTTGACGCGCACCACGCGGCCATTCTGGTCAACAAACGCCAATCCGATGGGCGCGTTGGCCAGCATGGAGTCAAGCAGCGAAAGCGTGTCATTCAATCCCGCACGCTGCTCCGCCAATGAGGCGACCATGCGGTTGAATGTTTCAATCAAGTCGCCGATCTCATTTTGCACGCGCACGGGAAGCGGAAACCCGCTGCCGTCTTCCGGCGACGTCATGAGGGCAGTGGCGCCATGATGCAGCAGCGCTAAAGGCTGTGTGATGGTGCGCCCCATGAGCAGCACAAGGAGCGAGGAAGCCACGATCCAGATGACGCCAAAGAGAGCGGTGTCGCTTAAAAGAGCCCGCAACTGCTGGCGCGCAGCACTGCGATCGAAGGTTACAAAAGCATAGCCGCGCAGCCCGGACCCGGTGTAAATGGGCCGGATCGCCTCCCATCCGCCATTGGCGGTCTTGAAGATGATCGACTGATCGCGCCGGGCGAGAGGAATCTGCGCACTTTCTTGAGCGCTGAGTCCCCCAGCTTCCTGGCGCATGCTTCTGAAAAAGAGCACATCCCCGGAGGGGCTGACGATCTTGGCCGACTGCACAACCGGCGCGTCGACGATGGTGCGCACGGCCAGATCGACCCAACTGGGCTTTTGCTGCTCAAGGGCTTCAGCCGACTGCGAGGCGAGTGCTTTCGACTCGTATTCCAGCCAGTTTTGTGCGCGCTGGTTGGTGCGGCGGAGCTGTTGCTGAGCGAGGAACCCGGCGAACAGGCCGATGGAGAGGATCTCCAGCATAACCAGGCCTGCCAGCATCTGCCAGCGAATGGATCGAGGCCACCAACGCATTTGCATGGATCCGCTCCGAAAGACGACCGGTAAGCTAGCCTATCGAACTTGCTGCAGCGATCGGATCGATCGCCCCGCTCCGCAGCCGCGCTTTCAAAACGAGCGAATCCGCGATCAGTTTTCCATGAAAGCGGCCGTTCTCAATAAAGATCTCGCTGGTGCGCGCGCCGGCGACAATCACTCCGGCGAGGTAAATGCCTGGCACGTTGCTTTCCAGCGTCTCGGGATTGCAGACCGGCAAGCGGTCCTCGCCCTCCAAACGCACGCCTATCCGCTCCAGGAACGAAAAATCCGGATGGTAGCCGGTCATGGCAAAAACGAAATCATTGGGAAGCGTCTCCCGGCCTGAAGGCGTGTCCACCACGACCGCGTCGGGAGTGATCTCCACAACCTCAGTTGAAAAGTATGCCTTGACCTCTCCGTCCTTGATACGGTTTTCGATGTCCGGTTTGATCCAGTACTTCACGTTGGGCGTAACTTCGGGCCCCCGATAGACAAGGGTGACGCGCGCCCCGCTTCGCCAGAGTTCGAGGGCGGCGATGGCGGCGGAATTCTTGCCGCCAATGACCATCACGTCCGTGCCGTAAAACGGGTGCGGATCGTGATAGTAGTGGTGAACCTTGCTCAAGTTCTCGCCGGGAATGCCCATCCAATTCGGCAGGTCGTAGTAGCCGGTGGAGATGGCCAGTTTGCGCGCGTGCAGCTCGCCGGGCCGGCCGAAACGGTCGACGGTGTGCACTTTAAAGGCTCCATCGCCGCCAGTCACGCTTTCCACCCGATGATATTGGTGCACGTCGAGATGGTAGTAGGCTGCCACCTGGCGGTAGTACTCAAGCGCCTCGCCGCGCGTGGGCTTGGCATTGACGCTGGGGAAGGGTATGCCGCCGATCTCGAGCCGTTCCGAGGTGGTAAAGAAGGTCATGTGCGCGGGGTAGTGAAAAAGGGAGTTGCAGAGACAGCCTTTGTCCACGAGTGCTACCCGAAAGCCCGCTTTTTGCGCCTCGATGGCGGTAGCCAGCCCGGTGGGTCCCGCACCCACGACCAGGAGGTCAAGGCCGGAATCCTTCATTGCATCAAAATGCAACTTCGCATGGGGCGTCTGCTCGCTCATGCTTCTAGATTAGGACATTCGGAGGAGAACTGGTACGCGGAGATGGGACGAACAAAAAAGCTCCAGCCGAAGCCGGAGCTTTTATGCAAACCGTTGAGTGGATTGGAATCCGCCTACGCGAGAGCGGGCACGGGTTCCAACAAGGGAACTGAAGGCGCAACGATCGGTGCAGGCGCCGGCTGCGATGGAGCATGCGACGGGCGGGTGAGGCGGTGAACAAAGTGGTATGGCGGCCATGGACCGGAAAGCTGCATCTGGCACTCGCGCAAAAGGGCGCTGGTGGTGCCGAACTTGTTCTGGTACCGTTCCACGCATTTACTGTCGATGAGATGCGCAATGTCGAGCATCATCTTGCCGCTATCCATCAGGCGGCAGCTCACTTCCTCGTCAAGAGGCATAAAGAGCCTGTGCATCTGGAAGCTGACGGCGCGAGCCCGTGTCTGCCGTTCGCGCGCGCGCGAGGCATTCTCCCGCAGGTTGCTTAGATATTCACGGCCCACGCCTTCGCCGCTGAACCGCTTTTCAATTTCCCGCGCGCAACAATCGTCGACGAAGATCTTCAGATGCATCTCCGTTTTGCCGCGCAGTTTGTCGATATTGTTTTGAAACTGGCGTTGATTGGAGCGGATGGACTTGCGCAGCGACTCATCGTCGTTGAAGACGGTGCCGAAGCGGAAAGGGAGTACTGTGGAGTGCTGAAAGCAGTCGGAGATAACGCGCGCGTGATCAACGCCTGACCGTTGGTTAAAGCTTTCCTGTGGGTTGTGCTCGCTTACGATGATAGCCAGGTCGCTTGCGGGATAAAGGAAAACCTGATTGCCACTGACTCCGAAAACCGATTCCATCGCGACTGGCTTGCGATGGCGGGCTAAAGCTGGAAATGCTTGTTTCTCACCGATGCAGTAGGCATACCATGCCATGACGAGACACTCCGTCCGCGCGCGCCAAGGCTGTCAGGCGCCGCTGGTTTATGAAGCTCTTTGAACTTGGGAACAACTGCATGCATAGTGGAGGATATTTTTGGTCCGTGGTTCCGGACCCCCCAAACAAACCGGATACTAGTCCCCTGAAAATACGACTGGCAAGGCCAGAAAGCGGAAAGAAGGGCGGAGGGTGCAGCTTGTGCAAAAGTCGTATTAGTAAAGTGGAAAGTCCTGTCCATTATATCAAATTTGTGGTTTGGCTCACCATAAAGGGCTCAAATGAGGTCGTTGGGGCAGCCAATTGCTCACTGGCAAGAACTTCTCATTCTGGCCTCCAATCGAACACGCTATTACGGTCCGTGGTTTTCCACAGGCACCCGGCAGGGGTGGGGTCGCTCATGCCTCCGGGCTGCTGTAGAGCCCCGTCGTCGATCTGGGATGGGCAACTCTAGTAGACTCAACGGCAGAATGTCTGCTTGTTCCCGCGCCTTTCATCGCTCCCCGTCGGCACCAATCTTCATCGCGCTTCTGGCCGTTTTCGCGACCGGAGCGTTCTTAACCGGCGCTCGCGCGGCGGCGCAGGGCACGCACCTGTGGCAGCAATCGCAGATGGAGGAGTTTGAGAAGGGCACGCCTGCGGGAGTTTCGATCGAGAGCGATGGGCACCTTCGCCAGGGACCGGGGCTTACCGAACTTGTGACAACCCCATCGACCTATGTGTGGTCGATTGCGGCCGACAAGAAGGGAACCGTGTTTGCCGGCACGGGATCACCCGCAACCGTGCTGCGGCTTGGCGCGAAGCCCGGCGATAAGCCGTTCACACTCTTTGAAACGAGAGACCTGAGTATTCAGGCGCTCGTCCCAGGTCCGGATGGCGCGCTCTATGCAGCCACAATGCCCAGCGGCAAAGTTTACAAGCTGAATCCGGACGCGACCACCAAGCAGGATGAATCCAATGCGACGGTCGTGTTCGACGCGGCGAAGCCGGACGCAGCCGCCGGCGACGGCAAAGCCGCCTCGGCGTCCGGCGGCCAATCGCATTACATCTGGGACTTGACCTTCGATTCCGGAGGACGCCTTTACATTGCGACAGGAAATCCAGGAGCGGTTTATCGCGTCGATTTGGCCAAGCCCGGCGCGACGCCCGAGCAATTTTTCAAGAGCGACGAGGCGCACATTCGGACACTTGCGTGGGACGCGAAGGGCAATCTTATCGCCGGCTCCGACGGGTCGGGGCTGGTTTACCGGATCGATGCGAACGGCAAGGGCTATGTGCTGTTCGAAGCGCCGCGGCGCGAAATTACTTCGATCGCGATCGGCGCCAACGGGACAATCTACGCGGCCTGTGTCGGCGACAAAAGCCGCAACCCTCTGCCTCCGCTGCCCGTGCAAGGACAATCCTCGATCACCATCACGGTGGTTCAGCCGCAGTCGGTGCAAGCGGCCAACGCCAGCGCGTCGGTTCCTGAGGGAACGGAGATATTCGCGCTCACCGAGGGCCAGGCGCCGCGCTCGCTGTGGTCTAGCAAGGATTCGATTGTTTACGCGCTCGCTGCACGGCCCGACGGCCTGCTTGCATTGAGTGGCAATCGCGGACAGATCTTTCGTATCCAGGACAACGGCAGTTACGCCGACATTGCTCATTTGCAGGCTCAGCAGGGCCTGAGCCTGGTTGCGGAACCGAATGCGGAGCGCATCTTCGTCGGCACGGGTAACATTGGCAAGGTTTTTGAGCTGGGTACGGCGGAAACGCATGAGTACGCAAGCGATGTTCTGGATGCCGGGGCTTTCGCCCGCTTTGGCCGCGTGGAGATTGAGCCCGGTTCAACCGGCTACGATATTTTGACGCGCAGCGGAAACGTGGAGCAACCAGTTCGCGGCTGGAGCGATTGGCAGCCGCTCACGGATGGCTCCGTGGCCTCGCCGCCGGGGCGCTTTCTGCAGTGGAAGGCGATGCTGCACGCGGGCGGCGTGCTGGGCAGCGTGGGCGTTAATTACCTGCCTGTAAACTCCGCGCCCGTGGTCGATGAGCTTGTGGTTGTGCCGGGTGCGCGCATCAATCCGCAGGCAAACTTCTCGCAGAATCAAACGGTCAACATCACGTTCCCATCTTCGAACCAGGGCTCGGCGATCACTTTTGATGCAAATTCCTCAAGCCAGCCCCTGCAGGCCGCAAAGGATCGCACGGCGGTGACGGTTCGCTGGGCGGCGCATGATGACGATGGCGATACGCTGGTTTATTCGCTGTTCCTGCAGGGCGACGGCGACAGCGCCTGGTGGCCGCTGAAAAAGAAACTCAAGGAGCAGGCCTACAGTTTTGACGCCACGCTGATTCCCGACGGCGGTTACCGCATCAAAGTGGTCGCATCCGACGGTCCGTCGCACTCGCCGGGCGACGCGCTCACGGGTGAGAAGGTCAGCGATCGATTCGTGGTTGACACAACGTCGCCGGCGATTATGAATTTGAAGGCGGGCGGAGAGGGGAAGGTTTGCGACGGCCCTAGATGCCTCGTGCTTGTGCAGGTCAGCTTCGATGGCGAAGACCAAGCTTCTCCGATCACGCGCGCCGAATACTCACTCGACGCAGGTCCGTGGCAGTACATTGATCCGGTCGGTAAGCTGTCCGATTCAAGGCACGAGCACTACGAATTCAAGTTCGATGTGGAAGCGCCGGGAGGAAAGCCAGGCGAGCACCTGATCACGGTGCGCGCCTATGATCGCTACGACAATGTGGGCGTGGCGAAGGCGATCATTCCCGCGCAGGCACAGTAGACGCCATGCGATTTGAACTCTATGTGGCGGCGCGGTACCTGAAAGCCAAGCGGCGGCAGGCCGTAGTCGGCGTGGTCACGGTCATTTCGATTGCTGGAGTGACAGCCGGCGTTGCGGCGCTCATCATCGCGCTCGCCATCACCAACGGCATGCGGCGCGATCTGCAGGACAAATTGCTTGGCTCCAGCGCGCACGTGCAGCTGATGCAGATGGACGGGCGCGGAATCTCCGATTGGCAGGAGCTGCTGGCACGGCTGCGTACAATTCCGCACGTCGTTGCGGCGTCTCCCGGCCTGTATGAACAGGTGCTGGTGGCCCGCGGCGCGCGCGACGGCGGCGCAATGATTGAAGGCATTCTGCCCGACGACGAGCGAACTGTCAGCGACTTGCTGAACAAGGCCACGCCGGGTGCGGTCGAGGCGCTTGAGCCGCAACCCGCATCCGGAGCGACAGCCAGCGCGGAGTTGCCGCCCATCGTTCTTGGCAGCGACCTGGCCGATACCATTGGCGCGTCTATCGGCGATTCGGTGCTGATCATCAGTCCACAGGGCGAGATGACGCCGATGGGCGTGATTCCGAAATATGTTCGCTTCAGGCTGGCCGGAACTTTTCATTCCGGCTTCTATCAATATGACGCGCAGATGGGTTTTCTGCGCCTCGCCGACGCGCAGCATCTCTTCGATGAGCCCGATCTGCTATCGGTGATCAGCTTCAAAGTCGACAATCTCAACCATGCGCCGGAGATTGCGCACGCCATCGAACAGGCCGCGGGCAAGGGCTACATGACCACCAACTGGACCGAGGAGAATCGCGAGCTGTTTCGCGCGCTGCGGCTGGAGCAGGTGGTTACATTCATTGTGATCGCTCTCATTGTGATCGTGGCCGCGCTGAATATTCTTATTGCGCTCACCATGATGGTGATGGAAAAGACGCGCGACATTGCTGTGATGATGAGCTTCGGCGTCACTCCCGGCCAGGTGCGGAGGATTTTTCTTCTGCAGGGCTTGTTGATCAGCGTGGTCGGAACTGCGCTGGGGATGGTTCTCGGGTACATCGCCTCCTGGGCCGGCGGTCACTATCACTTCATTCATCTTTCAGCGGACGTCTACTCGATCGATACGTTGCCCTTTGCGCCGCGTTTGCTAGACGGCTTGATCGTGTCGGTTGTGTCGATTGGAATTTCGCTGCTGGCGACGGTGTATCCGTCGTCATCGGCTGCAAGAGTGCTGCCTGCCGAGGCGTTGCGGTACGAGTAAGTACTATTGAATCAGTAGATTTGACAACGTGTCACGAAATGTGTCACATTGTCCTTATGCAAAGCATCACTTTACGCGAACTGCGGGATACTAAAAAGGTGAAGACCTGGCTGCGCGCCGGCGTGCACATTGAAGTCCGCGAACGGGGCGAGGTCATTGGAGATCTGTTACCGCGAACGCCGCCGAGGCCAGCGGTGGAGTGGCCGGATTTTGAAGCGCGCGCAAAGAAAATTTTCGGTGATCGAGTCCTTAACATCGTGGACGACATGATTGATGAGAGGAATAGCCGTTATTAATGGTTTGCGTTGACAGCAGCTTTCTCGCCTCTCTCTACGCACAGGAGACTCATTCTTTCGAAGCTCACGGCCGTATTGCACGCAAGCCGCAGGTATGGGTTACGCCTTTCAACCGGGCAGAGCTGTCGCATGCGTTCCATTACCAGGTTTTCCGATCACGCATCACTGCAACCGAAGCCCGGCTGGCGTGGAATCAGTTTGAACAGGATTGCGCGCGACGAGTTTGGAACCTGGTTGATCTGCCAGAAGCGATGTGGGAGACCTGCATCGATCTCTCAAAGAAATATGGTCCTACGCTCGGCGTGCGCACGCTCGATTCGCTGCACGTTGCATGCGCCCTCGAGTTGAAGGCTGACAAATTCTGGACTTTTGACGAGCGCCAGGCGAAGTTGGCTGAAGCTGTTGGCCTCGACACGAATCCCTGATTGCATCGAACGAGCTGTGTCGTTACTGCGGCGTAATGATGCCTCCGAGCGCGTGACGACGCGGCAGCACGATGCCACGATGGTCTACTTCTGCGGGCGGCCTGGCGGAATCGGATTCAGGCAAACGCTTCCGTTCGACCAGCGCGCCACCGCAGGCCGGGCACCAGTCCGCCTTTGTCTCTGCGGCAAGGACAGCGTGGCATTGGCTGCAGATTCGTTCCATATCTCCAAGCTTATCGAATCGCCCCTCGTTAACGGGCAGTCAACAAGCGCTAATTTGCGATCTCCGGCGCTAATCCCCGATCCCTATTCTCTAATCCCTTCTCCCGTACACTGAACCTATGCACCCAGCCCCGCGGCTCATCGCAATCGACGTGGACGGCACGCTGCTGCCGACGAATTCGCAGACGATCAGCGACCGCAATGCAAAGGCGTTGCGAGCGGCGCAGGAGGCAGGCATCACGGTGGCCATCGCCACGGGACGCCGGCCGGCCTACACTGTGCCTTTGCTGGCGAATCTCGGCCTGCGAGCGGATACGCCCCTCATCGCGTCCAATGGAGCAGTGCTCTCGACGCTGGGCGGCGGTGTGATTGACCGGTGCCATATGCCGTCGCGAGTGGCGCGAGGCCTTTGCGGTGTACTTAGGCCTTTTGGAGCGGTGGTCTTCACTTTCGATCGACCGGGGCGCGGCGAGTTGGTGCTTGAAGACATTGATCACGCGCATGGACGCATCGCGATGTGGGTTGAGACGAATCGTAACGCAATTGAAGTGGTGAAACCCCTTGAGTTGGCCCTCGTCGATGGTGACGATCCCATTCAAGGCATGGCTGCAGGAACCATCTTCGAGATGAAAGAGGCTGAAAAAGCTTTGAAGGCAAGCGAGTGGGCTGCGGAATGTGAGGCTGTGCGGACCGAGTATCCGGCGCGCGACATTTCGATCCTCGACCTGCTGCCGCCGGGCGTATCAAAAGGATGGGCGCTGGAGCGGCTGGCCGCACGACTGGGAGTAGATCGCAAGGAGACCATGGCGATCGGCGACAACTGGAACGACGCGGACATGCTGGAGTGGGCAGGGCAGGGAATCGTGATGGATAACGCGGCACCGGAGCTGCGTGCGCTGGCAAAGACGCGCGGATGGAAGCAGGCGCCGTCAAACGATGAGGACGGCGTGGCCGTCGTGATCGAGGGTGCTCTCAAGAAAATGACGCCGGCGGCAATCTGAGAGGAAGGTCGATTTGGAAGTGCGAATCAAAACGCGCGGAACAGCAACAGTCACGGCACTTGTGCTGGCTGCGTTTGTCGCCCTGCCGGACATGGCTCGCGCGGGGGAGCTTGTGACTTACAGCAATGGTTACGTCCAGCCGTGCGATCATCACGCGCTGGTCGATGGCCGCATGCGCCTTTACCTGAGCGCCGGAGAAGGCAACTACATCGACTATGAACCCGCCAAAATCGTCTCATTCGAGACAATTCCCGATCCGCCAGCGCCGGCTTCGCCCGATCCCCTGGCCAGGCCTCATGCACAAACGCCGCTGACTCCGGGAGACCTGCGCGAAATGCTCACGCGAGCCGGAGCGGACCACAATCTCGACGTGGACCTGCTGGCCAGCGTGGTAAAAGCCGAGAGTGACGGCAACGCCCGCGCTGTGAGCCGTGCCGGTGCGCAGGGCCTGATGCAACTGATGCCTGGAACGGCGGCCGGCCTGGGCGTGAAGAACAGTTTTGAGCCCAACGAAAACGTGCGCGGCGGATCGACTTATCTCGATGCGCTTCTCACCAAGTACCACGACAATCTGGCGCTGGCGCTGGCTGCGTATAACGCAGGCCCCGAAGCCGTCGACAAATATCACGGCGTTCCGCCATACCGTGAAACGCATATGTATGTCGCGTACGTGATTCACGAATTCAATCGCCGCGTTCTGGCTCGCGAAGCGGAGGCCCGGCGCACAGGCACAGCCGCAAACACTCCAACCGCGCAGCCGGCTCCCTAGTTCCATTCCGCGCGGGCTTCTTCACAGTTCTTTCACACGGACGGGCCATTGACTCCGCGGGGACGGGGTGCGAATCTGCATCGACGGAGTTGCACGAGCGCGTGAGAACATACCCATAGTCTTTGATTCCAAGTTTGCTGACGGAGAATCTGTGAAGAAGAACCGATGGATTCTGGGCCTGGTTCTATTGCTGGCGATGGCTGCCCTGTTTCTGTGGGCCCGATCCAGAGTTCACTTCGATTTCCACGTTTTCGCCGCGCAAATTGCGCTCGCCGATTGGCGCAAGATCGCCGCCGGAATTGCCTTAATTTATTTGGCGTTTGTCTTTCGCGCTGCGCGCTGGACCATGCTCATGCGGCACAACAAAAAGGTTCCGCTGTTCTCTCTTTTGGGAACTCAGCTTATCGGTTTCACCGCAGTAGCGCTGATCGGACGCTTCGCGGATCCAGTTCGTCCTTACCTGGTCGCGAAAAAAACCGGAGAGCCGCTGGGTTCGCAAGTTGCTGTCTACATCGTCGAGCGGCTCTTCGACTTTGGTTCGATGGCGTTCATCGTCTCGCTGGCTCTTTTATGGATTCCGCAAGCTGACTTGAGCGCCGCTCACGGCCAGTCCGGATTTATCGGGCATCTTTTCGCGCCCCTCATCCAGCGCTTTCCAATTCTTTCCGTTATTCTCGCGCGCTTTGGTGCGCTGCTGGTTACCCTGGCCGGCGTTCTTCTTCTGGTTGCGGTCCGCTTATCGGGCAAGGCGGTAGCCAGCTTTTTTGAGCACTCATTTGGCCTGATATCCAAAAGCCTGGGCCACGCTGCGGGCGACAAAATCAGAACCTTTCACGCCGGGCTCGACGTGATCCACAGCCTCTCCGACTTCGCCATCTCGGCATCCATCTCGCTCGGCATGTGGGGCGTCATCGCGCTTGCGTACCTGGAAACGATTCACGCCTTCACCGCCTGCCCTGCGTTGGCGGAGATGAGCTTTTCACGGTGCGTTCTGCTCATGATGATCAGCGGCGGTGTGAGCGTATTGCAGCTCCCGGTACTGGGTTGGTTTTCGCAGGTCGCTTTTGTGGCTGCGGCGCTTTCCAGCTTGTTCGGCGCAACGCCCGAAGCCGCCACTGCCTGCGCGGCCACCATTCTGCTCGGCACATTTCTATGCGTCGTTCCCGCGGGGCTCATATGGGCTCAATTCGAGCACGTGAGTCTGCGGAAGGTCACCGTCGAGAGCGAGCACGCCGAGGATGAACTCGTTGCAAAGGAAGACATCGCCGCGCCGAGCGCAGAAGCCAGCTCCTCGCCGGTCGCGGGCCAAATCAGGTCGCGCTAAAGTATTCCCTCGCGTCTCGCCTGAACAGCAAGTAGCTGAAGAGCGCAAGCAGAGTGCAGTGGATGATCAATTCGCTTAGCGGGTGAAACACGCTGATGACGACGTGCGCAGCCATCCAAGCGATCGCCAGCCATCGCGCCCAGCTGTGGCCACGGAGCATAAAGAATCCTGCGGCTACCGCTGCCACTCCAAGCGCAGTGACCCAGATGAATTCGCTCACCGTGGGCTTGTGGGTCAAGAAATTGCCGTAGTGCCCGGCCGTCCCCAGCACCCCGACTGCGATATAGAGCCAGCTGAGACAAGTGATTGTAATGGGTCGCTTCTTTGCCTGAGCCTCTGTCAAGGAAGTGTCTCCTGCATTGGTCCTACTTCAAAACCGATGGCGGGGTTCTCGCTCCGGCTGCCTGGGTCTCGCCGCTCGGCGTTTTTGAGTACTGAATTGTCTCCGGCCCTACAGCGCCGCCGGTCATTACCATGCTCATCGCCTGTTCCATGGTCAGGTCGGTCTCGATCACTCGGTCCATGGGGAGAATCTGCAGAAAGGCCGACGTGGGATTGATGGCGTTCGGCACGAGTACCGCCGCCAACGGCTGACCGCTCGCGGCGTCGGTCATGGTGCGCGTCAGAAATCCAATGCTCTTTTGGCCGGGAATAGGGAAGTCGATCAGCACCACGCGCTGACTCGCATCTTTCTTAGCCATCATCGTGTCCAGCAGTTGCCGCACCGAAGTGTAGACCTTGGCGACAAACGGCAGTCGCTCGAGGATCGATTCAAATAGACCGAACGCCTGGCGGCCGATCACCAGAGAAGTGACCCTGCCGACGACATAAAGCACAATCAGCGTGAGGAGAATTGCCATCACAGGCTGGATCCACGTGTAGCGGAACCAAGCCTCGGGAAGCAGCGGAGTGAGCAGGCGCACCGCCGGCAGACCCGCCTGAGCCAGTTGGTTGAGGAGAAAGCTGAAGATCAGGTAGGTGACAAAGAGCGGGCCAATGGTGATGATCCCGGCCAGGATACTTCGCTGCACACTGCGCAGCGTGCGGCTCACATGTGCCTTCACGCGATTCTCCTCGTTTCGAGAATACGCTGGCGACGGCCCTGCCCGAGGCGGCAGTGGATAAATCGGAGTTCCCAACGGACGCCAAATGAGCTATATATGAGAATTGTTTCCCGTGAAACGAGAAGGCCTTCCATGAATCAGCACGACAGCATCGAATCCATCGATCGGGGATCAACACCTGCCCGATCCGACGCGCAGCAGGCCCGAGTTATGGGTTCGCCTTTACCCATGGGATCGGTGCGTCGTCCGATGGGTTCTCCGCCCCCGGGGAACCGGGTGCCTCCTGGCCGCGCTCTGCCCGGATCGACGAGCGAGGAAGAGCCGAGCGGCGCGCAGCGCGCCATGAACTTGTTTCGCACGGTCATGCCCATCGTGCAGCGCCTTCTGCCTCTGCTTGAAGGCAATGTGCTCACCGCTATCTCGAATGTGATGACTCCGCGGCCGCAAGCGCCGCCGCCCGCGCCCAAAGTCGATCTGGCGCCCCTTGAGAGCGGCCTCGCTCAACTCCAGACGGAGCATCGCGGCCTGCGCGAGCAGGTGATTGACCAGAACGCGTCGCTCAAGCGCGTTGAAGATCAGTTGGAGATGGTGCGCGAAGCCACGGACCGCAATACTCTCGAGCAACAGGAGCTGCTTGAAGATCTAAAGATATTTTCCGGCAGGGTAAAAGTGGTCGCGGTGATCGGAATCGGCGTTTTGGTGATCGGCATTGTGCTGAACCTGATTCTGTTCCTGCACATTCAGCGCGTTCTGCCGTGAGCATGGGCAACGAACCCGGTACATGGCACGCATTTGCGATTGAATTGCTCGTTAGCGCGGTCTGCGAGCTTGTTTTTGGACTTCTCGAACTGCTCTAAAGCTCGAGCACGTTGTCTTCGATGGCCAGCCGAACGTTGCCGTCGGACTTGGCCAAACGCCGCACGGCTTCAGGCTTGTCCACCTTAGCTCTCAACATCACCAGCGCCACAGGCACGCTTCGCCCGGCGCTCTTGATGGTGTCTACGGCCGTCGCTCGGTCGATATTGCAGGCCGACATAAGAATGCGAATGCCGCGCTCAACGAGCTTTGAATTCTGCATGTGCACGTTGACCATCAAGTTCTCGTACACATAGCCAAGGCGCGTCATGGCGCCGGTGGTGATCATGTTCAGGATCATTTTCTGCGCGCTGCCGGCCTTCATGCGCGTGGATCCGGAGATGACTTCGGCGCCTACATCGGCCACGACAACGATATCCGCGGCTTCAGATAAGGGCGTTGCCGAATTGCAGGTGACTGCTGCGGTATGCGCTCCGCGTGCGCGGGCGTAAGCAACGGCCGCGACAACATAGGGAGTGCGGCCGGAAGCCGAAACGCCAACCACTATATCTTTGCGCGTTGGGCGGCGGCGTGCGATGTCGCGCTGGCCCAGCTCCTCGGAATCTTCATTCACTTCGACAGCGGATGCAAGCGCTTTGGGACCGCCGGCCATGATGTATTGCACTTGACCCGGCGCGGTGGAATAGGTGGGAGGACACTCTGAAGCATCGAGAGCCGCGATTCGTCCGCTGGAACCGGCGCCGACGTAGATCAATCGACCGCCATCGCGCAGACATCGCGCAACCTGGTCAATGACTGCGGCGATTTCGGGGATGGCTTTCTTAACGGCCGCTGCGATCTTGGCATCTTCGTGATTGATGATGCGAGCGATCTCCAGCGCGGATTTTGTATCGAGCCCCTGAGAAGCCTCGTTCTGGCTCTCGGTGGTGAGTTGCTGAAGCAGGTTGGCCTGGTCGTTATGGTTTCCGTTGGATCGGGAGCCGGCCGTTTCCTGCAGCGTAGTGCTTGGTAACATCGCGTCAGACCCCAGCATTGATTGTATCTATAAAATCGGTCAAGGCCCTACACAAATTTCGTGAGGCCGGAGCCGCTTCAGTAACCGTCATTTCTTACTTTTGGAGCGCCTCGCGAACCGCGTCGTGAAAAGCCGGGCGCACCTCGCGAATCAACTGGTTCTTTCGATCGGGCCAGGTGCGATTGGTGAGCAAAACAACGGTTACAGCGGCATCCAAATCGATCCAAAGCGAGCAACCGCTGAACCCAAGATGGCCGATCGAATGGCTTGAAAAATGTTTGCCGGCCGATGACAGGTTCGGTGAGGGCGTGTCCCATCCGAGCGCGCGCGAGCTTCCCTGCGGCGATTGCCTTTCAGTAAATCGATTCAAGAGCTCCGCACTGCGGGGTGTCGGAGGAGGGAACTGGGAGAGCAGAATGGCTTTTGCGAATCGCAGAAGATCGGGGACATTGGAGAAGAGCCCGGCATGCCCGGCTACGCCACCGAGCACTGAAGCGTTTTCGTCCTGCACTTCGCCCTGAATCAGACGATGGCGAAACCATGTGTCCTGCTCGGTGGGGGGAATTGAGCTGCGCCGGGGCGCGGCAGGGCAGAAGCCGGTCGAAGACATGTTCAGCGGATCAAACACCTCGCGCGTGAGCCAGGTATCCAGGGGTTCCAGAATTCGCACTTCTAGAGCCTTGCCCAGCAGGATGAAGCCGGGGTCGGAATATTCGGCTCGGGTTCCCGGCGCTGCCTCGATGGGAAGGGCAAGGCAGGCGCGCATGAGTTCCTCGGGCGTGGCTGCGTTGCGAAACAGTTCTACATACCCCGGCAGGCCGGAATTGTGCGCCAGCAGGTGGCGGAGCGTCACAAAGCGCGCCAAATCACCGGGGGCTCGACCAGACAGAAACGCCGGCAAAATCTCGCCCAGCGGGGTTTCCAGGTCGAGCTGCTGACGGTCAACAAGAAGCATCGCGGCAGCCGTTGCGCCCACGACCTTGGTCAGGCTGGCCACGTCGAACCTGGTTTCAGCGGCCACCGTCGGCGACTCCGATTCAAAGGTGAACCGGCCGAGCGCATCCTGGATGACTGTTTCGCCGCCGGCGAACACTCCAAACGCGCATCCCGGGAAGGCCCGCGCCTTGATCGCCTCTTCCAGTACCCGATAGGCCGAGGCGAACCGGCTTTTCGCACGGTCTGCGCCGGCAGCGGAGCTTTGAGATTGTTGAGGCATCGCTTTCTGGCATGTTAACGCGGCTACGAGCCTCCTGGCGTGCGCGGCTCCCGCTTTTCACCAGCAGCACGAACCAAGTCGAGCTATCCTTGTGTGCGGGGATTCCGTCTATCCAGTTAACGCGGAGGGTTGGCATGTCGAGGCTGCTGGAAGGCTATCGGGCAGCAATTCTGGCCTCTTTGGTGGCGGCTGGCATGGCCTCAGCGGGCCCCGGTCTGTCTGCCGCCCAATCCCCGGACCCAACCCAGCCCGCCACGAACGCTCCGGCAAGTGTCGAGCCCGCGACGTCGCCGGCTTCAAGTCCCGCAACTGCTTCTGTGCCCGCGGAACCGGCGACGCCAGCCGAACCGGCTGTTCCGGCAGCTACTCCCGCCGGTCCCGCCAATCCCGCAGACACTGCCCCGGCAAGAAAAATCTACACTGTGCCCGCTGGAACCAAGGTCCTGCTGGAATTAAGGAGCGCCATCAACACAAAGTCGGCCAAGGCCGGCGACGGTGTTTATCTCTCGTCCACGTTTCCTGTCGTGGTGGGCAATCGGGTGATGATCCCCAATGGCGTTTATGTCCAAGGTGTTGTCGATCGCGTGCAGCGCGGGGGAATGAGAGCCAAAGCGCAACTGGACATGCACTTTACCTCGATCATCTTCCCCAACGGCAGTGTGGTTGAGGTTCCGGGCGTTGTGGACAGCGTTCCGGGCTCAAAAAAACAAACCGTGAAGGACAATGGCGAAGGAACGATCGAGCAGAACGGCGACAAGGGCCGGAACGCGGGCCAGACGGCAGAAATCGCTCTGCCTACCGGCGCGGGCGCAGGCACCATCGGCGGCGCTGTTTCAGGTCATCCGATTGAGGGGGGTCTTGCGGGTCTGGGCGCGGGGCTGGCCACCGTGGGCATAGTTTCGCTCTTCACGCGCAACGCCGACGTGGATATTCCCCGTGGCACGCAGGTGGAGATGGTGTTGCAACGGCCGTTGATTCTGGAAGATGAAAACCTGGCTGGAGTGGGCGATCCGGGAACCGCGCCTGCGCTGGTCCCTGCAGCCGACCAACAGAAACCCATTACCAACCGCCGACCGCGGGTGTTTTGCCCGCCGGGAGGCCTGGGCTGCGACTAGGGCGGCGTATGCAGGCAGCGGGCCGGCCGCCAATTTCTAAATGAGCCTCGCGTTCGGCGCCACGACCCCGGCGCGCATCAGCACGCAGCTTCCATTCTCGTCACACCTGTAGCGAATGTCAGAACGGTATGTCTCCCACGATGTTGCATTTCCGGCCGCGACTGTTGTGCCAAGAACGAACGTTCTGCCGTCGCTGGTTTGGACAGTCCCGGTAGATGCGTCATAATCCGACACAGTCAGGTAGCCTTCAGTGTAAAGGCTCGCCTGAGGAGCAGCATCAAGGCTCCATTGTGCTGAATTCATTAGACTTGGTACGGCGGACTGAGCAGCCGACGCCTCGTGCCGCTCCGGTTTTGTGGCGGGCACGAACATCATTCTTGCGGCGCGGTATTCCTTGCCTTCGAGCTTGAAGGTCGCGGGTTTAAGCCCGTCCGGGGCTTTGACCAGTGCCACCTCGACCTTGGAGGGTGTGGTTGCAGTTCTTGTAATGCTGGCAGGGGCAGCGTTTAACTTTGCCGGCCGCAATTCGACTGTCGGGTTGGAGGCCGTATTTGCGACAGGCTTACCTGGAGTGACAATCGGGGGGGCGGCAATGAGCGGTTGAGTGGCCTGCGCGGATCCGGCGTTCATGGCAAGATTGGCTGCGGGTGCGCTAGCGCTGTTGGAATCGCTCGAAGTGGCCATCGTCTGATTGCGGGCGTTCACAATTGCGAGCGTGAGGCCGGTTGCGGAGCCCACTGAAACCCCAAGTGAAACGCAGAGGATGGGCAGGACGAGGCGGGAGAACGAAAAGGATGAAGACGCCGGAAGTCTGGATCCGGAGACGAACGCAACTTGAGGGGAATCGATGAGGGTTACCATGCTCCTCCGCGAGGCTAGGTGCTGAGATTATGGGTTGAGGGTTCCCGGGTACTGGAGTCATTAAACGATTTCCTTGAGTACTCAACAATCCACCGAATGTGGCATTACTAAATCGCCATACGGCGGTCTGTTCAATTGGCAGGAGCGATTGCAATTCAGAGTTGGCGAAAGTGCAATGCAGATTTCACTCCGGCCGGCAATCGCGCACCTTTTGCACGGCTGCCTTTACTTGCGGGATGCCTCGTAAGTGCAAGATGGTGCAGTTCAGGAGTAATCTGGATTTGTAGAGATGGAAAACGGCTCAACCGACCCCACACTTTCTGAATCAGGCTCAGGCCTACCGCCAGTCTTAAGGCTGCCGCCGGATAGCGCGGCTTTGCCTGCGCTTCACAGCCCATTGCCCGAATCCCATGCAGAGTCTTCCGCGGCCGAAGGGTGGCCGTCCGAGCCCCTTGAGGACGAATCACTCATCGATCCGGGCTCCGGGGAATGGTTGCCGCTTATCCCCGCCGAAAAGCCTGCCACTCAGGAGAAGGAATCCGCAGGCATCATGCTCTGGGTCCGCGATCTGGCGGTTGCCGCGGTCGCCTCAGCCCTCATCATCACTTTCCTCTACCAGCCTGTCCGTGTTGAGGGCACAAGCATGTTGCCGCGCCTCGAAGACAGCGATCGCTTATTCATCAACAAGTTTGCCTATCATTTCGAGGCCATCAACCGTGGCGACGTGGTGGTCTTTCATTACCCGCGCGACCCTGAGAAGAGCTATATCAAGCGCGTGATTGCGCTGCCCGGCGATCAGCTTCGCGTCGACCATGGCCGCGTTTTTGTCAATGGCAGAGCGATTCATGAGCCCTACGTGCCGGCGGAGTACCGCGACACCCGCTCGGTAGCGGAGATGACACTGCCGCCCGGCGAATACTACATGATGGGCGACCACCGCTCCATTTCCTCGGATAGCCGCGATTTCGGGCCCGTCGAGCGCTCGCTCATCTACGGCAAAGCCGTGTTTATCTACTGGCCGGCGCGGGACGCGGGCATCGTCCACTGATTGACATGGAACGTCGGCGTCGCGCCCGCGGGCATGGTGGAAAACCGGACCGAATTTGTCCGGATAAACCTGCTAAAATCGGTTGAATCCACTCCTCGGAGAGGCGATGCAGGCGATCCTAGCGCTCGAAGACGGGCGCATCTTCCGCGGGCACGGCCACGGACACTCAGGCGAATGTCAGGGCGAAGTCGTTTTTAATACTTCTCTCACCGGCTATCAGGAAATTGCAACCGATCCCTCCTACGCCGGGCAAATCGTCGTCCTCACCAACCCCCAAATTGGCAACTACGGCACCAACCAGGCAGATAACGAGGCTGCGCACCCTTATATCGAGGGCCTGATCGTTCGCGAGTTCTCCGCAATCAGCTCCAACTGGCGCTCTGAACAGGTGACCGACGAGTATATGGAGCGCTACAGCGTGCCGGTTCTCGCGGAGATCGACACCCGCGCCCTGGTGCGGCACTTGCGCGACCGCGGGGTGATGCGCGGCGTGATTTCAACAACCGAGCTGAACCCGGACGTGCTGGTTGCCAAAGCCAAGGCCATCAGGAAGATGGAGGGAACTGACCTGGCGCGCGTAGTGTCCACCAAGGCCAGCTACGAGTTTGACGCCTCTGATGCGCGCAACCAAGGCGGGGACCCGCTGCTGGCGGAAGGGTTCATCCAAAAGGAACAGGCGAAGAAGCCTATTCTTAATGTGGTTGCTTATGATTTTGGCATCAAGCAAAACATTCTACGCATGTTAGCGCGTGATGGGTGCCGCGTAACGGTGGTTCCGGCGGAGACGACGGCAGAGGACGTGCTGGCTCTTAAGCCAGACGGAGTGTTCCTTTCGAATGGGCCCGGCGACCCGGAGCCGGTCGATTATGCCGTCCGCGCTATTCGTGGCCTGATGGGTCGCGTGCCGGTTTTCGGGATTTGCCTGGGCCATCAGCTCTGCGGCCTGGCTCTTGGCGGACGCACCTACAAGCTCAAGTTTGGCCATCACGGCGGAAATCATCCAGTTAAAAACAACTCCACCGGGAAGGTTGAGATCACAGCGCACAACCACAACTTTGCGGTCGATCCAGATTCCATCAATGCCAATGAGGTCGAGCTGACGCACGTTGACCTGAATGATCAGACGCTCGAAGGCCTGCGGCATAAGACGCTGCCGCTGTTCAGTGTGCAATACCACCCTGAAGCCGCTCCGGGCCCGCACGATTCGCATTATCTGTTCCGCGATTTCCGGCAGATGATGGAGGAGTGGAAGGGATGAAGAAAGTGCCCGCAGCCCTGATCCTGATCGTTGGGCTGGGGAGTTGTTTTTCTTTCGCGCAGGGCAGCCGACAGATCGACCCGTTTCAGCGATACTTAGCAGGTCTTAAATCCAATCGGCATGATGCCGCGTTGGCGCGGGTCGCAGCTCTATGCAGGATCGATCTCGGCACAGCGACTGTCCGCTATGCGGATCGACCCGGTGAGAACTGGAAGCTCCATAAGAATCTCACAAGAGCGCAAGGCGATCAGGAGACCGACTTCTTTGCAACAGCAGCGGTCTGGCATGCCGGCCGCAGAATTCTTGTGGAGGAGTGGAGCATGGACCTGGAAGCGGGCGACGAAACCCGTACACTTTATTGTCTTCTCGGTCCACAGGTGACCAGCGGCGAGCAGATTGAATGGTGTTCATCGAACGATGAAGAAGCGAACGATGCGACGGCCGCTGGTTGGGCCTATGAAATCCGTTGGAAGGTTGAGCAGGGCAAGTTCTTCAAGTCAACGCTCGAGCGGTTCGTGAATGACCGCGAGCAGCCGGTGCCCAAGCCAAAACTCGGCCCGGACGCGCCAACGGTATTCGGACTGATTCCAGAAGTGAAAACGTGGAGCGACCTGAAGCTGCCCGATGCAATGCTGCAATGAATCGTTAGGGCCGAACAAACACCAAGCGGATAAGAAAACAAACACATGCCAAGCAGAAATGACATTCAGAAAATCCTGGTGATCGGCTCCGGCCGTTGTAGCTTTGAAAGGGCACGACTTTAGTCGTGCCGCAACAGAGGCAAAGGATGTCGCGGCTTTAGCCGCTGAGGGAAGGTCTTGAAACCCACACGCGAGCACGCAACCAACAATGCGCAGACCTATTTTGTCACGTCGGACACGTGGGAACGGCGTGCTCTCTTCCGCACGGAAACGTGGGCGCGGCTCTTTTTCAACACGCTTTTGGCGAAGCGCGGCGAAGCGTATTTCCTGCATGAATTCGTGTTGATGCCTGATCATTTTCATTTACTCATTACACCCCTGACTTCTCTCGAGAAGGCAATTCAACTTGTCAAAGGCGGATTCTCGTTCCGCGCAAAGACGCAGCTCGGATCGAATATGGAAATCTGGCATCGGGGTTTTTCCGATCATCGCATCCGCGATGTGGAGGACTATGACAGGCATGTCCATTACATCCATTTGAATCCGGTCAAGAAACATCTTTGCGTCGCGCCGCCTGAATATCGGTTTTCGTCTGCATTCCCGGGATGGGAGCTGGACCCCATCCCTCAGTGGCTAAAGCCACTCGATTCCGGGCTCCTTAGCGGCACGACTGAAGTCGTGCCCTTTCAAAACGTCCCGCTTGCCGAGCTTCATGCCTCGACACGACGCGACTTTGGTAATACCTCAAACCAAGAACAAAGAAAGAACCATGCCACGCAGAAATGACATTCAGAAAATCCTGGTGATCGGCTCTGGCCCGATCGTCATTGGCCAGTCGGCCGAGTTCGACTACTCCGGTACGCAGGCCTGCAAGGCTCTCAAACAGGAGGGCTACGAGGTGGTGCTGGTCAATTCGAACCCGGCCACCATCATGACCGATCCCGAGTTGGCCGACCGCACCTACATCGAGCCGCTGACTCATGAATACGTAGAAGAGATCATTCGAATTGAAGCGGAGATGCTCGCGAATGGGGCAAATGAAACCGTCCCTCGGGGGCTAAAGCCCCAGGACTCAGGGCAGGCGTCTAACGGCACGGCTGAAGCCGTGCCCTTTCAAGACAAAAAGCCCGGCAAATTCGCGCTGCTTCCTACCGTCGGCGGCCAAACGGCTCTGAATCTCGCCGTCGATCTGGCCGACACCGGCGTTCTCGATCGCTACAACGTGGAGTTGATCGGCGCCAAACTCGAAGCCATCAAGAAGGCCGAAGACCGGCTGCTCTTCAAGGATGCGATGATCCGCATTGGCCTTGAGGTGCCGCGTTCGGCGCTTGTGAACAACCTGCGCGACGGACTGGATTTCTCAGCGAAGTTCGGTTTTCCGATTCTTATCCGTCCCAGCTTCACGCTCGGCGGCACGGGCGGCGGCATCGCCTACAACCGTGAAGAGCTGATGGAGATTCTGGCGCGCGGCCTCGACCTTTCGCCTGTGCATGAGTGCCTGATTGAAGAGAGCGTGCTTGGCTGGAAAGAGTTCGAGCTCGAGGTGATGAGGGACCTCGCCGACAACGTCATCATTATTTGTTCGATTGAGAATTTTGATCCCATGGGTGTGCACACGGGCGACTCCATCACTGTTGCGCCTGCGCAGACGCTCACCGACCGCGAATACCAGAAGATGCGCGACGCGGCCATAGCTGTGATGAGGGAGATCGGCGTCGAGACCGGCGGGTCCAATGTGCAGTTTGCCGTCAACCCGCAAGACGGCCGCATGACGGTTATCGAGATGAACCCGCGCGTCTCGCGGTCCTCGGCGCTCGCATCGAAGGCCACTGGCTTTCCCATTGCCAAGATCGCGGCCAAGCTCGCGGTTGGCTACACGCTCGACGAAATTCCCAACGACATCACGCGCAAAACACCCGCCTGCTTCGAGCCGACCATCGACTACGTCGTGGTGAAGATTCCCAAGTGGCAGTTCGAGAAGTTTCCCGGCGCCGACGAGACACTGGGCCCGCAGATGAAGTCGGTGGGCGAAGTGATGGCCATTGGCCGCACCTTTAAAGAGGCGCTGATGAAGGCCTGGCGCGCGCTTGAGACCGGCAAGAAGACCGGCGCAGAAGTGATGGAGCCGCGCCGCCTGACGCAGATGCTGGTGACTCCGCGGCCAGGGCGACTTGAATACATTCGCTACGCGTTTGAACGCGGCCTGAGCGTGCGCGAAGTTGCGCGCTTTACAAAAATGGATCCGTGGTTCCTGCATCAAATCCGCGAGGTCACGCTGGCGCAGATGGCGCTTGCACATACCACTCCAAAGGAAATCGGTGCGGAGCAACTGCGCCAGCTCAAGCGCCTCGGCCTGAGCGACGAGCGCATCGCCACGGAATGGAAGCTGCCGGGCCACGCGGGCATCCAGCAGGTGAGGGAACTGCGCGAGGGGCATGGCATCCGCCCAGTGTTCAAACTCGTCGATACCTGCGCCGCCGAATTCGAATCGATGACGCCCTACCTCTACTCGACCTATGAGGAAGAGGACGAAGCGCCGCCGACTTCGAAACCGAAGATCATCATTCTCGGTTCGGGCCCCAATCGCATCGGCCAGGGCATCGAGTTTGATTACTGCTGCTGCCACGCGGCTTTCGCGCTCAAGGACGACGGCTACGAAACGATCATGGTCAACTGCAATCCTGAGACTGTCTCCACCGACTACGACACAAGCGACCGGCTCTACTTTGAGCCGCTGGTTCTGGAAGACGTACTGGCCATCTACCAACACGAGGCACAGTCCGGCGCGAAGATCGGGATGATTGTCCAGTTCGGAGGGCAGACGCCGCTGAACCTGGCGCAGCGACTGCGTGCGGCGGGCGTGCCCATCATCGGCACGTCTCCTGAATCGATCGACCTCGCGGAAGACCGCAAACAGTTTGGCAAGCTGCTTGAAGATTTGAACATTCCGCAACCGCGCGGAGGAACAGCGACCAGCGTGGAAGAAGCTCTCGCTGTCGGCGAGAGGATCGGCTATCCCGTTCTTGTCCGTCCCAGCTACGTGCTCGGCGGGCGCGCGATGGTGATTGCGTACGACGCCGAGGCCGTCACGCGCTATATGCGCCAGGCGGTTGAGTATTCTCAGGAGCGCCCCGTTCTGATCGATCACTTCCTTGAAAACGCCATCGAAGTCGACGTGGACGCCCTCTGCGACTCGAAAGACGTTCTGATCGCGGGAATCATGCAGCATATTGAAGAGGCGGGCATTCATTCCGGCGACTCGTTCGTGCGTTTTGCCCGCGGTCGGCATCAGCGAGTCGACGCTTGAAACGCTTCGCACCTACACGCGCAAGCTGGCACTGGCGCTCAAGGTCGTCGGCCTGGTCAATTTGCAATTCGCCATTCAGCGCGACGAGCAGGGCAATGACCACGTATATGTCATCGAGGTCAATCCCCGCGCCTCGCGCACTGTTCCTTACGTTTCAAAAGCCACCGGCGTGCCGCTGGCGAAAATTGCCGCGCGGCTGATGACTGGCCGCAAGCTGTCGGAGCTGTTGCCGGATGAACTCAAATCCGGAAAGGATCTCGGAACAGGTACCTACTACTACGTCAAGTCGCCCGTCTTCCCGTGGTCGAAGTTCGCCGGCGTCGATACTGTGCTTGGCCCGGAGATGAAGTCGACCGGCGAAGTGATGGGCGTTGCGTCCACGTTTGGCGAGGCGTTCGCCAAGGCGCAGCTTTCCGCGGGACAATTGCTGCCCACCGGCGGCACGGTGTTCTTCACCGTCAACGACCACGACAAGCAAGCAGTGATTCCGCTCGCGCGCCGCTATACCGATCTCGGCTTCAAGATTGTCGCTACCGAGGGCACGGCCAACGTGCTCGAGGGTGCGGGCCTGATCGTAGAGCGCGTTTTTAAAGTGGATGAGGGCCGGCCGAACGCCGTCGACCTCATCAAGGAAGGGCGCATCCAGCTGATCGTCAATACTCCACGCGGCCAGGACGCAATCTTCGACGAGAAAGCCATTCGCCGCGCTGCCGTACTCAAGCGCGTCCCCACCATTACTACGCTGGCCGCTGCGCAGGCCGCTGCCGAGGGAATTGCCGCCATGCAGAAGCATTCCGTGAACGTTTACGCGCTGCAGGCGCTGCATTCGGCCAACGGAAGATAAGCAAAAAGCTTGCATCTGTAATCAAGAATGTTTACACTATCTCTGTGAAAAGCAGCGAGCTGAAACGCTGGTTGGCGAAGCAAGGCGCCACATTCGCTCCCGGCAAAGGCTCTCATCTTCACGTTTTCCTTAATGGCCGCCGCTCAATCATCCCGATGCACAACAAAGAATTGACGACGGGCGTGCTCCAGGCAATCAAGAAACAGCTCGGGCTGAAAAACGTAGGGGGCAATTAGCCATGCGTGGATATCCGGTTAAGCTCCGCAGTGAGGGGAAATACCTCTTTGTATCGTTCCCGGACATTCCGGAAGCATTCACGCAAGGACGCAATCGCGCGGAAGCGTTAAGGGCGGCACGGGATGTGCTGGAAACTGCGATGGATACTTACTTTGACGAGCAACGCCCCGTTCCGGCGCCGTCGAATCCGAAACGCGGTCAGGCAGTAGTTGAGCTGCCTCCGAGCATCGCAGCCAAAGTGCTTTTGTTGAATGAAATGTTGCGCCAGAATGTTCGCCCCATTGAACTGGCGCGGCGAATCGGCGTGACGAGGCAGGAAGTCAATCGCCTTACGAACCTCAGGCATGCCACAAAAATCGACCGAATCGATGTGGCCCTGCGTGCCTTAGGGAAACGGCTGCTTCTCGACGCGGCCTAGAAATTGTTACGCTACGAGTGCGCGCCTTTGCGCGAGCCACGCGCCGATCGAGTAGCCAACCAGCGCCGCAGCCGGCCACGTGCCGATAAACGGACCATCGTCATCCATCAGGCCGCTTGGGCTGGGCAGGCTGAAAAACGTCCGGGAAAGTTTGTCCATCGCTCCGCATTGAAAGCATCTGCCGGGCCCGGTGGGCAAATCCAGAACGTAAAGACCCACGATCATGATCCAGATCAGCCCCAAGAGCCACACGGCGGTGGCCATCTCGCTCGGATGAATCCTGGCGACAATGAAACCGACGGCCAGCGGGACCGCGATGGAGAAAAGCAGAATCACGGTCTGCGAAATGCCCACGGGATTAAACGCGTAGCCAACGAGCATCAGCGCGATCCACGCGACCAGCGCCAGAAGTGCGTGCAGAAAGAAGGCAAGCGCCTGGCCGGCGAGTGAGGGCGCCTTCGGGAGTTCCTGTCCGCTTTGCAACGAAGATTCCATCATGCGGCGCCTTTTGGGATTGCCGATTCATCACTTGAACGCGATTCGCTGGTCGTGTGAACTCCAACATACACCGGGGCAGTCTGCACGGCCAAAATCGAATTGCGCGCGCTCCAACTGTTTTGTGCGCCGGACCGGACAAAAAGCAAGGGATAACAGCAGGGAACCAAGCGCTGCGGCTTCGCTACGGGCTCTACAATAAAACCATGCTTCTCGAAGGCATCTTTGCCCCTGTTACCACGCCGTTTTACGCGGACGAGCGCATCTATTTCCGCAAGATCGAGGCCAACATGGCGCGCTATTCGCGCAGCCTGCTGGCAGGGATGGTGGTGCTGGGCTCGACGGGTGAGGCCGTGGCGCTGAACGACGAGGAGACGCGCGATGTTTTACGAGTGAGCGCGGAGGCGACCGCGCCAGAGAAAGTTCTGATTGCCGGAGTTGGCCGCGAAAGCGTGCGCGCGACGCTTGAGCTGGCGGAATTCGCGGCCAACCTGAACTACGACGCTGTTCTGGTTCGCCCGCCCAGCTATTACGGCGGGCAAGTGTCGCCAAAGGCAGTTCTTCACTATTTCCGAAGCATCGCCGACAGCTCGCCGCTTCCGGTTGTGATCTATTACATTCCCAAGTTCGTGCCTTGCGAGATGCCGGTCGAGCTTGTGGCCGAGCTTGCCCGGCACCCAAACATTATTGGCACCAAGGACTCGAGCGGCAATGTGGGTCGGATTCGCGAGACCGTCGTTGCCACCCAGGGAGTTCCACGACGCGCCGTCCCGGTCACGCAGGTTTTTGAGGCGGCCACGGCGCGCATGATGCTGGCGCCCCGGACTGATTCCGTTTCGACCTATGTCTCGGCCAGCGACCTGGCGGGCGGAGTGGCCATTGCCGCCAAGCCGCCTGCCGCACCGGCCAAGACACGAACGAGGGAAGTGGGCTTTCAGGTTCTCACCGGCTCGGAGCGGTCCATTTTCGCGGCGCTCGAGGCCGGCGCTTCGGGCGCCATCGTTGCCTTTGCCACCTTCGCCCCGCAGGCGACCCAGGAGATTTATCTTGCCTGGAAAGACCATGACCCGAAGCTCGCCGAAGAAAAGCAGCAGCGCATCCTCGCCGCCGGAAGCCGCGTAGTCGGCACCATGGGCCTGGCAGGGATCAAGTATGCCTGCGACTTCAACGGCTACTACGGCGGCCGCCCGAGATCGCCGATCCTCCCCCTCACGGCTGAACAAAAGGCTGAAGTTGAGGGGTTATTGGTGGAAATCCGGAACTAACCTGCGGATTTCTCATGTCCGATAACAGATATTCTGTAAACTAAACTTATCCACAAGGCACCTGCCCTATCTCGATGCCCATCAGCACGCTGGGGCGTGAGGGCCGCATTCTTCTCCGCCACGAATGCGGCTTCGATCCGTCTCAAGCTGACGTTAGACGGAGAAACCAATTCCGCGCACCGAAGTACACGCGCGCGTCTGCGCTTCCCCCAATGCGGCAGCTCAGTTTTTTGAAAGATTGGGATGGATCACATCTTGTAGCGGCCGAGGTCTTCGTCGTTCAGGCCTTCGAGCCATCCACGCAGCTGCTCTGCGGTCGGTCCTTCGGGAGGGCCCGTGGTGTTCAGCTTGGCGCTTTCCATGACCTTGTCGGCGACGAAGATCGGGCAGTCGGCACGCAGCGCCAGCGCGATGGCATCGGATGGACGGGCATCCACGGCAACCTGCTCACCCCCCTGCCGCAGCCACAAAACCGCGTAAAATGTATCGTCTTTAAGTTCTGTAATTACAACGCGTTCCAGTTCACCATTCAAGTGACGCACGAGATTTCGAGTGAGATCATGGGTCATGGGGCGCGCGGCGGTCATCTTCTCGATTTCGAGGGCGATCGCGTTGGCCTCAAAGATGCCTACCCAGATCGGCATCACTGCTTCGGATCCGACATCCTTCAGGACCACGATCGGCATGTTTGTGGAGGGGTCCATCATCAACCCGCGAATTCGAACCTCGATATCCATCCGTTCCCTCTTTCCCTGATCCGGCACCGTATCTGCGCTCCGCGATCAGGCAACGTGTCTCTATAGCGTGTTTCAAAAATGGTTCTATGGGCCCGGTTGCAATCCCTCAGGGGTTAAAACCCCGTGTATCTCTGCTTTCCTTTTTGGGCCGGCTAAAGCCGTGCGCTCATACAAGACAAAAAAGCAACCGCAGATCCTTCGCTCCGCTTACCCCACGTGCGCGGGGCCCCAACACGCTCCGCTCAGGATGACAGATCGTGCGGGCTGCAGGCATTCGGCATGGCTAAAGCAGTGCCCTTGAACAACAGCTGATTCTTGATACGCGCTACAGATCCCTCGATCTCAGCCTTCTCGGTCCCTTGTTCCCTTTGTCCCTTGTTCCCTGCCGTTAGACCGCTTCGCCAACCAAACTGTTAGGATACGCTCCCGTGATGCGCACCTGCAGGTAGCTTCCCGGCGCAGGGGCGATGGGCTGTGTCCAGGTCACATTCACTGGCTTGTTCTGCGTGCTGCGCGCCGCAATCTGCCCGCGCTGCGTGTTCGCGCCCTCGACCATCACCTCAAGAATATCGCCGATCTGCTTGGAATAATTGACCCTCTGGATTTCGCGTTGCCTCTCAAGCAGCACTTGAAGCCGCTTGGATTTTTCCTCTTCAGGCACGGTGTCGATCATGACCAGCGACGGGGTGTTGGGCCGCGCCGAGTATTTGAAGGCGAATACGCAGTCGTATTCGACCTCGGCCAGCAGATTCATGGTCTGGATAAAGTCGTCATCGGTTTCGCCGGGAAAGCCGACAATGATGTCGGTTGAGAGCGAGATGGGCCGTTGCGCAGCCCTGATCCAGGCAATCCGCTCCAGGTACCACTCTGGCGTGTACTCGCGGGCCATCTGCTTCAGCACTTTTGCTGACCCTGACTGCACGGGCAGATGCACATGGTCGCAGAGGGTCGGCACGCGGTCGATGGCCTCCACAATGTCCCGCGTAAAATCCCGCGGATGGCTGGTGGTAAAGCGCACGCGCCGGATGCCGGGCACCTCGCCCACCGCTGAGAGCAATTCAGCGAAGCTCGACTTCCCTTCCGGATCGCGATAGCTGTTCACGTTCTGGCCCAGCAGTTGGATTTCTGTATAGCCAAAGTCGGCGATGCGCCGCGCTTCGTCGAGCACCGACGACGAGCCGCGGCTGCGCTCCTTGCCGCGCGTGTACGGCACCACGCAATAGGAGCAGAACTTGTCGCAGCCCTCGATGATGGTGATGTATCCGCGGTAGGGATTCTGGCGCGCCGTGAACTCTGTCTCAAAGGTTTCGTCGGTCTGGCGGTCGTCGAGGCCGGTGATGCGGTTCTCGCCTGCTTCAAGGCGGGTGAGCATCTCCGGCAGCTTGCGGTAGCTGGCCGAACCCGATACGAGCGATACGTACGGCGCACGCTCGAAGATCTTCTCGCCTTCCTGCTGCGCCACGCAGCCGAGGACGCCAAAGCGCTTGCCTTGCTTGTGGAGTTTCTTGTAGTCGTTCAGGCGATTGAAGACCTTTTGCTCCGCTTTGTCGCGGATGGAGCAGGTGTTGTAGAGGATCAGCCCGGCGGCTTCCTCGGTCTCCACCTGCCGGTAGCCCTGCTGGCAGAGTGTGCCAATCACCTTTTCGGAGTCATGGGCATTCATCTGGCAGCCGAAGGTCTCCAAATAGAATGTTTTTTCGGTCGCCATAGACCTCTTAGTATACGGGGAATTCGACCAGGTAGCCCAAGGCCGTTGGACTGCCTGCCCCGCCAACTCCGCTAGTCCCGCCGCTTTACTGATGCAGCAGCTTGAAGGCGTGCGTCCACTCGTTCCTGGTGAACCCGAGCACGCACCACAACATGCAGAGTGGCTCAATGGCTCGCGCCGACTCCACTTTGCCCATGTCCGCCGTCTCCCAGCCGAACTGCTCCAGAATCTGCGCCGTCGCCAGCTTGGCGCCGTCGTCGTTGCCGCAGATAAACATCGTGGGCTTCCCTGCTTTGTAGTACGGATTCACAAATTGGTGGTTCCCTACCGAGTTGAAAGCCTTGACGAAGTGCGCCTTGGGAAACTCGCGCTGCAGCCGTTCCATCAGCGAGTCGTCCAGCGTGGTGAAGAACTTCAGGACTCCGTTTACGGGTGGCGCGTCGGCGATGGGATTGCACGCATCAAGCACCAGCTTGCCGTCGAGGTTCGCGCTTCCCGCAAGGCGGAGAACATCGGCCGCGACTGACCCTTTCACCGCCAGCGCCAGGACCTCGCCGAACGCAGCCGTCTCACTGAGGCTGCCGACTTGCGCTTTGGGATTGTTGCGCTGCCACTCCGCCAGCTTGGCCGCGTCGCGTGTGCCGATCATGGTCTGGTGGCCGTGCTTGATGAACCCCTCTGCCAGGGCCTTCGCTACATCGCCTGAACCTAGAACTCCAACCTTCATTTTCTCTGCTCCTCTCTACTGTTCCGGCTGATCGCGCAGCCCACTATGCAGATACGCGACTACCGCGTCCATTTGTTCCTTAGACATCTGGTACGCGAACGACGGCATCATTCCCTTGCCCGACATCAATACCTGTTCCACTTGCGCATCCGTTGCCGGCTCACCATCGGGTAACGTGCTCCGGTTGAAGAGTCCATGCAGGTTCGGCGGCACTTTCTTCAGATGCAGATCGTTCTGCTCGTGGCAGTGAGCGCAGCCGACGTTGTAGAGATGCCTGCCTTCGGCCTGTTGCGGCGTTAGTGTTGGCGCCGAGCGGCAGCCAGACACGCCGCCGGCAAATGCCAGCGACAAAAGCGCCGCCCGGATTTTTCTTAGCGTCACCTTAGAGCCTTCCGCGCGCATGTTTCGAGCTGTCACCGGGAACACAACTCCGCAAACGGAATTCCGGTCTGGACTTTGAATTCGGGAAAACCACGAGGATTGCAGGCGAGCTTTCCTCCTGCGCTTCTTCAGTGTGAACGCGCACGCCGCGCCGGGTCAAGCAGCGGAGCGCTCGTTCGAAGCCATCTCATGGCTATCATGTGCTGCCAGCCCAGTATGCTGGTCTTATGACGCTGTCTCCGAAAGAACGTCTCGCGCCATTCGCCCATTCCGCTGCCAATCGCTGCTTCGGCTGCGGGCCCGCGAACCAAACCGGCCTGCGACTTGATTTTCTTCTGGCCGACGACGGCGAAGTCGTCAGCTTTCCCACGATCGCGAGCGTTTTTGAGGGGCATCCCGGTTACCTGCACGGCGGCGTCATCGCCACGCTGCTGGATGAAGCCATGAGCAAAGCGGTGCGCGCCGGGGGCCGCTCTTCCATGACGCGCAGGATGGAAGTTGAATACCTCCGCCCCGTTCCCAGCGAAACTCCGCTTCGACTTGAAGGACGCGTGGTTCGCAGCGAGCCGCGCAAGCATTGGGCGGAGGCGCGCATCCTCAATGAGAGTGGACGCGTACTCGCCGAGGCCAAGGGACTCTTTATCGAAGTCTCGCCTGCTAAATGAACGGCGGTCCGAAGACCGCCGTTCGCCTGCCGCGCCGTTCGCTTTCATTGCCGGCCGGATTTAAGTCTGCTGATCGATGACCACTGTGCACTGTGCACTGTTCACTCTTTTAGTGCACCATGTTGATGGTGTCCTGCTCGACCTGGTCGAACGTCGTCACAGACTTGGCGTTGGCTTCAAACGCGCGCTGCGCGACGATAAGGTCAGAGAACTCCGACGAGATATTCACGTTTGAGGCTTCGAGCGCATCATCCTCCATGGTCCCCAGCCCGCCACTGCCCGATATGCCAATGGCGGCGGTGCCGCTGGCGCTCGTCGTGGCGTACTCACCGTTGCCGAGCTGTTGCAGGCCCTGTTCGTTGGCGACATTGGCCAGCGCCAGTTGGCCAACCAGCACGTTGTTGTTGCCGTTGCTGTAGGAGACGCTGACCGTTCCGTCCGAGCCGATGGAGTAACCCTGATATTCGCCTGTTGTATAGCCGTTCTGCGTGTTGCTGCTGACAGACGAAGTAGAGGCCGCAACCTGGCTGATGTTCGGCGTGCCGGCGGCGCCCAGCAGATTCCACTGGATATCGAGCCCGGCCGCGCCATCTGCCAGCACGTTGGTCGCGGCTGGATTGAAGTTGAGATCGATCGACTGAACGTCATTCGCGCCCGTCCCGACCGGCGTTGCGGCCTGCGCACCGGTGGGCTGTACTGAGGCCAGGGTGCCGTCCGGATTGAAATTCAGTGTTCCGGTGATCGCTGCCGGCGGCACGTCGGGAGCGACCGCTGAATAAGCGCTCGCCGGCAACTGGGCCGAATAATTCCACGTATTCGCAGCCGCCCCCGGCGTAAATGTGATCGTTGCCTGTTGCGGCTCGCCGAGCGAGTCGTACACCGTGATCGTTGAGGGGAACGACGTTGTCGCCGGGGCCCCAGCTTCCAGGTTCCCCGCAATGCTCATGGTTGTGGTGGCCTGCGGCTGCTGCACCTGGTCCATGGGGATGTTGATGGCGCCGATGGGAGCAGCGGTGTCGATTGCGCCATTGGCCCCCACCGGATAGCCCATCACGCTTTCCCCGTTCGAAGTCACCAGGTTCCCGTTCGCGTCCGTCTGAAAATCGCCGTTACGGGTCAGATATTGGTTGGCTCCATCGCCGACAACAAAGAAGCCGCTGCCCTGAAGGGCCACGTTCGACGCCAGGCCGGTTGAGTTGGGCGTTCCAGCCGTAAAGTCGGTCTCGGTGTTGGCAACCTTCGTGCCCGCGCCCACCTGGATCGGATCGCCGGCACCGGTCGAGCCAATCTGCTGGTAAAACAAATCGGAGAAGTTGGTGGTCTCTGACTTGAAGGCCGTCGTATTCATATTGGAGAGATCGTTCGCAATCGTATTCAGTGCGGTAGAATCGGCCTCCAGGCCGGTAAGCGGAATGGAAAAACTTGCCATGGACTTTCTCCTCTTCAGGTCTGATCGGTTTGGCGGGCCTCAGTGCCCGAGTTCCTTTGGATTCGGATTCGCTTCGCGGGCCTGGTCACTCGGCGTCGCTTTGGCTCTGCGGGTTGTAGCCCCGGCGGCCTATTGCAATGCAATCGGGCTGCCTTTTCGCGGCTTCAAATGCGCATGGCCGTCTAATGCGTGGCCCACCTTTTGCGCGGCGACGTTCGCGGAGGGCACGCCCAGATTGCCGGGAGCCTGGCCGGCTGCCGGTGTGCGCGCGGAATTCGCCGCCGTCGCCGATGCGGCGGAGGGCGCACCACCCAGCGTCCGCGCCGTATGCGCCGTTGCGGTCAGCGGACTCGTTACCGCGGTCTCGTTGGGAGCTGCTGGAACCTGCGCGGACGAGCCGCTGCCTGAGCCGGAGCTTGCGCCGCCAACGTCGCCGCTCAGCGTTTGATTAATGTCGATCAGTTGTTCCAGGCTGTTCACCTGCACAAGCTGATTGATGTATTCGTTGGGATCGGTGTCCGCCGTTGGATCCTGGTTCTGCATCTCGGTCACCAGCAGCGTGAGAAAGTCGTTCGCCGAAATCGTCGCCGAATCGCTGCTTGTGCCATCCGAGCTGCTCGAACTGCCGGTCCCCGACGTTCCGTTCGCCGCGTTGGTTGCGTTGGTCGCCCCGTCGATCGGCGTTGCGGCGTTTCCTGTGAGCGCCTGCCCCGCCGTCAACGCATGACTGAAAATCGCTGCCGCTGTCCCCATGGACCCTCCCTGTTTTGTGCTCGATCCCGTCGCTATGCCATCACTGAAATATGCGTGCCGCGACCATCACGCGCGTACGCAGTCGCGTCGAATTCGCGGACAGACGCCGCGGCGCTGGTTGCCAAAGACGAAGCGCCCGCGTTCGGCGGCGATCCCATCGGCAAAGCCGGCGCCTGATTCTGTTCCCCGTGCTGACCCGCGCTCTGCTGCATTCCCTGCCCCATGCCCTGCCCCAGGCTCTGATCGGGAGCGGCCATGGTCAGAGTCGCCACCGTCGTATGGCTCTCCGAGAGGTATTCGCCCAATCCAGCCAGATGTCCGCTCAGCGCCTGCGCGGCTTCCGTTGAACCGGGAACCAGCGACGCATGCACGCTGCCCCCGCTTAGATCCGCGCGCACGCCCACCCAGCCGAGCGCCGGATCTTCAAAGCCCGCCTCAGCCTGACGGCTTCCGGCATGGACCCAACTTGGCGCACCAACCGCGGCACCCGCGTCGAGCGCGGAAAAGGTCTCTTGCGCCGCAGCCGGCGTCCCGGCCGAAATGCCGCTTCCTGCCGGTGCGGAAGGCGCCGGGCCATGCGCGCCGGCCGGATCGCGGACCATGGCCGACGTTTCGACTGCCGAAATTTGCGCCGCAACGACGTGTGAACCGTTCTGTTGCGAGGTCGCGGGGTTCGCGGCTGCAGCTGCGGCCTGCGCCGTTTTTGCCGGTAGCGTTTGTGGATTCTCGATCCTCGTTTCCAGACTCGATTTGTCTGTCTGGGGCGCTCCAGCTGCGTGCGCGGCTCCGCTTGCTTCGCCATCTCCGCGATGCGCAAGGAGTCCTCCAACCGTTGTTTGCTGTTCGTTGAAGCCTGAAGTCGGTTTCGTATGCATCGCACCGGCGACCTCGGGCGCACTCGCCGCCGCAACTGCTGCCGTCATCGTCGATTGCGGAACCGCGGTAGATTCTTCTGAGGCCTCGTCTTGCGTCTCGGTCGCGGCGACACCGCCTGAATTCATCGAGAGGTGGCTCGGCGGAGTTTGCGCCGCATGCACCGGATTCACCGTCGCGACGGCAGGCGCTGTCGGCTGGGCGCCGATCACACGACCGGCGCCATCGATAGCTCTCGACACCGGCTGCTCTGCGATCATGGCTCGACCGTCATCCTGGACATCTGCAGTGCGAGGGAGGCTTGGCGCAGCCGAATGGATCGCGTTCGTTGATGGAGTATTTGCATTGAACGTCGTCGCGTGCGCCGCGGCGGCGACTGCCTCAACCGGCGAGCCGGTGATTGCATTTATGCCTTGTGCGGCTTGCCCCTGCCCTCCCGCATTCGGTGTCGTACTCTGCCGTTTCTCAGTCTTCGATCCGGCCGGCGAATTTCCGGCGCCGCCCGTTGTCTTCGCCGCGCTCCACACGGTTGCGCTTTGCGCGATCGGCATGGCGCTCGTCCCATTCGTCATGGGTTGGTTTGCCCGCTTCGAGCCGTTCACTGGAGTGACCGCGTTTGCGGTTGAACCCTTTCGCCCACTGAGCGTGAGCGTCGATTGCGCTGCCGGGCGGGGAACGAAGGCGCGCGCCTCGATGTCTGTCGAGGCCTGGCCGCCGCTGCTCTTGTCTGCTGCGTCCGTTTCTCCCGGCTCCTCTGCCCTTCCTTCCGGGGCCTCGTCCCTCGGATGCTCCGCCACGCCCAGCGCACGCAACATCGACTGCCAGTTGGCTTTGAAGCATTCCTTACCCGCGATCGGAGTCGCGCTTCCCGTCATCGCATGGAGCGACGGCTGAGTCTCACCTGCGCCGGCTGCAAAAGCCGCGGCCCTGATCGACGCTCCGCCGCCGGCGCGCTCGAATGCCGCGGCAAAGCCTGTTCCCGTGCTCTTTTCGGCACCGGCTCCTGCGCCCGTTTCCCGCGTTAAACTTGCTCCCGCACGTGACGCCGACCCCGCTGCCGCTCCGGTTGCCCGCTCCGTACCTATCCCCGTTCCCGCACCCAGTTGGGATCTGGCGGAAACTCGCGTGTTCGTCCCCGCTCCCAGTCCCGATTCCGCACTCATCCCCGTGCCTGTTCCCAGCCCTGATCCCGCGCCGACTTCCGTGCCAACGGCAACCGTCATGCGAAGGTTGAATGCAGTAAGCGTGCCAAAGTGTTGCGCAAGGGGTTAGGAGACATTCAAAACCGGAAGATTGATTCCATTTAAGGAGGGATCTGCGATGACTGATTCTTTTCGCTCAAGTTTCTGGCATCGGCGCCCTTGAACCTTGCCATGAAAGACGGCTCTCCGGCCGACATGCTTCGATCCTCTTCGGCGGAGCATCCCGGTCCTGCAGGTTCAAACTGCACAGTATCAACTGTTTTCAGGGGCGCCGCCGGGGCGTCCCGCGCGCCGTAGAAACCAGTCGTCAATCTCGCGCTGCGCGCGGCGTTCAGACACTCGAGCTTCCGCGGCCTCAATCTTCCCAATCAGCGTCTCCACCTGCCGCCGCTCCATTCTCTTCGCGAGAAACTCCGCCCGCCGCGCCGCGACCTCGGTTTCCATCTCCGCTACTCTCGGCTTGAGCGCTGCCCCGCGACGGCTTGCCGCGCGCACCTCCTCGAGGCCCGCGATTCTGTCCGCCGCATCGCTCGAAGCCGCGCTTTCCGTCACGTGCCGGCGTCCGCAGCGCTCGCGCTCCCGCGCCGCCTCGAGAGCCGCTTGGAGCTCGCGCAAATTGCCCAGCGCCGCCTCAAGCGCCGCCTGGCTCAGTTCTTCTTCAAGCCCACGTACTTCGAACAGTCTCTGCAGGCCGCGCGATACCGTCATCGCTCAAAGCTCGCCGGCCAGCGCGGCGAGGCGCCGCAGGCTTTCGTCAAAACCGACCTGCTCGCGCGCGTTCTGCGTTAGCAGTCCGCGGATCATGGCGCGAGCCCGCAGCGCGCGGTCAAGCTCGGGGTCGGCGCCCGCCTTATACGCGCCGATGCGCACCAGATCTTCAGAGCGCGCGTAGACCGCCATGAGTTTTCGCACCAGCGCCGCCTGCTCGCGGTGGTCCACCGTCGTAACGGCGGGCATCAACCGGCTGATCGAATCGAGTACCGCAATGGGCGGATACCATCCCTCCGCGGCCAGCGCGCGATCGAGCACCACGTGCCCGTCCAGCAACGCCCGCACCGCATCCACCAGGGGATCCTGCTGATCGTCTCCTTCCATGAGGACGGTATAGAACGCGGTAATCGAGCCCGAGCGGAAACGTCCCGCGCGTTCGATCAAGCGCGCCAGCCGCGCGAACACTGATGGCGTGTAGCCCTTCGCTGTGGGCGGCTCGCCGGCCGCGAGGCCGATCTCCCGCGCCGCCATGGCGAATCGCGTGAGCGAATCGAGCACCAGCAAGACACTCTTTCCTTGGGCTGCAAAGAACTCAGCCACTACGGTTGCGGCAAGCGCCGCGCGCATGCGCAACAGCGGCGATTGATCGGATGTCGAGACCACCACCACCGAGCGCTTGAGACCCTCGACGCCGAGCGAGTCGCGCAGGAACTCGCCCACCTCGCGGCCGCGCTCTCCCACCAATCCCACCACGGTGATCTGGGCCTCGGTATTGCGCGTCATCATCCCGATCAGCGTGCTCTTGCCCACGCCCGACCCGCCAAAAATTCCCACGCGTTGCCCGCGTCCCACAGTGAGAAGCGCATCGATCGTGCGAATGCCCGTGCCCAACGGCTCATCAATGGGCACGCGATCGAACGGCGAGCGCACCGCGCCATCGAGAGGCAGTGTTGCAAAGAGTTGCGGCGCGCGGCCGCCGTCGATGGGCGCTCCCAGGGCATTCAGCACGCGACCCATCAGCGCCGGGCCAACCTCGATCCGCGGCATCACGCCTTCCGACCACACGGGATCGCCGAAGCGGATACCGTCAGCCGCCTCGACCGGCATCGACAACACATTCGACCCGCGAAAACCGACCACTTCGGCCGAGTGCGCGCGGCCGGCCTGGTCCTCGATCGTGCAGCATTCGCCCACCGAAGCCGGCGGCCCCGCGGACTCGATCGTCTGGCCGACCGACTGGATCACGCTGCCGCGCCAGCGCCACGGCTGCCTGTTCTCAAGCCGCCGAAAGTAGCCATCGAGCAGCGGCGTCATGCGCTTGCCTCGGGCGCGTTCGGCGCGGGAGTTTCAGCGGAGGCTGATTCTGTCCCGCCCATCCCGGCCCCAACGCGATCGAAGAATCCGCGCTCGATCTCCGCGAGCTGCGCGCGCACACCCAGGTCGACCGCTCCAACCCGGCTTTCGATGCGGCAATCGCCCAGGCGCAATCCTTCGCCCGCCATCACCTGAGGCTTCATCGCCAGGTGCGGCAGGTGCGCAATTGCCTCCCGCCACAGCTCGAGCTCGGCCGCGGGCACCAGCAATCGCACCTCGGACGACGCCGCCAGTTGTCCCAGCGCGACGCGCACCGCTCCGGTCAGAAGCAGCGAATCCATCTGCGCTTCGCGGCGCAGAATGCGCGACGCCACGGCCAGCGCCAGCTTCACGACTTCGTGCTCTACTTCCCGGAGATAGCGCTCGCTCTCCTCCGCGAAGCGCGCAACCAGAGCGCCCAGTTGCCGTTTCTGCCGCTCCGCGTCCGCCGTGAGCGCCGCGACATGCGTCTCGTGCTCGGCCTGGCGCCCTTCTTCGCGGCCCCGTGCACGCCCGCTTTCAAAGGATCGCCGCGCCGCTTCCGTTTCGTTCTCGTTTGATGCGAGGCCGGCGCTGCTTTCGCGCGCACCTCGGCCGCGGCCCTGCCCTGGAGTTCCTGCCGCCTCGTCGCCCGCCTCTACCCAGCCATTCCACTCAGTCACACTTGCGCCGGGGCAGGCCGGATAGTCGAGCACTTCAAGTTGATCTGCCGCATTCGAGTCTGTCGCCATCGTCCGTCCCTGCTCATTACTCCCTGGCGGCTGCTCCCTATTCCCCGCCCGGATCACGACTCCCTGCCGGCTGCTCCCTATTCCCCGCCCAGATCACGACTCCCTGCCGGCTGCTCCCTATTCCCCGCCCAGATCACGACTCCCTGCTGGCTGCTCCCTATTCCCCGCCCAGATCACGCCAGCATCTCGTCGCCGGTTTCGAGCTTGAGGATGACTTTGCCCTCGGCCTCCAGGCGCCGCGCCAGGTTCAGAATCTCCTGCTGCGCCTGCGCTACTTCGCGCGACCGCACCGGACCGAGCACCTCCATGTCCTCCTTCAACATCTCCACGGCGCGCGAGCTCATGGCCTTGAAGATCTGGGCCCGCAATTCGTCATTGGCTCCGCGCAGCGCCAGCGCCAGTTGCCGCTTGTCGACGCCGGAAACAATCTCGCGTATGGTCGCCGCCGGCACGGTAATCAGGTCCTCAAAGGTGAACATCAGGTTGCGAATGCTCAGCGCCAACTCCGGCTGGTTCTCTTCGATGGTTTCCAAAATCTTCTTCGACTCCTCGGCGTTGAGCCGGTTCAAAAGATCGGCCACGGCCTTGAATCCCGAGTAGCTGCGCCGCGCCGTGTCGCCCACGCTCTCCAGACGCTTGTGCAGGATCATCGCCACCTTTTGCGCCATCTCCGGAGAAAACTGCCGCATCTCAGCCAGGCGCTGGATCGAAACCACCTTGTGCTCCTCGCTCAGGTTGTCGAGCACGGTCGAGGCACGCCGCGGATCGAGATGCGCCAGCACCAATGCGATGGTCTGCGGATGCTCGGAGTCGAGCAGCTTGCCCAGTTGCTGCGGATCGGTGCGCTGCAGCTTGGCCAGATTGCCCTGCGCCGCCTCCTGCGAGCGCCGCATGAGCGCCATCAGGTCGTCGGCGCGCTGCTTGCCAAAGGCCTCGATCAGCACACGACTGGCGTAGTCCATGCCCCCATGCACCATGAAACTCTGCGTATCCAATAGCTGCCAGAACTCCTCCAGCACTTCGGCGGAAAGCTCGGGCGTGATGCCGCGCAGATCGGCCAGTTCCTCGGTGATTTGCTGGACATCGTTTTCCGGCAGACTGCGCAGCACCTCCTTGGCCAGCTCCTCGCCCACCGCAACCAGCAGGATCGCCGCCTTGCGCACGCCCGAGAGGTTCGCGCCGGCGTGGTGCCGCGATGCTCCGCTCTCGATTCCCTGCTCCGCCAAGTCCCGTTCCTTTCTCCGGCTGTTTCCCTAACTCTTCTCGCGGGCCTCGCTCCGACTGTCGCCCCATCCGCAGTGTCCGCGGGCCGCTACTCGGAGTGAATCCAGCTTTGCAGCAAGCGCGAGCTTTGCGTGGGTTCGCGCTTGATGTGCCCCGTCACCTGCTCGTAGATCTCCTGATTGCGCTGGCGCTCCGGATCCATCGGCGCCGGCTCGGGAGAGCTTAATGCCGCCGTTGGGGAGGCCGCCAGCTCCCGGCCTGCCGCTTTTTGGGGGCCGCGCACGGCCAACGCGGCGCCCGCGTGGCGAATGGCGGGGCGCACGGCAAAGGCCACCACCACAAAAAGCCCGGCGAGCAGCGCGAGAGACTTCACCAGCATCGGCGAGTTCTCCGCCGAATCCAGAATTTGCTCAGAAACGCCGGCCGGCGGCTGACCCTGATTGGCGTCGAAGGCCAGGTCCTCGACCGTCACCACGTCGCCTCGCGCGGTATCGAAGCCAACCGCCGCCTGCGCCAGTGCGGCCAGGTTGCGCAGTTCGTCAGCCGACCGTGGCTGCCAGACGGCGGCATGGTTCTTCGTCGCGGGCGTGATCATCCGGTCATTGACGACGATGGCCGCGGTCAGCCGGCGCACACGCCCCGGATTTTCCACCGTATGCCGCACGGTTTTCGAAACGCCGTAGGTGCTCGATTCGCTCTTGGCGGTCTGGGGCGGAGTCGTCTCATGCGGATAGACGGGCAAGGCCTGGGTGTTGGGCGCATTCGATGCCGTGCCCGGAACTCCGGCGGCCACCGGCTGCGCTCCCGTGGTCTGATCGGTGCGCTGCATGGCAAGAGTGGCCGTTTTGTCCGGATCGTAAACCTCCGACGTTTCGTCCATGGCCGTCTCGTCGTAATCCAGCGCGACCGATGCGCGCACATTGCCCGCGCCGGTCACCGGCTCGAGCGTCGAGATGAGCTTTTCTTCGAGCGCCTGCTCGGCGCCCAAACGTATCCCTTCCGGCGTCTTCGGGCCCAGCGGCAGGTTGCCCGAGGCGTCCACCAGGACCACGTGATCCGGCGTCAGTCCGTCCACCGCCGACGCGACCAGATTGCGAATCGCCTCCGGCTCGCCGTCGGCCAGCGTGCTGCGGCGCAGCTTGAGCACCACCGAGGCCTTTGCCGGCCGCTCCTCGCCCTGAAAGAGAGAATCGTGCGCCAGCACCAGATGCACGCGCGCCGACTGCACGTCGGAAAGCGTACCCACGGTGTGTTCGAGTTCGCCTTCGAGAGCTCTTTGATAATTCACCTGCTCGTCGAACTCCGACCCCACCCAGTTCGGTTTATCGAAGATTTCAAACCCCAGCCGGCCGCTTTTCACGCCGCCCTTGGCCGCGGTCGCAAGGCGCGCTTTGTCCAGATCGGCGGCGGGAACGAGAATGCCCGCGCCATCGGGCGAGGGCTCAAACGGGATCTGCGCCTGAGCGAGAGTCACGCCGATCTGGCGCGCGTCGTCGGAGTCGAGATTCATGTAGAGCGTGCGCCAGTCCGGGCTCATCGCGTACCAGGTCAGGCCGCCGATGAGCGCCATCAGCATCAGCGCGCTCAGCACCACCCAGCCGCGTTGCGCAGCGGCCATCTGCGCCCAGCGCACCTGGACCAGCCCCAGAAGCCCTTGCAGCTTTCCGCCGGTCTGCACTCTTCCCGGCGCCGCCGGCGGAGTTTTTTCGAGCTGTGTTCCCGTGGCCATGATTGTCAATCCAGCTTCCAGCTACCAGCCTCCAGCTGTCAGCTTCTAGCTCCATCCTGCCGACAAACGCCAATCAACGGCTTGCGCGACGTTGCGTTTTTTCTTTCTCCGCCCGGAATGCTCGTCCTGCTAGTTGCCCAGCGAGGAGCCAGAAGCTGGAGGCTGCTTTCAGAACTGCATTCCCATCACGCTCTGGTATGCCTGCACCGCCTTGTTGCGCACGGCCAGCGCCAGTTCAAAGGCCATGTCCGCCTTCTGGGTTGCGATCATCGCCTGGTGCACATCCACACCGGTGCCGGTCATCAGGCCGCTCACGGCTGCGTTGGCCTGATCTTCGAGCCGGCTCACGTCGCCAACGGCGTCGGTGATCAGATCAGAGAACGGCGTCGCGGAGGTTGCTCCTGACCCGCGCGCCGACAACGCGCTTCCAGCGCCGGCGCTGCTGGTTGTTGCACTGGATGCCGCGCTTGCAATCGCGCCGATAGCATGGGTTGTGACCAACATTTTTCGCGCCCCCGTTCCCGTCTCGCGGGAAGACTTTCTGCCGCCTAGCTCTTCGCAATCTCCAGTGCCGACGTGATCATGCCCTTCTCGGCCTGAACGGCCGAGCCATTGAGGCCATATGCACGCGTCGCCCCCATCAGGTCCACCATTTCTGTAAGAGGATTAATGTCGGGATAGGCGACGTAGCCGTCCGCTCCGGCGTCGGGATGCCCGGGATCGTAGCGCTTGAGCGGCGGCGATGGATCCTCGACCACCTGTGAAATACGCACGCCGGGCGCAACATTTGGCGCTCCGGGCAAAGCGAGCAGCGGAGGCAGCGCGGGCGCGGCCGTTGTTTCCGCGTTGATCACGTCTGCGCTCGGCGTATCGGCGCCGAACGAGCCGGCACCGGCTGGACTCGCGCCCAATGGGCCCGCGCCTGCATTCGCTGGAGCCGAAGTCATGGAACTGTTGAGCGAATCGAGAAAGCCCGCATCGCCCCCGTTGGCGGCGAAGACGACTTCCTGCCTGCGATACGGACCTCCCTGAGCCGTTCGCGTCGTCTCCGCGTTGGCCATGTTGGCTGCCACGACTTCGGCGCGCATGCGCTCGGCTTCCATCGCCGAACCCGAAGCGTCCATCATTCCGAACAGGTTCATGGCGCATCCCTCCTTATCGTGGTTCGTGTGTCGTGGTTCGTGTGTCGTGGTCCGCGTGTCGTGTGTCGTGGGTCGTGGGTTGTGTTCACGGATCACGATTCGCGAAACCGCATCACGACTTGTCCGCGTGGATCGCATCCAGCACGCGCTGGTACTCCTGGCGCAAGAGCGCAACCCCGGTTCTGAACTTCAGCTGCGCTTCGGCCAGTTGCAAACTTTCGCGGTCGATCGAGACGTTGTTCCCGTCGGGCCGCGCGATCAGCCCATCCACTTCCATCACGCGCACCCGGCGCGGTGCATGCCCACCTTTCACGTCGTCCATCGCCCCGCGCATCTCGGCTTCAAAGTCCATGCCCACGCTGCGGTAGCCAGGCGTGTCCACGTTGGCCATGTTGGCCGCGGTCAGCTTGGCTTCGGTGGCAGACAGATCGAGGTAGCGCGTGATCTGGTCGCTCAGTTGCGTTCCAATTTCCATGCTCATGCCTCCTTCCGCATGCCGATTTCGAGCGCGACTTTCGTTCCGTGACGATCCGCGCCTCCATCTTGCCGGAGGTCAGTCGACCGACAGGCCGAAGTCGATCTCGCGCGTGGTCAGCGCCGGGCTGTCTCCGGCAAGAATCACGCCGCGCTCGAGCACATGTTCCAATTCGCGCACGTTGCCCGGCCAGTCATGGGCGGCGAGTTTCCCGAGCGCCGCTTCGTCCACGCGTTTTCGCGGCGTATCGCGGCCCAGCTTCTCAAGAAAGTGCTCGATTAAAAGAGGCAGGTCCTGCGCATGTTCCGCCAGCGCCGGGGTGCGAACAAGAAAGACCGCCAGCCGATAGTAAAGATCGGAACGGAAGCCGCCCGATTGCGCCTGCGAGGCCAGCGGCCGATGCGTGGCGGCGATGATGCGTACATCGACGCGAACGGTTTCGTTGTCGCCCACGCGTTGCAACTCGCCGCACTCCACAAAGCGCAGCAGTTTTGATTGCAGCCCCAGCGGCATCTCGCCGATTTCATCCAGAAACAACGTGCCTCCGTCCGCGGCCTCAATGCGACCGGTGCGGCCCTGCACGGCGCCGGTAAATGCGCCGCGTGTGTGGCCGAAGAGCTCGGCTTCGAGCAGCGATTCAGGAATGGCCGCGCAATTGATAGCCACGAATGGCTTGCGGCTGCGCGACGAGAGCCGGTGCAGCGCCTCAGCCACCAGCTCTTTCCCCGAGCCGGTCGGGCCCTCGATCAGCACCGGCGTCAAGCGCGGCGCCACCAGGCGGACGCGCCGGCTCACTTCGATCATGCAGGGAGCGTTGCCAATCAGCTCCGGCAGGCGCTCGGCCCAGGCGGAATCGGGGGCAATTGCAGGCCGGATGGGAATCGTCTTCATCGCGTTCCCCGCAAACTTTGTTGCGTTCGTCTCAATCGGTCCCGGCCTGGACAGCAACTGCGTGGCCGCGTTTTCCGGCTTCGGCAATTCCAGCACTGTGGACGCCGCTCTAGCGCCGGCCGCATTCCACGCCGCTCCATCGTTTTCCTGGCTTCTGCGCAGCGCGTAGAGCAACTCCTGCCGGTAGGGCCCGCGGGGGCTATCGTCGGCGCTCGGCGCTCCGGTTGTGACCACGTCGATTCCCGGAAATCCCCCTCTGAAGTCCGAGAGAAACTCGTTCAAGTCGAGATCCGGAAGCCACGAGTCGACGATGAGCGCCTCGGGATGCGCCGTTTCGGCTTCCGCCCATGCCTCGGCTCCGCCCCCGGCCTCGCGCACCTGCCAGCGCAATCCCGTGAGCACCTGGGTGAGCCGCTGGCGAAAGCTGTGATCCGCGCTTGCCACCAGAGCGGTGCGGGGACGGATGCGGGTTGGCGTGGGTACAACGGGAACCGGTAATGGCTGCATGGACAGTCTCCTTGAAGTCGCACAAATCGATCGGTGAATCAGTGGGCCGCGAATGAACGGGCTCAAGCGGCGCTCATACGCCGCTTTGCGGAGCCGCGGAAATTTCGACGGGCCCGGCTACTTCGGCGGCCAAACCGGGGCCGACAGCGGTGGCCGGCATGGCCAGCTCCGCCTCCGGCGGGACAATGTATCCGTGCCCGCGCACGGTTCGAATCAGGCGGCCGGGCGGCGGATCTTCGAGCTTCCGCCGGAGATAGTTCACATACACGTCGACAATGTTGGTGGTTTGCGCCGGCTCCATATTCCAGACCGAATCCAGCAGTTCCACGCGCGAAACGCATTCGCCGCGGTTGAGCATCAGATGCTCGAGCAGCGCAAACTCTTTGTTGGTAAGAAGAATCAATCGTCCGGCGCGCCGCGCCGTATGCTCCAGCCGGTCCAGCTCCAGATCGCCCGCGCGCAGTTCGAGCCGCGTCTCCCGTTTGCGCCGCAAGAGGGCCCGGCAGCGCGCGCGCAGTTCGTGCAGGCTGAAAGGCTTGGTCATCAAATCGTCGGCGCCGCGGTCCAGGCATCGCACTCGCGTGTCCACCTCCTGCCGCGCGGTCAGCACCAGCACCGGCAGATCCGCATCCAGCAGGCGTACCTCTTCGAGCACCTGCTCGCCATCCTTGACCGGCATGTTCAGATCGAGAATGGTCAGATCCGGTAACTGCTGCCTGAATGCCTCCACCGCTGCACCGCCATCGCAGGCCAGGTGGACGCGGTGCCCGTCCGCTTCAAGACCGCGGCTCAGGAACTGTCCCAACGCTTTGTCATCCTCGGCAATGAGTAATCTCATGAGATCCTTTCCATCACTCCCCGCCGTCCATTCGCTGCGTCTTTCTTCCGGCGGCGCTCATTTGTCTCTCCCAATGTTGGTCGCGGCCAGCAGGGCTACTCTTCCACCTTCCCCCGTGGGAGAAAGGAACTCAAGGAAGAATTGGAGATTAGGAAAGAAACAGATTCAGAAACGGTTTCGCCGGAAGCGCGCGTCCGTAAACGGGCACGAAGAGCCTGGCCTGTGACGGCAGACACAGAAGTGAAGCACACGCCTCAGCCTTCAGCAGTACCGGCGTCGCTGGAAGCCTGCTCTGGCCAGTCCGTGGAGTCCAATCACGAGCTTTTCGCCCGCCCGACAGCCTTTTCCTCGTACATCGCGGTGTCGGCCCGTGCCAAAAGCTCCTTCATCTCCTCGCCCGCCATACGCTCCGCCAAGCCGACTGAAGCGTCCACGCGCAGCTTCACGTCGCCCGCTTTGCCGCGCACCGTGTAGCTGCCGCAGATCCATTTGCGCAGACGCACGGTTTGCGCTTCCGCCTCCGTGAGCGCGCAATCGAACAGCAGGATGAACTCATCCCCGCCCCAGCGTCCGATTACATCCGTCGCGCGGCAAGCGGAGCGCAACTCCGTGCTGAACTTCTTCAGCAAATCGTCGCCGGTTACGTGGCCGTGATCGTCGTTGACTTTTTTGAAGCGATCAATATCGACAATCGCAACGCAAAACGGTGTCCCTGCCCCCAGACGCTTTTCCAATTGCCCCTCGACAAAGAGCCGGCTGCTCAACCCTGTGAGCGCGTCACGCGAGGCAATCTCTTCCGCCTCCTCCAGCCTGGTTTGATACGTGGCCACCTGCTCCTTCAGTTGATCGAGAACCGCTTTGCCCTCCGCGGTCATGCGGTCGATCGAAGATTTCAGCTCGCTCGCGCTCTTCTCGATCGAGGTCCGAATCTGAGTCAAGTCGTCCAGGCTGGCGATGGCCTTCAGCCGCTCCGTCACCTCGCTCATCTGGCCGGCGCAGCGCTGGTCGCGCGCGCCGACAGACTCGGCTGTCCGCGCCATCATCAGCAGCATTTCTTTTACTTCGCAGGCTTTCTGCTGGTAGTGCTTCGCCGTTCCTCGGCCCCAACCGCGGATCTGCTCGCGAGCGCTGCAGTCAGTTGTCGCCAGCGCCGCCGCACTCATGCCCGCGCCCAACCCCGTCTTGAGCTCGATCAAATTCCGTTTCAGCTCATCGCTCATTCCCGGGCAGGCTTCAACACTGGAGTTGCCCATCTCCATCAACGCGGAGCCGTATGCGTCGAACACCGCGGGAAGCAGGCCGCCTTCCGCCTGATCCAGAGGCGCGACAGAATCAATGGGTTGCGATTCGAGATATCTTTTCAGCGAAATCATTCGGGCCTCTAAGGCGAACGGGACCGCACCAACTTCATGCGTACACGCCGCATCAAACTTTATCGGCAACATTTTCGGTTTTGTTTAGCCGGCGAGCGCCTCGCTTCCTTTGAATGGCGCAATCCAGGTGGGACATTCGATCGTCAACGGTGAAATCTCTGCTGGCCGAAGAGAAAATCCTCAGGGAGTCCCGCGACTCGACGTCATTTCCGAGCTCTGATCTGCACCCCTTCCGGTGCGATTTTCATTACTTTTATCGAGAATTAACTGATTGAAAATGCTCCAGGTTTGTGGGTAAGGTTACCAAAGTGTATACTGCTGCCTTCAGAGTCCTACAAAAGCGCTATCGCACTTTCTATAGAAATCGCCGATTCTGTCAGCAATAGAGATTAAACAAAGCGCGGCGCAACGCACGCGCTCGAACGGAGTGCCTTGGTTGACTGGAGCAAACTTCCCGATTTAGGAGCCGTCGCGCTCCTTACCCTGGCTTTCGCGTCTGTTGCACGTCACGTGCGAGCGACTGTCTCCGCCATCTGGCTTACTGGCTGGTTTCTGATTGCCATCCATTTCACCGCCTTCATGTTTCTTGGCGCTCCCGGCCCCTGGGCAAATCTCGCATTGTTTATCGGTCTGGCCGCTCTTGCTTGTGCCGGTGTGCTGTTTATGTGGGCGGCCGTCCCGCATCGCAGCGAGCAACGCTCAAGCCGCTGGATGCTGACCGTTCTGCTGACGGTCTATACGCTCTACTTCGGTCTCCTCGTCATCGACCCTGTCGCGTCATGGGCTTTGAGGCCCGCAGCCGTGCTTATCGGCGTCTTGCCGCTTTCCATCCTGGTCGTCGAATTCCGCGAGTTCCGGCATCCGTTGCGCTGGGCGATCGTCGCCCTTAACATTTGCCTTTCCATTTTTCTGTTGGCGGTTCAGAATCGCGCCGACATAGGCCCAACGCTGGCCTTCGAGGCTGTGTTCTTCATCGTTTACCTCGGATGCGCTATCCATTTCTGGTACACCTACAGGCGCGCCACCGCCGGGGCCTTCATCACCATTGCGGGCTTCTTTGCCTGGGCCAGCGTTTTCGTAGCCGGTCCCTGCATCATGTTCTTCTTTCCGAATCTTCACCTCGAAAGCGAGGTGTGGAACCTGCCCAAATACGTAGTGGCTGTGGGCATGATCATGATTCTTCTTGAGGATCAGCTCGAGTACAACAAGTATCTGGCTCTGCACGACGAGCTGACCGGCCTGCCCAACCGGCGTCTCTTTCAGGATCGCCTGGATAGCGCCATTGAGCGCGCCCGGCGCACCGGCTCGCACGTGGCGTTGCTTCTCATCGACCTGGACAACTTCAAACTGGTGAACGATACCGCCGGCCATCACGCCGGCGACGAGCTCCTGAAGCACGTCGGCAATCTCTTCACCGGACGGGTGCGGCGCTCCGATACCGTTGCCCGAACCGGGGGCGATGAGTTTTCCGTCATCCTCGAGGAACCCATGACGCGCGCCGATGCCGGGCGCGTGGGCAAGACCCTCGCCAAACTTCTCGAAGATCCCTTCACCTTCGGCGGAAAAGAATTGCGCGTCGGCGCCAGCGTCGGTCTCGCTGTCTTTCCCGACGACGCAGCGGATTCCGAAGCTCTGCGCATTGCGGCTGACCTTCGCATGTACGCGGGCAAGGTCGCATCCAAAGAGACCGTCGGCCAAGCGGCTGTCCCGCCGCAGAAGCGGAAAGCGCCTCGCGCCATCAAGCCCCAGCCGGACCTTCAAACCGCCGCAGAATAATCCGCAAGCGTAAACCCGCTTGCGGGGTGGGAATCTGTCGGCAGATTCATCCCTCACAAACACGAAGACCCGGATGTTGAATCCGGGTCTTCTTTTGCTTAAACGAGCGGGATGTTACTCATCCCTGGCCGCCGCCCGGTCTCCGTCCGCCGCGACGACGCCGGCGCCGGTTGTTAGCGCCTGCACCGGCGCTTCCACCTGGCCTTGGTCCTCCGCTGAACGGCGGGCCGCCGGCATGGACCACCGGAGCTCCATCCACGCGGTTGAAGTTGGGCTCATTCGCCTCGTCGATCTCGACGCCAGCGCCATCCTCATCGAAGTCGTCTCCGCCCTCGATCAGGATCGTGCTCTGGTTTGAGCTCGGTTGGCGTTCGTCAAACTCATGGCGCGGCGCGGAACTTCTGGGGGTTCGAACCGGCGCATCTTGAACGGCCGGCTGCGAATACTCCGTCTCTTCAGACGGCGCTGGAGCGGATTGTCCCAGCTTTGCCTTTTGCTCCTTGATGAGCGCCTTGCGGCTCAGCTTGATGCGATTGCCTTCGATGGCCAGAACCTTCACCATCACCTGGTCGCCCTCGCGCAGCTCATCCTTCACTTCCTTCACGCGATGCTCCGCGATCTCGGAGATGTGCAGGAGTCCGTCGGTGCCCGGGAACAGCTCGACGAATGCGCCGAACTCGGCCAGCCGCACTACTTTGCCAAGGTACGTCTTGCCGATTTCGGGAACCGCGGTCAGGTTGCCGATGATGGCCAGTGCCTTGGCGAGGCCTTCGGCGTCGCTCGATGCCACGCTCACCTTGCCGGTGTCGTCCACGTCGATCTTCGCGCCCGTCTGCTCAACGATGCCGCGAATCGTCGCGCCACCCTTGCCGATCAAGTCGCGAATCTTGTCCGTCGGAATCATCACGGTCTCGATGCGCGGCGCATACTTCGAACGCTCCACACGAGGTCCGTCCAGCACCGCGTCCATCTTGTCCAAAAGGAAAAGCCGTCCGCGGCGAGCTTGCTCCATCGCCTGCTGAAGAATCTCGCGCGTCAGGCCGCCGATCTTGATGTCCATCTGCAGCGCGGTAATTCCCTTGCGCGTTCCGGCTACCTTGAAGTCCATATCGCCGTAGTGATCTTCCGCGCCGGCAATATCGGTCAGGATGGCGTAGTCGTCGCCCTCCTTCACCAGGCCCATCGCCACTCCGGCAACTGCGCCCTTCAACTTGATGCCGGAATCGTAGAGAGCCAGGCTGGCTCCGCAGACTGAAGCCATCGACGAAGATCCGTTCGACTCCAGAATGTCGCTCACGATGCGCATCGAATACGGCGACTCATCGGCGCTCGGCAAAACGGCGCTGATGGCGCGTTCCGCCAGTGCTCCGTGACCCACTTCGCGCCGGCCGACGCCGGTCATACGTCCTGTTTCACCAACGCTGAACGGCGGAAAATTGTAGTGCAGCATGAAGTTCTTGCGCTGCTCGCCTTCGTAGCTTTCCAGCCTTTGTCCATCGTCCGCCGTGCCCAGAGTGGCAGTCACCAGCGCCTGAGTTTCGCCGCGCGTGAACAACGCCGACCCGTGTGTCCGTGGCAGAACGCCGGTCTCGATCGTGATCTGCCGGATCTCGTCGAATGCGCGCCGGTCGGGCCGGATGCGCTCCTTTGTCACCTGCTCGCGGAAGATCCGCTCGCGCAGGTGCTCGTAGTAGTGCGCCAGCTTCTTCTTCCCGTCCGCGTCGTCGGCAGCCAGCCCCGCGGCCAGCTCCTTCTTGATTTCGTCGACCAGCGCATAGCTTTCAATCTTGCCATGCGTCTTGGTGTCGAGCGCGTCTTTGAGGCGGTCGCCAACCTTCGCTTTCAGCTCGCCGTAATACGCCTCGTCGAACTCCGGCGCGGTAAACGCCCGCTTCTTCTTGCCGGCTTTTGACACCAGCTCGTCAATCGCGGCGACGATCTTCTTGATCTCACCGTGGGCAAATTCGATGGCCGCAAGAATGACCTCTTCGGTCTCTTCTTTCGCGCCCGACTCGATCATCACGATGCCGTCTTTATGGCCGACTACCATGATGTTCACTGTCGTTGCTGCGCGCTCGGCGTAGGTGGGATTCACGACGAACTCGCCGTTTACGCGCCCCACGCGCACCGCGCCAACCGTGGCGCCAAAAGGAATATCAGACAGAGCCACCGCGGCGGCGGCGCCGTTGATCGCGATCACGTCGGGATCGTTCTCCTTATCCGCGGAGAGAACCAGCGCGATCAACTGCGTTTCATTGCGAAATCCATCGGGGAATAGCGGGCGCAGCGGGCGATCAATCTGACGGCAGGTCAGAATCTCTTTTTCGCTGGGGCGGCCTTCGCGCTTGATGAATCCACCGGGGATGCGTCCTCCGGCGTATGTGTACTCGCGGTAGTCCACCGTGAGGGGGAAGAAATCGATCCCTTCCCTCGGGGTTTGGGAAGCCACTGCGGTGGCCAGGACGACGGTTTCGCCCGTACTCACCAGCGCGGCGCCGGAGGCCTGCTTGGCCATGCGGCCGGTCTCAAAGACCAGTCGCTTGCCGCCGGCTAGCTCGACGGCTACATCATGTTTCGTAGACATATTGTCCTCGTTTCATTTTGTTCGCTTGGGAAACTTGTGGAGGGGTCGCGCGTGAAGGGTACGGGCTTCAGCCCGTGCGCCAACCATCCGCTCAATATCTGGACTTTAGCCCCTGAGGGAACTCTTTTCGCGCGCAAGAAACACCGATGCGCAAGCTCAGGCGTCCCTTGCAGGCCGCCCGGCGCGCCGTGGTCCGGTATTCCATGTTGTATGGGGACCGTGACCAGTGTCCGGTCTAGATACTTCCGGTTCAATGTCGGCTTTCTTCTTGTTACTTCCGGATCCCGAGTTTGCCGATTACGTCGCGATAGCGATCCGTATCGTGCGTCTTCAGGTAATCCAGCAGGCGGCGTCGCTTGCTCACCAGCATCAACAATCCACGGCGGGATGCATGATCCTTTTTGTGGGTCTTGAAATGCTCAGTCAGTTCAGTGATCCGCTCGCTCAGAATCGCGATCTGGACTTCCGGCGATCCGGTGTCCGTTTCGTGGGTTCGGAAGCGTTTGATCAGGTCGGTCTTTTTTTCAATCGCCAGCACGGCGTTAGGTACTCCTCATTCTTTTCGTATCCACTCTTCAGTGTCTACTGAAAGATTAACATGAACCCGCCCTCCGGCAAAACCCTCGCCGTTTCTGCGAGGTAGCCTGGTCTGAAGGCGACGGGCTCCAGGCCGCTCCACGAGCCCCGCTCAATCCTGTATAGTGTTTTTCTCCCCGGGGACGACCGATTTCCCCAATCAAACGGAGCGTGTTCAGCAAGATCACCGCTCAATCTCACAGGCGATACAAAACCTCAAAGGAGAAGAAAATGGTCGACTCATCTCCCATCGGCATCGCAAAACTATCTGCTGGCTGGGCCATCGCTCTGAGTATTCTTTTGATTCTCGCGGGAATTCTGGCGATTGTTGTTCCGCCGGTTGCAGGAATCGGAGTGGCGATTGTTGTCGCGTGGCTGGTGTTGCTCGGCGGGTTCGCGCACCTGGCCATTGCCTGGCATATCCGTTCCACCGGAGGCCTCTTGTGGGAGCTTCTAGTGGGCCTGCTTTACCTGGCCATCGCGATTTACATGCTGGTTTGGCCGGTCGCGGGCCTCGCCTCGCTCACGCTTCTACTCGCCTGCTATCTCTTCGCCAAGGGCATCATCGTGTTGATTCTGGCCTACCGCATCCGTCACCATTCCGGTTCCGGCTGGCTTTTCTTTGATGGCGTTATCGCCCTGATCCTGGGTGGGATGATCGGCCTGAGCTGGCCCTGGAGCAGCGAATGGGCCATCGGAACACTGATCGGCATCAGCATGCTCTTCGCCGGAATCACTCGTCTTCCCATGGCAATGGCAGCTCGCCGCCTGGTTGCGAAGCCGGCTTAGCCGGCCCCGCCCTTTCGTGAGCCACGCCGGTTTCAGAATTTTGCGTAGGTCACAAGCCCCAGGAGCCGGGCGACTGTGGCCATGGGAAGATCCCGGCTAAGCTAATTATTCGACCATGACGTAGAGATGGGATTTCGCGGGTCCGTCAACCGTCACCTTAATCTTGCTTTCCTTTTGCAGTTGAACGGTTCGCGCGAGGTTTTCCACATTTTGGTTGACTTCGGTGGACTGGATGACGGTCACGCCATCGATTTCGATCTTCGCGCTCGTTACTCGATTGCTTCCGTCGCGATCTCCGTTCACGATCGTTAGCTGATAGCTGGGCGCCGGCGTCTGATGCATGCCGACACCGAATACCCAGGGGGCGGCTACATCCGATCTGTAAGCTGCGACTTCATCGGGGGTCCCGGGAAGATTAGGCTCAAATTGCCGAATAACGATCAGAGTTTTCGCCGGCGCGTATATCTTGCCATCGTACCGGTAGAGTGTGTAAGTGCCCGAAGACATGATTCCGTCATCTCCCTGGAAATTTTCGAAGTCGCCATTGCTCCCCACGATCTGCATCGCGCCCGCATGATCGATATCCACGACTTCTGCCTCACGCATTTCCGACTCGGGTGTATCTATCCCGCCTACTTTATCTACTCGGAACGCAGTTATGTTCTGAAATTCTTTGCCATCCCATGTAAAGAACCAGCTCGGCCCATCGTGGAACGAGACCTCAATCGTTTTTGCCAGAGACGAGCCCGGGTGCTCTGGATCGGCGAGATTGTCAATCCCTAAGCCGCATGCCCCGCCTTCCAGCCCAAATTGCGCTTGGGGGATGGTAGAGATTATTTTGGCCGCGCCTGACGTGTAGGCGACCATGGCAAGCTCGACGAGGTCCCCGCTGTACGCGGTCGCGAGCAAGCTTGGCGTGCCGTCAGCATTCTTGCTGAATACCGCAGCACAGGTGCTGTTCTCGTCGCCCGATTCTTCGTCTTTTGGGTAGCGCAGTTCTTTCGGAAACGCCGATTCGACGGCCTGCATTACCGCCGGGCTTGGCTGCTGGTCAGCGTCCTGCGCCGAAGACGCGACCGGCGCAGTCAGAATAAAACCAATAAGGGCGAGTAGTCTCAGGTGCCGCATCATTGTTGACCTCTTGCAGAAAATATCGTGCCGGCTCGGTTTGGTCCAATACGCCAGGTTTCGCATTTACGCCATTGCCCTGTCCGCCCCCCAGGAGGTCCCTAGTCCCCGTGTCCCCCGTTCCCTGCATCTGCCCAATAATTCGCCCTCGCCACAATCCTCGCCCCATAATCCTGGGCCGTCCGCACGCGAATCGAATGCAGCCCTGGAGTCGGGTCCGACGGGCTGAAGGTGATCAGGTAACGATTGCGGGCATCCCGCGCCGCACGCATGATCTCCGCCTGGAACGTCTTGTCGCTGAGGAACGTCGTGTACTCGCCGCCGCTCATCTCGGCGACTTCTTTGGTCACATTCTTCTTCGCCCCGTTGATCGCCATGATAAGCGGCGCCATTAAATTCCCTCCGGCGGTTTGCTCCTGCAATCCTGGCGTCGGCGTGTGGGCCGGCGTCGTTTGCCCGTAATATGGGCGCGTCATATCCCTTGAAAACTCGGCCAGCCCCGGCGAAAACGACACGCTCAGCACCAGCACATCCGACTCACCAATCCTCTTGATCAACTGCACCGGCCTGGTGTGTTTGCTGCCGTGGTCCCGCTCCTCGCTGATCAGGAGCAACACTCTCCGATATTCTTTGGGCTGCGACTCAAGCAGTGTCACTGCGTAATTCACCGTATCCAGAATTGCTGCTCCGCCTTTGCCCGGCGTGAGTTCGGTCAACGCCTTGTTCACCTTGTCACCCGAATGAGTAAAGTCTTCGATCAGGCGCGGCCGGGAGTCGAATCCCACCAGTGCCACCTGGCTTCGCGGGTCAAAGAGGAACACGTCGAGCAGCGGGCCCAAGCGCGCCAGTTTGCCGAATTCGAGGACACTTGACCCGCCCTCTTCCACGGCAACCACAAGGGCCACTGGCGCTGTATCCATCTCCGGCTGCACTTTTATCTTTTGCGGAACGCCGTTGTCTTCCAAAATAAAATCACTCGGCTTCAGCCCATAGAGAATGCCGCCCCCCTTTTCCTCCACCAGCGTCGGCACCAGCACCTCGGTTGTGGTTACGCGCAGGCTCGGCGCAGCGCCCGGCGCGGCAGGCATCGGCTTGGGCGGCTCTATAGGCGGCAACTTGGGCGTCGGCTGCTGCTGCGCTCGCGCGGCCGCGCTCGCCGCCAAACCCGCAAACACGAGAAACGCGACTGAGTAAATTCGAATGCTCATTTGTCGTTAGACTTGATCCTAAGCGAAGCGGCTTCCCGACCGCATGTGTCTATTCGTTGCCTGCAAATTCTTGTTTTCTGGCCATCTTGTTTCTTGTTATTCTGCCGTTTTCGGAGGTCCGCATGACCGCGCCAAAACGCAATCCCAAAGTCGACGCCTACATGGAAAAGGCGCGCCCGTTCGCGCAGCCCATCCTCGCCCATCTGCGCAAGGCCATTCACGCCGGATGCCCCGAGGTTGAAGAAACCATCAAGTGGAGCCGCCCTTTCTTCGAGTATCGCGGCGTGATCGTTTGCAACATCTCGGCGTTCAAAGAGCACTGCAGCCTCGGTTTCTGGGGGCTGGAGATCGGCGCCATCCTGCGCAAGGCGGGTGTTGTGCGCGACGGAGCCATGGGCTCGCTTGGCCGCATCACCAGTATCGAAGCGCTTCCGCCGGAAAAGAAAATCATCGATTGGGTCGCCAAGGCCGCGGCACTCATCGAAAGCGGCCATGAAAGGAGTCCCATCGCCGCCCGCCCTCGCGTCGTCAAACCAGCCAAGGCCGCCCTCAAAACTCCGCCGGATTTTAACCAGGCTCTTGGCAAGAGCAAAAAAGCCGCCGCGGGCTTTGCCGCCTTCAGTCCCAGTTGCCGCCGCGAATATATTGAGTGGATCGTCGATGCCAAGCGCGCCGAAACCCGCAAGCTGCGCGTCGCCACGGCCGTGACCTGGATCGCAGAAGGCAAACAGCGCAATTGGAAATATCAGAAGTAGCTGCGGGTCCTAGCGGGCTGCATCGGACTTCACGAGCGGCTAGTGGCGGTCCCTGCCTTCGATACCCTACTTCGTTCTTGCCTCGCGCTCCAGTTGTCCCGTCCAAGCGAGAAAACGCAGCAGATCCCAGCGCTCGGCCCACATGAAGCTAAGCACGTCCGTCGCCGTCAGCGTCTCCGCTTTCTTGCCCGAGTAGGTCTCGACACGCCAGCGCAGAAACTCGCTCCGCCACGGAGCCAGCCTGTGGCCCCGCGTCGCATTCCACAAAAAACGCAACGCAGCAAACAAGGAAATCCTCTCGCCCTGAGTATAGAGGCCTCGCCGGCGGCGGATTCATCCCTGCAGCTTGCTGAACAGGCTGTTCGACGGCGATTCCAGTTGCGCGATCACGTCTTCGAGAGCCGTCTGTTGTGTTTCCGCCTGCGAAAGCTGCGTGGAGATGGTGGGGATATCAGCCTGCATCAGGTCAGTCTGCGCGGCTGTGAGTTGTGTCTGCTCATTCGTCACCGCGCCCGACGCTGCGCTGATCTGCGTGATCGAATTGTCAACCGTCACACGCTGCTGCGAGACATAGTTCAACGCTGTTGAAAGCGCGGTTGTGTCGCTGGCTGCCTGCTGAGTGTTCACCGTGCCGGTTGAATAATCGGCGACCAGCGCATTCAACGCGCCGAAAACGCTGTTCGTCCCGGCACCCATAAAAATCTGGTCGCCCGGCACATTCAACTGGATCTTCTGTCCATTGGGCAATTCGAGGAAGTTCACGTTCTCGTCGCCGTTGTAGCTGGTCACGCCCGGCGATGTCGCTGTCGAGGTGGAAAACGGCGACACGGTCGTGTTTCCTCCGGCAAAGATGTATTGGCCCTGATAACTTGTGTTCGCCAGCGACTGGACTTCGTTCAGGATTCCCGAGATCTGGTTGGAGATCGACTTCACGTTGCTGGCATTCATGGTCCCGTTGTTGGCGCTCGTAGCCAGCGAAACTGCCTGCGTGAGCTCAGATACCACGCTGCCCAGCGCGGAATCCGCCACCTGCAATTGCCCGGTTACCAGGTTCGAGCTCTGGGTAAAAGAATCGTCCTGCTGAATCTGATTGAGAAGCAGCACGTTCTCGCCCGCGCCCACGGGATTCTGACCGAGGGACGTGATGCTCACCCCGCTCGACAGCTCGGAGCTCAACTGCTGCTCGCTGGATTGTGTCTGATCCAGCGAGCCCACCAGATTCGAAATGTACGTTGGGTCAACCCGCATGACCTTGCTCCACTTCGGCTGCTGAAAGCATGACGCCTTGCCGCTTCCCACTTTTTCTATTCCCTATTCCCTGCGCTTACGACACCGCTGTCTCCTCACCCAGGTTCAGCGCCGATGCCATGACCGTGTTGAGAGATGTGAACACCTGCGAAGCCGCCTGGTAGCTCGTCTCAAGCGTCGATAGCGCCGCCGCCTCGTCGTTCAGGTTGACGCTCGACAAAGCGTTGTTCTGTGTCTGCAACTGGGTCACCGACGCAGTCTGTGCCGTGTTCTCGGTCTGCACTTCTGAAACCGCGGAACCCAGCGTGGAAATGAAATTTGAGTAAGCGTCGATCGGCGATTGGTCGCCGGCAATCCCGTTCTGGATTTGTGCGGTCTGCGCAGAGGCTCCCGCGGCCTGATTGATGAGATTTGTGCCGTTGGCGGCGAGCAGGTTCCAGCCGATATTCAGATCGGCGGCGCCATCAGCCAATCCGGCAAAACTCAGTGGGATCGAAGAGACGTCGCCGGGGGTGGTCCCAACTGTCTCCGGATTGGCCGCGCCCGCAGGCTGAATCTGGATCAGGCTGCCCGCGGCATTGAACGTCATGGTTCCGGTGATCTCGGTCGAAACCCCGGAGGAAAACGCCGATGCGGGCAGGGCCACCGAGTAGTCCCACGTGTCGGCGCCCTCCTGTGTATAGGTCACCGTGGCCTGGTAACTCTTGCCGAGCGTGTCGTAGACTTCGACCGTTCCCATCGTTGAGCCGTTTACCGGCGTGGTGGGATCCAGATTCTCGGTAAGGCTGAGGCTCGTCGTCGGGGCTCCCAGCGGCTGATTGCCGAGGTTGTACATGGCGACCGCGTTGGAGTTGTCTCCGGTGCCTTTTCCCGGTCCCGCCGCCGCTATCTGGCCGGGATCGGTCATGATCACGCTCATCGCCGCCGCGCTTCCCGCCACCTGCGCCGGCTGGTTAAAAATATACAGAGGATTCGCGGCCGTCCCCGTCGCTCCATTCAGGTCTGTGCCTGTATTGTTGGTCGCATTCACCGAGGTCGAAATGTCATAAGCCAGTTGGTCGAGCGAGCTCAGTGCGCCGGGAATGTCCACGTCGCGCGCCGTCAGATACCCTCCCAGTTCGCCGCCGCCCGAAGCCAATTGCGAAGTGATGTCCGATCCACCCAGAAAAAAGTCCGTAACGCCATTTACCGTTCCCGTAGTGAGTTGGAAGTTCTGGCCCTCCGACACCAGCAGTTGCCCCGATGTTGTCGTAACCGACAGGCCATTGTTCTCCGTCGTCACCTGGTTGATCCCGATCAACTGCGAAAGCTGGCTCAAATCCTGCTGCCGCTGATCCTCCAGCGTTCCCGCGTCCGAGTTCGGCGAATTCGATTCGATCTCCAAATTCAATTGCGCAACGGCGCTGGTGAGCGAGTTCACCTGACTCACCACACCCGAGGCTTCCTGATTGATAGCCGCAGATTGCCCGTTCAAGCTGCTCGCAGCGCTCGAAATATCGCCGGCCAAAGTCGACGCCGAAGAAAGCACTTGCTCGCGCAGCGCGTTGTCCGTCGGATCACTCTCGAGAGAGGAGAAAGAGTCAAAAAAGCTCGTGATATCGCTTCCAATATCTCCAGCGGTCGACCCCGACGAGCCGGAGTCAGGCGTGAACAACGCCTGCATGGTATTCAACGCCGTCAGCCGTGTGCTCGATGCCGATGCCAGTTGCTGCTGCTGGTCCAGCCGCTCTTCCAGCACCCGGTCGCGCTGCGACGTGGCGCCCGTCTCGGTCACCCCATCGCCGATCAGGAGACTGCCCACATTGATTGGCGCGTTTTCCTGCCAGCCCGGCTTCTCCACCGTGTATCCCGGCGTGTTGGCGTTGGCCACGTTGTTGGCCACCACGTTCAGAGCTTCCTGGTCGGCATCCAAAGCCCCGGTCATCAAACTTAAAGCGGAGTTAATCGTCCCCATGAGCGCCCTCCGCTTCAGCATCAACCTCCACAGCAGCTTCCGCATTCGCGCCCGCGGCGACTTCTGCGGCGACTTCCGCGTCAATACTCTTATTTGTGCGAATCAGCCGCTCGTCGTATTCAAGACGCCGCTCGCGCATCTCGCGCAACCGCCGCATCACGTTGCGATTGGCACGCGTCGCCTCCAGTACCCGCTTGAGCACAGACATGTCCGCTTGCGCTTCCCGCGCCTGCCGAGCCAGCTCCCTCTTTTCTTCCGCACTCATGGAATCCAAACTTCGGTTCAGTGCGTCACAGGAGACGGCAAGCTCCTCGAGCCGCGGCGCATCGAGCAGCGCCAGCGCCCGCGATGCTTCCACCACCAGCTCTTTCAGCTCCGGATTCGCCGCGACCGCCCCAAGCTCGTGCATTCCTCCTTACCTCTCCTCCTTATGCGCACGTGCATTCCCGCTAACAAACCGCATCGTCGGGCAAACCCTTCGCTCGCGACATTCCCGAGCCGCCAATGCCGAAGCGCCTTTCCCGGGATTGCCCATGCGGGAGGGTCTATGCCTCGCCCTTTGTTCGTGCCATCCCCGGCAGGGCCTGTGTCCGAGATGCTATGCGCCGCTCAGCATGGCATCCACCAGCTTCGAGGCCACGGCCGACGCCGGCACATCGTAGGTTCCCGCCGCCAGCGCCGACTGAATCTCCGCGACCTTCTCCGGACGCACTCCGTCGCCAGAGGAAGACTGCGAAACTTCATTGGCCGCGTTACTCAAGGTCGCCCTGTCGGTATCGAATGCGCTTCCGGTTGTGGCCGCGCTTCCCTTCGGCTGCGCCGCCTGCGCGGGCGTGGGGTTCACTCCTAACAGTGACCTCAATCCATCCAGGCTATTGCGAATATCCATACACTTTGCTCCTTGCCAGGTCTATCGGCCTTATTGCTAATCACTCTAGTCATTCAGGAGCTCTCATCGCGGTATTGCCGTGCAGATTTCCGGTTACCTTCCCGTTTCCGTGATGATTACCAGACCGGGAAAGCTCCTTCACAATTCGATCGGCGATTCCAAAACCTCCGCGCTCGCTGAGAGCTTTTCCCAAAGCTTCGGACGCAAACTCTCCCAGCGCGCCGGTCGACCCTGCGCCCGATCCGGAACCGAGTCCCAAGTCGCCGTCTTCGGCGCCTGTCAGTGCATCACCGTTCGTCATAGGCTCGAGCAATTGCTTCATCATCTGCCCTTCAAATTCATGCGCGGCCTGCACTAACCTGGGCGACGGCGCGCTTTGCGCAGCAGTTGCGGCAGTACTTCCGGCGATAGACCCAACGTGCATCGCTGATCCCACTTCCTCTTCCGCGCCTTCTCGGTCCCTTTTTCCCTCGGTCCCTTTTTCCCTCGGTCCCTTGTTCCCTGAGTTTCCTGGTCCCTGCCCTACAACACTTCCAGATCCGCGTCCAGTGCCCCGGCTGCCTTCATCGCCTGCAGGATCGAGATCACGTCCCTGGCTCCTGCTCCGGTACGTTGCAATTCCTCAACCAAATCCTCAACCGTCGCGCCTTCTTTCAAGTCGATGCGGTTCACGGGCTTGTCCTGCGCCTGAACGGTGGTCTGCTCCACTACCTGCGTGGTGCCGGACGACAACGCGTTGGGTTGCGAGACTTCAACATTCGTGATCACGTTGATGCTCAGCCCGCCGTGCAGGATCGATACCGGCTGCAGACGCACCGTGCCTCCAATGACGACCGTTCCGGTACGCTCGTTCACCACCACGCGCGCCCGCGGAAAAACATCGATCTCGAGCTCTTCCACTTTGTCGAGCAGCGACGCCACATCCTCATCGGGAAGGACCGCGATTTCGACGCGCCGGCTGTCGATGGCTTTGGCGCGCGCTGAGCCAAGCGACTGATTCACCGTCGCTGCCATTCGCTCTGCGGTATGAAAATCGGCATCGTTCAGGATCACGCTCACCGTCCGCATCTGCTTCAAGTCGAATGGCGTCACCCTCTCGACCATCGCGCCCCCGGGAATGCGCGCCGTGGTGGGATGATTGACCTGCTTCGAGCTCCCGCCCGACGCTGCCGTGTAGCCGCCCAGCACCAGCGATCCCTGCGCCTGCGCGTAAATCTGCCCATCCGGCCCGTAGAGCGGAGTCATCAACAGGATTCCACCCTCGATCGACCGCGCATCGCCGGCCGACGACACGGTTACGTCCACCTTGTAGCCCGGCCCGCTGAAAGGCGGCAGCGTGGCTACGACAAACACCGCCGCCATGTTCTTCACCTGCATGTTGCTGGCGCTGTTCGATCCGGTCTGCGGAACCGTGATGCCCATTTTTTCGAGCGCCGACACCAGCGTCTGCGCCGGAAACACCGTCTGCGAGCTGTCTCCCGTGCCCTTCAGGCCCACCACCAGGCCATAGCCGACGAGCTGGTTATCGCGAATGCCTTCAATGCTTGTCACATCCTTAATGCGCGACTTCTGCCCTGGCTCCTGGGGCGGGGCGATCGCAACTGCCAGCAGCCATGCCACCGCCAGCGCCGTCCACCACCAGAACTCGCGGCTCTCGAGCAGAGGAGTCACCCGGCTCCATTTACTTTTATCGGTTCTCTCCGCAATCGCCCCGCGCATCGCCCTACCCATTCCCTGATCCCTTGCTTGATTGCTCGCTTGTCCCCCTGGTCCCGCGTTCCCGGGCTTTAAAACACCACCAGCTTCTCCAGCAACCGCACCAGCGGATTCGATCGATATGTGGAGTCGTTCACAATTCCCTTGCCCGTTACTTCGAGCTCCAGATCGGTCATGGCCGTCGACAGCACCTGGTTCTGGTTGCTCACGTCCTCGGGCCGCACCAGTCCGCGCAGAACGATCAGTTGTGTCTGCTGCGAAAACGTGATCTGCCGTGTGGCCTGCACCACCAGCATTCCGTTGGGCAGCACATCCACCACCTCGGCCCCGAATGTGGTCGCCAAACTGGAGTCGGTTGTACTCTGCCCCTGCGCCGTCAACCCCGACGAAGCCGTCGCGCCCACCAGATTCTGCAGCGCATTGGAAGCCTTGAGCGCCCCAAACAGCGACGTAACGCCCGAGTTAGCATTCGACGCGCGCGTATTCTTTACCTGGCCGCCGGTTGACGCCGAAAGGCTTTCCCCCACCACGATCATCACCACATCGTGCATCCTGTACGCCTTCACATCGGTGCCCAACCGCACCAGTTGGCCATCGGGGCTCCAGAGCGAACCCGCCGTATGCACCTCAGCCGCCTGCTGGGCGCGCACCCGCGCAATGTAGTTGCGCAACGCCTCCTCGGGCGGAGTCGCCTTCACGGCCGGCGCTGCCGCGTGCTTCTTTGCCCACGTCGCGGCCGGCAGGGCCAGGAACACACCCATCAAAATCGAAATTGCCCAACCCTTCTTCATCGTTTCCGCCAGTGCGCAGAACTCCTTCATGGTCGTGCCTTCGTGTCGGGCTCGAGCTCTGCTCTTCCCTGCCCGAGCGCCACCACGCGAATCACTTTCCCGCCGATCTTCAATCGCGCCTGGAACTCGCTCCCCGGCCCCGCCGATGCCAGCGCCGTGGCCTCGAGCCGTGCGTCCACCACTTTCGTATGCTCTTCGACGACAATCGCATCGCCGGCACGAACCACCGGGTGAATCGCGGAGCCAGCAGCCGCATGGGCCGCGCGCTGCGGGCTTGCCTGCGCCGGCTCGCTTCCGGCACCGTTTTCTGAACCCGATTCCGCGCTCTCGACGCGCACCATCCGTCCCGGACCTCCCGGATCGGCCCCGTCGCGGAGGAGCAGCCATCGATCCCCCGTCGCGCCGTCGTCGACGACCCGAACTACCTCGCCGGCAGACACACTACGGTCCTGGCCGCGGGCAACCGACGGAGCCGAAGAGCCCAGCACGGCAACTCCAATAAAAATCATCGAGCTGGCAACGACTCTGTTCACCGCTGCTGCCTTTCATCCGCCAACGCCGGAACTCCAACCGATGCCGGAAGATCAGTGCGTCATATTGTTGACTTCCGAATACATGTCGTCCGCAGCCTTAATGACTTTGGAGTTCGACTCGTACGCCCGCTGCGCCAGCACCATCTGCACGAACTCGGTCACCACGTCCACATTCGAGTTCTCGAGATACCCCTGCTGCAGGGTGCCCATGCCTTCCGTTCCACCTGGATTTCCCAACACCGGATCGCCCGAGCTGAGCGTTGCGTCCAGCAGGTTGTTGCCCATGCTCTCGAGACCGCCGGGATTGGGAAACGTGGCCAACTGAATCTGTCCCAGTTGCGAGGGATTCTGCTGTCCGGCAAGAGTCGCGTTCACCACGCCGTATTCGGTGATCGTCACCGCCGTTGCGTTCGAAGGAATCGTGATCGTCGGAATCAACGGGTCGCCGTCGGTCGTCACGATTGTGCCTTGATTGTTCAAATGAAACTGTCCGGCGCGCGTATAGGCGATCGTGCCGTCGGGCCGCTGCACCTGAAAGAAGCCTGCGCCCTGGATCGCCGCATCCAGCGGGTTGTCGGTTTCGTTCAGCTCGCCCTGCGTGTTGATCACCTCGGTCGCCGCCGATTTTGTGCCGAGCCCGATCTGCAATCCCGCCGAGACGGTATTTTGGCTCTGCGCCGCGCCCGGCGTGACCATGTTTTGATACACCATGTCCTGAAACTGCAGGCGCAACTGCCTGAAACCGGTGGTCGAAGAGTTGGCCAGGTTGTTGGCAATGGTGTCGAGATTCATCTGCTGCGCGCTCATGCCACTGGCTGCTGTATACAAGGCTCGAATCATTCGCGACTCCCTTCGGTCGTCGTTATTCGTTCGCAGTTCTTAGTTCGTAGTTCTGAGTTCCAATTGCCAGCTTTCCACCCGGAGTTGCCAAGGACGACCGAACCAGCCGCGCACCACAGACTGTGAACTGTGAACGATGAACTCGCATGTCATACTTTCGGCAGATCCTCGGCTGCAAACTTGTTGAACTCGGTTTTCTCCTGGCCTTGGGTTAGATCTTCGGGAGGTCCTCCGTTGCGAATTTATTGAACTCAGTGTGGAAGACCGTCAGCGCCTTCTGCATCATCTCCGCCTGGCGCTGCATCACGATCAGATTCAGCGAACCTTCGACGACATCCTGGTTCGCGGCTTCCAGAGCGCCCTCATGAACGGCCGCATCTTTCGCCGCGACCTGCGTCACTCCCGCCGGTGCAACGTAGCGGTTCGCGCCCTCGGGCGTAAGCTCGGTTCCCGCGGGAAACGTGACGACACCGATTGTCGCCACCGCGCCGCCCGCCACAGAAACCGTTCCATCGCCGCCCACCGAAACTTCGCCCGGTGGAATTGCAATCGTCTGGCCCGCTGCCGTCAGCACCGGCTCATCCGCCTCGGTCACAAGCAGGCCGCTCTGCGCGCGGTGAAAGCTGCCATCCCGCGTGTAGCGCAAGCCCTGCGGCGTCTGGACCATGAAGAATCCCTGACCCTCAATGGCCAGATCCAGTGGATTACCGGTTTGTTCCAGAGCTCCCTGCGCCATGCTCAGACGGTCGCCTCCAAGCAGGCCGTAGTTGTTCACGGTCTGGCCCAGTTGCGAGTCAAGAGCATCCGGCCCCAGCAGGACGGAACGAAAGAACTCGCGCTCGGCCCGGTAGCCCGGCGTCTGCGCGTTGGCTAGATTGGATGCCGCCGTGTCCAGAGCCTGGGTGCGCGCCACCAGGCCCGTCATCGCTGCGTAGTAGCCGCTGTCCATATAAGCGACATAGTGCAGACGGATGACCGGAGAGGGTCAGGAAGAATTAGAAGGAATTAGTGTGGGAGAAAGTAAATCCTCAATCGATCAGGCCGACGCTGTCCGTCGTGAGAAGCTCCGCAGGCCGGCGCCGCCTCGGAGTTAAGTTTCGACGAAGCAACCGGCGATAACGAAAGATGAGGGCCTCCGTGCGGCTCTTTCCAGTTTTCTTGTTCCCTGGCTCCCTCGTTCCCCTGGTCCCTGTCCTATTGCAGCCCATCGCACACGATCGTCACCTCGAACACCTGGTCGTCGAAGCGGTAGGTGTGATGAATCTGAAACTCCGGAGCCTGCACATGGAGCTTGTAGTCGCGGCCGGTAATCACCGCGGGAACCGAGAGGCCGGTATTGGCGGCAAGCTCCGGCACCTTACCCTTCCATGCCCCGGCGACCATATTGCAGATCTCGCCGATCCCGTCCTTCACCGTATCGTCAATGGCCGAGAATTCCATGCCCGTCATGCCCGCCGCGATCTTCATGGCTGTCTCCGCGCCCGATTTGAAGACGCACGCACCGCTGAGCACGCCGCCGAGTCCCACCACCGCGGTTACGGTATCCGAAGGAAAGACGGCCGTTGCCGTCACGCGCTCGCACTCCAGGCCCAGCATCAGCCGGAACACTTCTTCCACGCTCGCATCCAGGTTCCGTGGATCGGAGACCTGCTGCACGGATTCACGCAATGAAACCGCCATCGTACGCTCCCCTGTAACCGCGTCAACCGCATCTCGGCCGGCAACGCCTTTGCTTCCGCCGCCCCGCTGTCCTCCGGTGACCGATGAACGCACACCGTTCAGCAGCACGGCGCCCTCCTGTCCTTTTTGGCCGACTCAACGTGCTCACCGCGGTTCCCTAGAGAGCGAAGCCCCAAGAAACCAATTCATCGCATGAACTCGTCCTCAGGAAATCCATCGTCAAACCGCCCGGCGCGCGGCTACGCCGGGTGCAAAAGCGGCAGGACCCGCTCCTTCACTTGCTCGGCCGTGAAGGGCTTGCGTATGTAGCCCTTCGCTCCCGCCTCAATGGCCTGCTTCACGTGCTCTTCGCTCGATTCGGTGGTGATCATCACCACGGGAATGCCGGCAGCCAGATTCTGCGCGCGAATCTGGCGCAGAAACTCGAGTCCATCCATCGCCGGCATGTTGATGTCGGAAAGAATCAGGTCGACCGTCGCCGTCTTCAACACTTCGAGCCCTTCCACTCCGCTGCCGGCCTCGTGCACTACAAGGGCATCGAGACCTGCCTGGCGCAACGCCCGCTCGACGATCTTGCGCATCACCGAAGAGTCGTCGACGATCAGGGCTCGAATTTCGCTCATGCCGAAGCCTCCCACTTTTTGTCTATCGGCGCTCGCGCCCCACGCATGAGGCCGAATTCGCGGCTCCAGTCTGCTGTTTTTTCTGGTCTCTTTCTCTGAGGCGGCAGCCACCACTCACTAAGACTCGCTGCCATCAACCTGCTCAGCAAGCTGACCTGCTCCGCAACGTGTCCCATCAACCTGCTTCACAGCCTGCCCATCCTCCAAGGCACATCAACCAGCCGAGGTCAGTGAGAGCGGACGGAGCCGATCAGATCGCGGATCGAATCGAGCTCGGGCAGCGGCCGGCTGCCTCGCTTGAGACCCATGCGCAGCCAGAAGCAGTCGTGCACGCGCACCAGGCGCGATTCCACGGGCCGGGTGCGTTCGATCGCTTTTGCGAAGGCAGCAGCCAGCGCCGGCTCGGATCGCGCTTCGATCAGCTCGGCCTCGGGAAAGCGCGCTTCGAGAAGCCGAGAATGCGCGGGATGGAATTCGGACTCGCGCACGAGGCCCCCGACCACCTCGAGCCCCGTCATCCGCTCCAGAGCCAGCGACAGGGCCGCATCGAGGCGGTCCTCAAAACCGAGATAGAGAATTCTCCCCGCCGCCACGCGCAGCGGCAAAGCGCCGAATGCATCCACAAACAGCCGCGGCACCAGCGCAGTCAGCCCTTCGGGATGATGAGACTCCATCCCCAGTACCGGGCATCCCCATTGCAGTCCAAGTGCGCGCGTGACGTTCTCCTCGCTGGCGCTTCGGCTCTCGACCAGCCACCTGCCCAGCCTTCCCGCACCCGCGGTCTTTTGCGCGTGCAGCGCCGTGCGCAGGTCCTGGTTCGTGATCCAGCCCTGCTCCAGCAGAACCAGACCGAGCGGAATCCGGTGACGATGGTGCTCGCGCGGCGAGCCTCGCCCGTCCATCTCCCTTGCAAGGGCCGAAGCCACATGCGCCGCCATGCAGCTTGACGAGCAGCACCAGCCGCCTTCAAAGACCGGCGTCTCGCGGTGCCGCCACAGGCGCAGCCAGCCCGAGCCGCAGCGGGGATTGGCGCAGGTCGCGAAGAGACCGGAATGCAGGCCCGCAGGAGCGCTGCCGCGCGATCCAGACACCCTCGATGCGCGCTCGGCGGCCGAAGTTTCCCTGGCCGCGAATTCCGGGCGAGAGGACTGGGGGGCTGGAAGAGATCGCCAGCTCAGAAGAGGCATCGAATGCTCTCCAAACGTTTTCTGGGCGCGGCAACTTCTGTCACACGCAGGCCGAAGTTACCGTTCACCAGCACCACTTCGCCGCGCGCCACAATCTTGTCGCCTACAATCAGGTCCACGGGGTCGGCCACATGGCGATCGAGCTCGACCACGTCTCCCGGCCCCAGATCGAGAATCTCGCCGAGCAGCATCTCCCGCGAACCGAAACGCAGCGAGGCTTCGAGTTCGACATCGAGCAGCAGCTCAAGGCCCGGGCTGAGCGACGGCGGCGGCGCTCTCAGGTCGTCGGAGACAGCCGCGCCCGCCAACACCGAAGCCTGCGCCGGAACTTGCGCCGCGGCCGGCGCTGGGGCTGGACGAGGGGGTTGAGCGGTCTGCCGGGTCTCAGCATCCTTAACTTCGTCCCGCACCAGAACCGTCCACGCGCGGCCGCTCGAGCGGAGCTGGAAGGCCTGCGTGATCTTGGTTTCGGCCGCGATCTCTTCGACGCTCAGCACCTGGCATTTCTTGCCGGTCGCGGCCAGCAGACCACCGGCCGCGGCGCCGGCCGCCTCGTTCAACAATTCTTTCCAGCCGGCCTTCTGATCCACACCTTCGCCCATCAGGGGCGTCTCCAAAACTGTGCCGTCGAGGACCACCGAGAACCGTCCCTGGACGTCGCCGCCGAGCGTGGCCGCAAAGCCAAACGAGCCCGCGCCGAGGGGCTTGGGCAAGGACTCGCTCAGCTCCGGCTCTCCGGAAAGGGCCTGCGAGAAAAGCGCTGCCGCTACCTCGGTCCAGCAGTCATAGTAGGTCTTCACGGCTCACCTCCCGCCAGGACCCTCTCGATCCGCGCGGCGCGGTGCGCGCCGTGGCGCATGGCATGAGCCAGCGAAAGAGCCTGGCCCCCTACCCGCAACTCGGAGAGCGCGTTCGTGGCCACGTCGAGCCGCAGCACGTCGCCGGGTTTGACGTCTTTGAGATCGTCGGCCGCCACGCGCACCGTGGGCAACTGCAGCGAGCAGCCGAAACGGATCTCGCGCGCCACTTCGCTCATGCGCGCCCGCGTTCCGCCCGCGTGGCCTCGCCGGCGCCCCCAATCCGACGTCAGACGCCTGAGGATGGTGTTCGCCACCACCGCCGGAAAAGCCAGGTTCAGCAAGCCCGAACTGTGCGGCATGCGAATCTCAAAGCTCAGGCAAAGCGTCTTTTCCGCAACTGAAATGATGCGCGCCACCTGGGTCTGCATCTGGCGGCGATCAAACAGGAAGCTCAACCCCACCGGCTGCCAGGCCACCGTCAGCTCACGGCACACATTCTCGACCACGCTGGCCAGAATCGACTCCTCGATGTCGGTCACCTCGCGCAGGGGACCGTCCTTCCCGTCTCCTCCAAGAAGAAGATCGATGATCGGCGGCGCGAGACCCAAATCGAGTTGCAGCACGGCCAGCGCGCCCAGCGGCTCCAGGCGTACCGAGGCCACGTAACAGATTTCGGGAATCCTGAGCAGAAACTCATTGAACTGAATCTGCTCGGCCGAAACCAGGTTGACCTGGAACCGGGTGCGCAGCCACGCCGCCAAGTTATGGGTCAGGTTGCGCGCAAACAGATCGTTCAGCATGCTGATGGCACGCAACTGCTCGGTCGAAATCTGGCCCGCCGAGGAGAAGTTGTAAGGCAACACCCTGGCGCGCACTTCGGTGGGCGCGGCTTCGGGCGCCTGGCTGCGCGCGGCCTGGAAGAGTGCATCGATTTCGTCCTGCTTGAGCGTTTTTTCCGCCACAGATTATTTCCTCCGCGCCGGCAGTTTCGAACCCATCCGCCCGGTCGCGCTTCCAGCCAGGTCGCGCAGCGCGGCGCGCAGATGCACTACCGCCGACGCGTGCACCTGCGAGACGCGCGACTCGACCACGCCCAGCGCGAGACCGATCTCGCGCATGGTCATCTCTTCGTAGTAGTAGAGCGTCATCACCAGCCGCTCGCGGTCGGGCAGGTGCGCGATGGCTTCGGTCAGCCGCTCTTCGAGCTCGCCCCTGAGGCAACAAAAGAGCGGATCCTCTTCCGGCTTTCCGGGCACGTAGGCCAGCTCCTCCTCGCCCGAATTCTCGTTGCGCTCGACATGCAGCGTGCCGATCTCGAGGCCCTTCAGGTCGCCCAGCAGTTGCTGGTATTCGTCGAGGCCCATCGCCATCTCGCCGGCAATCTCGTTTTCTCCCGGCGCGCGGCCCAGCCGCGCCGTCAGCACGCGAATCGACTCTTCCACCGCGCGGCCCTTGCGCCTGAGCTCGCGCGGGCTCCAGTCAAGGGTGCGCAGCGAATCCAGGATCGCGCCCCGGATACGGAATTGCGCGTAGCTGCGGAACTGCACCTTTTTCGCCGGATCGAATTTGGCGAAGGCGTCCATCAGCCCCACCACCCCTGCCGAAACCAGGTCCTCGATGTCCACATGCTGCGGCAGCCGCTCATGAATGCGGCGCGCCAGGAAGCGCACGATGGGCAGATGCTCGAGCAGCACGCGCTCCTGCTCCGTGGTCAGCGCCGGCAGAGCCGCCGCCTGAGGCGGATACCCGCTTGCTGCCGCGCCGCGCCGCGCGGGCCTTTGCTCTCTCACTGTCGCTGCTTCCATGGCCATCTGCTTCTCCTCGAGCCCCACCCACTGCGTTCGCCGAACTATTCTGTTGCCGGACTGCCCGCCTACCGGACTGTGCCCACGGGCCGCAGCCGGATTTCGGGCGGAACTTCACTGGCCGCCACGACCGCCAGGCGCGGCACGACCGGCTCCAGCCACCGCCGGACGAAAAAACGGGCCGGACTGGGGCAAAGGAGCACGGGCGGTGCCGAGGAGGATGCGGACCCGATAAGGGATCTCACAGAATCGGCGAGCCGGCGGACCACCGGAGTTGCCGGGCGCGCGCCGGCCGCGAGCTGCCGCTGGCCGCCCACGCCCGATGTCTCGGGCGCGACGGTCGCGATGATTTCTTCTTCGAGGCCCGGATCGAGCAGGAGAACCGGGAGCTGGCCGTCGCTATCCGCAAGCGGCTGCACCAACCGGCGTCCCAGCGCACCGCGCGCCGCTTCAACCAGCGCAACAAGATTCTTCGTCACCGCCGCCGTCTCGAGCAGAGCTTCCAGAATCGCGCCCAGGTCGCGGATCGACACGCGCTCGCGCAGCAACTCAACCAGAACCCGCGCCACCTCGCCCAGCGTCAGCAGCTTCGGCACCAGCTCTTCCATCAGCTTGGGATGGCTGTCGTTCAACCCATCGACGAGCCGCTTGATCTCCGCGCGGCCCAGCAACTCCCACGCGTGCTGCCGGATCAGTTCTCCAAGGTGCGTGGTAACCACCGTGACCGCATCCACGACCGAATAGCCCGCGGCGATCGCCTGCTCTTCGAGTGCGGGCGCGATCCAGATCGCGGGAACGCCGAAGGCCGGCTCGCGGGTTTCCCTTCCCGTCAGCGGGCGCCGCCCCGGCTCGCCCGAGACTGCCAGCAGATGCGGTCCGTCGGTCTGCCAGCGGCCGATTTCGATGCCGCGCAGCGAGACCACATATTCCCGCGGCTTCAGGCGCAGGTTGTCCGAGATATGCACGGGCGGCACCAGAAAGCCCATCTCCGACGAGAGGTGCCTTCGCAGCGAGCGCACGCGGCCCAACAGTTGCCCGCCCTGTTTCTCGTCGACCAGCGGAATCAGTTGAAAGCCGATCTCGAGCGTCAGGTCTTCGAGGCGCATCAGGGCCGCCAGATCCGAGCCCTGCGCGCCCGCCGTTTTTTTCTTCTCGCCCGGTGTAAGCTCAACCGGCAAAGCTGCCGGCGCCGTGGCCGCCACGCGCCTGCCGCCGACATAGAGCGCCGCGGCCACCGACAGAAATGCGATCTTCGGCAATCCCGGAATCAGGCACATCAGGGCCGAGACCCCGGCGGCCATATATAAGGTTGCCGGCCGCGCCAGCAGTTGCTGCCGGATCTCCCCGCCCAGCATGCCGGCAGAATTGGCGCGCGTCAGCGTGATGCCGCCCGCTACCGAAACCAGCAGCGACGGAATAATCGTGACCAGGCCGTCGCCCACCGTGAGCACGGTGTAGGTGCGCGCCGCCTCGCCCAGCTCAATCCCCTGTTGCAGGGTTCCGATCAGCAGTCCCGCGACGATATTGATTGCGGTAATCAGGATCGTGGCCAGCGCATCGCGCTGGTTAAAGCGCGCCGCGCCGTCCATTGCGCCGTAAAACTCAGCTTCGCGCGCGATGGCTTGCCGCCGCCTTCTCGCTTCTGCCTCGTCGATCAGCCCCGCGTTCATGTCGGCGTCGATGGCCATCTGCTTGCCGGGCAACGCGTCCAGCGTGAACCGCGCCGTCACCTCTGCCGTGCGCACGGCGCCATGCGACACGACCAGAAACTGAATCGCGACCAAAGCCAAGAAAAGAACGAAGCCGACCACGTAATTGCCGCCCACCACAAACTGTCCGAAGGCTTCGATCACCTTTCCCGCGGCCGCTGTTCCTTCCTGGCCGTGGAGCAGAATCCTGCGCGTGGAGGCGATGTTCAACGACAGACGGAAGAGCGTGAGCAACAGGAGGAGCGTGGGAAAGACCGACAACTCGACGGCGCGGCGAATCTGCACAGCGGAAAGGAAGACAATGATGGAGCAGGCCATCGAGATGGCGAGCAGAAGATCCAGCACCGGTGCCGGCACCGGCACCAGCATGACGAAAATAACGCTGATCGCGGCCATGGGCAGCAGATAGTCGCGCAGGCTGTGCCAGATCGAACCTTTCGCCGGCAAACCGCCCGCTGCAAGTGCGGCTGTACTCATCTCGAAACTCCTCCAAAACTCGAAAGCGCGGGGCGCCGCCTCATCGCGAAACTCCTCCAAAACCCGGCACCGCGGCGCGACCTGAAACCGCGGAGCGCTGCCGCTCGCGCAGCTCGGCTTCGACGCGCTGCCGGTAGAGATAGGCCAGAATCGTGGCCACTGCGGCATAGAGCTCCACCGGAATCGCCTGGCCCACTTCGACGGTTCGGTAGAGCGAGCGCGCCAGCGGCGGATTCTCGACAATGGGAACGCCGGCCCAGCGCGCCTCGGCCTTGATTTCTTCGGCCAGAAGATTGCGCCCCTTGGCCATCACTTTGGGCGCTTCCATGGTGGCGAAGTCAAAGCCCAGCGCGACGGCGTAATGCGTAGGATTGGTGAGCACGACGGCCGCCCGCGACACGTCGGCCTTCACCCGGCGGCGGCGCATCTGGCGCTGCAGGTTCCTGATGCGGCTCCTGATTTGCGGACTGCCCTCGGTCTCCTTGTACTCGTCACGCAGATCCTGCCGGCTCATCCTCAGGCGCGACTCGCGCGACTGCCACTCGACCATGTAGTCGATTGCCGACCAGCCAAAAAGCAGCCACGCCGCGGCCAGCAACAATCCGTAGATATCTTTGCCTAATAATTCAAGCCGCTCGGTCGAGAACGGCGGGATGCTCAACTGGTGCGCCATGCGCTGAACGGCGAAGACAGCCAGGAGGCTAGCGGGAAGCAGCGACTTTCCCAGGCGCGATGCAGCGCGCAGCGAGAATAGATTCTTGATGTTCGAAATGGGATTGATGCGCTCCGGCTTGAACGCGATGGCGCTGCCGTGCACGGTCACTCCGCCGGTCTGCGCGATCCCCGCACCCAGCGCCGCCACGGCCACCGCGGCCATCACCATGGCCGGAGCCTCGAGCACGGCCAGCATCAGTTTTCGGATGGCGATCAGTGTTGGCGCCAGTGTCGCCGGCTCCCAGCGCGCGGGCATGCCCAGCAGCAGAAACCCCTCAAAGGCCTCATGCCACGCTTCGATGGTGCGGCCGCTCAACACGCCCAGCGCGATCACGCCGGCCAGGGTTCCTGCCGCAGCCGTCAGCTCGCGGCTGTGCAGAATGTCGCCTTCCTTGCGCGCCTTCTCGCGGCGGTGTTGTGTGGCCTGTTCGGTGCGCTCACCGGCCATCGTCTAGCCCCCGAACCCATGCGCCACTCCGGGCGTCGCAATCAGCCGCTCGGCCATGTCCAGCAAACTCCCGAAGCGCGCTTCGATAAAGCGCGGCCACAAGGCGAGCGAGCTGGCCAGAATCACGAAGCCCGTCAGCGTCTTCATGGGCACAGTGAGGGACATGACCGGCAGTTGCGGGCTCAGTTTTCCAACCAGAGCCACGGCAATCTCGACCAGCATCGTGCAGGCCAGAACCGGCGCGGCCAGCTCGAGCGCCGCCAGAAAGATTCCTCCCGCAGCGCGCACAATGGCCAGCGCTGCCACCGGAGCCAGCATGAAAGTCCCCAGCGGCACCGCGCGAAAGCTCCGAAAAACCGAGGCCAGCAAAATCCGGTCGAGGCCTGCCGTGATCAAAACCAGCGTGCCCATCAGTTGAAACAGGTCTCCGAGCAGCGGGGTCTGAATCGCCGATTCGGGGTCCAGAAGATTGACCAGCGAAAAACTGAACTGCAATCCCGCAATCTGCCCGGCAAAAATCAGCATCTCGCTCAGCAGCGTCAGCGAAAGCCCGTAGACCAGCCCCACCGCCAGTTCTCCGATGATGGCGGAAAGGCCGAGGGTAGCTTGCGCATGGGGCAGCGTTGCCACCAGCGGCGCCGCGAGCCACGCCACGGCGCCCACGAAGACGGCTTTCGCACGCATGGGCAATGCGGTCGACGAGAAGAAGGGAGCGAAGGCCACCATCCCGCTCAGTCGCACGAGGGCCAGTGTCATTGCGCTCAGAAATATCGGCCAATCAGGCATCCCGTTCTGCTTTCCTCGTTCGGCGCGCACGGTGGTTCGTGGATCGTGGTTCGTGCTTCGTGACTCGTAGTTGGTAGTCCGCCCGCGGTTCGCGATCCACGACTGACGATTCACGACTCATCCCAGATAGCGGTGAAAATCTCCCAGCAGAAACCGCGTATATTCCGCCATGCGTTCCAGAAACCAAGGCATCCCGACCAGCAGAATCAGCGCAATCGCGGCCAGCCTCGGCACCGTGGTCAACGACTGGTCCTGCAGGCTGGTCAGGGTCTGCACCAGGCTCAGCACAAAGCTCAACGCCGCGGCCGCAATCAGCAGCGGCGCTGCCAGCACGATCGCCTCCCGCATCAGCTGGCGCATCAGTTCGGCAACCAGATCGGGTGTCATCCGAACTCCCTTCAAAAACTCTTCAAGAGCGAACTGGCCAGCAGGTTCCATCCGTCGACCATGACAAAAAGCAAAATCTTCAATGGCGTCGACACCACCACCGGCGGCAGCTGGAACATGCCGATCGAGGTCGTGATCGCCGCCGTCACCATGTCAATCAGGAGGAACGGCAGAAACAGCACCGCGCCGATGGCAAAGCCGGCCTTCAACTCCGACAGAATGTAGGCCGGAGCCACCACGCGCATGGGCAAATCGTCCGGCATCTGCGGACGCGGAACCTGGCCCGCCGCCGCGAACAGCGCCAGATCTTTCTCGCGCGCGTACCGCAACAGAAAATGCTTCACCGGCGCGGCGCCGCGATCGATGGCTTCCATTCCCGTAATCTCGCCGGCGCGATAAGGCTCAACGGCCTGCTGATCGATTTGCGTGAGTACCGGCGTCATCAGAAACCAGGTCATCATCAGCGCCAGCCCCATCAGCGTCGGATTCGAGGGCGCTGTCTGTGTGCCCAGCGCCTGGCGCAAGAAATGAAACACCACCAGGAGGCGCACCAGCGGCGTCATGCACATCAGGATTGCGGGCAAGAGCGTGATCAGCGTCAGGACCAGGAGAATGGTCCACGGCGTCGAATCGGACGGATGCAATTTGGCATTCAAATCAGGCAGCAGCGGCACGCTCTGCGGAGCGGCCACGGCCAGCGATGCCGCCCAGCCCAACGGCATGCCCGTCCAGGCTCCCATCCACGCGACGAAGCAGGCCGTCACCATGAGATCCTCGGCGAGGCGCACTTCAGCGGCCGGCGCGAGTCAACACCTGCCGGTCTGCCTCGACCGATGCGCGCGGTCCGCTCAAAGCTCCCCGAAAACTCGTCGAGCGGATAGATCGAGGGCCCTCCATCAGCCGAGGTCGCCACCAAAAACCTTCGCCCTTCGGCCTCGACCAGCGCCAGCGATTGCCGCGGCGCAAGCGCGATTCGCTCCAAAAGAGCCAGGCGCTGCTCAGGGCGTTCCCGGCCGCGAAACTTCGCGATCAACCATCCCGCAACGCCGCCGATCGCTGCTCTGCCTTTCGTTCTCTCCGTCTCTGCCACAGCTTCTCGATTCACCACGTCTGCCTATTCCCTGTTGCCTGATCCCTGTTGCCTGTTCTATTCACGCCAGCCGCGTCACGCGCACTCCCAACTGCGTTTCAATCACCTCGAACTCGGTCCACGCCAACGTCACGTTTCCCGCAGCCAGCGGTAGGTCGTTGCCGTGATTCCACCTGGACTCGATGACCGCTCCCGGCTCGAGCGCCAGCAGATTCCGCACGCGAAAATCCCGCACCGGCACTGCTACATCCAGTTCCACGGGCAGTCGAGCCAGCAGCGGACCGAAGCCCGGCTCACCCTCCTCTTCCCCCGGCTTTCGCGGCAAAGGAACCAGCGCAGATCCTGTGGGCGCGCCAACAGCATGTGCCGGAGGCGTCGCAAATGGGCGCGCGCCAGCTGCCGCACTTGCGCCTCCCGCAAATTGTGAGCCCGCTTGAATCTGCGCGCTCGCCGCAGGTTTTACACCCGCCGCAACTGGTTGAGAGGAGGCCATCGCGGAAGAAAACCCTGCAGCAAGGTGACCAGCGGAAGGTTAGAAAGATTGGAATGGCTTAAGAATTGCGCCGGTTTGAAGGGAATGGGTCTTCGCGTGAAGAGCACGAGCTTCAACCCGTACATCAGTCAAACAAATGGGCCGCGGGCTCCAGCCCCTGAGGGAAAGCGCTTCTAAACTCGCCTGCGGCGCAGTGGCTGCGCCCCATTCACTTCCACTTCGCTGTTACACTTGAAGCTGGAGCAATTTTGCGGCTTTTTGCTCTGCGCGACGCGGGACGAGCCGCCTTCCGAGGTCCAAGAACATGTCTGAATCCACTGAAAACAATGGCTTCTCCGGCACCAGCCTGCGCCTCAAAATCGGCTTGGCCGAGATGCTCAAGGGCGGCGTCATCATGGATGTCATGTCGGTCGAGCAGGCGCGCATCGCCGAAGAATCCGGCGCCACTTCGGTCATGGCCCTCGAGCGCGTCCCCGCCATGATCCGCGCCGAAGGCGGCGTGGCCCGCATGGCGCGCCCCTCGCTCATCAAGCAGATCATTCAGGCCGTCTCCATCCCCGTCATGGCCAAGGCCCGGATCGGCCATACCGCTGAGGCACAGATTCTGCAAGAGTTGGGCGTTGATTATATTGACGAGAGCGAAGTGCTCACGCCCGCCGACGAGGCGCACCACATCGACAAGCACGCCTTCACCACTCCGTTTGTCTGCGGAGCGCGCAACCTGGGTGAGGCGCTGCGCCGCATCGCCGAAGGCGCGGCCATGATCCGGACAAAGGGAGAAGCAGGCACAGGCGACGTGGTTCACGCCGTCCAGCACATGCGCACCATCACGCGCGAAATGCGCACGCTCACCGTGCTTTCAGATCAGGAGCTCTATGCCGCAGCCAAGGACCATCAGGCGCCTTATGAGCTCATCCGCATGGTTGCAAAAACCGGTAAGCTTCCCGTGCCCAACTTCTCTGCCGGCGGCATCGCCACGCCTGCCGACGCCGCACTCATGATGCAGCTCGGCGCCGAAGCCATCTTCGTCGGCTCGGGAATCTTCATGAAGGAACGCGCGACCCCGCTCGACGTCGAAAACTCGCCGAAAGAGCGCGAGGAAGCCGTCTCCCGCGCCAAGGCCATCGTGGTCGCCACGACGCATTGGAACGACCCCAAGATTCTCGCCGAAGTCGCTGAGCAAGTCACCGGTACCATGAAGGGCCTTGCCGCTGCCGGCCTCGAAGAGTCGCAGCTGCTGCAAACCCGCGGCTGGTAGCCACGTTCGATGGGGCAGCTGTTCGCTGGCGCTGGCTCGGTGATTTCCTATCGTTGGGCTAGAAAAATGCGCAAGGGTGCAGCCCGCCGATGCCGCCAGCTGGCCCACGTCGTTAATTCATCGCAAATCCTGGCTAGTCCAAGTCTCGATTCTGAGACCAGGGAAAGCACAATCTCTGCTATCCATTGCAGAGGCCACCGCGAGCGGATGGCCATCGGTCGCTCCAACGCTGCAGTCGGCTTGACATAGTCATATGACTAGTCATATGACTATATGAGGAGACGCCACATGCCCTGGCAGGTTTACGACGCAAAAGCCCGCTTCAGCGAACTTCTCGACACCGCCCTCAAGGACGGCCCGCAGATCGTCACGCGCCGCGGTGTCGAAACCGCAGTCCTGGTCCCCATCGACGAGTGGAAGCGCCTGAAATCCAAATCGCGACCGAACATCAAGGACATCTTGCTTGACCCGAACGGCCCACATGACCTTGATATTCCACCGCGCGGGCTCTTTCGTCTCCGTCCGCCGCCTGATTTTGAGTAGCGCGAATGTACCTCCTCGATACCAATGTCATCTCCGAGTTTCGCAAAACCAAACCTCACGGCGCGGTAGTAGCATGGCTGCGCGCGGTGGAAAGTGACGATCTTTTCATTCCTGCGGTGGTCATCGGTGAAATGCAGGCAGGAGCGGAGCGAACCCGGTCGCAATACCCAGAAAAGGCAGTCGAGATCGAGCGGTTTCTCGATAACGTTCTCTCCTCATATGCGATCGTCCCGCTGGATGCGGCCGTCTTTCGGGAGTGGGCTCGGCTTATCACCGGAAAATCGCGCGATCTGACAGAAGACGCGATGATTGCCGCCACCGCGCGCATTCATCACCTCATCGTCGTTACTCGGAACGTCAAAGACTTTGCGCCGTTCAAAGTTCAGGTGTTTGACCCCTTTCTGGGTAAGTCGCATGAACCATCCGCCTGATTCTCCGTTACGACCCGCGCTTAGAGAGCCCAGCCAACTTTCAACGGCCCTTCAAGCACCTCTTCCGATTTTCGGTGCGTCCAACCAGAAGTAGGGTAATCTCTTCCTCACAGGGACCGTCGATGCCGACCATCTTCACTCCCATTCCGTCTGACGTTGAGCGCAAATCGCCGGGTATCGGCGGCAAGCCTCCGGTCGATCGCCGTCCCACAGGTGGAGGCGGCGGAGGAGGCGACGACGACTGGCGCAGTCCGCGTCGCGGCCCTCGCGAGGCCCTCCACCGCGCCCGTGCCTTCGTCTTCTGCGCCCTCGCCGGCGACATGATGTTCTTCGTCGCCCTGGTGGCCGTCTTTTACGCGCGCCAAATGGCCACGCACATGGACCCGCGCACGATGCAGCAGATTGGCGACTGGCATCCCATCCTGCTGCCGCGCATTCTTTACCTGAACACAGCGCTGCTCGCCCTAAGCTCGCTCACCATGGAGCTCGCGCGCCGCCACATCTTTCGTGAATTTGACGTGCTTGAAGAATGGCTTGGCCTCGGCCGCCCGGCCCTGCGCCGTACTCTGCCCTGGATCGCCGCCACTCTCGCTCTCGGCCTCGCGTTTCTTGCCGGACAGGTCATCGCATGGCGCCAGCTCACCGCCGAGGGATTCGGCTTCGACCGCTGGGCCACGCCGGCAAGCTACTTTTTCTACCTCATCACGGGCCTGCACGCCGCTCACCTCGTGCTCGGTGTCTTCGCGCTGATTTTCTGTCTCATCGCGCTTTCCCGGTTCAAGCGCGTAGAGTCCCGCCAGATCGCCGTCGACGCCACCGCATGGTTCTGGCACACCATGGGCCTGGCCTGGCTCATTCTCTTCGCGGTGCTCCTCTTCGGACAATAACCCTCACTCACCACCGAATCGTCATCTTGAGCGAGTCCCGGCTCAGCGGGACGGGTGGAACGGGGACATGGGGCCCTTCTTCGCAGGCTTCGCCTAATTTAAGGAATGATTTTCATCCTGGCTTGGCTAAGGCGGGGTGCTGCGGTCCCACAAACGGCCCTGTATCGCAACATTGCGAGTAAGCTGGCGGAATATGAACGCGCTGCGCAAGACTGCGCCGCGGAATCTACGCTGGGAACTCGCAATGAGCTTGAAGTCAATACGCAGGGCGCTAAGGCTGGTTAAGCGAGTGAGCCACGCTATTCCAGGCCCACCAGCTTTTTGAATTCCGGTTCGTCGTGAACGCAGTCGAGGTCAGGATCCTTGCGCATCCAGTCCAGGTTGCCGTATCCGGCGGCCAGAGCACGCTTCAGCATTTCCAATGCTTCGGACTTCCGCTTCATCGCGCCGTAGGTGCAGGCGGCGTTGTAGAGGATACTTGCCTCATTGGGCCGGAGAGCCACGGCCGTTTGGAGGTGGCGAACAGCCTCCTCCTCATTTCCAATGAGCGCCAGCATCGCACCCAGAAGAATCCGCGCGCGCACGTCCTCGGGAACCCTTTCCAACTGCTGCTGCAAGACTGCAGTCAGTTTTTCACGATAGAGTGCCGCTTCCTTTTTAAGTCCTAAAAGCTCCAAGGCGCCAATGTAAGGCATGTAGGTGTTGTAATCGTCCCCGTTGGCGTCAACCGCTTGCTGCACGAGGGCGACAGCCTGCTCGTGGCGACCTGACGCGAAGTAGGCGCGCCCGAGAATGTTCCAGGAGCCCTCGCAGTCGGGCTTGCGCTCAATGGCGCGACGAGCAAGCAGCTCTGCTTCCTCGTACTTTTTCTGGACGTATGCGATGCGGGCACGAGCGACCAGAACCTCAGGCAAATCCGGAGCCAGGGCGGTGGCGCGGTCGCAGGCCGCGAGCCCACGTTCGATCCAGTGGACACTCTGCTCGCGCATCTCGTAGATCATGGCGCAGAGATGGCCGATGGCCGCATGAGCCTGAGCGAAGTGGGAGTCGAGCTTGATGGCCTGCTCGAACATCTGGAGAGCGTAATCCAGATTTTCGCGCCGTGCGTAATTCCGGCCGCGCAGATAAAAGTCGTAGGCTTGCGGATCCTCAGTGGGGCGAAGCGCGATGGTCTTCTCTTCCTGCGGCGTCATGGTGATGCGCAGGGCCTGCGCGATGCTGCGAGCAATCTCCTCCTGGATGGCGAAGACGTCTTCCAACTGGCGGTCGTAGCGCTCGGCCCAGACGGAATGGCGCGTGGAGGCTTCGACCAGTTGCGCGGTGATGCGCACGCGATTGCCGGAACGGCGGATCGAGCCTTCCAGGACGTATGCGGCTCCCAATTGCTGGCTGACCTGCTGCGCGGTAACGGGCTTGTCGCGGAAGGCAAGCATCTCCGAGCGGGGGAAGATATCAAGCTGCCCGATTTTGGAAATCTCGGTGACGATGTCCTCGGTGATGCCGTCGCGGAAGTACTCGTCTTCCTTCGATCCGCTCTGGTTCTCGAAGTAGAGCACAGCAACGGATTTTTGCTTGACTGGCGCGGCGACGGCGGTGGGTCCCGAACCGCTTTTGGAGGCGGCCGCACTTTTTCCGGAACTCAGATCGCGGGACAGGCGCTTCAAATCCGCACGCAGCTCGGCGGCTGACTGGCAGCGTAGATCGCGATCCTTCTCGAGTAGCTTGTCGAGGATCTTCTCGAAGGCCAGGGGCAACTGGGGGTTGGCCTCGCAGGCCGGCCGCGGCGTGCCATGGAGGATGCCGTCGAAGATGACCGCAGAGGTAGTGCCCGTGAAAGGAAGCTCGCCAGTGGCCATCTCGTAGAGCACCACACCCAGTGAAAAAAGGTCGGAACGATGATCGAGTTCTTCGCCCCGCGCTTGTTCCTGCGACATATATGCGATGGTGCCCATGGCACTGCCGGGGCTGGTGAGCTCGAGCGCGGTCAGGACGGAACCTGCGCCGCCAGCGGCGCCGACGGTCTCGGCTTCGCGCATCACGGTGGTGAGCTTGGCGAGGCCGAAATCGAGAATCTTGGCAGGGCCGCGATCGACCAGGAAAATGTTGGCGGGCTTGATGTCGCGGTGGACGATGCCCTTGGCGTGCGCAGCGTCAAGGCCACTGGCGATCTGAATGCCGATCTCAAGCAATTCTGCCAACTCGATGCGGCGCTCCGCGATGCGATGCTTGAGAGTCTTGCCCTCCAACAGCTCCATGGCGATGAACGAACGGCCTTCGAAGGCGCCGATGTCGTAAATGGTGCAGATGTTCGGGTGATTGAGCGACGATGCGGAGCGCGCCTCGCGGTGGAAGCGCTCGATGGCGGCTGGATTGTTCGCCGTCTCCTCAGGAAGAAACTTGAGTGCGACACTCCGCCCCAAGCGCGTGTCGCGGGCGCGATACACCACGCCCATTCCGCCGCTGCCCAGTGGTTCCAGGCTGCTGTAGTGGGAGACCGTACGACCACTCATTGCGTCTGATTCAGGCATTGTGGGGCCAAAATCCGAGCATATCATCGGGAATCAGGCGCGAGCGAGTCGTCTCTGGGGAAAACTGATCTTGTCGCCAAGAACGGCCCTCCGTGCGGTCGCTCTTTAGCAGCTTCGGCAAAGGAATGCTTCGGAAGCCCCTGTGCCATGCACATGCTCTGCCGCCATCAACGGAGGGTGCCTTGAATTGTGCCGACAAGGTTGAGGTCGATCGCAACATCGTTGTCTGCTTTCCAGATCAAAAAGCTTGGATTCTTGAGTCCCCAGTCAACATAAGGCACCGTAAAATGCGCCCTGGCGGTTGCGGTTGCACCTTCCAGATGCACCAGCATCGGGACGGTGATTTCATGAGCCGCGCCCAGAAGTGTGAAGATTCCCTTCACCTGGATACTTGAGGTCCCTGAAGGAGCGATGGTGCCGCTATACGTCTTCGGTTCAAAAGAGACCGTCGCGTGCTGCTCCACTTCCAGGATGTCCCTGTTCATCTTTTTGTCGCGGCTGTCGTTGCCGGTCTTGCCGCTTCCGGCGAGGACGACCACGGAACCCGACATCCTGGGAGCGCTGCGGTCAAAATCAATCGAGCCGGATTGAATGTGAAAGGTACCGTTGACAACCTCGTGCGTCGTATTGAGCGTCATCTTGACCTCGCTGGCATCGGGATTCACAACGAAGGATTGATGCTGGGCGAGCGCAGCCGGGCCGACCATCGCAGCAACGGCGAAGATTGTCAAAAGTTTCATCGCGGCTCTCCTTGAGGTGCTCATTAGACTTGTTTCCCTTGCGCGTGGATGGTTCTAGCAGGCAGTGGCATGAGCTTCGACGGACGCATTTTGGGCGACGCGCGTCAGCTTTGCCGTCACGCGCATCACGCCTGGCCATACCCTCAGGCAAAACGGCAATATGGCGCGTGCGAGTGCGTTATTCAAGCCGTCAGCCGCGAACTCCGCAAGGCGCATCTGGGCCAGCAATCCGGACCGCAGTTTCGCCTGGAACAGCGGCGCCGCCTCGGACGCAAGATAGGCAGTGACCGCACAACGGGCTGTATGCAGCGCAATCGAAATGCCGTCGCCGGTGAATGAAGGAATGACGGCTGCCTGATCCCCGATGCAGTAGAGCCCCCGCTCCGTCGTGCGGCGGATGAAGCCGTATGGAATATGCGTGATGGCGATCGGCTTGGCCAGCAGCGGCTCCGCACCGGACAGCCTCATCGCGAGATGCGGACAATCCTGCTGCATCTTCGCGAGCAGGTTTTCCCAGCGATGGCCCACGCGCGCAAGGTACTTCTGCTGGATCACCCAGCAGAGATTTGCATTCCCGTCTTCCACCGGTTGAATGCCGCCATAACCTCCGGGATAAAGCATCAACTCAGAGGCGCGCGCGAGCTCGGCAGCCTGCGCGTCCGCCAGACGGAAATACATCTTGAAGCCAACCCATCGCTCCGGATCTTCCGGTCGCGTGTAACCCCGCAGATCGTGCTTGCCTGTCGCGAGAAATACTGTTGGCGCCTCACACGTGCTGCCGTCGTCGAGCGTAGCTCGCCAGGCGCCGGTTGTCGTACGAACGAGTGTTTGCACGCCGCAGCCGCGCCGCACCTGAACACCCGCGGCAAGGGCTTTAGAGATGAGCGCCGTATCAAGCGCCTTACGCGTAAGCGAGGCGGCCGGAAAAGGTAATGGCGCCTCGGCGGCCCGTCTCGCAGCGGCAAGGCGAACGAAATCGATCGGTTCGGCGCCAAGCGAGGCCACATCCACTCCGAGCGCGCGCAGGTCCTCAAGCGCTTCGCCGCTCAGGAACTCTCCGCAGACCTTATGCCGGGGTGTGGGCTCGCGTTCGATCAGGGTCACGCCCCGCCCGTTACGTGCGAGCGCGGTGGAAGCAGCACAGCCAGCCACGCCTCCGCCGATGACAAGAACTTCATTTTGAACAGGGATTTGATTCAGATTAGACGTACGAACTGGAATCTCCTTTTTCGGATCCTATACGTTGAATTGTACGGTCCCTGATGCGCGCCACATGACAAATGCTTCATTTGGACAAGGTTGCAGTTCGAGATCCCGTGGGCTTCCGTAGTGGCTTTGACGGGTCGAGAAACAAATGGTGAGTTGCAGCAAGGATCAGTGCATCCGCGATCAGGTGCGTCGTGTCGTCAGCTCGCGCCAGTTCAGCCCCAGATCGACGGCGAGCAGCGAAACCAGCGTGAATGCGATCACGCCCACGGCAGAGAACACGTCGCCGAGATGGCTCCAGTAACGCGGCCAGAGATTGAGCACGCGGCTCGACACAAACGTGAACGTGACGGCGTAGGAGCGGGCCATCCACTGGCGATGCTGCGTGATCTGCCGGTTGCGCGCTGTGATAAATGCTGCTGTTGTGCAAACTATCCATGCCACCGCCTGCATCGTGGTCCCCGGCAAGCCCGGCCGGCCGGCGGCGAGAGCAATGCCGGTGAACGCGCCGATAAAGACTGAGACAACGTAAGCGCGGCCGAGGATGCGATGAATTTTCAAATGGCGCAGGCGGAATCGCGAAGAGAACTGCAAAGGGCCGCTCAATAAGGCGATGGTTCCGCAGATCACATGCGGGATAAGAAGATGCCGGTCGGCGATCACCTGAAGGCGATAGCGGTGGTACATCGGGTAGTCCGCCACAAGGAACACTTCTGAAGTAATAAAGACAAAGAGCGTAGTAAGGCCAAGAACGAGCCACAGAGCAAACTTGAACGTGAAAAACGTGGATCGGGTGGGTCTGGGCGCGAGTTGCGTGACAGTTGCCATCAATCTCCTGTTTGCGGGATGGAAGTTTTATAAGGCGCCGTAAGGACGAAAGACGCGGAGGAATGCATACGGTTAGCGTCTCATAGGCGGCGAACCGCTTCCGCTATGCCCGGTTGCCCCCACCCTTACGACATATGGTTGCCCCATCCTTATCGTTCGCCGCAGCGGAGGTTAAGGGTGGGATAGCAGGAAGCCCGCCGATCTCTCGCTCGTCAACAACGCTCTCGACAAAGGAAACCTGCGCCAGACCGCACTTCTCCTCAAAGATCCAGGCACGTAGTGAATATGCGCAAAGGTTGAAGAGTGGTCGGCTTTTTACTTGGTTGCGGCTGCGGCCTTCGGCGGCAAAAGCCACATCGCCGCAACGATGCCGATGAGCGCCAGAGAGGCTGCGGGCCGGAAGTAGGCCGCGGGAATGGCTGTGAGATAAAGCGCGACGGACGCGATCTGTTTGCCCCAGCTTGCGTGCGCGGGGGTAGCGCTCTGCCGGCGGATTTGAATCCAGAGCGCCATGAAGCCCAGGCCCGGGAAAATGCTGACCGCGGCGTAGAGCGCTGTGGTGAAGGACGATAGCCCTTTGATCCCGATCCAGTCGGTAGCGAATGGAAATAGAGAGAGGCAGAAGAGAAACATGAGGTTGGCCCACAAAATACCGTGGGTCACCGTCTCCACCTCGTCGACAAGATAGTGGTGGTTCACCCAGTAAATCCCGATCTGAACGAAGGTGAGCAGATAGAGAAAAAGGGTGGGCGCCACCGCGCGCAGACCAGCGGCACCGTCCGCGCCCGGCACCTTCAGTTCCAGCACCATAATGGTGATGATGACGGCAATCACGCCGTCGGAGAACGCCTCGAGACGCCCCGGACTCATGCCTTTTCTGCGCACGTTGATACCAACGTAGCACGGTGGCGTGCTGAGGGCCGGCACCTGCGTCGAGGGCAGCCCAATTCTCCGCTTGACCTTGACCCTGCGTCAGGACCGACTATGGTCGGGAGAGATATGAGCAGCTATCGGATTGGCGAATTTGCCAAGTTGGCCGGGGTGACCGTTCGGGCGTTGCACCACTACGACCGCATCGGTCTGCTCAAGCCCCAGCGCGGAGCGTCCGGGTTTCGCCTCTACCGCATGGAAGACCTGGAGCGGCTGGAACAGATTGCCGCTCTCAAGTTCCTAGGCATCCCTCTCCAGGAGATCAAGCTGCTGCTGAAGCACGGGCCGTTCACCCTCGCCGGCTCGCTTGAAATGCAACGCGAAGCACTGGCCGAAAAGCGGAGGCTAATCGATCGCGCCATGGTTGCCATTGAAGCGGCGGAGAAAGTGATTCGATCGGGGCAAAACACCGACTCGTCCATCCTGCGGAAGATTATCGAGGTAATTGATATGCAGCCACAAGAAAACTTCATGCGGAAGTATTACACCGAGCAAGCCTGGCTGGATAAGGAGCGTATAGCGCGAGAGCGGCCTCCGGAGGAGTTTAGGAAGAATGTGACAGCGTTGCGGCTAGTTTTCCGCGAGATCGAAGCGGAGATGGATCTCGATCCCGCGAGCGAACGCGCACAGGAGCTGACAAAGCGGTGGCTGCAACTAGCGGAGTACTCGCATGGCGGCAACGAAGCGGTCAGAGCCGGCAATACGCAGGCGTGGAACGATTATCAGAACTGGCCGCCGGACCAGCAGGACAAGCTTCTCGCCAACTTCGATCTCGATCCAAAAACCAGGGCTGCCTCTTTACTGCGCTTTGAAGCGGTGACGAAATTCCTGGGACGGGCCGTTGGCCACAAAATTCGATCGAATATGCCGAGCGTTCGCACCCTCTACGGACTCGATCAGCCCTGATCGGAAAGTTGCCGTCGTTTTCTGAGCGGTGACCGACGGCGTGGCCACCAGGAACACCGAAAAGCACAAGGTGGCATGGCATCGGCTTCTTCAGGCATACTTGACGCAATTGGAGGTTCGATGGCGTCGATCTGGAAACTTAAAGGATGGAAGTTCTGCGCCACGGCAGTGGCTTCGTTTGCTTGCGGATCGCTTATCACCACCAGCATGACACACGTCCAGGAGGTGAAGGCCGATAGCAATCGCACCTTCGAACTGATGGTTTATCACACGCAGCCAGGCAAGGTGCCTGCACTTGAATCCATCTTCAAGGATCTGTCGAAACTGCAGGCTCAACACGGCCTCAACGTCATTGGCTATTGGGTGCCGGACGATGAATCCCCTGCTTGGAAGGACACGTTTGTCTACCTTATCGCCCACCCCAGCCAGGACGATGCGACAAAGAACTGGGCCGCACTTCATGCCGATCCGGCATTTCTTCCTTTTCGCACTGCGGCTGTGCCTTTAATTGAAAACGTGAACGGAGTGTTCCACGTTGACGAGGTGTTCATGCATCCCACGGACTTCTCGGAAATGAAGTAGTACCAGACGATACGCCCAAATCCCAGGACGCTCGCAGGTTGGCTGCCCCATCCCTCACCTCCGCCGCGGCGGGTTTCCGGTGAGGGACGGGACAGCACAAATAAAACTTGTTTGAGGATCAAGCGCCCGAGGAAAGAATGGGGCCCCGGCAAACGCACAATCAAGCCAGGGGCTGGAGGCTAGGAGCTAGCGGCTGTACTTCCATGCAGCAGCGTGCGCCAGCGATCGCCAAGGCTCGGAATCTCTGGACAAGCGAAGTAAATTTGCCGGTTGAGGGCCATCAGCATCTGTACTGCTTCCACTTGCGCATTGTGCGCGCTCAGTGACCCGCCGGCATGCGCGAACTCGTCGCTCAGGTACTCGATGGCGTGGCCCAGAATCTCCAAGCTGCGGCCTGCCTGTGGCGCAATACGCCTGCGGCGTATACGTCTCGGCTTAACGAGCGGAAGGGGAATCGCAGCGGAAACGGAAAAACTACTGAACGTTGAACAAGAGCCCATGGATCAATCCTCAACCCGTTTCTTCGGCCCAGACGATTGGATGGGACAGAGTACAGAAGTGTTGTCCCAAATTGGTGCACACACAGTTATGCCCGAACGTTGCGGGAAAACCAGTGATGACGCTCACACCCCCTTCGGAATCGATTCCCCAGGTAACCCGCCTCGCCAATGAGCTCCCCAATCCTTGTCGCTGAAAAGGACTCCTTCGCCGCTCACGCCTGCTCGCCTTGACTCAAGAGGCCTGAAAACCTAAGCTCGAATTAGGATTTTCTATTCGGCGAAGCATTTTTCGGCAATTGAATCGGTTTGCTATCCAATTTATTCAGGCTGGGCGATGAATCCAACCCCGTATTTCTGGCAGTACCTCCCTCTGCTGATGCAGATTCTTGCCGCAATTCTCCTTGGAGTGTTCATGGTGACGGCCTCGTGGTTTGTCGGGCGCCATCGCAACACCAAGGTCAAGCTGGACGCCTACGAGTGTGGCATTCAGGCGGTTGGCGATGCGCGGGGCCGCTTCAGCGTGCGCTTCTACCTGGTCGCAGTCCTTTTCATCCTCTTCGACGTGGAAATGGTCTTCATGATGCCCTGGGCCGTTATCTACCGCCAGCTTCCGCAGATCACCGGCAGCCGCTTCTTCGGCTTCTGGGAGATGCTCGTTTACCTCGGCTTTGTAGCTGTCGGCCTTTACTACATTGCGCGCAAAGGCATCTTGAACTGGAGCCATGACAAGGCGGATCTGTAAATCCGGCAGAGCGATGAACGATAGTCATTGATTTCGGTGCAACTCAAAAGCGACTGCACATGGTCAACATCTTGTAGGGCAGAAAGGCCGGACCTGAAGGCGAGAGCATGACGAATCAATCCCCCACACTCTCCGGCAAGCAAGCGGTTTTTGAGGCGATGCCGGGCCATCCCGCCGTCAAGGCTCTCGAGGCCTGGAATCCGCAGGCGTTTACTGATGCGCGCTTCGACTTCGGCGAACTGACGCTGACCGTTGCGGCGTCAGAGATCTGCGCGGCCTGCGTCGCGGTTCGGGCTGCGGGCTACAACTTCTTTGAGGACATGACCGCGGTGGATTGGTTTCCTGCTTCGCCTCGCTTCCAGTTGAGTTACCACATTCTGTCGCACGCCTTTAAGGAGCGCATCCGCCTGCGCGCGATGGTCGATGAGCCTGATCCCACGATCGACTCCATCACATCCGTCTGGGCCGGCGCCAATTACTACGAGCGCGAGGTCTTCGACCTCTTCGGCATTCGCTTTGCGGGCCATCCCGATCTGCGCCGCATCATGATGCCCGACGACTGGAAGGGCCACCCGCTGCGCAAGGACTACCCTGTGGAGGGCTACCGCTGATGAGCTCCAACCCCGGCGCCCCCGTCATCGATCTTCCCGCGTCAGAAACCGCGGGCGAACGCCGCATGGTCCTCAACATGGGCCCGCAGCATCCTGCGACGCATGGCGTGCTGCGCCTGGTGGTTGAGCTAGACGGCGAAGTCATCCTCAGCGTCCGGCCTGAGATCGGTTACCTGCACACAGGCATCGAGAAAACCTGCGAAGCGAAGTTCTATCAGCAGGTTGTGCCGCTCACCGATCGCATCAACTACCTCGATCCGCTCTCGAACAATCTCTGCTACTGCCTGGCCGTCGAAAAACTTCTGGGCCTTGAAATTCCCGAGCGCGCCCAGTGGATTCGCGTTCTGCTCACCGAGCTGAGCCGCCTGAACTCGCATTTGATCTGGCTCGGCACCCATGCCATGGATATTGGCGCCCTCACTGTCTTCCTCTATACCTTCCGCGAGCGCGAGGAGATTCTCCGCCTTTTTGAAGCCGTGGCCGGCCAGCGGATGATGACGAGCTACTTCCGCATCGGGGGCCTTTCCATGGAGCCGCCGCTCGACTGGCTCGACCGCGTGCAGCATTTCATCACCACATTCCCCGAGAAGATCGACGAATACTCGAATCTGCTCACGGGCAATCCAATCTTCATGAATCGCTTGAAGGGTGTTGGGTATCTGTCTCCAGAAGATGCAATTGCACTCGGCGTGACCGGTCCTCCTTTGCGCGCTTCGGGCGTCGATATCGACCTCCGCCGCGACATGCCTTATTCCAGCTACGAGAAGTTCCAGTTCAAGGTCCCGATCTCCACAGTGGGCGACACGTGGGCACGGTACGAAGTGCGCCTGATCGAGATGCGCGAGAGCACAAAGATTGTCCAGCAGGCTCTCGACGGCATGCCGGGCGGCCCCGTCAAAGCCAATGCGCCCAAAATCGTTCTGCCCGATCGCGAAAAGATGAAGACGGAGATGGAAGCCCTCATTCATCACTTCAAGATCGTGACTGAGGGGTTCAACGTCCCTGCCGGCGAGGTCTATCAAGGGATGGAATGCGGCCACGGCCAGATGGGCTATTACGTGGTTTCGGACGGCACCGCAAAACCGTACCGCGTCCACATGCGCTATCCGTCGTTTGCCACGCTGCAGGCCGTTGAAACGATGTGCAAAGGCCGATTGATCGCTGACCTCGTGGCCGTTGTCGGCTCAATCGACATTGTTTTGGGGGAGATCGACCGTTGACCTCCGCACCGGCTCATTCACTGGAAGCGCTCTGGGCAGAACTTTGGATCTCGCTCGCTTCCCTTCTCCGCAGCTACACAGCGGCGCATGGGCTCCACTTGAAGCGCGAGGCGGTAGTCGAGCTGACTGACGAACAAATCACTGTCCGCCACGGCGAAAAGTGGCTGCGTCTCATCCGGCGCGAGTCAAATGTGACCTGGACGCGAGAAAATGGAAGTATGGGAAAGTTGGAGCTGACCGAATCCGGTACCTTGCGCTGCAGCACGGATGAGGAAGCCATGGACCTGAAGGCTGAGCATTGGGCGCGGGAGATCATGTTGGAGTCGGAACGATGACCCCAAAGAAGGACCAATCCGAGTCCTCTTCGGTCTTCTCGCCGGCGCTCGCCGCTCGTTTCGATGCGCTCGTCCAAAAGTATCCTGTGAGCCGCTCCGCCCTTATTCCGATGCTGCTCTACGCGCAGGACGAGGTTGGATATCTCTCCGATGCCGTCGTATCCGAGATTGCCCGTCGCATCGGAATCACCGAGCTTGAGGTTCGCAACGTCGCCACCTACTACTCCATGCTTCGCTTCAAGCCGGCAGGCGAGTTCAACATTCAAGTCTGCACCAACATCAGTTGCATGCTTCGCGGAGCTTACGAAGTCTATGAGCGCTTCCGCGAAGAGCTTGGCGTAGGCCCCGATGGCGTTACGGCGGACGGTCTCTTCTCTCTTGAGGAGGTCGAATGCATTGGCGCCTGTTGCTGGGCCCCAGCCATCCAGGTGAACTACGAATTCCACGATGAGCTCAAGCCCGATCTCGTGCCCGGCATCATCGGCGCCTACCGGCAGCGAGTTGAAGATCGGGCCCAGGACCCAGACAAAGATGCCTAAGCTTGTGTCCCATCCCGACGAAGTCAAGATCATCTCGCGCCGTTTCGGCATGGGAGCCACCGACATCGATCGCTACGTGGAGCTGGGCGGGTACGAGGCCGTCAAGAAATGCCTCGCACAGGGACCTGAATGGATCATCGACGAGATGAAGGCGAGCGGCTTGCGCGGCCGCGGCGGCGCGGGCTTCTCAACGGGCATGAAGTGGTCTTTCGTTCCCAAGCAGGCCGCCAAACCAAAGTACATCCTGGTCAACGGCGACGAAAGCGAGCCGGGCACATGCAAGGATCACCTCCTCTTCCTATACGATCCGCACTCCATTATTGAAGGCACCATTATTGCCGGCCTCGCTGTGGGTTCGAAAATGGGCTTCATCTATCTGCGCGGCGAGTACCGCTATCTCCTGGAAATCATGGAGCGCGCCGTCGCCGATGCCTACGATCGCGGATTTCTGGGCAAGAATATCTTCGGCACCGAAAGCGAATTCCAGATCGTCACGCAGACCGGTGCGGGCGCTTACGAAGTCGGCGAGGAATCCGCGCTGATGGAGTCGCTCGAGGGCAAGCGCGGAGTTCCGCGCATCAAACCGCCCTTCCCGGCAGTTGTCGGGCTCTATGGCGGTCCCACGGTCATCAACAACGCCGAGACCATCGCGACTGTGCCCCACGTTATCCAGATGGGTGCGGCAGCGTACGCGGCGGTCGGCACGCCTCGCAACGGTGGCACACGTCTCTTTTCTATCAGCGGGCATGTGGAGCGCCCCGGTGTCTACGAGCTGCCCATGGGCTACAACCTCAAGAAGATGATCTACGACGTTGCCGGCGGAGTCCGCGGCGGGCGCAATTTGAAAGCCGTGGTTCCCGGCGGATCGTCCACGCCCGTCCTGCTGCCCGAAGAGATCGATATCGGCATGGATTTCGACCAGGTTGGCAAGGCCGGCTCCATGCTTGGCTCCGGTGGCGTGGTTGTGATCGACGACCAGACCTGTATGGTTGAATTCGCGCTCCGCACCATCAGTTTCTACGCGCATGAAAGCTGCGGCTGGTGCATTCCCTGCCGCGAAGGCACCGATTGGCTCAAAAAATCGCTCACGCGCTTTCACGCCGGCTTTGGCACCAAGAACGACATCGACAATATTCAGTACCTCGCCGAGAACATGCTGGGGCGAACGTTTTGCCCGCTGGGCGACGCGGCGGCAATGCCGACCATCGCCTTCGTCAAAAAGTTTCGCAAGGAGTTTGAAGACCATCTGAACGGTATGCCGTGCCCTTACGCGAGGGAAGGCGTGCCGCAGTTGACCGTCGTATAACAGGCGCCACGTTTCCGAGGATCCGCTCCAAGAGCAGAAAAAGATGCCCGACGTAACCTTCACAGTCGACGGAAAAAAGCTCACCGCACCTGCGGGAACGTTGCTTATTGACGCCTGCCGCAAGGCCGGCATCGAGATTCCTGCTTTTTGCTACTATCCCGGCCTTTCGCTGCAGGCTGCCTGCCGCATGTGCGTCGTGCGCCAGGAAAAAGTTCCCAAGCTGCAAACTGCCTGCACTACGACCGTCGCCGAAGGCCAGGTCTTCATCACCGAGTCACCCGAAATCGCTCAGGCGCGCAAGGCCACTATCGAATTGCTTCTCGGCAATCACCCGCTTGACTGCCCTGTCTGCGACGCCGGCGGTGAGTGCGAGTTGCAGGATATGACCTTCAAGTACGGCGCGGGCGAAAGCCAGTTCGTCGAGGTCAAGCACCATCGCGACGAGCAGCAGTGGTCGCCGGCCGTCTTCTACGATCGGCCGCGCTGCATCCTTTGCTACCGCTGCATCCGCATGTGCGGCGAAGGCATGGATGTGTGGGCGCTCGGCATCCAGAATCGCGGCGCGGACTCGGTCATTGTTCCTAACGTGCCCGAAGCACACGGAGCCGGCCAGCTCGACTGCGAGCAGTGCGGCATGTGCATTGACGTTTGCCCCGTGGGCGCGCTCACCAGCGGCAGCTATCGGTACAAGACGCGGCCCTGGGAGATGAACCACGTTTCCACCGTCTGCACGCATTGCTCCGACGGCTGCAAGGTGACGCTCGGCGTGCGACAGTCGAACGACGGCTCGGAGATCGTGCGCGCCGATAATCGCGACAAAAGCGGCATCAACGGCGACTTTCTCTGCGCCAAGGGCCGCTTCGGCTTCGATTTCGTCGAAAGCCCGGACCGCCTCACGCAGCCTCTCGTGCGCGATGCGCAAGGCAAGCTCGAACCCGCTACATGGGAGCACGCCATTCGCGTCGCGGCCGGGAAGCTGAAAGAAATCCGCGACAGCCGCGGCGGATCAGCCATCGGCGTCATCGGTTCAAACCGGACGACCAACGAAGAAAACTACCTGCTGCAAAAGTTTGCGCGGACGGTTCTTGGCACCAACAACATCGACCACGAGCGCACGACGGATTATGCTTCATTCGCGCGTGCTTTGAGCGGTCACCCTGGCAAAACCGCCAGTCTGCGCGATATCTCGAATGCCTGCGCCATCCTCCTCATCGGCGGCAACCCCACTGATGAGCATCCCCTTCTTGCGTGGCAGCTGCGCACCGATGTGCGCCTGAATCGCGCCCGCCTTTACGTAGCGAATGCGAAGAACATCAAGCTCGCGCGGCAGGCGAAGGCTGCGCTCGAGCTTCGTCCCGGCGACTTGAGCAGGTTCGCGGCCTCGCTCGAAGCCGGCCAAACCGACTTCAGCAAGGCGATCCTGGCCGAAGAATCGCTGATCGTGATCTTCGGCGAAGAATTTCGCGGTGAAGCTGTCGAAAGCCTCATCGCCTGGGGCATCAAGCGCGGAAATGTAAAATTCGCCTATCTCGGCGACCATTCAAACTCACGCGGCGCTGCCGACATGGGCCTCTTTCCGGATCTATTGCCCGGGTATGTTCCGGTCAGCGCGCCCGGCGCATTCACCGAGTACGCTAACCTTCCTGCCGCACTCGGCAATTCACTGCCGCAAATGCTCAACGCCGCTGACGCTGGCGATCTCGGAGCGCTCCTTATCGTCGGCGCCAATCCTGTTTCACACGCCAAGCTCGATCCCAAGGTATTCCAGCACACGTTTCTCATCGTGCAGGATCTTTTCCTCACCGAGACTGCGGCGCTTGCTGACGTTGTTCTTCCCGCCGCCAGCCTCTACGAAAAGTCCGGCACCGTCACCAACACCTTTGGCGACATTCAAATTATCCGCAAGGCCGCCGACCGCGCCGGCGTCAAGCCTGACTTCGAAATTCTCGTTCGTCTGGCCGGAGGCATGGGTGTCGACGTGAGCACGCTGGTTCCCTTCGGCAAACGCGGAACTACGGGCGATCTCGGCCAGTCGCGGGGCGCGCAGTCCGGAGAAGCGGATCGTCACGCCGTGTGGCTAGAGGCCAACGGCCTCGAACCCCGGCTCAGCCCCTTCGATCCGCTCGCTGCGCTCGACGAAATCGAACGGCTGGTTCCGGGATATACCCTCGATCGCATCAATCTTTTCGCGGGCAACGATGTACACACTGAGCCGGCGTCACCGGGATTTGTTTCAGCCTCCGCGCTTTGCGCACCGGAGCTCGTTGTCCCCGCGCACGATACTCTTTTCACCTCAGGCACGCTGGGCCGTTACAGCTCAGCGCTGAGGCAACTTGACGAGCATCAATCAAAGGAAATCGTAAAATCCGCGGCGGATTAAGGAGAAATGCAGGTCCTTCGACTTCGTCCCGGATGCCGGGACTCCGCTCAGGATGACAGGAAAAAACGGGATTTTGAACTGAAGAAGGCCAAACGCACGTGACGATCTTCGCATTCTTTCTCTGGAGCCTTGCCAAAGTCGCCGTGGTCACGGTGGTGATGCTCATGGGCATCGCATACACCGTGCTTCTCGAGCGCAAGCTCGTCGGCCGCATCCAGAATCGCTGGGGGCCGAGCCGCGTTGGTCCCTTCGGGCTGCTGCAACCGCTCGTCGACGGCGCCAAGTCTTTCCTCAAGGAAGATCTCATCCCCACGGCGGTCTATCGCCCGATCTATCTTCTCGCGCCCATCATCTCGCTCGGTTGCGCGCTCATCGCCATTGCCGTGGTTCCTTTCGGCGCAAATATGGGCCCCCACGGCGTCGACCTCTTTCAAATTTCGAACATCAACGTCGGCCTGCTTGTCATTCTCGGCGTCACCTCGATCGGCGTTTACGGCATCGCGCTGGCCGGTTGGTCTTCAAACAACAAATATTCCCTGCTCGGATCGCTGCGCTCCTCTGCCCAGCTCATCAGCTACGAACTCGCGCTCGGCCTTTCGCTGGTCGGCGTCGTCCTCCGCGCCGGATCGCTCAATCTCCGCGTCATCGTGGAGCAGCAGGCCACTCTCGGCGCCGCAACGTGGAACGTCCTTGGTGGCGGGCAGATTGTGGCCTTCTTCATTTATCTGATGGCCGCATTTGCCGAGACCAACCGCTCGCCTTTCGATCTGCCTGAAGCCGAAAGCGAACTAACCGGCGGGTATCATACCGAATACAGTTCAATGAAGTTCGCCATGTTCTTTATGGCCGAATACGGGAACATGATCAACGTGGGCTGCGTGGCTACGCTGCTGTTTCTCGGCGGATGGACCAGCCCGCTGGGCGATCTGATGCCGCCACTTCAGAACCCAATCATCAATGCGCTGCTTCCCATCTTCTGGTTCGTGATCAAAGTTTTTGCTTTCCTGTGTCTCTACGTGTGGGTGCGCGGCACGTTGCCCCGCTTCCGCTATGACCAGCTGATGAACTTCGGATGGCGCTTTCTGCTTCCGCTTGCCATCCTCAACATTGTGGGAACAAGCCTCTGGCTTGCTTATCGCTGAGTGCGCTCACCCAGGTCCCCAAATGCGAGGGACCTGGGGCACCCGCGAAGTGACAGATCGAGCTCATTTACAATCGGGAAGGATTTCCTCGAACGACGATGCATCTGATCCTGTTCTTCCTGTTTGCCGGATTCTGCCTCGCGGGAGCCATCAACCTCCTGGTGCAAACCCATCCCATTAACAGCGCGCTTTCGCTCATCGTCGTCATGACCTCCCTCGCCGTCCTCTACCTTCTCCTCGGCGCAGAGTTCCTCGCGATCGCGCAGATCATCGTCTACTCAGGCGCGGTCATGGTCCTGTTCACCTTCGTCGTGATGCTTTTGAATGCCGGTCGCGAAGAGCGCACTCTCGGCAGCCGCGCCGCATCGCGCGTTGGATTTCCTGCCGTTGTCGCAATCTTCGCCGTCCTCGCCACCATCTTTCTTCACGCTCAGGGCCTCCGCGCTGCACAACTCGGCGAGGGGCTTTCCAACGCGCCGGGCCAATCCAATCTAGTCCTTCTCAGCCAGGTACTTTTTCACGAGTTGCTGCTTCCGTTTGAAGTCACCTCCGTGCTCATCCTTATAGCCATTCTTGGCGCAGTCGCCATGGCCCACGTGGAAGGTTCAAAGATCGCGGGCTCGGAAAGGACGGCCGAAAAATGACCTTCCTTCAGCACGACGTGCCGATCTCCTGGTATCTGCTGCTCAGCGCCATTCTTTTTTCGCTCGGTGTCGTCGGTTTTCTCATCAAGCGGAACCTGATCACAGTTTTCATGTCGATTGAGCTCATGCTCAATGCCGTCAATCTTTCCTTTGTTGCCTTTGCCTACCAGTGGCACGAAGTGCGAGGACAGATCTTCGTCTTTTTTGTCATGATGGTCGCCGCTGCTGAAGCCGCTGTCGGCCTCGCCATCATCATCGCTGTATTCCGCGCGCGTTCAACCCTGGCTGTCGACCGAATCGATTTGATGAAACTATGAACGAGTCCGCACATCTTTGGCTGATCCCGCTGTTTCCGTTCCTGGGCTTTCTGCTCAACGGAATCCTTGGGTCTCGTTTGCCGCGGCGCATTGTGTCAGCCATCGGAATCCTCGCGCCCCTGGTGTCCCTCATCGTAGTACTCAGCGACTTTGGAGCTACGATCATCGGCGCGGCTGCAAGCTGTCCGAACTGCGGCCAGGTTACTGCGCTCGCTTTGCCCGCCGCTGAGACCCTCACTTATCCGTGGCTCGCCATTGGCGCGCTCCATGTCGATTTCACTTTTGTCCTCGATCAACTTTCCGCGGTCATGCTTCTCGTCGTCACCGGAGTGGGCTTCCTCATCCACGTCTATTCCGTCGGCTACATGAAGGACGAGCCCGGCTACGCCCGTTACTTTAGCTTCCTTAATCTTTTTCTCTTTTTCATGTCGGTCCTGGTTCTCGCGGGCAACTTTCTCCTCATGTTTGTCGGATGGGAAGGCGTTGGCCTCGCCTCCTATCTGCTGATCGGCTTCTACTTCGATCGCAAGTCCGCTGCCGACGCCGGAAAGAAAGCATTCATTGTCAACCGCATCGGCGACTTCGGCTTCCTGATTGGAATCTTCCTCGTGCTCTCCACCTTCGGCACGCTCGGTTTCAGCCAGATTGCTGTGCGGCTTGCGCTGGCACCCGACTGGCACGGAACCGTCCTCACTGTCATTTGTTTCTGCCTGCTGGTTGGCGCGGCCGGCAAAAGCGCGCAGCTCCCGCTCTATATATGGCTTCCCGATGCGATGGAGGGCCCGACGCCGGTCTCCGCGCTCATCCACGCTGCCACCATGGTCACAGCCGGCGTCTACATGATCGCGCGCACGCATCTTCTCTTTGACCGCGCTCCCACCGCGCTCTGGGCGGTCGCCATCGTCGGCGCAGCTACGGCTCTGTTCGCCGCCACCATCGGCCTCGTACAGAACGACATCAAGCGCGTGCTGGCATACTCCACCATTTCGCAGCTCGGCTACATGTTTCTCGCCTGCGGAGTCGCGGCCTATTCGGCGGCGATCTTTCATCTGGTCATGCACGCGTTCTTCAAGGCGCTGCTCTTCCTTGCTGCCGGTTCCGTCATTCACGCCATGGGCGGCGAACAGGACCTTCGCAAGATGGGCGGCTTGCGCAAGAAACTCCCAGTCACTTTCTGGACGATGACCGCGGCCGTCCTGGCCATCGCCGGGTTTCCGCCGTTCGCGGGATTCTTCTCCAAAGACCCCATCCTCTACGCGGCATTTCTTCAAGGAACTGGTGGAAAACTGCTCTGGTTCGTCGGCCTCGTCGCGGCCCTGCTGACTTCGCTCTACATGTTTCGGCTTTGGTACATGACCTTCATGGGCGAGCCACGCAGCGAAGTCAAGCACCATCACGCAACACCGGTCTCCATGCTTGTTCCGCTCGTCATCCTCGGGGCTCTCTCCGTCTGCGGCGGCTGGATCGGCATCGAGCGCTTCAGCTCTTATCTCGGTCCTGTTACCACAGCGCATCGCCCCATGCCCACCGGCAATCCATTCCTCGAATTCATCTTGGCCATTGTCGCTGTTCTCGTCGCGCTTGAAGGCTTGTTGATCGCCGACAAATACTACAGGCGCAAGACCGAGCGTCCAGCGAAGATCGCCGCCGCGCTGCCAGGCATCTACAAGCTGCTCCTGAACAAGTACTACGTCGACGAAATTTACGGCGCGGTCATCGTCAAGCCGCTGCTGGCTTTCTCGAAGTACGTTTTAGGCGGAGTCGACCTTCTGCTCGCGGGCCTTGCATGGCTTCTCGCCGGTGTTGCCAGCATCTCGGGAATGATTCTTCAGCGCTGGCAGTCCGGCAACCTGCGATCTTACGCTGCGTGGCTGGCCGCTGGGGCCGCTGCCGTTCTTCTGTTCTTGCTGCTAACGAGCTCGCCCCACGCGTGGAGTCTTCCCTTCTTCCATTCCGAAACCATTTTCAAAGTGAGTCACATTACCGTGATTCGACCAGGACAGGCGGGGCATTGAGGATGACGAGTATTGACCAATCCATTCTCACCCTCATCCTGCTGGTACCGCTCGCCGGCGCCGTCTTCGTCGCGCTCCTGCCGGACCGCGCCAAGCTGCCCAACTGGATCGCGCTCGCGACGACGCTCGTCACCTTCCTGCTTACGCTCCATCTTCCGGCGCACTTCGTCACCGGCCAATCTGGCTTTCAGTTTGAGCAAAACGTTCCCTGGATCGAGAGCCCGGCCATCTTCTACCATGTTGGCGTCGACGGCCTCAGCCTTTGGCTCGTCGTTCTCGTTGGCCTGCTCGCGCCCATCGGTGTCGTCGCCAGCTGGAAGACGATCCAGAGCCGCCGCAAGGTCTTCTACTCGCTCTTTCTCGTCCAGCAGACCGCGATGGTCGGCGTCTTTGTCTCACTCGATCTCATGCTGTACTACGGCTTCTGGGAGCTCTCGCTCGTTCCCATGGCCATCCTCATCGCCATGTACGGCCGCAAAGATGGTCCCCGCGCCGCCCTCAAGTTTTTCCTTTTCACATTTATTCCTTCAGCTCCGCTGCTCGTCGCCATCCTCTGGCTTTACGCAAAGACCGGGACCTTTAACTTTGCCGATCTCCAGTACCAAACTGCCAGCGGCGTCCTTCCCGCCAATGCGCTTTTCTGGGTTGCACTCGCATTTCTCTTCGCTTTTGCGGTCAAAGTTCCTGTCTTTCCGCTCCACGGCTGGCTGGCTGATACGTACAACGAAGCGCCCGTCGCGCTTGCGATGGTTGTCGCCGGGAAGCTCGGCCTCTACTCCATGTTTCGTTTTCACGTGGGACTTTTCCCAGCGCAGGCGCGAGCCATCGCGCCGCTGCTTATCGCGCTCGCTGTCATTGGAATTCTCTATGGCGCATGCCTCGCCCTGGTGCAACGAGATTTCTGGCGGCTTATCGCATTCGCCGCGCTCAGCCACCTGAGCCTCATCGTGCTCGCGATTTACGGCCTCACGTTCCTCGGCTGGGCCGGCGGCGTCTATCAGATCCTCTCCCACGGCGTTGTTGATGGTGCGCTCTTTCTGCTCCTCGGCGCTCTTGAACTGCGCTACGCGACAAGCGTCATCGATTCTTATGGCGGGCTGGCCGCGAAACTGCCCCGCACTGCCAGCTATTTCGTAATCGCCACTCTTGCGATGATCGGCCTGCCCATGCTCTCAGGCTTCATCGGCGAGTTCATCATTCTTTCGAGCACTTTTGCCGGAGTTAGTCGCGCCTGGGCTGTGGCCGCCACGGTCGCGGTGATTCTCGGCGCCACCTACATGCTCTGGCTTGTGCAACGCCTCTTCTACGGACCTGAATCCGCGCTCGCCAATTCCAAACCTTCGACCGATCTCCGCTTCGGCGAGCTCGCCATTCTCACGCCGCTCGTTGTCCTCATGCTTGTCATGGGCCTGGCGCCGTCGCTCTGGTTGAACACGATCCGCTCCGGCGTTCATCCGCCTCCGATCGTTGAATTGCACTCGTCCGTGTCACCAGTCCCGAACCCGGTTTCATCTACTCCGGAGGTTCAGCGGTGACCCCAGTTCACGACATCTACCGCATCCTCCCCGAGGTCATCCTCACGCTGACGGGCGTCGTCATCATGCTCATTGATGCCACGCTCCCGCCTGCATGGCCGCGCCGTTCGCTGGGTTGGGTCGCAGCACTGGGAACCACGGTCGCCCTTTGGGCCAGCTTGTGGCAGCTTTCCTTGCCCGAAGGAACCGGCTTTTACTCCACGGTCGAAACCAGCGCCTTCACAGTCTTCTTCCACGTCCTTATCTGCGGCATCGTGCTCGTGGCATTGTTGCTCTCGCTCGACACGCTCCCTGAGAACACCCACCATCAGGGCGAGTTCTACGCGCTCATCGTCTTTGGCGCGGTCGGCATGTGCCTGCTCACCTCCGCCGTTGAGCTGCTCGTCGTCTTTATTGCACTCGAAATTTCCTCCATCTCCACATACATTCTTGCCGGCTGGCGCAAGCACACCGGCCGGGGCCCTGAAGCCGCCATCAAATATTTCCTCCTCGGCTCTTTCGCTACTGCCTTCCTGCTTTACGGCATTGCACTCATCTTTGGCGCTACCGGAACCACGCAGATCTACCAGGTCGCCGCACTCGCTCCCATAGCGCAGAACCAAACCCTCGTTCTTGCTGGTTTGGCGCTCATGCTGGTTGGTATTCTTTTCAAGGTTTCCGCCGCGCCCTTCCATGTCTGGACGCCTGATGTCTACGAAGGCGCGCCGTCGCCCGTCGTTGCGCTGCTCTCGACCGCGCCCAAAGCCGCCGCCTTCGCGCTGCTGCTGCGCGTGGTTTACGAGATGCTGCCCAATCTCCGCTCTATCTGGGCGCCGCTGCTCTGGATCGTCGCCGTTCTCTCCATGACCGTCGGCAATCTCGCAGCCCTAAGGCAACAGAATGTCAAGCGCATGCTGGCCTATTCCGCTATTGCCCACGCTGGCTACCTGCTTGCCGCCTTCGCCGGAATCGGCGAGATCGGAATAGCCGCCGCCGCCTTTTACATCGCCGCCTACGCCGCCATGAACGTCGGGATCTTCGCCGTCGTTACGCTGGTCGCCGGCTACGACGAGGAGCTTTCCCTGATCGATGATTACCGCGGCCTCGTCTATCGTTCCCCCATGCTAGGCAGCCTGCTCATCTTCTTCCTCATCTCGCTCATCGGAATCCCCTTCACCGGCGGCTTCTTCGGCAAGTTCTACTCCTTCACGGCGGCGGTCGGCGGCGGCGCAATCTGGCTGGCGATCATCGGCTTTCTCAACTCAGGATTAGCCGCCGCTTATTACCTTCGCCTTGTCGTCGTCGCTGCACAGCGGCCGCCTTCGGATCAGGATGGCGGCCACCGCATTGCTTATCCAAAGCCCGCCGTTGGCGCGGCTGTCATCGCGGCTCTCTTCCTCGCTGTCGCCGCCACGCTCGTTCTTGGCATTATTCCCGGAGCCACGCTCGATGCCGCGCAATCCGCCGCGCACACTCTTCAGGCGCCGCCGCAAACGGCGGTCCCCGCGGTCGCTGATCCCGCGCCCCTTGCGCATTAGCGTGCTGGATGAATCGGTCGTTTTTTGCGAGCGTCTTAGCCCTCTGCTGAATACCTGGCAAAAGTCAGCACAGATGACAATCCGACCGAGATTGCAATTTCAAGAACTACAATGTTGATCAATGAAGCATTACCGCTCATCCATTCCGAAGGCAGCCAAGGAGCGCGTTCTCGCGACTTACCAAACTGGACGGCAGAAATGCAAGGCGGAGTATGTCCTGAACGACAAAGTGGTCGGTGTGCGACAGTTTGACGAGAACGGTCAGCTCGCCTTTGAGCGTCCGATGAGGAACGGCGTCACTCACGGGACGCTTTACGATATCGACGATGGCGTCGTGACCCTTGCTGAGCCATACCGTTACGGGCTAGCTCACGGGACCGCAAAGCAATGGTCCCACGATGGAGAACTTATAGGTACTTACACGATGAACCACGGCACCGGCCTAGACCTCTGGCGCGCTAAAGAGAACTGGGGTCATGGGCGGGTGTACTTGTCCGAGGCTCGTTATGTGAAAGAGGGGAAGTGGCACGGTTTTGAATGGTGGCTCGACGAAGATCAGAAAAGTGTCCACAGTGAACACCACTTCTGGGAGAATTTGCAGCATGGTATTGAACGGAGATGGAACAGCAAACGTCGCCTAAAGCGCGGTTTCCCGCGTTACTGGGTGAATAACAAGCAGGTCGCCAAGAGAGAATATCTCCGATCGAGCGCCAAGGATGGCAACTTGCCGCCGTTTCTCGGCTCTGACAATCGGCCACGTAGAAAGTTCCCTCCTGAAGTGTTCGACGCGATGGATTTAGCTACCTAAGCGGCGTCCGTTTTCTGCAGTTTCGCTCGAATCACCGGCTATCCAGCGACTACCAGCTGGACAACGCGCCCATCAGGCCCAACCCGTTACAATTTCCTCAATGAAGCTAGGCGAATTGGCAACGAAGCTGGGCGCGGAACTCCGCGGCGATCCAGACCTTGAAATTACCGGCGTCAAGGGCATTGAAGAAGCCGGCCCAACCGAAATCACTTTCGTTGCGAACGTTAAGTACACCGCGCTCGCCCGCAACACGCACGCCGCCGCAGTTCTCGTCGAGCCCGAGTTCCAGGAAATCTCCGCCGCAACGCTGCGCATCAAGAACCCCTATCACGCCTTCTCTCGCGCTCTCGGCCTCTTCTACCAGCCGCCCACTTATCCGCCCGGAATTCATCCCACGGCCGTCATCGATCCGACAGCCGTCATTGGCCCCGACACGCACATCGGCGCATACGCCGTCGTCGGGCCGCATGTCCACATCGGCCCGCACGCCACCATCCTGCCGCACGTCGTGCTCTATCCCGGCGTTCAGGTCGGCAGCCACTTCTTCGCCCACGCGCACGCCGTCGTCCGTGAGGATTGCGTTCTCGGCGACCATGTAACGCTCGAAAACGGCGTCATCATCGGCGCTGACGGCTTCGGCTTCTCCAAGAACGAGCAGGGTCACTGGGAAAAGATTCCCCAATCCGGCCCCGTGCGCATCGGCAACCGCGTTGACGTCCAGGCCAATGCGACCATCGACCGGGCGACCGTCGGCGCTACTGAGATCGGCGACGGCACCAAGGTCGACAACCTGGTCCAGGTCGGCCACGGATCGCGGATCGGAAGAGACTCGCTGATCTGCGCGCAAACTGGACTTGCCGGCTCCTCGGTCATCGGAAATAATGTGATTCTCGCCGGCCAGGTGGGCATCGCCGGCCACTGTGCGGTCGGCGACGGCGTCATCCTCACCGCGCAATCCGCCGTGTCGCATGACGTGCCGCCCGGCAAAATGATCTCCGGCTCACCCGGCTTCGACAATCGCACCTGGTTGCGCGCTGTCACCATCTTCCAGCGGCTCCCCGAGTTGCTCAAGCGACTCGATCGAGTGGAAAAGGATCTCGCAAAGCACGCCGCGCACAACCCTCCCGCCGCTGATTCAACCGCAGCCAACGAGGAACCTAGCAAGTGACCCGCATCGCCGCAGGGCGCCGCGCACTCTTCGCGGCTCTTCTCTCCGCCATCTTCCTCGCCGCCACAGCCTGCCATTCGTACCACATCGACGCAACTGTCGAGAACCGCACCGGCGCCGATATTCAGCTTCTTGAAGTCGACTACCCCAGCGCCAGCTTTGGCGCCGATCGCATCGCCTCGGGAGCGGTCTACCACTATCGCTTCCAGATCCGCGGCAGCGGCCCACTCAAAATCACTTACACAGGCCCGGACAGCAAGCAGGTCCAGATCGCCGGCCCCACGCTCGTCGAGGGCCAGCAAGGCCAGCTCAAGATCGTCCTTCTCTCCGCCGGCAAAGTCGAATTCGTGCCGCAGCTGGCGCCTAAATATTGATCCAAAGCGCTCACGCCATATTCGCCCTTCCCAATACGGAGGTGTGAGACGATGTCCTCTTAGGAGCGCTCCGGCTCCGTTATGGCCTACCCTTCTCAAGCAAGCAGGCTTCGCCTCAAGCATCCATTCACATTGGAGAAACCATGGCAAGAGAGATCATTCGAACCCCTAATGCACCGCCTCCCCCGCCGGCTTACAGCCAAGCGGTGCGGGCAGCAGGTCTTGTGTTCGTCTCAGGCACCGGACCGCACGATCCGGTGACTGGAAAAATTGTTGGGAATACGATCCAAGAGCAAACCGAACAGTGCCTCGTGAATGTAGCTGCAATCCTGACAGCCGCCGGCACTTCCCTCGATCGGGTCGTGAGCGCCACTGTCATCCTCCTTGAGGAAACAGACTTCGCCGGCATGAATGAGGAGTGGATCAAATGGTTTCCGGTGAATCCGCCTGCGCGGCAAGGAGCGAAGTTACCCGTTCGACTCCAGGGCATGAGAGTGTCCATCGCGGTCATTGCCGAGGCTTAATTGCCCCAGGAAATGAAACGGGCGGCATAATGCCGCCCGATGAGACAAGAACAGATTTCTCTTGTTCGCGCGCGCCTCTAACGAGGCACCTGCAGCAGTCAGTGCACCATCGACTGAAATAGCGGTGACTGCAGCAACGCACTGAATTCAGTGTCCGAGGCTGCGAAATGAACCTCCAGGTTGCCTGAATTGGAGTCGATTGAAGTCTCGTTCAGCGCCTGCTTCTCCGTGTCCGACCCCGTCATTTTTCTCAACATTACCGCCGCCGACAGCAGCGAAGAAATCGTGGCGGCCGCAAATGAGTCGCCCGTTTCAATCGTCAAATTGAACCTGACGCCGTGGGTAAAGTCCATCGCGTACCAGGAAGCCACCAGCCGCTGCTTCACGGTATCAAAATCAGTCACCGAACCCGCTTCGCCCAAAAGCTGCTTCATCATCGTCTGCGTGCCCTGATTGTCAAGGATGCTCCACAGCGAATTCGAGTCCACGCTTTGCATCGCTTCCATCATTGAATTGTTGGTGAGCATGCTGGGCGCATTTCCGTCTCGCGCGTCGAGCGCCTTGGTCACGGCGTCCTTGCTGCCGAAGACCATCGTCGAAGGATCGACGAAGCAAAGGACCATTCCCGTCTTGCTCATGGGATACAAATTGTTGGTGCGCAAGATCATGGGCTTGATCTTTTGCGCCTTAAAGCTGGCCAGAATGTCATCGGTAGGAAACTGCCCCTGCGCAATTCCGACTGACTGCAGAGCATCGCTCCCCGGCGCCGGCCGGAACAGCGCAAATGCCAACTCGTCCACATACTGGTCGATGGGCTCGCCCTGGTTCGGGCTCGGTTTTCCATTAGGCAGAACCGGCTTCAGCGTGAACTTGCTCAAAGCCTCGTCGAACTGCTTCAGCTCCGGCGGCTCCACGCGATTACGCAGGTTCATCGCCGCTGTAGAGTTCTGCATTGCACGATAATCGATTACGACCAATTGCTGCACGTCATGCGGAATGGCTCCGCGCGCGTCTGTTGATAATTGTGCTGCAGGGGCCGGCACAACCGCCGCCAGCATCATCGCTGCAATCGAAATTCCTGCGAACTTCTTCAACGTAACCCTCCGAAACTCGATCCCGCTCCGGCTCCTGATTCGCTCGCCGTGGGTCCAAATTCGTATTTCTTGGCGCCTTCTGTTTCCTGGCGCATGGTGTTATTGTACCGATTTGCTGTCGCTCGACCTGCATCCTCGGCCCGCGGGAGGTTACTTCTGTGGCCACTCCAGCGGGTGCTCGAGTCGCCGCTCCAAGACCTTGGTTTGCTCATCGAACTCACTTAATTGACGCATCCAATCGCTTTCCCGCTCACAAGCCGCCTCGGGAATCAGCCCGATCACCTCTCCCTCGGCCACCCCGGTCTTGTGCCGGGCTGCCAGGCTCACGACCTTGCGGTGGACCACCGACAGCGGCGTCGCTTCGAAATCCGTAATGTTCATCGAGAGTTGCGCGCGCCCGTGAGCCAGGACCCCCATGGCCTTCACGCCCTTCAGGCCTCCTGAAGCGGCGCGAATCTCCCTGGCGATCGCCCTTGCCATGGCCACGTCGGCTGAGTCGAAGTAGATGTTATAGGCAACAAGAAACTTACGGGCTCCAACCACGCTGGCGCCACCTGTTGGGTGAAGCCCCGGGCCGCCCAGATCCGGGCGCCGCGAAGGGTCTTTTTGAGCCGCGTCCCGGAGCTCTTCGAACTGTCCATGGCGAATGTCTTCCAGGTTTTTCCGGTCCGGGCGCGCCGCAGCCGCCTCGTAGAAGTAGACGGGAACTCCAAAACGACGCCAGATTTCCAGGCCGGCCTGCCGCGCCAGCATCACGCATTGCTCGAGCTTGAGCCCCCTAACCGGCACAAACGGAATCACGTCCGCGGCCCCGATACGCGGGTGAACCCCTTGCTGGCGTGTCAGGTTGATCAGCTCCACGGCCTTACCGGCGCCGCGCACGGCGGCTTCCACCACTCCCGCCGGCTCTCCGGCAATCGTCACCACTGAGCGGTTATGGTCGGCGTCCATTGACCAATCGAGCAGGTGCACCCCGTCCACGCGCATGGCAGCGACGATCGCTTCCACACGACCCACGTCCGAGCCCTCTGAAAAGTTGGGAACGCACTCCACGATCGCCCCGCTCATTCGTGCCCTGCTCTCTTACGTTTCCGCCTTGAGCCCTGTTTTCTCTAACCTGGTCCCAGCTTCTTCAACGCGTCCAGAACGTATATTGCGCCTGAATCTGAATGCTGGCGTTCACTCCGGGATTGCGGTCGCCCAGCGAGGCAGAAGAAATGTGCACCCCGCTCACCACCAAATCAATGGACCGCTTCGGCTTCAGGAAGTAATGCACTCCAATGCCGCCCTGCGGCGAAAAGTTCCAAACGCTCGTTCCGCCGTCGATGATGGGCCCGTTGGCAGGGTTGTTGTTACTCATGAGGTTTGGCGGAAATTTGTGCGTGGTATAAATCAGCCCGCCCGCACCCTGAAACCACGGTTGAAAGCGCCGCGATCTGGTGAGAAAATTCCAGCGAAAGATCACCGGCTCGAGGCTCACGCCGCGAAACGTTCCCCCGCCGAATGGCAGTTCGCAGGTGTAAAACCCACCGGTCGGGTATTCGCACGTGTAGGCCTGCAAGTGCGGTGGCGGCGTGTAGGCCTGCCACAGCGGCATAATCTCGCCCCCGTACTCAAACTGGCCGCTGAAGAATCCCGCGTGGACCATGGGCGAGATGATCTTCGCGATCTGAAATCCACCCCAGAGAAACTTGTAGTCGGATCGGTCGCCTACGCCCGTGCCCCAATTCATGAATGGGCCAAGCTCCCAGCTGCGGGTGTTCCTGACTTCGGCAACGGGGTTCGGTGCCATCGGGCGGCCGTCGGAATCGGAATATGTGGGGGGAACCTGGCTCGGGCCTGCTGAGGTTGCCACGCTGCCCTGATTTTGGGCAGCGGCCAGCATGGTCCCAGCCACCAGAACAATCGACAAGAATCCAGAAAATCTCCTCAAAATCTTCCCCATCCCGTCCGGCTCCGATCCACTCGTTCCCTTGATCGCTTGTTCCCTGCAATTACCAAAAAAAGACCGCCACAACCGGGCGGCCTTTTCCTTGCCTGCCCTGGTCCTGCTTATCCAGCGGCCTCCATCTGTGCCGCATCCATGTCGAAATTGGAATGGACATTTTGCACGTCGTCCAGATCCTCCAGCGCTTCCAGGAGGCGAACCATCTGTCCCGCCGCGTTCCCTTCCAGCTTGCTGTAGGTCGAGGCAACCATCGCCACTTCGCTCATCACCGTCGGAATGCCCGCTGCCTTCACTGCGCTCGATACGGCTTCATACGACCCGGGATCGGTCAGAATCTCCCAGGTGTCCCCTTCATCCTTCAGATCCTCGCCGCCATGCTCCAGCACGATGTCCATCAACTTCTCTTCGCTGGCCGCTGACTTCTCTACTGCAATCAAACCCTTCTTCGCGAACATGAATCTTACTGAGCCATTCTCGCCGAGGTTCCCGCCATTCTTCGCGAACGCGTGCCGGATTTCGCTCACTGCGCGGTTGCGGTTATCGGTCATCACCTCGACAATGATCGCTGCGCCTCCCGGTCCGTAACCTTCAAAAGTGACCTCTTCGTAGGTCAGACCCTCGAGTTCTCCGGTGCCGCGCTGGATCGCCCGCTTGATGTTATCTGCGGGCATGTTCTCTGCTTTGGCAGCCAGCACCGCTGTACGCAGCCGCGCGTTGGTGTCGGGGTTACCGCCGCCCTTGGCAGCGACGGCAATTTCCTTGAGTAGCCGGGTGAAGATCTTGCCGCGCTTAGCATCCAGCGCGCCCTTCTTGTGCTTGATTGTGGCCCATTTTGAGTGGCCTGACATAACAACCTCAAACGGCTTGAAAGATGGCGGATATCCGCATGGTGACCCTGCAAGTATAACCCAGCCAGACAACGCCGGTCGGATTGTCGAATGGCTTAATCACAGCCGATTTCAGGCCGAATAGCATAGATTCCCCGAGCCGGTCGTGCGCCCGAAATCCGCGGAGCGTGATGCGGTCAGGGTGACCATGCCGGTGACGCGGAACTGGCCGGCGGTGCCCCATTTATCGCAGACTGTATTTGTCGATAAACCGGCCGAGCGTGCGGTTCCATGTTTCGAACCGAGCGCTTAGCGCCACAAATGTGCCTCCGGGCCAGAGATCGATATTCATTCTTAGCCACGGATCCTTGTCGCCGTCGTAATAAGCCCGGCACCAGCGGTTATCGTAGTTCCAGCCGTTGATCTGCGAAACATCGAATTTGCCGCCCGTGGAAAAGCCCGCGGCAAGTTCGAGGGATGCGCAGCGCTCGCCCTTGCAGTCGCCCAGGAAGATGTTGAGCGGGAAACCCTGGGTGCTGGTTTCAATGTGGCGCTTGCCGCTCTCGCCGGTTACAAACTTCACGGCATAGCCTTCACTCTCGATCCACGCCGAGAGCTCTTCTATCGTCAACCCGCCATCGGGAATCGGGCGTATCGAAGCGGCTGAAGGCTGCGGCGGCGTTGCCGGCTCCGGTGCGGCGGGTGCAACGGGCACTGCAGCGTCGGGCACCGGGCGAGCAACAGCGGTAGCGGCGACACTCGGCGCGCCTTCCGCGTTTCCTAAGGCAGCTCCGCACTTCGTGCAAAATACCTGACCTGGCGCCGTCTCTGCGCTGCAACGAGGACAAGACATCGTAATTTCTCCTGGTCTAAGAATGGAATCCGTAGTGAGCCTTTGCACGGTCTCACTTTCGCGATTCACCGAGTGAGGTCATTTCAATCAAGCATCCCGCGAGAGATCTAAAGCAGATCGTACTTGGCGATGAACTTGCCGAGTACGCTGTTCCAGGTCAAAAACTGATCGTTCAGCGATTCGTACGTTCCGCCGGGCGAGAGAAGGATATCCATGTCGAGGCATGGATCGTTGACGGTGTCGTAGTATGCCTTGCACCAGGGGACATCACTGTTCCATTCGTTCAATCGCGAAATATCGAACCTGCCTTTGCAGGAAAAGGAGCACACGAGCTCGATTGAGGCGCATCGCCCGCTGAGGCAGCCGGGCATGAAGATGTCGAATGGAACACCGTGCGCATTGGTCATGATATGGCGCTTGCCGCCTTCAGCGGTGACCACCTTCGCAGAGTAGCCTCCGCTCTGCAGCCACGCAACCACTTCTTCCATCGTCATGCCGCCGTCGGGAATGGGATGCAGCGAAGTCGGCGCCGGCTGTGGCGCGGCGGCCGTGATTGGCGTGGCACCGGCGACCGCGGCACTCTGCCCGCTATCAGCCGTTCCTAAGACAGCGCCGCATTTCGTACAAAATCCCTGACTCGGCAGGGTCTCTGCGCCACAACGAGGACAAGACATGGGAATTCTCCAGTTCTAAGAAGAGGCATATCTTAAGGGGGGTCTTTGCAAGTTAACACTTTCGCATTCGTCAAGTAAAGCCACTCGCCGAAGCCGCCGAATGAACAACTCTTTCTGGTTCATTTTCCCGTTTTCGCGCCCGGATGCTGCCCCGCGCGCTGCGGAAACGCGAGAATGCAGATCACCATGAATACGGCAATCGCCGCCGATGAACTGTACCTGCTCAGGTTCAGGCCACCGTCTGCAACGGGCTTGGTCAGCAGGTCCCCAAGCGTTGCGCCAAGCGGCCTGGTCAGCACAAACGCCGCCCAGAACAGGACTGCGCGCGATGCCTTGGTGAAGAAATAAATCAGCGCCACGATCCCGATGCAGCCTGCAAAAATCAGCGCGCCGCCTTCGTAGCCCGGCCCTGAGTCCGCGACCCAATCGCCGAGCGCGGTGCCCAGCGTGTTGGAGAAAAGGATCGTCGTCCAGTAGAACATCTCCACCTTTGGAGAGGTGATGCATTCGACCGAAATCGACCCCATCTTCAGCCGCCATGACGTCAGCGTCGCGATCACGAGGGTGAAGAGGATGATCGACCCTCCTAGATACCCAATTCCCAGCGAGCGATCTGCGAAATCCGCCATCGTTGTCCCCGTCAATGTCGTGGCCACAATGACGGCCCAGTACAAAAACTTGTGAAATTTCTTCGCTCGAATCTGCGCTGCCACTGCGACGGCAAAAAGCACAAAGAAAATGATGGTGCTGGTCGCGTACCCCAGGTTCAGCGACATGGAAAGCGAGTCGCCGCCGGTTTCGCCCAGGGTGGTTGCGGCAATCTTGATAATCCAGAAGCCGATCGCGACCTCGGGCACTTTGCCGAAGGTTTCGCCGGCGGGCTGCGGAGCCGTCATTTCTTTCGGGGCACCATCGCCCGATCGGCTTGCCCAATTCCCCATCCAGCGCGGCAACGTCGCGGCAGGCGCATCCACACGCAGATTCTCCCTCACGCACTCTCTCCAGTTTTTCAGTTTGATCCGTGCTTGCGTTCCTGCCCAGTTTACGCAAAGAGTTCCGCGTCGCGCAGCAGCTTCCCGCTGGCGTCTTTATCCGACACAATCGCGTCGCCCGCGGCGATCGGCCATTTGATCCCCAACTCCGGATCGTTCCACACGATCGTCCGCTCGCCCGCAGGCGAATAATAATCCGTAACCTTGTATGCAAAACCGGCGATTTCGCTCAGAACCAGAAATGCGTGCCCGAATCCCGGCGGAATCCACAGCATCTTGCCGTTTTCTCCGCTCAGCTCCATTGCCACATGTTTGCCAAATGTCGGCGAATTTCTGCCAAGGTCCACGGCCACATCCAGCACCGCACCATGCGTCACCCGGACCAACTTCCCCTGTGGCTGCGTGACCTGATAGTGAATTCCACGCAGCACATTCTTCCGCGAGATTGAGAAGTTGTCCTGAACCCACTGTGCCGGCAGGCCTGCCTCCACCACGCGGCGCAAATGAAAGGTCTCGGAGAACGCGCCCCGGTCGTCATGGTAAGTCTTCGGGGTCAGCACCAGCACGCCGGGCAACGATGTCGCTTCGATCTGCATGGCTATTCGGTCCTGGCGGCAAAGTACGGCTCGCGCAAGAGCGCTTGCAGGTACTGCCCGTAGCCGCTCCTGGCGATGGGCGCGGCCAGCTTTTCCAATTGTTCGGCGTCGATGAATCCCTGCCGGTAGGCTATTTCTTCCGGGCACGCGATGTTCAGCCCCTGCCGCCGCTCGATGGTGTGTACAAAGAGCGCCGCCTCCAGCAGTGAATCGTGCGTCCCCGTGTCGAGCCATGCCATGCCTCGGCTCATGATCTCCACCTTCAGCTTCCCCGCTTCCAGGTAGCGCCGGTTCAGGTCCGTGATTTCGAGCTCTCCGCGCGCCGAGGGTTTCAGCGTCGCGGCGACCTTCGCGACATCGCCGTCATAAAAATACAGCCCCGTCACCGCATAGCGCGACTTTGGATGTGCCGGCTTCTCTTCCAGGCTCACTGCCCGCCCTTTATCATCGAACTCCACGACACCGTACCGTTCGGGATCATCCACTGGGTAGGCGAAGATGGTCGCACCGCCCTCGAGCTTTGCCGCCCTCTGCATCTGCTTCGAGAACCCCTGCCCATAAAAGATGTTGTCGCCAAGCACCAGCGCGCTTGGCTGCCCGGCAATGAATTCCCGCCCGATCAAGAACGCCTGCGCCAGACCATCGGGACTGGGCTGCACGGCGTAGGCGATCTCCAGGCCCCATTGCCTTCCGTCGCCCAGCAAATCGTTGAAGCGCCCGGTGTCCTGCGGCGTCGAGATGATCAAAATCTCGCGCAATCCCGTCAGCATCAACGTGCTCAGCGGGTAATAGATCATCGGCTTGTTGTAGACCGGCAGCAGTTGTTTTGAAACCACGTTCGTCACGGGATACAGCCGCGTCCCCGATCCGCCGGCTAGAATGATTCCCTTCATCTTGCGATCCTCATCATGGCCCTAAATCTGGGCCCGCTCCGCATAGTTCTTCGCAATCCAATCGCGGTAAGCCCCTGTCCGCACGCTCTTCACCCAATCGCCATGCTCCAGGTACCAGCGCACGGTTTTGCCGAGGCCGCGTTCAAATTCCTCCGCCGGCTTCCATCCCAACTCGCGCTGAATCTTTTTGGCGTTGATCGCGTACCGGCGGTCGTGTCCCGGCCGGTCTTGAACGAAAGTGATAAGCCTTCGCCTTGGAGCGTCGCCATCCTGCGGCCGCATCTCATCCACCAGATCGCAAATTGCCGTTACCACGTCGATGTTCGTCCGCTCGCTGTTTCCGCCAATGTTATAGGTTTGTCCCGGCCGGCCTTTGTCGAGCGCGGCTCGAATTGCCGCACAGTGATCCTCCACGTACAACCAGTCGCGCACATTCTTTCCGTCGCCATATACCGGCAGTGGATTTCCTTCCAGCGCGTTCAGAATCGTTAGCGGGATCAGTTTTTCAGGAAACTGAAACGGCCCATAGTTATTTGAGCAATTCGTCGTCACTACAGGAAGCTTGAACGTGTGAAAGTATGCCCGCGCCAGGTGATCCGAGCCGGCCTTCGACGCCGCATACGGACTGTTCGGCGCATAGGCGGTCTCCTCGCTAAAAGCCGCATCATGGGGACGCAGCGACCCGTAAACTTCGTCCGTCGAAACATGCAAGAATCGGAATGCCGCGCGGTCAGCCTCGCTGAGCCCGTTCGAGTACGCGCGCGCTTCTTCCAGCAAGGTGAAGGTGCCCATCACGTTGGTGCGGATGAACCCCTCCGGCGACACGATCGACCGGTCCACATGGCTCTCGGCGGCAAAGTGAACGATAGCACGCGGCTGATATCTCCGCAGCAAAGACGCCACCAGTCCCCCATCGCAAATATCGCCGCGTACGAAGGTATACCGCTCATCGCCCTCGAGCGACGCCAAGTTCGCGGCATTCCCGGCGTAGGTCAGCAGGTCAAGATTCACCACCGGCCCCGCCTTCGAGCGAGCCCCGTGATTCAACCAGCCTAAAACGAAATTCGAACCGATGAATCCCGCGCCGCCGGTCACAAGAATTGTCTGGTTCATGCGCTTCATTGACCCCGAGTATACGGGACGAAACATGACCCGTGCGAGGCCCCGGCAGAGTCATCGGCAAATTAGCCACGCCGGAAATTCTGTTGATATCGCAGCCCTTCCCGACTTCCCGTCCCCTATCTTGAAAGGAACTGCTGCATGGATCGAGGTTTTTCGTTATATTAAAAGAAGTGCAGATCCGGGATGCGGCCGGCACTGCTCAACTAAACCCATTTGTTCCACTGGTAAGGCGATTTTTAACCCTCGGGAATCGCACAGCGGTTGTGTACTTCGAAATATCCACCTTGTCGCAATCAAATTTTCTTCAAAAGGACACCATGGGATCTTCGAGTCGCCGTCTTCGCCCACCGCAAGCACAAGGGCTCTATCATCCCCGGGATGAGCACGATGCCTGCGGCATGGGGCTGGTGGCGAACATCAAGGGCGAGAAGAGCCATGAGATCATCCGCAAAGGGCTTGAGGTTCTGATCAACCTTACCCATCGCGGCGCGGCTGGGTGCGACCCCGAGACCGGCGACGGCGCGGGAATTTTGATCCAGATTCCCCACGATTTCTTCGTCAAAGAATGTGCAGAGCTGGGCATCAAGCTGCCTGAATCCGGCACTTATGGCGTGGCCATGTGTTTCCTGCCCGTCGAACGGCAGAACCGCCTGCAGTGCGAAGGCGTCTTTGAGCGCATCGCCCAGGAAGAGGGCTGCGCCGTCCTCGGCTGGCGCGATACACCTGTTAACGGCGATGCCATTGGGCGCGAAGCCCGCAACACCCAGCCTTACATCGAGCAGCTCTTTATCGCCCGCCCCAAGGGTCTTGACGAAGATGCCTTCGAGCGCCTCCTCTATCGTGTTCGCCGCCGCACGGAAAATGAGATCTTCGCCTCTGAGATTGAGGACAAGGAAACTTTCTACATCCCCTCTTGCTCCTGTCGCACCATCATCTACAAGGGCCTGATGCTGGCCCCGCAGATTGAGAAGTTCTATTTTGAGCTTGCCAATCCCCTCGTCACCAGCGCCCTGGCGCTCATTCACCAGCGTTTTTCCACCAACACATTTCCCAGTTGGCCGCTCGCGCATCCCTACCGCTACGTTGCGCACAATGGCGAGATCAATACGATTCGCGGCAACGTCAGCTGGATGAATGCGCGCCAGTCGGTCCTTGAGAGCTCGCTTTACGGCGACAAAATCAGGGAGCTTTATCCCGTCGTCGTTCCCGGCGGCAGCGATTCCGGCTCCCTCGACAACGCTGTCGAATTTCTATTCCAATCCGGCCGTTCGCTTCCGCACGTCATGGCCATGCTGATTCCCGAGGCCTGGGCCGGCAACCCCGACATGGACGAGGACAAGCGTGCCTTCTACGAGTACCACGCTTCGCTCATGGAGCCGTGGGATGGTCCCGCTGCCATCGCATTTACTGACGGCCGCGTGATTGGCGCCACACTCGATCGCAACGGCCTTCGCCCCGGCCGCTACATCGTCACCAAGGACGATCTGGTTGTTCTCGCCTCCGAAGCCGGCGTGATTGAAGTTCCGCCCGAGGACATTCTTAAGAAAGGCCGCCTGCAGCCCGGCCGCATGTTCCTCGTCGACACGGTGCAGCAGCGAATCATCTCCGACGCCGAGATCAAGAAGTCTCTCGCTGCGCGCCAGCCGTATGGCGACTGGCTCAAGCAACAGCAGGTCACCATTGACTCGCTGCCTGAGCCCGCGCGCGTCATCGGATTCAATGCAGAGACGCTGCTCCGGCGCCAGCGCGCCTGCGGCTACAGCGAAGAAGATCTCCGCATCTTGCTTGCGCCGATGGCCGCCGACGGCCAGGAGCCCATCGGCTCCATGGGCACCGACGTCCCGCTGGCCTGTCTCTCCGACCGCCCGCAACCGCTCTTCAACTACTTCAAGCAGCTCTTCGCCCAGGTCACAAATCCGCCTATCGACCCCATTCGCGAAGAGCTCGTCATGTCGCTCATCAGCTACATCGGCACCGAGCGAAACATTCTGGATGAGGCCCCTGAGAACTGCCACACGCTTAAGCTGCCCCATCCAATCCTCACCAACCGCGACCTCGAGAAGTTGCGCCGAGTTTCATCAGGCGATCTTCTCGCCACCACGCTGCCCGCGCTCTTTCGCGCCGAAGATGGCGAAAAAGGCCTGCGTCACGCCCTTGAAGATTTGAGCAACCGCGCCTCTCACGCCGTTGACTCCGGCTATTCGTTGCTCATTCTCTCCGATCGCGGCGTCGATCCTACCTACGCGCCCGTTCCCAGCCTGCTGGCCATGGCTGCCGTTCATAATCGCCTGGTCCGCGAAGAAAAGCGCACGCAGGTAGCCCTCATCATCGAAAGCGGCGAGCCGCGCGAGGTTATGCACTTCGCCCTGCTCATTGGCTATGGCGCCAGCGCCATCAACCCGTATCTGGCGATCGAAACCATTCACGATCTCAAGCGACGCGGACTTTTGCCCGAAAAACTCTCAGCCGAGTACGCCGAGAAAAACTTCATCAAGGCCATCAACAAGGGACTGCTCAAAACGTTCTCAAAGATGGGCATCAGCACGCTGCAAAGCTATCGCGGCGCGCAGGTCTTTGAAGCTGTCGGCCTCAATCGCTCCCTCATCGAGGATTATTTCCCGGGCACCGCCTCGCGCATTGAAGGCGTCGGTCTCGGCGTGCTGGCTCGCGAAGCGCAGATGAAGCACGAATACGCTTTCCAGCCGCTCACTGACTCCGAAACCGATCTCGCTGTGGGCGGCCAATATCAATACCGCGAGGGCGGCGAATTCCATCTGCTCAATCCGCTGACCATCAGCAAGGTGCAGCACGCGGTTCGCAACAATAATCCAGCGACGTTCCAGGAATTCACTGACCTCATCGATGGTCAGAACCGCACGCTTTGTACACTGCGCGGCCTGCTCAAGCTGAAATACGCAGACGAGCCGATTCCGCTTGAAGAAGTCGAGCCGGCCAAGGAAATCGTCAAGCGCTTCACCACAGGCGCAATGAGCTTCGGGTCGATTTCAAAAGAAGCGCACGAGACACTTGCCATCGCGATGAACCGCCTCGGCGGCATGTCGAACACCGGCGAGGGCGGCGAAGATGAAGCTCGCTTTACACCCGATGCCAACGGCGATTCGCGCCGCTCCGCCGTCAAGCAGGTTGCAAGCGGCCGATTCGGCGTCACAACCAATTACCTTGTCAACGCCACCGAGCTGCAAATCAAAATGGCGCAGGGCGCAAAGCCCGGCGAAGGCGGCCAGCTTCCCGGACATAAAGTTGATAGCGAAATCGCGCGTATCCGCCACTCCATCGCCGGCGTAGGCCTCATCTCGCCTCCGCCGCATCACGACATTTATTCCATTGAGGATCTCGCGCAGCTGATCTACGACCTCAAGAACGTCAATCCGGAAGCGCGCATCGCCGTTAAGCTCGTATCCGAGGTTGGCGTCGGCACGGTCGCCGCAGGCGTCTCGAAAGCGCACGCCGACGTCGTGCTCATCTCCGGCGATACCGGCGGCACTGGCGCTTCGCCGCTCAGTTCCATCAAGCACGCCGGCCTTCCCTGGGAACTGGGCCTCGCCGAAACGCAGCAGGTTCTGCTGCTCAATGATCTGCGCAGCCGCATTCGCGTGCAGACTGACGGGAAACTCCAGACGGGCCGTGACGTTGTGATCGCTGCATTGCTCGGCGCGGAAGAATTCGGCTTTGCCACAATGCCGCTTATCTCAATGGGTTGCATCATGATGCGCAAGTGCCACTTGAATACCTGCGCAGTCGGCATCGCCACACAGGATCCCATTCTGCGCGAGCGCTTCACCGGCACTCCCGAGCACGTCATCAATTTCTTCTTCTTCATTGCCGAGCAGATGCGCCAGCACATGGCCAAACTCGGCTTCCGCACTGTCGACGAGATGGTCGGCCGGGTTGAAAAAATCGAGACGCATATCGACGACGCACATTGGAAAGCCAAAGGCATCGACCTCTCATCTATTCTTCACGCGCCGCCGCTTCCCTCGCGCGTCGCGCGGCGCCGGACTACTTGCCAGGATCACGGTCTCGGTCCGGCTCTCGATCACGCGCTCATTGCCAAGGCCAAGCCCGCGCTCGAATCGCAGACTCCCGTCACCGCCAGCTTCGCCATTCGCAACGTGCACCGCACCGTCGGAGCCATGCTCGGCGGCACGATCGCGCGTCGCTTCGGATCTGCAGGATTGCCTGACAGCACGCTCCACTTCAAGTTCCGCGGCTCCGCCGGCCAGAGCTTCGGCGCGTTCGTTCCGCAGGGCGTGACTCTCGAGCTTGAAGGCGATACCAACGATTATCTCGGCAAGGGTCTTTCCGGCGGGCGCATCATCGCATACCCTCCAAAGACCTCGAGCTTCCTGCCCGAGGAAAGCATTCTCGTTGGCAACGTCGTCCTCTACGGCGCCACCAGCGGCGAGGTTTTCCTTAACGGCATCGCAGGCGAACGCTTTGCCGTCCGCAACTCCGGCGCGACAGCGGTTGTTGAAGGCGTGGGCGACCATGGCTGCGAATACATGACCAACGGCCTCGCCATCATTCTCGGTTCCACCGGTCGCAACTTCGCTGCCGGCATGAGCGGCGGCATCGCTTTCGTCTACGACGATAAGGGCGACTTCTCCACACGCCGTTGCAACAAGGCCAGCGTGGATTTGGAGCCACTGGTCAACTCTGAGGACATTGAAAAAATTCAGTCGCTGCTCGCACGCCATCGCGACCTTACCGGCAGCCCGCGCGCTGCATGGATCCTTGAGCATTGGGCCGACGCGCAGCCGCTTTTCATCAAAGTTTTCCCGCACGAATACAAGCGCGTGCTGGGCGTCGAACGTGCGCAGGCCGAATACACTTCCCCACTCTCCTCGCCTTCGCTGGTCGCAGCCTCCGCGGAGGTGAAGCATGGGTAAGGTCACCGGCTTTCTCGAAATTAACCGCGAGCAACCCACGCGCCGCAAGGCAGACGAACGCATTCGCGACTGGTTCGAGATCTACGAGCCGTTCCCCGAAGAAAAGCAGCGCGAGCAGGGCGCACGTTGCATGGATTGCGGCGTGCCTTTCTGCCATACTGGCTGCCCGGTCAACAATCTCATCCCCGACTGGAACGATCTCGTCTACAACAATCGATGGCAGGCGGCCGTTCGCCGCCTCCACTCCACGAACAACTTCCCTGAATTCACCGGCCGCATCTGTCCGGCACCCTGCGAAGCCGCCTGCGTCCTCGGCATCAATCAGCCGCCGGTTTCAATCAAATTAATCGAGCGTTCCATCGTCGAGCGCGGTTGGGACGAGGGCTGGATTCATCCCGAACCGCCCGAGCAAGCCACAGGCAAGCGCGTCGCCGTTGTCGGCAGCGGTCCCGCGGGCCTTGCTGCCGCGCAGCAGCTTCGCCGCGCCGGTCACTCCGTCACGGTCTACGAGAAAAACGACCGCATCGGCGGCCTGCTCCGCTACGGCATTCCCAACTTCAAGCTTGAGAAACACATCGTCGATCGCCGCGTGGCGCAGATGAAGGCCGAGGGCGTCATCTTCCAGACCAACGCGCACGTCGGCGTGAACACTCCCATTGAATCGCTCACTGAACAATTCGACGCAATTCTTCTCTGCGGCGGCGCCGAGCATCCACGCGACCTGCCCGCGCCCGGGCGCGAGCTCAAGGGCATTCACTACGCCATGGAGTTCCTGCCGCAGCAGAATCGCCGCAACGAGGGCGACTCAGAAGAAGCGCTGATTCGATCGATGGGAGCGGCGGGCACAATTCTTGCCACTGGCAAGCGCGTCGTCATTATCGGCGGCGGCGACACCGGTGCAGACTGCCTCGGCACCAGCCATCGCCAGGGCGCAAAGAGCGTCCATCAGTTTGAAATTATGCCCAAGCCTCCCGGCGAGCGCGCCGCCTCAACCCCCTGGCCGCTGTGGCCGCTGCAACTGCGCACCGAAAGCTCTCACGAAGAAGGCGGCAATCGCGACTGGAGCATCAACACGGTGAAATTCACCGGCGACGAGAACGGCAACGTCAAGCAGCTTCACTGTGTGCGCGTCGGTCCCCCGCCAAAGTTCGAGGCCCAGGCCGGCACCGAATTCGTTCTTGAAGTCGATTTGGTTCTACTCGCCATGGGCTTCCTCGGCCCGGTTAAGAATGGCATGATCGAGCAGCTCGGACTCCAGCTCGATCAGCGCGGCAACATTGCCACCACGAATTACATGTCCTCGGTCGACGGCATCTTTGCCGCCGGCGACATGCGGCGCGGGCAGTCGCTTGTTGTGTGGGCAATCTCCGAAGGCCGCAAAGCCGCAGGTGCTGTCAACGAGTACCTCGCCGCCAAAGAAGACAAGGCGCCCGCACGCTCCCGCCAGATCGCAGCCGCACGCTGATCCCCGCGCAGCTCCATCCCAGCTTTGTCATCCTGAGCAATGTGGCTCGCCGCGGTGAGCCACCGAGTCGAAGGATCTGCGGTTCTCTTTCGCACAGCTAGCTTGGCCGTGCCGTTCAACCCACTCATAACTTGCTCTGCCTGAGGCCGGCCGTTATGGCCCTTCTAATCCCGCGACTGGAAAGCGCGCCTCGTATCCGGGTCGACAAGACAGGCGAGAATTATGAGACTCGCGACCAGGTTAATTGAAAAATAGGGCGAGGGGTTGCGGAAGTGAAGCCCCTTTGGATGGATCGCCGCGAGGGCAAGCAGACCAACAGTCACTCTCCCGAACAGCCATGTTAGGTCTATCACGATGATGGTCCGCGCCCAGCTTTGGAGGAACCAAATCCCAACGCCTAGGGCAACGTCAACTGCGACAAAGACGGGAGCCCACCAGAAATCTGCGCTCGGTTCATGAATTCCGAGGAGCATTGGGACTAGGTCTTCGATAATCCCGTTAGCCGCGGGGTGGGTCGAGGGGTGAAGACGTGCCACAATTACGCAAAGGCTCAACGCCGCTGCCTTGAGCAAGAGATACGCAGCTATGAACTTCACTGCAAGAGGCCGGTGGACCATCTACGATGCCCCCAAGTCTAAACGGCCTCGGCGCTCCAACGCCGCTAACACTGCTAGCTCCGCCAACCCCGCTGCTTCACTTCCCCCCGCACACGCACTCCCTGAACGCATCCGCTCCGTCGTTCCTGAACGCGCACGTATACGGCTGCCAGAATGTCCCTAACGCTCTCGCCTCGCTTCCCGAGCCATAGTTCTGTATGTAACTCTTGCTCGCCGCGGTCTGAGCAGTGGGATCGGCCTTGAATCCCGCGATCAATTCTCCTGCCGTCGCCGCGGTGAAGCGATCTTCTTTGTAAGTCTTCGCGAAATCGTATTCCTCGCTCCAAGTTGTATCCGTCGCCGTCTGATTCGACCCAACAAAAACCTGGTAATCCTTTAGTTGAGCCGTCGCGGCGTCAATCTGCGCCACAGTGAACGATGGATTATTCCCATCGATCGGCGAAATCGATGCCACCATCTTGATTGCTATTCCCCGTGCCTGCGCACCCGGCGGTTTCAGGAGCCGCATCTCGTCCATGTGCGTGTGCGCAAAAATCGCCAATTCGATCACATCGCTGTAGCGCGCCATGGCTTCCGGCAGCGCCTCGGAAGAGAGAAACATCTGCGGCTTGCCTCCGGCGCACAGGTCGAGCACTTTGGTCGCCGTCGCGTAGGGATTCACGCCCGGCGGAATGTGCGACATCACCCACACTTTTTCATGCCTCCGGCGGGCAGCGTCCAGTTGCTGCTGCAGCCACGCAATCTGCTCCGCCGCGGGCGCGGGATTCGGTTTTCCCGCGCAAGTGGCAAACCGCCGAGACATAAACAAATCGTCCAGCACCAGCATTCGCGTGTGCTCCAACGGTGCCGGCAGTCGCGCGGTGTAAAAGCCGCCCTCGGCAAAGGTCTGCTGCGCCTCCGCCCGTTCACCAGGCGGTAAATCCGCCACCAGCATTTTCCCAGTCTCCGCCAGAAACGCGCTGCCTGGATCGAGCTGATAGTCGCCGCAATCAGAATCGTTGTTTCCCAGCGCCGCATATACGGGCACGCCTGGCAATGCGCCACGCAAACTGCGCATGACGAATTCGATTGTCTTCTCGACGAATGCCCGGTACTCCGTCGGGCCCGCAGCGGAAAAAATCGCCTTGAATATGCATGAAAAATCGTGGGAGACCAAATCCCCGCTCAGCAGGACAAACTTTGCCCCGCTGGCATCGTTGTGAATCGCTTGAAGACTCGATGCAAATAGAGGGTAAGTCGTGTCAGTCGCGCGTGCCCCGCAAGCCTGCTGCAGCGCTGCGAACCGCATCGCCTGATCCGCCGATGCCGGCTCTGCCAGAATTTTGCCCCACTCACCCACTGGCGCAGCCTGAAGACGCACAGCCTTTGCGGGATCCCAGAAGGGCTCAAAGTGAATGTCACTTACAAAGAGCGCCTCGACAGTTGCCGGCTTCTCCATTGCCGCGGTTGCCTGCGCCGTCATGCTCGACGCCGCCGCAAGAAATGCCCCGGCGCACAGCGCAACAGCTCCGCACCACACGGCGATACTGTGGGTCTTGGTCATTGATACTCCTTGAGGAGTTGTGGGCTTTCTCTTGTCTCTGCGCGCCTCGCATAGAATAACCCTCTTCTTCGGCCAACTCGCCGCCGACCGCCGCGCTGGACGCTAACTTGCTACCTCTGCCAGCCCAGCTGTTCTATCCTTTCCACATGAACAGGCCAGCCCTTATTTTCGCCGCATTTCTCACCGCCGCGTCTCTCGCTCCTTCTCGTCTACCCTCGCAGACCGTCGCTCCGACTCCGCCCATGGGATGGAACAGCTGGGACTCCTACGGCTTCACGATTGACGAGGACCAATTCAAAGCCAATGCCACGGTCCTCGCGTCGCTTCAACAATTCGGCTGGAAGTATGCCGTCATCGACGAGGGGTGGTACATGACCAACCCCGCTGGCCAGAACGTCGAAGAGCGCAAATATATCTGGGATGCAAACGGTCTTCTGATCCCCGATCCCGCGCGTTTTGCCGACGCAGCGAATGGCGCCGGATTCAAGCCGCTGGCAGACTGGCTCCACGCGAAGGGCCTCAAATTCGGTATCCACATCGTCCGCGGCATTCCCCGCCAGGTGGTCGCGGCCAACCTGCCCATTGCCGGCACAGCTTTTCACGCCACTGACGCCGCCGATCTCACGTCTCCCTGCCCCTGGGACGAAGGCAACTGGGGAATCAAAGATAACGCCGCCGGCCAGGCCTACTACGATTCCATGATTAAGCTCTACGCCTCCTGGGGCCTCGACTTCCTCAAGGTCGACTGCATCTCGGACCATCCATACCGCGTCACCGAGATTCGCCAGATCGCCGAAGCCATCCGCAAATCCGGCCGGCCCATCGTGCTTTCGCTCTCTCCCGGCCCAACTCAGCTTGAACACGCTGCCGAGATCGCCCAATACGCACAGATGTGGCGCATCACCAACGATCATTGGGATGCCTGGGAGTTCTCGCACCACACTCCCGACGGATATCCCTTCGGACTGAAGGGCGACTTCGATGTCCTCGCGAAGTGGTATACCTACACCAATCCCGGCAACTGGCCCGATGCCGATATGCTGCCCGACGGCTGGCTCGGCCCCAAGCCCGGCATGGGCCCGGCCCGCCAATCGCGCTTCACTCCCGATGAGCAGCGCACCGAGTTTACTCTCTGGGCCGTCACACGCTCGCCGCTCATCCTGGGCACAAATCTCACCCGCCTCGACGACTTCACCCGCTCGCTCATCACCAATCAAACGGTGATTTTCATCGATCAGTACGCCACGTATAGCCGTCCGGTCGACGTCACCAACCTTGGACCCGGCTTTCAAGATGCCCGCGTCTGGCGCGCCTCCATTGGCCAGCCTGGCGATCGCGGCTACGCGGAATACTTCGCCTTCTTCAATCTCGCTGACAATCCGGTCACTCTGCGCACCACATGGAGTCAACTTGGGCTCGACGGCCAAAAGCACCCGGCGCGCAATGTGTGGGAAGACGCCTCCCTTAAGGAGTCAAAGGACATCGGTGTTACGCTTCCGCCTCACGGCTGCGCACTGTTCGAAGTCCACTGATTCGTTTTCGCCAGAGCGAATCTCAAGTGGTGCGAATCCGGGAGATTGACTTACACGAACGTGTTAGCCGCCACACTTTTGCATGTCCCTATGTGCGAAACTAGCTTGTCTGCTCTGTGCGCTCTCTCGGGCGCACTCCTGAGCAGAGGCGAGTCATGGCTCTTCTTCGTTCCGGCTTCATCGCGCTTTCGCATAACCGCCCGCTTCGTCGCTTCTGTGAGCACTCCGCGCTGGGCACCCGCCTCAATGCGCGATTCATTGCCGGCATGCAACTGGAAGACGCGCTTCGCGTCGCGGAAGCCGTCAACCGCCAGGGAATCTCCGTCACTCTCGATTCCCTTGGCGAAAGCGTCACCTCGGCCACCGAAGCGCATCGTGCCGCGGACGTCTATCATCGTCTTCTCGATTCCATCGCCGAACGCGGTCTCGACGCCAATATCAGCGTCAAGCTCACACAAATGGGTCTGGAGCAATCGCCGGAATTAGCAGGATCCATCGCCGAAAACCTCGTTGAGCACGCCCGCTCCACGCAGAATTTCGTGCGCTTCGATATGGAAGACTCGCGCCTCACCCAAGTCACTCTGGACATCGTGCGCCGCGTTCACGCGCATGCAGGTTTGCGGGGCGCGGTCGGCGTTGTGATCCAGGCCTACCTCTATCGCTCGCAGGCCGACATCGAGCAACTCCTCGCCGACGGCATTCGCGTCCGTCTCTGCAAAGGCGCATACGACGAGCCGCAAGAGGTTGCCTTTCCGCGCAAGGCCGAGGTCGACACCAACTTTTTCAAGCTTGCGAAGCTGCTCGTTGACAGCCCTATCTACCACGCGCTGGCCACGCACGACGGGGCGCTCATCGAGAAGGTCAAGGCTTACGCCTCCGAGGCCGCAATTGACCCAAGCCACTTTGAATTTCAAATGTTGTATGGTGTGCGCCGCGATCTCCAACGCAGGCTGGTAAACCAGGGTTACAAAGTCCGCGTCTACGTCCCTTTTGGCGCCGAATGGTACCCCTACTTCATGCGCCGCCTGGCGGAGCGGCCAGCGAATGTGATCTTCCTGGCACGAAACTTCTTCCGCTCTTAATCCGCGTTTCAGCCAGCGCGCCGAACTTGATGCGCAAGCACAGGTCATCCCTTCGCGTTCCGTAACCTACTTAATCCCTGTCTCGCCAAATCCGCAATCGCTCTTGCAAGAGTCTCCGATGTGTTCAGTGATTCCGGGCGCTCCAACCTGATTTGCTTCTGGGCCGCGTATTCCTTAAAAGCGATGTCCACGTCGTACAGGATTTCCACGTGATCGCAGAGAAATCCGATCGGCTGAAGAATGAGCGCATGAACGCCCTCGCCGGCAAGCCGATCCAGCGTTTCTTCCACGCTCGGGCCAATCCATGGTCCGCCGCTCGCGCCCTGACTTTGGAATGCGAACGACCATCGCGGAATCTCCGGCACTCTCGCCGCCACCATTTCGGCCGTCCGTCGCGCATCATCGACATAGTGATCTTTTCCCTCACCGGGCCAGAGCTTCGGCGCCGCGCCCTCCGCGCCAACCGCCGGAGTCTCCACCGTCCGCGACGGAACACTGTGCGCGGTAAACAAAACTGGCACCGGCTCGCCAACATCAGCGCTCAGCTTGGCCAATGCCGGCCTTAGGCGCTCGGCAAATGCATCAGCAAGCAGCGGATGCTCTGCCCACCCTGCCGTAAAGTCGATGCGCAATCCACCCGCTTCAGCTTCCGCCGCGCGCCGGTATAAGCCTACGCTGGTGCGCGAATTCTGCGGCGCCATGCAGATCACCGCGGCCTCTTCCACTCCGTCCGCGCGCATCTGCCGCACCACTTCCGGAATGTAAGGCCGCCAGTTTCTCATCCCCACATAAACCGGAATCGGGTGCCCCATCCAACCTTCGCTTGGGTGGGAGACGGAGCTCGCTTCGCTTGGACTGTTAAGCTCTTTTTCCACCATCCGCGCCTGCGCCACCGTAATTTCCGTCAGCGGGCTTTTCCCTATCAACGAATACCGGTGCTGAATCTCCTCCACCACCGCCTGCGGCACCGGCCGCCCGCTCACCACGTTGCGCAGGTATTCGGGAATCTGCTCGACCGTCTCAGGCGTTCCATGCGCCAGCAGCAGCACTGCTTGTCTAGGCATGCGCGCCCTCCAGCCGGAACTCGCGCACCATTTTCACAACCGCCTGCACATTTTCAACCGGTGTTTCCGGGACAATTCCGTGTCCCAGATTAAAAATGTGTCCCGGGCGCCCGCCTGCTGAGCGCAAAACTTCCTTCACGCGCATCTCCAGCACCTCGAGCGGCGCGAACAGCGTGATCGGATCGAGATTTCCCTGCACCGCGTGCGCATGTCCCACCGCGCGCCAGCCCTCGTCCAGCGGCTGCCGCCAATCGAGGCCAATCACGTCCGCTCCGGTCTCTGCCATTTGCTCCAGCAACCCTGCCGTCTCCACGCCAAAGTAGATCACCGGGACACCCATCGCCTGCACCGCACGGACCAGTCGCTTCGACGCCGCGAAAGCATAATCGCGATAATCGCTCAGCGAGAGAGAACCTACCCAGCTGTCGAAAATCTGGATCACGTCCGCGCCGGCCTGCACCTGTAACCGGCAGTACTCTGTCAGCACGATCACCAGCTTGTCCAAAAGGCTGCTCCACGCAATGGGGTCCCGATACATCAGTTTCTTGGTATGGATGTAATTCCGAGAGCCGCCGCCTTCGATCATGTAGCTCGCCAAGGTGTAAGGCGCGCCACAGAATCCAATCACTCCCAGCCGATCGCGAAAATGCGCCGCCACCTTCTCAATCGCCTGAGCCACATAGGCCAGATCTCCCGCGCGATCCGTCCGCAGCGCTCGCACGTCTTCGGCCGTCCGCACCGGCTTGTGCACCACCGGACCCTCGCCTGCCTGGAATTCGAAGTCGAGCCCCATCGGCTCCAGAGGCAGCAGCAGATCGGCAAAAATGATGGCCGCATCCACGCCCAGCTTTTCTGCGGCGGTAATCGTCACCTCCGCGGCGAGCTGCGGCTTCTTGCAAATTTCCACGAGTGTGTGGTGCTTACGCACTTCGCGGTACTCCTGCATGTACCGGCCCGCCTGCCGCAAGAACCACACCGGCGTGCGGTCCACCGGCTTGCGCAGGCATGCGCGCACAAACCGGCTCCCGGCGAGAATCGTCTCCGCCGCATCCTGACTCTTGCCAGTTAAATCCATATCGATCATTCTATCGGGCCAGTCGGCCCTTATCTGCCTGCTGTCGGGTCACTTTCATCATGCGTACTGTATGATGAACCTCTGCACGGGCCGCGGCGCTTGATCGCTTTTCGCAGGCAGCCAATCGGAGCCTCCCCATGACCTTTATAAAGTTTGTATTCGCGGTGTTCGCCGCATCTCTAGTCGGCTCGATTCCGGCTTTGGCTCAACAACCGCAGCCCTCAGCTTCGCAGCCCAGTCCCGGGTCTACCTCGGGGCGCATTCAACTGGATGTCGTTGTCGATACAAAACTGGATCAGCCTGTCACGAATCTCCACCAACAAGACTTCACCATCCTCGACAACAAATCTCCGCGACCCATCACAGCTTTCAAGCTTGTCTCCGCGAAGCAGGAGCCGGTCGAAGTCATCCTCCTCATCGACGCCGTCAACACGCCATTCAACCTGGTCGCCTACATGCGGGATGAAACAGTGAAGTTTCTCAAGGCGAACGACGGCAAGCTGGCCCATCCCACCACCATCGCCGTCCTCAGAGACCAGGGAATCCAGCTTACCGATGGCTTCTCCACTGACGGTAACTCTCTCAGCAATGCATTGCAGGGCTACAACATCGGTCTTCGCTCGATCAACCGCGACTCGCAATGGAGCGAAAATGACCGGCTGGCCCTCTCGATCAGGGCCCTTCATCAGATCACGACCTACGCATCCTCGCTCCCGGGGCGCAAATTCATCATTTGGATCTCACCTGGCTACCCTCTTCTTTCCGGCCCCGGCTACCAACTCACCGCGAAACAGGAGCAGCAGGTATTCAACGATATTGTTAGTTTCTCTTCACAACTAAGGCAGGCGAGAATCACGCTCTATGATGTCAATCCCATCGGCGTCTCCCAATCAGTCTTCGGCGCCAATTACTACCAGACTTTCCTCAAGGGAGTTGCCAGGCCGGAAGATGCGCAGTTCGGCGAGGTCGGGATTCAGGTCCTCTCCGTCCAGACCGGCGGCCTCACAATCGAGTCCAATAGCGACGTGGATGGAATGATCGAGCGTTGCCTCGCCGACGCTGATTCATGGTACGAAATCGCCTTCGAGCCGCCGCCTGCCGACAAACCCAACGAGTATCACCATATTGAAGTCAGGCTCGACCAGCCAGGCTTGACCGCCCGGACGCGCACCGGGTACTACGGCAACCCCGCCGCCATCGATTCTCCGCACTGATCCCGCTACCCAGCGATCTTGCTCCGCCGTATTCAATTCGCCTAGTACGGTTTCGCGTCTTCCGTGATCAGCGGCCACGTATCCGTTCTGAACGGTCCGGCCGGCAAACCCGCGCCGTTGAAAAGCGTCGCTTCGGGGTTCGACTGCCAGGCATAGCGAACCTCTGTCGGGTGCGGCACATCGGGCGATGAAACGATCACAGTGCTGCCCGAAATCCTCGCATCCGCCCAATGAAACTTGCGGTCCTCGCCGGCGATCGAAAACTCACCCAGCTTCGTGCCCTTCACTGTCAGGCCGCCTTCCGTGTGCGTAAACCGCAACCGGATCTCTCCCGGCCGTCTGTCAATCGACTTGAGAGTCGGCCCCATGTACGCGACATGCTTGTGGTAGCTCTTCGCCAAAGCGCAAAATGCCAGCCGATCACCCACGGGTTCCTTCAGCTTGGGATGGATGTTATCCGCTTCGCCCGTATCGATCGTTACCACGAGGCACGAGTTCGGAACTGTCGCCGCCGCGATCGCTTGCGACTCGCGTATATCCGCCCAGCCGTCGTCCACTGGAACCGCGCTCCGCTCAGCGAATTTAGGCAGGCTTACGACGAAGAACGGAAAATCACCCTGGCTAAACACATTGCGCCAATCTACGATCATTGCCGGGAGAATTTTGCGGTACTGGTAGCCTCGCGGCGAATTCTGCTCGCCCTGGTACCAGATGGCTCCTTTGATCTGGAGTGGCGCAATGGGCGCCAGCATGCCGTTGTATAAAACCGCGGGCATGACCGGCCAGTTCTCCCACGCCGCCGGCAGTTCATGCGGCGGCCGGGCATCGACGCTCAGCTTCGCCTTCCACTCCCCGGCCAGCGCGATGCTTGTCTTGTCGCCCAGCAGCAGATGCAGTTCGTCAGGCTTCGCCATAAATCCGCCATCGGGCCTGGTTTTGAAAACGCGAATCGCGATCAAGTTCTTGCCCGGCTTCAGCACGCCCGGGCGAACAAAGTATGCGCGCGGATTCTCCACCCACGAGCTGCCGCCCACCTCCGTGCCGTTGATGTAGACCGTGTCCATCTTCTCGATAGAGCCGAGCAGAACCATCGTGCGCCCTTCGGGAATTGGATTCGGCACATCGATCTCTTTTCGAAACCACACGACCGCCGGCGTGTCAGGCACTCCCAACTTAGCGAAACCGCCCGGAACATCGACTGTCTTCCAGCCTGAGTCGTCGAGCTCCGGCGCGAACCATTTCTCTTTGAGCCCCGCATCGTACTCGTCGTACCAGTGCATGATGTAGTTGCCGTACTCCGGCGCGCCTGCCGCGGCCAGCTTGTCCACCTGGCTCAGCGGCACATCAGAGTCGTGCAGCGGCTTCAGGGCATCGGCGCTGGTCCATGCTTCCACCGGCGTCCCGCCCACGGCATCCACCACCAGGCCGATGGGAACATGAATATCCTGCTGCAACCTGCGCGCGAAATAATACGCCACCGCCGACATAAAGCTTGCCGAGTCCGGCGAAACCACCTTCCAGGATCCTTCGACTTCGTCCGAATGGCGGTAGGCCACGTGTTGGGCCACGGTAAAGTAGCGGATCTCGGGAAAATTCGCCGCCTTCACTGCATCCTCACCGTTCAACGTGAATCGGAGCGGCAACTGCATATTCGATTGCCCGCCGCAGAGCCACACATCGCCCACCATGACGTTTTTCAGCTCCACCGTCTGGCGCCCAGTAATCTTCATCGTGTACGGTCCGCGCGCCTTGGGCGGATTGATCTTCACCTGCCATCGCCCATCGCTACCCGCCGTAGTCGCGGCTGTGTGACCGCCAACCTCCACACGGATGGTGTCGCCAGGCTTCGACCAGCCCCAGATCGCATTTGGTTTGCCGCGCTGCAAGACCATGTTGTCGCCAAAGATGGTGCTTACAAACGGCAGCTGCCTGGCTGAGGCTTGCAGCGCCTCGGTGCCCTGGGCAAACGCACGGCCGTTCGGCACATACAGGAGAGCAGCTCCAACAACAATGAAAGCCACTTGACGAAATTTCATAGACTTGCCCCTTAATCCCTCAAGTAAATGTTGAGACCATTTAGTTCCGTTGTTCCTCAGAACCCCTACTCTTGATTCCCGATCCCGTTTTCTTGGGGATTGGTCTGCCCCCCATTGGCCGCGCACCAATGCGGCTCCGTCGGGAAAGACGTTTGTACCACTAATCACCCCAAGCAAACAAAAAGCCCCTCGGCGCATGCCGAAGGGCCTCGTACTTGTTCCTGCTGTTGCCTTCGCCTTTGATTTTCCTTAATCCCTGCTTTTACGCTGTCACCGCTTCGCTTGCGTCGACCTTCACCGGCGTCAGCCAGCCAAACCGGTCCGGCTTCAGCCCGTTCGCGATCCCGTAGAACTCGTCCGCAATTTTCTTCGTAATCTCGCCGGGCTTTCCGTCGCCAATCACGATGCGGTCGATTGACCGGATCGGTTGCACCTCTGCGGCCGTCCCCGTAAAGAACACCTCGTCTGAGATGTACAAGAGCTCTCGCGGAATCGACTGCTCGGTCACCGTGAATCCCAGGTGCCGCGCAATCGTCAGGACGCTGTCGCGCGTAATTCCTGAAAGCGCCGAGCTGCCGAGCGGCGGCGTAAACAGCACACCGTTGCGCACAATGAAGATGTTTTCGCCCGATCCCTCGCTGACCAACCCATTCACGTCCAGCGCAATGCCTTCCTGATAACCGTTGGCCTCGGCTTCCATCTTGATGAGCTGCGAGTTCATATAATTCGCACCGGCCTTGGCGAGTGCCGGCATCGTGTTGGGCGCCAACCGGTTCCAGCTTGAAATGCACACATCCGCGCCGCCGTGCCCCGAAAGGTACTTGCCCCACGGAAAATTCGCGATGTACACGTCAACCGGAGACCCCTTGGGGTTCACGCCAATCTCTCCATACCCGCGCAACACAATGGGCCTGATATAGCATGGCGCAACCCCGTTGGCCTCGATCGTCTCCACCACGCCCGCGCACAGTTCTTCCAGCGTGAATGGAACCTCCATGCGGTAAATCTTTGCCGAGTCAAGCAGCCGCTGCATGTGCTCCGGGAGCCTGAAAACAGCCGACCCTTGCGGCTGCCCATAGCAACGCACTCCCTCGAACACGCTCGACCCGTAGTGAATCACGTGGCTCATCACGTGGATTTTGGCTTGATCCCAGGCAATCAGGTTCCCGTTGTGCCAGATCTTCTCTGTCGCTTGAATAGGCATGGGGATTTAGGAACTCCTTTTTCTTGAAAACTCCTGCATGTCCCTCAAGGTTGTCATGTTTGCCGTTTGATGGCAAGCGCTCGATAGCTGATTTCCCGGGTCGCCGCTCTTTGTCGAGGGGTTTCCGTGCTGCCGGATGGACCGCAGGAGTCTTTCCGTTTCCCAAGCCGTCGAGCACGGGATATAATTCAGGGGCCCCCCTCGAAAACAAAGGAGATCTTCGCCCATGATGCCAAAGGTGCGTCACGAAGTCGCCCTGTTCTGTGCCATCACCATTCTCCTGGCCGGCTGCAAATCCACCCAGAGCGCCACCGCCCCTGCTGCCGGAGGCGTTAACCCCAGCTCGCAATCCGGGGGCAAACCAGGAGGCGCAACGTACGTGTCTGGCTCGCCGCTGCCCAATCAATTCACGACGGCGGAAATCACCGATCCTTCATTGAATAACATCGTCTCGGCAACGCTCACCATTCCCGCGGGCTGGAAGCTCGAAGGCATCACCATGGTGAGCCCCTGCACTTTTTCTCCGTGGCCCGTCTTCCGCGCCTACTCGCCAGACGCATTGATGCAGATGCGAATCGAGCCTGTCTTTGGCTGGCAGTGGCACCCCAACATAAGAGGCCCATTGAACAGCGGCTGCGCTAACCTCTCCGGCACTGTCTCGGCAGCAGATTTTCTTCAGTACTACATGGGTACTTTGCAGGGCGGCGTACACGTCGTGGGGACCATGCCTGTCTCTGCTGCATATCAGCAGTGGGCGCAGGGCCTGGCAGCCAATTCCAACCAGATCCAAGGCCGCATGGCTCCGGCGATGCGCACGAATAACACGGGCGATACAGCAGCCATCCGCATCGAGCAAGTCAACGGCTCATTTGTCGTGGAAGAACGCCTGCGCACTGTTGTTGAGTGCTCAGTCAACAACAACAATCCCGGAACTGCGCTCTATGGAGGCACGTGCTGGGCGCGTGTCGACGTGCTCTCCGCTCCCGAGGGCCAGCTCGATGCTCTCGTTCAACTGGCCGACAATAACAACCTGCCCCATGGCGTGAACTCGCCGCAGTGGACCCAGGCCGCGCTGCTCCGTCAGCAGAGACAGGGCGCGCAGGCGATGGCCGCATTAACCGCGCAGGAACAGCAGGAGAGCAAGATGATCTATCAGCAGTTCCAGCAGATCATGCAGCGTTCGGCGGCCGAGCACCAGGCCTTCATGCAGCAGCAGGAGTCGCAGTTCGAAAGCGCGATGAACAACGCCAACGCGTCGATGAATGCGCAAAGCACCGCTGCATCCGACTGGGTGGACTACGCGCTCAATCAGGAAACGGTGATGGGCCCCGACGGAACTACTGCCAAAGTTTCCAGTGACTATTCCGAGACCTGGACCAATGGAACCCAGTGGTACCAGACCGATGAACCAAAGTCAAATCCGAATGGCTTCCTCCAGGGCAACTGGACGCCAACGACGAAGGTTCACGGCAATGGCACGCCCGAATAAGTTACTCGCGAAGGATCGAGCTTTTCGCTCAGCGCACATCCTTCGACTTTTTTGAGAGGCACGAATCATGGGTTCATTTCTTCCCCTTCCCGTGTCAGCGCGGGGCGCAGGTCATGTGGGCGAGTCATCCAACAGGAGGAACAACCAAATGGGCGAGCTTTTCAAAGTTGCCTGGGACGTATTTACGATTCGTCACTACCAGCGACAGGGGATGAAACTTTCCGCCGGCGATTATGTTGTCGCCATCGGATCCGTGATCTTCCTCTACGGCACAGCGGTGCCCGCCGCTGTTCTCTACCAGAATCATCCGCAGTACAAGTGGGTGCTTATCGTAACCTGCGTGTTTGACGGGATCCTGTTCATTGCGCTGTTCGTGTGGGAAGTTAAATGGTGGATCAAGCACCGCACCGCCGCACGCGCTGCGCAAGGAATTGCGCCGAGCAACCAGCCCGGGGTTTAACAGCAGACAGGAGGCACGTCGCATATGTTTTCGCTCGGACTCGTCGTATTAGTTCTCGTCATGGCCTTCGCGGGTTATCGCAAGGCGCAGCGGGCAGGCATGTGGAGCTGGTCGAAATTCTTCCTCACGATCGGCTTCATTCTGGGGGTCAGCGCGATTGTCACGGTTCCCGCGATGCTGATGAATATGAGCAGCCCCTACTTCTGGTGGGTCTACGGAGCAGGATGGGCAGTAGCCGTCGGCCTCTTTGTCTGGTTCATCATGCAGGCGCGCAAATGGAAGTTTCCCGGCACCGGCACTTCCTCAGAAGCCAAACGTGACCAGCCGCCTCCGCGCTAGACTGCATACAATTCCCCGTTTCCATGCCCCTGTTGGCTTCTCCCAGCTTTTCCGTGACGGCTCTCACTGCCGCCTTGCTGTTTTCCCTGCTAATCCTGTGGCGTGCGCGCTGAGCAATTCACATATCCGTCCTACGCCACCCCACTGATCGAAGCCTACGATCACCGCTTCGAAGCCGTCCTGATTCTTTTGCATCCCTTCGTTCGTGTCCCAGGCTTGCTTGCGTGGATCGCCACGCGCAAGTATCCCACCGACGCTGAAATTCTCGCGGACGGAACAAAGCAACCGTGGTCTGAAATTGCATTGCAAACCGGCCTCGGCTCTTGTGCGCGTATCAACCAGGCCCTGCTTACATCCATCGGCTCGTTACCTGACCATCTGGCGGACCCAGCCGCAGCCGGCGCACTTCAAAGTTTCCTTGAGGCGCAGCCCATCTGGATGCCGGTTGAAGGCCGCTTCGAGCCACTGCTTCGCGCCGACTTTCTCCGCGCCTTTGCGCTGGCTCGCGCACCCGAGCTCATCTACGTTCCCGAGTTCCCGCTCTCGGACCCCGTGGTCACGCTTCCCATCGCCGGTCTCCGCAACGGTTCCATTCCCTTCCCGTCTCGGGGATCCCTCCTTGCCCCGGACCATTCCTTCCTCTTCACCGCCGATTGGGACAGTTTCTTTACGCTCTTCTACGGCCCGCGCTCGCTCATCGCGCGCGTCTGCTCCACCTTGAATCTCGAAGGCTTCTTCGCCTCGCCCACCACTGAGCACACCTGGTTCAACTACAACTTGGGTTGTGCCACCGTGACCCTCTCGCCCGAGCACTGGCAGAGCGCCTGAAGCCGTCTCGCTCCCGAACTCCTGCTCGCGTCCATGGGAACAAGAAGCTGAGGCTCACTTCCCATTCGTCGGCGTTGCGGCTTCAGCGGGCGTAAAGCCCCCCATCCCCAGTCGCCAGCCAAGGAATGTGTATTCGTCCGCCGCGAGCTTCAACGCTTGTGTGCGGTTCGAGCCGATGCCGTGTCCGGCGTCGAAATCAACGCGCAGCAGGATCGGATTTGAAGAAGTATTGGCAGCTTGCAGGCGCGCGGTCATCTTCGTCAGCATCCAACTCGTCACTCGCGGGTCGTTTGCGCCCGTCTCAAGCATCACCGCCGGATACTTGAAGCCGTCCTGCACATGCGCGTAGGGGCTGATCGCGTACATCGCGCGGAACTCCGGCTCAATTTTGACGGAACCATATTCAAAAGCGTTCTCGGCGCCGCTTGCTCTTTGCTCGCTGCGCAAAATGTCCGTGATGCCCACGCGATAAAGAACGGCTGCCACCAATTCAGGATGCTGCGTCAGGAATCCGCCTACGGCAATTCCTCCGGCGCTGGTGCCCTCGATCGCCAGATGCGCGGGCGACGTGTATTTCTTATCGATCAAGTAATGCGCGCAGGCGACAAAATCGTCGATCGTGTGCTGCTTCGTGGTCTTCATCCCCGCCAGGTGCCACGCTTCGCCTTTCTCGCCGCCACCACGCACGTGAGCAAAGGCGAAAACGCCTCCCCTATTGAGCCATGGCACGAATGAGGAAGCGTAGAACGGAGAAATGGAATATCCGTAGGCGCCATAGGCCTCAAGCAACGCAGGATGCGTTCCGTCGAAGGCCATGCCTTTCTTGTACAGAATCGAAAGCGGGACCATGGTGCCGTCGTCGCTCTTCGCCTGCACCTCGACCGAACGGATTGCCGACATATCGATCGGATTTCTGGCCTGCAGGTGCGTGTTTAGAAAGCTACGGCTTACCGGTGCATAGGCGTAGATCAAGCGAGGAATCGTCCAGCCCACCATGGAGAGCGTAATGCCGGGCCGGCGGTAGTCCGCGCCGATGCCTCCGACGGTTCCGCTCATCGGAAGCTTTAACTCCGTCCCTCTCGACTGCGCACCGTACGGGATTCGCGTCACCACCCCAAGACCGTCGCGAAATCCCTGCACGTAGAGTGCATCGCTTGCGCAGGCCAGGCCTTCGCCGGTCTGGGCTGAAAGAATCAGGCTGCTCTCAGGGAGCACCACACGCGCTGCGGCAAAGGCTTCGCTGGCAAGATCGAAGCTCACCACGCGTCCATTGCTGATGGCCCCGTTCGCTCCACCCTTGGTCCTGACGTAAACGCGAGTTCCGTGAAGCGCGAACCCCATCGCTCCGTCTTCGTGTTTCACGACCTGAATCCACGGCCCCGACTCACTGCGGCGCACCCAGAGGGCAGGTGTCTCGACTACTCCGGAGGTCTGACCGGCCACAATCATTGCCGTGCCGGGCACAACAGACACGTACACGTTTCCGTTCTTCGGCAGCACAGGATCGGTTGTAATGTCCGGCCCGAATACCGGTCGATCGGCCTCATCGGCTCCCAGACGGTGATAGTAAACACGCTCGTTGTCGTATTTCGTTGAGGCGGGCGCGGTGGGCGCCATCGCCTGCAGCCGCGTGAAGTAAAAGCCTTTGCTGTCGTCGGTCCACGACGGATTCGCTTCCTGGGCGCGCGAGATCGATTCGCTCAGCAGTTTGCCTGTCGCGGTTTCCACGACATGCAACACCGAATTTTCCGAGCCACCCAGCGACACTCCGACTGCCACGTATTTTCCGTCAGGTGATGGAACGTAGTAGTCGATCGCGGCATGCTTGCCGCCCTCGGCCAAGGCCGCGGGATCGAGCAACAGTCGCGATGGCCCTCCGGCGGCCGCGCGTGTCATCAAAAGGTAATCGCTTTTTCCCGATGGCAGTTCGAGATAGAAAAACCGGTCCAGCTCTCGATCCGGATTGCTTGCGATATCGACCGTATCGGAAAGCTTGGTCAGCTCCGAAAGAATCTTCGCGTCCTGGGTAGCGAACGGTTGCAGCGCCTGAACGGTCACCGCATTCTCGGCCTTCATGTAGGCCATCAGGTCGTCGGTGCTCGTCTCCATCCAGCGGTAGGGGTCTACCACGGACGTGCCGAAGTACGTGTCGGTTACCGGTCTCACCGGCGCAACCGGCGGCGTAAGAGGCGCGGTCTGCGCAACACAGATGGCTGTCGAGGCAACGAGGAAGAGCGCGCCAAATCGGCAGCAAATCAATCGGCTCATAGGAACTGTCATCGCAAAGCTCCCAGATTTTTGGTTGTGCAAACAATGCAGGCACCGAGTATAAACGCTGCATTTCCTGCCAGGAACACCGAAGAAAAACAAGGTCGTGAGGTTTTTTCACCGAGCCGGGCAACCCGCCACAGCTTTCGTTCGGGAGAAAGCTCCCTTTTCTCGCGTCGATGTTCGTGCCCCCTGCATCTTATCCTCGGTCTGGAGTTTTGTCGCAGCCTGAGGCCGTCGGCTCCAGACAGGAGCCAAGATGACAGCAGTTAAGACCAATTCGCTCGTCCTGTTAATGATTGAGCCGGATCAACCTGAAGCACTTTCCGCACGCAAGCTCGTTGTTGAAACCGAAAAGCACAACGTCCTCACTGCTTACAACACGGCTGGTGGCATGGATCTGCTGCGCCGTTTCCCCAATGTAGATGCGGTGTTCGTGCATATTCATTGTCTTCGCGGGCACCCAAATCTTTTGAAAGAAATCAAGAAGCTAGTCCCCGGTATCCCGCTTGTCGTCGCGAGCCCGTCGGGCACTGATATTCCCGCGGAGGCCGATTTCGTGGTGGACAGCCATCAGCCGGGGGCCATGGTGCAGTTGCTCTCCGGTCCCTTGCAGGGCAGTGTCGAAAACTGAGTCCGCCAAAGCTCTGGCCGTGCCCGAGAGCCCGAAACCGCGACAACGATCGGATGCTTCCGGCCGGCCTATCCGTGCTTTCTAGCTTTTAAGTTCGCGATCGCTCCTCTATCGGACGGTCAGCTCGTGCACCCCGGCCTCAAACGGCGGAAGCACTCTGTACTCGGCGGCCATCCGGAAGAATCCTCGCATTCCCTCCACGCATTCTTCGTCGAGCACGTAGTGGATGTTGGTCGTGAGATAGGTTCGGATGGTCGCCTCGGGAATCGCAAATCGCGGGGACCATTCGGCGACCAGCGCATCGATATTCGCCAGCCCATGATCCCGCGAACGGATAAAGTCCTCGGCAATGCCTTCATCCATGGGGCTGCCGTGCGCAGCACCCCATACCGCCGAGACGAACACAAGCCCGGTCAGCTTGCGCCATTGCTCCGCCAGGTCGAGATAAACAAGTTCTTCGCCAGTACGTTCCAGTCGGTTGTACCGCTCCTCCAGCGCCAGCAGCGCGGGATCGCCAATCACGATAGCCGCATCGGCGCGTGCCAGCATCGCATCCAGGTCGGCCACCATGGGCAGAAATGGAACCTCCGGATTGCCCCACTTGCGGAACATGATGCGCGTATAAGCGAGGGTTGTCCGGCTGGCTGCATCGGCCGCAACCGAGCGCAGCTTCTCCGGCGGCCGGTCAGCGCGATGCACCAGGATCAGCGAGCGCACGCGGCCCTTCGACGCGATCGTGCAGCCGGGCAGAATCCGCAGTCCCGGAGTGGTCGCAAGCGATGCAATGGGAATCAGCCCGATGTCCGCCCCGCCGTCAGCCAGGCGCGCCGCGCACTCCGACGGGGTCATGCGGTCAATACGGTAGCGCCGTTTCAGCGCCTCGTCGAGCGGCGCATGCTCAAAATCCCACATGAGCGGCGCAGGATTGAGAAATCCAATTGCCGCAACCCGCAAACGCGTGTCGTGCTCAGGGCTCACATCTCTTAGACTACCAATCCAGCATCCAGGCTTTGCCGCCCCGGCACACCAGGGTAAGCAGGATCGTCACCCCCGGTGGTGAAGTCGCCTGAACACAAAAACGCCCCGCGCAGGCGCAGGGCGTTTTGTCATCTGCATTAGATTGCGGAGCTCAATCTCAATCACTTGTGGCCGCCGCCACCGCCTCCACCGCCCCCGCCATGGGAGCCGCCGCCCCCACCTCCACCACCACCTCCGCCGCTATGCGAAGCACCCCCGCCGCCTCCGCCGGAGGAGCCTCCGCTTGGATGCGGTGCTGCACCGCCGCCGGATGATCCACCACTCGGACGCGGCGAACCGCCATAAGAACGGTTTTCCGACCCGCCGCCTGAAGGGCTGTTCCGCGGCGATGCAGAGCCACGGCTCGGCTCCGACGGGCTCTCATAGACCGGCGCCTCAACCGGTGGCCGGCTGCTGTATCCGGGCCGATTCGTATTTCCAGGGCGACCAGTTGGCGGCGCGACCTCGTTACCCGGTTGCGCCTCATGTCCGTCACCCGGCTGCCCGCGGTATCTGCCTGCTATCGAAGGAGGATGCTCGACGACCGGCTGGGACGGCACCGGACGGAGCGCAACTACTGTTTTTCCTCCGATCGTCACCGGCGTGTTTCTGTTTCGTGCGGGTAGTGGAGAACCTCCCATCACGGGGCTGCGGTTCACTGCAAGCAACGGAACTGGCCTGCCGCTGATGGGACGGCGGGGCAGAATCGGTCGCGGGATTGGTCTATATCCTGGCGGCACTCGGCCGAAACTCGGGCCGCCATAGAACCCTGATCCCCACCAGGGCGAACAGCCGCCGGACCCCGGCGCCCATCCCCATCCGAATCCGTCAAAATAGTTCCAAGCCCCGCACTGGAACGGCATATAGCCCCACGGGTAGCCCGAAACCCAAAGGTAGCCGTAGCCGGGGGTCCACATCCAGTTCCCGTAACCGTACGGATCGAACGCCGAGCTCGCCGCCTCGTAAGGCGACCAGATATACCCCTCGCCGGGGACATCGTACCAATTGCCGCTGGAGTCGAGGTCATTCCACGCCGGGTTCTGCGGCTGGCCCAGGTTCGCGGTTGCGCCGGTCTGCGATGCGGCATCTGCGGTCAGCGCCTGATCGCGATCAGAGTTCCACTCATCCCATGAATCCGGCTCAATGGATTCCGCAAGTTGATAGTTGGCCGGGCTCGCGCCGTTCAAGGCGATGCTTTCCCCGCCATGCAAATCGGTGGCGACATTCCCGCCCGCGGACTCCAGGTGCGCGTTCCCCGAGAAAACGGCCACCTGCCCAGGGGGGCTATCCATGCCCACGCGGAACACGGTAAAGCCACTCGTGGTCACCTGGGTGTCGCCGAATTGCACGCTCAACTGCCCGGCCTGCCCACCGCCTTGAAATTCGAAGTAGGCCAGGCCGCTGTTGAGCAAGAGCACAGCATTCGCCGTCGTTCCTGCTCCTTGAAGCACCTGCAGCGTCAAGGAACTGTCTGGCGAGAGCCGCGCCACGCTGCCGTCTTCAAACTGGATCTCGGCCTTCCCGCTGTCGGCGGTCGTCAGTTGCATGCCCTCAAGAAGCGGCGCATTGGCCACGGCCTGTTGCGCCAGCACCTGTCCGCCCTGCGAAAGGGTCACCTGTCCATCCACGTAGCTGAGGCGGACCGCGCGTGCCGGCTGCCCTGACCCCTGGCCAGGGTTCTGCGTCTGGTCCTGTGCTCGCAGCGCCGGCTCAAAACACAGAACAGCCAGGGCCACTGCTGCCAGCCCGGCGACTAGATTTCTGCTTCTCTGGAGATTCATGGCGCCCCCCGCTTTCCCGTCGCCTTGTTGCCACCCATCCCGTATATCGGGAATCCTACATTGATTGGACACGGGCCAAAGCTAAAAAGTCTCCGCGAATGGCGAATTATGTGGGACTGTGCGCCAGCAGACTTTGCGCCCGCTTCCTCACCCGATCCAGGACCTCGTCGTCGCCGGCCAGCCGCTCAAGAATATCGCGAATGGCGTCGACCTCCTGCGCCCTGCCGTCCTGAAATTCTTCGGTCAGGAACTCCATCTCCTGGTCCAGGCCCAGCCGGTCATGTTGCAGCAGCACCTCAAGACGGGCACCTTCCAGAATGGTTTGCGCCACGGCCTGCATCGACTCGCCCAATGACTGGATCTCCTTGTCGCGGGAATAGTTGAAGGTGCATGATCCGTGCCCCGCGGGCCCGGTGCAGGTGAGCGTCTTCCATCCCTGGAAGGCCACCTTCAGGTGGCTTTCGCACGGTGCATTAAACCACTTGTGGTTTTTCGCAACTGTAAAAGCGCGTGCGGCGAAATCCTTGCTTACCTCGATATCGCGATCGACATTGGTGACTTCGATCACCTTCATCCCGGCTTTGGGCTCCATCTGGGAGCGAAAATGGCCACTGCCATCGGGATGCAGAACAAGCGTCCATTGTGGCGGCGACAATTCGGGATCGGAGAAGTCCACCTGAATGACAGAACTGGTCGCAATCGCAGGAACGGGCGCCGGGGCCCCGTTGAGCCGCACAGCCAGCGCCAGGGCGGCCGCCACTCCCCAATGCAGCCTCATCGCCGATCTCCCTGAAGTGCCAACGTCTGGGCGGTGTGAATGTGACAGATGGCGATGGCCAATGCGTCGGCTGCGTCGGATGGCTCGGGAAGCTCGGCCAGATCCAGCAGCCGCGCCACCATAAACTGCACCTGCTCCTTCTTCGCCAGGCCATAACCGACCACGCTGGATTTGATCTTGAGCGGTGCGTACTCCGCCAGCGGAATCCCCTGCCTCGCCGCCGCCAGCAGCGCGACTCCGCGAACCTGTCCTAATTTCAGCGCCGATTTCGCGTTGACCGAGTAGAAGACTTCCTCGATGGCCACGGCATCGGGGCGCCAGCGCTCCAGCTCGGCGGTCAATTCCCTGAAGACTCGGTCCAGGCGATCCGGCAAGGATTGCGTCTTAGCAAGGCGGATCGCGCCCATCGCCCTGAACTGCAGCGGCTCATCCCGCGGTCCTTCACCGGAGTCCACAACGCCGAATCCGGTGATCTCGGTTCCACAATCGATGCCAAACACTCTCATCGCGTCCAAGTGTACCGCAGACTGGATCGACCGATAACTCTCTCGATCATGGTCGTTCGCGCAGAATCGCACCTGCCACCTTTGTGGGAGACGAAATTCAGGCATCCATCCTGGGGCAGGCGCGTCCAATTTGATAACAAGTTTGGTTCGATTCTTCAAAGTTTCATCCCAGGAAAACCAAACTCGGTTTTTCGTGTCGATAAGTTAGAGGGGAAGTAGTTCCGGATGGAGAGAATGATGCGCTTGATTCCGGCAGCGGCAAAACGCACCGCGGTTCTCTGGCTTGGCCAGGGCATCTCTCCGCGGCGTCTCGCCCTGACCCTCGCCCTCGGATTTGCCGTCGGCTGCATTCCGGTGGTCGGAATTCCCACCGTCCTCTGCGCCGGACTGGCTCTGGCACTCAGGCTGAATCTCCCCGCCATTCAGGTTGCAAATTACTTGGCCATGCCCTTGCAGCTCGTGCTGATCGTTCCTTTTGTGCGGCTCGGAGGCTGGATTGTGTCAACCCCCGAGCATCCGGCGCGATATCTCGTCCCTCATGCTCTCGAGCACTTCCCGGCTCTCGACATCGCCACGCGCATGAGCGGAATGGCCGGCCAGGCTTTGCTGGCGTGGCTGTTAGCCGCAATTCCCGCGGTTCTGCTGATGACCCTGGCGCTCAACATCATGCTGCGGCGCATTCCCCTGCTGGGAAACGCGCAAGCCGGCGACTGAGTTTGATTTGCTCCATGTAAATGTGAACCTGCGCGGTTTAAGCCCACGCGTCCACACGCTTTGAGTCTTCAGCACGGGCTTAGGTCTGTTTTCTTTATTTTCCCGCGTATGGATCGGGCACCGGCTGGGCGCTGTCGATCCATGCTGTATAGATCATGTCGCGCAACATGCTGGCTCCCGCCGCGAGCCGCGCCGCCGTAAAGTCCCTCGACTGGGGCGTGCCCGCGCCCACAAATGCTCCCTCTTTATCGAACTGGTAAACCTGCTCGACATAAGTAGCAGTGTGACGCAGGTAAGCAACATAGGCATCGAACATGTCGCCCTGAATCACCACCGGTGGCGTCATCTTGGCCTGCACTTCGGGCGCGTGCATATTGTCGGCGACAAACGGTCCCTCGAACTGGTGGTGAATCTGGTGGCCGGTCGTATAGCCGTTGGGATTCGGTCCAATCCAGCCGTTGTACTGCACGGTCACGTGCAAGGGTTGCGAGCCGTCGCCGACATAGTGTCCCAGCCACCCGGCGTAAAAAATAATGGCCGCCTCAACCGGCTTTGTGTCCTGACCGCCTGCCGAAAGAAACCGATACTGGCGCATGGCAGCTTTGAGCCGCTCCCAGACTTCGTCCGTCTCCCAAGGCTGCAGCCCGATCTTCTCCGGCCGCTCACCCGCTGCGAACACCATGGCCTCGAAATCAAGGCGCTTGTGCGGCAATGGTCCCAGCGCATCAGCCAGTTCCATATTGATAAAGTGCTCGGGCGCCTGAGCGGCGCTGAGTTCGGGTTCCGCGGGGGAACGCCAGCGGTCCGGCTCGGGTCCCAGGTACGTGATTTCATCGATGGCCGCTGGCGTGCGCAGAAACGCGGGCACATCGCTGGGCAGCGAAGACGCCGCCAGCTTGTTGATCATGGTATGGCCGTCGTGCTCCCATGCATGAGCGGCCGGCGCAATGGACGCCAAAAGAAACAGAGCCGCCGCGGGCAATGCGAAACGTGTCATGCGAAAAAGGTCAGATGTTTGGAACATGCAGCCAGTATACGGCCAGCTTTCGCGACCAATTGAAGGTGGAGACATGCAAATGCGCTCCCCGGGATGCCCTGCAAAGGCAGCTCCGCCCGGAAAGGTTACTTGAGCGTTTCGCCTCATCTTGCCAAAGGCTGATTTGGCTGGAGAGTCTGAAATTGAACGCATATACTACCTGAACATCGCGTTGCCGTCCGCAAAAGATCGACTCTTACGCGAAGTGCGACGCGCACACGGATCTTCGCGGCGTCTCGAGATTTTTTGGGGTATCTTGAGGGTTGCGGACTGCAGCACGAGCGCCAAGGTTGGTATTGCGCAATGTCAAGCCAGGCGTTAAATCGGGGGAGCGCACCGATGAGCGACCGGCCGGATGCACAGAACGAGCAACCGCAGCCCACGCCGACTGGCAACGGCGGCGTCTCGCAACTCTGGCTGATTCTGCCTTTTTCCATCCTCGCCATTTCTGTTGGGGCTGCCCTTGCCCGCTTGTTCCCTCATTTCCGTTGGGAGTCCCTGCCGGTAGTGGCTGCCGTGCTCGCGACGGCCCTCTTCGCATTGCTATTGAATCGCCGCCTGCTCCGCGCGGGAGATGTTGCGGACAATCAGCCCATAGCGGAAGGGCTGCGGCAACTTCTCGATTCTGCAGGCCCGGCGGTGGTTGCACTGGATCTAAACGGCAGGCTGATTTACTGCAATCCCGCCACGGAGCGAGTGTTGGGCTACCGCGCCTCAGAGTTGCTTGCATTGTGGGGAACAGTGGAAATTCTTGCGCCTGGCGAAGCCGAGCGCCTGGTGGCTGAAATGCAGAAGCTTTGCCGCGTGGATCGCCCGCCGGAAGCTTCGCGCGAGGGGCTCATACCCGCTTATCTGCAATGCGTCCGCATGCTGGCTCCCAGCATGGTGCCGAGCTTTGACGCCAAGGTACGCCGCAGAGACGGGATGCAAATTCCCGTCACACTGCACATCTCGGCGCTGCGCGACGCGCAGGGCGAGCTCACCGGGATGGTTGCCGTGGCCGTGGATCAAAGCGAAAGCCTGCACCGCGAGCAAGCGCAGCGCGAGTCCCAGGAACGGTATCGCGACCTCTTCGAGCACTCCACTGAAATGATCGCCACGCTGAGTCCGGCCGGGCAGTTTCTCTACGCCAATCCAGCCTGGAAACGGTGCTTTGGACTGGAGCAGACAGCTCTGCTCGATCTCCGTTCATTTGAAGAATTGTTTTCAGAGGGAGTTCGCAGCCAGGTGGCCGCCCTTTTCCGGCGCGCGCTCGACGGCGAGATGGTCGACCGCATTCCCCTGCGCCAGAATACGCGGGATGGACGCGCGCTCGACCTTGAATTGAGCTTGAGCCGCAGGCAGAAAACCGGCGTGCCGTTGGCGGTGCGCTGCCTAATGCGCGATGTGACACAACAGAAGCAACGCGAGAATCGCCTGGCGCTGCAACTGGCGGTAAGCCAGATCGTGGGAGACACTGCGGCGAGCGAGTCGGAGGGCATGCGCATTCTGGAGGCTCTGTGTCTGTCGCAGGGTTGGGATGCGGCCATCGAATGGGTGGTGGGACCTGATCAGAAACATCTCGAGTTCGGAACCGCATGGGGGGCGCCGGGCCGCGAAGCGGAGGCTCTGATCCAAAGCAGCATGGGCCTCATGCTGGCCGGCACGCGCGAATTGCCGGAGCGTGCATGGAAGGAGGGACGGGCAGTTTGGGTCGCGGACCTTGCTGAATCGCCGGCAACAGCCCGCGTAAGCGCCGCGATCAAACAGGAAATGATCTCAGGCTGGGCGGTGCCGGTGCGCACAGGCAGCAAGGTGATGGCGGTGCTGGAGTTTTATTCGCGATTCCGTTTGCGCGAGGATCGAGAGGCCATGGCCGCCATTGAAACTGCCGCGGCTTCGCTCGGGCAACTCCTGGCGCGCACGCAGGAACGCGGGCGCACAGAGCAATTGAGCCGGCAGCAGGAGGTCCTGCTCGATGCGGTAGCCGAGGGAATCTGTGGGCTCGACCGTCAGGGTAAGGTCACGTTTGCCAATCCCGCGGCTGCGCGGCTGCTGGGTGCGCCCGTCGATGCGCTGATTGACAAACCGGTGCACGAGCTCTTGCACGGAGCTGCGACGGCGGATCGCGCCTGCGGAAAGGATTGCCCGCTGCGCACCGCGGCATCTCAAGTGACCGGCGCCAGCGGCGAAGAAAGCATCTTTCGTGCGGACGGCACTTTCTTCCCTGCCGAGTATTCGCTCACCCCGATCCGAGCCCAGGGACGCGTTTCAGGTTCCGTGCTGAGTTTTCGTGACATCAGTCAGCGTTACGCTCTCGACCGCATGAAGGATGAGTTCATCTCCACCGTGAGTCACGAGTTGCGCACTCCGCTCACATCAATCCGCGGGGCACTGGGACTGCTCAGCTCTGGAATTCTCTCGGAGACAAACGAGAAGGCGAACAATCTGCTGCGCATCGCGCTGACCAACTCCGATCGTCTGGTCAGGCTCATCAACGACATCCTCGATTTGGAGCGCATTCAAAGCGGGCGCGAGCCGCTCGGCTTCCGCGCCGTACAGCTGGCCGACGTCGTTAAGCAGGCGATTGAAGATATGCAGCCCGTCGCGGATGCCGCAGGCGTCCAGCTCATCCACGACTCAACCAAGGTGGAGATTTCAGCAGATCCCGATCGCCTGCTACAGGTCGTGACCAACTTGCTCTCGAACGCCGTCAAGTTTTCGCCGCCCAACTCCCCGGTGAGCGTTATGCTGCGGCCCGGCGTCACGGGTGTAATTATTTCGGTGATCGATCACGGGCGAGGAATTCCTGCAGACAAGCTCGAGACCATCTTCGGACGCTTCCAGCAGGTTGACGCCTCCGACTCGCGGCAGAAAGGCGGCACAGGATTGGGCCTTGCCATCTGCCGCACCATCGTGATGCAGCACTCGGGACGCATCTGGGCCGAGCGCAATCCGGTTCGCGGATCCACCTTCCGCATCTTTCTTCCGTACCATCCCGCTCCGGCGATGGTTCCGGGCAGCGCATTGGAACCGGAGATTGGCCACGGCACAGTGGTTCTGGCCGACGCCAACGCCGAATCGCGCCCCAGAATTGCTGCGCAGCTGGCGCGGCACGGTTATTCTGTGGTGCAAGCCGCTACTGTAGAGCAAACTTTGGCCGCAGCAAGTCATGATGCGCAAGCCATCCTTCTCGACACTTCGCTCGACGGCATGAACGGGTGGGAGATTCTCCCGCTCCTGCGCAGGATGGATGCTTCGTCACGCACTCCAGTCGTCCTGTTGAGCCTGGAAGATCCTGCAAACCCCAGGCAGCTCCCCGTGGGCGCCGATGGATGGGTTTCCAAGCCTCTCAACGAAGAGGCATTGCTGACCGAGTTGGCGCGAGTCCTCTGCGGAACCGGTGAAAAGGCGCGCATCCTCATCGTCGAAGACGATCGCGACCTCGCCAATATCATCAGCGAGGTCTTCGCTCGCGACAGCATCGTTGTCGAAACCGCGCACTCTCTCAAAGAGACGGTCAAGGCGTGTTCCACATTTCAGCCGCACCTGATGTTGCTCGATATCGGACTCCCGGATGGCGATGGTTTTAATGTGGCCGATTGGTTGCGCCAGCACAAGAGCCTGGCCCAACTTCCGCTGGTCGTCTACTCGGGACGTGATCTCTCGCAGGAGGAGCGCAGCCAGCTTACCCTCGGTCCCACCTACTTCCTCGCGAAGACTCGCGTCCAGCCGCAGCAGCTTGAGGCTCTCGTGCTCACCATGCTGCGTTCATCGCGTGCGATAGAAGAGAACCCGCTGCCGGAATCGACAGTTCCCAATGCTTAATTGACTTGAATGACGGATTCCATCCACAACTGCTCAATAGCCCGTACAAGTTGAATGAGAGGAAGTTCGCCGTGGGCCGCAAGATTTTGATCATCGATGATGAGGACGACATCCGCGAAGTAGCCTCGCTGAGCCTGGAAACCGTTGCCGGCTGGGAAGTAGTGAAGGCTAGTTCAGGTGCGCAGGGCATCGCCCGCGCCGCCGAGCAGCGCCCCGACGCGATCCTGCTGGACGTGATGATGCCTGGAATGGATGGTCCCGCAACCTTTCGTGAGCTGCGCAAGAATCCGGCCACGGCTTCCATACCGGTGCTGCTGCTAACCGCCAAGGTCCAAGGTACGGACCAGCGGCGCTTCGCCGACCTCGGCGTCGAGGCTGTTCTCTTCAAACCCTTCGATCCCCTGACCCTCCCCACACAGATTTCGCGTGCGCTGGGCTGGAAGTAGCCGCGATTCGCGATGGAAAACCCGGACCAATTCGCCATGCCTGCTGACGCAATGATTTCCAAGGCCCTTGACGCCATGTGGGCGCGGCACCGGTCCGAGATTCTCGAACGCGTCACAGTCCTTGAAGCCGCGGCCCAGGCCGTGACCACGAACCAACTTCCCTCATCAGATCGCGCAGCAGCGCACGCCGCCGCACACAAGCTCGCCGGCACGTTGGGAATGTTCAATCTTGCGCACGGTACCGATCTGGCACGCGAACTCGAGCAAAATTACTCGCGTGAATCCGCGCCTCCCGCCGCTTCCGGTAAGCAACTTGCCTCCATGGCGGCAGAGCTGCGCGCGATGATCGAAAACCGCAAATCGAGTAGCTGATACCCTGCGAATTAGACTCATCTGCAGTGACTCCGTACGTCCCATTCGCGTCCCCGCTCAGTCATGCAATGCAAGTGGACTCATCGTTCGTCCCCAGGAGGCTCAACTGAGCGCCATCTTCCTCAACTATCGGCGGAGCGACTCGGAGGGTGATTCCGGCCGTCTGTTCGACGATCTGACATTACGATTCGGCCCCAACGCAGTCTTCATGGATGTGGCGGCGATCGAGCCGGGCCGTGACTTCCGCAAGGCCATCGACGCGAGCGTGGCCTCCTGCAGCGCCCTGCTCGCAGTGATCGGACGTGAGTGGCTGGAAGCAAGAGATGAGGCAGGCGAACGCCGTCTCGATGATCCGAACGACTTTGTGCGCGTCGAACTCGCTTCAGCGCTGCGCCGCGATATCCCGGTAGTGCCGGTGCTGGTGCGGGGCGCAAAGATGCCTCGCGTTGACCAGCTTCCCGACGATCTGAAGGAGCTGGCCTACAGAAACGCTGTTGAGCTGACCTATACGCGATGGAAATCGGATGTTCAGGCGCTGATCCAGGCGCTGCGGATCTATTTGGATGCGCCCTGCCCCGACGCGCCCGCCGCCAACCAGGACAACCAGGCCCCCGGCCGACCAGAGCCATCGCCCGCAAATCAGGCCGCCGAGCTGAAGCCGGATGCGGCGCCGGCCGGCTCTGCCATTGACCAGAAGACGCTGGACCGGTTTAGCAGGGAGCTCGCGGTTTATATCGGGCCGATCTCCGAGCTGGTCGTCAAGCGCGCGGCGAAACGCTGCACTTCTCTTGAGGATCTCTGCCGCACCTTGGCCGAGGAAATCGAATCGGAGCCGGACCGAATGAAATTCCTCAAATCGTGCCATAGTTAGGTTTCGCGCCGCCTACTTTTCTTCAAGCATCTTCAACGCCTTCGCCAAGCTCACTTGCATCCGGTTGAACGACGCGGCCACCGTGGCAATCTCGTCTTTCCCATTCAACCCGGTAGCAGGCACGTTCTTCTCTCCGCGGCTGGCGCGGTCGGCACTTTCGGAGACCTTGCGCAGCGGACGAATGACGAACCAGAAAACTCCCGCATCCAGAGCCGCAATGGTCAGCATCATGGTAAGCACGAGGAACAACAGCAGCCGGCGGTAGGCGCGATCGGCATTTGCTTCCGGCACCGACAGCGGAACCGAAACAATTTGCGCACCGACAATCTCATGATTCTTCCAGCCGAAGCCGTGATCCGGGCCGTATGCAAAGATCATGCCTTTAGGCGCAGCCGCAGGAGTGCTGTGGCACTCAAGGCACTCGGTGGTGGTCTCAACCGGCCTTGCAATATACAGGGCGACCCCGGTGGGAGTGGAGCGGTTGCCGATCTCCTCCGGCTCATTGGGGTGGTCGCGGAGCCATTGGATGATGTCGGCCTCCCAGTCTGAGGCGCGGTCCTCGGGATTGGTCGGGTTCAGCGCGGCTTCCTTATATGCGTAATCGGGATAATCCTTGCGCAGCCTGTTGAAGGTGGTTGTCGCCCCAAAAAACGGAATGGTTTCGGCCAGAAAGTGCGTGCGGTACCTGGGATTCTGCTGCAAAAGCGGCGACAGATCTTCGGCCGTATAATCGCGGACGGACCTGGCGCTCGCCAGGAGCAACTCCGCCTTCTCCATTGCCACACTGCGCGCATTGTCAATCAGGTAGGAATAAGAAACTCGAGCGATGACCAGCCCGCAGATTCCAAATACTACGATCAGAATCAAATTGAACTTGGCCAGCAGTTTCATCGAACTTCCCTCAGCACCGGCGCGACACTCGACAGAACATCGGTCTATCGCCCCTTATACCATTCCCGGCGCGAACCGGACTTCACCAATTACACTTCAAAGGAATGCCTCTCGGAAATCCATTCTCTGACCCATTCGCGCGAGATCACGACGAAAGCTCCCAACTGGGGCTCCATTTCGATGAGCCGCGCCCGGCGCGCCGCATCTGGCCTGTGCGCGAACTCGTGACGCAGGTCCGTGAGCTGGTCGAGCAGGAATACGGAGACATTTGGGTCGAGGGCGAAATTTCGAACTACCGTCCCGCCCCCTCCGGTCATGTTTACTTCACGCTGAAGGACGCCGATGCGCAGTTGCCTATCGTGCTCTTTCGCCGTCAGGCAATGCTCCTCCGCTTCCGGCCTGAAGATGGGTTGCACGTGCTGGTCCGCGGCCGCGTCAGCGTCTACGAGCAGCGCGGCCAGATGCAGCTCGTCGCCGAAACCATGGAGCCGGTCGGCGCAGGCTCGCTGCAGCTTGCTTTTGAACAGTTGAAAGAGCGCCTCAAGGCCGAGGGCTTATTCGACGCCGATCGCAAAAAGCCGCTGCCCATGTTTCCGCGTACGGTGGGCATCATCACTTCGCCCACCGGGGCAGTCATTCGCGACTTCTTGAATATCGCCAATCGCCGCCACTCGGGGCTCAATGTGCTGCTCTTTCCAGTCTCCGTGCAGGGTGAATCCGCGCCGGGGGAAATTGAAGCGGCGCTGGCCGAGTTGAACGCAACGAACCTCGTGGATTTGATCGTCGTCGCCCGCGGGGGCGGCTCGCTCGAAGACCTTGCCGCATTCAACAGCGAGCAGGTCGCGCGCGCGATTGCAAGGAGCAGTCTTCCCGTCGTTTCGGCGGTCGGACACGAAACCGACTTCACAATCGCGGATTTCGTTGCCGACCTGCGCGCGCCCACACCGTCGGCCGCAGCCGAGCTCATCACCGAGGCTCAGCACAAGATCGCAGAACACCTGGCTGCGCTGTCGCACCGACTTGAACGCGCCGCGCGCTTCCAGCTTCTGCAGGCCCGTCAGCGTCTCGCGCATCTGCCCGTCAGCCGCGCTGAATCCCGCGTGACCACGCTCCTGCACAGGCTCGAGCAGCGGCTTGACGACGCATTGCAGCACCTCGACGGCACCGTTCTGCAACAACTTCGCCTGCGCCAGAACCGAATCGCCGCGCTGGCTGCCGGAGTCCTCCATCACGACCCGCGCGAGAAGCTGGCTCATGCGCGCCAGCATCTCGCCGATTTTCGCTCTCGCCTCGACCGTTCGCTGGAGCGGCTGATCGAATCGTCGGCCTCGCGATTAGGCTCCCTCGACGCTCGCCTCCACTCGCTCTCGCCATTGGCCGTCCTTGATCGGGGTTACGCGCTCGTTCTCTCGAACGACGGCACACTAATCCGCTCCACCGCACAAATCGGCTCCGGCGACCAGCTCACCACGCGCCTCGCCGATGGCGCTTTCTCGAGCCGCGTCGAGTCCATTTCGCCGGGCGGCACGACGGATCCACCCCGCGCACCGAAACCCAGCAACCGAAGCAAGAGATCGGCACAATGACCCCCAATGGAGCACGCAAACTCTTTGGCACCGACGGCATTCGCGCCGTCGCAGGAGAGCGCCCCCTCGATCCGACGACGATCTACAGCATCGGCCTCGCATTGGCACACTCCTTGCGCAAAACGGCCGCACAGCCGAAAGTGATTCTCGGCCGCGACACGCGCGAATCCGGCCCGTGGATAGCCGCCACTCTCGCCGAAGGCTTGCGCAAAGCTGGAGCGACTGTCGAAAGCGCCGGTGTCATCACCACTCCCGCGGTCGCATTTCTCGCGCGGACGCACGGGTTCCACGCCGGCGTTGTTATCTCCGCTTCCCACAATCCCTGGCAAGACAACGGCATCAAACTCTTTGGCGGCGATGGATTCAAGTTTCCCGATGCGGCTGAGCTGGCGATGGAAGATGAGATTCTGCATCATGCCGCGCAAACACCAATCTCCGACCCGAGTTCCTTCCCTCCCGTCGACGATAATTCCGCCTTTCAGGCCGATTACATCCAGTTCCTCATTGACTGCGTCCCTGGGCTTTGGATCGCAGGCATCGATATGGCCGTCGATTGTGCCAACGGCGCCGCCGCGCCTATTGCACCTGTACTTTTGCGCCGTCTCCATGGCCAGGATCGCCCCAGCATTACACTGTTGAACATTTGCCCGGATGGCCGCAACATCAACGCCAACTGTGGCGCCCTGCATCCCGATGCCGTCGCGCGCGAAGTGAAAGCGCGCGGCGCGCACCTCGGCCTCACCTTCGATGGCGATGCCGATCGTTGCATGCTGGCCGACGCTCACGGCAACGTCATCAACGGCGATGCCATCCTGTTGATGGCCGCACGCGACCTCAAATCGCGCGGCATGCTCACCGGTAACGTCGTGGTGGCGACCACCATGTCGAATATGGGCCTGGGGGCCGCGCTCAAGCGCAGCGGCATTCGCATGCTGCGCGCACCCGTCGGCGACCGCTATGTTCTCGAAATGATGCAAAAAGAAGATGCCGCGCTCGGTGGCGAGCAATCGGGCCACATTCTCTTTCCGCACCTCGCCACCACGGGCGACGGCTTGCTCACCGCGCTCGTTATCCTCGATCTCGTCGCGCGCACCGGGAAGTCCATTGCTGAATTAACCGCCGACCTGAAAGTCTTTCCGCAGGTCATCGTCAACGTGAAAGTGCGCGAGAAGAAACCGCTCGATTCGGTCCCATCGGTCGCCGACGCAATTCTCGCCGCCGAAAATGAACTTAAGGACTCGGGTCGCGTCGTGATCCGTTACTCGGGAACCGAGCCGCTGGCACGCGTCATGATCGAAGCGGAAAGCGAAGAGGCAATGCGCCGACATGCAGAGAGCATTGCAGCCGCAATCCGACGCGAGCTGGGCGTGTAGATCGGGCGGCGGCGCCGACGACCGACGCGAGAGTGCAAGGGGCAATCCGGGGCCCAGCAGAGGCCGTTTTGGCCAACGAAGTGGACAAAATTTGACCAAATTTGTCGACGGTTTTTCGGTTGTTTTGTTGATTGCAAAGGCGTTAAATGGAATTTATTGCCCCTCGGGGGTATAAAAATCATTCTTCAGTCCCATTCCCCCCCTTCCCCGGGTTCGAGGTCGGTTTTCAAGCCGCTATTTTGGTGGGGACAAGTTGGCCGCGCTTTGCGTCGTTGGCGCGTTGGCCCTATCGTTGGCTGCGCTTCAGCGGAGTGCCATCGAGCTGGCCCCATATGAGAACAAGTGTAGCGATTGCAGCGAATTAACCGGCAAACTTCAAGAAAGAAATTTGCTGTGTGAATTGAACGACATAGGGTCATTTTCGGCGATGTGTGCTCTTGACAAGAATCGGCGGTGCCCGTTTTCGGTCGCCGCGGCGTGACCCTAATCACATCATCCAGGCCTGCCGGAACCCTAGGCTCTGAGACAGAGGCATGGGTTGGACATGGGTTCTCAGACTTCCACTCTCCGTGTTCCCGCGCGACCGAAGAAAAAGCTGATCCGCCGCATCTCACTCGACAACTCTCAGCGGCTCCGGCACATCGTGCAGGCTGCTTTCGTCCTCCTCAACGCCTGGATCGGCATTCAGTTTTATCTCTGGGTTCGCTTTTTCGAGCGCGGCGGCGCCAGCCTCGAAATCCCGCGTCCCGCCGGCGCCGAGGGGTGGCTGCCTATCGCAGGCCTGATGAACTTCAAGTACTTCCTTCTCACGGGCCGTGTGCCTGCCATCCATCCGGCCGCGATGTTTCTCTTCGCCGCATTCGTGACGATGAGCCTGCTCGCAAAGAAATCCTTCTGCTCCTGGCTCTGCCCGGTCGGAACCTTTTCCGAAGCGCTGGCCAGCATCGGCAAGAGGATCTTCCGGCACAATCTGCGCCTGCCGCGCGGGCTCGATATTCCGCTTCGCGGGCTTAAATACCTGCTGCTCGCGTTTTTCGTCTTCATCATCGGCACCATGTCCGCGGCTACCATCGGGGACTTCATGCGCACACCATACGGCCTCATCGCCGACGTGAAGATGCTCAACTTCTTTCGCGAGATGAGCGGGACGGCGGCGATCGTTGTGCTTGCGCTGGTGTTGCTGTCGATTCCCATCGAGAATTTCTGGTGTCGCTATCTTTGCCCATACGGCGCGCTCATGGGGTTGGCCTCACTGCTGAGCCCACTCAAAATCCGCCGCGACGCCGCAGCCTGCATCGACTGCGGCAAGTGCGCCCGAGCCTGCCCGGCTGGCATGGCGGTGGACAAACTGGTCAAAATCCGCTCCGTTGAGTGCACTGCATGCATGTCCTGCATCGCATCATGCCCGGCTGAAGGAGCTCTGCGTTTTTCGCTCGCCCCCGCTCGCGTCGCCGCCTCAACCGGAGTCCCAGTGCCTGCTCGCAGCAGCGCGACAACGCAGCCAGGTTTTCGCCGGCCCGTTACTCCGCTCGCAATGGCTGCCATCATCGCATTCATCTTTCTCGGAACCGTTCTCATTGCCCGCGCCACCGATCACTGGCAAACCAATATTCCGAACTCCGTCTACCAAGAGCTGGTGCCCAACGCCAACCAGGCCACCCATCCGGGCTACTGAGATACAGGGAGCAGCCAGTAGGGAATAGTGGTAACGGCGCTAGCCAGGCCCCTGTTTTCAGCTCTCTACTGCTTTCTGACTACTCCCTATTCCCTGTATTCTTTTTCCATGCCCCGCTTCCCTGCCGGCCAAACGCTGCTCATCGATGCCGACGATACGCTTTGGGAAAACAACATCTACTTTGAGCGCGCCATCGCCGCTTTCATCAGCTTTCTTGACCACCACGAGTACTCGCCTGCCGAAGTCCGCCAGGCTCTCAACGCCGTCGAACGCGAGACCATCGTCACCCACGGCTATGGTCTGACCAGCTTTACGCGTTCACTCGTCGATTGCTTCGAGCGCCTCAGCCCCGCGCCCGTCACCGAGGAAAAACGCGAGCGCATTCGCGGATTCGCCCGGTCGATCGCGGAGCAGGAAATCGAGTTGATGCCTGGCGTAGCCGAAACCCTCGCCGAGCTTTCCGAGCGCCATCATCTGATCCTGATGACCAAAGGGAACCGGGCCGAACAGGCAGACAAGCTTTCGCGCTCCGGCCTCGCGCCCTACTTCTCGGCGGTTGAAATTCCGGCGGAGAAAGATCCGGCTGCTTACCGAGACGTAATTCTTCGCCAAAACATTGAAGCGCGGAGCGCTTGGATGATCGGCAACAGCCCCAAGAGCGACATCAACCCCGCGCTCGCCGCCGGCCTGCACGCTGTGTTCCTTTTTCACCCCGACACATGGGTACTGGAGCACGCGGCTGTCGACCAAGCGCCCGAAGGCCAGCACCTTATCGAGCTTGATGCATTTGCCAAGCTTCGCGACATCTTTTAGCTCGACTGAATCGCGTCATTCAAACCAGTCGACGCCTTGACGGACTCCGCCCCGGCAAATATCATCGGCTCATCTTTTCAGGCCCTGTCGCTCCGTCAGCATCGCCATCTTCCCGGTTTCATTCATTTCTGTCTGAGGGAGTTCCGTTCGATGTCAACTCCACGTGTTCTCGCCGGCCTTTGCCTGCTTGCGTTTTCCGCGCTTCTTTCGGCGCAAACGACGCCGCCTACGGCCTACATCATTACTCAGGCAGTCGGCGGAACTGGCGGCGCTTCCATCACCTACCGCAGCGGCTCCAAGGTGCTCGTCGACTTCAACCAACCGGCACAGGCCGGCACGCCGGCCGCGCGCTCCTTCACCCTTTACGACCTGACAGCCGGAACCAGCACCACATGGGACCCAACGGCGAGCCCCATCCAGTGCAACGTAGCCCATTTCACCGGCGACTGGGGAGACCCCTTTGCCATGATGGGTGAAATATCGGACGACATCGCCAAGGGCGCACTGAAGCCTTCAGGAACCGGGACTCTCGACGGGATACCGATCCAGATCTATGCGGGCAGCGACCAAGGTCAAGACATCAAGGCGTGGCTCGACCAAAAAGACTCGCTCGTGATCCGCGTTCAGGTGGGGCCACCAAACACTCCTCCGATGACCATGGTCGACGTCACCAAAGTCTCCTTCGCCACGCCGCCCGCGTCGCACTTCGACCTTCCCGCTTCCTGCGCCGGCGTGAAGCCGCCGCCAACCCCGTCTGAGCTGATCGCAGCCGAGACCGGAGACGACGCCGCCAACTGGGTCAGCGCCAATTACGGCCCCGGTTCCGCGAATTCGTGCTCCATCCTTGTCCGCGTCGTTGCCGCCAAAACCATGGAACCAATCGATCGCAAGTTCCAGGCCGCAATTGACACCACCTACGACCAGAACAACCCCACTCCGCCCCATTACGAGTTCGGCGTGGGCGCTGACGGCACTTCAACCTATTCTGGCGGCGGGCTTCACGAGGTCACCAATCAGATCCGCAACGGCATGCTCCGCATCGACAATCCGCCTGCCTATTTCATGTTCGGCGTGAATATACCCACGCCGAATCGCGGGGCGGACGTCGGCCTCATCTACCGCCAGTGTTTCGCGCCCGTCACGGTGCTCTATGACGTGATCAAAGACCCCAGCAATCCAGCCGATGGCGGCGACTGGCTCTACGCCAAAGCCGGGAAGTATGCCACGCCACCAACCCAGTAGACGGCGAGGGCTCTTGTTACGATCGTGCACAAACTACTTATGAACCAACCGAACCCAGCGATCTGGCCTGCTAATTCGAGACAGGGTATACACCGATCCCGGCTCCAGAAAACCCTTCTGGCAGCGGGCTTCAGCGGAGTTGTCTTCTTTTCGGTCTTCACAATTCTCGGCGCGCTCGCTCCAAGCTACAGCTTCGCCCGCAATACCATCAGTTCCATTGAATTCACGCCGCTCGGCGTCGCACAGCGGGTAAATTTCTTCATCTTTGGCCTGCTTCTTTGGGCGTTCGCAGCCGCCCTCCGCCGGGAATTGGGCCACGGACGCGGTGCGCTGCTGATCCCTCTGTTTCAGACCTTCTCGGGAATCGGCGTCATTGGCGATGCGATCTTTATTCACGACCCACTGCATTTCGTGTGCGACCTGGTCGCATTCAACTCTGCTCTACTCGTCCTGTTCGCGTTTGCCTGGCGTTTTTGGGGTGATCGCGAATGGAGGGGATGGAGTGCCTATTCCTTCATCAGCGCGATCCTGATGATGGCACTTCTTGCGGCCTTCGGAGCAGCCAACCATCTTGGCGGACCAGCTGGTTTGCTGGAAAAACTGGCGGCTTCGACGCGGACTTTGTGGTCGGCCCTTCTCGCCGCCAGGCTTCTCGGCGGCGCGCGTCTTGACCATGAGTCATAGCCCAAGACCAGGTGAACACCGGTGGGGTTTTCTCCTTCGAGCATCGACTTTACCGCGTTTCTTAGCCGCCATGAGACACTAAAAGAGCGGAAGTGAGCACCCGTTTCGGGGCGGCTTGGAATGCCCTAAACCCACTTCAAAATCAACTTCATCTGGTCCGCGCGGCCTGTGCCTAGCTGCGGCTGGTGACGGCAAGCGGGAAACATTAGGAAATCGGACAAATGATCAGCGTCAGCAATGTCACCATGCGCTACGGCTCCAAGCTCCTCTTTGAAGACGTCAGCACAGCCTTCACTCCGGGCCGCCGCTACGGCCTCACCGGGCCGAACGGCTCAGGAAAATCGACCTTCATGAAGATCCTCTCCGGGGAGCTGGAGCCGCAGAAAGGCACGGTCGTGCGGCCGCGCAAACTCGGCGTGTTGCGCCAGGATCAGTTCGCTTTCGACGCCTATCGCGTCATCGACACGGTCATTATGGGCAACAAGCCGCTATGGGCGGCCCTCGAAGAGCGCGACCGCATCTACGCCAAGCCCGAAATGTCGAATGAAGACGGCATGCGCCTGGGCGAGCTCGAAGGCACCATCGGCGACGAGGACGGATACACCGCCGAGAGCGACGCCGCCGTGCTGCTTGACGGCCTGGACATCGCCGAACCGCTTCACGACCGCAAGATGGGCGAGTTGCAGGGCGGGCAAAAAGTTCGCGTCCTGCTGGCGCAGGCGCTCTTCGGCAAGCCTCCAGCGCTGCTGCTCGACGAGCCCACCAACTACCTCGATCTCGATTCGATCCACTGGCTCCAGGACTTTCTGTTGAGCTACGACGGCACCATGATCGCCATCTCGCACGACCGTCACTTTCTCAACTCCGTGACCACGCACACTGCCGACATCGATTACCAGACGATCATCACGTACACCGGCGGCTATGACGAAATGGTGATGGCCAAAACGCAGATTCGCTCCACGCTGGAGTCGCAGATTGCGCAACGCGAAAAAAAGATCGCCCAGCTCAACGAGTTCATCGCGCGCTTCGCCGCCGGCACGCGCTCCTCGCAAGTCACCAGCCGGCGCAAAGAGGTTGAGCGCCTGCAGACTAACGAGCTGGCCCGCTCCAACATCCAGCGCCCCTACATCAAGTTGGACCAGGTTCGGCCCAGCGGCAAGCACGTTCTTGAGCTCAAGCATCTATCGAAGTATTACGGAGATCTCAAGGTCATCGATGGATTTACGGCCAATCTTCTCCGCGGCGAAAGAATCTGCCTGATGGGCCGCAATGGCGCTGGAAAAACCACCATGCTCAAGAGCCTGCTGGCCAATTACCCGGGACTCGCCGAGCCCGGCTTCACGCTCGATTCCGGCTCGGTTTTCTGGGGACACGAGGCTCAGGTGGGCTACTTTCCGCAGGACGTCGGCGCAACCATCCAACACGGCATGACCGTCACTGACTGGCTGCACCAATGGAATCCTGCCGCGCACGTCGAAGACATCAGGGGCATTCTCGGCCAGATGCTTTTCAGCGGCGAGGAAGGTTCCAAGCCGACCAAAGCGCTTTCCGGCGGCGAGCAGGCGCGGTTGGCGTTTTGCAAGCTGATCCTCACCAAACCCAACATCCTTATCTTCGACGAGCCAACCAACCACCTCGACCTCGAAGCCATCAACGCGCTCAACATTGCGCTGCAACGCTACGAGGGAACGGTCCTTCTGGTCACCCACGATCACGACCTGATCGACGAAGTGGCCACGCGCTTGTGGATCTTTCACGAAGACGGCATTGAAGACTTCCAGGGCCCCTACGAGGAATGGAAGGGCAAGCACAATTGAACGAGAGGACCGGCTGATCGCGAGCCGTCCTCGTTCTATTCCGGAACACTCGCATGATTCTTGATTCCGATTCGCCGGGAATGCGCGGTCCTCTCTCCAAATTCAGCGCTTCTCTGCGTTCCTGGATTGGGTTGGCAGCGGTCGGCGGTCTCGTCAGCGCGTCCACGTTCGTCCTCTTGCTGTGTCCGTGCGACCGTCCGGCCGGAAGCTTCTATTCCGTGTTTCTGTCGTCGCTCTCGGGCTTTTTCGCGTTAGTCGCAGCGGGCGTACTCTATGTGCGCTTGCGAAAAGACAAAGCCGCGACTGCATTCATCAGCGCTTTCGAAGCGGTCGCGATGGTTGCAATCGCTGTTTACGCGGAGCTGCGAGCTGCTCTCTACGTCATCCAATGGCTCGCGCTGCACCGGCATTGAGAACTTACGGACTGCCGGATATCAGAATGAGCAAGCAGGACGAATCCGGCCAACTCAATGCTCGCCGCCAGCGTCCATTAGCATAAGAACAGATGGCAAGGCTGGGCGCATTCTGTTTTCCGGGAACCGGGCACTTGAACCCCCTCACCGCGTTGGCGCGTCGCCTGCAGCAGCGCGGACACACCGTCATTATCTTCGGAATCGCCGATGTCGAGTCGCGCGTCAGGGCTGCGGGAGTTGATTTCTGCCTGATCGGCCAGAGCGACTATCCTCCGGGGACCCTGCAAAAGCTCGACCAGCAACTGGGCAAGATGACGACCATGCAAGTCCTCCGCTTCACATTGGAGCGGATCAGAAACACCGCTCGCATGGTGCTCCGCGACGGACCGGAGGCGGTTCGCGACGCGAACGTGGACGCCTTGTTAATTGATGAAGCCGAAATGGCCAGCAACATTGCGGAATTTCTCGGCCTGCCCTTCGTCTCGCTGGCGCTCATTCCGCCCCTGGTGAAGGATAATCGGTATCCACCCTTTTACTTCGGATGGTCAGGAAGCCAGCGCTGGTGGGCACGGTTGCGGAATGAAATCGCTATTCGCGTACTCACTCGCGTAGCATCCCCAATCTTCGCGGCCGTGAACGAATGCCGCGCCACGTGGGGGCTCAAGGTTGGGGTCCCGGAAGAGGGACTTTCCAAGCTCGCGCAGATCACGCAGTTGCCGCGCGCACTGGAATTTGAGATCGACCCGCTGCCTCCCCACCTCTATTACACCGGCCCGTTCGTCGATCCTGCGCAACGGACGCCGATGGACTTTCCCTGGGACCGGCTCGACGGCCGACCGCTCATTTTCGCGTCGTTGGGAACCTTGCAAAACCAGTCTCGGGAGAAATTCGGCATGATTGCCGATGCCTGCGCGTCTCTCGATGTTCAGCTCGTCATTTCATTAGGAGGCGGCCTCAACCCGGACCAGCTTGGAACCCTGCGCGGCGACCCTATCGTCGTGAACTACGCTCCGCAGCTGGATCTCATTAAGCGCGCATCGGTCGTCATCACGCACGCTGGAATCAATACGGTCCTCGAATCTCTATCTGAAGGTGTGCCTCTGGTGTGCATTCCATTGGGCAACGACCAGCCAGGTGTCGCGGCGCGCGTCAAAGCGCACGGCGCCGGTGTGGTTGTGCATGGGCGAAGGGCCAATGCACGACGTCTGCGCTCCGCCGTGCGCACCGTCCTCGGGAACGATTCGTATCGGCTTGCTGCCCGCAAAATACAGTCTGCTATTGCCGAAGTGGACGGGCTCGATCGCGCTGCGGATATTGTGGAAGATGTTTTGAAGATCCGGATTCAGGCTCGCACCTAGGCTCCGAACTGGCGCAGATGATGGTCCGCGTGCAAGTATCCCCAGCGCATCCATTCCTTCTCTGTCATGGGTCCAAAAAATGGATGCGCATGCTGGGCGACCACGCTGGGCTGCGCCGCGAAATGTTCAAGCAGTGCTTGAAGCTCGCCTTTGTCACGCTCAAATTCTCCCGGCCGAGTCCCGCCCGCCTTGGCATCGCATTCCGGCACGGTCGTCACGCCGTGCGGCCATGGGAGCGGGAGCCATAGCGCCAGCCATTTCATATGCGGGGCATTGTACCGATTCTTGACCGGATTGGCAGGCTTCTCGCCGAGAGCCACTCGAAACGCATCACTCAAATGACAGATCATCTGGCCGACGGTCATTGTTCCCCATCGCCGCTGGCTCGCAAGGCCGATCGACGCAATCCTCTGGAGGAGCTCTGCTTTAGCTTGTTGGTCGGCCAGCGTCTTCATCGTCGCCGGCTACTTCGCGCTGGCCGGCGGCACAATCCCGTTCATCCGCAAATACTCCACCATCTGGCCGTAGTGATCGAATGCGTGTGCAACGCCGAACCCGGCGAGCGTTCCGCGGGTCCACACGCCCGGGATCGGCAGAGTCACCACTTCAAACGCGTTTGCCGCTGTCAGCGTGGCAATGGCTTTGTGCGCAAAGGTAAACGATCCCGCCAGCGCGGCCACAACATCATCCTTCTTCGTCAGCTTGGCGATCCCATCCGTATCAACATCCGGCTTGAGTCCGCTGACACTACTGTAGAAAAAGTAGTTGGCCTGCGCCACGTGGGTCGCCTCCTGCGCGAACGTCCGCACTGTCGCGAACTCGGTCTTTTGACCGGGGACAAAGATCGCCTGGCTCGGGGCAAAGTCGAACTTGTCGGCCGGCATGGCCTTCACTGCGCCCAACATTTCGAATTCAATGACGCTCAACTGCGAGTCGTAAGCGCTCGCCGGGCTAACAATTGTTCCGGCAGCCGGCCCGCTCGGTGCGCTGCCTGCTTGCGCCGCAGCCGCAAGCGAACCCATCCCCAACAAACAACACGTTGCCATTAACCGAAAATTCATTGTCGACCTCCAAAAGAAATTCGCTCCAAGCCCTTGCAGCCTATCACAACCCAACTGCGCTCACGACGCGTTCCTAACCGTCGATCGCTATTTCTCTGGTCCCTGCCTTCTGCACCGCGTCCTCGTATACCCGCGCGTACTCTTTCGACGGCCCTCGCCAGCTATAGTCGCGCGCCATCCCGTTGCGCATCAGGCGTTCCCACGCTTTCTTGTCCTGGAATGCATCCAGCGCCCGATCGATCTCCGCGAGCAAGTCTCTCGGATCAAATCCCTCAAATTTGAATCCCGTCCCCGTTCCCTTCTCCGCGTCCCACTCCTCGATGGTGTCGTCGAGGCCGCCGGTCGCGCGAACAATCGGAACCGTTCCGTACTTGAGCGAATAGATCTGGTTCAGGCCGCATGGCTCATAGCGCGACGGCATCAGAAACATATCGGAGCCGGCTTCGATCTTGTGCGCGAGCGTTTCATCATAGCGAATCTGCACGGCGATGTTGCCCGGATGCTTAAACGCCCATGCGCGAAACAGATTCTCGTAGTAAGGGTCGTGCGTCCCCAGCGCCACCACGGCTACGTCGCGCTCGGCAATCTCCTCGGTGATCTCGGCCATTATGTCGAAGCCCTTCTGTTTTGCAAAGCGCGAAACGATGCCAATCACCGGTGTTTCTTCCGCCACATTCTCTAATCCAAAGGCATGAAGAAGATCCGCGCGGCATGCGCGCTTACCTTCAAGATTGTCTGGCATGTAATGCGCGGCAAGATGACCATCCTTCGCAGGATCCCAAAGCGCATAATCAACGCCATTCAAAATTCCGTGCAGATCGGCCGCGCGCCTATGCAGAATGCCCTCAAGCTGCTCGCCGAACTCCGCAGTCTGAATCTCTTCGGCATATTTCCTGCTCACCGTTGTCAGCTGGTCGCTGAAAACCACTCCACCTTTGAGAAAGTTGAAGCGATCAAACTGCTCCAGCTTCTGCATCGTGAAAACGTCCCACGGAAAGAGCAGTTCCTCAGTAGTCTTTGGCGGAAATGTGCCCTGGTACGCGGCATTGTGAATGGTGAGTACCGTCGCCGCGCTCAGCAAGTCGGGGTCCGGCTGATAGACCGTGCGCAGGTAAACCGGAATCAGCGCCGCCTGCCAGTCGTGCACGTGAAAAACGTCGGGCACGCCAAGCTGTTTTGAGGCCTCGATCACGGCCCGGCAGAACAGTCCGAACCGTTCCGCGTTGTCGGTATACTCGGCTCCGCCCGGCCCGTAAAGCTCTTTGCGATCAAACAACTCCGGGCAATCGATAAAGTAGTGCTGCACGCCGTCGCGCTGACCCGCGTCCACCACGCCAACAAACCGGTTGTAGTAGCGGAATGGAATGGTGAGCGAACGAATCGCGTATTTCGGATCCCCCACACCCTGGCTCTCGATGAGCCGCCGCACCCGCGCGTAGAACGGCAGAAAGACCGTGACTTCGTGCCCCAGCTTCACCATTTCGCGGGGCAGCGCGCCGACTACATCGGCCAGCCCGCCGGTCTTGGCAAAGGGCGTGGCCTCCGAGGCGGCAAAAGTAATTTGCATCGAGCGGTCTCCCGGTTCAAAAAACCAAGGCTCAGTCTACTACCCTGGGCAATTTGCTAGTCTGCCCACAGTCCTTTACCGCACTGAATACGTCCCCATATACATTGCCCTGTCCGAAGACGAGCGACGGTCTGTTTGTGAAACAATTGAACGAACCGACCCCATGAAGAACAACACGACGCCCCGAGGTCCAAAAGAAAGCGTTGCCGCGCCGCAAGAATCGGCTGGCTGGCTCCGCCAGGTTCTGCCCGCAATGGCGGTGGCGCTGGCCATTCGCCTCGTGGTCGTCTTCTTCACCTATCGCGACCTGCCTGACGCGGACCAGCACTATGAGGCATTCGGTTGGGAGATGGGCTGGATCGCCCGCGCCCTCGCCACCGGCCACGGCTTCTCCTCACCCTACTGGCCGTGGAGCGGACCGACCGCCATCATGTCTCCGCTCTATCCCGGATTGCTCTCGCTTGTTTTCCGGCTCTTTGGCGTCTATTCCCTCACCTCAGCGTTTGTCATCCTCACCGTCAACAGCCTGCTCTCCGCCCTCACCTGCATTCCGGTCTATTTCAGCGCAAAGTGCGCGCTCGGTCTGCGCGGCGCCAAAATCTCCGCTTGGGTCTGGGCTCTTTATCCCTTCGCCATTTATTTCTCGGCCGGCCGAGTTTGGGAATACGCGCTCACCAGCTTGTTGTTCACCACCTGTTTCTGCATTGCCCAGCGCATTCACCAGTCCGCCGCACCGTGGGCCTGGATCGGCTTTGGCGCGCTCTATGGAGTCACCGCGCACTCCAACGCCTCCATCATGTCCACGCTGCCGTTCCTGCTGGGCTTCGCCCTCTGGCAAGCGCGCAGGGCCGGCAAGCCCTGGGCGCTGAACGGCGCGCTCACCATGATCACCTTCTTCGTTGTGCTCACGCCGTGGACCGTCCGCAACTACCGCACGCTGGGTGTCATCGTGCCCATTCGCGACAACATCTGGCTCGAGCTTTACGCCGACGACTTCGGCAACGCGCCCAACGACCACACTTCGCCGCCGACCTGCGGCAATCGGCCTTATCCGGCGAGCAGTTCCATCGAAATGCAGAAGTATTTGACCATGGGCGAAATTCCCTATCTCGCTCAGAAGCGCGCCATGTCCCTCGACGATCTCAAGAATCGGCCGCACTACGCGTTCCTGATCGTGAAGACGCTGCGTCGCATCGTCTATTACTGGACTGGCTTCTGGAGTTTCTCAGCCCAGGAGCTGCATGATCAGCCCGCCACGCCCGGGACCGTCTTCTATGTTTCCAGTGTCACGCTGTTCATGCTCCTCGGAATTCGCAGCCTGTGGCGAAACAATCGCACGGCTCTTCTTCCTTACCTTCTACTGATCGGGGTCTTCCCCATCACCTATTACCTCACGCATCCCATGATGGACTACCGGCAACCGCTTGAACCGGCCGTCGTTGTCCTGGCAGTCGCCGGAGCGCTCTCGCTCAGGCGCGCGAAAGCGCACAGGCCGGCAGAGAGCCGAGGTCTGGTGTCGCAGGCCAGGTAAGTTTTTTGGGGTGGGTCAAAGGTTAGAGCCTCGGCCCGGAGTGAAAGTCTTCCAAGCTGAACCAAGAGCATTATGGCAACCAGGCCCTCGCGGGCGCTACCATCAAGGTCAATGGTTTCATCACACACCGACTGACCATGTCTTCCGGCTATCTGAAATCCCGGCTTGAACCAGCACTGTTGTCGCTGGTCATTCCCTGTTACAACGAGGAGGAGAGCCTTCCCCTGCTTGCCGCAGAAATCACGCGATTTATCAACGCCTCGCCCTACCCCTGCGAAGTGATCCTGGTCAACGACGGCAGCACCGATCACACCATTGACTTCCTGGTCGACTGGAGCGGGCGCGACCGTCGGATCAAGGTGCTCAGCTTCTCCCGGAACTTCGGCCATCAGTTGGCAGCCACGGCCGGCGTCGACTACGCCTCCGGCGACGCAGTGGTCCTCATCGACGCCGATCTGCAGGATCCCCTCGATGTCATTCACGAGATGGTGGCTCAGTATCGCAATGGCTACGACGTCGTGTGCGGGCAGCGATCGGTTCGCGCCGGCGAGAACCTTTTCAAGCGTGCCACTGCATGGCTTTTCTACCGCTTGATGCAGACCTTTTTTCTCAAATCGCTTCCTGCCGACGTAGGTGACTTTCGCCTCATGTCGCGCCGCTGCGTCTCAAGCCTCAGTTCCATGCGCGAACTGCATCGCTTTCTGCGCGGCATGGTGGCCTGGGTCGGGTACCCGCAAATCTGCGTGCGCTATGAGCGGCAGGCGCGCGTGGCCGGAACCACCAAGTATCCGCTCCGCCGCATGATCGGCATGGCATGGAACGCCGCCATTTCCTTTTCGCCATTGCCCTTGCGCATCAGCTTCTTCGCCGGCGGAGCGATGGCTCTGCTGGCCATTGAAGAGGCCATCAGAGCACTGCTCGCATTTCACCGGGGACACACCGTTCCCGGCTGGACCTCGCTCATGATCGTGCTTTCCATGAGCAACGCCGCCTTGCTCATCACCGTGGGCATTCTTGGCGAGTATGTAGGCAGGATCTTTGAGGAGATTAAAGGCCGACCCCTTTATATCGTCGCCGAGGCGTGGAATGTCGCAGCCCGATCCACGCCAGAGGCCCCCGAACAGCCGGCTGAACTCAGGCACCAGTCCCCCACGCTCGAGCGCCGCTAGCATTCATCTTCGCGTCGCGCCAATGGGCTATCCTTTGATATCAGGATCTACCCCGGAGGTCCCGGATGCTGTCCCCCACCGTCGTCGCTCCCGCCACTCCCACGCCGCCTGAAGAAATCGCAGAGGCACTCGATCGCGTCGGCGCCTTGCACGGACTGCCCTTCGAGGACCGTCTGTGGCTGGCGCGTCACGGCAAGGAATACATTGCCAATGCGGGTGACATTCTTTTCGAGGAAGGCGCTCCGGCCGAGCACATGGTCCTCATTCTCAAGGGTGAGATTCATGTGCGCCGCCAACACGGCGGGCCCATGGCGCTTTTCATCGGCCGCACCGGCCAAATGACCGGCCTGTTGCCCTTCTCGCGCATGAAGGGCTACGGCGGCCAGGGATTCGCTGTCTCGCCGGTCTGGACGCTGCTGATTCACCGTTCCGTGTTTCCTGAAATGCTCCAGGCAGTGCCCTCCATGACGCAGCGCGTGGTCTCTACCTTGCTTGATCGCGTCCGTGAAGTCACGCGCATTGAACAGCAAGCTGAAAAGCTCGCGGCTCTGGGCCAACTGGCCGGGAATCTGGCGCACGAGCTTAACAATCCCGCATCCGCCGCGCAGCGCGCCGCGACAACCCTCCTGACCGCCCTGCGCGCCAACCGCAGCAACCGCATTAACCTCATCACGCTGCGCCTGACCGGAGAGCAGATGGAAAAGGTCGTGATATGGGAGGAGAAAATCTTCGCGAGAACCGGCGAGTCTCTCGATCCGCCCGCAACGACCGACGCTCTCGGCTTCATTCGCCGCGAAGAATCGCTGCGCGCGTGGCTCACAGGCATTGGCTGCGGCGACGCTTGGGAAGTGGCGGCGCAAATGGCTGAACAAGCGGTGACGACCGCCGATCTGGACGAACTCCGCGCTTTTCTCAGCCCGACCGAGTGTTGCGTGGTCCTGCAATACTTTGCGCGCTATCTGCGTTCCGGACGCGCAGCAGAAACCATTGTCAACTCCACCGCGCGCATCTACGACCTAATTGGCGCCGTCAAGGACTATTCCAACATGGATCGCGCGGAGATCCTCGAGGTCGACATCCCGGCCGGCCTTGACGCCACACTGCAAATGCTGGCGTCGCGGATGACTCACATTGAAATCGAGCGCGACTATCAACCTGACTTGCCGCGCATCAGCGCCTACAGCGGCGAGTTGAATCAGGTGTGGACCGCGCTCATCGAGAATGCTCTCGACGCGCTCGGAAATAGTGGCCGCCTGCGCGTGGCCTGCCGCCTTGAGGGTGAAATGCTGCTGGTGGAGATTTGGGATACGGGACCCGGCATTCCTCCCGAGCTGCAGGAACGTATCTTCGAGCCGTTCTTCACCACCAAGGCACCCGGCAAGGGTCTGGGCCTTGGCCTGGACAACGCCATGCGCATCGTGCGCAAGCATAGCGGCTATCTGAGTGTGAAGTCTGAACCCGGCTCAACCTGCTTCCGCGTGCGCCTCCCGTTCGATCAGCTCCAGGCATATTGAAAGACAGGGAGTAGCCAAGAGGGAATAGGCTCCAAGCGGCCGTGGCGATCCTGAAGCGCTGCGGTTCGAAAAAGTTAAATACCCACCATCTGGAGCTGACGATTTTGGGGAATGATTGGGATCGCAGCGCGGTTGCCGTGGGCGCCGATTCCCACTCCCTAGCGGCCCGCCACTATTCCTTGTTTTTTTCGATTTCCACGCCCCGCCAAAACGCGACGTAGCCCTTCACCTTGCGTGCCGCCGGCTTGGGATCGGGATAGTAAAAGGCGGCGTCCTGATTATCCTGACCGTCGATCACGACGGTCAGGAATCGTGCCTGGCCTTTCAGCGGATGGGTTGACGTGGTGGAGCTGGACCGAAAAAATTCCCGCTTGAGGCTGGACTCAGGAAAGTAGACCTCTCCGTCCAGTTCCTCGGTCCGCTCGCTCTCTGCAATGACTCTGCCGTTCCAGGTTGCTCGAGCCATGTTTATCCGGTCGCTTTCAGTCAAAGCCGTTGCCGCCCCGCAGACAGTTCACAACACTGCCGGACGAGACTAGCCGATATGACATTATCAAACTTCAGGGCAGCATGGCGAGTACCAACCAGGTTCATCGAACGCCTGCCGGCTAGCCGCGCTGCCTCTCTCACTTCCCTGCCCGCGCGCCACGCGTCGCTTCCACGCGCTTCAAGGTTGCCTCATAACGCTGCGCAGCGGCGGAAAAGCGACTGATCATATCCGTGGTCTTGTTCATAAATGTAGGGTTCTTCTCGCGAATCGCTTTCAGGATGTGCGCGAACTTTGCCAACAGGAAAAAGCCCTCTCCGTTGCAGTCGACGAACAGTTCCGCCGACACCGCACCGTGCAGTACCATCGCCGCCGCCATTTCCCAGTAGGTGAGCACCTGGCGCAGCCAGGGATTGTGCGGGTCGCGCGGATTTTCATAGACGGCATAGAACTCCTCTGCCGTTTGGGGCCAGAACTCTCCGCCGACCCAGGCGCGCGCCTGGCGCATAACCGCCTCGGTGCGCAGTTCATAAAGTCTCAGAATAATTTCGGCATCGGCCGGCGTGGCGAGCATTCGTTCCATTGGGGTCTCCGATGCCAATGGTACAGGATTCGCCCGGTGTCATGTACTTGACGCCAACGAAAAAGGCGCGCCATTTAGCGCGCCTTTGCTCCGCTGATTCGCACCAGTTTTCTTGCTTTCTCGTTCCCTTTTTCCCTTGGGCCCTTATTCCCTGCCTTATTTACGCCGGCTGCAGCTCCTCGTTCTCTTCCTTTTTCTCGACGACCGGCCCGTGCGTTTCGGCAGTGGGCGGCGGGGGCGCATCACCGATCCGTTTCGAGTAGCTGCAAACCACCTTGGCTCCTTCTTCGATCACCGGCGCCTTCTTCTTACCGCGCCTCTTCGAAGCAGCCTCTTCCTCGGCGGTCTTTTTCAAGTTCGGGCACACCAGAAACACGCCCGACTTCAGCGTCTTCTCGAGCAGGTACGGGCTGCTGCATTTGGGACACTTCTTCGCCACCGGCTTGAGGTTGGACGTGAAGTCGCACTTCGGATAGTTTGTGCAGCCCCAGAAGACGTTGCCCCTTCTCGCGCGCCGCTCGGCCAAATCGCCGTCGCCGCACTTGGGGCACTTCATCCCCTCGATCAAATTCTGCTTCACGTATTTGCACTTGGGATAGCCGGAGCAGGAAACAAACTCGCCGTACGCTCCCTGCCTCAGGACCAGCGGCTTGCCGCAAACCGGGCACGGCTCGCCGGTTGGCTCAGGCGGCTTTTGCTGTTGCTTCTGGCTCAGCTTCCTGAACGTCTTGCAGGGCGGATCGGCGTTGTAATCGGGGCAGGCCATGAACGGCCCGAAGATTCCACGCCGCATCACCATCACCTTGCCGCAGTTCTCGCAATACTCTTCGGTATCGCCTGCCTCCTGCGCTTCAGGAGTATTCAGGTCGGGCTTTGATGCGATGTTTTCCTTGGTGAACGTGCAACTCGTCGGATCTTTCTTGTTGTAAGCCGAACACGCGAAGAAAGTGCCGAACTTGCCCCATTTCAAAACCAGCGGCGACCCGCACAGCTCGCACTTTTCGCCGGTCACTTCCTCCATGCGCTTGATGTTCCGCATCTTCTTGCCGGCGTCTTTCAACTCGTCTTCAAAATGGTCGTAAAAGCCGTTCAGAAGATCGGTCCACTTCTCCGTGCCTTCTTCAATATCGTCCAGCTCTGTTTCTAATTTCGCAGTGTATGCGGTGTCGAAGATGTACGGAAAATTCTCCACCAGCAGCTCGCACACCACTACGCCGATCTCGGTGGGATAAAACCGCCCGCGCGACCCGCCGTGCTTCACCACGTACTCGCGGTCCTGAATGGTATTGATAATCGACGCGTAGGTCGACGGCCGGCCGATGCCGCGCTCTTCCAGCTCCTTCACCAGCGAGGACTCGTTGTAGCGAGGCGGCGGCTGCGTAAAGTGATCTTCCGGCAGAAGCTCGTCAAGCCCCAACGCCTTCACTCCGTCCAGGTTCGGCAGCCGGTTCGCGCTCTCGTCGTCATCGTCCTTCTTGTCCTCTGAAACTTCGTAGACCTTCAGGAATCCGTCGAAGCGCATCACCGAACCGCTTACGCGGAAATCGTATGTCTTTCCGGTTTTGCTTGAGACCGCAGCAATAGTGGCTGTGGTCACGTCGTACACGGCAGGAACCATCTGCGAAGCCACAAATCTCCGCCAGATCAGCGTGTAGAGCTTCAACTGCTCGTCGCTCAGGTAACGCGCAATCGATTCCGGCGTCCGCGCCGCATCGGTCGGCCGGATGGCTTCGTGCGCGTCCTGCGCGTCTTTCTTGCCCTTGTACGCGTTGGGTGCGTCGGGCAGATACTTCGTGCCCAGTTCCTTCCCAATCCACTCGCGTGCGCCTGTGACAGCCTCGGGCGAAACGCGCGGCGAATCGGTACGCATATAGGTGATCAGTCCTGTTGTTCCCTCGCTGCCAAGATCGACGCCTTCATAAAGCCGCTGTGCCACGCCCATCGTCCGCCGCACGTTGAAACCGAGTTTGTTGGCGGCGTCGCGCTGCAGCTGACTGGTGATAAAAGGAGCGAGCGGCCTGCGCTGCTGTTCACGCGCTTGCACGCCGGTAATTGACCACTCCGCTTTTTCGAGAGCCGCCACAACCTCATCCATTTGTTTCTTGTCGGGCAGCGCGCTTGAAATGAACTGTTCTTTTCCGTCCTTGTCCGTGCCGTTCGCCACACGCGCCGGCTCGCTCCCGATGCCGATGAACTTTGCCTTGAATTTCTGATCGACCTGTTTCTCGGGGTGCAACTGCGCTTCCAGGGTCCAGTATTCCACCGGTTGGAACGCGCGAATTTCGCGCTCCCGCTCCACAATCAGCCGCAGCGCAACCGTTTGCACGCGCCCCGCCGACAATCCGCGCCGCACCTTGTCCCACAGCAGCGGCGAAATCTGGTAGCCCACCAGGCGATCGAGCACCCGGCGAGTCTGCTGCGCGGCTACCAGGTTCTGGTCGATGTCGCGCGCATGCTTGAATGCTTCCTGAACTGCTTTCTTCGTAATCTCGTTGAACGTGACGCGGCGAATCTTCTTTCTTTCTTTGGCGTTGGTCCCGAGTTGAATTGCGAGGTGGTACGCAATCGCCTCACCCTCGCGGTCCGGGTCGGGCGCGAGATAAATCTCGTCCGCCTTGGCTGCCGCCTTCTTCAATTGATCCACGACCTTCTCTTTGCCGGGAGACACAATCAGCTCCGGCTCGAAGGTGCGCTTCTTCAGCTCCACGCCAAGCTCGTTCTTGGGCAGGTCCATAATGTGGCCCACCGAGGCTCTCACATCAAACCCCTTGCCCAGATACTTTTCGATCGTCTTCGCCTTCGCCGGCGACTCAACGATCACCAATGATTTTGTTGTTGCCATCCCTTAACCCGGTTCCCTCTCTCTACTGCTCGCTTGCCCTTTACCAGCCCGTTTTCGGCCGGCGCTCGTTCGTTTCCTGGTTCAATTCCCTAGTTTGACTCTCTCATAGCCAATCGGTTCCAACGGTTCGTGCCCTTAGTCCCTCAACCCTTAGTCTCGACTGTGAAATGCCGCCAGCACTTGCGCTGCCCGAGCGTCCGCGGGCTGGCTCTGGCGAAAAATGACCGCAAGGCTTGCACCGTAGCACGGATTACCCCCTCATTTCCACCGGCACGGACTATTTTTCTGCGCCAACCGTCTCATTTGCACGTGCAGCGACGCGCCTCCGCAGCTCGCAAACCGCGCTAAATCCGCCTCTTTGCGTCTCCATTGGGTCGCGCATCCAATAAGTAACTTCCCCATTTCGGCAGTTGGTTCCGATTTCCATCGGCGCGCCTTGATAAGCCTCCAGCAGGCCCCCTGTCTCCGCGGGACACGCAACCACCGCAGCTACCCAGCTGTTCTACATCGTCCTCACGTAATTCTTCCCCGGCAGTTGCCGTATCCGGCCCGCCATCTCCAGCTCAAAAAGCGCTGTAAATACCTCAGAGGAAGTGAGTTGAGCCTCAAGCAGATCCAGGATCTCGTCGATCTGCAAGCTCTCGTCGGCGCGCAAGACCTCCAGTACCATGGCCTCCTGGGGCCGGAGTACCGGGTCAGCCAATAGGGATGCCTGGGCCTCGGCTTTCGATTCGTGCGGAGCCAGCGCCTCCAGCTCCAGCCGCACCTGCGAAGGCAGGTCCTCCCACACATCCTCCCAGGTCGCCACCAGCTTAGCCCCCTGTTTTATCAGTGTGTTCGGGGTCCACGAGCCTTTATTGGTCACGTTGCCCGGAACCGCATAGAGGTCCCGATTCTGCTCGGCGGCGCACCGTGCCGTCACACGCGTCCCCGAGTTCTCCCCCGCCTCCACAACCAGGACCGCCACGCTCAGCCCGCTCAGGATCCTGTTCCGCCGGGGAAAGTTCTGCGGCGCGGGAAAGGTCCCCATCGGCAGCTCGCTGACAATGGCACCGCCCGTTGCCAGAATCTCTTCGGCCAGCTTCTTGTTCTCCTTTGGATACACCACGTCGATTCCCGTGCCCCACACGGCCACCGTGGGCATGCGCGCCACCAGTGCTCCCCTGTGCGCGCAGGAGTCAATGCCCCGCGCCATCCCGCTCACAATCACCAGCCGCCGCGCCGCGAGGTCCCGCGACAGCAGCTCGGCAATGCCCGTCCCGTAGGGTGTCGGATGCCGTGTTCCCACCACCGCAATCGCTGGCCGGCTTAGTAGCTTCCGGTCGCCACGCACCCAAAGCACAGTCGGCGGATCGTAAATCTCGCGCAGCCGCTCCGGATACTCCGGGCTCGCGTAATCGAGTATTGTCGCGCCCTGCGCAACAACTCGCGCCCATTCCTCTTCCGCGGCCTTGCGTCCCTTGCCGTCAAACAAAAATTGCGCAGCCTGGGCGGGAAATCTCAGCCCTTCAAGTGCCGTCAACGCCATCGAAAAAATCTGACTCGCCGACTCCAGCTGCTTCACAGCGTCCAGAATCCGCCGCGGCCCCAGCCCCGGCGTCAACGTCAACGCCAGCCACGCCAACTGCTCCTCATCCCGGCCTTTTTCGGTCTGCGCTCCGGCTGGCGTCACATGCGCGGCCCGAGCAACCTCCACGCTGCCCGGGTGCTCCATCACAGAAGCTGCTCCGCCGTTTGAACCCGCGCCCTCGCCCAAGCTTGTCCCGCTATCCGCCATCACAGAGTTGTCTGAAATCGATACACTGTCCAAAATTCGCACACTCCGGCTGTCGTCTTTTGAAACACAACCGCAGATCCAGGGAATGTTCGCCCACGTTACAAGCAGACGACCAGGAAGTCAAGGTTTGCGGTCACTCAGCCGCTCTCTCACCCAATCCAGCATCACCGGCGACACGCGCTCCAGCGACGCCAGCCGAAAGGTAATCCTCTCCGCCTCGATGATGTGATCGTGCCCGGCCAGTTCGACCATCGCGTTTGCATGTTCCAGCAAAAGATCGTGTGAAGCCTTCAGGCTCGCCCATGGGCTCGTCGCCGCGCAGAAACAAACGTCAGGCACCACGTGATGCAAAACGCTGTTCGATTCGAATATGACGCCGGCAGGCGCCGGGTGCCCTTCAAGGAGTTGTTGAACCACGGAGCCGAGTTCACTTTCGGACGCTGTCACCAGGAGCGCACGCCGCGCTCCTGCGGCAAGGTAGCGTGCCGTGTCCGTCGTATCTCCCGGCGTCGTCTCTTCCCAGATCGGCGCCGCCTCCCCATGCCCGTGCGTCGTGATCTTCACCGCCGTCCATTGAATCTCCGGCAGTGCGCGCATCAGCCCGCACACCAGGGCCGTCTTACCCGCGCCGCGCCCGCCGCCGCCGACTACAATCACCGCCATCGCAGACCTCAGCTACTTGCCACCGGCTTCCATCCCCTAGCTTCTTCCTGCGGGATCCAAGATCGATAGTTCAACCGCAGAATAGCCAGCAGCTAGAGGCGAGAAGCTAGCGGCCGTCTTTGCGCTTTCTCGCCATCCGCGCCAGCACCGCCTGCTCGCGCAGCACTTCTCTGAGCGGCCGCGCCGGGGTACCCCAGTGCACGGTTCCCGGCCTCAATCCATCGTTCGTCACAGTCGCGCCGCTGAACACACCGGCCTGCCCGCCCAGAATCACGCCCGGCCCCACATGAACGTGGTCGCCAATGCCCACCTGCCCAGCCAGCACCGCGCCCTTGCCTATCGTGCTCGACCCGCTGATTCCCGTGAGCGCAACCAGAATCGCATCCTCGCCGATGTCGCAGTTGTGCGCCACGTGCACCAGGTTGTCGAATTTTGCTCCGCGCCGCACGCGCGTCTCGCCCAGTGCGCCGCGATCGACGGTCGAGTTGGCGCCGATCTCCACGTCGTCTTCAATCACGAGCGTTCCCTGCTGCGGAAACTGCGTGTATGCGCCCGTCGCTGAGTCGCGTACGTAGCCGAAACCATCCGCGCCCAGCACGACTCCGGCGTGAATCATTACGCGATTGCCGATCGTTGTGCCCGGATAAATCACCGCTCTTGGATAGATGCGGCAATTCGTTCCGATGCGCACGCCCTCGCCAATTACCGCGCCCGCCTCGATGCGGGTTTCGTTGCCCACCACCGCGTCCTCGCCGATCACGGCATGCGCGCCGACGGTCACGCCGGTCCCGAGCATCGCTCCTTCGCCAATCACCGCCGTGTCGTGAATCCGCCCGCACTCGACTTTGCGGCGCAGCATCTTGGCCGCCCGCGCAAACCACAGCTTTGGCTGATCCGTCTCAATGACCGCGATCGACGCATTCGGCGCGCACGACTGCGCCAGCCCCGCGTTCAGAATTACCGCCGCAGCGAGACTCTTGAGCGCCTCATCCATCGCAGCGACGTCTTCGGCGAAAACCAGCTCGCCTGGTCCCGCATTGGCCGGCGAATTCACCCCGGCTATGACGATTCCCGCATCGCCCTGGGCCAGTTTTCCGCCGAGTTGTTCAATCAATTCGCCTATCGTCATCGATGGTCCTTAATCCCTCAGTCCCCGGTCCATGCTTGTTATTCCCTTGGCCGCTGCCCTTATTTAGTACAGCGCCCGCTCTCCTGCCGGCCGCGTCTTCCATCTCCGGTGAATCCACAACCACTGGTCAGGATAGCGCCGAATCCACTCCTCCAGCACCGCCGTCACCCGCCGCGTCCCCTCCAGAATGTCCGCAGCCGCATTGTCTGTCCGTGGAATCTCCACCTCCGGCCCGAAGCGCAACACATATTTCCGTTCGACTGACTCCCACACCATAAAGCCCGGCAGCACTGCCGCACCTGTCTTCCGGGCCACGTGCGCGAGGCCCGTCCCCGTGCATGCATCGATCCCGAAAAACTTCACAAACTCGCCCCGCGGCGGCGTCATATTTGTGTCAATCAGCATTCCCACTGCTGCGCTCTTGTGCATCGCCGTCAGCAGCCCGCGCCCAAAATCGTCCTTCGACAACACAAAATTTCCATGCATGCATCGGATGCGGTTCACATACTCATCCAGCCGCAGGTTATCCAGCCTGCGAATCAGCATGCCCATGGGATGGCCCATCAGCGAGTGATAGAAGCTCGACAGCTCCCAGGCGCCCAGGTGGCCTGTCAGCACCAGCACACCTTTGCCCCGAGCCTCGGCGGCAAGATAGTTTTCCAGCCCGTCTGTGCGGATCCAGTCGCGTGTATTCTCGGGCGTGTACCGCGTCATGCGGCAGAACTCCACCAGTTGCCAGCCCAGGTGGACATAAACGCGCCGCAGAATTCCTTTTCTGGTTTTGTAAGAGAGATTCGGGAAGGCCATCTCGAGGTTGCGCGCGCCCACTCGCCGCAACCGGCCAAAGCACCAGTAAACCGCAAACGCGATGCAGCCGGAGAACAGGCGCGCCGCGCTACGCGGCATTGCGCCCAGAGAACGCGCAACGGCTACAACAATCCAATACTCGAGGTTTTCCCGCATGAGTAAGGACCAGTGTAGACGCTTGACGCTCCCTGAATGCCTGCGTCGCCCAAACAGAACCGGGCTGAAGGAGCAGGGGCGCTAAAGCCGCTAAGAAAGGGGCGGTCGCAGCCATCCAGCCTCCAGCTTCGGCCGCCCGATTCGCTGACTTGCTCTTTATTGCGCCTTGGCTCGTACGAAGCTCTGCGCCACATCCCGCACGAACGGTACCGCGCCTGGCGGCACACCTACGTCGCCTCCAAGAATCGATTCGAAATGGTGCGGCGATCCGTAATAGACCGTCGTATCGTCGACATTCTGGCTCACGCTCGTGCCGTCGAGATCGATCCCGGCGAAGATGCCCTTGGTGCGCGAATAGCTCAGCAGCTCCGCACTCATCTTCCAATCCGTTGAAGCTGTTCCAGAGCGGCCTACCGGCCCCGCCGCCGCCGATGCATCGCCGCCAATCTTGAATTTGTTCTTGAGCAGATCCTGCATCCCGCGGTCATTCACCGCAATCAGGATCAGATCCGTCGCCTGGCCGCCCCATTGAAATCCAAACGACCCGCCGGCCATGCGGATGAACACCGGCCCGCTCCAACCGCGCCCCGTGCGGCACGTAACCACGCCCTGGCCGTATTGAGCGCCAACGAAGAACGCGCCCTTCACCATGCTCGGTACCACGGCCACGCACGTGGCCGACTTTAGAATGTTGCTCGGCACGGACCGATCACCGGCGTTCATGATCTGGTCGAGAACCGTCTTTGCCGCATCGATGCGCGCCTGCAAATCCTCTTGCGTGGACGCGGCCATGGCCGCGGTGGGAAGCAGAAGGCTGAGGCAAATCGAAACAATGGCTTTTTTCATGTTCCTATCCTTTCCATTCCGCTGCCTTGGGCTGCGGATTTGAGAACTCTGTGAAGGGGGATTCTTCTCTCTGCCGATGTCGTCGAACCGGAGGATCCACGGGAACGGTCGCATGGCAGCCTGCGCCGGATCCTCCCACGGTTAGTTTACAGCCCAGTGGACCACATTCATCGGTGCAGAGGTTCCACAATTGCCATGCCCCGGTGCCAAACCGACGCCAGGCTTTTCATCAACGGGGTTGAGAACCGGGAACTTTCTTTTTGAGCTCAAAACGTCACCATTCTACGACTTTCCGCCGCTGCCAGAATGGATGTTCCCAGGCACGGTTAAGGAAATCCTCCCATCTCCGCCCGGCCTTGAAGTTCCAAATTTAGTTCAGCATTTAGATGGCCGCCGCTCCATAACCTGCATCGAAGAATGGGTAAAGACTTGAACGCGGCGGGATTTTGTCCAGGTACACCCGTTAAGACTTAGCACTCAAGGAGATTGAATTATGAAGAAGTTTCTTGCGATGCTGCTGATCGCCGGATGTGGATGTTTTATAACGGCGCGAAGCGCCGCCCAGGAACATGATCGTGACAGGCTGGATGGCCGTCTCGATGCTGCCAGAAACGTGCTCGACTCGATTATGTCTACGCCTGACCACGCCGTCCCCGAGGGGATAGCCCGGCATGCGAGATGTCTTGCCGTTGTGCCCGGCGTACTGAAGGGTGCGTTCATTGTCGGCGCCGAGTACGGGCAGGGCGTGGTTACGTGCCGCACCGGTCACGGTTGGAGTGGCCCGGTGTTCATCCGGCTGGCGGGCGGTTCGTTCGGCTTCCAGATCGGCGGCAAGGGCACCGATCTGGTGCTGGTGGCAACCAATGACAGGGGCTTCCAGGACCTACTGCATGACAAGTTCAAAATTGGCGGCGATGCTTCGGCGGCAGCCGGTCCAGTGGGACGCGACGCACAGGCTTCAACCGACATCAGCCTGCGAGCTGAGCTTCTGACCTGGTCACGCGCTCACGGACTTTTTGCAGGAATCGACCTCAGTGGAGTAACGATCAGCCAGAATGCCGACGACACCGACGACCTGTATGGCGGACACCATCGTTTCGAGTCAATTCTCCGTGGCGACGTTCCTCCGCCTCCAGCGTCGGAAGGATTTCTACACGCTGTAAGACAGTATTTCGGCGAAAGTGAAATGCACTGAGACTCGTCGTTGGCCGGCGCGGCCACTCGCCCGAATGTCCGCGCCGGCTCTTTCTCTTCCAACCAGCTCTTCATTCGGAATACGAGCTTGATAATGGACTCTGCCCACCCACATCCCGGATTATTTACCCAGCCCCCCGAAGTCCTTGCGGATTCTCTGGCCTCCAAGGATGTGAGTCCGCAGGGACCCGCCGCTGGAATGAGGTTGCTTAAGTTCTATATCAGCCACGCGGCCAAGAGGCTGAGCCCTTCAAGGCTGCGCAAGCTTGAGAAGGCGCGCAAACTGCTCGCCGCTCGAATGGAACGCGAGCTGAAGCACAAGAGCGCCGCTTGACCGCCAAATGAGCGCGCGGCCTGGCTCAGGCCGCATGCTCTGCCTTCTTGAATGGCCGATTGGAGTTGGGGGGAGGGCTAAAAAGTGATCGTAATCTGCGCGAAACCACGCAAAACCAAAAAAAGAGGAGTTCCCAGGCACCATGTGAAACATGCCGCCGGGGAACTCCTTTCCCCAGATCTGCGTTGTTTCTGTGGATAAGAATGAAGAAATTCCGGTAACTACACAAGAGTACTTAGGTGTTGTGGCGAAAGTAACCTTTATTTCACTTAGTTTGACGCACTTTCGTGATTTCCAACGCCTAGACGCCGTGCGTGGCGCCTGGGAGCAAAAGCGTGGCTCAAAGCCGACATGGAGAGCTGGATCCTGTTGTCAGCGCCCGTTTTACGCATCAGCCGGCCGACATAGGCCTTGACCGTCCGCTGCTCAATTCCCAGCCGCCGGGCGATCTCCCGCGTTGAGTGCGCCCCCAGGATGAGCTCCAGGACGTCCTGTTCGCGCTGTGTGAGCTGCTGCCGATAAAGCACTTGTGAAAGGTTCGGAGCCTTCATCAAGCGGTCGATGACCCGGCACAGCAGCCTCCGCGGCGCCCAGATTGACCCCGCAGTTACCACATCGATAGCTCGACGCACCATTTCGGGCCCTGCGGACTGTCCCAGGTAAGCCCTCGCCCCGGCCATGATCGCATTCAGGACCAGGTCGTCGTCGCCATCCGGTCCAATGACAATCGACCGGACATCAGGCCGGATGGTCCGAATCTTCTCCACGAATTCCAGATCCCCTGGAGCCGAATGGAGGTCGATCACCACATATTCGATGTCGTGAAGCGCCAGCAGCTCTTTCAGAGGCGCAATCACCGGAACCAGCTCATACTCGCCGTTCCCACCGGGTTGATCGAAAATGCTGGCCAGCCCGGCCACGCGAATAGGCTCATCCGCAGCCACACCAATACGAATAGCATCAGGACCATGCTTCGACGATGTCATCCCCACACCCGTCCCCACGTCGATCGACGCGCAGCCGAAGTCCATCCGGCCCCCCCTCGAAATTATGTCTATTTTCTTCGCTCGGTCCGGGAGAAAGATGCCGGCGCAACTTTACTGTCATTGACCGGTTCGCCGCGCCTGCCCCAAACAGCCGCGTCGACCTTGTCTCAATCTGCCTTGTTTCAACGTGCTTCGCCAGGGGCGTTCAAAAAACGCCCTCTGACGTTCCTCATCACGGCTCGGCACGTTGGAATCGCACGCGGCCGGATGGGCTGTTACCTGCTGGGTTCAATCAACCCAGATCTCTTCAACGTGTCCCACTTGAATCATTCCCCCATGAACCAAATTCGCAAATACCACCATCATTCGGCTGGTTGAGAAATTGGTGCTAGGCCATTGACGCTAACGGGCCATGCGGAAAGCCCCCGCTCGATACAACGAAGCCCTCTAGAGCTTGGGAAGCACAATTCCCTGCTGCTTCTGGTACTTACCCTTGCGATCCGCATAGCTGGTTTCGCAGGGCTGGTCCCCGTGGAAAAACAGAATCTGGCACAATCCTTCGTTCGCGTACACTTTGGCCGGAAGCGGAGTGGTATTCGAAATCTCCAGCGTCACAAATCCCTCCCACTCCGGCTCGAACGGCGTCACGTTCACGATGATGCCGCACCGCGCGTACGTCGACTTGCCAACGCAAATCGTCAGCACATCTCTCGGAATACGAAAGTACTCGACTGACCGCGCCAGCGCGAACGAATTCGGCGGAATGATCACGGAATCCGCCTCCACCGATACAAACGAGCGCTCGTCGAACGCCTTGGGATCGATGACTGCGCTATTGACGTTGGTAAAAATCTTGAACTCGTTCGAGACTCTCAGATCGTAGCCGTAAGAAGAAAGACCGTAGGAAATCACACCTGCCGCTACTTGCTTTTCGCAGAACGGCTCAATCATTCCGTGCTCAAGCGCCTGTTGCCTGATCCATCGATCGCTTTGTATCGACATGCGTCTCCCGTTCCGGGTATTGCACCGGACTGCTACCGGTCAAATCTTCTCGTCTACGACCCCGAAACCCCATCTTAATCGAAAGCCTGCGCAAAAGAGCAAGGCCGCCGTCACGCCCTTCCGGCCTGGCCTGTTCACTTCTTCACTCTTTCACCCCTTCACACATGCACCGCCCACCGTTCACCGGCCACCGCCTTTTCTAATCACAACAAAATCTGTAGTATGGGCGGTGTAGGTGGTAACATACGCTTCAACCAGTTCGTCTTGAGCGAGGAGACTCCATTGATCAAGCAGGATATCGTTCATAACGTGGTCGAGCGCACGGGCCTGCCGCGCACCAAGGCTGAGGCGGCAGTGGACACGGTCTTCGAGGGCCTGAAGCAGGCTTTGGCGGCAGGCGAGCGCATCGAACTGCGCGGATTCGGCGTCTTCAGCGTCCGCGCCCGCAAAACCGGCATCGGCCGCAATCCCCGCACCGGCACTGAGGTCAACATCGCACCCGGCAAAGCTGTCCGCTTCAAGCCGGGCAAGGAACTGCACGCGCTCGAACCGGGCTCCTCACCCAGCTAGCCGCGGCGCCGCCCGTCCATTTTTTGTCAGTCGTCTCCGACCAGTAGCCAACTGCGTCGCCGAGCGGCGTTTTTGCGATCAAACCTGGCAGTTTTTGAGCGCTCCCTCCTGGCTACTCCCTATCCCTTGCTTCCTGCCTCCCGCGGCCTATTCGCCTCCGCGAAGAACCTCAGAAGAATCTTCAATTCGGGCTTCGTGAATTGCGCCACAGCCGCGTGAAACCCGGCCTGCGCGCTCTTCGATTTCGCCGCGATTCGCCGCGCCTGCGCCGCCCGTATGCTGATCAACCAGCTGCGGCGATCCGCGGGATTGGCGCGCCGGCGAATGGCTCTAACCCGTTCAAGCCGGTCGAGCGCGACAGTGATGCCGCCTGAGGACAGTCCCGCGTGGCGGGCCAGCAATCCCGGTGTTGCAGGGCCATACAGTTCCAGAAAATTCAACAGCTGAAGGTCGGTGGGCAGCAAGCCGAGTTTTCCGGCAACAGAGAGGCTCGCAGAGCTCGAGCCGGCAACAAACTGCCGAACCGCACGGCTCAGTGACGACGCAATGTGAGAACGATTTTGAGTAGACATAGCTTAAGCGTATTCCATAAGATTCTTATTGATAAAGGAATTTGAATAAGATTCACATTCACTAAGTAATCCGACATTGGACTGGGAACGGCGCGATGGCGAAGGCCCGAATCTGCCGACGCCCGGAAACGAGCGCTTCCCTTCCCCCAAAGCGCTGCGTTTTTTCGCGAGAATGCCGAAGATGCCGTTTTCGCGGCGTCGCCTTCGCCCGCGTCCGCGACCGCTGCTTCGGACAAAAGCGGCTTGGGTTCGTTCCCATGCCGCCGCAGGCGCACAGCTCTTGAGCCACGCTCTTCAGCGTCGAGGCCGCGCCAATCCCGGGCGTAGCTCGGACTCAGTGGCGAAAGATCGGCCCCCGCACGCCTTGCTACGCCCTTTTGGTTATTCCCTGTCGCCTGTTTTTTTCAGAATCCCGATACAGTCGCCGCGTCAAACTGCAGAGCGTGCAGCTGGCAAACATCGATGCCCTGCGTGTACTGCTCGGCGGTTCCGTCGCTGAACACCAGCTTGAAGTCTTCATGGCAGACGCCGCGCCATGCGGGTGGAAATACAATCAGCGTTCCCATCCCGTCGGGCAGGGAGGCCCGTCCCAGGACGTCCGCGCCCCACGAACCCGAAGCGTGCGGCGACACATACAGGTTGTTCAGGGTCTTCCCCGTGTTGTTCAGAAACCAGAAATTCGCACGGCTCTGCGGGTTCGCCTGCTGCGGAAGCATGCAGACCAGCAGAATCGCGGGCAGAATCGCCGTGACAAGCAGTTTGGTGAAGATTCGCATAGTCTCCTCCTTCAAATCGCGGAGGGCCCAGCGACGCCGAGCGGCTTGTTTCCGCTCCGGGAATCAACAAGCCTGGCGGCTGCTGGGAGGATCCGCGAATCGTTGAACGCTAAGGCAGTGAGTCGGCGCTCGCTTCGCGGCTGCGCCAACGGCTGCCGGGGAAAGGACTGCGACTCGCTGATGGGCCGCTTCCAGGGCCCACGGATCGCGCTTGCGTTTGGCTGTGCGGAAGCTGGCCGGATCATAACGGCCACTTCGAATCCTCAGCAAGAGAATTCTTTGCCGAGTGACTCGACGATTCACCTGGCATGATTTCGCCGCGCTGCCTGGATCCGGAGTTCGGGGCAGCCGCGCCGATTCGAACTGGGGGCGGATGGGAGCGATTTAGGAGCTTCAGGAAGCAAAAAGACCACAAAAAACGACAAAATTTGTCCACGGTTTAGAGCGAGATTTGCTGATTACAAACGAGATAAGTTGGAAAGTGCGCTCGTTGGGGCATAAAAATCACTCTTTTCGGGCCGAGGCCGAGTTTGCCGGGGGTTTTCCATCTGACTTAGCGCCTGTCGCCTGCGTTTTTGACTTGAGGCCGAGCGCGGCGAGAGCGATGCGAACGTTGGCCAGGTAGTGCGTGGCTTCGCTGTGCTTGACGATGTCATTCAGGGATGCGTAGTTGATGCAGGCGATGAAGTCGCAGATGCTTTTGTGGCCGCAGAGCAAAGGCATGGCCTTTAGAAAGGCCCTGTCGCCTGCCTTCTGGCAATCGTATTCGGTGGAGTCCTCGTCCTCAGCAAGTTTCCTGTAGGCATAGTTCCATGCGCGCAGGCAGGTGGTGAGGGCCTTTTTCGCGGTTTCGTCGCCGGTGCCTGCGGGTGTGCCGAGGCCGGACAGCGCGGTCGATTGCGCCATCGCGTCGACGGTGGAGGTGGTTGTCATAGCTGTGCTCGCCATAAATAGCCCCTTTCATCTTTAAGGCTAGCGATTTCCGCGCGTTAATCGGCAAACTTGGGAAAGTTTATATTTTGTTTGAATTCAATGAGATGGGGATCGGTTGGGACTGGTCCGAGCTTGACAGGGTTTTGGGGGACTTCGCTCTTGGTACATTTCTCGTGCGATCCCACCCTAAAACTCCTCGCTACGCGTGGAGTTTTGGGATGGGGCACCCATTTTTTTGTGCGGGATTGAGATTGGGTTATCGAGGTTCGTGCTATCCCACCCAAGCAGAGCTTGGATGGGGCACCCATTTTCTGTGGTGGGTTGAGGGCGCGAGAAGCAACCGCAGATCCTTCGGTCGCCGCGGCGACCTCAGGATGACATCGCGAAGTTGGAGTTTGTGCTATCCCACCCTAGCGGCAAGGACAAAGACGCCGCGAGGGTGGGGCACCCATGTTTGTGCTGGATTGAGAGTGGGTCATGGAGGTTCGTGCTATCCCACCCAAGCAGAGCTTGGATGGGGCACCCATTTTTTGTGGTGGGTTGAGGGCGCGAGAAGCAACCGCAGATCCTTCGGTCGCTGCGGCGACCTCAGGATGACATCGCGAAGTTGGAGTTTGTGCTATCCCACCCTAGCGGCAAGGACAAAGACGCCGCGAGGGTGGGGCACCCATTTTTTGCTGGATTGAGAGTGGGTCATGGAGGTTCGTGCTATCCCACCCTAGCAGAGCTTGGATGGGGCACCCATGTTTGTGCGGGATTGAGAGTGGCGGGCGGAGATTCGCGCTCCGGCCAACGAATCCTTCACATCAATCGCAGCGCATCCACATCGACGATCAAGTTCCGCCGCGGCACATCCTTTTCTGCAGCGTGAGCGAGCAGACCGCGCAGCGCCTCATTCAGCGCCTTGCGCGTCGCACTCTTCAGGATCATGTGGAAGCGGTAGACGCCCTTGATGCGCGCAATCGGCGCGGTGCACGGGCCCAGCACCCTTACGGCTCCGCCGTTCTTGTTCTGGACCAGCCACTTGCCGAGGATCGACGACCAACTCGCGGCCTCTTCGAGTTTTCGCGATTGCACCAGCACGTTGGCCAGTGCGCCGAAGGGAGGATAGTGCATCCAGCGCCGGTACTTGAGCTCGCGCTCGGCGAACGCTTTGTAGTCGTGCTTCATCGCCGCCAGGATCGCGTAGTGATCGGGATAGTAGGTTTGCACCACGACGCGGCCCGGCAAATCGCCGCGGCCCGCGCGCCCGCTCACCTGCGTCATGAGTTGAAACACGCGCTCCGCCGCGCGAAAGTCCGGCATGGAAAGTGCGTGATCGCAACCGACTACGCCCACCAGCGTTACGCTGTGAATGTCGTGGCCCTTGGCGATCATCTGCGTTCCGACGAGCAAATTGATCTCGCCGGAGTGCAGACGCGCCAGCAGATGTTCAAGCTCGTAGCGCCCGCGCACCGTGTCGCGATCCATGCGCCCGATGCGCGCGAAGGGAAAAATCTCCGTGAGCTTCTCTTCACCCTGCTGCGACCCCGCGCCCAAGTAATACAAATGCTCGCTGTCGCATTTTGGACACTTCGCAGGAACCGTGCGTTTGTAGCCGCAGTAGTGGCACTCCAGCCGCTGACCGGCGCGTGCTTCGGCGGTGTCATCGAGCTGCGCCTTGTGGTGCGTGAGCGCAATAGCGCAGTTCTGGCATTCGAGTTTTTCACCGCACGAGCGGCACATCACGGCAAACGAGTAGCCGCGCCGGTTGAGCAGAATCAGCGCCTGCTCGCCGCGCTCGAGCGCCGCCTTGGTTTGTTCAACAAGCGATCGCGAAAAGAGCTGGTCCTTGCTCGTCTCCTTGAACTCGCTGCGCATGTCGACGAGCTCGACCTCCGGCAGCGGACGGTTCATCACGCGATCGCGCAGCTCGATGCGCGTGTACTTTCCGCGCTCCGCATTTTGCCAGCTTTCAAGCGACGGCGTGGCCGAGCCCATCACCACTACGGCGCCCGCGAGCTTGGCGCGCATCACGGCCACGTCGCGCGCGTTGTAGCGCGGCGTCTCCTCCTGCTTGTAGCTCTGGTCGTGCTCCTCGTCGACGAGAATCAATCCCAGCTTCGGCGCCGGTGCAAAGATTGCCGAGCGCGTGCCGACCACAATCGGCGCATCGCCGCGGCGAATGCGCCGCCACTGCTCACTGCGCTCCTCAGGAGTGAGCGCCGAATGCAGCAGCGCAACTTTTTGCCCGAACGCCTGATCGAGCAGCCCGGCCATCTGCGGGGTGAGGCCAATCTCGGGAACCAGCAGGATCGAAGTCAGTCCACGATCGAGTGCCTTCTGCATGGCGGCAAGATAGACGGCCGTCTTTCCAGATCCCGTGATGCCATAAAGCAGAAAGGGGTGGAATTCACCCATAGCGCCAGTGATGGTCGCCAGCGCGTCGCTCTGCGCCGCGTTGAGGCTGAACACTTCGGACGATGGAGTGATCCCGCCCAGGCGAAACGCCTCAGGCCGCTCATCGATGCGCACCAGTCGCCGCCGCACCAGAGTCTGCAGAGTCGACGAGGGCAACTCACGACGCCGCAGCTCTGCCAGGGGCAATTCGCCGCCGCTCGCCGCCAGCTCCGCCAGAATGGCCGTCTGCTTTTCGGTCAGCGTGGGCAGCCGCCCGTCGCCGGCCAGCACGGCGAACCGCTCCATGCGCCGCGCATCGCGCTCGGCGGCTGCGGTCTCGCGCGCAATCCACTTCCTGCGCACCATCGCGGCCAGCAGCGTCAACGATGCTGCCGTAGCCGTGCGCAGCGTTGACACTTTTACCGGCTCGCCCTTGGCCAGCCGCTCAAGCACACGGCGCTCCATGTCCTGGTCTTCGCTGGAGAGTTTGCTGCGCCGCCGGCCATGCGTTGCAATTCCCTTCCCGGCGTCGCCATCCATGGTCCGCGCCAGCACGTCGCGCCCCAGGTCTGTAATCCGGTAATAAACCGTGCGCCGCACCTCGGCGGTCAGCGGGAGCATGGCGCGCAGCACTTCGCCGAGCGGCGCCAGGTAATATTGCGCCGTCCACTCGGCGAGTTCGAGCAAGTGATCGCTGAGCAGCGGCTCCTCATCGAGCACCGCCTCGAGATACTTGACCTCTACGTCAAGGGGCGGTTTGGCGTCAATCGCCGTCACCACGCCAATCAGCTTTTCATTGCGGAAGGGGGCAATCACCCGCGCTCCGCGCTGCGGCCGCTGGTCCAGTCGCACGCCGTAAGTAAACGTGTGGTCCAGCGGTACCGGCAACGCGACTTCGCAGTAAGGGGGCATGGGCTGATACGAGTAGGTCTCATTTTATAGTCTGGCGATAAATCAGTGTTATAGTATTGATTTATATAAAGTCAATTTTTAGGTGCTGACTTCTATAGAATACATGCTATAGTGTTGATTGAAGATCATGCATGGAACGGCCTAATGGAAACCAATGCCACAAACCTAATCACCACAGGCACTTATGAGCCCCGCTACGTGGCGATCATTGGCGATATCGTGGCCTCGCGCCGATTCTCTCCCACCTGCCGAAGGATGGTTCAGGAGAAGTTCCTGGCGCTTATCCACTCTCTGAACCGGGAATTCACAGCCGCCTTGGCCGCGCAATTCACGGTCACGTCGGGGGATGAGTTCGAAGGCTTGTTGAGCAGTTCATCGGCCCCCGAGGTTCTTCCGGCGATCATCTGGCAGGTCGATCAGGCCTTCGTGGAACTGGCGACCTACAACAACGACGATCCGATCGAGGTGCGCACCGGCATTGGACTGGGCACCATCGATACCGCTATCGGCGACAACCCCAACATGATCGATGGTCCGGCCTTTCACGCAGCGCGGAAGGCCATTCGGCTGGCAGCGAAAAAGAAATCTCTGGGCGGGGTTTTCGCCGGATTCGGTGAGCCGCATAACACGATCCTGAACGGGCTGGCCCGGGTTCTTCATTACCAGCGCGCGCGCTGGAGCCCGCAACAGCGCCGCCTCGCCCTCTTGCTTCACCGGGGATTGCGCAAGACAGACGCTGCGATGGAACTGAGCCTGAGCAAGCAGGCCGTCACTGCCTATGCCCAAACCGCAGGATGGCAGGCCTACGTGGAAGGGGAAACCGCGCTGGGCGAGGCCATTGAGCTCTCTCTCAGCTCCGCCGGGCAGTAATATCCGCGGGCCGGCGCATCCTGTGTATGATCATTGGCGTATCAAAGTGACTTTTTACCATGAATAACTCTCTCCTCTTCGCGGAGTCGCTGCTGCTCTGGACGTTGGCGAACTACGCATTCGGCGTCGATCCTACGAAGGATCACGGCAAGGAACATTCGGGTGCAAAAACGGCGACCAGGTTGTGGCGGAGCCTATCGTTCCGCAGCATCGGATTCGCAATTCTGCTGGCCTGCGCGGGACTCTTCTGCCGGGCTCACGTCGAGGCATCGGTGCTCCTGGCGCTTGGGACTTTTGGCATGCTGGCATGTCGCAGCAAGTTCATTCCGCTGCAGAACATTCTGGAATTCGATCTTGTCACCAACGGAATTTTCATCTACCTCTTCTGGCAGATCTCAGAGAATGCGCACTGCAATGAGCCCTCATTGGCAGCGTTTCATTTGAGTCAAAATCAGGCTTCCTGCGTTCTGATCGGATCGGCCATCCTGCTTTATACCGTGCGAGGCGGAGACTATCTCGTCGCCAGCATTCTCAAGAAGACGGGCAGCCAGGGTGCGGCCGCGCAATCCGCTTTGCCGGCGCGCGACGCGTTTGGACGCATGATTGGCTATCTGGAGCGCATCATCGTTGTCATGATTGTGGTGGCAGGCAGCTATGAAGCGCTGGCATTCTTTTTTGCGGCCAAAGGCCTGGTCCGGTCAAAAGAACTGGAAAACCACCAGTTCTCCAATTACTTTCTGCTCGGCTCGCTGGCGAGCTTTCTGGTTGCCCTCAGCACGGGCTTGATTCTGCAGCGGACCGTTCAATTGCTCTGGAAATAAGCTGCGGCCTAAGAGGGGCGTCGTTCACGCGCGCGCAGGCGCCTTCAGTCCCAGCTCTTTCATCGCGATCTGCAAGTCGGCCCAGGCTTCCTTCTTTTGCCGCGGATCGCGCAGCAGAAAGGCCGGATGATAGGTGACGATCAGGCTCATCCCGCGGAAAGCGTGCACGCGCCCACGCAGCCCGGCGAGCGGTTGCCTTTGGCCCAGCAGATAGGTCGCCGCCGTCGCACCCAGCGCCACCAGAACCTGCGGCCGCACTGCGTCAATCTGCCGGAAGAGAAATGGAGAGCAGGTGTTGGCTTCTTCGGGATCCGGCGTGCGATTGCCCGGCGGACGGCACTTGACCACGTTGGCGATGTAACACTCCTCGCGCTTGAGTCCCATTGCCGCAATCATATTGTTGAGCAATTGCCCCGCGCGGCCTACAAAAGGCAGTCCCTGCGCGTCCTCATCGGCGCCCGGACCTTCGCCAACAAACATCAGCCGGGCGGCAGGATTGCCGACACCAAAGACGATCGTGTTGCGGCCCTCGTGCAACGCACAGCGAGTGCAGTCGCCGAGGTCTTCGCGAATGGCTTGCAACGCGGCGGCGCGCGCCTCTACGGGAACAGCGGCCGCAACCTGGGGGGGAGCAGAAATTACCTTACGGGTCTTGATTGTGGTTTCCTCTCGGAAGGAATTCTCCTGCTGAGGCGCCGGCTCAGATGCAGATTGCTCCGCAGCCTCAATCGCCGCATGCAAGAGCCCCTCTCGTTCCGCCAGCTCTTCAGCCACGCTTCGGCCCAACTTGGGATCGTCGATTGTGGTGAGCGGCGCAACGTCTCTGCGATAAAACTCCGTGAGCCCCAGGTCGCGATAGAACTTGAGCCGCTCGGCCAGAGCGTCACGAGTGCCGGAATCGAGCGTGCGCGGCAAGCAAATCACTCCACGATGAGCCGGCGACGTCCCGCGCCGACGGGAATGCTTTCGTCGAGCACGCGATCCTGAATGGCCTGCCTGTTATGCGCGTTCACGTCCGGCTTTTGATCGAGTTCCTCGACCAAGGGCCGCGGACGCCGGAAGCTCAGGATCTCGTCGAGGATGCGATCAGCCAACTGGCGCTTGGGCATCTGCAGCAGTTCCACGGCCGTGTCTCTCGTGAGGAATGTGGCGGCGTTGGTGTCGGCGTCAATGCCCACGCCCTCGCCGGCTACGTCGTTCACAACGATCGCATCGGCGCCCTTCGCCAACAGCTTGGCGCGGCCGTTCTCCATGCGATTCTCAGTTTCGGCGGCAAAGCCGATGATGAGTTGGCCCGGACGGCGGCGGCGAACTACTTCCGCAAGGATGTCTTCAGTCGGCGCGAGCTCGAGCATCAACGGCCCTGTGCGCTTGAGCTTCTGCGCGGAAACTGCGACGGGGCGATAGTCGGCCACCGCGGCGGCCTTGATCACAAGCGTCGCTTCCTGCATCCGCGCCAGCACCGAGCTGCGCATTTCGTCGGCGGTGGTTACCTTCACTACTTCGCAGTGCGCGGGAGGTTGCAGGCTCGATGGCCCACTGATGAGAATGACTCTTGCACCGCGGCTGCGCGCAGCTTCAGCCAGCGCGTAACCCATTTTTCCGCTGGAACGGTTGCCGATGAAGCGCACGGGATCAAGCGCCTCGCGCGTTCCTCCCGCAGTCACCAGCACCACTTCGCCGGCAAGGTCGTGACGCCCGCCGAGTGCGGAAAAAACCGCCGACGCAATCGTCTGCGGCTCTGCCATGCGGCCCGTGCCCACCATGCCGCAGGCCAGTTCGCCTGTCCCCGGCTCGATGATTGCCACTCCGCGCTGGCGCAACGTTTCAATATTCGCCTGCGTGGCCGTGTGGTTCCACATATTCACGTTCATCGCAGGCGCAACCACCACGGGCGCCGTTGTGGCGAGATAAAGTGTGGATAGAAAATCGTCGGCGATGCCGTGAGCGAACTTGGCCAGAATGTTGGCCGTGGCGGGGGCAATCACCAGAGCATCGGCCCATTGCGCCTCGGCGATATGGTCGATTCCGTTTTGCTCCGGAGCGGCCGCGCCCGGATCCCAATCCTCCCACAGACTGGTGATCACCTTGTGGCCGGTAAGAGCGGAAAACGTAAGCGGCTGCACAAACTTCTGCGCCGAAGCAGTCATCACGACGTGCACTTCGACGGCCTGGCGCTGCAATGCGCGCACCAGCTCGGCTGCCTTATACGCAGCAATTCCGCCGGAGACGCCCACGATCGCTCTCATGTCTCGATTGTAGTTCAGGAACAGTGGGCAGCGGACAGTGGATAGTGGACAGTGATCGGTAGCCGGCTTTCAAGGCGATCAAGAAGCTAGACCCAGAGCGGCCGCGGCGACGGCGCCCTGCCGTTCTTTCTGTTCACTGCTCGCTGGACCCTGCTTCTAGCTCAGCAGAATCGGAACCGCCGGACCTTCAACAAGCGGCTTGACCACTTCGACCTCGCGTTTGACGTAAGAAATCTTGCCGGCCTCAATTTCATCCTGCGCAATCCGGCATGCCTTACTGGATCGAGTGGGGACCAGCGCCTGGGACCCGTTCTGTATCTGGCGAGCGCGGCGCGCGGCCACCAGCACCTTGCGATAGTTCGAATCGAAACTGGTTTCAATCGTCATCGGGGTCATCTCCAAAGGGAAGCTGCTGCTGGCCGGATTCGCCATCGATGCCGAAGGCTTCCAGCACAGGTTTGAGCCGCTCCTGCGAATTCGATTGCAAGCAGGCCGCGGCGACCTCCAAAACCCGTCGCGAACGATAAGCGATGACTTCGCCATTGCGATAAAACCGTTCCGACAACACAATGGCTTCCAGTTGCGCTACCGCCCGGTCGAGAACGTCATTGACCAGAATATAGCCGTATTGGCGATAATTCTCAATCTCGCTGCGTGCCTCGCTGAGCCGGCGAAAAACCTCCTCTTCGTCCACAACGCCCTCGGCGCGGCTGCGGTTGCGAAGCCGCGTACGCAGGACCCTGGGGTTAGGAGGCAAGACGAAGATACCAACGGCCTCCGGCATTTTGGCACGCACTTGCGCCGCGCCCTGCACATCAATGTCGAGCATCAGGTCGTGGCCCGCCACCAGAGCATCGTCGAGCGACTGCCGAGAGGTGCCGTAGAAATGGCCGAAGACTTCGGCGTATTCGAGAAACAACCCCTCGCTCACCATGCGTTCAAACTCTTGGCGCGTGGTGAAGTTGTACTCGCGCCCGTTCTCTTCAGAGCCGCGCGGCGCGCGCGTGGTCCAGGAGACGGCAAAGTCGACACCGCTCACCTGCTTGCGCAGTTCGCTGACCAGCGTGCTTTTGCCCGAGCCGGACGGCGCCGAGATGATAAATAAGATTCCTGCCAATTCGTTTCGATCCCTCTCTATCAGGTCTTTCTGTTCTCTCTTCTATTCCACGTTCTGAACCTGTTCACGCGCCTTCTCGATCTCCGATTTCATGGCCAAACCCAACTCCGTGATGCGCGTTCCCTTCCCGCTTATGCCCGCGGTTTTGGAGAGGAGCGTGTTGGCTTCGCGGTTCATTTCCTGCAGCAGAAAGTCGAGCTTCTTTCCGGCCTCGCCTCCCGTCGTGAGCAGTTCGCGAAAATGCTCGATGTGCGTCGTCATGCGCGCCAGTTCCTCGCTGATATCGCTGCGTTCCACAAGGATAGCAACTTCTTCCAGAACTCTTTGCTGATTGAACTCCGGCCCCACGGCCGCAGTGAGCTTTTGCGTCAGCCGCTCCTGGCTGCGCTGCTCGATCTCCGGCCGGAGTTCGGCAATACTGGCCGTTGCGGTGGCAAGGCGGTCGAGCGTGCCGCGCAGAATTGCTTCAAGCGCCTCGCCCTCGCGAGCCCGCATGGCCTTTAATTGCTCCAGCAGCGGAACGGTCTGTTCCAGCACGCTTGCGGCCAGCGCGCTCAGGTCGGTGTTATTGCGATCTTCGGTTTGCAGCGCTCCGGGCAGACGCAACGCCACGTTCAAATCCGGCTCGCCCTTCAAGTGGTGCTCGCGGCGGGCCGCGTCAAAAGCCGTGAGATAACCGGCGATGAGTTCGCGATTGTAGCCCGCCTTGGCTTGCGTGGCACGGTCGACAGAAAGAGTCAAATCGACGTGGCCGCGAATCAGATTTTCCTTCAGCACGCGGCGCAAATCCATCTCGACCGCGTCGAGGCCGGAAGGCAGTCGAAATTGGAGGTCGAGAAAGCGATGATTCACGCTTTTCGCGGTGAGCGTATAGCTCAGCTGCTCCTCGCCGCCGAGGGACACACGAGCCTGCACCCGCGCAAATCCGGTCATCGAAGCAATCGCCATGCTTACTCCTCCGCGCCTGTGGCCAGCGCTGCTCTTTCATCGAACGGCAGATACATCTTGTTGGGATCGCCCGTTTGCGTTGCGGACAGGTCAAGCGTCTCGGGCATATCGATGAATTGCAACTGATAGAGCTTTTGGTAGGTGGGCGACGAATTGAGCAGCTCATCGTGGGAACCGACTGCGGTGATGCGGCCGCACTCAAGGACGGCGATGCGGTTGGCACGGCGAATGGTAGAAAGACGATGCGCGATGACAACCACGGTGCGATTCTGCATCAGGTAACCCAGCGCGGCCTGTACCAGCGACTCGCTCTCGGCATCGAGCGCCGACGTGGCTTCATCGAGAATGAGGATGGGTGCGTCCTTGAAGATGGCTCGCGCGATGGCCAGGCGCTGGCGTTCGCCGCCCGATAGCCGGAAACCCTTCTCGCCGATCATGGTTTGGTAGCCCTGCGGCATATTCAGAATGAAATCGTGCGCCAGGGCATTGCGCGCGGCCTGCTCCACCAAAGCGCGCCTGGCATCGGGCTGCCCATATGCAATGTTGTTGTGCACCGTGTCGTTAAAGAGGATCGTCTCCTGGGTTACCTGCGCCACCTGGCGGCGCAGCGAAGCGAGCGTGAGGTCGCGCAGATCGCGACCGTCAATCAGGATGCGGCCTGAAGTCACGTCAAAGAACCGCGGAATCAGATTGACCAGCGTCGACTTGCCCGCACCGCTCGGCCCAACGATGGCCAACACCTCGCCGGCATTCACCTCGAGATCGACGTCGTGAAGAATCTGATGCTCGCCTTCTTCGGTGGAATAGGAGAAGCCGACGTTCTCAAATTTGATGGCCTGGCGAAACCTGGTGAACGTGGCGGCGCGCGGGCGCTCTCTCACGTCGTCTTCGGCGTCAAAAAAAGAAAAGATCGATGCCGACGCGCCCATCGCCTGCTGGAAGCTGTTGTAGAAAAAAGCAAAGCGGCGCAGCGGATCGTAGAGCTTGAAAAGCAGAAAGATGAATGCGCCGAAAACGCCGATCGTCATTTGGTGGTTCTTGATCTCGTTACGGCCGATCCATAACAGGAGCGCCATTGCAATCGCGCCCACTGTATCCATCAGCGGCGAACTGATGGATTGAATGCGCACACTGCGTAGATTGGCGCGGAAGAGGCGCTTGGCCGCGCTTTTGAAACGCAGGATCTCCCACAGCTCGGTGTTAAACGACTTCACGATACGGTTGCCCGTTACCGTTTCGTGCAGGATGTTCTGCACTTCAGCCAGCTTGTCCTGGCCGGTGCGCGTGCGCGTGCGCACTTCGCCGCCAATTTTGCGCGCTGAGGCCACCACAACGGGGATAAAGAGAACAAGAGCCCAACTCAGGTTGCCGCCGAGCTTAATGATGACGGTGATGGCCACCAGGAAAGTGAAAAACTGCTGCAGAAAATCGCCCAGCACCGAGCTCAACGCTGTCTGCACACGGTCTACGTCGTTGATGAGCGTGGAAAGAATGGTGCCCGTCGAATTCTTATGGAAGAAGCTCGATGAGCGGCGCATCGTGACTTCATAAAGATGATTGCGCAGGTCGGTAATGGTGCCGAATCCCGCATAATTCACAAGGTAATTTCCCAGGTAGTCGCACAGGCCCTTGAGGGTGGTGGAGACTACAAGCGCGAAAGCCACTACATCCCACGCATTATGGATTCTCAGGCTCCCGAAATGGGGGATCAGGCTCCTCAGGTCGAAATGCCATCGGCTATTGGTAAGACCGAGCAGGATGGGGCCTTCGGGTGCGTCCGGCTTGAGAACTTGATCGAATATCGGTTGCAGGAGGAGGACCCGGAAGGCGTCGAGGAGTCCGACGGTGGCCGACAACACAACTCCCGGCAGCCATTCCAGCGTGTACGGCAGCCCATAGCGCAGCAGGCGCAGAAAATTCCTCATGCGCCTCGGCCTGCCCGACGCTTGCAGCGCCTGATTCCCTGCTGAAATTGGGTGCGGAAGTCCATCCCCGTATTGTATCCGCGCTGGAAGCGATGCGCCCGCTGGACCGCATGCCCAGGGTTAAGCGGCGCGTATCCTCTCCGTTACGCGCGACGCGAAGGGACGGAAACTAAAACGCCTTCAGGCTGACAATGGCTTTCAGAATGGTCTCCGGCTGCGGCAGAATCGCGTCTTCCAGCTTCGGCTGGTATGCGACAAATGTGTCCATTGCGCCAATGCGCCGCACGGGAGCGTCGAGATCGTCGAAGAGCTCGTCGGCGATGCGCGAGGCGAGCTCCGCGCCGTAACCCCAGCTCAGCATGTCTTCGTGCGCGACGATCACACGGTTGGTCTTGCGCACGCTCTCGGCGATGGCTTCCCAGTCGTACGGATTCAGCGTGCGCAGATCGAGAATCTCGGTGTCAATGCCGTGCTCGCGCTGTGCCTGCTGTGCGGCTTGCAGTGCGCGCGGGACAAGGGCGCCGTAAGTGACCAGAGTGAGGTCGGCGCCGGGACGAACGATTTTGGCTTTTCCGAATGGAATCGCGAAATCCGGCCCCGGATACGGCGCGCGGCCATAGGGCTCGCGATAAAGGCGCTTGTGCTCAAAGAACAGCACGGGGTCGTCGCAGCGAATTGCCGTACGCAGCAGACCGTTTGCATCCAGCGCGTTTGACGGGAAGACAACGCGCAATCCGGGAGTGTGCGTGAAGAGGCTTTCGCCCGATTGCGAGTGGTAGATTGCCCCGCCGGTGAGATAACCGCCGATGGGAACGCGGATCACGACGGGCGCTGCCCAGGTTCCGTTGGACCGCCAGCGCATGACGGACAACTCATTGCGAATCTGATGCATAGCAGGCCAAATGTAATCAAAGAATTGAATTTCTACGACCGGCTTCATGCCACGCAAGGCGTAGCCGACGGCGCGGCCTACGATATTCGCCTCAGCCAGCGGCGAATTGAAGACGCGATCCGCTCCAAACTCGGTTTGCAGGCCGGACGTGAGCTTGAAGACTCCGCCTTTGCCCTTGCCCTGAGAAAGCGCTTCGGCGCGGCTGGCGTCGGCAACGTCTTCGCCGTAGACCACGATGCGCGGATCGCGCCGCATTTCGTCGCGCAGGCAAACGTTAATCAGCTCGGCCATGGTGCGCGGGCCGGCGGCCTTTTGGCCGCCTTCCGCGGCGGCGCCGTATGTCTTTTCGGCGCTTTCGGGCTGCTCGGTGGCAAAAGCAGCGTTGGTGGGATCGAGATCTTCGGAATAAACGTGTGTTGCAATGTCCTCCACCAACGGCAACGGTGCTTCCAACGCACGCTCCGCGGCCTCGGCTGCTTCGCGATCGAGGCCGCGTTCCAGCTCATCGATCTCCGCGACCGTCAGAATTCCCTCGCCGATGAGCCGAGTGCGGAAACGCGCAATGGGATCGCGAAGAAGATCCGCCTCGCGTTCGGCGGCCGAGCGGTAGTTCTTGTCGTCGTCAGAGAGCGAGTGAGAATATAACCGCACGCAATGGCCGTGAACGAATGCCGGTCCCTTTCCGGCGCGGCAGTGGACAGCAGCCTCCTGAAAAGCGCGCAAGCTCACGATCGGATCGTTCCCGTCAATTTCGGCAAAATGGAAGTTGGGGAAGTTTTGCACCAGGCGGGAGATGTTTCCGCCCGGCGTGTTCACCTCAACGGGAACGCTGATGGCGTAGCCGTTGTCTTCCACGCAAAAGATCACCGGAAGCTTCTGGTTTGAGGCGGTATTGATTGCTTCCCAAAACTCGCCTTGCGAAGTTGAGCCTTCGCCAACGCAGGTGAGCACGACCTCATCACCGTGAAAATCCACGTCGTGGAAGGCGCGATAGTCGCCCTCTGCTTTGGCGGCCATCGCGGGGCGATTGCTGAACGCCCGGCCAGCCTCGGCGCATCCTACCGCCTGAAGCAACTGCGTGGCCGTGGAAGATGAGGTGCTGACGATATGGAGCGCGCGGCTGCTCCAGTGCCGGGGCATTTGCCTGCCGCCGCTGGCCGGATCGGACGCGGCGCCGACGGCCTGCAGCATCATGTCATACGGTGTAACGCCCAGCGCCAAAGCTAGAGCACCGTCGCGATAGTAGGGGAAGAACCAGTCGTAGCCCGGACGCAGGCCCAGAGCGGCTCCCACCTGCAGGGCTTCGTGGCCCGCGGAGGAGATCTGGAAGAAGCTCTTCTGTTGATGTTTAAGGAGGATTTCGCGGTCGTCTACCGCACGGGAGAGAAACATCAGCCGGTAGATCTCGATCATTTGCTGCGCGGTCAGCTCATCCCGGGCCGGATATGTTCCGGACGCACGAGCGCTGGAAATTGCCACTTCCATTCCGGTCGACCCCCATACGCAAGACCCGAGCGATGATCTTCTGCCGCTATGGCTCCGGTCCCGCCGGAAGAACATTCTTCCGGATATAACCTAGCCTGATTGTAGCAATTCGCCAAGTGCCGATGTTGCCGGAGTATCGGCCGTCCTGCGCTATTTTGCCAGCCCGGTGCACCGGCTAGTGCGGCGGCAAAGGAACGGACATCTGCACGCCCGGATCCGGCCGTCCCACTCCGTCGGCCATCTTTTGCTTGATCGAACGCGCCAGCTTTTCAATTTGGGCCATCTTGCGCAGTTGATCGTCAGTCAACGTTGCAGCGTTGTTTGACGCGACCTCATCGTTCAACTCCCTGGCCAGCCTGAGCAACTTGTTGGAATCGGAAACCACTTCCTTTTGGCGCTCGATATTGAGGGCGTTGAGCTGGCGCTCCAGCGCAGTGGGATCGTAGTCGCCCGATGAAGCGGGGTCCGTCGGCATTGGAGCAGGACGATTGATGATGCTGGGCGGCCCCTGGGAAAGCCCCGCCCGTTCGGAGGCCACGCCAAGCGCCATCGCCAAGCCTAAGCTCCAGCAGAGAGATAGCACCCGTCTCGCCGACCGACGATTTTTCACACCGCATCCTGCCTCACGCATTTTGCGCCGTCCTGGAACAAAGCCCACGCGATGCCTCAATTCTTCGCATTCTCGTTTCTTACCTGGTGTGCCAGCTGCTCAATTGCCCCCGCCTTGCGTACCACGGTCACCGAAAGTGTGCTCGCGGATGATTGGTCAACGGCAGTCTTAAGATCTGTTGCCAACTTCAGCAGATCGGCGCACTGCTGGGCAACTCGGGGCGCGCCGGTTCCGTTTGCTGTTACACCGGCCTGTTGCGCGGCAGATTGCGGAGCCGACGCCGGGTTGGCGGCTGGGGCTGCGGCTTTAGCTCCCGGCGGGTTGACGGCCGGAAGCGGAAACGACTCCTGCGCGTGAGTCCGAGCCAGCCCGACGCCCGCCACCAACGCCAGGCCTGCAAAGCATCCAATGAAAAAGAGCCAGGCCGCCAGGCGATGAGCCCGGAGTTTCCGGCTTTTCGGATCGCTGCCGATTGCGTTCAAGGTTCACCGTCCGCGAGGAAGGATTTCGGACGAGCACGGCCGTGCTTCCAGCCGTTCCTGCGCACAGTTTAGTCTAGAAAGTGGAGTTTTGGCATGTCTGTTTTTCCGGCATTAGCGGGTTTCATTCTCATGGTGCGCTGGGGCTGGTTCCGGGAGGGCCGGTTCCTTGGCCGGGTCCTCGATGAGTGGATCAATGACAGCCAGGAGTTCATCCACGCCAAGCTGCCGCGCCTGATTGTCATTGCGATCATCGCCTTTATTCTCAATCGCTTGCTGCGCCTTGGCACTTCTCGCATGATCCGCGTGTCAGAGAAAAGCGGGGCTGCTATCGGGCGTCGCGCCGAGGTGAAGACGATGGCCAGTGTTATTCGGGCCACCGGGCTGGCCATCATCGGCCTCATCGCAACGCTGCAAGCGATGGACGCACTCGGCTTCAATCTTGGCCCGCTGCTGGCTTCGGCCGGAGTCGCGGGGGTCGCTATCGGGCTGGCCGCGCAGAACATCGTCAAAGACGTGTTTAACGGGATGCTCTTTCTGATTGAGGATCAGTTCAATGTTGGCGATACAGTCCGCCTGGCGGGCCTCACAGGGACCGTTGAATCGATGAGCCTGCGCAAGACCATGGTGCGCGACGGCGATGGAACTCTCTACGTTATTCCTAACTCGCAGATCACGACTGTCGCCAACCTTAGCGTCGACTTCTCGGTCGCCACGGTCAATGTCAGCGTCGATTTTTCCGTCAATCCGGACGAGGTCACGAAGCTGCTGACGCAAATCGCCATGGATGTCCGGAACAGCGAGGAGTTCAAGAAGGTTTTTCTCCAGGACCCGCAGGTTCTTGGCGTTGACGCTGTCAAGGGTTCTCAGGTGATCTTTCCGGTTGTCTTCAAGACCCTTCCGAATCAGCAATACGGGCCCATGCGCGAATTCCAGCGGCGGGTGCGGCTTGCCCTCGAAGAGAAGCACATGCTTCCCGGCGATCCGAATCGTGTATTCAATGCAGCCGCGGAATCAGCTGCGGCCCGTGGCAGATCCGAAGAAAAGCAACCGGAGCCGGTGGAGGATCCAACCACGATCAAGCCGCAGGAGACCAATCCGTTTTCTGGCGAGTGAATTTTGCCTGTCATCTGAAGTCTCCCTTTTTGCGTTATTCTTGCTGGGGCACAGCGCTAAAGTTCCAAAATGGAGAGCACCGCAATGAAGAAGCGGCAAACCGTCGCACGACTACTGATTGGGTTCGGATCTCTCAACATGCTGCTTGGAGCCGGCCTTCATTTGGCAGGCGGATACCCGCGTGTCTCGGCAGCGCTCGCGGCTTCAAACCTAAGTGCCCTTCTGGCGAACGCCATGCGAGCGGTGTTTCTAATGACCGGCTTGATGTGGATCACGATTGCAGTCGTCACGCTGGTCGCGGCCTTTACTCAGACGCGTATTCGAAAGGCTATCGTGCTGCTTTGCGGCTTCTCACTGCTGGCGGAAATTCCCATCTGGGTGGGACTCATGGGCTGGTTCATCGGGAATGAAATGGTCCTCCTGTCGGGAACCCTCATTACCCTCGGTGGGTTCCTGCTGCCGAAGGCGAAACCGTAGCTCAATCGCGGCGACGGGATCGCTGAGTTGGGCTGCGTATCATATTGGTCCCTTGGTCCGTCGGCGATCCCTCAGGGGTTAAAACCCCATTTTCCTGCTGTCTTTTTCGGCCCGGCTAAAGCCGTGCCCTAGTTACAAAACCCTGTCCGAACGGGTTTTTCAGCAGGCTGAGAGGCCGTGCTCTTGTTAGAAAGTTGAATTCCTTAAAGCACGATCTAGTTTGCACCCAGGCCGTCGTGTTGATGGTAGTTGTGGTACGGCGGAATCGGTGGGTAAACGACGGGATGATCTTTGAGCTGCTGCATCACGATGTCGATAGCACGCTCCAGCTGCATGTCGTGGCCTTCGGCAACATCCTTGGGCAACACGTCAACTTCCACATCGGGCGGGACTCCGTGTCCCTCCACTTCCCACGAGCCGTGCAAACCAAAGATGGCAACGCGCGGCGCGGTGACATAACCACCGTCGATGAGCAAGGGAAATCCGCCGATGCCGACGAGGCCGCCCCAGGTCCGCGTGCCCACCAGCGTCCCCAGATGCTGATTGCGAAAATACCAGGGCATAGCGTCGCCACCCGAGCCGGCAGATTGGTTGATGATCATGGCCTTGGGCCCAAAGATGGCGCCCTCGGGGTCGTAGCTGACATCACCATCGCGCTCAATGATGCCGGAGAGCATTTTGCGGCCAAGAACATCGATTACGTAGTTAGCCAGCGAGCCGCCCTCGTTGTAACGCTCGTCGAGCACCAGACCCTGTTTGCCAATCTGGGCGTAGAAGTAGCGATTGAAGTTGTCGTAGCCTGCGCCCGCCGTGTTGGGCATATATACATAGGCCACCTTGCCATCGGAAAGCTTGTCGACGGTCTGAATGTTGTGGTCAATCCAGGCAAGGTTGCGCAGGCCGGACTCATCGGGAATCGGGACGACGGTTACGTCGCGCGCATCGGAGCCATCGGGCTTGGCGCCGACGGTGATCACTGTCTGCTCGCCGGCAGCTCCGTCAAAGAAGCTGTAGAGATTGTCGGTGGCGTAGAGCGGACGCCCGTTGACGGCGAGTAGGTAGTCGCCGGCATGGACCTCGATCCCGGGCGAGGTGAGCGGCGCCTCAAGGCCGGGCGCCCAGTTCTGGCCGTTGTAAATGGTGGAGAACTTGTAGCGGTTGTTGTCAACAGTGTAGTCGGCACCCAGCAAACCAGTCCTCGGGCCATCGACAGCAGAGTGCGGCCCTCCGATGAACATATGGCCGATCTCGATTTCGCCCAGCATCTCCTCGCAGAGATAAGTGAACTCAGCGCGCGAGGCGAGGCCAGACAAATAAGGCTGGTACTTGGCTTCAATTTTCGCGAGGTCCAGGCCTTGCAGGTGAGGATCGTAGAAGAAGTCGCGCTCGATGTGCCAGGTCTCGCGATACATCTGGGCAAATTCCGCGCGGGGATCGATGGTGGCGAACATACTGTGGTTGTTGACAGGCTTGCCGGTGGATCCGCCGGGCTTGAGGTCGGAAGCAGCGATGGTGAACCACTGACCGTGCTGGATGTAGACGAGTTTCTCGCCGTTGAATGAGACCGCGTAGGCATCGAGATCGTTGAGCACTTCCTCGGTCTTTCGCGATTCGGTTGTAAAGCGCCACAGGCCGCGGATGCCCGGACCGCTTGCTTCAGAAGGATTGCCGACGGCGGGGCCTTCAGCGAGGTAGATCACGCCGCTCTTGCCGGCCCGGAGATCGACATAGTTTCGCGCTGGGATGGGCAGTGCAAGAATGCGATCGCCGATGCCGTCAAGATCGACGACTGTAGCAGCGGGCTTGGCGGTGTCTTTTTTCTGCGCGGAGCCGGATGGCGCTGGCGGTTTCGAATCCTGGTCCGGCTTCGCTCCGGGCGCGGCTTTCTCGTCGCCGGCCGGCTTTTCGTCGCTGGCGCCTGCGGCGCTCTCATCGCCGGTTTCAGGTGCGTTGGGCGATTTGCCGTTTTTGGCCAGAACCACCACGTAGACGCCGCTCGTCGTGCTTTGATCTTGCGCGGAAAGATCGGGCCCCGATGAAGGACCGCTATTGGTGGACGCGGTGAAATACAGGTACTTGCCGTTGGGATCGAAGGCTGGATGAGCGGCGTTGCTCATGCCATCGGTCATCTGCGTGGATTTGTGCGTGTCGAGGGAGTAGAGGAAGATCGCTTCGTACTGGTTCTGAATATCGCGCTTGTAGGCGATCCACTTTGAATCGGGCGACCAGCAGAGCTCATATTGTTGGCCGAAGCCGCCGTAAAGGCCGGTGTCAATGAGCACGGGTTTGCCGCCGGAGACAGGCACATACCAGAAGCGCAGGTGCTTGTCAGTGTACGCGATGTACTTGGAGTCGGGCGACCAGTGGGGCCCGTAGAAGAACGAGGGATTCGGGCCCAGATCGATGACCGTGGGCGGCTTCATGCCTTCCTGATCGCGGATGAAGAGCTGGTATTCGCCTGAGGCGTCGCTAAAGTAGGCGATCGATTTCCCGTCGGGCGACCATGCTGGGTCACGCTCGGCTACGCCTGGAGTCGCGGTGAGGTTGCGCGTGTCGCCCTTGTCGGTGGGCACACTGAAGATGTCTCCATGAGCTTCAGCAACCAGGCGCACGCCGGTGGGCGAGATGTCGAGGTTCTGAAGCTCCTCGGGGCGGATGTTGGCCAGATGCGGCGCAAGTCCGGGAAGATCGCCCTCGATGGTGATGGGCACGGCGTGTTGCTCGTGCGTCGCCAGATCATAAAGATGCAGCGAACCGAATTGCTCGTAGACCAGCGCGCCCGGGCCGGCAGCGACGGTCTTGAGATCGTAGCTGGTATTTTCGACGACTTGCGATAACTTCTTCGCGTCGGTGTCGTAACTGAAGAGAGAGACCGGGCCGTTGCGATCGGAGAGGAAATAGACCGTGCTGCCCTCCCAAACGGGGCTGGAGTCGTTGGAGTTGTCGCGTGGAATTTTAACCAGGTCGAGGGTCTTGAGATTTACCAACCAGATGGGAGTGGTCTGGCCTCCGCGGTAATTCTTCCATGCCGCCTCCCATTGCAGTGTGGGCACATAAGCGATGGTTTGGCCGTCGGGCGAAATGGAACCTCCGGCTGCGCTCGGCAGAGGGAGTGCGGAGGGCGTGCCATGGCCGTCGGCTGCTGTCTCAAAAAGCTCGAAGAAATCGGACCAGCTGGAGCGCATCGATACGAAAAGCACTTCCTTGCCATCCGGAGTCCAGCCCAGTGCGTAATTGCCCGACCCAAAGTGGCCGGAGTTGTCCCAGGTGAGGCGTCGCGGCACGCCACCCTCGGAACCGATGATGTAGACGTTGGTCAAGCCATGTTCCAGCCTGGAGTAGGCGATTTCAGAGCCATCGGGCGAGTAGTACGGACCCTCCACAACGTCGCTCTGCGAAGTCAGGCGCTCGGCTACCCCGCCTGCCCGGGGAACGGTCCAGATATCGTCGGCGTAGAGAAACGCGATCTTGGTCTGGCTGAGCGATGGATTGCGCAACAACAGTGGATCTGCGGCCCATGCACGGGTGCCGATGAGTGCGCATGCGAAGAAAATGGCGAAGCTTGCCAAGGCGGGAATTTTGCGAAGGAGATACTTGCCGAACAGAAAATGAGATTTCATTTGCATTACCTCAAATGGGATGTTGCGGGGAGCGCGCACGACGATCGGCAGCAGCATTCGGCTCCGCGGGTAACTTCCCTTGCGATGGGGACAAACATATCATGCGAGCGAGGGCTCTTTTTCATCATCACGATACCGGAAGTTACGGTCGATTCACTGGCGTGATCGTTTCGGCGCATACGTTGCGGAAATGGCGCCTTCGGCGGCGGCGGATATTGAATCCGCGAGCCACGATGAACACTACGCCTGGCCGGGCTTTCTCGTTCCCATGTCACCACGGAATCCGGTTATTTTTTCATCTCCGGCTTGGGTCGCCGCGGCTGAAATCACCCCACGGCGGCCGATGGGAGCGCAGCTACGCAAGCGGCGCCATTGCTCGCAACAGGGCTTCCGAGTCGACGACCGGGGGCTGGCATGTACGCCCTCGGCAAACCAAAGCCCAAGCCGTTGCCCCTGCCGGCGCTGGAACTTGCAAGAGAGTTTCCGCCAGGGCTTCGGGTAGTTCACCTTCAACGAGCTTGGCTGGCTCAATCCGGATCACCGTTTTATTGACGGCGAAGCCGGCGACGGCCGTCGCCTCGAGCCGATCCGCCTCGAGGCCTGAGCCCACAATGACAACCTGCACCGGATCGAGCAACATGCGTTCAGCGGCAAGTCCGTAGCTGCCCGCGTAGAGGCCGAAGTGCTCCACAATCCCGGCGAAGTTGGCCAGTGTTCCCTCGGCGATGGTGCGATAGTCCTCGCGTCCGCTCAGAGCCTCAAGACGCAGCAACGCCGCAGCGGTCGTGGAGTTGCCTGCAGGCGTGGGCGCATCCTGCAGCGGCTTGCGCCGCGCCGTCAATGCGCCCAGCGGCATCTCGGCCGGCTCATCATTGAGCGGCGCGGAAGTGTCGAAGAAGCCGCCCGCGGATGCATCGTGGAATTGCTCGATCATGGCATCGGCGAGCTTGACCGCCGCGCGATAGAACTTCATCTCGCCGCTCCCGAGCCATCCGTCGATGCAAGCGTTCACCGTGAACGCGTAATCGTCGAGAGTGGCGGGAGCGTTTTCCCGCGGCGACAATCCGTCCGGGTATGCGATGACATGCTTCAGCGTCGTCTTTCCGCCCCAAGCCTGGTCAAGCAGCCGGTTCAGCGTGAGCAGCGCGAAGTCGCGTGCCTTCTCATCGCGCAACACCCGAGCCGCCTCAAGGTACGCGGTCACGGCCATTGCATTCCAGCTGGTATAGAGGGTGCGGTCGATGTACGGCGCAGTCCGCTGCGCACGCGCGGCGAGCAGCTTTTCGCGAGCCGAGTCGTGCAATGCGCGCAACGAGTCAATATTAGCGCTCGGGCTCGCGCCAGGTTGCGAGGCCATCTCGGCCAGCGTTTGATTCACATGCAACACGTTCTTTGCCGGGTTATGGTGCATGTCGCCGAGCTCGCCGATGTCCCAATACTTTACCGCAAACTCGAGCTGCTCCCCGCTCAGAACCGCACGGGCCTCATCCAGAGTCCACGTAAAGTAATCGCCGTCGTCGTCCAACCCTACGTCCGCATCCTGCGATCCGTAAAAGCCGCCGCGTTCGCGGTCGGTCATGGTTGCGTCGAGCCACGCAACGATCTCTCGCGCGATCAACAGAAAATCCTCGCGAACAAAACTCTGGTAGCCATGCACGTAGTTGCGCAGCAGCTCACTATTGTCGTAGATCATCTTCTCGAAGTGGGGAACCACCCAGCGCTCGTCCACACTATAGCGGTGGAATCCGCCCGCGAGTTGATCGTAGACGCCGCCGTGCGCCATTTTCGTGAGAGTCGTCGTGAAGGCATCGCGGGCTCGCTCGTCGCCGCGGTTGACCGCCACTTCCAACAGGAGATCAAGCGCTGCTGGATGTGGAAACTTGGGCTGCGAGCCAAAGCCGCCATTGCGGGGATCGAATTGCGCAAGAATCGATGCGGCGATCTTGTCCACAAGCTCGAGACTGAGAGTGCCATTACGCCCAGAAAAACTTTCATTGTGTTCGATGGCGGCCATCACGCTGCCCGCCGTCTCCAGCGCTTCATCGCGGCGCTCGCGCCACACCTGCGCCATCGCAAGCAGCACGCGTCCCATGCCCGGCCGTCCGTAGCGGTCGTCGCGCGGAATGTAAGTGCCGCCGAAATAGGGCCGCCCATCGGGTGTTAGAAAAGCCGTCAGCGGCCAGCCACCTTGCCCACTGATAGCCGAAACCGCTGCTTGGTAGCGCGCATCCACATCGGGCCGCTCGTCTCGATCCACCTTCACGGCCACAAAAAGATCGTTGATGAGGGCGGCGATCTCCGGATCTTCGTAGGATTCGCGGTCCATGACGTGGCACCAGTGGCACCACACTGCGCCGATATCGAGCAGGATGGGCTTGTCTTCAGCCTGCGCCAGCGCAAACGCGGCCTCGCCCCACGCGTGCCAGCGCACGGGCTGATGACGCGCCGAGCGCAGATAAGACGACGCCGCATGTTCAAGTTGATTGCCGGATTTCGAGGGCGCGCTTTCAGTCATGGACTGAGCATACAGTGGACCCGCGCCGCGCATCCACACGACGAATCGCTGCATCGTTTCAGCGACGATCGGTATCATATTGATAGGGACACCATGACCACTCAGGCAGCGCTGCCGGCAGAACAAAGCGCGGCAGACACCACTCCCCTCACCATTGGCGTACTCGCCCTGCAAGGCGATTACGAGGCGCATGCGCGCGCCTTTAAAAGCAGCGGAGCGCAAACTGTGCTGGTGCGGAAGGCAGAGGAGTTGGCTGGCCTGGACGGCTTGGTGATTCCCGGTGGCGAATCAACCACGATGCTCAAGTTCCTGGAGAAGGATGGATTCCTTGAGGCGCTGTCTGAATTTGCTGCAGCCAAACCGGTTTTTGCAACCTGCGCAGGCTGCATTCTTCTGGCGCGCGAGGTGCTGCACCCGACGCAGCGCAGCCTCGGCGTGCTTGACGCGACGGTGGAGCGGAACGCTTACGGCCGGCAGATCGACTCAACGATTTTGACGCTCCCGGCGGAGATTTCCGGAGGCCCTCTGGAGATGGTGTTCATCCGCTCGCCGCGCATCACCCGCGTGGGCGAAGGTGTCGAGGTACTCGCCCGTCGCGACGCATTCCCTACCCTCGTGCGCCAGGGTAACGTGCTCGCCTGCACATTCCACCCCGAGATGACCAGCGACACGCGCGTGCAGCAATTCTTTCTCGACATGGTTCGTGCGCAGAAGGCTCGGAAAGCGATCAATGCTTGATTGCTGAAGGAAGCTTCTGTTTGGTTTTCAGCATTTCATCCCAGGGATCGTGCCGCAGCCGTGACTTCCATTTTGCGAGATCAGTGACGTGAAAAGCCGGCGCCTTCGCCGCGTTTAACTCGCTCCATCTGAGCGGCATGGCTACCGGGGCGCCGCTCCGTGCGCGTGGCGAATACGGAGCCACCGACGTTGCCTCGCGATCGTTGCGAAGATAGTCAAGGTAGATGCGATTCTTGCGCGTGGCCTTGGTCATTTTCGTTACGTACAGCTCGGGATTCTTTCTCTCAAGCTCGAGGGCGAGCCCATGAGCAAATTCCTTGATCGCCGGCCATTCGTGATCCGGCTGGATGGGGACAACAACGTGCAGTCCCTTTCCGCCCGTGCTCTTGAGGAAACTCACGAGGCCGATTTTCGCCAGCTTTCGCTTGAATGTGCGGGCCGTTTCCGCCAGCGTTTTCCATGGGATCGCCAAGTCAGGATCTAGATCGAAGACAATACGATCGGGCTTCTCGAGCGATTCATTCCTCGATCCCCACGTATGAATTTCGAGCACTCCCATCTGCGCCAACCCCACCAACCCTTCAATGGAATCGACAGTGAGGTAATCCTCCTTCACGCCGGTCTTTCGGCTGCGAACCGAAACGGTCTTAATTCCCGCAGGCACTCCAAACCCCACATGCTTTTGAAAGAAGCATGGCTTGGCATTGCCATCCGGGCAGCGCACAATGCTCAGTGGACGATCGGCAATGTGCGGAAGCATGTTGCCGGCCACCGCTTGGTAGTATTCGGCGAGCTGGCCTTTCGTCATGCCGCTTTCCGCGTCCAGCACCTTGTCCGGATGCGTAATTGCCAGATCTTGCCTTGCGGTTGCGGCCTCTTTGCTCGGCCTAGTTCTCGCCACCCTCTTTCCTTTCGTCCCCGAGGATTCAGGCGATGTTCCGTTCGCCGTCACAGGCGACTCCCTCACTACTTCCGGCGCGGGTTTGTCTTCGCGCAGCCCTTTGAAGGCGGCCTGCCGCACCAGGTTATCGCGGGTCCACGTTGAGAATTCCACCTGTGCGACCAGCTCAGGCTTGACCCAATGCGCGCCCCGCCGCATCTCGCGCGGAACGTCGGCGAACGGCGAGTCTTTCCGTGTTAGCCGCTCCAGCTTGGCACGCAGCATTTTGTGCGTGGCCTGCGTGAATCCGGTTCCGGCCCGGCCGGCGTAGATCAGCTTCCCGCCGTCATAGTAGCCAAGCAATAATGCGCCTATTCCGTCCGTTCCTTTCGATGGCAATGTGAATCCGCCGATCACCAATTCCTGCTCAAGACGGCACTTCAGCTTGAGCCATGCGCCGCTTCGACCGGACGTGTATTTCGCGGTAGCGAGTTTCGAAACGATGCCTTCCGCTCCCAGCGCACATGCTTTTTTGAACACTTCATTTCCGTCGGCTCTCAAATCCTCGCTCAACCGGATAGGCGATTGTTCATCCAGGCCATCGAGCAGACCGCGAAGGAGTTCCTTGCGCTCCGTGAGCGGTAATCCGCGCAGGTTATGGCCGTTTAAATGGAGAAGATCGAACGCGAAATAGGTGATAAATTGCTGCCGGTCTTCCTGAAATGCCGCCTGCAGATCGGCGAAGCTGCTCACTCCATTCTTATCGAGCGCGACTGCTTCGCCATCGAGAATCGCATCTGTTACGTTCAACTTTGCCGCCGCGGCCGCAATGTCCGGCATGCGAACTGTCCAATCGAGCCCTTTGCGGGTCAACAGCCGCGCTTTGCGGGTTCTTCCCTTGCTTTTATCGCCGGACCTAATTTGAATTTGGATTCGATAGCCATCCAGCTTGAGCTCGTGGACCCAGTCGTTTCCCTTTGGCGCAGATGCAGTCTGCAGGGCCAACTGCGGCGCGATGAACCCGGGAAATCGTTCCCGTGGGATACGCTTCAGATCGGACGCCGGTTTGGAATGAGATGGCGTACGCGGAATGGCCGCGGCGACTCCCCTTCCGTTCTTACCGCTCGCGGATCCTCGCACCTTCTGCTGCTGGTCTCCGTCTTTTGAATTCCAAACGCGGTCGTTGCTCGCCGCAATTTTTTCCAGGGTTCGGCCGCTCGCCGCGCTGTTCGGTTTTTCCTCCGTAATGGCTTTGTCGCCACTGTCTCGCGCAAACTTGTCCTTCTCTTTGATCAGCAACCAATTCGTCTTGCCTGGCCCTCCGGCGCGCCCGTGCATGCGGACAAGGACCCAGGCACCCTTGAGCTTTTTTCCGTGCAGTTCAAATTTCAGGTGCCCGTCCTTCAGCCCCTGGTCCACATCGTCGAGCGGGGTCCAGTCGCCCTGGTCCCACACCATCACGGTGCCGCCGCCGTATTGACCCTTCGGAATCGTTCCTTCAAAGTCGCGGTATTCCCAGGGATGGTCTTCTACCTCGACTGCGAGCCGTTTGTCTCCGGGATAGTAGCTTGGGCCTTTCGTCACGGCCCAGCTCTTCAACACGCCGTTCCAACCGAGCCTGAAGTCATAATGCAATCGGGTAGCTGCATGTTTCTGCACAACGAATGGCAGCGTTCCAGGAGAGCCGGCCTTGGGGCCAGTGCGAGAATCGCCGCGTGGCTCCGCGGTCGCGCGGAAGTCGCGCATCCGCTGATAACGCTCAAGAGGACGCGTGGATGTTCTGGTTGTCGTGGAATGTTTTTGTGAAGGCATGGCCTACGCGGCCCTGTGTTTGCGCCTGCCTGATCCTACAAGCACGGGCCCTTTCTTCGGTTCGGATTTGGAACGGCCTGACGCCGAGCTGCCGCGACGCTCGCTTGCCACCGGGCGCTTGGCCTTGGAAACACTTTGCCGCAGCGCGTCCATGAGGTTAACGACTTTGGCCGGCCTCGCGCCTTTTTCCTCGAGCGGCAGCGGCGCATTCTTCTGCTTCGCCTCAATCAGCTCGCGCAGCGCGGCTTCATAGTCGTCTTTGTATGCGTCAAGATTAAATGGGTGCGAATATGCCTCGATGAGCTGCGTGGCCATAGCGAGCTGCTTCTTGTCGATCTGTTTTGAGCTGGCCGCCGAGATCTGCGAGAAGTATTCGCTGCTGTCACGGAGCTCTTCAGCATAACGGAGCAAGTAGGCCATCAAGCCCAGCTCTGCGCGATTTTTGGGAACCGCAATCGCGACCAGATGCTCGCGTCCGCCGAAGGCAAGTTCGCCGATCGCTGCTTTTCCTGTCTCCTCCATCGCCCTGCGAACCACCGCAAAAGCGTCGGAAGTTTCCTTGGGATCGGGGACGACGAAATACGGCTTCTCAAACAACGCGAGAGGCAACTCCTCTTCATCGACAAACTGCTGCACATCGATCACGTTTTTCGTCTCGATGCGCAGGTTTGCAATTTCATCCGGCTCGACGGTCAGGTATTTTCCCTTGGTGTATTCATAGCCTTTGACGATCTCAGAGTTCTCCACCGGCTGATCGCCGTCAATCACATTCAAGTGACGGATTCTTTCGCCGCTGGCGCGATCGATTTGATGAAAAGTGACTCCGCTCTGGTAACTCGTTGCCGGGTAAAGCTGAATGCCAAATGAGACGAGCGAGACCTTGAATTGTCCTGACCAATAGGGCCGACCAGCCATCTTTGCCTCCGCGCGGCGACACGAATCCTCCGCTGATATCTCATAAAGATGCCGCGGCAATGGGCTCGGTTTCCCTTAATCGGGCGGTCTTCGCCTCTTATTCGATGTGCACCGGCACTGACCTGCACGGTTTCCGGTCGTCCGACCGTTCGCGGCGTTTCTTGAGGGGTTCAGTAGCGGGTCGAACGGCAGGCTGCTACGCCGCCTTTTTCCTATCCCGCGTGCGTGCGGCCTTCACGCGTTTTGAGAGCAACTCCTTGGCCTTTTGCAACTTCGCCTTGCGTGTTGCGCTCAGGTTCTTGCCCGCCCGGTTGATAAAGAAAGTCAACATCCTCATTCCTGACGAGGGCCCTTTCGGCGAAACCTTTTTCGAGGCGAGGGAACGTGCGATGGTCTCGGGATCCTTGGTGAAGAGCCCTGACGGGGGATGCGTGGAATCCGAGGTGACTCGGCCAGACCATTTCTTCCCTGTAGCTTCGTGCGGCCTACCCGTTGCTGTGCTCGTGCGGGGCATCGTTTGATCTCCATGTTGAAATCAACCAACGATCTAATCGCATCGCAATTCGCAGAATTGCGGCCGGCGCGAGTCGCCTGTCGCTCAGTGCCTTTTGAAGTACTGCACATCGCGCTCGTGTTGCTTGGCCTTTTCCAGTGTTGAAAACGTCCCCAGGTTGCGACGCTTGCCGGTCTCCGTGTTCTTCTTCCTCGAATACAGTCGAAATTGCCCGGATTTTAGTTTGCGAATCATGTCCCGGTAGATGCGCGCCGAACCGGCATGGTCGCCCGCCGGTGACGGCGGCAATGTCGCCTGTTCACATGTTCAAACCAACTCCTTGACGATGCGCAATGCATCTGCGGACGTGAGCAACGACCTCGTACGAGCCCGCATCACAACGCCACAGGAACGACATCCAATCGATCCGAGGAGAAGGCTAACAATGTCTAACATAATTACAATCGAGAATCTGTTCGTTGAAGAATTAAAGGACCTCTATTCAGCGGAACATCAAATCACAAAAACATTACCCAAACTGGTCGAAGCTGCAACGTCTTCTGAGCTGAAGAAGGCCTTCCAGCATCATTTGAAAGAGACGGAGGGTCAAATCGAGCGGCTCGATAAAGCATTCGAAATCCTCGGCGAGAGTCCCAAGGGCAAAACATGCGATGGAATGAAGGGGGTCCTCTCTGAAGGCGCGGAGATGCTGAAGGAAACAGAGGCCGGCGACATTCGCGACGCAGGTCTCATTTCCGCCGCGCAACGCGTGGAGCACTATGAAATGGCAGCTTACGGGAGCGTGCGCGCGTATGCCGAGCAGCTTGGCCAGCGAGAGATTGCCGGGCTGTTGCAGGAAACCCTTGAAGAAGAAAAGGCAGCCGACCAGAAGCTGACCGAGATCGCCCAAAAGGTGAATGTCCGCGCATTGCGCGCCGCGTAACCCGACGGACGCGCCGCGTGACCGGACGACCGGTTTGCGGTCGGTCTGATTCGATGCATCGAGGCGGGATCACTTACGTTTCTGATTTGGCACCGGTAACGAGCTGGATAGCCGGTTGCAGAGCCGAGCTAAACGCAAATGATCCCCGTGCTCGCCGTGGCTTAACCAACCGCCAGTCCCCTTAAGACTGATGTCGAGAGAGATATTCAATGAATGCTTCTGATCTTCTTGTAGAGCGAATGATGGAGTGGGGGGTTGACACGATCTTCGGTCTCCCCGGCGATGGAATCAACGGCGTATTCGAAGCCCTTCGCAAACAGAAAGACAAGATTCGCTTCATCCATGTGCGCCATGAGGAGGCTGCTGCCTTTATGGCCTGCGCTTACGCCAAATTCACGGGCCGCCTGGGCGTGTGTATCGCCACTTCCGGCCCCGGGGGAATCCATCTGCTGAATGGCCTTTACGATGCCAAGTTGGATGGAGTTCCGGTGCTTGCGATCACGGGTCTGCAGCATAGCGACCTGATTGGCACGTTCACTCAACAGGACGTGGAGCTCGACAAACTTTTTATTGATGTGGCAGTGTACAACGAGCGCGTGATGAACGGCGCGCACGTGGAAAGTCTCGCGGATCTGGCCATTCGCACCGCGCTTTCGAGGCGCGGAGTTGCGCACTTGACGCTGCCTGTCGACGTGCAGGTGGAGGAGATCAAGAAAGGCCGGTCGCCGCGCAATCCTCTTCACCACACTTCGACTGAGCCCGCTTTTCCTGAACATCTGCCGGCGCAGGTCGACCTGGAACATGCGGCAGACATTCTGAATCGCGGCAAGAAGATCGCCATTCTCGCCGGCCAGGGAGCCTTGCACGCGACGGATGAGCTGGAGCGCGTGGCTGAAATCCTGGGAGCGCCGATCGTCAAGGCGTTGCTGGGCAAAGCTGCAGTTCCCGACGATAGCCCGTATACAACGGGGGGCATCGGGTTGCTCGGCACCGAACCTTCGCAGGACGCCCTCGAGCGCTGTGACACTCTCTTCATCGTCGGCTCGTCGTTTCCATATATCGAGTTTCTTCCCGAACCAGGGACGGTGAAGTGTGTCCAGATCGAGATCGACCCACAACGCGTGAGCCTGCGCTATCCGGCAGACGTTGCGCTGGTCGCCGACACAAGAACTTGCCTGCGCGCACTGATCCCGATGCTCAAAAAGCACGACCGCGGCTTTCTCGCCAAGGCCCAGGCGGAAAAGGCTCGCTGGCAAAAGTTGATGGAAGAACGAGGCACGCGCCCCGATAAGCCTATGAAGCCGGATGTGGTTGGGTGGGAGCTCGGCAAACGAATTCCCGCGAACGCCATCGTGACCTCCGATTCGGGGACGATCACTACCTGGTGGGCGCGCTACGTTCCCGCGCTTCGCGGACAAAAGCACAGCTGCTCTGGAAATCTAGCCACCATGGCCTGCGGGCTGCCCTATGCGATCGCTGCCGCCGTGGCGTACCCCGATCGGCCGGTTTATTGCATCATCGGCGACGGCGGCCTGAGCATGCTTCTTGGTGAGTTGATCACTGTGGCAGCGTACCGGCTGAACATCAAAATTATTCTCATCAAGAACAACACGCTTGGCCAGATCAAATGGGAGCAGATGGTCTTCCTGGGCAATCCTGAGTACGCCTGCGATCTTTTTCCAGCGGATTTTGTCACCATTGCACGCGGCGCGGGCATTGAAGCCATTCATATTGAAGACGCATCACGATGTGGCGAACAACTCGATGCAGTGGTGAAACAGCCGCTCCCGGTTCTTGTTGAGGCACTCGTCGATCAGTTCAGTCCGCCGTTGCCGGCAAAAATCAAGGCCTCGCAGGCTTTCAAGCTGGCTGAAGCGCTTCTGCGCGGCGAGCCGAACCGTACGAAGATTGTGATGACGAATCTGCATGAATCCGTGCGCGAGCTTGTGTAGAACGCAGCACGGAATTGTTTCACGCGGATTGCGAGCACTGTGCGAGCCGTTCGTTGACCCCACAGCCAACCTCGCAATGCGGTGATTCGCGGCGGTTCCCCGGAGTCAACTAGTCGGGCTGTTTTGCGCCGGCTTTGCCGCCATCCACGGCGCCTTTCGTCGTGTTCCTGGTTTTATTCCAAGCCTTCTTAGTGCCCCTCTTTGTTGAATGGTATGCGTGTTCTGTACCCTTCTTTACGCCGCGCCCTGTATCTTTTGCCGCGCTCTTTGAATGCTCGCCTGCGCTTTTCATGTCCTGCTTCGCGGAATCGCTCGTTGACTGACTGAATGCGAGAGGCGCGCCGAGTGTCATCGTGAGCCCCAGGATGAAAGCCGATACATGTGACGGAGTTCTCATGCTTATCAAGATTCGCTGTCGGGACGCAGAGTTGGCTCTCTGGCCGGCCATCGACCTTCAGGCGGAGACTTGCAATTTGATGTTACGAAAACCAATGAAGATGAGCGGCTCGGGGTGTTTAGATTCAAAACTGCGTAAGTAGCGCGGTGCTCTAGGTTTCGCGATCCAGCAATTCCCTATGCGCATGGTTTCTCAAAACCTCCTGAAGAGCCATGAGAAAGGCATCTGGGTTCTTGTCGAGAGTCGCATCTGCGAAGTCGCTGGGCTCGTCGGACGGGGTGCTGGAAACGTACAAGATCGGGATGAGTGAGCCTGACGCTCGAAGATGCCCGGTGAAGCGCTCGCAATCCTTTTTGAGCAAGGTGTGACAAAGGACGATGACATCAAAATCACTGTCCTTCAGAAGAACGGCCGCTTCCCTGATAGAGATAGCTGACACTACAGCGTGGCCTGCGGAGCGGAGAATCAACTCGCGGGTGTTTAGGACCCGGACATCCGAACCGATCGACAGAACGAGAGCCTGCAGCACAGTGCGCCACCTTGTCTCCTGAATCCGTGTGCCCGCGCCCGTGACGGTACCGATCGCTAATGGCGCAATGAGAGCCTACCTTTGGGCTTTTTTGCGCTGTCCGACCGACTACTACCGCTTGCGCGCCAACTGCGCCTTATCAAGACCTCAGATCGTAAATCTGAACTGTCTAACTTGCTTATTATGTTCAGTTTGTAAATCCAGACCTCGAAAGCACACGAGCGAGGAGCTTTCGGTAACTGCCCATAGTCAACCACCGAATTCCAGTGCAGTCTGTCCTCTATCGAACAGTCGCCTGCCTGAATTCGGAATAGGATCAGGACACATCTCGATACGCTCAATGGCCGGCATGGGGCCGGCTCCTCTGCGCATTTAGATCGAAGAAGCGCGAAGGAGATCCATGCCATCGGTTGTGCTCCCCAAGCAGCCTTTTAAGAATCGTGTGTTGATTTCTCTTTCTCCGCCGGATATCGGACGTCTTTCTGAACATCTTTTGCCGGTCACCTTGAAGAGCAAGGACAGCCTTCATGAGCCGGGAGAGCTGATCAACACGGTCTATTTCCTAGAGGACGCCGTCGCATCGGTTGTCATCACGATGGAAAATGGCGGTACAGTCGAAGTGGGCCTGATTGGGCGGGATGGCGTTGTGGGCCTGCCTGCGGTGCTAGGCAACGGCCGCGCTACGAACCGCACCTTCATCCAGTTGCCGGGATCTGGCTTCAGCGTAAAAGCCAAGATTCTACGAGAACTCGCTGAGTCGTCCAGCGAATTTCGCTCCCATTTGCAACTAGCCATCCAGGGCTATCTCATCCAGACGGCGCAAACCGCCGCATGCAACAGAGTCCATGAACTCGAAGAGCGCCTGGCTCGATGGTTGCTGATGTGTTCTGACCGCCTTCAATCCGATCACATCCCGATCACGCACGAATTCCTGGCCATGATGCTGGGCACGCGTCGCAGTTCTGTTTCGATTGCGGCGGGCATCCTGCACAAATCCGGGCTCATCACTTATTCGCGCGGAAGCGTAACCATCCAGAACCGCGATCAACTCGCTCACGCAGCCTGCGAGTGCTATCAATCGGTGCTTGACGAGTACGTTCGTCTGGGGCTGCTCTAAGTCCGAGCGTTGTTCTCGTGGCTTCACGGTCAATTGCAGCTTGCCTGAACTTCCAAAGGTGCTGCCGTATTGGACTGGCTTCCCGTTTGCTCGGCGTCAGATGAGGCGCCGCCGGGCAATCCTGTGCCAGGAAGAAAGACCCGGAAACACGTGGCGTATCTTCCCGCGTGACGATAAGTTCTAAATGCAATTTGACCGTTATACTTCTGCACGATGCCTTTGCTGATCCAAAGGCCCAGGCCGGTTCCCTTCGTCGATTTGGTGCTGAAAAACGGCTGGAAGATTTTTGACGCGTCCTCCTCATGAATGCCCGTTCCTGTATCCACGACTGAAATGACGACTCCGCGCCGCTGCGTGATCCAGTCCGTCGCCATGCGCACGCTCACACGGAGATCGCCTCCTTCGGGCATTGCCTGGATGGAATTGCCGATCAGATTCAGAAACACCTGCCGAAGCTCGACCGGAAATCCCTGAACGAAGCACGATGAAAAAACGGACGTGCGAAGTTTGATCCGATTGGCCTGCAAAGCACGTTGCTGTAATGTAAGCACGCTTTGCAATAACTCAGAAATGGAAACCGAGATCGGTTGCTTCGATTCCCGATAGAAGGTCAGCGTTTGCCGGGTAATATGGCTGACGCGCCGCAGCTCGTCTTCGGCCAGGACCGCGCAATGCCGTGCTTCATCGTCCAGCGAGGGGTGATTACGGAGAAGATAAATGAGATTGGTGATCGCCTCGAGTGGATTATTGATCTCATGCGCGATGATGCCTGCGACACGCCCCATCGCCGCCAGCCTTTCCGCCTCACGCAGCGCCTCTTCGGCACGCAACCGGTCGGTGATGTCGCGTCCAACTTCGAGAATCGCGTTGGATACGCGATTCAAGGTCTTGCGGTACGCCACAACAATCTTCGAGCCATTCTTCGTCGTCTGGATGAAATTGCCTTCCCACCATCCGCGGTCGCGCAACTCGGCCTCGACGTCTTCTCTGGAAACTGGAAACACGGTCTTCAATACGCTATGAAGGTCCTTGCCCACGATTTCGTGCTTCCGCCAGCCAAACATGTTTTCCGCGCCCGAATTCCAAAAGTTGAGAGTGCCGCCCCAGTCTCGAACCATGATCGCTTCGGCCGCGAGTTCTACCAGTTCCGCGCGAGTGCGTAACTGCTCTTCACTTTTCTCGAGCTCCGCTGTTCGATCGCGGACGCGCTGCTCAAGCTCGCGATTGAGTGATTCAAGCATCCGGGTTTTCCGATGGAGCTCCGCGAAAATACTGATCTTTGCGCGCAGTACTTCGGGAATCACGGGCACCGAAATGTAATCGACTGCGCCGCTGCGATAGCCCTGAATTCTGTCGGAATCGGTGAGGTGAATGCCGGAGATGAAAATGATCGCCGTTTTTTGGAAGCGCGGATGCTGCCGGATCACGTCTGCCAGTTCGAAGCCGTCCACATCCGGCATGCTGACGTCCATGAGAACAACAGCGATGTCGGTTTTCAGCAGTATATTCAGGGCCTCGGCGGCGGAGGATGCCTTGATGAGATTCTCGCCCAACCCCGCGAGGATCACTTCATAACTGAGAAGCTTAGACGGCTGATCGTCGACCATCAGAATGTTGATCTTCCCGTCAGACGTCATGGCTTCATCTCCAAACACTTTTGACGACTTTATCCAGCGGCAATCAGCGATGCAGCCAGACACGCAATGCCGACAAGAGCTGGTCGGTATTAACCGGCTTGGCCAGATATTCAGATGCGCCTGCTTCCAGGCATCTCTCGCGGTCTCCCTTCATGGCCTTGGCGGTGAGCGCGATGATGGGCAGACGCCTCATGGCGGAGTTCTGGCGAATGACCTGCATGGTCTCGTACCCGTCCATTTCGGGCATCATGATGTCCATCAAGACAATGGCTAGGTCCGGCGTGGATTCGATGGTTTCGATCGCCTCGCGCCCAGTTCCGGCCGAGAGCACCGTCATGCCGCGCCGCTCAAGGACACTGGAAAGCGCGAAGATATTTCGCACGTCGTCATCGACCACGAGTACCTTGCGGCCGGCTAACGCATCGTCGGAACGATGCAGGCTGTCAAGCATCTGTTGTTTTTCATGAGGCAGATCGGTGATGACGCGGTGAAGAAACAGCGCGGTTTCGTCCAGAAGCCTCTCGGGCGACTCAACGCCCTTGACCACGACGCTGCGCGCCAGCGTATGCAGCTGCGCATCCTCATCGGGGCTGAGTTCCCTGCCTGTAAACACGACGACGGGAAGATCTTGGAGTTTAGGCGAGTCGCGCAATTGCTCAAGCACTTCGAATCCCGTCATATCGGGAAGCCGAAGATCGAGCACCACGCAGTCGTAGTTGCCGGTTTCCAAGGTCTGAAGCGCGAGGGCGCCGGAATCGGCCATATCGATGTCGATATCCTCGTGCCAGAGAAGTTCCCTGACGCTGAATTGTTCGGCTGGATTGTCTTCGACCACGAGAAGCCGTTTGCGCCGCGGCTTGGAGAATTCGCGAATTCGGGTGAGGGCCGAATCCAGGTCCTCTGTCGTTGATGGCTTGGTGACAAATGCAAATGCGCCGCGCGAAAGACCATGATGGCGGTCTTCATCGAGCGTGAGCATTTGCACCGGAATGTGCCGGGTCGAAGGGTCGAGCTTGAGACGATTCAACACCGTCCAGCCCAGCATATCCGGCAGGAAAACGTCGAGCGATATTGCGGACGGATGGTATTCGTGCGCCAGCGTCAAGGCCTCGCTTCCCGTGGATGCAACAAGAGTCTTGAATCCTTTGTCGCGAGCCAGATCGCAAACAACGCGCGCATAGTGAGGATCGTCCTCAATGATGAGCAGCACGGCATCGCCCTCGGCTATTTCGTTGCGATCATCCTCAATCCGCGATTCCTGTTCAACCGCGGTAACAGTCGTGAGGAATACCGGCATCGGCGTCGAAGAGTTTTTTTCGTTCTTGGGAACGTTTGGCGCCGCAGGGCCCACGTAGGTCTGTGGCAGATAGAGCCTGAAGGAGCTGCCTTGTCCGGGCGCGCTTGTGAGCTGAATCTCGCCACCGAGCAGGCTGGCCAGTTCCCGGCTGATGGCCAACCCCAATCCCGTTCCGCCAAATTTGCGGCTGGTGCCTGCATCGGCCTGCTGGAAAGCCTCGAAAATGATGCGCTGCTTTTCCGGTGGAATGCCGATGCCCGTGTCGCTCACTTCGAAGGCAATCACTGAGCCGGCGCCGCTTAAGATGGGATGGCCCTGGCTCCAACCATTTGCCGCTCGAGCCACGGCGAGGTGCACTGTGCCATGTTCAGTGAATTTGAAAGCATTCGAGAGCAGGTTCTTGAGCACCTGTTGCAGCCGCTTCGAATCGGTAACAAGGCTCCTACCCATTTGCGGATCGACTGTGACTTCGAAGTGGAGCTTGCGATTTTCTGCTTCATGCCTGAATGGCCGCGAAACGGCATCGAGTAAGGCTCCGAAGAAGACTTCTTCAGCCTCAACCGAAACCGTTCCCGACTCGATCTTGGAGAGATCGAGAATATCGCTGATGAGGTTGAGCAAGTCAGTGCCGGCGCCGTGGATGGTGCGCGCAAACTCGACCTGCTTGCCCGAAAGGCTGCCGTCTGGATTGTCGGCGAGCTGTTGACCGAGCACGAGAATACTATTGAGCGGCGTGCGCAGTTCGTGTGACATGTTGGCGAGGAACTCCGACTTGTACTTCGATGTCAGAGCCAGTTCCCTTGCCTTTTCTTCCAGTGCGCGCCGTGCCTGTTCGATCTCCTGATTCTTGCGTTCCACCTCATAATTCTGTTCGGCAAGCTGCTGTGCTTTTTGCGCCAACTGCTCATTGGTCTGTTGTAACTCTTTCTGCTGCGTCTGCAATTCCGTAGCCAGCTGCTGCGACTGTTTCAAAAGGCCTTCCGTCTGCATCGTAGCTTCGATCGAGTTGAGCACGATGCCGATGCTGGCGGTGAGCTGCTCGAGGAACGCGAGGTGCGACGCGGTAAAGCCGCTCAGGCTGGCCAATTCGATGACTGCTTTAATGCGGTCCTCAAAGAGCACCGGAAGCACGATCACATTCTTCGGTGTTGCCTTGAACAAGCCGGAACGAATGGGCGCGGTGCGCTTGGGAAACTCGGTGATGAGCATCCTGCGTTTCTCTGAAGCGCACTGGCCAACCAGGCCCTCACCGATTCTCACTTCCCCGATGTAGCCCTCTGGCGTGTCGGCGTAGGTGGACAGCAAGACAAGCGTTCCCTCGCCCGAGACAGGCTCGCCACCCATTCGATAGATGACGCCCTGCTGGGCGTTCACCAATGGAGCCAACTCGGAGAGCAACATTCTGCCGACGGTTACCAGGTCGCGCTGCCCCTGCAACATTCCGGTGAACCGCGCAAGATTGGTTTTGAGCCAGTCTTGCTCCGTGTTTCGATCGGTGGTGAGGCGCAGGTTATCGATCATTGTGTTGAGGTTGTCTTTCAGTTCGGCTACCTCGCCGCGCGCCTCCACCTGAATGGAGCGAGTGAGATCGCCCTTGGTGACGGCTGTAGCAACTTCGGCGATGGCACGGACCTGATTGGTGAGGTTATCGGCGAGCAGATTCACGTTGCCGGTGAGATCCTTCCACGTTCCGGCGGCGCCGGGCACGTTGGCCTGGCCGCCAAGCCTGCCTTCCACGCCGACCTCGCGGGCGACGGTTGTCACCTGATCGGCAAAAGTCGCCAGAGTGTCGGTCATGTTATTGATGGTCTCGGCCAACGCGGCAACTTCGCCCTTTGCGTTCACGGTGAGTTTTTGCGTCAGCGCGCCGTTGGCGACGGCAGTCACAACCTTCACAATGCCGCGGACCTGCTCGGTAAGGTTCGCAGCCATCACGTTGACGTTGTCGGTCAAATCCTTCCACGTACCGGCAACTCCGGGTACCACTGCCTGACCACCGAGTTTTCCGTCCGTGCCCACTTCGCGGGCTACGCGCGTCACTTCAGCGGCGAAGGCGTTGAGCTGATCGACCATGGTGTTGATGGTGTCTTTCAGCTCGAGAATTTCGCCTTTCACATCGACAGTAATTTTGCGCGAGAGATCGCCGCGGGCGACGGCAGTCGTCACTTCGGCGATATTTCTCACCTGCGCCGTCAGGTTTCCGGCCATTGCATTCACTGAGTCGGTAAGATCCTTCCATGTGCCGGCGACTCCGGGCACGTTGGCCTGGCCGCCCAGGCGTCCTTCAGAACCGACTTCGCGCGCCACGCGGGTTACTTCAGCAGCAAACGAACGAAGCTGCTCGACCATGGTGTTGAGCGTTTCCTTGAGCTGCAGAATCTCGCCGTGCACATCGACTGTGATCTTGCGCGACAAGTCGCCATTGGCGATAGCCGTCGCTACTTCGGCAATGTTTCTGACCTGCGCGGTCAGATTGCCAGCCATGAAGTTCACCGAGTCCGTGAGATCCTTCCAGGTTCCCGCAACTCCCGGCACCTGAGCCTGCCCGCCGAGTTTGCCATCGGTGCCCACTTCGCGGGCGACGCGCGTTACTTCGCCAGCGAACGCGTTCAGCTGGTCGACCATCGTGTTGATGGTGTTTTTCAGCTCCAGAATTTCGCCCTTCACGTCCACCGTGATCTTGCGCGACAAATCACCACGGGCAACAGCAGTTGTAACTTCGGCGATGTTTCTCACCTGGGCGGTGAGGTTGCCAGCCATGGAGTTGACGGAGTCGGTTAGGTCCTTCCAGGTTCCGGCCACGCCCGGCACGTTGGCCTGGCCGCCAAGCCGGCCCTCGGTTCCAACTTCGCGGGCCACGCGCGTTACTTCTCCGGCGAAGCGATTCAGCTGGTCCACCATCGTGTTGATGGTTTCTTTCAGCAGCAAGATCTCGCCGCTCACATTCACGGTGATTTTTTTGGATAAGTCGCCGGTTGCAATGGCTGTCGAAACTTCCGCGATATTTCTCACCTGGCCGGTGAGGTTGCTGGCCATCGAGTTCACCGAGTCGGTAAGGTCTTTCCAGGTTCCGGCGACGCCGGAGACCTGCGCCTGGCCGCCCAATTTTCCGTCGGTGCCGACCTCGCGGGCCACGCGCGTTACTTCGCCAGCGAATGCGTTAAGCTGATCGACCATCGTGTTGATGGTGTCTTTCAACTCCAGAATTTCGCCCTTCACGTCAACCGTGATTTTGCGCGATAGATCGCCGCGGGCCACGGCTGTGGCGACTTCCGCAATGTTTCTCACCTGGCCTGTGAGGTTGCTGGCCATGAAGTTAACGTTGTCGGTCAAGTCTTTCCAGGTTCCGGCCACGCCGGGGACCACGGCCTGCACGCCAAGCTTTCCGTCAGTTCCCACTTCGCCTGCCACGCGCGTCACTTCGCCGGCGAATGCGTTCAGCTGATCCACCATCGTGTTAATGGTGTTCTTCAGCTCCAGAATTTCTCCCTTCACGTCCACCGTGATCTTTCGCGACAAGTCTCCGCGGGCAACGGCTGTCGTCACTTCGGCGATGTTTCTCACCTGGGCGGTAAGGTTTCCGGCCATCGAATTTACCGAATCGGTAAGGTCCTTCCACGTTCCGGCCACGCCCGGCACATTAGCCTGGCCGCCGAGCCGGCCTTCGGTTCCAACTTCGCGGGCCACACGCGTCACTTCGCCGGCGAACCGGTTTAGCTGGTCCACCATAGTGTTGAGCGTTTCTTTGAGCTGAAGAATCTCGCCGCGCACGTCGACGGTGATCTTGCGCGAAAGATCTCCGTTGGCAATGGCCGTTGCGACTTCGGCAATGTTGCGTACCTGGCCTGTCAGGTTGCCGGCCATAAAGTTCACGTTGTCCGTCAAATCTTTCCACGTACCAGCCACGCCCGGGACATTGGCCTGACCGCCCAGTTTGCCCTCAGTTCCGACTTCGCGAGCCACGCGCGTTACTTCGCCAGCAAATGCGTTCAGCTGGTCGACCATGGTATTGATGGTGTCTTTCAGTTCCAGAATTTCGCCCTTCACGTCGACCGTGATCTTTCGGGAAAGGTCGCCGCGGGCCACTGCCGTTGTGACTTCCGCGATGTTTCTCACCTGGGCGGTGAGGTTGCCGGCCATGGCGTTGACTGAGTCTGTGAGATCCTTCCAGGTTCCCGCCACGCCCGGCACCACGGCCTGGCCACCCAGTTTGCCGTCGGTCCCCACTTCGCGCGCAACGCGCGTTACTTCTGACGCGAACGAACGCAACTGATCGACCATGGTGTTAATGGCCTCTTTCAGTTGCAGAATTTCTCCGCGTACGTCCACCGTGATTTTTCGAGAGAGGTCGCCGCTGGCAACCGCGGTTGCCACTTCTGCAATGTTTCGCACCTGGCCGGTGAGGTTGCTGGCCATGGAGTTGACGGAGTCGGTCAAGTCTTTCCACGTACCGGCCACGCCCGGCACCAGCGCCTGCCCGCCAAGTTTTCCGTCCGTGCCCACTTCGCGGGCTACGCGCGTCACTTCTGCCGTGAAAACTCCAAGCTGCTGAATCATCGTGTTGACGATTCTTGCTGAACGCAGGAACTCGCCTTCGAGCGGTCGTCCATCGACGTCGAGCCGGACGGTCTGCGTCAGATTCCCCTGGGCAACGGCGGCGATGGCACGCGTAACCTCCGCGGTAGGGCGCAGCAGGTCCTCGACAAGGGTGTTGACCGAGACTTCCATATCGTCCCAGGCGCCCCTGCGCTGCTCCACGCGAATGCGCTCGCGGGTTTTGCCCTCTTTTCCTACCGCCTGGCCAACGCGCCTCAGCTCGGATGCCATCTGTTCATTGGCGATGACAATCTCGTTGAAGTTGTCGGCAATTTTTCCAGGAAGACCGGTCCATGAAACGGGCAGGCGGACGCTGAAATCGCCATTCTTCATCGTTTGCAAGCACTGAAGGATGATGGCCAGATGCTCAGGTTCGGTATGTTGTCCGTTGGAAACCGGGAGTTCGGCTTGTTGTCCGTTGGAAACCGACGCATAGTCTTGTCCGGCCTTCCCCCGGCTGGGTTGCTTCACGGAGATTTCCAAAGATTTAGCTCCTGTCGGAGGGTAAGTATCCTATCGACCATTGAGTATCGAATCGCCGACACACTTAGATGGATGAAAAATTGATGCGCGTCGCCGTTCAAGGGTTGCTTCCCGGTTCTTCCCATGGGACCGAGACAAATTCGTCCCCCGTCCCCGGCTTTTCTCCCCGCACGTTTAACCAAAACTTTTGAAGCGTGCACAACAACTTTTGAGGCGTGTACAACAAAAGTGCCGGGAATGTGCATCAAAACCGGAAGATGACTTCAGGTCTCCCTGCTGGACTTATGACTTCTTCCCCCGTCTCCAAAGGACTCCCAACCCGCTGCTTGCGCCGTGTAGCAGGGCCGAAGGGGTGGGTATGGCCGCAAAACTGATGAAGGATGACCGCGAAATCCAGAGGCGCAGAACCACCGTGAGAGGGGTCCTTCGAAGCCGCAGGCGCATCTTCCCGCACAAGCTAAATGTTGACGGCACAATCGATTCCATCTGTGGCGAATGTTTTTCAACCGTTGCTTCAGCAGGCGCCGAAGGTGATTTGCAGGTTGCCGAAAATGCTCATATTTGTAAGGGGCTCAAGTTTTCAAAGGTTCTTAGGCCCATGGATTCCAACTGAGCATCTGGAATTCGGCAGCCGAGATCCAAACCCATGTTTACGCGTCCTACCGTATTCCAAAGTTACCCCGCGTAATAACGTCTGTGATATCGAGGCCAAGGAGCAAGCGAAAATATGCAAAGCAGCCGGGGAGTCGTTTTCGTAGTCGATGATGAAAGATTGATCGCGCAAACATTAGGGATGATCCTCACCCAGTCGGGCTTTACCGCAACGGCTTTCGAAGATCCTTATCGAGCCTTGGAAGCGGCGGCGAGCGGTCCGGCACCGGACCTTCTGATCTCCGACGTGGTCATGCCGGGAATGTCCGGGATTGACCTCGGCGTTCAATTCCGCCGAGACTATCCAACATGCAAGGTCCTGCTCTTTTCAGGACAGGCAGCTACAGCAGACATGCTGGCGACCGCCAAACTTCAAGGGCATGAGTTTGAAGTTCTTGCCAAACCTGTCCATCCTTCCGATCTGCTCGCGAAACTCCGCAGCCTCACTTAGCGCGAATCAATAAGTCGCGCATGCAGCGCTCGTAGCTCCGCCTGGAATCGACCGCCGCTCGGGAAGGCTGGCGGAATTCGCTTCCCAAATCATGGGCTAACCGATTCCGCCTAATGCTGTCAGAAAGTCAAGCGCGCACGGTAGCGTGTAGCGCGCGGGTCGACGCTCCAGCGCGAACTGGCGACGACGCCCCCAGAGCGGCTAGTTCAAACCGTTTTGCCAGCATACGCCTAATGCCCACTGCGAGCTCGACGGGATTCTCGTCGACGGTTGCATCGGGAAAGACTCTCCGCTCCCATGGCATTGAAGAAATTGAGGCAATTGGAATGCGAGAACCCGACGCACGAATCAAGCAGGTCAAGCGCTCGCGGTCCATCACGGGAAGAGTGTTGCACAGGATCATGAGATCGAAATCGCCATCTCGAAACAGAAGAAATGCTTCCTTAATGGACGACGCTGAGACAACGATGTAGCCTTCAGACCGTAAGATCGCCTCACGAGCACGCAGAATCAACGGATCCAACCCGACGGAAAGAATGAGCGTCTCGGACATAGTGTAAATCCTCGTTTTTTGATGATGCCTCAATATGATCCTGCGTCACGAAACACATCGACGTAAGCGGTCCGATTGGGCCCGGAGATTTCTGGCAATCAATTCTGTGAGCACGTCGAATCCAGGAATAGCTTCATTGGGAGCTGCTCCTGAATTGAGGCAAATGGGAAGATGCATATTTGTTTCGAAGAGTTGGCCGGTTTTCTTGCGCAATCAGCCGGTTTTCTTGCGCAATCAATTGAGCTGTGGCTGAGATTGCCTGGCGCGAGGGGCGGGTCCTGCCCCAGCCGTCTTCCCGCCGTGCTGACGGCAATGGAACCTTTTCACGTGAAGAAAGCTCTTTTGAATACGGCAAAGTCGGCACCCTGACTGAAGCGAGCGTATTGCGGGGTCGAGTATCGGGAGCTAGCTATCGGATCGCCTTGCGCGAAGCTTTGGAGATTGTGCGATTTAGGAGGACTTCCCGCGCGCGGTTTCAACAAAACCCCGCGATCCGTTCGCGCATCGTATAGACATACCGCTGCTTCCTTGACGGGCTTGGCATTCGAAAAAGGCCAACGGAAACATAACTGCGAGCCCACCATGTCAGCGGTGCGTTCCCCTCGAGGTTCCGATTGCCAACGCCTCCCCCGAATGGCCGCAGACGCGTCGTCATTGAAGACGTCGGCCCCCAAATTGACGCAGGCCGTTTTCCTGTCTGCCGGGTCGTCGGCGATGAGATTGCCGTGACGGCAGCCATTTTTGCTGACGGCAAAGATGAAGTGGCCGCCAGGCTGCTCTTTCGTCATTCGAACGATCGACGGTGGTCTTTCGCGCCGATGCGCGCAATGGGTAACGATCTGTGGAGCGGCTCGTTCCGCGTGGACAAGCTCGGCTCCTGGCGTTTCACGATTCTTGGATGGATCGATCACTTTGCAACGTGGGCCAGTGAATTTAAAAAACGGATTGCCGCGCAGAATGATCCTGCAATCGCCGAAGCACCAGCGGGTCCAACGCCGAACCTGAATGACGGTTCCGGATCCGGCAAGCAAGATGTCGCGCTCGCGCTTCGTTCTGGAGCGGCGCTGATTCAGGCTGCCGCACAGCGGGCACAGCGAAATGATGAAAAGCGACTGCGCGAGATTGCGCAAAGATTTGAAAAGTTGGCGAATGAGGAGCGGCTGATCTACGAAGATCCATGCGATGAAGAAGTATTGCAATTGATGGGGACATATCCCGATCTGGCGAACGCCACGCGATACGACGTGGAATTACCCGTCTGGGCGAATCGGGAGCGCGCACGGTTTTCGTCATGGTATGAGCTATTTCCTCGATCGGCGTCTCCAATACCGGGCCAGCACGGAACATTTCGCGACGTTGAAAGCGAGTTGCCCGAGATTGCCGCCATGGGATTCGACATTCTATATTTGCCGCCGATTCACCCGATTGGGCGGTCGTTCCGCAAGGGGCCAAACAACTCGACCATTGCTGCGCCAAACGCGCCGGGGAGTCCGTGGGCCATCGGAGACCGCGCGGCTGCCACGAATGCGCCTTTGGGCGCGCAGGCAGCCGGAGATCGCGGAGGCCACAAGTCGATTCATCCACAGCTAGGTACGTTTACGGATTTTGATAATCTCGTCGTCGCGGCAAAATCCCAGGGCGTAGAGATTGCGCTGGACGTTGCGTTCCAATGTTCTCCCGATCATCCCTGGGTCACCGAACATCCTGACTGGTTTTCCATCCGCCCGGACGGATCGATTCAATATGCCGAGAACCCACCGAAAAAGTATCAGGATATTTATCCGCTTAATTTTGAATCGCCTGACTGGCGCGCACTCTGGGACGAACTCCATTCGGTATTCGAATTCTGGGCTCATCGTGGCGTGCGCGTGTTTCGCGTCGATAATCCACATACCAAGGCGCTCCCCTTCTGGGAGTGGTGCCTGAACAACTTGCGGGAAAACTACCCTGACATTCTCTTCCTTGCCGAGGCGTTTACGCGGCCTCATGTGATGTACGCACTGGCCAAACGCGGTTTCACGCAATCCTACACGTACTTTACGTGGCGCAATTCCAAGCCGGAGTTGCAAAGCTACCTGGAAGAACTGACAAAGCCCCCGGTGAGCGACTTTTTTCAACCCAACTTCTGGCCGAACACGCCCGACATTCTGCATAAGACACTCCAGGAAGGTGGACGGCCTGCCTTCATGTATCGCTTGATCCTCGCGGCGACTTTGAGTTCAAGCTATGGTATCTACGGCCCGGCGTACGAATTAACGGAGAATGCCCCGGCTCGGCCGCAGGCAGGTAAGGCGGAGTCAGAAGAATATCTCGACAGTGAGAAGTACGAGATCCGGCAGCGCACCCGCAACGCGGCGGGCTCGCTCGTGCCGTTTATCACGAGTCTGAATCGAATCCGTCACGCCAATCGCGCCCTGCAATCAAACGCTTCTTTGCATTTTCATTCCGCCGATAACCCGCAGTTGATTTGCTATTCAAAATCGACGGCAGATTTCGACAATACGATTCTGGTCGTGGTGAATCTCGACTCCTTCAACGAACAAAGCGGCTGGATCCACCTTGACCTCGGAGAGATCGGCTGTTCCAGTGCTGGAAGCTTTCTTGTTGAAGACTTGCTGAGCGGCGACCAGTACACCTGGCAAGAGCATAACTATGTGGCTCTGCGGCCGGGCATTCAACCGGCCCACATCTTTCGCGTCGGCCGAATTCAATAACTCCGAAGACACCGAGACTCCCTCGGGAGAGTGAACGCGTGAAGAAGATCGCAAGCACAACCGATCCTCTCTGGTACAAAGACGCGATTATCTACGAGATCCATGTTCGCGCCTTTGCAGATTCGAATAATGACGGCATCGGAGACTTCCCCGGGTTGTTGACGCGTCTCGACTATTTGAAGGATCTGGGCGTTACCTGCATCTGGCTCCTGCCATTCTTCCCGTCGCCTTTACGCGACGACGGATACGACATTTCGAATTACAACGATGTGAATCCGTCGTACGGAACGCTCAGCGACTTCAAGGCGTTTCTCGATGCCGCGCATCATCTCGGCCTGCAAGTCATGATCGAATTGGTGGTCAATCACACGAGCGACCAACACCCGTGGTTTAAGACTGCGCGCCAGGCTCCCGCTGGATCCGCTGAGCGCAACATGTACGTCTGGTCAGACAGCGACAAAAAGTATAAAGACGCGCGCATCATCTTTACTGACACGGAACAGTCGAACTGGACGTGGGATGATACCGCGAAGGCGTATTACTGGCATCGCTTTTTTTCGCACCAGCCGGATCTCAATTACGACAGCCCCCTGGTGATGGAAGAAGTACTCAAGGCCATGCGGTTCTGGCTGGATATGGGTGTCGATGCGCTTCGCATCGATGCGATTCCATATCTCTGCGAACGGGATGGAACCTCATGCGAAAACCTGCCTGAAACTCATGCGGTGGTAAGAACCTTGCGTGCGGCGATTGATGCGGACTATGCCAACCGTCTGATCCTTGCCGAGGCCAACCAGTGGCCTGCTGACGTGCGTCCCTATTTCGGCGACGGCGATGAGTGCCAAATGGCGTTTCACTTCCCGCTTATGCCACGCATTTACATGGCACTTCGCCAGGAAGACCGCCTCCCGATCACCGACATTATGGCGCAGACGCCGCCGATTCCCGACAACTGCCAGTGGGGATTGTTCTTGCGTAATCATGATGAGCTCACGCTTGAAATGGTGACCGCTGACGAGCGCGATTATATGTATTTCGCGTATTCGGCTGATCCGCGCATGCGCATCAATGTCGGAATCCGGCGCAGGCTGGCTCCGCTCGTCGACAACAATCGACGCCGAATTGAGCTATTGAACTCCCTGCTCCTCAGCTTCCCGGGCACGCCGATTCTCTACTACGGCGATGAAATCGGAATGGGCGATAACATTTACCTCGGCGATCGCAATGGAGTCCGCACTCCGATGCAGTGGACGTCAGATCGAAACGCCGGTTTCTCAAAATGCGATCCCGCAAGGCTGTATCTGCCGGTTGTCATGGATCCCATTTACGGCTATCAGGTGGTGAACGTCGAGGCGCAGCTAAGCGATCAGTCGAGCCTGCTGCACTGGACGCGCAATATGATTGCGCTGCGAAAACTGTTTCAGGTGTTCGGCCGCGGAGCGCTAACGTTCCTCAATCCATCGAACCGCAAGATCCTTGCGTACCTTCGCGAACTAGATCAGGGCGACGGGTTCCGCGAAACGGTTCTTTGTGTTGCCAATTTGAGCCGATTTGCGCAGCCGGTTTCCCTCGATCTCGCCGACTACGCGGGCTGCGAGCCGGTGGAGATGCTGGGGTACGTTCGCTTTCCCACCATCACACGCGAGCCCTACGCACTCGCAATGGCGCCATACTCGTTTATCTGGCTTGAACTGCAGGCGGCCAGTGCGGTTGACGAATTGCCTTCGGACTTTGGAGTACCAACTCACGAGCCGACGGGAAAGGATGAGGCGGTCCAACCCGACTTCGCAAATGGATGGGTACAGTTTATTGACGGGGGCGGTTCCGCGATTCTTGAGCCGGCTCTGCTTGAATGGTTACCGCGCAAAAGATGGTTCGGCGCCAAGGCCCACAAGATCGAATCCGTGCGTGTTCGTAACTGGGTGGAATTGGAATCCGATGCGAAAACGGCAGCGGGCTCAACCGAAGACCCATCGGAACCAGCAACACTTTCAACCGCCCTCTTCTTCTTTGACATTAACTATTTCAATGGTCCGCCGGATGTGTATCAGATTCCGCTCGCCATAAGCACAGGCGCATCGCTGGACGAAATCGCCCACCAATCCGAGAGCATCATCGCCAAATTGACCGTTGCCTCGGGGCCTGCAGTTCTGCACGATGCCACGGTCGACGAAGGCTTCCGGCATAAGCTCTTGAGCCTGATCGCCGGCGACGCAACGCTGCCGGTTCACGAGAGCGAGAGGCGGCCGGAGACGGCCGAAGATCGATTCAGTCGAATACCATCAGTGAAAGAAGAAGTGGAGGTTGTGGCGGGTGGCGCCGGAGTCACGCCTGCTCCTCTGAGCGCCCAGCCCGGCGACACGGCCGCGCCGCCGCGAATCGACCCTCCGGCTGCTCAGTCAACTGAAACATCGAGATTCCAACCTCGCGAATCTCCTTCCGCGGGCGATTCGTTTCACGATGGCGGCCGGCGCCTCGATGCTCATGCATCCAGCGCGTTTCCGCACGCGCTCGCGGCTCAACGCCTTCCTTCGCACGTGATCTCTGCGGAGCAATCGAATACATCGATCATCTTTGGAAAGCAATTCATTCTCAAAATCTATCGCCGATTGCAGACCGAGGAAAACCCCGATGTTGAAGTCGGCCGCTTTCTGACAGAGGTTGCTCACTTCAGCAACATTCCGCCTTTTCTTGGCGAAATCTCGATAAGTTCCGGGAGCATTGTGAAAACCACGGTCGCAATGCTTCAGGGATTTGTTCCGAATCTGGGAGATGGTTGGCAGTGGTTCCTCGAAGAGCTTGTCGACTGGTTACCTATCGCCGCGCAACGCCCCGCTCCGGCCCATTCGGTTTTTCCGAGCTGGATCCGAGAAAATGAACAAGTCCCCCAGGGTCTGGAAGCGGTCCACTCCACGCTTGACGCGGCAGCACTGCTGGGCAAGCGCACTGCAGAGTTGCATCTGGCTCTGTCAAGCAGTTCGACCCTTGCCGCCTTCATACCCGAACCTCTCACGAGTACAGACCTTGGTCACGACACTTTGAGGATCGAGTCGCAAATCAAGTCGGCCTTTGAGGCTCTAAAAGCAGCCCTTCCCCGTTTAGACGATGCGAATTGCGATCGAGCGGGCCTGCTTCTATCCCGCCGAAGCGAGCTCATCCAAAGGGCACGATCCATTCAATCTGTTGTGTCTGCCGGTCAGCGCATTCGCATCCATGGTGACTACCATTTGGGCCAAACGCTTCGGACCGCGCCTGAAGGCAACAGCGATTCCCGCGTCGAAGAGAATCAAAAGGGGGATTTCGTCCTTATCGACTTTGAAGGCGAGCCGGCACGGCCCATCGAAGAGCGGAGGCAGAAACAATCGCCGCTGAAAGACGTTGCCGGCATGATGCGTTCGTTTGCTTACGTCGCGTTTTCTTCGGTCGATCGTTGTTGTGCAGACAAGGTCGGCGCTGATCGCGCGATGGATCGCACAGTTCTTATCGAATGGGCGCAGGCCTGGCAAGCCGCAGCGACCGCTCAATTCCTTGCATCCTATCGCGCGGCAATGGCGGTAAAACCAAATCTGCTGCCGCCGCCCGGGGAGGCCCAAATCCTTCTCAGCGCTTACCTGCTTGAAAAGGGGTTGTACGAATTGTTGTATGAGCTGAATAACCGCCCGTCCTGGGCCTGGATTCCGCTCACGAGTATCTTGGCTCTATGGGATGATGCGTCGAGAAACCCTAGCTGACGAGCGAGCTTAATACCTAGAGGATGATTTACGGAGAGCGATGGCAACGGCGAATCCGATTCACGAGAACACGCTGACCGAAGTCAACACGACAGCCGATCTGCTCGTGTTCGTCACGGCCATGGCGCCCGAACAATTCAATGGGGTTCTGGCGAAACTTGAGTCCGCCTTTTCTCCAGGCAGTTTGATCGTAGCGACGCAGAATGAATTGCCCGCCGATGTTTCGTCGAGCCTACGCATCGTCGCGGCGCCGCAGTCCAATGCGGCATGGTCCCTTAAGCCTGTCGACTTTGTGAATGCTGCGCAATGCGGCCGAGAATGCGGAGCAAAAGCGTTTCTGATTCTCGGTCCGGAATCCGATTCGCTCAGTTCACTGGCATTGCGCAACCTTGCCGACGCTGTCTTGAAATCTTCCATCGACCTGGCCGTCCCGCACTATTCCCTACCCTCGCATGCCGGTCTCATCAATTCAGCCATTTTGTACCCGCTTACGCGCGCGGTCTTTGCATCGCGCGTTCGATTTCCCATGTCCATCGATCTCGGGATGTCGTCCAGGATGGCGGAGCGGCTTGCCGGCGTCGCTGATCCGATTTCCGCAGCTAACCAGACGGAGGCTCTTCTTTGGCCGGTCAATGAAGCGGTTGCCGCAGGTTTCGTTGCCGATGAAATTGACGTGGGCTCACGCGCGATGCCCCAACCATCCGATCCGGACATCAACTCCATTCTGGCCCTGGTGACTGGTTCGCTCTTTGCCGATATCGAGGCGAAGGCGGCTCTGTGGCAGCGGCCTCGCAAGCCTCCATTGGTGCGCAGGCCAACGATGGACGCCGGCCTGAGCGACGCGACCGCCGATGTGGCGCGCATGGTCGCGGCGTTTCAATTGGCCAACGCGAATCTGCAGGAAATATGGTCGCTTGTGCTGCCGCCCAATTCCCTGCTGTCGTTGAGGCGTTGCTCGGCCATGGATCCGGCCACCTTCCGAATGCCTGACGGTCTCTGGGCGCGGATTGTCTACGACTTCCTAGTCGCATACCGCCTTCGCACGATCAACCGTGGTCATCTTTTGGGAGCTTTGATTCCTCTCTATTTGGCATGGGTCGCGGGGCATTTCAATGTAATGACATCGGGAACCCCGTCGGAGCGGCACGTCGAGGCTGTTGCCGCAGCCTTTGAAGCTGACAAACCCTATCTGGTCGCACGTTGGCGTTGGCCGGACAGGTTCAACTCGTAATCGTTTTTCGCGCCTGGGCTAGCGTTCATCAGGCGTGTTGGCGAGGAGGAAATCCAATGCAGAACCTGCTTGATCTTTCGATGCAACAAGCAAGTGGAAACACAGTGGCTCAGGTCTACAACGAGAATGTCTCGATTTCGCACCACATGTCCGAAGCTTTGCATCAGTCTCTCTACCGCGTGCTCACTCTGCTCATCGCGCTGCTGCCCGGGATTCTTGCGTTTATTGTCGCGCTCTTGCTGTTCGCCGCGGCCGGCATCCTGATCTCCTGGATATTGCGCCGGTGCCTTACATGGGCAAAGTTCGACCTCCGACTCGCTCGAAAGAACGGCGCCGATTGGACCCCGACCACCTCGCCAACGGAAATCGTCGCGCGTGCCTCATTCTGGCTCTGCGTTCTTGTCGGACTCGTCATTGGTGTTTCGGCCTTCGATACGTCGTATGCTTCGGGCGCTGCTCCGGCCATCTCTCTGCTGCCCTATCTCACTCACGCCATCGGCGCCGCTCTTCTGCTTGTCGCGGGCATCTTGATTGCGAGATTTCTCTCGCGCTCCGTCCTGATCAGCGCCGTGAACGCTCAGTTGCAATACGCGAGAGTCCTATCTCTCGGCGTCAAGTGGCTAGTTCTTGTCTTGACCGCGGCCATGGTGCTGGACCATTTACAGGTGGGCGAAAGTATCGTCGAACTGGCGTTTGGCATTCTGTTTGGCGGCATCGTTCTTACGCTTGCTCTCGCGGTCGGCCTGGGCTCGCGCGATCTCGTGAGCCGTTCACTCGAAAGCCGCGTCGAGCACACCGGAGAGCGAACGCACGTCCCCGACGAAGTTACCGCTACAGGCCAGCAAATCAGGCATTTTTAGGGGAGTTCACTCAATACGACAACGGATACAGGTGGCACAGCCAGCTTGCCCTCGCTTATTTGCGCTGCGCTCTGCGAGCGAATCACCACTCGGCCCGTAGCTGGGACGTCGAAGATTTTTTCCCGATCGCCGAAATTACAGAGGACTGTCACGTCTCCGCGTTGCATCCGCAACCACTTTGCCTGCTCATCGAATGTGACGCGCACCTGGCCGGCAGCTCCGTTGTTAAGGCAGGGCGTTGCGCGGCGAAAACGAATCAGCGTGCGGTACCAGGTAAGCATCTCGGCATGGTCGCCAGTATTCAGTTCGTCCCAGCGTAGCTTTGAAGCCTCGAACGTTGACGGACTCTCGGGATCGGGAATGGAAGCAGGGTCCCATCCGAATGCCTCGAATTCCTTTTTCCGGCCCTCGGAAACTGCGCGCGCCAATTCGGTGTCTGTGTGATCCGCAAAGTACATAAAGGGACTCGAGGCTGCCCATTCTTCCCCCTGGAAAAGCATGGGGACAAAGGGGCCGAGCAGGTAAAGCGCAGCCGCTATCTTCGCGCGCTCCAGACCCGATGTCTGACTGATTCGGTCGCCCACTCGCCGGTTGCCCACCTGGTCATGGGTTTGGATGTACCCAAGAAAGCGATGTTGCGACAGCGCATACGTGGGTCGGCCATGAACACGACGCCGGTGATGGGAATAGATGCCGTCATAAACAAAGGTGCGCTCCAGCGCCTTGGCTAACTGTCCGATTGTGCCGAAGTCCTCATAGTAGCCTTGCCTGTGATGCTCGTTCAGGACGGCGAAAAGCGCATGATGGAAGTCATCGCTCCATTGCGCATCAAAACCGAAGCCACCCGCTTCCCTCGGGGTTACGATGCGCGGATCGTTCAAGTCGCTTTCGGCGATGAGCACAAGCCTCCGCGCGAGGGTAGCCTCCAGGCACTCAACTTCAGTTGCGATTTGCTCCAGAAAGTGAATGGCAGAGCGGTCGACGAACGCCTGCACCGCGTCAAGGCGCAATCCATCGATATGGAAGTCGCGCAGCCACATCAGCGCGTTGTCGCAGAAGAACCGGCGCACTTCAGCGGAGCCGGCACCCTCAAGGTTCACTGCACCGCCCCACGGCGTGTGGTGCGACGAAACAATGTATGGTCCGAATTTTCCGGTGTAATTGCCGCTCGGTCCAAAATGGTTGTAGACCACGTCGAGGAGCACTGCGAGCCCCGCCTGATGCGCCGCATTGACAAATCGCTTCAGGCCGTCGGGGCCTCCGTAAGGACCATGAACTGCAAATAGCGCCACACCGTCATAGCCCCAGCCGTGCCGTCCGTCAAAAGCGGCCACGGGCATCAATTCCACGTGCGTCACGCCAAGCTTGGCCAGGTAATCGAGTTTGGCGGCCGCGGCATCGAATGTGCCCTCGGGGGTGAACGTCCCGATGTGCAGCTCATAGATGAGCGCGCTTCCTAACGGCGGTGCCTGAAAGCGCAGGTCACTCCAATCAAATGATGTCTCGTTGTAGATACGCGATAATCCGTGCACGCCGTTCGGCTGCCATTGAGAGCGAGGATCGGGATAGCGCCTGGGATCGTCGTCGATCAGATAGCCGTAGTCTGTTCCCGGGCCGGCATTTTCAACCAGACAAATCCACCAACCTCGATCGTCTGGTCCTTGCATGCCATAGACAACTCCGGCAGGCTCGACCGACACGCGCTGCGCAAACGGAGCCCAGACTCTAAACAGATGCATCGTTCCCTCCGTCCAGCACCAGCAGCGCTACCGGGAATTTCCGAAACAATTGCTGCACCCTCACGCTTCCCCCAGCCATTTTTTCACCGGTGAAGATGTTGCTCCACTCCCCCTGCGGCAACTCGACAGAAGCAGAGCCAAACCCGCTTCCGAGCCTGACATTCCATCGCGGAGCCACCACGGCAACTGAATCTCCGCGAGAAAACGCGATCAGATGCTCCCGTTTCGTCCCTTCGGCCGAAAGAGGCACATGGGCGGCTTCGCTGCCGAACCATTCCGGCTTTTCCCGCCGCAAGTGGAGCGCTTTGTAGAGGACCCAGAGCTTCGGCATCCCACTGTCCATCCTCGCCATGATTTCGTCGACGCTCATGCCGGCCTCGATTTCCGCCAGCATTGCTTCTCTCGACTCATAATCCACGGGCCCGCGATTATCTGGATCGACCAACCGCAAATCCCACAGTTCGCTGCCTTGGAATGTGTCCGGAACTCCGGGCGCAGTGCACTTCAGAAGGGTTTGCGCCAGACTGTTGATTCGCCCAGGCAGCAGCACCCTGGCCACGAATGCCTCGAGGTCTGCAATGAACTCCGGTGAACCGAGTATTCGCTCGATAAAGAGCTTCAGTGCCTCTTCGAACTCTTGATTCTGCTGCGTCCAGCTGGTCTGCTCTTTGGCTTCCCTGGCGGCTTTTTCCATATAGGAAGTCATGCGATCGACACCAATCGGCCACGTCCCGATCAGCGTCTGATAGAGAAAGTATTCCGTGTTTTGATCCGGAAGCTTATTGGTCTTGAACTGCTGGTTCCTGCGCGACCACCGATGCAGCGCGGAGCGCCACTGCCCGGGGATTTCGGTCAGGACGGCTAATCGAGCGCGCACATCTTCCGATCTCTTCGTATCGTGCGTTGAAAGAGTATTCATGGTTTGCGGATGGCCGGCTTCGATCTCCGCGCAATGCGCATGAAATTCTTCGAGAGTCGTTCCGTTACGCTCCGGCGCACCACCCACTTCGTTGAGGCCGATCATGCGGTTGTAGCAATAGAATGCCGTGTCTTCGACGCCCTTCGCCATCACCGGCGATGTGAACTGCTGAAAGCGAAGCAGAAATTCGGACTCGATTGCACCGCGCGCGCGCAAGGCAAGCACATCGCCAATGAAATCGAACAGGTCGGGAGAAAGATCGGATCTCTGAGTCTTTGCGAAAGCCACCGCATTGGAGATCTGCCTTAGGTCTTCCTCAACAATTTCATCCCGCTCCGGCGCTACGTAGGTTCTGTAAACAGCGAAACTCGCAGCGACTTCGCGGATGGCTCGCCTTATCTCGGCACGCGTGTAGTCGCGGCGATCGCGATTGTTCTCGCAAATCTCGACAAACAATTGCGCCAGCCGGTTCACATCGCTGCCCAGGGCCTCATGTTCAACATTCAATTTCTTAGCATGAGCCATCGCATCGAATTGAGCTTGCTCCCCGATGAACCTGGTATACACATCCGTCAACTCATTCAATCCTTCTCCATAAACAAGCAGCTCGTTACATGCATTCAAAAAGTCATATCCCGAGGTGCCGTCGATCGGCCAGCCGGCTCGTAGTGGTTCCCCAGGCTCCAGAATCTTTTCGGCCACGATCCAGGCCTGCGGCGAGGCCGCCCGCAGCCGCTCGAAATACAATTGCGGATCGCGTAAGCCGTCCGGATGATCCACGCGCACTCCATCAAGAACGCCTTTTCTTAACCATTCCATAATTCGAAAATGGGTTGCGGCAAAAACCTGCGGCCGCTCGACGCGCACGCCGATCAGCGTGTTGACGTCGAAGAAGCGGCGGTAGCCGAGCTCCTGGTCGGCAGTTCGCCAAAATGCCAATCGATAATTTTGCAGATTGAGGAGCGCATCGAGGGCGTCGATGTCTGAGTTCAGCTCATCCACGGCGCGGGTGATCGCCCCAGCCACTCCCGCCTCTTCACGCGTGACGCGCTCCAAAAGCTCGTACAGTATGGTTTTATCGCGGTGGCGCGCGGTGAGCACTTCTTCCTCTGTTGAATCCGGGGCTGGGAGCCGTGCCAGACTATCGGCGATAAAACCAAGAATCGGCGCGTTCACATACCGGGCAGCCATGCTCAACGGAACCGACAGCGAACGCGGTGCAAGGGGAAAGCAATTTTCGAAGTAGCACAGCTGAAACGATCGACCCTCATAGTTAATTTTGATTTCGCCTGCGCTGAGTACGCGCCCGTACTGATCCCCCAGAACGGGAATCAGAATCTTGTTCTGGAGCTTTACCTCGGTAGAGTTCCAATCGATGTCAAACCATGTGGCAAAGCGGCTCGACGGTCCGTTTTCCAGCACATCCCACCAGTAAGTGTTCTGCTGGCCTGCGGCCATGTGGTTCGGGACGATATCGAGCACCTGGCCGAGATCGAGCGCCTGGAGCGCACTGCAAAATCGCCTGTGCCCTTCTTCGCCGCCCAACTCAGGGTTCACAGCCTGGGGATCAACAACGTCATATCCATGCATGCTTCCTGATACCGCATGCAAATAGGGCGAGCAGTAGACATGCGAAATTCCCAGCCTTTTGAGGTATACGGCGACGCGCGCGGCATCATCGAAGGTGAACGCAGCATGAAGCTGAAGCCGGTAGGAAGACGAAGGCGATCTTGGCATAGTCGGCTTTCAAGAAACACAATGCGATGACGCCGTTTCCTGGAAAATCCCATTCACACTCCACTCGCGACCCATGGTTTCGTGGTGAAGCCGGATGGACACAGCGCAACATGCGTCGAAGTGATCCGCGATGACCGATTGCGGTTCTGTTCCCTCGGTTAGATGGTCTGTCAGGCCGTACGGGATGCTCTTGAGAATAGCTCCATGTGCTTGGGAGTGTACGCACAAGCTCGATAACCAGGGCCTGCTATTCGGACAGCGCCGGCCGGAATTCGATTGGTGATGAGACCCCCGGGGTTGTCGAGCAGGGAGGATCCACGAGTCAAGCAATTTCAGGCTTGGTGGATTCTGATCCTCTCCCTCTCTTCTCTCAGCACAGCGACAGAGAATATGCCCTCAATGCACTCAAAAACGAGGCGTTCTTTCATGCCAGCTCTGCAGACACGGAGCCGGTGGTCGGCGCCGTCGACGACTGTGGGCATGGACAGCTTGAGCCCGCCAGCAAGGACGCATTTTAGATTACCGCCGATCATGTTCGACAGCTCGCCGAGTACATCCCGCACGACATCGTCCACGGTCTCGGGCTTCTCCATCGAAAGAAAGCGGGCAGCGAATGCGCATGCCTGCTCGCGGCCGCACTCGAGCGCCAGCATTCCGGGCCAATCGCCGGTCAGATTGATTGTCGCAGTCAACCGATCCCCGCCAGGGATCCAGGACTGGCTCGATTCGTACACTTCGACGCCTACCATGCTCCGGAACACGTATTCCACGATCTGCGCCAGTTCACTCAAATGGATTTCGATGGTAGATTCGGCCGGCATGTGAGCCCCCTCAGCGTGCGATATACACGGTTGCATTGCCCACGGTAAGCTTTTCGAAGTATTCCTCGATTCCAAACGCGGTCTCGATGCCTCCGAGCAACAACCATCCGCCCCGAAATAACGTGCCGTGAAGTTCCTTCAAGATGTTCATCTTTGTCTTTGCGTCGAAATAAATCATGACATTGCGGCAGAACACGAGATCGAAAGGTCCGAGGGAGCGCATACTTTTGCGCAGGTCAATGGATTCAAAACCGACCATTTGACGCACCTTTTCGTCGAGCTGCCAAACGGTTCCGGAACGGCGAAAATGCTTGATCAAGAGTGCCGCCGGCAGGCCTCGATTCACTTCGATCTGTTGATACTTGCCGGATCGGGCGCGTTCCAAAGCCTGCGTGGAAAAGTCGGTACCCAGAATCCGAATGTTCCAGTGGCTCAAACCCTCCTCAATCAGAAGCATGGCCAGGCTATAGGCTTCCTGCCCGGTGGAGGAGGCCGCCGACCAGAACCCCAGCTTCTTTGCATCTCCACGTTCTTTGATCAACCGCGGCAATAGAACGGTTCGTATGGCATCGTAATGGGAAGGATCGCGGAAGAAGTAGGTCTCGTTGGTCGTCATCGCTTCCACCACCTGGTGGCCCACCTCCGGCTGACGGGAGGACTGGATGAGCGTGCACAAATCGTCAATGGACTGCAAGCCGAGTTGCCTGACGATGGGTGCGAGACGACATTCGAACAGATAGTGCTTATCGCCTTCAAGCACAATGCCCGCGTGAGAATAGACATGCTCCAGGAGGAACTGGTAGTTCTTCGGATTGATTTCCGCGGTTGAGGCTTGGCAAGACATCCGTCGGCTCCCTTACGTTCGATCCGTCCTGCGCAGTATTTCCGGCACCACGTGATCGAGGGGCAGAACGCAGTCGGCAAGGCCTGCATTCACCACCGCGCCGGGCATTCCCCAAACCACGCTTGAAGTCTCGTCCTGCGCGAGGATGCTCGCGCCGTGAGCCTTCAGGATTTCCGCGCCCCGCAGTCCGTCTTGACCCATGCCCGTGAGTATGACGGCGATGACGGCGCCGCCAAATGCTTCGCCTATCGAGGCGAAAAGCGCATCGACCGAAGGGCGGCATGAGTTCTGCGGGGGCGACTGATCCAGGCACACACACGCTCCGCTGCCATTGCCGGTCACCTTCATATGAAAGTTGCCCGGCGCAATCAATATCGTGCCGGCAACCAGCGGATCGCCCTGGCTCGCCTCTTTTACGGTGAGTCGACAAGAAGCGCAAAGACGTTCGGCAAGAAAACGAGTGAACAGCGGAGGCATGTGCTGCACAATCAGAATCGGCAACGGAAACTCGGCCGGTAATTGCGGCAAGATCGCGCCCAGAGCCGTCGGCCCTCCAGTCGACACTCCGATGCAGACGACCTTGGGTCTAACTTTCGCACTCCGTGGAGCCAGTGGGTTGCGATCGATTGGCTGCGCCCCCTGACCTTGCGCCGGTTCAGGCTTTGCCGCCAGGCGGGCTCTCGACGGAAGAATGAAGAACTGCTTGATCTTCGGGACCAAGTCCTCTCGCAAACGCGCCATGGAGCGATCAAGCGACCCCTCGTTCGAGGCTTTCGTCACATAGTCGCTGGCGCCGAGTGTCAATGCTTCAAGGGTGATTGCCGCTCCGCGCTCGGTGAGCGTACTGAACATGATGACCCGCAACTGCGGATAGTCGCGCCGAAGATGCCGCAACGTCTCCAGGCCATCCATCTCGGGCATTTCGATGTCCAGCGTGAGAACGTCGGGGTTGTACTGCGGTATCCGCTGGAGCGCAATCGAGCCGTTCGCTGCCGTTCCCACCACCGCAATCTCCGCATCCTCTTCGAGAGCGTGCGTAACCAGGCGGCGGATGACGACTGAATCATCGACCACCAGTACACGAATCCGCTCTCCGGGTTGCAGAATGCGCTTGTTTACCGCGGGCATGTCGCGCTCCTCAAGAATGAATTCCAGCAAGCTCGAGCTTCTCCACGAGAATGTCTCGAGTGAACGGCTTCATCACATACTCGTTGGCGCCGGCCTCCAGAGCTTCCGCGATCTGTTCCATCTCGGTCTCGGTCGTCACCATGACCACCGCCACCGAAGCGAACGCCGGAATCTGGCGCAACCTCTTCAGCAGTTCCAGGCCATTCATCTCCGGCATATTCCAATCCGCCAGAACCAGCTTTACCCCGCTGTTTCCCGCTTCCATAATCTCCAGCGCCTCTTTGCCGTTGGCAGCCTCCTGTACCTGATAACCGAGTTGACTCAGGGTCTTATTGAGGAGCATTCGGATGGCCTTTGAATCGTCCACGACCAACGCCTTTACCATCAAATTACCTCCGCTTCCCTGTCGAGCGAATGGGCGCGGCCTGACGGACCCGTGCGATCCTTCAAGCCGCGTCCACGACTGTTCGTCCGATCAGAAGGTGAACCTCGAGACGACCTTTTGCAGTTCGGCAGCCATGCGGCTCAGCTCTTGCGAGGCCTTCTGCGTATCGCTGGCGCCCTGCGTGGTGTTCTTTGCCGCCAGAGCCACGCTGCCAATGTTCTTGGCAATGTCGCCCACACCCGTGGCCGCTTCGGTTACGCTGTGTCCGATCTCGTTGGTTGTCGCTGTCTGCTCTTCAACCGCCGAGGCAATGCTGTTTGAGATGTCGTTAATCTGGTTGATGATTGCGCTGATCTCTTCGATCGCCGTCACCGCACCCTTGGTGTCGCCCTGAATCGCCTCGATCTTCTGACCGATGTCCTCCGTGGCTTTGGCGGTCTGTTTGGCGAGCTCCTTGACCTCGTTGGCGACCACTGCGAAGCCTTTGCCCGCTTCACCGGCGCGCGCGGCTTCGATGGTGGCGTTGAGGGCCAGCAGATTGGTTTGCTGCGCGATCGAGGTAATCACCTTGATGACGTTGCCAATCTCCTGGCTGGATTCGCCCAGCTTCTTCACGGTCTCGTTTGTGGATTGCGCCACGTTGACGGCATTCTTGGCCACCCGTGCCGATTCATTCGCGTTCTTGGATATCTCGCGGATCGAGGCCTGCATCTCCTCGGCGGCTGACGCCACCGAAGCGACGTTCCTCGAAACCTCTTCACTGGCCGCCGAAACCACGTTGGCCTGTGTTGCGGTCTCTTCCGCGTTACCCGCCATCTGCTGGCTGACTGCGGTGAGCTCCTCCGAGGAGGACGCCAGTGTGGCCGCGTTCTGCGCCGTCACCTTCAGGGGCTCGACAACGATCTCGAGGGTCTTGTTGATCCCTTCGATGATCTTGCGGTAGTCGCCCTGATGCTTGCCGGCCTCGGCGCGCCTGCCAAGCTTGCCCTCCGCGGCCGCTTTCGCCAGCTCATCGGTGTCGTCAATCAGCCTGCCGATATTGGTCTTCAGCAGGACCAGCCACTCGTAAATCTGGTCCAGATCGGAGGCCTTGGCCATGGTCGCCGACAAATCCCCGTTCGCCACCTTGGTGATGTAGGCAATCAGTTCGGTGAGCCAGGCGTGTACGCCGTTGATGGAGTCTTTCATCCTGGCGTGATCGCCCTTGCAGTCGATCTCCACCCGCTCGCGAAGGTTGCCGCCGCGAATGAGCGAGAGTACCCGATTGCCTTCACCGATGGGCAGCAGGATTTCGTCGAGCATCTGGTTGACGCCCTCCACGATCTTGCGATAATCGCCCTGGTGCTTGCTCGCGTCGGCGCGCGTCGTGAGCTGACCGTCCGCCGAAGCCTTGATCAGGCCGCCTGTCTCGATGACCAGAGCCTTGATGTTGTCGATGCAATTGTTCAGGTTGTTCTTAATCTCGTTGAAGTCGCCGTTGTAGTTGTCGGTGATCCTGGGCGGTATGTCGCCCTTTGAAATCCGGTCAACATACTCCGCCGAAACATTCAGCGGCCCGATGACCGCATCCAGCGTGGCGTTGACGCCTTCGACGACTTTGCGGAAGTCTCCCTGATGCTTGCTGGCGTCCGCTCGGGTCGCGAGCTTGCCCTCGACTGCGGCTTTGGTCAGCACGCCGGCGTCGGCGACCAGCGCGTTCACGGCCTCGATGCAGACGTTGAGGTTGTTCTTGATCTCATTGAAGTCGCCATTGTAGTTGTCGGTGATCCGGGGTGGTATGTCGCCCTTGGAGATGCGGTCGACGTACTCGGCCGAGACATTGAGCGGGCCGATGACCGCGTCCAGCGTGGCATTGACGCCTTGAACAATCTTTCGGAAGTCGCCCTGGTGCTTCGTGGCATCGGCTCGTGTGGCCAGCTTGCCTTCGATTGCAGCCTTCGACAACACGCCGGCGTCGGCGACCAGCGCGTTCACGGCATCGATGCAGGTGTTCAGATTGTTCTTGATCTCGTTGAAGTCGCCGTTGTAGTTGTCGGTGATCCGCGGTGGGATGTCGCCTTTGGAGATGCGGTCCACATACTCGGCCGAGACATTCAGCGGGCCAATGACCGCGTCAAGCGTGGCATTCACGCCTTCGACGACCTTGCGGAAGTCGCCTTGATGTTTGCTTGCGTCCGCGCGTGTGGCCAATTTGCCTTCAACGGCCGCTTGGGTCAGCAGGGCGGCGTCAGCCAGCATTGCGTTCAGCGCCTGCTTTTGGGGCGTAATGTCGGTGGCGTACTTGACGACTTTAAATGGCTTGCCGTCCTGGTCCATGATCGGGTTGTAGGAAGCCTGAATCCAGACCTGCTTGCCGCCCTTGCCCAGGCGCTTGTACTCCGCCGCCTGGTATTCTCCACGGTTCAACTTGGCCCAGAACTCCTTGTACTCCGCACTCTGCCGGTAGGCTTCGTCCACGAACATGCTGTGATGCCGGCCTTTGACCTCATCAAGGGTATATCCCAGAGCACTGAGAAAATTGTCGTTGGCATGGAGGACGGTCCCGTCCATGCCGAATTCGATCACCGCCTGCGATTTGCCGATGGCCGCGACCTGGCTCCCGTAATCGAGGTTCAGCAGCCTTTGTGCCGCGTTCGACCACTCCACCATCGTGCCCAGGCGCGCGCGGTTCTCCGGGTCGAAGATCGGCGTTGCGATCAGATCGAACGTGCGCCCTCCCACCTTGATGCAAGCTTTGTGCGGTTCGCGAAGCCCATCGAGCATCCGGTGCTGATACGCGGGATTCTTGTGAAAAAAGTCGAAGCTTCTGCCGATCAACTGGGAAGCGCTGAAATTCGGCAGGTCTTTCCGTATCTCACTTTCCGCTTCCGTAAATAGTCTTCGGACACCCTCGTTCATGTACGTGATCTTGTTTTCGGAATCCGCGATCATCACGTTCGTGCTCACGTAGTCGAGCGCCGCGAGCCTCTCGACTGCGCCGTTCAGCGTTTCCGGTTCAGCTGCGCCGGCCCCTTGCGAGCCCCGCGACGATCTTTGCATGGGCGGCTCCAAAACAGCGGCCCCATTTCTCGACTTCCCGTTCCCCATACTCCTCACCTCTCCCGTATTCCTTCTTGAGTTGATTTATTCCGTTTCCGGTTATGGCTCCATAGCCCCGTCAAGCCCTCTCCCGCAGGGTCGTGGCTCTCCGCTGGACAGCCTCTGCGATTCACGCAGCCTCTCGTTGCAGCCCTCGACGAGCGGAGGACCATGCCCGAAGTAAATCCGCCGCACATCGCGGGCACACAGCCTCTCCAATGCCAGCCGAAACCCCGCCTCGTAACTTCCCGCGGGCGATGTGATGAGCAGAGGCGTGTCGCCGGCGAACAGCACGCCTTCGGCCTCGTTGTAGAGGCAGATCGAATCGCTGCTATGACCGGGCGTATGGATCACTTCAAAGTGCCGATCGCCCATGCGGACAGAGTCCCCATCGCACACCGTCGCATCGACTCCGGCGAGGCTGGGCGAGAAAGCCAGCACCCTGGGGTGGTATGCCGCGCGAACATCGGGCAGAAGCGCACAGTGATCGGAATGGCTGTGTGTCACGATCACCTGTTCCACGGCCCACTTGCCGATACCGGTCGGCGCCGTTTCGATACTGGCCAGGATGGCCGGATCCGCGCCCGCATCGACGAGGGTGTTCACGTCCTCCAGCTGGCTCCGGTCGCCGAGCACGAGGTAAACGTTTGAGGTGTACACCCGGCCGCTATTCTCTAAAGTCACGACGCGCATCAGCCGGCCTCCACTTTGCAGAACAGTTGTCCGTCGGGGATCACCCGCCGAAACAGCGGCGTCAGCTCCATTGGCATCTCCTGCGTTTGCTCGGTGACCAAAAAGCCGCCCGGTCCGAGCGCCCGATGGAACATCTTCAACACCTCGACTCTTTCCGGCGGATGGAAGTGGAGCAGCACGTTCTTGCATACGACCAGCGAGTAATCGCGTCCAATTTCCTTCATAGAGAGCAGATCGTGCCATTGAAAGACGACGCGTTGCCGGATCCTATCGACCACGCGAAAATGCCCCGCTTTTCCGTTAGCTTCGAAATACTTTTCGAAGATGCCCTCGGGTAATCGCGACAACTCGTCTCCTGGGTACAGCCCGGCCTCGATGGCCTGAGCGAAGGAGCCCGTGTCTTCCACGTCGGTGGCATCAATGCGGAGATTGTTGAACGCGAAGTGCCCTATGCGCTCGGCAAACAGAATGGACAAGGTGTAGGGCTCCTGTCCCATCGCCGCGCCGGCATCCCAGATGCGGGGGTGGTTTCTTCCCGCAATCACGGGCAGGCAGTGTTCCACGGCCTTTTCCAAAACGTGCTGGTCGCGAAAAAAGAACGTGAAAGCCACTCCGATCCCCTCTCCTGATAGGCCTGTGCTGCCATTCGTCCCCGTCCAGACAGGCGCCGTCTGGCTCTTCAGTGGCACTCGGCAACTCTTCCAATTGCGATATCCACGGTTCGCTCCGTATCGAGAACCAGCAGCAGCCGTTCCTTCAGCTTGTAGACGCCGTGAATCATCTCGCGTGCGGCGGGATCAAGGTTCTCCGGCGGCCGCTCGTAGGTGGCGGCATCCACGTCGAGCACGTCTCCAATCTCATCCACCAGCAAACTTACGGCGCCGTCGTCGGTCCGGATCACCATGTTGGTCGGCACCTGGCCTCCGGTACGAGGCGGCAATCCAAGCCGCCGCCTCAAGTCGATGGCGGTGACAATCTGCCCGCGCAGGTTGATCAATCCCTCGATGACTTCCGGAGCCCGAGGCACGTGCGTCATTTGCTGGAAACGCAACACTTCCTGCACGCGAAGAACATCCACACCGAAAAACAGGTCCGCCACAAAGAAGGTTGAAAGTTGCCCATGGGCCGGAGCCATTTCGGGCTTTACGATCGCGGCATCGGGGGTCATATCTTACTTCTCCTCTCCAACCGGAATCGGCTCGGCCTCCGGGGCAGCCTCCGTCGAGGCCAGCCGCGCCACCGACGCGAGCACGGCGTCGCCATCGAACTTCGCCCGGCATTCCTCAAATCCTGCCGTGCGGATCGCGGAAGACTGGAGCTGGCTGGCCGAATCGGCCAAACCTAGAAGCGGAATCCGCTCCCACTCGGGTCTCGCGCGCATGGCGGCGACCAGGGCCGGACCACCCCTGGGTGGCAGGTCAACCGCCGCTACCACGACGTTGGTGTGCTGCCGCTCCATTTCGCGAACGGCCTCATCGAGATTGGCCGCCTGCTTTACCTGGTAGCCGGCCATCTCCAGCCCGATCGAGAGCATGCCACGCGAAAACGGCGAGCCATCCGCGACGAGCACCGTCTTGCCGAGTCCGGACCCTGCTGCGCCATGGAACCAGCTTTCGCTGGCTGCGTGAATCACCGCGTTGAGATCCAGAAGGTCCGTGACCCGCCGGCTGATGACCGCCGACCCCAGCAGGCCTTTGCGAGTCGATTTCTGGCGCGCCACGACCGTTTCCTCCACGACGTCGAGAATCTGGTCGACTACCATTCCCACGCTTCGGTCGCCGTCGTTGAAAACGATCACCTGCACCGGATCGGCTGTCTGTTCCCCGCCAGGCGGCGCGGATTCCAGGACGTCGCGCAGGGGCACGAGGGGGAGAATGCGGTTGCGGTATTGCACCACCCGGCATCCACCCGCGCACTCGATGGAACTCAAGGGAAACTCCTCGAGCCTGGCGACGAGCGACAGCGGCACGGCGAGGCGCTCGAAGGAGCCGGCGCGGAACAGGAGCAACCGTTGCTGCTCGACGCCCGCACGCGTATTTTTCTCCGCTCCAGCGCGCGTCTGCTCGCGGCTTTCAGCCAGCACCCCGGAGCGCTGGCCAATGCCGAGCACGTCCAGGATCAGGGCCACACGGCCATCGCCCATGATCGTCGCGCCCGCGTACTCCGTGAGCCCTTTCAACTGCTTGCCGAGCGGCTTGACCACGATCTCCTGGGTATCGTTGATGCCGTCGACCACCAGGCCGAACTGGCGATCTTCGGCCTGCAGAACCACGATGCTGACGGCCTCGGCCCGCTCCTCCGACTCAAGCCCCAGAACCCGGTTCAGATAAGCGATAGGAAGCAGGCTCCCGCGCCGGCGATAAACCGGTGTTCCGTGGAGCTGCTCGATATGCTTGTCTGAGGAATCTCCCTCAAGGCGGATCAACTCGAGCAGACTGACCTGTGGAATGACGAACCGCTCGCCGCCGCTCGAAATCACCAGGCCAGGAATAATGGCTAGCGTGAGCGGGATCTTCAGCTTGACCGTGGAACCCTCGCCAGGCCGGTTGATGATGTCGACCACGCCGCCGATCTTCTCGATGTTGGACTTGACGACGTCCATGCCGACACCGCGCCCGGAAACCTTAGTCACCGTTTGCGCCGTCGAAAAACCTGGCTGGAAGATCAGATTCAGTGCCTCGCGGTCGCTCAGCTTCTCCGCCTGCTCGGGCCGCAGAAGGCCTTTCTCGATGGCCTTTTGCTTCACCTGCGCGACATCAATCCCGGCGCCGTCATCGCCGATTTCGATGTTGACCTGTCCGCCTTCGTGATAGGCGCGCAGCGTCAGTCTTCCTTGCGGTGTTTTACCGGCCCGAGTTCGGGCCTCAGGCGTTTCGATGCCGTGGTCGCACGAATTGCGGACCAGGTGCACGAGCGGGTCCTTGATGGCTTCGATGATGGTTCTGTCCAGCTCCGTATCCGTCCCATCCATCTCCAGCCGGATCTGCTTGCCGAGCGAAACTGCCATGTCGCGCACCACGCGCGGCAGCTTGTTCCAAACCATGCCGATGGGTTGCATGCGCGTCTTCATCACGCCTTCCTGCAACTCGGTGGTAATCAGGTTCAGTCGCTGAGAGGTCGCATTGAGAGCCGGATCCTCGCGCTCTGCGTTGAACTGCAGAATCTGGTTGCGCGTTAACACCAGCTCGCCCACAAGATCCATCAGTTTGTCCAGATGGACCACGCCGACCCGGATGTTCGCATCCACGATGGCGGAAGACCTTGTGCTGTCATCCTCGACTCTTGCGCGGTCCGGATGATCCGTAGAGTCAACTGGCTTATGAACTCCCGCGGCCGCATCAGCCTCATGAGGGGCGATTCGGCTCTCGGCGCCTTCGAGCGAAAGTGCTTCGAGCCGCAACCGTTCCGTCAAATCTTCGTACAGGTCAGGGCCTTCCTTTCCACTCGCCTCAATTGAAGCCAGCACCTTGCGTGTCGCGTCGACGGTTTCCAGGATCAGCGATACAAGGGCCGGATTCAGTTCCCGCTTGCCATCGCGCAGCTGGCTGAGCAAAGTCTCAGCCTGATGGGTGATCTTTTCCAGAGTCGAGAATGCGAAGAAACCACAGGTCCCCTTGATGGTGTGGATCGTGCGGAAAATGCTTGCCAAACGACTGGTGTCATTTGGGCGTATCTCCAGCTCGATCAGATCCTGATCCAGGCGCGAGAGATTCTCATGGCTTTCGACCACAAACTCACGAACGACATCCTGATCATCTTGCATGCGCTTGTTCTCCACGGAGCACGAAGGGTTCGGTGCCTATTCTGCGGCGCGTCCCAATTGCATCCTTCCTCAACTCAATCCGGAAGCTGATGGCTCAATCCGGAAGCTTACGGCGAGCCAATGAGTCATCAAACCGAGCATCTTATCGGCATCGAACGAAAATTATTGATACTCCATTTCTGAGAACTAGCTCGCTTGGGAACCTCATTGGGACTTTCCGGACGATGGACCGATCTGTTTTGATCGTTGATTCGCCCCGGCTCCGTGTTGAAGATCAAGATCCCAACTGCATCCAGGAGCCAAATCGGATCCAGCTTCACTCAAATCGTCATGCGATCCCGATACAGACACGTGTTGTTGCGCGCCTGACGGTCGCAATCGAGCAATTAAAGGTCCTGAATGTGCAGGAGAGGATAAGAAATCACTTAACCAGGCAAGCAGAAGCTGAGGTGAGCCTGCGATTGCGCTCAGATCGGGCAGCAGTGGCAACCGGTAAAGACCCTCGGAAGCCACCGACTGCTTTGGCGGCAGGGGATTCTCCTGGTGGCCTCACCGAGTGAGCTTGGGACTGAGCGCTATTGATCGGCCCGTTGAGGGCAACCGGCCGGGGATTACATACATCGCCCATTCACAGGCGATGCAAGGACCTCGGTCGCCAGTGATCAAAGACTTGGTTCCAGATGTTCTAAGATCGAGATCACTCAGCAAACGGGCGCTGAGGCGCGATGGCGGGTCATGGCCGCACCAAGCCCAACCGCTAAACAATCCATGTGAATTCTGAAAGGCCGATGCAGAGGAACGCGGGAACGGTGAAGCACGTGATGAACGCGCCAGGCCCTTCAGCACAGCCGGTGCTGTCCGCCAGCAGCATGCGACTGCTGCCGTGGCTGATTGCAGTCGCGTTTTTCATGGAGTCGCTGGACACCACAATTCTGAATACCGCGGTGCCCACGATTGCCGCGGCGCTCCACGTTGCACCACTCAGCATGAAATCGGTTCTGGCTAGCTACACTCTCAGCCTCGCGGTTTTCATTCCGATCAGCGGTTGGATGGCAGACCGGTTTGGAACGCGCATGGTTTTTGCCTCGGCGATTGGGATCTTCACGCTGGGATCATTTCTCTGCGGAGTATCGAGCAACATTCATCTGCTGGTCGCGTGCCGCTTGCTACAGGGATGCGGCGGATCCATGATGGTGCCCGTCGGGCGCCTGACCATTGTGCGCACATTCTCCAAGGCCGATCTGGTTCGCGCCATGAGTTTCGTATCCATCCCCGCCTTGATCGGTCCGATGCTGGGGCCTATCGCGGGCGGGCTGATCGTGGGATACCTTCATTGGAGAGTTATTTTCTTTGTCAACATCCCGATTGGGCTTCTGGGATTGTTCATGGTCTACCTGCATCTTCCGGATTATCGCGAGGAGCATCACAATCCTCTGGATCTGGTTGGTTTGATTTTGTTCGGGACCGGCATCGCGCTGCTGTCTTATGTTCTTGAGGTTTTTGGAGAACATACGCTGAGCGGTCTGGAGATGTCGGCGGCTCTGGCGATTGCAATCCTTCTTCTTGCAGGTTACGGATGGCACGCAACGAGAGCCAGGTATCCCATGCTGCGCCTGAGCCTGTTCCGCATCCGCACATTCCGCTCGGCGGTGAACGGAAACTTTCTTACCCGCCTCGGCATTGGCGGCATTCCATTTCTTTTTCCGCTCTTGTATCAAATTGGTCTGGGATTGACGCCGATTCAGTCTGGCTTGCTGATGATGCCCCAGGCCATCGCGGCCATGAGCCTGAAGATGACGATGCCCGGAATTCTGGCTAGAGTTGGATACCGCGGCGTGCTGATTTCGAACACCGTTATCATCGGCCTGCTCATCTTCGTCTTCTCAACCATCGGCAGAGGCACGCCCATTTGGCTCATTGTTGCCGAGGTGTTCTGCTACGGCTTCTTCACGTCTTTGCAATACACAAGCATGAACACACTTGTTTTTGCTGACGTGACGGACGAAAACGCGAGCAGCGCAAGCTCTATCGCGAGCACGGTTCAACAACTGTCGATCACTTTCGGTATCGCGATTGCATCACTGCTTACGGTTTTCTTTCTTCCCGCGCGCTTTCAACTTTATCCGCTTGAATTCATCGGCGGCGTCCACAAAGCGTTCTATGTTCTTGGCGGAATGACGCTGCTCTCTACCATCGTCTTCCTCGAGTTGAAAAAGGGCGATGGAGATGCTGTGAGCGAGGGCAAGAGCCTGCACGAAATCTAGCAATGCCTCAGAGCGTGGTTTTGGCGCCGCGCAACCTGCGCGTCTCGAATGCCTCCTATCCGAGACGAATCAGCGCTGCCGAGTAAGCCGGAACGCTTAAGAGCAACTTGCCGGATTGAGTCTGGAGAGGTTCACCTGCGTACGCGAGAAATTGCCCATCGCTCTTCACAGTGCTTCCCTGAAACTTCACTCCGTCCTTCGCATCGATTGATGGGGCCTCGAGCCGCGCGACAGCTGCTCGCGTGAATCGAACTGCCGGATCAGCGATCGTAATTCTTGCATCGCGGCCGTCTTTATTAAAAATCGCTACAAAATGCGTCGCGTCTGCTCCACCGGCGGCATAGGCCGTAACATTCCCTCCCCGCGCTGCAAGCGTTGTCCTTTTCAAAGCGTGCCCGGCGAACTGCTGCGCCAGCATCAGGCCGTAATACTCCGGCCGAGCGGCAAAGCCGCTCTCGATGGAGCCTACGATCGGCGAATAGTAGCCGTTCGCTCCTCCGTGCAGATTTACACCCACGCAGCTCAGAGTCGCCATATGCAGGCAAAAATCTCCCGCCCAGAGTGCGGATGCGAATGTATCGCTCACCCCCTGCCTGCCCGCGTTATAACAAGAGTTCCCTTCCGCCATACGAAAGGGCAACCCCGCTGCTCTCGCCGAAGCCAGAGCCTCCCGGCATGAATGATCGAAGACGGTATCGGGGTGCAGCAACCGGTCAATCGTCATGGTTGGATCGGTTGGCGGACCGAGAGGGTAGTAGTGGCTCGTCACAAGCGCGATTTCTTTCGGAGCATCATCGGTGAACTGCTTTACCCAGGTCTGATTTGAAGCCGTGTCCGGTCCGGCCACCACAATTTGCGGGAGCTTCTGGTGAAACACTGCACGGAATGTTCTCCACCTGGCAAAGTATTCGTCGAATGTCCAGGGTTGGTTCTGCTGATCCCGATGCTTGAAAAGATCGGGCTCGTTCCCAAATTGAACTGCGATCAGTTGTGGCCCAAGTGTCTTCGCAACGTATCCGCCCTCGGCAAGAGCCTGTTCCAGCGTGCCGCCGCCGAGATTCAGGCCATAGATACATCTCCAGCCCGTCGCAGTTAGAAAACCTTGCAGATTGCGGATCGAGCGTGGCGTGATGACAAAAGTATGTGGCTCGCGGTGACCGGGATCGGGTCCAACCAATCCGCCTTTTTCGGGCGGAGTTGCCGGCTCCGTCTCGGACCAAAGCGTAAACTCGCTCAGGTTGCCACCCAGACGGAGCACGCCCGACGGGCTTAGCGTTCGGAACATTTGAATTAGCGCCGTGTTTTGAGGCGAAAAGAAATCCGGATAAGCCAGTTGCCCGCTCTCGTAGCTCAAGCCCATGTAATCGAGGGGCACTTTGCCAAGATTCGTCGCAGAGTCGATGTTCAGTTCGATGTCCAGGGCCGGCGACTGTGCTGTCAACTCGCGTGATACGCTCAATGCGGTTGCGCCGAGCGCAGCGGTCATAGAACAGAATTCTCTTCTCGTTAGTTCTTTCATTGCGCTTTCCGCTCATTTCTGTTGGCCGGCATCGGCACGGCAGTATTTAAGGAAGTTGCGCCTGCTCGCGAAGAGCAGGCGCAACGAAATCAAAGCAGCGACAGGATTAGAAAGTCAGTCTTCCGCCCACCTGAATCAGGCGCTGGCTGCCGGCAGCTGAGGTGATAGTGCCCTGAGAGCTGCTCGTGATGTTTCCGGTGGACGGGTTACCGAGGCTGACCCAGTTCATGACGTTGGTGAATTCGGCGCGGAACTGGAACGTTGTTTTGCCCTCGATGTTCACGTCGCGGAGCAGAGCAGCATCCATATCCTTGAGGCCCGGTCCGACGATGGTGCCGCGTCTCACGTTGCCATCCGCACCGCCGGGACCGATTCCGCCGGTAACTCCCGGTCCGTTGAGAATGTACGACATTCCGGCCGCCGAAGCTGCCCCCATATTCGTTTTGTCGGCCGCGACATAGGTGCTGTTGAACCATTGCGTCGTGACGCTGGTTGGGCTCTGAGTCCCTGCGCCACATACACGGCAGCGGTGCGGGCTGAGCGTGGGGTTGATACCTGTAAAGTTGGGACGGCTCTGGCCCAACGAGTCAAAGTTCAGGTTGGATCCGGACGAAACGCTAAATGGCAGGCCGCTCATCAAATAGACGATGGGCGAAACGGTCCAGCCGTTAACAACTGCACCGACGATCTTGTTCGATCCGTGGAAGTAGTTGATGTTCCACATGCCGGAAATGGCCGCGTTACTATTCCGGTTGTTGGCCATGAGCTGATATTCCTGCCTGAGGCCGCCACCGAGGGCGCCCATGGAGTTGTTTCCCGGGGTGAAGGGCTTGCCGAACACGCCATAATCCTGCACACCGGTCATGCCTCCATTCTCAACAAACTCTCCGCTTTCGAGCGCGCGGCTCCAGACATAGAAACCGTTAACCGTGAAGCCACGTGACAACGCCTTAGAAGCCGAGACTTGAAGCGAGTTATAGTTGGAGGTCTGGTCTGAGAGCAGGTAGGTGATTCCGCCAAGTGTGCCGGTGGTGCCGTAAATGCCGGCATCGTATTGACGACGTTGCTCCTGGCTTGCCGATGAAGTGCTGAGAGCGCCGACTAATGGGCCGCCGGAAGAGTTGACTGTTGAGTATGGCGCGTAGTTGCCGTCAATGAAGCTTGACAGGTGACGGCCGAGGTTGCCGACATAAGCAATTGTGGCGGTGATTTTGTCAGGCAATTCACGCTGCACGCTCATGTTGAACTGGTAGACCGACGAATCTTTGAAGTTCGTGGGGATAGCTTCAGTAGACAGGCTCGGGAAGAATTTCGGATTCGCCGGTGTATAGGTGTACGGGAAGATGCCGCCGCCCGCAGCGGTACTTGGGAATCCGACATTGTAGATGTTGGTGAGAGATGTTTCGGAGCCAAACCCGTTGCGAATAGCGAACGGCATGTTGTTGCCCGGCTGGTTCCACTCATTGCCGCTGATGGACCCATAGAAGATGCCCGCTGCTGCGCGAATCGAGGTTTTGCCATCCCCAAACGGATCCCATGCAAAGCCGACACGAGGAGAAATGTGGGCCCACGGCGTGCTGACGATGCCGCGACCGACGCCCTTGTCCCCAGGGAACAGCACGCCCACCGGGGCTCCAGGAGCGACAGTGGATTGCTGGCCGGGAATGAACGACTCTGTCCTGTTATGCGCATCCACGGGAAGCGTATCGATGTCCCACCGGACTCCGAGATTGGCGGTGAAACGGGGCGTGATGCGGTAGTTGTCCTGCGCAAAAAACGCTGTGTGCCACGTGCTGAGGTGCGTGGTGTAAGGCGAATCCTGCTCAAATGCGCTGATTTGGCCGGTCATAAAGTCAGCCAACGCAACGCCGGTGCTGGTGGGCGCGGAGGTGGAGAAAGTAATCTCGCCGTAGTTATTCAGATTGGCAAGGAACATGGTCTTGTCGAGAGCGAACTCGCCGCCGAGGTCCAGGTTGTGCTTGCCCTTGGTGATGCTGACCATGTCGCGTAGCTCGTAGTTGTCGGAACCCGTGACCGGACCGGCATTCGGGTTACCGGTGTTGAAGCCGGCGCCAGTGAGTTGGGGCAGTGCGGGCGGTCCCTGGATGGTGAAGTTCGAGCCGAAACTGCCGAGGGTTTGGTTGGCCGGGCCGGTAACCGGGATCATCGTGCGTCCGCCCATGGCGCGCGTGAACGTAATCCATGCTTGATTGGCCACGTTGGCGCTGAAGGTGTGAACATCACTGATGTTGGTATTCGTCTGACCGGAATGGGATTGAACTCCGGTCCAATTGACGTTGCCGCCTCCGCTGGGAGTTGACGTGGTGTTGATATAGAAGTAGGTCACTCCCAAATGATCCTTGTCCCCGATTGACTCGTCATACTTTGCCAGGTATTCGTCTGAGTCTGTCGGGGTGTTGTAAATGGTGGAGTATTGTTGGCCACCGGTTTTTGTCTGAAGAACGCCTGTAGGCGACGGCAACGGAATGGAAACGCCGACCGTGTTCTTTACATTGGTGAGGTTCAGAGCGGTCGCGTCCAGGTCGGCTTGTGCAACGCAATACCCGGCGGTAGGATAACCGCTCGTCGTAACTCCTGCGCTCACTTCCGCGGCCGAGCAGCCGGGGCCAGAGTTTGCTCCATTCTCGAGAACTTTTTTCCCAGAGCCGGGCTTGTAAATCAGGCCCGAGGTCAGCCCGTCCCCGGTAAAATCGCCCAGGCGCTCGTTAGCCGTGGGCACTACAGCGCCGGTGACGGACGTGCCTTGTATCTGGCGCAGACCGGCATAGCTGAAGAAGAAGAAAGACTTATCCTTCTTGATGGGGCCGCCGAGGGCGCCGCCGAAGTTATTGCGATGGAATGGGGCCTTGCTGGTGGGTGCTGGGATTTGCCACGTGTAAGCATTGAGGTCGGAATTGCGATTGAACTCGAACAAACTCCCATGGAGCCGGTTTGTTCCCGACTTTGTGATGACAGTGATGACAGCGGCGGAGAATTGGCCATACTCCGCCGAATATGCGCTGGTATCGACGCGGAATTCTTCGATGGCGTCGGGGTTGGGAGCAGGGTTGCCGTAGTTGCGCATCCCTGTAATATTGTTGCCGCCGTCCAGATAAAATGCGACGGTTCCGTTGCCGGAGTCGAGGCCGCCGTTGATCTGGATATCCGTCGACGGCAGTCCAACCTGGAAATTGGGCGTCGCTGCGGAGCTCGAAGTGGCGCCGGCGCTATTGGCCATGATCCCCGGTGTGAGCGAGAGTTCGGCGTAGGCATTGCGGTTGACCAGGGGAAGGCCGATGATCTCGGCTGACTCAATGGTTCTGCCCAACGTGGCGTCCGAAGTATTCACGATCGGAGGAGCCTCAGTGACCGTCACGGTCTGAGTCTGCGCACCCACGGCCAGCGCGATGTTCACTGCCAGCGTCTGGCCGACGTCGAGCACGACATTTTTCTGCACGAAACGCTCAAATCCGGGAGCCGTCACCTCGACGGTGTACTTGCCCACGGGCAGATAATCGATGCGGTACTCCCCGTAGCCATTTGCCGACGCCGACCGGGAGAACCCGGTATCCACGTTAGTAGCTCTAACGGCCGCAGTGTTCACCACCGCACCTTGTGAATCCGTCACTGTACCGACGATGGACCCGGTCGTCTGCTGCCCCATTAAGGCGATGCTGCCCGTGATCAAAAAAAAGAGCGCCAGGACGGCTAGCGCGCCCTTCCTTCCTGCCACACTGCGTATGTTCATACTGCCTCCGAGTGTTTCTTTGTTGCGATTCGTGATTTGTACGGTTGTGGATTCCGCGCAATTGCCTCGCGGACTTCGTCGTAGCTGGATCGGTTCCGGGCGCCTCATGGCATTGCCCAGCCAGCGTTCAGACATCCCCACGCGATGCGCAAATTGCATTCGGCCTTCTGCCGTTTAACAAAACGGCCCCATACTCGGCCTTGCAATCTTCACTGGCAAGTGACTCACGGTTTGGCCGGAAAGCTTGGGTCGATCTCGCTTGAAATGAGGGCGTTAGCAGCGCAAGTTTTCTTGTGTCAAACGTCCTTGCAAGCCGCAAAAGGGGCGAGTATGATGCGTGAACTGGATAGGAATGAATAGAACCGACACAGCGCTGGACGGATGGCATCCGCAGACGCAGCGGGAATGCGACGCCGTTCTCCGCGAGTTGCAGGCCGTTTTAGCCAGTCCACACTTTTCCAACAGCAAGCGCTACCCCGCACTGCTCAAATACATCGTCGAGCACACTTTGGGCGGCAAATCAGATCTGCTCAAGGAGCGGACGCTTGGCGTAGAAGTTTTCGATCGGCCCCCGACCTACGACACAAACGCAGACACGGTTGTGCGCTACACGGCCGGCGAGGTCCGCAAGCGTCTCCTGCTTTACTATTCCGAGGAAGGCCGGAATTCCGGCATTCGCATCTCTCTTCCTGCCGGCTCGTATGTTCCTGTGTTTCAGCGAGAATCCGACAGGCTCGAAGACCCGGGAGTCAACGGAGGCTTCGAAGCGGGAACAATCCTAAGATCTGCCGGCCCCGTGGACCTTGCCGGCGGAAAGCCGGAATTTAGAGCGGCCTTAACACTCGTTCAAGCCGATCAGTCTCTACCGCCGATACGGCCACGGGAGCTCAGCGGGGACCCACCCCTCCCACGGCGGCCCGTAATTCTTGAGCGTTTACTGAGCGTGATCCTGGCTGTGGTGATTGCGGTCGGGGCGGGGATCTTCTGGACGCATCGCTCGATTCATTCTGACTCGGCTGTGGACGACTTTTGGGCGCCGCTCACGCGCGATCAGCGGTCTGTTATCCTCTGCACCGGTAGCATCATCTTTGCGCAGGACAAGTATTCGGGTGTTATCAAGGCAGGATCAAATGGAAACATCGATTATCCATTTGTATCCATCCAATCTGCTTCGGCAATCGCGCAAATCGATGAGGCGATTGAGCGCTCGGGAGCGAGCACGCAATTGATTGCGGCTCCCTGGACGACCCTCACGGATTTGCGCGAACATTCGATCACGCTCATTGGCGCATACAACAACCAGTGGACAACCCGTCTGCTGGAGCCGTTGCGATTCCATTTTCTGCCCGACCCCCAGGAAGAAATCGTAGACCGATTGAATCCAAAGATCGGTTGGGAGCGCGACGAATCAGTTCCGTACTCAAGTGCCGATGACTACGCCTTGATAGCCCGGTTTCGCGATCCAAATATCGACGGATGGGTAGTAGCGCTGGGCGGGCTGGGCCGGAATGGAACAGAAGCGGCTGCGCAATTTGTCACAAGCCCACATTACCTGGAACTGCTTCAACAGCAACTGGGCAGCAAGTTCGGCAATCGAAATATCGAGGTGGTGCTGAAAGTCGGTGTGATCGACGCCAAGACCGGCGCGCCTTCGATTATGGCGGTGCACACCTGGTGAGAGCCTCGGGCGCCGGTCGAGCCCCTCGAATCATATGGTCCCGTGTAGTTCGGGTCATCTTGAGCAAAGGATGATCAACGCGATTCCGCGTCCGTGGCGCGACAGATAGACATTCGAAAAGCGCTCGTTAACATTGCAAGGTATATACTTTTCATGGGGGCCGCACACGTGGTCGTGCTACCGCACGTCGATCGGGTTCTCTATTCGACACGCTCCAGACGGTTTCTGAAAACAACTCAACATGACTGACTCTGCGCAGTCCGATAAGAAGCCTGTCCCTAAGAAGCCCGGCTCTCCGGGCATCGGAACCCCGTTTGCCGGTGAGAGTTCCTCCGGCGACATCGCGATCCCTCCAGAGAAGCCACCCGAGCACGACCCCGACGCTACGATCGTCGACGCTGGACCACGACTTGATCCCGACGCCACCATTGTCGATCTCCAAGCGACGTTGCTGGATCCGGGCGCTACGATCGCGCCGGGAGCTCCGGTTCGACGCACGCCTTCGCCGCGATCGGCGTCGCCTGACAGCGCGGCCATATTGCAGATTGGCGATTTGCTCAGCGGACGTTATGAAATTCTGCAACTGCTCGGTGAAGGCGGAATGGGCGCGGTTTACAAGGCTCGAGACGTGGAACTGGAGCGGGAGGTCGCGCTCAAGGTAATTCGGCCTGAAATGGCGGAGCATCCCGAGATTCTGCAACGCTTCAAACAAGAGCTGATCCTTGCGCGCCAGATCACGGACCGGAATGTCATCCGCATTTTCGACATCGGAGAAGCGGGAAAAACAAAGTTCATCACCATGGAATATCTGGAGGGTGAGAACCTCCATCAAATCCTGAAACGACAGGGCAAACTGGAAGTCGCGGAAGCGATCGGGATCATGGAACAAACGGCCAGCGGGCTGGCTGCCGCTCACCGGGAAGGAATCATCCATCGCGATTTGAAGCCAGGCAACATCATGCGCGACAAAAACGGCCGCGTAGTGGTGATGGATTTTGGATTAGCGCGCACCATCTCCGGCGATGGGATGACGCGCACCGGCGCCATGCTGGGGACGATCGAGTACATGTCTCCGGAGCAGGCGCAGGGCAAGGACGTCAAAGCCAGTTCGGACATCTTTACGTTCGGCCTGATCCTGTATGAATTGCTGGCTGGAGTTACGCCGTTCCATGCGGAGAGCGCGATTGCGAGCTTGTTGATGCGATCGCAACAACGCGCCGTGCCGCTGGCAGATGTCGCCAAGAATGTCCCGTCGACGCTCAGCAACATCGTCAGCAAATGTCTTGAGACCGATCCCGCCAAGCGCTATCAGAGCGCGGAACAACTGGATGCTGACCTTCGCGCCTGGCAAGGCCGGGGCGGTAAATCTCGAGTGTCTGCGTCTTCCGTGCGGTTGCGCATGAACCGTATCCAGGAGCTGCCATGGCAGCGTCTCGCGGTCACCGGCGCTCTGATTCTGGGGATCGCAGCCGGAATTGCCTGGTACGTCATCAGGAGGCAATTGATTGCGAAGTCAGGCCCGCACGCCCCGGTCTCGGTGCTCGTCGCCGACTTTGAAAACCATACCGGCGACCCGGTCCTGGACAACACCCTTGAACCGATGCTTGGCGTGGCTCTGGAAGGAGCCAGCTTTATCAACGCATACAGCCGGGGGGATGCGCGCAAGCTGGCCAAGAAACTCTCCAATGCCCCCGACAAGCTTGACGAGCAGTCGGCGCTGCTTGTCGCAAAGAGCCAGGAAGTCGGCGTGGTCATTACGGGCGACATCAGCCTGCGAGGCGACGCGTACGATATTTCGGCCATCGCCCTCGATGCCGTAAGCGGCAAGGAGATAGCAAAAGCCGAGATTACCGTCGCCGATAAGCAGGACATTCTTCCCGACCTTCCCAAGCTGGCAGCGCCAATTCGCAAATCCCTGGGCGACATCACGCCCGCCTCTGAGCAATTCGATCAGGTGAGCGGAGGATTTACCGCGACATCTCTCGAGGCTGTTCATCAGGACGCTCTCGGCGTCGACGAGCAGTTCGCCGGAAACTTTCAGGGAGCATTCGATTCGTTCCAGAAAGCGTCGCAACTGGATCCAAAGTTTGCCAGACCGTATACCGGCATGGCGGCGATGGCACAGAACCTGGGCAAACCTGAAGACGCAGTGAAGTACATGAAGCTGGCGATGGAACACGAGAACAGCATGACCGAGCGGGAACGTTATCGCAACCGCGGGTTGTACTACTCCTTCACCGGCGACTGGCAGAACTGCGTTCAGGAAAACACGCAGCTTGTTACTCACTTCCCCGCCGATCGCGTCGGTCAATGGAACCTGGCTAGCTGCTATGCGCAGTTGCGCAACGCCCCAGAGGCGTTGAAGGCCGCGCAACAAGATGTTGCGATTGTCCCCAAAGGTGTGGGGCCGCGACTGAACCTCTCATTTATCAGTTCCTTTGCCGGAGACTTTGCCGCGGGCGAGAAAGAGGCGCGTACCGGGCTGGCCATCAACCCATCGGCCGCGCAGGGATACCTGGTGCTGGCCGAAGCGCAACTTGGAGAAGGCCAAATCGATAACGCAGCAGATGCGTACCACAAGCTTGAGGGCTTTGGTCCTGCGCTGGCGTCGATGGCGAATGCGGGATTGGCCGATCTCGCCGCCTATCAGGGGAAGTATGCGGAGGCAGCGAGCATCCTCACCAGCGGCGCTGCTGCCGATGTTGCGGCAAAGAACACCGACGGAGCCGCCAGGAAGTACGCGGCGCTGGGAAACATCGAGGAACTGCAAGGAAAGCATGCGGCAGCTCTCTCAGATATTGACAAGGCCCTGACATATAGCCAGTCTACTCAGATTGAATTTCTGGCGGCCAGCACGTATGTCGACGCTGGAGAGATGGCAAAAGCGCAAAAGCTTGCCGCGAGCCTATCTTCTGCGCTGACAAGCGAATCGCAGGCATACGGCAAGATCGTAACGGGCATGATGGCACTAAAGCGGAAAGACTCGAATGAAGCAATACGGCAAATCACAGACGCGAACAACCTGCTCGACACCTGGATCGGTCATTTCGATCTGGGGCAGGTTTACCTGGCGGCGGGAGCATTCACAGAGGCTGACTCACAGTTTGATCAGTGCATGAAGCGGCGAGGCGAAGCCATCGAATTGTTTTTGGACAACACGCCAACTTATGCCTATTTCCCGCCTGTGTATTACTACGAGGGTCGCGTGCAGGAAGGAACAAAGAGCGAGGGGTTCGCTGACTTCTATAAGAACTACCTCAGCATTCGCGGGCAGTCCACTGAAGATCCGCTGGTCGCCGATACCCGGCGACGCCTGAGCCAGTAGATTACAGCGGAATCGCCGGCCGATTAGCGAAGACACAAAACATAAGCTGTTCAAAGCCGTCGCACTCGTAGGAGCATTTCGTCTATGCGACGGCGTTGCTGGGGATCGTGCGTGAAACCCATTCACTATTTCGCAGTCACTGTCTTTGTAACTTGCGCTGCTGCCGCGTAGTTGGAGTTTCCCGCCTGGTTGGCTATTACCGAGCACGTTCCGGTGCGGCTGGTGATCGTATATTTTGCGCCTGAATTGGTGCACGCCCCGGCGCTGGTGAAGACGATCGCAATCCCGCTCGCCCCACCCGTGGCCGCGACCGTGAAGCTGCTATTTAAGTTTGCCGTAGCCGGAGGGTTTGAGGTAAAGGTGATCGACTGCGCAGCCAGAGTCGCGGTTACGGTCTTCGTAACCGAGGTCGCTGCCACATAGTTCGAGTTGCCGGCCTGATTGGCAATCACGGAGCACGTTCCCGTGCCGCTGGTCATCGTGTAAGTTGCGCCTGAATTGCTACACGACCCCGAACTGCTGAATGTCACCGCATTTCCGCTGGCGCCACCTGTAGCCGCCACTTTGAAGGTGCTATTGTAGGCGGCTGATGCTGGGGGATTGGTGGTGAACGTGATCGTCTGCGGGGCCTGAGTTGCTGTTACTGGCAGCGTAATCGTCGGTGCCGCCGAGTAGTTGGAGTTACCCGCCTGGTTAGCGATCACAGAGCACGTTCCCGAGCTGGCAGTCATCGTGTAAGTTACGCCGGAGTTACTGCATGCGCCAGAGCTGGTGTAGTTCACGGCGAGCGTACTCGAGGCGGTGGCCGCGACCGCAAAGCTGGTCTTGTACCCGGCTGCTGTCGGGGGGACCGTGGTGAAGGAGATAGTCTGCGAGGCTGGAGTGGCTGATACGGTCTTCGTAACCTGTGCGGCTGCCGAGTAGTTAGAGTTACCCGCCTGGTTGGCAATCACCGAGCAGGTTCCCACACCGCTGGTCATGGTGTAGGTTGCCGTGCCGGGTGCGGCGCCGCAGACCCCGGAAGCCGTAAAGGTTACCGTGAGCCCGCTCGACGCTGTCGCAGCCGCTAAGAAGCTGCTCTTGTAGACGGCGCTCAGCGGCAGGCTGCCGAGGGTGATGGTCTGCAAGGCTGGACTCGCAGATACGCTCTTTGTAACTTGGGTCGCCGCCGCATAGGTTGAGTTGCCTGCCTGGTTAGCAATTACCGAGCACGTTCCCGCGCCGCTGGTCATGGTGTAGCTTGCTGTGCCCGGAGTGACGCTGCAGGCTCCGGAAGCCGCGAAGGTTACCGGGAGCCCGCTCGAAGCTGTTGCCGATACCGTGAAGCTATTCTTGTAAGCGGCATTCCCCGGTACACCCGTGAGTGTAATCGTCTGCGGCTGCAAAACGGTCGCGCTCAGCGTGACCGGCTGCGGGCTGCTGGGCGCGTTGTCCATAATTTCGAGGGTTGCAGTTTGCTTTGAATAGTATGGCCCGGCGACGAAGGCAATGGTAATGGTGCAGCTTTTTCCTGCAGCCAGGGGCGCGAGGCAGAGATTGACGGCCACAAATTCGTTGGAGTTTCCTCCCTGGACGATGGAGAGAATAGGATCGCTGATCGTTGCGGGCGCTGTTCCAATATTGGAGACGGTGATGTTCTGAGTTGTGATGCTTCCCAGAGTCACCGAGCCGAAGCTGATTGCAGATGGAGCGACGGTGAGCTCCGGCGCTGGCGATATGGTCAGCGTTCCGTTCACAAAATAGAAGGAGTAATTAGCCGCGGCCAACGAGCCGGTCGAAATCGTAATCGGGTAGGTGCCGGGGCTGCTCCCTTGATTGGCAGTCGTCGACAGCGCCGGCGTGGTGCTGCCTAAGACCGACGCGGCGGAATCGCCAGGTTCGAAGCCAGTGACGTTGTAGGCCAGCGTCGGAATCGTCCCATACGGAGCCGTGATGTTATTAGCCGTCACCTTGAGCACCGCCGGCGTGATGGTGAACGGCTGAGGTACCGAAGCCGGGCTATACGAGTTGGAGCTTACTGTTCCGGCAGGGGCCGACGCCGTAATCGTGCAACGGCCGACGCCGGTCGTGGTAACGGTGGCTGTGCCCGTCGAGGTGCCCACCTGGCATGGCCCGACGGCTCCGAAAGTCACACCCAGCCCGGAATTCGAAGAGGCACTCACAGAGAAGGTGCTTCCATACTGTACGTTCGGCAAGGCCGAGAACGTAATCGTCTGCGGCTGCGTGGTCGAACCCTTGCGGTTCGATCGTGAGCGATTCGGATACCGAATTCGCCGCGTCGTAATAGGGTTGCATACTCGACGCCGTCGGATTGGTGCCGGATTGTGACGCGACGACGGTGCATGTCGCGGCGCTGCTTCCGGGGTCGTTGATAGTTACGGTCGCGGTCGACGCACCTCCGTTCGCGATCGTGGCAACCGTCTGGCCGCTGACGGAGCACGGACCTGTTGCGACGAAATTCACTTGCAATCCGTTCGGGCTCCCGTTCGTCTCTGCCGTCGCTGTCACCGTAACGGGAGGCGGCGGAGCTGAATAAGTAACCGAACTCTGTAAGGAGCCCAGAACGATCGTCTGCAGATTCTTCACGATCGCAGGCACCGAAGGCGCACTCGAGCGTTGGCTCGGATCGATTTGAACCGGGGCGAGGGTGGTCGCAATCGTGTAAATCACACCTGATGAGTTCGAGCATGTCACCGGGTTCGAGTCAATAAACTCGGTCGCTGGAGCAGCTCCACCCACACCATTGACAACGCCGATATCGACGGCGTCCGAGCCGTTGGTGTTGCAGCCGCGATAGACCGTGTAGTACTGAACGACACCGAAAGCCGGTGCCTTCCAATCCACCGTGACACTTGTCACCGCCCCATTGGTCATCCCCGGGGTGATGGTGGGTGAATTCGGAGGCCGGACGAATGAGTTGGCGGTCACGTAATCCAATTCGTTGGTTGAGGCGCCGCCGCTGCCCGCGAAAGTAACGCCGCCACTGCCGGCGAAAGTGACGCCACCGCTACCCGCAAAAGTGACACCTCCACTGCCCGCGAAAGTGACGCCGCCGCTGCCGGCGTAAGTGACGCCGCCACTACCTGCAAAAGTGACGCCTCCACTGCCTGCGAAAAGGACGCCTCCACTGCCTGCGAAGAGAACGCCGCCGCTGCCCGCGAAAGTAACTCCGCCGCTGCCCGCGTAAGTGACGCCGCCACTACCCGCAAAGGTGACGCCGCCGCTACCCGCGAAAGTGACTCCGGCGATGCCATACGAAGTCTCGCTCGCCAGGGAAGCGAAGTTACCACTTGTCGCGCCTACCTGACGCAGGTCGAGGTTGGCCTGGTCGCTGTATCCCCGCAGGTCAGAATATGGAGCGCCATCGAAGGTAATGTTTTGCCCGGTGCTCCACGCCGGAGAGATGGCGTCGACAGGTCCATCCACACGATATGCCGTTTCGTTGTTGAGCGGAGAGCCGTCACAATGCATCGTGGCCGCACTTGCTGTTGAGCTCGGTGGGGTAGTTGAATACCACGCCGAGGTTGTAAAGTCCGCAGGCTTTCCGTACTGATCGGTCAGATTGACCACCGAGCCAAATGGGATCGTGGTGAAATTCGGATCGGTAGCGCCACTATCTCCACCCAAAATCGTGATTGTGGGCTGTGTGCCCGGGATTTCGCCGAAGAGCGCCTGGTTCGAATATGTAACGGCGGCGTTCGGCCCCACCCCATCGAGCTGGAAGAGATAGTTCATCGAGCTTTGATAGTTCGGCTTGCAATTGGCTTCAAAGGTTGGGATGTAACTGCCTGGCGTGTCAAAGTAGAGGCCGCCGTGGCTCAACCCAAGCGTGTGGCCGATCTCGTGGAACAGCGTGCCGGCCACCACGGTTGCTGACTTACTCATGTTCTGCGTCAGGGAGCTTTCCCATTGACCCAGGCTCACGACGGAATCGGAGCCGCCCAGATCGGAGTAACCGGAGATGCTGGTAACCTTTCCGGACGTCATGGCAATCACCGGCTCCGGCAATGTGTTGTTGGGATAGGTCCAGGTGGGGACAGTCGAGGATGTCGAGAAGTAGATGGTCGTCAACCCGCTATCGCAGCTCACGCCATCGTAGATCGCGTTGAGGTTGGGATTTCCCTGCACGCCGGAAATCGTGATTCGAGTTGGGCAAGTAGTGCCGAGGCCTGTGGTAACGATGGTCCCGGTGCCCCCGTTGGTGCCGCCCGTCGTGGTGATTGAAGTAATGGATCCAGCGCGGGTGGTCCAGGCCGGGATCGCAAGAGAGTAACCGAACAAAACGTAGTGATAGCTGTCCTTCTGACCATACGGGAAACGGGGCGCGCAGTTGGCTTGCGACGGGTTCAACGCGCAGCCGGAATAATTCACTGGCCATACCTTCGAAAGCTCGACGCTGCCATTCCAGGCGACCACTCCCGGCTGGTTGGGGAACTCGCAGGTCTGCGATGCGCTATCTATGCACGGCAACGGCTCTTGAATCGCATTTCCGGGTTTGAGATGGAGATGCACTCCATAGGTTGCGAATGCCTGCGTGACCATCGCCAGCGGATCGTTGCCCTGGGCGTCCGGTGAGGGGTACAGATTGGGCGCGGAGAAATTACATGTGTTGTCTGCGGTTAGGGTGGAGCACATGTAATCGAATTGAACGAACAGGTCCTGCTCACCGTGCGCCGCGCCAGACAACGGCACCCATGCGCCGGTCTTCACGTCCGTATAGCCTTGCGCGGTCTTCCATGCGTCCAGAATCCCATCGTTATCGGTGTTGTTGACAGGCGTGCTCAGAATGACCGCAGCATAGGCGTTGCCTGTAGTCAGCGTATCGATATATTGGTTCGATTGCCCGAGCGTCTGGGGATTTTCGTTGTCGTTCCAACTTCCGCCGCTGGTGTAAAGATGGGTCACCTCTCCCGTCCCGTTCGCCCCACCAACCGCGTCGTAAAATCCCTGCACGGCCTGGGGTATGGGTCCGGTTGCCGAAGTCGGTGCGATCGATCCGTTGTAAAGGACCACCGACTTGAGGGGGAAATTCGGAGACAACACGCGCCAGATCACCACGAGGCTTGCACCCTCAGTGACAATTCCGTTGCTGTTGGGCAAAGTGACGGCAAACGGGCCCGAACCTTGGCGCGCTCCGTTCCAGTTCGAAGGAATCTGGAAATAGTTGTTTACGTCGGCGCGATACACACGGAGGATTCCCGTAGATGTGCCGTCACTATAGTTGGGCACATCGCTCCCGATCTGTTGACCGGTGATGGAATAACCGAGGAAAGTGCCGGTATTGCCCGAGGCAACACTCCCGGGGGGTTCTACGGTTGTCCAGTACAGGAAACCATCAATGATGTCGGCGCCATCGGGAACACCCTGGGTACCTGGGCTGGTTGTGCTATCGGGAATGGTGATGATTCCGCTGGCTGCGCCGTGCAGAGTGATTCCCGAGGTGGCATAGTCGCCGGTGACAAAGTAGTTATTCACGAGCGCAAGTTGGTCTGTCGGAGGTGGCACGCCAGTGGAGACGACGAGGTTCACAGGCGATCCGCCGTTGACCGCGGTGCCGGGGTCAGGGCTTTGGCTGATCACGCTGCCGGAGGGCACGGTGTCGCTGAATTGGTTCGTTACTGTTCCCACTACCAGACCTAAGGCAGTGATGGATCCTTCCGCAGTCCCCTCTGCCTGACCCACAATGCTGGGCACTGCCACGCCGCTCGAGATGACAACGCTGACAGACGATCCAACGAGGGCTGGTGTACCGGCGGTGGGGACTTGGCTGATAACCTCGCCAATGGGAAAGATGTTGTTGGCTAGCATCGTCTGAGTGCCGAGATCCAGGCCTACGTTGCCGAGGAGGCCTGTCGCTCCCGTTACCGTCTGACCCACAACGTTGGGTACGTTTACCTCGGGGGAAAGACCGCTGCCCTGAACTAAAATGCTCTGCGTTGCAACCGGAATAGCGTTGAGCGCATTGTCGGTCAGGCTGACACTCTCGCCGAGTGCAGTACCGGGCGGAGGACCGCCAACAGTTGGCTTGAACTCAATGGTCAGAGGGCAAACGAGCCCGGGGGTGAGCTGAGCGCCGACCGTGCAGTCGTTTTCGTCGCCCACCTGCGGAAAGTCCGTTGGGAAAGAGATGGCGCTAAGAGTGAGTGTCGTGTTCCCGACGTTCTGGACAGAAACAGTCTTCGCGCCGTCGGCGCTGATGCTGCCTTGATATGTGGCGGCAAAGCTCAAGGAAGGCGGCTGAGACTGGTTGATCTCGACGACCTGGTTATTGGTATTGTCGGCATTGTTGTACGGGGCGCTGCCGCTGCGGTCCGGGATGTAAACATTGCCCTTTCCATCCACTGCCACACCGTACGCATAGGTTCCGCTGATTGTGATCTGGCAGGCGCTGTTGTTAATGCAACCGGCCGGGACCTCCACCACTTTGGGCGCTTCATCCGCGACGAATACATCGCCTGCCGCGTCCACCGCAACGGCTTCCGGTCTAGACCAACCAGTGCCCACCTGAATCCAGCAGGTATCGCTGGCGCAACCCGCAGGAATCTCCACGACCCTCGCGAGGCCAAAATCCGCGATGAATAAATCGGCCGCCGCATCGACCGCCAAACCGATCGGATTGGCATCAGCCGGGTTGTATACCACGGTCTGTGCGCCACCGTTGGATGGGACCTCTACAACCTCACCATTGAAACTGGCCACGAAGACATCGCCCGCGCCATCCACCGCGACTCCCAGCTGGGCGCAGAAACCGCTGGCCCCGTTGCCTTCGCACTGAGGGGTGGTGGTCAGGACATGTTGGCAGCCCATGTTGTTGCAGCCGGGAGGAATCTCCACTACTTCGTTGATATTGTTGTCCGCGACAAATAGATCGCCCGCTCCATCTACCGCCAGACCCTGTGGGTAATTGAGCCCGGCGCCCGTTGTCGTTGCCGTACCATTGGCCGCAATCTCCACAATTCTGTGGTTTCCGCTGTCCGCGATGAAGACGTCTCCCGCCGCATCCACCGCAACACCATTCGGTACGTTCAGAGTGTTGCCTTGAGTGTTGACTGTGGACTGTGTGCCCGGGCCAAAGGCAATCGCTGGTCCCTGGCCGACGCCGTAGATCAGCGCAGTTGCCAACGGAGTGCCGCTTGGGCTGCTACCGGCGAATAGATTTACCGCGCCGGTACGCAATCCGGGCGCCTGGGGCGCAAAAGTGACGTTGACGGTGCACAGGCCTGCGGCGACGCTTCCAGTACATGTGCCTCCGCTGGCCAGCGTGAAGTCGAGAGGCGATGTGCCTTGCGTGACCACCTGGATTGAGCCAACGGAAGCGGCAGCTCCGAGGTTCACGGCAACCGACTGCGTAGCTGTGCATGGCGCCGGTGCGGTCTGTCCCATCGGGCATACGTTGACGTTGCCAAAGTTTTGCGTACTGAAAACCCAGCTCAGGATGTTGTTGTTTTCAACGCTGCCGCCCGTCGCGCCGGTGAAACCGACGTAGGCCGTATTGTTGGTCAAACCGATCGATGTCATATTGAAGGACACGCCTTGGGGAAACAGATCGGTGCCGTCCAGAATCACGTCCAGACATCCCGCGGAACAGTTGGTTTGCAATGCTGACGGTTGCGTTGTGTAGGTGATCGTCACCGTGTGCACATTGCCGTCGGCAAGACAGGTTCCCGATGCTCCACAGCCGTCGGCACCGGGATTGGTACCACCAAGATCGTTCTCCGCGATCACGCAACTCACGGGGGTGCTGGTCCCAGTGACGACGTCTCCTACTACATCGACGCAATTCGGCCCGATTCCATTACTTGCGACGAAAACGCTATCCGAATACGAAAGACCCGCACCGCTGTCATAGGTCTTGAACCCCACGGCCACGCTGTTGGTGATGCCCCCAGTGGCATTCACGCATTGAGCACCGTCACCCGAAGGATCGTCGCCGAAGCCGAGGCCGCAGCCGTCCGAGCCCGTCGGTCCCACGGTGCTCGCTCCTGTAGAGGAATTCTGGATTACGAACGCGAAGCCATCGGCGGGGGGATTGCTGGCGCCAGTCAACTGAAACGCAAATGTCGTCGAAAAGGAGTTGCCCACGGGTTGCGGAGTCGTGTACCAGGCATACCCCCTTTGCTGGGAGCTATTCGGAGTAACCTGCAGCAATTCTCCTGCGCCGCCGGGCTGGAAATTCGCAGGAAGAGCGGGAATTGCATAGCCGTTGCCGAGCAGCGTCATGCAACTTTCATTTAAAGAGAAATCCGGCGAATAGTTGGGAGCAGCTGGGCAGCTCTGCGCCCGGGAGACGACACTGCCCGCGATCAAAGTCAGTGCGACAAACGCCGCCGGCGCGATCCATCTCGCGCTTCCAAGCTTGATCGACAGCGCCGCTCGAAAGCGGGCCACGCCTCGCGCCCATGCGCCGCACCGCTGCGACGATTCGAGCGGGCTGCATTGCCCATCAGAGGAATCGATGGCCGCAATGGATGGGGCGACGAAACACGCACTGGAAGCCGAGCCGGCAGACTGGGTGGTCATGTTCTTGAGATCTCCTGGGGAAAGTGGCTTGCTGGTGAATGACCCGTACCCGACACTCCAAGCGCCTAGTTCCGCGAAGTAAGTCACAGGCGCCTGAACATAGAGCTCCGGACCCAACTGACTTTAGTCAATTTTCTTGTTCTTACTTGTTTGCCGGGGAAGCAATTTGCCATCGCGGCCGTGGTTTGCACGGCCAAATTGTGTGTCGATCAGGACGGCGTCTCTCGAGCGAAGCCCCAAATGAGAGTTGAGTCGTAGTGTAGCGCCTGATTGATCTTTTGCAAAGATGAAAATTGCAGCAGTCGGAAGGCGCAGTATCTGTGGCGACGGGACCACATAACCCGCAGGCTGGCATTTCGCCGGGCCCGGGCGTGTCAGTGTCGACGCGTCAGAGGCACGGCAAATGGTCGCTCGTCGAATACTGCGGCGCATTGCATCGTGGCGGGGATCACTGCGCACCCCCACCCAGTCCGCGCAAAGTAGGTTTGCGTTCAATATGAAATCTGGAGTATGCACGTGAAAGCCTCGCCTTCCACCCGCGCACCCTATTCCATTCTTGACGGCAATATCGGCATCATCACCATGAATCACGGAAAGGTCAATGCGCTCAGCAAGGTCCTTCTCGACGACGTCGTTCTCGCCCTCGACACCCTGCAGGCAGTTCCCGTCCGCGTGATCGTCCTCCGCGCCGCGAAAGGCGTGCGCGTCTTTTCCGCCGGCCATGACGTTCGCGAACTGCCCACCAATGGCCGCGATCCGCTCACATACAACGATCCTCTGCGCCTGGTTACGCGCAAGATTGAACACAGCCCCAACCCCGTTATTGCCATGGTTGAAGGCTCCGTCTGGGGCGGCGCCTGTGAGCTGGTTCTCAGCTGCGACGTCATTGTCGCCGCGGATGACTCCACGTTCGCCATCACACCGGCCAAACTCGGTGTCCCCTACGACATCCACGGAACCCTCAATCTCATCAAGGTCGCAGGCATGCATCTGCTCAAAGAACTGCTCTTTACCGCCGAGCCTGTATCCGTCACCCGTCTTGCGGCCTCCGGCGTCATCAATCACGCTGTCCCGCGTGACGAACTCGAGGAATTCACCGTCAACCTCGCGCGCCAGATGGCCCGCACTTCACCACTCGTCCTCAGCGTTATGAAAGAAGAAATACGCGCGCTCGCCAACGCTCATCCGCTCAATGCCGAATCCTTTGAGCGCCTCCAGGCCCTCCGCCGTGACGTGTATGACAGCCACGATTACCAGGAAGGGATTCGCGCTTTTCTTGAGAAGCGCGCGCCTGTCTTTCAGGGGAGCTGACTCTGCAATCGCAGCTCTCAACACCTTCCACCCTCGGAACAAGTCCAAATAAGGGCAGGATCGAATATCGGCCAGCAATTTCCTAAACTGCTTCTTTGGAAATCCCTTAGAATCTCAAGTGTGGCCCCGTAGCTCAGATGGATAGAGCAGCAGTTTCCTAAACTGCTTGTCGGCTGTTCGAATCAGCCCGGGGTCACCATACTCACCTGGCCCTCACATCCAAACTCCACGTCTGCCCCCCCCCGCCCAACGACGGCACGTTTTTTGACTTCCGCAACCGGACGGGCTATAAAAGTTGATGTCGTGGAAGTCGTTTCCATGGCATCACTGCTGCCGCTCCGCGCTGCAGCCCACTTATCATCGCAATCGTCAGGATGCTCGGGAAGGCGGTGAAACTCCGCCACTGCCCCGCAACTGTGAGCGCACCTGTGGTTCGTGCCGTCCTATATCGAGGCATGGATATCAACAGGGTTTCAGCCTGGTGCTTCCGCTACCCAGCGGAATCCACTGGAAGCCACTGCAGTCGAATCCATATCGGTTCGGCTTTGGGAAGGCGGCTGAATTTGAGCGCAAGTCAGGAGACCGGTCCTAGACGTTCCCAACCGCTTTCACGTTCCGAGGGGGACGAAGGAGCTCTTATGCCGAATTCCATTTTTGCGCGGGCAAATCGCGCCTCGCGCCGGATCTCGTATCAACTTTCACTTCGCGTCCTTGTCGCCGCATGCCTCATTTTCTGCGCGACTGAATGTTCCGCCGCTTCTATTCGCGGAGTCATCACCGATGTCACCGGCGCTAAAGTCACGGGCGCAGCGATCTCTCTCGTCAGCAGCGGCCAAGTCGTGTCCACGGCGGTTTCCACGGCCGATGGCAGCTTCCAGATCCTCACTGGCGCTTCCGGCCGCTTTTTTCTCGTCGTCTCTGCGAAGTCATTCCGTCAACTGCAAACACCTGACTTTTACGCCGGCCAGTTTGACTCCATTGAGCGCAACGTGGTGCTCGAGCCGGAATGGGCGCGCGAATCGATTGTTGTCACCGCGACCGGGACGCCCATTCCGCAGTCGCAAACCAGCTCGGCCACAACCGTGCTCGGCCCGCTCGATCTAGCCCTTCGCGACGATCTCACCAGTGACTTGCGCCTGATGCCCGGCGCTACCGTTGTGCAGTCCGGCCAAAGCGGCGCGGCCACTTCACTGTTCGTCCGCGGCGGCGACTCCGACGACAACAAAATGCTCCTCGACGGAGTCGACATCGGCGACCTGGGAAATCAATTCGATTTCGGCACCCTTTCCACGACTGCAATCGAAAGCGCCGAAGTATATCGCGGTCCCGATGCGAGCCTCTACGGCGCAGGCGCCGACTCGAGTGTCGTCAGCCTGACTACCCCCCACGGCACTACCAGCTTCCCTTCTCTGCTCTTCCACGGTGACGCGGGCAATCTCGATACGTCGCGCGAGGAGCTTGAAATTGCCGGCGCCCACCAAAAGCTCGACTACCTCGGCGCATTCAGCTGGCTGCAGACTGCCAATGACCTGCCGAGGGACGAGTACCACGTGGCCACATCGGCCGCCAACCTGGGCTGGCAGCCTAACGGAACCACGCAGATTCGCGGCACGCTGCATTACGGCGTCGAAGGCACCGGCGTTCCCAGCGCATGGGACTTTTATCACATCGCCGACGATGCCACGGAAAAGAATCAGGACATTTTCGTCAGCGGCTCCGTGGAGAATCAGACCACGGCAAGCCTGCATAACAGCATTCGCTACGGCCTCACCCGCAAGCGCGAGCAGGATTCTCGCTGGACCACCCAGGGAATCTTCCAGGCTTATAGCAATTACTGCTTCGGCCCTGCTTATCTCGGCAGCATCGTCAACATCACCGGCGCCAACGGCTACTCCGCAACCGGCCAGGCCGTCCTCGACTGCTCAACATTTCAGGTTCAGTATGTCTCCAATCGCGATCAGGCCAGCTATCAGGGCGACATCACCATCACTCCGCACCTTACCGGTCTCGTCGGCTTCCAATATGAAGACGAGCGCGGCGCCGAACCCGGCAGCACGTACTATACGCCCGTGTCGCGCATCAACTACTTCATCCCGCTCGCCGTGCACGGCGATTTCAAGGGGCGCTTCTTCTACACGCTGGGCGGCAGCATCGAGCACTATTCCTTGTTCGGGCTCCAGACTTCGCCGCGTGCCGGCCTCAACTACTATGTGCTTCGCCCGCGCAGCGGCACATTCGCGGGCACACGTATTCTCTTCAACTTCGGCGAAGCAGTGCGCGAACCCAAGCTCACCGATCAGGATGATTCCCTCTACAACTTCCTCGCGACCTACAACCCGTCCGCCATCACTTCGCTCCACATCAGCCCGCTTGCCGCGCCGGCCATGCGCTCTTACGAGGGTGGCGTCGAGCAGTCGTTCCTCAGCCATCACATTCTTTTCAAGTCGAGCTACTTCCACAACGAGTTCGGCAAGGAGATCGAGTACGTCGGCCTCGACCTGGTTCCTGCGCTTACGCCTAATCTCACTCCCTCTGAGCAGGCCACGCTTGAATCGATCCTGCAAGCGAATTTCGCCTACGAACTGACCATCAACTCCGAAGCATTTCGCGCGCAGGGAATCGAAACTTCGGTCGAATCCGGAATCGGTTCCAACCTGTTTCTCCGCGGCGGCTACACCTATCTTGACGCCGTGGTTCAGCGCTCCTTCACCAATGACGACGCGGCGCTCCTCGGCCCCATTCCCACCTGGCAGAACAATCCCAACGGCATTCAGATCGGCCCCTATTCACCGCTAGAGGGAGCGCGCCCCTTCCGCCGCTCACCGCATACCGGCTACTTCGCTGCCACTTACTCCAACAAACGAATCACCGGAGTTTTCTCCGCAGCGTTCGCCAGCCGCAGCGACGACTCAACCTACCTAGAAGGCGAAGATGCCTCCGGCGGCAACAGCCTGCTGCTGCCCAATCGCAATCTAGATTACGGTTACGCGAAACTCGATCTCGGAGGCAGCTACCAGTGGTTCAGCTGGCTCGATGTCTACGCGCAAGCCGATAATCTTCTCAATAGCCGCAACATCGCGCCCATCGGATATCCCAGTCTTCCCTTCACGCTTCGCGCCGGCCTGCGCCTGCGATGGGGCCCTGGCAGCGGTCACTGAGACCAGTTGCCACTCGATCAATCCCTCACGAATGTGGGGGATGCTGAAAGCGCTTCGCTTGAATCTGTTCGGATTTGATGTTTTGTCTGTAGCCCCCATCCACCCGTCCATCGCAGATCTTCAACTAACTTCGTCTTGGATTTGGCCTCATTTTCCACAGGCTGCATGTTGGGGGCGCGTTTTCCTTGGATTCCCTGAGTTTTTTTTGCATGAACCCTTGGAAAGGGGGTTGCCTCTGTCCTACAATGTCCTCTCCTGAGAGATTGTCGTACCCTCTAATTGCCGAACCTTTTGAGGGGATTGTTGAGCCCGTGCTTGGGGCGCGGGCGAAGTTCCAATTATTTTGAGTCACGCGTAGACTGCGGCACATTGGCGCATCGCAAATTCTGAGACGTCTTCTCGCCGCAGCCAGCCAATCTTTTTCAGATCCGCACCCTGTGCGCTGCCCGACTTGATTCTCTTTTTCTTGAGGGCACGACTCTTAACATTTGAAAACGGTTTGATCGGATACATGATCTTCATCCGATTGTCCGCTGTGTTTTTGATTGCATCTGACACGCAACCCACGGATTTCTGATCGCAACTTCGTAGGGTTCTTTCACGGGGGATTCATCGAGAGTTTGTAAGCTCACTTCTAAGCTCAATTGTTTATCGGCTTGATTTTCGGATCTGAAATTCTCGATTTGTTTTGATGGTTTTTAAGAATTTTGCAGGAGTATCCGCACTTCCCCGGTTCCTGCGCGTTGACCAAAGCGCACAACTACTGCGCTGGCGACGACGCCAACATTCACGCGTAATCGGGTCAAACGCAAACGACCAATTTTGGAGGGCAGTTTTATGACAATCAATCGACTTCGTTTTGGTGTTCAGTGCCTGGCGCTTCTCATCCTCGCTGCGTGCGTCAGCTCCGTCTCTTTGAACGCGCAGTCCAGCACTCAGGGTTCGATCGCGGGCTCGGTCCTGGACTCTTCTGGGGCAGTAGTCCCCGGAGCCACTGTCGGCATTGTGAATCTCGCTACGGGTTTTACAGTTAACCTCGTCGCCGACAGCAGCGGCTACTTCAAGGCGCCTCTCCTCGAGCCGGGAAAGTACAGCGTAGCAATCAGCTCTCCAAATTTTGCCAAGTATCGCGCTGATGACGTCCTCGTCGTTGTCGGCCAGGTCACGAGTCTGGAGCCGCGCCTCGCCGTCGCGTCCTCATCGACTGAAGTCGTGGTCACCGAGCAAGCTCCCGTCATGAACCTCGAATCGCCCGACTTCACCGACACCCTGAACCAGGCGGCGATGCAAAATGTGCCCATCAACAATCGCCGCTGGTCGTCTCTCGCCATGAGCACTCCTGGCGTCGTCTCTGATTCCAACGGTTTCGGCCTCGTCAGCATTCGCGGCGTCAGCCCAATCTTGAACAATGTCGAAATTGACGGCGCAGACGATAACCAGGCGTTCTTCGCCGAGGAACGCGGCCGCACTCGAGAGGCCTACTCCACATCGGCCAACGCCGTTCGCGAGTTCGCAGTCAACACCGGCGTCTATTCCGCTGAATATGGCCGCGCCGCCGGCGGCGTCATCACGTCGGTCACCAAAAGCGGAACCAACAACATCCACGGACAGGCTTACTTCTACGACCGTGAAAGCAACTGGAATGCTTACAATGACTACACCACCATTGCGGAAGTCATCAACGGCGTCAACACCCAGGTGCATATTAAGCCCGAGGATCTCCGCAAGATATACGGCTTCACCGCCGGCGGTCCGCTCATTAAAGACAAGCTCTTCTGGATCTATACATACGACCAGCACACGCACGTCTTTCCTGAAGTCGGCATTCCCTATAATCCCGCCAACTTCTACACGTTGCCTGCCGCAGCATTGCCTTCCGGTTCCACCTGTTATCTCAACGGCTCGGGCACACCTCCCGCCAAGCCCTATCAAGACGGTTGGTTGAGTGGCGACACGACGGTCACAAAAACCGAGGATTCCGAAGCTTGCACGCTGGCCGCACGCCAGGGAATCACATACGCACAGGCTGCCGCGGACTGGGCTGCCCTTATCAACGGCGGCACGCTCCACAATGGTCTGACCGATCTCGGCCTCAACTCCGATCTCGGCCAGGTGGCGCGTTTCGGCTTCCAGGAAATCAACACCCCGAAGCTGGACTGGCAAATCACGCCCAAAATGCACTGGAGTGTCCTCTATCACCGGTTGCGCTGGGATTCGCCGGGCGGCGTCCAAACCGCTGCTGCCGTTAACTACGCGCGCGATTCTGACGGAAACGACTTCGTCAAGCTCGACTACGGTTTGACCAAGCTCACCAACCTCATCACCGACCACATCAGCAATGAACTCCTCTATCAATATGGCCGCGAGCTCGATGATGAAGGGCAGCAGGCTCTTACGCCTTACACGCTTGCCGACGAAAACAACAAGAGCGGCAACTTTCCCTATGTCCAGATTGGCGCCTCGTCTTCCGGCTGGGGATTTAACTCGGGCTCTCCCTACTACTCCTACCGCGCGGCATATCCGCTCGAGAAGAAGTGGCAGATCGGAGACATACTCTACTGGAACAAGGGCAACCACAGTTTCAAGTTCGGCGCCGATGTCGTCCACAACTACGACTTTCAGAACAACCTCTACGAGAGCAACGGCGATTACTCGTATCAGTACATCGGGCCCTTCTTTAACGATCTGTTGAACTTCAAGAACGGCGTCACGGTTGGCACATCCACTAATGGCTGCGACTCAAACTACACCGAATACGCCGGCCAATACGGTTCCGGAAGTTCGGCCACCAACGCCGCTCCCGTGGTCGCTAATTACCCGTGCTACGCGGATTTCTACCAGGGTTTCGGAACTCCGAGCTTTGGTCTCAACACCCTCGACACTGGCTTCTTCGGACAGGACAACTGGAAGTTCTCCCCGCGTCTGACCCTGGAGCTCGGCATTCGCTGGGACCACGAAAATCTTCCATCCACAGTTGCATCTTTCGATACTGCTGCCGGCGTCTTTGCTCCCTACAATGGCATCACCAACAACCCGAAACAGTGGTCAAACTTCGGACCGCGTGTCGGCTTTTCGTATGACCTCTACGGCACTGGCCAAACAGTGGTCCGCGGCGGCTATGGCCTGTACTTCGGCCGCATCACAAACGGGAACATCTTTGAAATCGTGTTCAACACCGGCAGCCCGGCCGGGCAAACCGCTCCTACGTTCTTCAACGCGCCTACGTCTTCGGTTGCTGAGGGGCCGCAATATCCGGCCATCTTTGCCAGCGGCGCCAGCACCTCCAAGCCAAGCTCCTATTTCTTCTCGCCAAATCTGAAGCTCCCTCAGGTGCAGGAGTACGACCTTCAGATTCAGCAGGCGCTTGGCAGAGAAACCTACCTCTCCGTCAGTTATCTCGGATCTCTGGGCCGCGACATGCCCAATTTCCTCAACGTGAACATTGTTCCGTGCTCGGCCTCGCCGACCGCTTGCGTTTCCAGGACGATTACTGTATCCGACGCCTCCGGCAAGGGTCCCATTCCGACCGGACCCTTGACCATTAACAACATCTACACCGGTTACGGAAACACTGCCCTCCTGGGTCCCAATGCCACTAGCTTCACGTCCATTACGGAGATGGTCAGTAACATCAACTCAAACTACGGCGCGCTGGTTGGCGAGGTCGTGAACCACTCCCTCAAGAATATCCAATTTGACGCCAACTACACTTGGTCTCATGGTCTTGACTTCGCGCAAAACGCGCTCACTCAAGGCACCACGGAAAACTGGTTTGACCCCTACGGAAATTCCCGCTTGAACTATGGCACGTCCAACTACAACGTCCCCAACCGTTTCGTTGGCTATGTGCTGTACACCTTCCCCGGGGTCAGCAACGCGAACCCCTTGAAGTGGGTTGCGAACGGATGGAGCTTCGACGATAGCTTCTCCATGCAGAACGGCTTGCCTTATACCCCAGGCTGGAGCGGCAAGCTGAGTGGCGCTCTAGGAAGCGACTTCAACGGTGCAGGCGGAACAACTATTATTCCTGGATACGTGAGCATCAATTCGGCTCGCTATCCGCGCCACATCGTCGACGATGCTCGCGTGCAGAAGCAGTTCAACTTCGAGCGCTACATCCAAAATGTGCAGTTCATCCTGAATGCCTTTAACCTCGCAAACCACCAGAACATCACGGCGGTTGGAACCACCGCTTATACCCTGTCCGGCTCCACGCTGACATATCTCGGTCAGGGTTCGCAATACCCCTCCAACAACACGCTTGGAATTCCCACTAACTCCAACTCCAGCGGATTCCTTTTAACGCCGCGCGAAGTTGAAATCGCCGCTCGTATCAACTTCTAGCTGAGCTCGTATCAATCAACCACGCGGCGGCTTCGGCCGCCGCGTTTTTCTTTGTCTTAAGGCTCCCGCGCTCATGTCGACAGCATGAGAATGCGCGCTCGGCGCATGCTTCGACTCAGGTAGCCAGGCAGTTTTCGTGCCCATTTCGGTCTGTCCGTCAATTCCACCTGCGCCGACAGAACATCGCACGTTCAAGGTAGCAAGTCTCGATCATCCGTCCACAAAGCCCCCAAATTTCCGAATCCCAACGACTTCCTGTGAGAACCGCCCCAAAATTCCCGTTCATAACGTCAAAGTCGGCTTTCATGTAACCAATTTCAATGTTACCTTCGTGCACCTTTTAGATTGATTCTGTTGAAATCTAAGTCGTTATTCCGTTATGTTGAATCACTCCCTCAATTCTTTTTGGGGAGTTCCGGCCTTTTTCGGACCTCCTGAGGTGTACAAATGATCTGCCCGAAGTGCCAATCAGCTGCTCTGTCCGTCGTCCCGGCGGAAGTCCGGCTATATCGCAACAGTCCACGCACTCTGAGTCATCCCCCGATGACGCCTTCTCCTGACATTCGGGTTTGCCTGGATTGTGGGTGGTCGGAGTTCGTAATTCCTCACGCATGGCTTTCCGCTGGTTGGTTGCGTTCTCTGCGCCCTCAACCTACTGTCAGTGATGCAGGAATTGCCACCGCGACCGCAGCCGCTGTAGTGATGTAGTACGGCAACAATTCAACGAAGCCGGCCACTTTTTTGGGCCCGTTTGGCGGCATTTCCGCAGGCGCCCTTTGCCAATCGATTTTCGTCCGCAAAAAAGGCCCCCAGCTTTCGCTGGAGGCCTTTTTCAGTTTCAGAGAATCGTATTGGGACCGGGCTTTTGTTTTTGTTTCCTATTCCCTAATCCCTGTTCCCTGGTTTTAGTACATGCCGTCCATGCCGCCGCCACCGTGACCGGCCGGTGCCGCACTCTTGGGCTCAGGCAGCTCGACGACCAGCGCTTCGGTAGTCAGCAGCAGTGCCGCAATCGACGCCGCATTTTGCAGAGCCGTACGCGTCACCTTCGTGGGATCGATGACGCCGGCTTTCACCAGGTCCTCGAACTTGCTGGTCAACGCGTTGTAGCCGAAGTGCGGTTCCTTTGACTCCAGCACCTTAGCCACGACCACCGCGCCCTCTTCGCCGGCATTGGCGACGATCTGGCGCAGCGGCTCTTCAAGCGAGCGCAACACGATCTGGGCGCCGGTCTTCTCGTCGCCTTCGAGCGTGAGGATCAGTTTTTCCACTGCGGGTACGCAGCGAACCAGCGCTACGCCGCCGCCGGGGACGATTCCCTCTTCGACAGCCGCGCGCGTCGCATGCAGCGCGTCCTCAACGCGAGCCTTCTTCTCCTTCAGCTCGGTCTCGGTCGCCGCGCCCACCTTGATGATGGCCACGCCGCCCACAAGCTTCGCCAGCCGCTCCTGCAGCTTTTCCTTGTCGTAGTCTGAGGTGGTCTTCTCAATCTGCGACCGGATTTCCTTCACGCGCCCGTCAATGTCGCTGGCCTTGCCTGCGCCGTCGACGATCGTCGTGTTGTCCTTGTCGATGGTGATGCGTTTCGCCTTGCCCAGGTCCTCGAGCTTCACGCTTTCCAGCTTGATGCCCAGATCCTCGGTGATGGCCTTGCCGCCGGTCAGAACCGCGATGTCGCCCAGGATGGCCTTGCGCCGATCGCCAAATCCAGGAGCCTTCACCGCAGCCACGTTCAGCGTGCCGCGCAGTTTGTTCACAACCAGCGTCGCCAAAGCCTCGCCTTCAACGTCCTCGGCGATGATCAGCAATGGCTTGCCGCCGCGCGCAACCTGCTCCAGCAACGGAAGCAGATCCTTCATCGCGCTGATCTTTTTCTCGTAGATCAGAACGTACGGATCTTCCAGGATCACTTCCAACCGCTCGGCATCGGTCACGAAGTACGGGCTCAGATAGCCGCGGTCAAACTGCATTCCGTCCACGGTCTCCAGGCCGGTATGCATGGTCTTCGACTCTTCGATCGTGATCACGCCATCCTTGCCCACCACCTTCACGGCTTCGGCAATAATCGCGCCAATCTCTTCGTCGCCGTTGGCCGAGATCGTGCCCACTTGCGCAACCGATCCCTCATTCACCGGCTTCGACAGCTTGCTCAGCGCGCCATCCTGGTTCCACTTTCCATCCTTGTCGCGCGTGCCGTTGATCACGTTCACGGCCTTCTCAATGCCGCGCTTCAGCGCTGTCGGGTTCGCGCCCGCCGCCACCGTCTTCACGCCTTCGCGGAAGATCGATTGCGCCAGCACGGTCGCCGTCGTCGTGCCGTCGCCGGCCACGTCGCTCGTCTTCGATGCCACTTCGCGCACCAGTTGCGCGCCCACGTTCTCCAGCGGGTCTTTCAGGTCAATCTCTTTGGCCACCGTCACGCCGTCCTTGGTGATGGTGGGCGAGCCAAACTTTTTCTCGATCACAACGTTCCGGCCCTTCGGCCCGAGCGTCGCCTTCACTGCGTCCGCCAGCGTGTTCACGCCGCGCAGAATCGCCTGACGGGATTCTTCACCGTGCAAGATTTGCTTTGCCATGTCTCGAATTCTCCTAGTTCACAGTTCTCAGTTCGTGGTTCTTAGTCGAAACTCTCAACTCTCAATGGAAAGCTCACAGCGCTCGGTCAGCCGCATTCACCCAGGGACTGTGAACTACGAACTGCGAACTGTGAACTCGCGCGCTTGCGCGCGCTTACTTCTTCAGGATGCCGAGAACTTCTTCCTCGCGCATGATCAGAAGCTCTTCGCCGTCAATCTTGATCTCCGTGCCGGAATACTTACCGAACAGCACGCGATCGCCCGCCTTCACGTCCAGCGGAAATACCTTGCCTTCGTCGTTCGACTTGCCTTTGCCCACGGAGATAACCTCACCCTCCTGGGGTTTTTCCTTTGCGCTATCGGGGATGATGATGCCCCCGCGAACCGTTTCGCCCTCTTCCACCCTGCGAACCAGAATCCGGTCGTGGAGCGGTGTGAATGTCGTCGTTGCTGCCTTTACTGCCATAGCTTCGCTTCTCCTTGTCGCGCGCCGGTTTGTTCCCGGAACGCGGCTCTTGGTGATCGGTAAAGTTAAAAGAATCAGGAGGTTGCGCAGTGCGCTTCCGCTGAAAACCTGCCTTGGTGAGCGCTCTCACCAGACGGCCGCTAGCACTCTCGCCTTCCAATTGCTAAAGATAGGCATCCCAAGCTAGCTTGTCAAGCCCAAAAGTGTGAATATCTGAGTGCTTCTCACTCATATTGTGGATTTGGACAGCTCCACAGCCCTACCAGGGGTCTTCCGTAAACCCTAGCCGCCCACAAACTCCCCTTCTATCCCTCCCCGATCGCTCTAACACGTCTTCACTATCTGACTCATTCACCTCTTCACTTATTTCACTCTTTCACTCCTTCACTTCTGCACTGCTTCACTCCCATTTACAATCAAAAGCATGTTTCACCGAGCATCTCTTCCTGTCTGCGTCCTTCTTGCCTCATTGAGCCTCATTGCCGGCAGCTGCACACTCCGCGCCCAGGACGACGACTCTCATCATGGCCGCAAATACAAGGCCCCGCCGCCTTCCGCCACGATTGCCGTCACCGTAGTCCGTGCCTACAACGGCAAGCCCATTTCGGACGCTCATGTCATCTTCCACCCCATTGAGGGTGATAAAGACAAAGGCGCTCTTGAACTCAAGACCAACGAGGACGGCAAAGTCACCATCGACGTGATTCCCCTCGGCGACACCGTCACCCTTCAAGTCATCGCCGATGGTTTCCAGACCTACGGCCAGGTCTACAAAATCGACAAGCTCAACATGGCGATGGAAGTTCGCCTGAATAGGCCAGCGTCACAATATTCCACCTACAAGAACCCCGCGCCGGACACCACTCCCCCCAGTTCCTCCGGTCATGATTCGTCCGCGCCGCCCGATTCTCAGTCGAATCCGAGCCCATCGCAGCCCTCACCCAAGTGAGCTCCATCTTTCCGACGACGCAATTACGCGTCCTCATCCGGCTTCCTGTGTTCGTTGCCCCATCCTTCGCAAAGCGAAGGGTGGGAAACGCCGACAGGTCACCCGATAAACTGACTCTGTAATGTCCACTGATCCCCTCGCCGGCAAAGCAGTCCTCGTCACAGGCGGCGCGCGCCGCCTCGGCCGCGCCATCGCGCTTACCCTCGCACAGGCCGGCGCCGACGTCGCCATCACCTTCCGCACCTCGCAACCGGACGCCGCCGAAACCGCCGCTGAAATCGCGGCCCTCGGCCGCCGCTCACTCGCCGTACCCTGCGAGGTGCGCTCCGAGCCCTCCATCCGCGCTGCCCTTGCTCAGGTCATGGCTGCATTCGGCAAGCTCGATGTCCTCGTCAACAACGCAGCCGTCTTTTCTTCCGCCGCCCTCGAAAGCATGACCCTCGACCAGTGGGACACGACCTTCGAAACCAACACGCGTGGCCCGTTTCTCGTCGCGCGCGAGGCTCTGCCTCATCTCCGCGCCGCCCGCGGCCGCATCGTCAACATGGGTTCGCTTGGTGGTCTCCACGCCTGGGCAGGCCATGCCCACTACTGCGCCTCAAAAGCTGCCTTGCACATGCTCACTCAAGCCATGGCCAAAGCCTTCGCTCCCGAAGTAAGTGTCAATTGCGTCGCTCCCGGCTGGATACAAGTCGAAGGTGCGTCCGATCCCTCGGTATCGGGGATGCCGCATCCTGGCTCCGCCAGGGTGGGATCGGACCCCGGGTCGGTCGACGCATTGGGCGCAGCCACCGAATCCGATCGCAGGGCGCAACTGCAGGCCGCCCGCTTCGCCGCCAAAACCCCCATGGGCCGCAACGGAGATGCGCAGGACGTCGCTCAGGCCGTCCTCTTCTTTGCCACCGGGCCCCACTTCATCACGGGCCAAACTCTTGTGGTCGACGGTGGCCTCGGACTCAACTAACTCTGCTTACACCGCTATTTCCCCCGTATCCTCTTCCAGAACCCGCTCTCTTCCTTCTTCTCGTCTCTAATCCGAGTCGTAAACTTCAGCGGCACATTCTTCCGCAATCCTCTCGCCTCCGGCTGCTCAGGCCACGGGGCGCCTTCTACAGCCGCTCGCGGATTCGTCTCGCAAAGCCGTATCGCCGTCTCCTCGCCCATCTTTTTCGCCACGTACTCGTATCCGCTTTTCAGGTGCGGCGGCCGCCACACGGGATGGTGCGCATCCGTCGCCAGAAAGTGAATCCAGTTTCGCTCCAGCAGCTCGTTGGCAAACGCCTCTGAATCTCTCCCGAACCGCCCATAAAGTGAGCTGCCCGTCACCTGCACCAGGCATCCATTCCGCATCCATTCGCCCAAAAGGTGCGGCTGCTTGAGCACTGCCGGATACCGCTCAGGATGCGTAACGATCAGCGTATATCCAGCCGCCTGCAGGTGGGACAAAGCATTGTTCATACTCGGAGGAATCTCCCCCCACGAAAACTCAACCAGCAAATATCCCTTCCCGCCGATCGAGTATCGCAGCGGGTTCGCCACCGCGTCGCGCACATTCTCCGCTGTCATGTGGAAGTCGCAACCCAGGCTCAACTGCACAACACCTTGCAGCCGTTCTTTCAGCTCGGAGAACCTCTCCTCAATCAGTGGATTGTCGAATGAGTGATCCCCGCTCGCATGCGGCGTGCAGACGATATGAGTCACTCCCTCGTCCGCTGCCGTCCGCGCCATGTCCAGCGACGCCTGAAGGTCAGGCGCACCGTCATCGACTCCATAAATCAGGTGGTGATGAATATCAATCATGGCTCGAGCTTCCCAATAAATCTGTCATCCTGAGCGAGGTCGCCCGAACGACCGAGTCGAAGGATCTGCGGTTGCTTTTGAAAAGCTCGATCCCCCATCCGAAACTCCACCAAGCCACTTCTCTCTGTTTTCTAACCCCTGGCCCCTATTCCCTGCATTTGCAGCATCGACGCGAAAATCCCCCATCCATCCGCCGACCCCAGCAATACCTCGCTCGACCGGTCCGGATGCGGCATCATGCCCAGCACATTCCGGCCTTCATTCAGAATTCCCGCAATGTTGCTCAGCGATCCATTGGGATTGGCCTCTTGCGCGATCTCGCCCGCCGGCGTCGCGTAGCGAAATGCGATCCGGTCTTCGCTCTCCAGCTTCTTCAGCTCTTCCGGCTCGCAGAAATAGTTTCCTTCCATGTGCCCGATTGGGATCTTGAGCACCTCGCCCATTTTGAACTGATTCGTAAACGCGCTGTTCGTTGTTTCCACCCTCAGGTGCACCGGCTTGCAGATATATTTCAGCCCCGCGTTCCGCATCAACGCGCCCGGCAGCAATCCGCTCTCGGTTAATATCTGGAATCCGTTGCAGATTCCCAGCACCAGCCCGCCACCCGCTGCAAATCGCTTCACCGACTGCATGACCGGAGAAAACCGCGCAATTGCACCCGTCCTCAAATAATCCCCGTAAGCAAATCCGCCCGGAACCAGCACTGCATCTACGCCCAGCAGGTCCTCGCTGTCATGCCACAGGAACACCACGGGCTCCCGCGCCACCTCGGCAATCACGTTGTAGGTATCGTGATCGCAATTCGACCCCGGAAAAACCACCACGCCGAATTTCATAGGTCCAGATTAACAGCTTGGCGCATGCGCCGATGTGAGTCGCGCGCGAACCTATGTTGAAAGTAGCGGGCCATTGGAAACCCAAGTCGCGCCAGGATATGCCGCGGTCGCGAGATGGCCTCCAGTTTGTAACTCACCTCGCCCGTCGTGGGATCGAGTCGAATAAGGAACGACTCCTCGCCTTCCTCAATGTGCTCTTTTGTCGTGGCGTAGATGAATCCGAACGCAGTCTCAGTGTCCGCCGTTTCTCGAATCTGACTCAGATTCACTGACCACAAACCAAGCGCATGGACTTCAACTGCGACAATTTGGCCATCCGCAATCGGCGCTATCGCGTTCACAACACGCACCCATCCCAGGTCGAACATCGCCCAGTGCGCAAACGCCCGCTTTGCTGCGGAAAACGTCTCTCGTCCGAATCCAAGGGGCGAGCGGCTCTCGTCGTGCGAGAACCCTCTCAGCTCCTTGCTTCGCGCTCCACGTTTCAGCGAAAGACTCCGCAACGCCGGTGCCGGCCACTCATTCGATCGCGCGATCCCTACATCAATTGCCGTCGCGGCCATACGCCGTAGATGAAACATCCATCCAGTATCCACGACGCTCGCGCCGGGCCCCCCGAGAAGATGGAGGGATTTTAAAAGACGCCATAGGAACCCCGCAGCGTCACCGCCCAACGGTTCACGATCCGCGAATCACGAACCACGGCCCCGTCGGTCCCTTAGTCCCGCCGTCAATCCAGCCCTACGCGCTTTTCCAGTGCGACATAACGGGGATCGCCGCGGATTCCGTCGAAGAATGGGTCGTACTTGATATAGAGAATCTGTCCTTCGTGCGCCTCGGCGCACTTGTTGAGCTCGGCGACGGCGTTGTCAGTATCGTGCAGGAACGCGTACACGATGGCCAGCTGGTAATGCGGCGTTTGTTCGGCCCGCATCTGTTCGACTTCGGCAAGCGCGCGGGGCTTGTCGTTATGGCAGATCGCGTCGAACGCCAACATGGTCTGGCTCATCGGCAGCTTGGGGTATGCTTTCACGAAGGCTCCCGCGTTTTTCTCCACCGACCCGCAATCGCCGCGCGCCATCTCTCCCACCAGCGTCCACCCCGGCCCACCGAAGAACTGTGGATTAATCTGTTCCAGGCGCTCGATTGACTTTTGCTGGCCAGCTTCGTCGCGCTCAAAATAGTAGGCCACGAACTCGTCGAATGGCGGCACGACCGAGAGCGGATCCTGTTCTGCGGCGAGGCGGAACTGTTCATGCGCCTCCGCGAATCGGCCCCGCGTAGCCAGTGACCAGCCGTAACGGGCACGAACCTCTGCGCCAGCGCCCAGGTCGATCGCGTGGCGAAAATCGCTTTCCGCTTCGGTCCAGTTCCAGTCGTAGTTGTAGGTCACGTCCCCCAGCAGTTCGTAGGCTTCGGGCAGACTGGGATCGAGTGCGATGGCTTTCTCGGCCGCCTCGCGAACCTTTGGAAAACCTTCCTTCGCGGTGATCGTCGTCATCGATATGGTGCCGATCTCCGAGCTGCCGATCCCGACATAAGCGCGCGCGAAATTCGGATCCTTCTGGAGTGCGGCTTGAAAAAGGCTGATGGATTTGGCAAGCGAGTCCGCCGTGCGCAGGTGATTTTGATATTCGCCTTGCAGGTAGAGATCAAGCGCTTCGTTGTTCGTTGTCGGCGGTCGAATCACGGGCGGTGATCCTCCCCCCACTTGGCGAATAGCGTTGGTGATCGAGGTCGCAACCTCATCCTGCATCGCCAGCATGTCGTTCGATTGCGTTTCGTAGGAATGCGACCAAAGATGATATCCGTCAGTCGCCCGGTTCAGTTGCGCGGTCACTCGCATCTGGTTGCCGTCTCGCGTGAAACTGCCTTCCAGCACCGCGTCCACGTCCAGTTGCCGCCCAATCTCCCGCACATCTTCGCCTTTGCCCTTGAATGCGAACGCCGAGGTGCGCGCGACCACGCGCAGGTCCCGCCATTGTGCCAGGTCGTTGGTCAGCTCCTCCGTAATTCCATCGGCAATGTATTCGTCTTGATGGTTGGGAGAGTAATCCTCGAACGGCAGCACCACGATCGCATGGATCGGCTGCTTCGCCAGCATGTTCGATATATGCTGTCTCCACAGCATGATTCCGGCAACTCCGGCGGCGGCGATGAAGGGCACGGCGATAGACCCTATAAGCCAGATCCGCCGCGCACTGCGTGCACTTGGCGGCACCAGTTGCGGAGCCAGGATTGGTTCAGGAAACGCGGTTGGCTCGCGAAGCTTCGATGCATCGCGGAACGTGAAGCTCGCCTCATAACTGCGCGGCGGGAATTCGATAACGATGGTGTCGCGTCGTCCGTCTTCCGCGTAGTAGTCCCTGAGACGCTGGCGGAGTCGGCTGAACTCCGTCCGCACCACGGACTCAATCCGCGGATCAAACGATGCCGGGCGCTGGAAGACGTCCAGCCCGATCGCATATTCGTTGATTTTGTCGGCGTCGCCCTTGAGCGTATGCTCCACCAGGTAACGCAGCAACTGTCCACGGCGGCTGGCGGCAGAGAAATGCTCTCCGGCCACCAACCGGCCCAGGTAGGCGCGAATTTCCTGTGCGCGTGAGTCGGGTGAGTGGTAGGAAGTATGGCTTTCGATGTTGCCCGGCATCGTTGCCCTCTTCCGCGAATATGCGATGATCTTACCACGCGCGGAAGGACCTCACTGGGCCGCCAAGCCATTGATTTGGAGAGGATAAACAGCCTCTCCCTGCACCATCAAAGCGATCTTCGGTAACTTGAAACGTGAGAGGGAGAGGGACCTCGCTGCAGCTGAGGCGCCCAATCCACGATTTGCCCCGTCGAACCCCGAGGGCTCACTGCTTGGGCTTGAACGCAAGGTTGAAGCCGAATCCTCCCATTTGAAGTGCGAAGAGTCACGGCGGAAGCCTGAACGGAAAAGTGAACCAGCTAGGTCCCCCCCATCGGCCACCGAGCCGATCAGCCTGTCCGCCGTTGGATGTGACCTTCGCTGATTTGTCTCCCCAGCGGTAGTCTCAACATGCCACTGTAACGTTACAAACGCGGCTTCAGCCTTTGTTTTCAGCAGATATCGTTCTTGTAGAAATTTCGATGCGCGCGATTTACTTGTAAGGAAGGCCGGCAGCGCGGCCCGGCACGATCTACCGCCCTGGTACGCACTCACAAAGGATGTCCAAGAAGGGAGTCTGGCGAAGGGTTAGTCGGAGGCTTCGATAAAAGCGGCGCGATCAACGGACTGCTCGCCAGCCCTCATTGCCCTCAAAGCCCATCCGGCGATAAGAAGGCTGGGCGCCGCAGCAGGCTCAGTTTTTCCCAGTGCGCCAAGCGTGGTATGGAAGACCCGCTGATCCGGCTGCGCAGCCCGCGATACCACAGCGCATGGCAGATCGGCCGGCAATCCTTCGGCCTGCCATTCCGCTGCCAACAAGGCCAGGTCCCTGCCCGGCATGTAGACCACGCGCGTGCCCGCTTCAACGGCAGGCAACGCCTCGCGATTGTGTGACTGCGCATGATGGCCAGTGGTAAGAATCACGTGCGACGCCCAATCCCGATCGGTCAGCGACCGGCCAATCCCCGCAGCCGCCGCGAACGCAGCCGACACGCCCGGCACAATCTCCACCGGCACGCGGGCCTCAGCCAACGCAGCCAGTTCCTCGCTGGCTCGGCCAAACAGCATCGGATCGCCGCTCTTCAGGCGCACTACGCTCCGCCCAGCCTGCGCATTCTCGATCATCAAACCATTGATTTCTGCTTGCGTAATTGTCTTCGCCCCGCAGCGCTTGCCGACGTTGGCTATCTCGGCGCCAGTTTTCGCCAGATCGAGAATCGCCTGTGGCACCAGATCGTCGTGCAGAATCACATCCGCGCTATCGATCAGCCGCGCCGCTCTCACCGTCAGCAATTCCGGATCGCCCGGCCCGGCTCCAACCAGGTAAACGGTCCCCGCAACCGCCCGCACTTCCCTGCCGGTCCTTGCCATTTGCTTCGTCTCGCACAGCGCCGAATCGCACATTTGCCTCTGCGCCAGCTCGTGCAGCAGCAACCTCCGCTCTTCGCTCCGCGGATGCGTGGCCAGCACCTCGCGCCGCAGATCGCCCAGCTTCGCAAGCCATGGCCCCAAATCCCGCGGCAATTGTTCGTCAATCTCGCGCCTTAGCCGCTGCGCCACTGCCGGGCTCTCGCCAGCGGTTGAAATTGCAATTTGCAAGTCGCCGCGGCTCACTACTGACCCAAAAAAGAAGTCGCAATTTGGAATGTCATCCACGCTGTTCGCCGGGATCCCTCGCGCTACTGCCTCGCGATAGACCGCCGCGTTCACCTCGGGCACATCGGTCGCGGCAATCGCAATAAAGTTGCCGTCAAGGTCCGCCGGCTCAAACTTCCGCTGAACCCACTCAAGCTTTCCCTCGGCCGCCAGCTCGCGAATTTCTTCCCTTGCTTCAGGCGCAACCACTCGCAGCCGCAGACCGGTCTTGAGCAACGACCCGATCTTTTCCAGGGCCACAGTCCCCGCTCCCACCAGCAGGCACCGCCGTCCTTCAAGCTTCAGGAATATCGGTAACAAACTCATTCTTATGTTCTCACTTCGTTGTTCCAGGTTCCAGTTTTCTTGTTCCCTTGTTCTCTTGGTCTCTCTTTCCCTGCCTTTATCCCTCGGCCACGCCATGCGGCACGCGCGCCGTCGGCAGGTCGCGTTCCACCGCATCCAGACTTGCTCCCGCCAGATGCGCGCGCAATTCATCATTTGTGTGGCGCGCAAACCATGCGCGCAGGTCCTCTGCCCCGCCGCGCTCTGCCAGATACTGCCGCAGCAGCCGCTCGATCGCCTCCGGCACAAGTGGCGCCGGGCACCGGTAGCCTACCGGCCGCGAAATTCCCGCATGTTGGCCCACCGCGCCGCCCAGGCAGAAATAAAAGGCGTCCGTGAGCTTGCCCTCGTGCTTGATTTTCTTCCCCTCAAGTCCGATGTCCGCAATCCAGTGCTGGCCGCAGCCGTTGGGGCAGCCGGTTACGTGCAACTTCAACTGCTGATCGAACTGCGGCAGCCGCTCTTCCATTTCGTCCACCAGCCATCGCGTAAAGCCCTTGGTCTCTGTAATCGCCAGCTTGCAGAACTCCGTTCCTGTGCAGGCCACCGCGCCGCGCCAGAACATCGAGCCTTCCACCTGCAATCCAATCTGCCCGAGCTCCCGAGCCAGTTCCCCGGTCTTCGCTTGCGGCACATCGATAATCACCAGGTTTTGCGAAACCGTCAGCCGCAGCGCCCCGCTTCCAAATCGCTCCGCCAATTCCGCAGCTGCTTCCAATTGTTCGCCCGAAAGGCGGCCGCGCAGCACCGATGCGCCCACGTACGCCAATCCCGCCTGCCGCTGCGGATGGATACCCACATGGTCGCGAAGAATATCGTCCGGAACCTGCTCTTGCGCGGCCGGGTCGAGCTTGAATCCAATCTTCGTGTGCAGTTCGTCCAGGAAGCGCTCCGCCGTCCAACCTTCGCGCATGAACAGGTACTTCATGCGCGCCCTGTCGCGGCTCTCGCGTAATACTTGCTGATCGCGAAAGATCTCCGTCACGCCGCGCGCCACGCTAAGCGCCTGATCCGGCCGAACGAATGCGTCAAGCTTCACCGCGAGGTGCGGCTCGTTGGAAAGTCCTCCGCCCACGCGCAGTGAGTAACCCACTTCGCTTCCGCGTTTCGCCGCCGTCAATGCGATGTCGTTAATCTCCGGATAGCTGCACCACGAGGGGCAGCCGGTTGCGCAAATCTTGAACTTGCGCGGCAGATTGTAGAACTCCGGGTTTGCCGTCAATTCACGAGCAATCGCGACCGCAACGGGCGAGGCATCGATCAGCTCGTCGGCATCCACGCCGGCAAGCGGGCAGCCCGTCACGTTGCGCACCACGTCGCCGCACGCACCCTTGGGCGAGAATCCGATGGCATCCAGAGCGTCCACCACGTCCGGGAGCGATTCAATGGTCAGCCAATGAAGCTGAATGTTCTGGCGCACTGTGATGTCGGCCAGGTTCCGCGCGTACTTGCGGGTGATTGCGCCGATCTTCCGCAGTTGGCTCGCCGAGATGATCCCATTGGGAATCCCGATCCGCATCATGAACCATTCGGTGGCCAGGCCTTCGCCGCCCTTGCCGCCGGTTGCGCCTACACCGTCGCCCTGGGTGTAAACCCCCCACCATTTGAAATAGGCAGAAGCCCACTCCGGCACCACGCTTGAGCGCCCTGCCCGCGCAAACGCGCGAACTTCGTCAAAGGCCTCCCACGGATTCTTTTCCCGCTTCAGCCGTTCCATCCGTTGGGCTTTGGTTTCTTTTGGCGCCGTTCCTTCGCTCATCTTTTCTCTTTTCTTGTTTCACAGCAATAAAATGCCCGCGAGAGCTTTTGACTCAATCGCGGGCATCGGGAAGCCGTGGACTTGTTTTGCAAACTTCAGACCCAAGTCACCCTTGCCGCGTGAGTTGCTTACACGAGCGACAACAGGCCATGGGTTCCATGATCAAAATACTAGACTTTTTAGGTCCGATTTGCAATCCCGGGTGCTGTTCGGACAAGGAACGGAAGGGCTTACACGCCGGCAGCGACGGCATTCAATTCTTCAAGGATTTCGTACGTAGCCGTCTCGGCGGCCCTGGCGCATTCCGCCGACAGTTCCATCGAGATTGGCTGCTGGGGATCGATGGCGATTGCGTATAAGATCACTTCCCGCGTGCCGCCCTGCATATAAAACGCATCCAGCAGATCCTTCACTCCGATATCGTGCGCGGTCAGCGTTGGCGGATAGTCTTTGGAAAACCGCGGCGTCGTTCGCGTCACCGTCCCGGGGGGATTCCCATCCGCGGCGGCATCGATCAGGATAATCCGGTCGGCGCTTTGTAGCGGCTCCAGCAGAATGAATCCGCCAGTTCCGCCGTCCAGGCACTCCACCCCGGCAGGCAGCGTCTGTTTCTCCAGCGCACGCACCACGTGAACCCCGACACCCTCGTCGCCCATGATGACGTTGCCCAAGCCCAGCACCAGCGTCTTGTTCTGCTCTCCCACCGACACTCCTTGATACCGTCTTGATCCCGAAGAATTGGAACAGCCGTCCACTTGGACGTTGTTTCCCTGTTCCCTAATCTCTGTTCCCTGCTTTTCTCACCCTGTCGAACTTCCACCCGCCAATGATCGAGCTTACCGTCCCGCGTCCCTCGATGTAGTCGTGGTAGAAGGAAAGATAAATGTGAACGATGACGAACGTGACAAAGAACCACAGGAACAGATGGTGCCAGAAGCGCACACCGGCATCGCCGCCCAGCAGCGGCACCACCCAGTTGAACATCCTCGGCACCCACGACGAGCTCATCGAAGAATAAAGAGCAAATCCCGTGATCGTCTGGATGCAAAATGCGATGAACGTCAGAAAGTAGATCATGCCGGCCAGAGCATTGTGCCCCGTGGAGATTGGACCGTGCATCTTTGTTTCCAAAACGTCGGCTTTAACGACATCCACAATCTCCTGCCGCTGCGAGCGCCTGAGCGGGAAAAAGGCCCGCCAGCTTGCGTACTTATTGCCCACAAATCCCCAGTAAAGCCGCGCCAGAAAGTTGAAGACGTAGACGTATGCAGCGGCAAAATGGATAAACCGCACCCAGCCGAACCAGTATTGCTGGTACGCCTCCGAGGCGTATGCAATGTGAACCGGGCGGCCAATCATGTAACCCGTCACGCACAGCAGCGTCAGCGCGATGGCGTTGATCCAGTGGTAGGCGCGTACCGGCAGCTCCCACACATACACGCGCCTGTACTCAACTGGCGCCCCGCCGTTCAGCTTGAAAACGTCTCTTACAACAGTGCTCATGCGGCTACTCGAATGAAACCTGGTGAAGGTGCCGTCCCTGCGGATCGTATAAATGCACGGCGCAGGCAAGGCACGGGTCAAAGGAATGGATGGTGCGCAAAATCTCAACAGGTTCGTCGATCTTCGCCACCGGCGTTCCGATCAGCGCGGCCTCGAACGACGAGCGCTGTTGCTTGCCGTCCCGCGGCGATCCGTTCCACGTTGTCGGCACAACCAGCTGGTAGTTTTCAATCGCCCCATTGTGAATCTTGATCCAGTGCGCAAGTGCCCCGCGGGGAGCTTCCACCATGCCGACCCCCTCGCAGTCCGCGGGCCAGGTCTTCGGATCCCACTTCTCGCCGTTGAATGTTGACACTTCGTTGATCTTCACGCGATCCATCAAATCGCTGTAGAACCCCTTGAGCCAGATCATGGCCAGCGCCGCGTCGACGCCGCGCGCCGCTGTCCGTCCCAGCGTCGAGAAAAGTGCCGCGACAGGCACGTTCAGCTTGCCCAGCACCATGCCCACCGTTTCCTTTACATCTGCGTGACCGGCGGCGTACGACACCAGCAGCCTGGCGAGCGGTCCCACTTCCATCGCGTTGTCTTTCCAACGGGGTGTCTTCAGGAACGAATACTTGTCGTAGCCCTCCAGGCTCTCGAACGGAGGCTTCGGTCCGCTGTAAGCGATGTTCGTTTCGCCTGCCCATGGATGCAGACCGACGCTGTCGCCTTCGTTGTAGTCGTACCAGGAGTGCGCAATGTACTCCTTGATTTCTTGCGAGTCGCGCGGATTCACTGGATACACCGTGCTCAGATCGCGATTGAGAACCGCGCCCCGCGCATATTTGAACGATTCCGGATGGTTGTAACCACTGGTTGGAAATTCGCCATAACTGAGATAGTTATGCAGGCCGCCGCCGTAACTTGCCCAATCCTTGTAGAACGACGCCACCGCCAGCAGGTCTGGAATGTAAACCTGATTGACAAATTCGTCTGCCTGGCTGATCAGCCGCGACACCAGGTTCAGCCGCTCCATATTGATCGCAGCCACTTCATTCACATTGATCGAGCACGGCGCGCCGCCAACCAGATAGTTCGGATGCGGATTCTTGCCGCCAAACACGGCATGAATCTTCACGATTTCCTTCTGCCATTCCAGTGCATCCAGGTAGTGCGCCACGCCGATCAGGTTCACCTCAGGCGGCAGCTTGTACGCCGGATGTCCCCAATACCCGTTTGCGAAAATCCCCAGCCCGCTGGCCGCAAACGCCTTGATCTTGTCCTGCACCGCGCTGAAGTACGCCGGCGTGTTTTTGTCCCACTTTGAAAACGACTGCGCCAGTTCCGCAGCCTTCTTGGGGTCGGCCTTGAGCGCGTTCACAATGTCCACCCAGTCCAGCGCGTGCAGGTGATAGAAGTGGATCACGTGATCCTGCACATACTGCGTGGTCAGCATGATGTTGCGGATCAGCTCCGCCGTTGGCGGCACGGCGATGCCGAGCGCGTCTTCAACCGAGCGCACGCTGGCCAGCGCATGCACTGTGGTGCACACGCCGCATACGCGCTCAGTGATAGCCCAGGCATCGCGCGGATCGCGGCCCATCAAAATCTTTTCCAGGCCCCGAACCATGGTACCGGCGCTGTATGCGTCGGTGATGACGCCATTCTCCACCACCGCCTCGATACGCAAGTGGCCTTCAATGCGAGTAACCGGATCGACGACGACACGAGTTGCCATAACCGTTTACGACTCCTTCTGATCTTCTGCGTGCACTTCCGCGATCACTTTGTGCTTGCGTATGTTGGTGACAACCGCGTGCGCCGCGACACCCGCCAGCGTGGCCACTCCCACCGCGGTACCAATGGTGTCGGCCGTGCTTTCGATGCCAAATCCGGGGAACGACGCCAGATGCTGGTAGAACGGGCCTTTATCCCAGAAGCCCTCTTCGCTGCAACCAATGCAGGGGTGACCTGACTGGATCGGGTAGCTCGTCCCCTCGTTCCACCGCACGACGGAGCAGGCGTTGTAGGTCACCGGGCCCTTGCAGCCCATCTTGTACAGGCAATACCCCTTGCGGGCGTTCTCGTCGTCGAACGCCTCTACGAACAGCCCCGCGTCGTAGTTCGGCCTGCGATAGCACGTGTCGTGCACCCGCCGTCCGTAGAACTCCTTGGGCCGCCCCTGGCTGTCAAGCGCGGGAATCTGTCCCAGCACCAGCAGGTGCGTCACCACGCCCATCATCACGTCGGCGATCGGCGGGCAACCCGGCACATTGATCACCGGCTTGTTCACCAGCTTCGCAATCGGCGTCGCGCCGGTCGGGTTGGGCTTCGCCGCCTGCACGCAGCCATTCGACGCGCAGCTTCCCCACGCCACAATCGCCGCCGCATCCGCCGCCACTGTTTGCAGAATTTGTTCCGCGGTCTTGCCGCCCACCATGCAGTAAACGCCCCCGTCCTTCGTAGGCACGGCGCCCTCAACCAGCACGATGTATTTGCCCTTGTTGTTCGCGATCGTATCGCTCAGGCTCTTTTCTGCCTGGAAACCGCTCGCGGCCATCAGCGTCTCGGTGTAATTTAGCGAGAGCACGTCAAGCAGCGCGTCGACAACGATCGGGTGCGACGAACGGATGAACGACTCGCTGCAGCAGGTGCACTCCTGAAAGTGCATCCAAATAACGGCCGGTTTTTCCTTCTTTTCGAAAGCTGAAACAACCTGCGCCACGCCGCTTTGTGCTAGCCCCGCCGCTGCCGCTGCCGCCGTGCAGAATTGAATAAAATCTCTGCGGCTGTAGCCCTTCTGCTGCATCGAATTCCAGATTGTTCCGCCCATGCCTACCTCGCTTGCGCTGCAAGGCCGTCGGATCCCCGAATCTTTAGGAGGCTTTCTTAAATCCAGGGATTCGCCGGTCAATGTGAGCGAAGTTACTTACCAAAAAGTACACATGGCTGTGCGCGTCATCACACGTGTCGCAAATCACGTGTCGAAAATTGGAGACCGACTCTCGGTGAGCCAAGTCACACTGGCAATCGCGCGAGATCCCGGAATCCGGCCGGTCACGGCCGGTTCGATGACACTCGCTGAATTTGTGTTTGAGGATGAAACGGACACGCCGGAAAGATCGAAAGGTTCGTGCTTGAGATTTTGAAGGCCCTATGCGGGCTTCTCGACGGGCCCTGCAGCCTTTTCTCGAGCCTTGCCCTCGACCCGAATTGGCCGCGTAGAAACCCACCAGGTCAGCGCTATCCCCGCAAGAACCGCGCCCGCGCTGGCAAGCTGCGCGTTCGATAAACCCCATATGACCTTAGGGTTGCGCCGGATAAATTCAACCATAAAGCGAGCAATCCCACTCAACGCCAGGTACTGACCCAGGATCGCGCCTGTTGCATGCTTCTTTCCCAGCCGCCACCACAAATACCAGCCGATCAGCAGCCCCGCTCCCAACTCGTAAAGCGGTGTGGGATAAACCGGAACCATCACTGGCTCGATTCCATTCGGAAAAGCCATTCCCCATGGGTGAAACGTGATGCCGAGGATATGAACTGGTTGAATCTCAATCCCATAGCAGCCGTCCCCGGAGAGAAAGCACCCGATTCGCCCGATTCCATAGCCGATCGCGGCCGCAGGGGCGCAAAGATCCAGTGTCCGCAGGGGTCCAAGCTTCGCCCGCCAGCCCATCACCACTAAGGCGGCGATGCCGAAGGTCAAGCCGCCGTACCATGCAAAGCCGGCGTTATCCCACAGCACTTGCCAGCCAATCTCCCTGAACTCCGAAGGCGTGTCGAGCACATGCCAGATCTTGGCGCCGATGATGCCCACAACCAGCGCGACTGCCACCATCCCCACTGCGTCCGCGTCGATGTGCGCCCGCTTGAACGCGCGGTCGACAAGAATAGCGGCCGCTACCGCGGCAAGCCAAAGCATCAAACCGAAAGCATTTAGATGGTGGGGCCAAAACGGAAGCGGGATGTAGGGAAGCATATCTCTCTAAGTATAGACGCGCGGAAGGTCCGATTCGCTGCAGAATGAACGCGCCGGCAACCAAACGAATGTTGGTCGTCCAAGGGCTGCGACTTGATTCATCGGCTTCTTCGCTACGCCTAGAGGAAATGCATCATCCACCAGATAAGGAACAGCGCTACCACGCCGAGAAAAATATGGCCAATCCATTGGCCCGGCGTCGACGGTCTGCCCAAATTGAACATGGGCCGATGTTAGCACCATCAACTTTGCTCAGGCCCCGTTCCCCAGGGCCCCCACACACAGATCCTCGTCCGTGGGGTGGCTCCAAGCTTTCCTTGCGTGGCATACCAGGAACCCCACTCACCTGCCCTTCACCCACCCCAAGAAATTGGGTGCCCCTTCCAAGCTTTGCTTGGGTGGGATATCACCAATTTCCACCACGCAATAAAGGATCCCTTTTCGCCGTCTGCTGCCTTTCGCTTTTCCGCCCCGATTTTCACAGCCAGACCCAATGCAATTCGCGCGATACTGTCTCCATGTCCACCATGACCGATCAGGGCCTCGACGTCCTTTATTCCCGCCAACAGATTGCCGAGCGCGTCGCCGAGATGGGCGCTCAAATCACCCGTGACCTCAACGGCGAAAAGCTGGTCATGGTTGGCGTGCTCAAGGGCGCGGCATTTTTCCTCGTCGATCTCTCGCGCTCTATCCAGGCCGACGCCACCTTCGACTTCGTTGCAGTCTCGAGCTACGGCCAGGGCCAGCGCTCCTCCGGCGCCGTCAAAGTCATCAAGGATCTCGACCAGCCCATCGAAGGCAAAAACGTGCTCATCGTCGAGGACATTCTCGACACCGGCCTGACCCTCGCCTATCTGCGCAAGCTCTTCATCCAGCAGCATCCCAAATCGCTCCGCATCGCCACGCTGCTCGATAAGCCCTCGCGCCGCATCGAAAAGATCGACGCCGATTATGTCGGGTTTCTCTATCCCGAACCTTTTCGTCATCGGTTACGGCATGGACTACGGCGAGCGCTATCGCAATCTTCCCGACATCTGCATCATGGCGCCCGAACAGACCTCTTAAAGACGCCGAAAGGCCGCGAATCCGGAGGCGTTATTTCATTGAACGAGACATCCTGCCTGGAGCCTACCGGGGCTTGAACGGCCGGCGTCCCACCGAGCGCATGGATATCGAAGAGGCGGGGTTGTCGCGACCTCCTGAAGATCCGTGAAAGCCCAGACGAATTTCAAAGTCTGGCATCAAATCACTTGGGCTGGCCCTGTTGGCCGCCGTATACTCATCTCCCGGAGCCCACGGATCAAGGTCCGTGCATCATAAGGAGCATCCCCCAATGTCCGCCCCCGTAGCAATCCAGAACTCCGATCTGGATTTTGATCACGGAACTTTCGACTCTGCCGCATTTGCCGCCAAGGCTCTCGCTACCTGGCAGTCTCTCGCCGCCGTTATCGATCACTCGCTTGTAAAGCCCGACGCCACACGCCAGCAGGTTGAATCTCTTTGTTCGGAAGCAGCGCGCTACCGCTTCGCTTCCGTCGTCGTGAATCCCGTTTGGACCACCATTGCAGTCAAGCTCCTCGCCGGCACCGGCATCCCCGTAGCCGCCACCATAGGGTTTCCCTTCGGCGCATCGCTGGCCTCCACGCTCCGCCAGGAGGCCGCGGCGCTGATCCGGCTCGGCGCCCGTGAGCTCGGTATGGTGCTTCCCATCGGCCAGCTCAAGAGCGGCAATCATCACGCCGTGGAACACACTATTCATGCGGTCGCAAAAGTGGCCCATGATCGAGGCGCTGTCCTCAAGGTCAACCTCGAAACCTGTCTGCTCACCATGCAGGAGAAGCTGCGCGCATCGGAGATCGCCATTCACGCCGGCGCGGATTTCATCAACACGGCCACCGGCTTTGCCTCGGGAGGCGCCACCCCTGTCGACGTCGCCCTTATGCGCGGAGTCGTCGGCGCTCGCTGCGGCGTAAAAGCCGCGGGCCGCATCCGCACTGTCGATCAGGTCCGCATCCTGCTTGAGGCAGGCGCCAACCGCATCGGTTCCTCTGCTTCCGTCGCCATCCTCCGCGAACTCGGCGCGGAGTGACGCACCACCTCAGCATGATCTCAAAATCATGAAGGAAATCTATGATCTCCGCCTGAACGCAAAGCACGCTGAAGAAGTGTTAGGCGCTGGCTGGGAAACAGACCCACGCTGCGACTCCCTTTCGGAAGGCACGGTAGAGGTTAAGGGCACTGTTGGCGACGAACTCTATTTAAGAGCGCGAAAGCAATTCCAAGTGTCAAACGAGCAGCGCAAAAACCACCTCATATTCGGTTGCGTCATCAAGCGCACCTACACCGAGAAAGAGATCGAAGCAGCAGAGCTCTTCCTTGTTCTGAGTTTCTACCAATATGGCGCGGCCGAGGAATACGGTACCTGGTACACCGATGCACCGAAAAGATCCGACTGTGGCATCAATCGCGAGGAGCTACGGGTCGTTCAGTTTTCTCCATTCCAGTCAGTGATCGAGGACAAGAAGAACCTGACTTGCGCCCTGGGCTCTCGACAGGTTGGGCCGTTGCATTACCCGTTTGGAAAGCTCACCAAACGCGACGTGATCTCGCTCTGGGGCGGCGAGACCGTAGTCTCCGAGCGTATTGTCAGTTTGATTGAAGACGGGGAGTTTCGGGGCGGAAGAATCGATCCGATTTGGAATACAGCACGCGGGGCAAAGGCGCTTCCCGTCCTCGCTGAAACGCCGACCGGCGCCAAACTGGTTGCTCGTGCACGGACGTTGGGAATGAAAATAAGCGACCGCGAGTTCTGGAGGTGGTTGGAGTCTGCGGAGCAGTTGCCCGCATTCGAAGAGGCCCTTTGGGAAGAGAAAAAGATGGCCGAAGAGAAGCGCCCAGCGGCGCCGCCATCGCACAGCTACTTTCAGCTGAGGGTCGAGTCCCCTCCGCTCGCCGTTGCTGAACCAACGGTCTTCACGGATCCATTTCTCGGAGGTTTGCAGCACCATTGCAAATGCGAGTTCGGAGAGATCAACGGAAGAATCCTCTCCCAACTTTACGTCAAGCGGTCGAGCTACAATGGCGCTGACATCTGCCAAACAGACCTTTACTTTGGCGGCCGGCAGGGTCTGTTTAGGCCTTACCGGCAACTGATCGTCTCAAAGAGGCTCTTCGAAGCGATGCGCCAAAACGGAGTTACAAAGGTCGCGTTTGAAATCGTCGAGCCGGTCTAGAAGGCGGCTTTCGGAGTGCCCGGGGTCTGGTTGACGCTTGATTCAGGGCCATTAAGCTATGATTCCCCTCGAACCCCAAATGCCCGACTCTCCTCCATCTCGGCCGCACGACTTCGAAGGCGACTATCGTCCCGCCGACCCCGCGACCTCGCCAGTCGCGTTCGACCCCATCAATGCACGCATTGAGCCCGCTGACGTCGCCTATCTCATGCGCCTTACAGACGCGCTCAACACCACTCTCGATCTGCAAACCCTCCTGGCCCGCACCTCCGAGCTCGTTCGCTCCCTCATCCCCTATCGCATCTTCGCCATTTTTCTCCTCAATGAGCGCACGCACGACTTGCGTATGCGTTTCCAGATCGGCCACACACCGCAAGTCGAGCGCACCCGCGTTCCCGTCGGCAAAGGAGTCGTTGGCCAGGTCGCGCTTACCCGTCAGCCGATCCTCCTCAACGACGTTTCCACAGCCGACTTTTACATTGGCGCCAATCCTGACGTCCGCTCCGAGCTAACCGTCCCGCTCATCGCAAAAAACCGCCTCATCGGCGTCATGGATCTCGAGAGCGAGCAGCTCAATTTCTTCCGCCCCGAGCATCTTCACGTCCTCACCATGACGGCGTCGCGCATCGCGCAGTCCATTGAGAACGCCCGCCTCTACGCACGCGTCTCCCGCCAGGCGCAGACCCTCGAAGTCCTCAACGAGATCGCGGTCGAACTCGCCTCCATCCTCGATCTCAATCCCCTGCTCGAGCGCGTCGGTCAGCTTCTGCGCCGCCTCATCGACTATCAGATGTTCACCATCATGCTGCTCGATGAAAAAGGCGAAACCCTTGTCACGCGCTACGCCTGGCGCTTCGGCTACGTACACGCGCCCATTCGCCGCGTCCCCATCTCCAGCGGCATCGTCGGCGCCGCAGTCCGCGAGTGGCGTCTCATCAACGTTCCCGACGTCAGCAAAGATCCGCGTTATCTTCCCATGAATCCCGAGACCCGCTCGGAGCTCATTGTTCCGCTCTTCTACAAAGGCCGCGTCATCGGCGTTCTCGATCTCGAGCACACGCGCCCCAACTTCTTTAACGATGAGCATGAGCGCATGTTGACCACGCTCGGTTCGCAAATCGCCATCGCCATCGAGAACGCCCGCCTGTATCAGGCCGTGCACCGCCAGGAGCGCCAGCTCGAGAAAGACATCACCATGGCCCGCGAAGTGCAGCTCCGTCTGCTCCCGACCGATGCTCCGTCGCATCCCCACGCCGACATGGCCGTCCGCTTTCTGCCGGCCCGCACCATCGGCGGCGACCTCTATGATTTCCTCGACTACGGTCCCAACCGCACCGCCATCGTTCTCGGCGACGTGAGCGGAAAGGCCGCGCCCGCCGCGCTCTTCGCCGCGCTCGTTAGCGGCATCATGCGCGCCGCCGCCGCGCAAGCAGCCTGAGCCGGCCGCCATGCTCGCCCTTCTCAATGACGCTCTTCAGGAACGCAAGCTCGATTCGCAGTACGTCACCATGCTCTTCGCTGCTCTGGAATGACGAGAACAAGACCCTTCAGGTCGCCAACTCCGGCGCCGTCCAACCCGTCGTCTGCCGCGCGGGACAGTCACTCCCCGTCCGCGCCGAGGGCTTTCCACTGGGCATGTTTCCCGACGTCACCTACGAGGAATTCAGCGTCGCCACGCAGCCTGGGGACGCTATCGTCTTTATCTCGGATGGAATTCTCGACGCCGAAAATGACAAAGAAGAGATGTACGGCGAAGACCGACTCGCGGGTCTGCTCTGCGAAAGCCGCGAATTGCCCGCGGCGGAAATCGCCGAGACCATCCTCGCCGACGTCACGCGCTTTCAGGGCGGCAAAGACCGCTTCGACGACGAAACCATCATCGTGCTCCGCGTGCGCTGACTCCGCTACCGACGCCCTGCTCGACTTCTCCCTGACTTGTCATCCTAAGCGAAGATTGTCCGCAGCGGCGGACGATGGGAGTTGAAGGATCGGCGGTTGCTTTTCCTATGCATCCTCAGCACGAACCTGGGGCGCCCATCCTAAACGCGTTGTTTGCGTTTAGGGTGGGATCGCACGAACCCTATTCACCGTCGGGAGGAGAAACCGCAACCGAATCTTCCCGCATCACCTAATGAATCAAGACAACGTTCATGCTCCACGGCGCGAGCGACAACGTTAGCGGAAGTGTTTGCGCGCCGAGACTGGTAGTCACAGGCGGAGCCCAGGTGTCGGTGGTTGCCGGGTTTGACATGTCGTAGATTGCCTTGTCGTAGGTCTCCACAGTCACGGTAGTAGCGGAGGACAATCCGGAGAGCGTGATCGTGACCGGCGCGTTGGCATTTTCGTTCAGGTTGAACAGCACCAGAGCCGTCCCGCCGCTGTTCGTTGCCGCGTATGCGCGCACGTTGGTCTTATCGCCGGCCACCGTCGCTGTTAGCACGCTTTCGCCGTTGACGGCCACATTGCTGAAGAGCTCAAACGCTCGCGCCGTGGGAGACATCGTGCCGATGGGGCCGGCGTCTGGACACGTGGTTTCGGTAGGTCCATCGGAGAAAACATTGTAGGCCCCGAAATCCTGCCAACCGTAGACTGAGGAACTATCGTTTCCGGCCGTGCCGTTGCAATTGCCGAAGCCAATCCACCATGTCAGTCGCGAGACTCCATCATTCATCATTTCGCCCAGCACCTGGCCGGCGTACAAGCCTTGTGTAATCGACCAGCTCTGCTTGCCGGGATTGCTGTACGGCCCACCGATCTCGCCCACGTAAATGGGTGTGTTTGGTTTCCCGGCCGTGTTCAGTTCCGACTTGATGGTGTTGATATTCGAGGACAACTCCTGCGCCGCCTGCTGCACCAGGAAGGTATCGCTTTCCTGGCCCGGCGTTTCTGGATAGTAGTGGTATTCCACAAAGTCATACGGCGCATTGGCGAGCACCGTTGGATCCCATGCGGGAGAGTTGCCAGGGTTTACCGAAACACCGACCAGCGTGTTCGGAGACGCCGTCTTGATCGCAGCATAATAACCGGTGGTTCCCGCCGTTGCGGCGGCGTAGGTAGCTGCGTTGTTTGCAGGGGTGTGCAGGTCTGTCTCCCAGGTCCCATATTCCTCGTTGCCCACTGTCATATGGCTCACCGTGATGCCATCGTTGAGCGCCGCAGCCACCCACGCGGCAGCCTCGGATGGCTGGCCAGGCCCGGTGCAGGCCGCGTCGGTGCCGTAGTCGGCGGTGAGGGCAAGGTCGTAGCTTCCACCCTGCACGATGCTGGTGACGAAATCCGCAAAGGTGCTGTAGCCGCCCCAACTCGTGCTTCCGTTGGGAACCCCGCTCGCGTTGTTCCCGCACATGTAAGGCAGGCTGGGATCGGACGAGCTGTTCGGCGTCTGCCAGTGATATTCGTCAGACCACGAGCCACCCGGCCAGCGAAGGGCCTTGATGCCAGCCTGCGCAAACGCGCCATTGACCGCCGTCGCATTGCCTACCACGTCGTACCAGGCTGCCAGATTCATTCCCAGAATCTGGTCTGTGACGGCCGGCCCGGAGCTCGACTCATTGACCGTTACCGTGCTCTGTATGGAAACCGTGGTTGTCTGCGTGATCGCAGTGCCCAGGGTAGGAGTGACGGTGAGCGTATAAATGGTCGTCGTCGTTGGGCTCACGCTCACGGGAGTTCCGCTGGTCACACTCAGATTGCCTGGAGTGATCACGCCTGTGCCGTTTGCAAAAACCGCCGTCAGGCTGGAGCTTGTTCCCGAAGTGATCGTCGCGGGGCTCGCGCCAAAACTCGTGATCGTCGGCGGAGGAACCACGGTCACAGTGACCGTCTGCGTCACCGCTGTTCCGCTGGTGGGCGTAACAGTGAGCGTGTAAACAGTCGTCGTCGTGGGGCTCACATTCACAGGCGTTCCGGTGGTGACAGCGATGTTGCCCGGAGTGATCACTCCCGTGCCGTTGACGAAATCTGCCAGCAGGCTCGAGCTTGAGCCCGTGCCGATCGTTGCCGGAGTGGCATTGAATGTGGTGATCGCCGGCGCAGCAGCGTTATAGGTTACCGTCGCAGTCTGATTCACCGCCGTCCCAAAGGGATTCGTGACAGTGAGGGTGTATGTGGTGGTCGCTGAGGGGCTGACGCTTACCGGTGTTCCGCTGGTGACGGGGATGTTGCCCGGCGTAATCACCCCGGTGCCGTTCGCAAACACTCCGGTCAGGCTCGCACTTCCTCCCGGCCCCACGGTTGTTGGACTCGCTACAAAACTCGCGATCGTCGGTGCGGCATCGACGGTCACCGTCACCGTCGCCGTAATTGCAGCTCCAACGGGTGGAGTCACGGTGAGCGTATAAGTTGTGGTCGCTGAAGGGTTGACATTCACCGCGTTTCCGCTGGTGACAGCGATGTTGCCCGGAGTGATTACGCCGGTTCCGCCGGCGAATACTGCCGTCAAGTTTACGCCGCCGCTTGCTCCTGCCGTGATCGACGTTGGATTGGCCGTGAAACTGCCGATGCTCGGCGCCGGATACACGGTCACCGTTGCCTGTTGCGTGAGCGCGGTTCCAGCAGCGGGCGTAACCGTCAGCGTGTAGGTCGTCGTCACAGTGGGGCTAACCGCCACTGCCGTTCCGCTCGTAACCGCGAGATTGCCCGGCGTGATGACACCTGTGCCGTTTGCAAAGACAGCCGTCAGGCTGGAACTTGTTCCCGCAGTGATTGCAGCCGGAGCCGCTGCGAAGCTGGTTATCGTTGGCGCGGGAACCACAGTGATCGTTGCCGTCTGTGTGATGGCGGTTCCGCTTGAAGGCGTAACCGTGAGGGTATAAGTCGTGGTTGTCGTCGGGCTCACCGTGACACCGGCCCCGCTGGTAGCTGGAAGGCTTCCCGGAGTGATGACGCCCGTCCCACCCGAAAAGACTCCCGTCAACGCTGCGCTTGATCCATCTGTGATGGTCGCCGGATTCGCAGTGAAACTGGTGATGGTGGGCACGACTGGCGGAGGTGGCGTCGTATTGCCAGAGGAACCACCACAGCCGGTCAGACTGCCGACACACAAGCCAAGTGCAACGGCACAAGCCAGGGGAGCAAGAATTCGTTTCATCGTTTTCCCGTATGCAGCGAATTTTGGACAAATTTGGTCCCACACATGATAACGTTCCCGTGGGGTTTGCGCCACGGCTGAATTCGGGCGTCCACAGAGTCCAAATTCAGTCGAATCGCAAGCCTCTCAACCGTACTTGTTCAGAATGAAACCGAGCCCTCATTGCCAACCCACGGCTCCTCATTCGATAAACTCTTAGAAGCAGTCACTTTCTCCCAGTCTTCAGCCCTTGAGTGAAACGCTGAGAACGAAATCAGCCCGTTCTCGCACAAACTGGCTAGAAGCTGCACTCTGGAGCCCTCTTGTCCATCGCCCCCCAGGAACGTCTTATCCGGCCCGCTCGCAACATCATGGGCAGTCTTCGGTTGCCCGGCGACAAATCCATCAGCCACCGCTACGCCATGCTTGGTGGTTTCGCCGAAGGCACTTCGCGTTTCACCAACTTCTCCACCGGAGCCGACTGCGCCTCCACCCTCGCTTGCATGCAGGCGCTGGGCGCAACAGTGAATCGCACCGGCCCCGACTCTGTCGAGATCACCGGCGTCGCGGGTCGCGTCACGGTTCCTTCGCATGCCCTCGACTGCGGTAACTCCGGCTCGACCATGCGCATGATCTCCGGCCTTCTCGCTCCGCAGTCTGGTCGCTTTACTCTCAGCGGCGATGCGTCCCTCTCGGTCCGCCCAATGGATCGCATTCGCAAACCCCTTGAGGCCATGGGCGCGCGCATCACACTCACCAACGGCCACGCGCCGCTCACCATTGACGGCGGACCGCTCCGCGCCATCGACTACGCCACGCCCGTTCCGAGCGCGCAAGTCAAAAGCTGCATCCTCTTCGCCGCTATGCAAACCGCCGGGCCCACATCCATCCTCGAAGAAGTGCGTACTCGCGACCATAGCGAGCTGGCTCTCCGCGCCTTCGGCGCCACTCTCACCCGCACCGGTCCGTCCATTTCCATTACCGGCCCTCAGTCGCTTCACGCAATCAGCGCAGCCGTTCCCGGCGATCTCTCCTCAGCGGCATTTTTCCTTTGCGCCGCCGCGCTCTTCCCGGGCTCCAGCCTGGTCCTTGACTCCGTCGGCCTCAATCCCACGCGCGCTGCGCTGCTCGACGTCCTAACCGCCCTCGGCGCGCGCATCTCTGTGTTGAATCTCGAAGAAAAGAACGCCGAGTTGCTCGGCCTCGTACAGATTTCAGCGCCGCCCGAAGGCCTTGGCTCAACTGAAGTCAGCGGCGCGCTCGCCGCCCAGCTCATTGACGAGCTTCCCGTGCTCGCCGCTATCGCGCCCTTCACCAGTGGCGGCATTCGCATCCGCGGCGCGCGCGAGCTTCGCGTCAAGGAATCCGACCGCATCGCCCTCGTCGCCAGGAACCTTCGCGCCATGGGAGCTGAAGTTGAGGAATTCGACGATGGACTCGACGTTCCCGGCGGCCAAACCCTCCACGGCTCGACCATTGACTCCGGCGGCGATCATCGGATCGCCATGGCCTTCAGCGTCGCCGCCCTCCGCGCCACCGGTGACACGCTCATCGAGGGAGCCGATTCCGCAGCCATCAGTTTTCCTGAATTCTTCGATTTTCTGGATCAAATCGCGGAGCGCTGACGCTCCGCAATACGCTCACGCAACTACTGCACAGACATCCTGAGCGAGTCACACACACGCTCGCACCGCCAAAAGAAAATGGCCCAGCATTTCGCCGGGCCATCTCACCATTCCAATTATCTCGGGCGCCCCAGGTCCCTCGTCCGCTGTGGCGGAGGGACCGGGGATAGCACAACCCTATTGCGCCGGCGGCGGCGTGGGCTGCTCCTGCGTTGCCGGTGGCGTCATTGTCGGCTCATTGCCCGGCGGCGCCGCTTCCACTCCCGGAACTGCCGGCGTCGTCGTCACGGTCCCTGAGGCCGCTTCCATCAGATTGATGTTGTAGTGCTGAAGTGTCGATGCCAGCATCTGGTAAAGACCCGCGCGGCCTTCCGCATAGGCTGCATGGGCAGCAATCAGATTGTCCTCTGCAATGGCCAAGCTGCGCTGCTGCAGAAGGACATTCGCTGTGGTCGATGCGCCAAGGTGCAGCTTTTTTTGTTCCGCATCCATACTCTGCTGTGCATAGTCGCGCGCCGCCACTGCGGCCCGCACTTGAGCGCGATCGTTGGCCAGAGCGTACATCGCATTCACCACCTGCATGCGGATTTCGGTGTGCAGTTGCTCCAACCGCAATTCCGCCTGCCGGTACTCCATCAGCGACCGCTCCTGTACCGATTGCGCTTCGCGGTTGCGGATCGGGATGTTCAGATTGAAGCCCACGCCCTTATCGGGTGCGGAGTTGTTGAACGCGTGCTGCACGGTCGAGCCATAGCTCGACGGACCCTGATCGCAAACGCTCGGCGGATAAAACCCCGAAACGTTGCAGCTCGGGCTGATCGAGCCACCGATTCCCTGCCCGTTGTAGTAACCAAACACGTCGAAGACCGGCAGCAGCGCATTGCGCGCGCCCCTCAGCGTGATCTCGTCGTTCTTCAAAGTCAACACGGCCTGCTCCAGCTCCGGCCTCTGCTGGAATGCTTTTTGTACCAACGCTTCCACAGGCTGCGATTCCTCGGGGAGCGCTTCCAGGCTCACGCGATCCGTCGGAATCACCGGTGCGGCCGAAAGCGCCGGATCGTTCAGATTGCGCGCAATTGCCTGCTTGATGATCTGCTCCTGGAACTCGAGCGCATTCTGCGAGCTGATGAGCCCCTGCTGATCCGTGGCTACAGTGGATTCCGCGTTCACCACGTCCAGCGGCGCCATGGTCCCGATCTGCAACTGCTTCTTATTGTCTGTCAGCAGTTGATTGCTCTGGTCCAGCGCCCGCTCCTTGGCCTGCACGTCCTCATAGGCTTGCACGAGGCCCCAGTAAATCGTCTCCACCTGGTTTACGGTGTAGAGAATCTGTTGCCGGAACCCGGAGTCCGTGATCCGCCGATCGTTCAGCGCCTGATAAATCAGGCGCTTGTTGACCCAAACGCCCGCGCCCTGCAGCAGGTGTTGTGTCAACTGTGCCTTGAAAGTCGAATACAACTCCGGGCTCAACTCCGCGATCGCGTTGCTGGTGCTGGCATATTCGTTGTTGAAGCCGACCTGCAGGCTCGTGCCGGTCGAAAATCCCTGGTTGTAGGAAAAATTGTATTGATTCGTCGAACTGGTGCCGCCGGTGAAGAAGTTCGTTGAAGGCTGGTGGTCGCGATCGAACTCAATCGTCCCGGTAACGCTCGGATCGAAAACCTCAGGATTGGGTCCAGCCCCGTTCGCAGTTTCCGACAATCCACTGGCGCCCGAACCCGCGCCGCCAGATCCTACCGTCGTTCCGCCGGGCCCCCCGCCCGTCGACAATGTCGAAGTCGAGCCGCCCAGCGTCCCTGTCACCAGGCCCGACGGCGCTCCGAAGAGAATCGGCGCACCGGACTTGGCCCGCAGGATGTCCGTGTCCGCGATGTCCAGGTCGTAGCGCGCAATCGCAATGTCGTAGTTGTTTTCAATCGCCAGCGCGATCGCATCCGACAAACTCAGGTAAATCTTTCCGTCCTTCACCAGGTCGGCCAGTCGCACTGAATTCTCAAAGCTAGCCTTCGGGATGGTCGTCGGCATGTAGACGCCGATTGGATTGCGCATCCAACTCCCGAATGGCCTTGCATAAAGCCGGCTTGAAGTGCGCAAGGGATAGGGTTGGGTCGCAATCGGCGCCGGCGCAACCGGCAGTTCCGATGCCGACTTGCTCGGCGTGTTCGTTACCGTCCCCGCCTGCTGCCCGCAGGCGGGCATCGTCGCCGCCAGCGTCAGCAGCACGCCCGCGACGGCGCGCAGCCGCTCGCCGCCTCGCCTCGATACCTTCCGCGTCGGCTCCGAGTTTGAGCATTCACCTTCTGTGGCAAACTTGTCGTCCTTCAACACACCGGTCCTCTTCAAGTGCATGTTTCTTCTCCAATGGGTTGCGCCGCGCGGATTGTATGCCTCGCGGAGGCGGCTCTGCCGCTCCGGATGCACGTTTTTAGAGTGTCAAAACGATTATCGCTTCGGCGCTCCCGGAATAGGCGATTCCACGTTACGAAGTTAATTACGAATTCGATACCCCAGTCGTTCCACACATCGCTTGATTCTCTGATTCTTTCCCGACTCGTTTTCAGATTTGCTTCTTTAGACCCGCGAGATGCGCAATTCCGCTCAAGTCTTTTTTCCGGCTCAGCAAAACACAAACTTCAGCCATCAGTCCCTTTTCCGAATCAACTCATCGGCGGACCACCCTGCTCCATCTCGCCCTTCGGGAACTGCCGAACCGTCTGCAGAAATTTAACTAACTGGTTAGTAAAATACGCCAGACAGCCCGGGCTACGCAACTCCCCGGCTCTCTCTTTCAATCTCTGTTAAGCGCTTGGGCGCAAAATGACACCACAGAAGCACTTCTAACCTACTTCTTTTCTGCTTTCTAACCCTGTCTCATTCCTTGACTGTTGTTTCACTCGCCATGCACGAGTCACGACTTTCGAGCCACGGTGCGCCGTTGATCGACCCACACTCCGACTTCAGCCCCGCTAGAATCAACTCGAGTGACGAACGAGCTTCAACCCGATCCCGGCCTCCAGACCTGGAAGCTCACCCTGGCCTACGACGGGACTGATTTTCAGGGCTGGCAAGTACAGCCCGGCCTCCCAACGATTCAGGGCGAACTCCAGGCCGCACTCGGCCGCGTCACCGGCGAATCGCCTCTACCCCAGGGCTCAGGCCGAACCGATGCGGGCGTTCATGCCCTTGCGCAGGTCGCAAGCTTCACTTTGCGCGCTCCCATCCCCCCCGAGAACCTGCTTCGCGCCCTCAATCGGACTCTTCCCTCGTCGATGCTCATCTCCAAAGCCGGTACGGCACGAAGTGCCTTTCATGCGCGGCATTCGGCTGTCGCCAAGACCTACGAGTACCGCATCCTGCGCGCCCCCGATTGTTCGCCCTTCCTCGCCCGCTATGTGCACACCTGCCCTTGGCCGCTTTCGCTCGACGCACTTCAAGCCTGCGCTCGCCTCTTTGAAGGCGAACACGACTTCCTCAGCTTCGCCGCAACCGATCCCGACCGAGCGCATAGGAATCTTGCTGAAGAAGAGGAGCCCGGCGATCACGACTTAAATCGTGGCTCCGTCGCGCAGGCCACTAAGACGGGAACGATCCGCGAAATTCACGAGTCAACCTGGGAGCAGCGCTCAACCGAGGGCGGCGAGCTTCTCGTCTTTCGCGTTCGCGGCAACGGCTTCCTTCATCACATGGTGCGCAATCTTGTCGGCACCATGATCGATGTCGGCCGCGGTCAACTGGCCCTTGAAGAGATTCCCCGCATCCTCGCCGCACGCGACCGCTCTCAAGCCGGCCCTACTGCACCCGCGCGCGGATTGTTTCTCCACTCAGTCGACTACCCGATCCAAAACCCCTGACTCTCTGTTGTCTGTTCTCTGCTCTCCGATCTCTGTTCTCTGCCTTTCTGCTGCTACTCTGAATTCACCTCGATGCCGGTCTTCTCCTCAACTTCGGCATTCTCGCGCGTCACGGCCCTCGCCGCGCAAAGGCCCATCCACGGCGCTTTTGCGTGGCTGCACGCGAATCCCAAAACCATCATGGATTGGCAAGTCGGTCTCGTGGCCATTCCCGCCCCAACCCACGGTGAGCACGAACGCGCCCAGTGGCTGGCCCAGCGCTTCACAGAAGCAGGATTGAGCGACGTCGAGATCGACGGCGCCGGCAACGTTCTTGGCCTCTTTCGTGCCGAGAACCTCCCCGCGGAAAGCACCGGTCCGGTCATTCTCATCTCCGCGCACATTGACACCGTCTTTCCCGCCGGCACACCGCTCCATCCGGTCCTTGACGGTGATCGTCTTGACGCTCCGGGCTCGAGCGACAATGCGGCCGGCGTGGCAGGAATGTTAGCCGTTGTTAGCGCGCTCCGCCATGCGGCCGTCGCGCTTCCTGTTCCGCTGATCGTCCTCGGCAACGTGGGCGAAGAAGGTGAGGGTGACCTGCGCGGCGTGCGCCATGTCTACGAGCACAGCCCGCTCGCCGGCCGCATTGCCGCTCACATTGTTCTCGATGGCCCCGGCGCGGACGCAGCTGTCACGCAGGCCCTCGGCAGCCGACGGTACCAGGTCTCCATCACTGGACCCGGCGGCCATAGCTTTACTGACGCCGGCATCCCCAACCCCATCGCCGCGCTTTCAACGGCGCTCGCCGCCCTCGCCGAAACGCCTCTTCCCGCCGAGCCGCGCACTACCTTGAACTTTGGCACAATCCGCGGCGGCATCAGCGTCAACTCCATTCCCGAAAGCGCTCAGGCGAACATCGATTTCCGATCCACCGATCCCAATCAGCTCCTGCGCCTTGAAGTCGCTCTCCACCGGGCGGTTGAGGATGCCGTCGAGCACTGGAACGAAAAATCGAAATCAACAGGAGGCGGTTCGCGTTCTCGGCTGTCGTTCTCGGTTTCCAAAATCGGCGACCGTCCGGCCGCGCAGTTGCCCGACGATTCTCCAATGCTGGCTACGCTTCGCGCCGTCGATCGCCATCTCGGACTGCGCACCGATCTCCGCCTCGGCTCTACCGACGCGAACATTCCCCTGGCACTCGGTGTTCCATCTCTTTCGATCGGCGCCGGTGGCGACGGCGGCGATGCTCACACGCTCCGCGAATGGTATTCGGCAAGGGACCGCGATCTGGGGCTCAAGCGGGTCCTCCTGCTCACCCTCGCCATGCTGGATTGGGCTGCGGAAATTTAGGCCGGCCTTTCCGCGGCGCCGCACCAAGTGTCTGCCGCCGGGCGTCTCTTTTACCACCCGGAGCGTCTAACACTTCAGTGCGTGGCTTCGACCTCATCCGTCCCCGCGCGTTGCGCGGAAGAGTCAGCGCTGGACCCGCTCGCGAGTCGCTATACTGAAGGAGCATCGCCACCCAACCCCAGCCGCGAGGCTGTGCTCGAACTGAGGTCATTGAACTCTATGAAATCGCTCTTCGAACGGCTTCGCTCGCGCCGTCTAACCTCCGTATTCGTATTGCTTGCCGCCATCTCGGCCGCCATTGTGGCCGGATCGTTTGCGGCTCACGGAGTCCACGGTCAGGAAAGTCAAAGCAGCAGCGACGCCACTCCTCTCAAGGTCGTCACCAATCCCACGCCGCCAAATGACTTTGTGAGAATTGCCAAGCTTGTTGGTCCCGCGGTCGTGAACATCAACACCCAGACTCTCCCCAAGCAGTCTGAAAACGGACCTCATCGCAACTTCCATCAGTTTCGTTCTCAACCCAACCAGCAGAGTCCGGGCGACGACGACGATAACAACCAGGACAACGGTCAGCAGGGGCAGGGTCAGGGACCGGACAACAACTTCCAGGACTTCTTCAACCGCTTCTTCGGCGGCCAGGCGCCCAGCGGCCCTGACGACGGGGCCGATAATGGCCAGGTGCAGGAGTCGCTCGGCTCTGGTTTCATTGTCGATTCCAAGGGCTACATCATCACCAACGATCACGTCGTCGACAAAGCCGACAAGATCTACGTCAAGCTTTCCACCGATCCCGACACCCAGGATCTCGGCCGTCCCGCCCGCGTCATCGGCGTCGATAAGGCCACCGATCTGGCCGTGATCAAGATCGACACGAGCACGCCGCTTCCCACCGTCAAGATGGGCAACTCTGACACGGCCGAAGTTGGCGATTGGGTCGAGGCGATCGGCAGCCCATTTGCGCTTGCGCAAACCGTTACAGCCGGCATCATTTCAGCGAAAAACCGCACCATTGACCAGGGCGCGCCCGGCCAGTTTCAGCACTTCATCCAAACCGATGCAGCCATCAATCCCGGCAACTCCGGCGGCCCACTGCTGAACATGAACGGCGAGGTCATCGGCGTCAATACCGCAATCTACACGCAGTCCGCAGGCTATCAGGGCATCGGATTCGCGATGCCTTCCAACACTGTCGTGTCGGTCTACAACGATCTCATCAGTCCCAGCCACAAAGTCACGCGCGGCTCCATCGGCATTCAGTTCCGCGAAGGATTGTCGGGCGCCGTCAACCGCGTCTACGGCTTCAAGAATGGCGTTCTCGTTCAGGAAGTTCAGCCCGGCGGCCCCGCGGACAAGGCAGGCCTGAAAGCCGGAGACATCATCACCACCATCGACGGCCGGTCGATTAAGGATGGCGACGATCTGGTGAATGAAATCGCCAGCCGCGCTCCCGGATCGACCATCCGCCTGGGTTACATGCGCGACGGAAAGCCGCAGGACACCACGGTGACCATCGGTGATCGCGATAAGGTCTTCGCCGATCTCAACAATCCGCAGCCCGAAAGCGACCAGGACAACGGTGGCGGCGCAGGTGAAGCCAAGCTTGGCGTGGTTGTGCAGGATGCTCCGCCCGCAACGGTCTCCCGCATACACGCTTCCGGCGTGGTCATCGAGTCGGTGCGCACCGCTTCATTCGCTGACTTGCAGGGGCTGGGGCCGGGCCTGGTTATCACGCACGTCAACCGGCAGCCAACTCCAAATAAGGAACAATTTGATGCCGTGGTAAGCAAGCTCAAGACCGGCGATGATGTGGTCTTCGAAGTCATAGACCCCCGTCATCCTGAACTTGGAATTAACTATATTGGTGGCACGCTATAGCAGTTCCGGAGCCGCGCCGATGGCGGAGTCCCGCCCCCGGCGCGGTATCCAAAAGTAATCCATACTGCGGCACTCGATTCGTTTTCCCCTTGCCGCGTAGCCGTTCGTTCGCTACACTTTTTGGAACAGTCCTTGGAATCTTCTATTTGGTCGGATGGGTTTAGGATGTTTTCATCTCGCTCAGGATTGGCGCTTCTACTCTCCGCGGCTTTTCTTGCGTCTCCCGCGTTCGCCGCAAACGCGCGCCGAGCCACGACCAGCCACTCCAGCGCGGCCCACAGGCTCTCGCACAGCCGCCACAAATCGCGCCGCGCCCGCGGCCAACAGGCGATCGATTCCGATCGCGTGACGCAAATTCAGCAGGCCCTGATCCGTGAGCACTACCTCAGTGGCGATCCAAATGGTGAATGGGATTCCACAACCGTTGCCGCCATGCAGAAATATCAGGCCGATCATGGCTGGCAGACGAAATTGATGCCCGACTCCCGCGCGCTCAAGACTCTCGGCCTCGGTCCGGATTATTCCACGGCGCTCAACGCCAGCGGATCGAGCTTCGCGGCCCCGCCTTCAACGGCCGCGCCGGCTTCGCAAGACTCGGGCTTCATCGCCGCCTCCGGCGTCCGCCAGTAGCATCCAAATCCTTTACAGCTCCTCTGTCGCGAGTAGATCGGCCATCGTCTCGCGCCGGCGAATCAGTTGGGCCTTTGCACCCCTGACCAAAACTTCTGCCGCGCGGGGGCGCGAATTGTAGTTCGAGCTTTGCGCCATGCCGTAGGCCCCGGCATCGAGTAGCGCTACCAGGTCGCCGGGCTCAACGGGCGCGAGCTTGCGGTCGCGCGCGAAGAAGTCGCCCGATTCGCAAACCGGTCCTACAACATCCACGACCAGCGCCTTCCCTGCCCTCGGCCGCACCGGCACAATCTCGTGATGCGCCTGATAGAGAGCGGGGCGAATCAAATCGTTCATCGCAGCGTCGGTAATCACGAAATTCTTGGCGCCGTTCCGCTTCACATACAGCACCCGAGCCAACAGTGCGCCGGCTTGCGCCACCAGAAACCGTCCCGGCTCAATCAGCAATCGCCCGTCGAAATCGCTCAGCGCGCGATTCAGCACGGCGGCGTACTCCTCCACTTTGCCCGCCGCGTCAAAGTTGCCGTCGTGATAGTCGATACCCAGTCCGCCGCCGGCATCGATCATCTTCAGCTCGATGCCTTCGCCTCTCAGCTTTTGGACCAGCTTGTTGACCCGCTCGATGGCCGCGCCAAAGGGCTCAGCGGAGCGAATCTGCGATCCGATGTGAACGCTGATGCCGTGCGCCTCAAGCCAGCGATTCCGCGCTGCGTTTTTGTAAATCGCTCGCGCCCGCCGAATGTCGATGCCAAACTTGTGCTCGCGCAGTCCGGTCGAAATATACGGGTGCGTATCCGCAAACACATCCGGGTTCACGCGCAGCGAAAAGCGCGCGCGAGTCTTGAGCTTTCGCGCGCGCTCGGCCAGCAATGCCAGTTCTGCTTCGCTCTCCACGTTGAATGCCAGGATTCCGGCCTTCAACCCCGCGTCCATCTCCGGCGCCGTTTTCCCCACTCCGGAAAAAACCACCCGGTCCGCCGCTTCAGGCGCCGCGGCCAGCACGCGCTCCAACTCGCCGCCCGACACAATATCGAATCCCGCACCGCGCCCCGCAAGCAGTTTCAAAATCGCCAGTGCCGAGTTGGCCTTCACGGCGTAACAAACCAGGTGGTCACGCCCTTTGAGCGAACGCTGGAACATCCCCAACCGTTCGGTAATCTGGTCGGCCGAATACACATAAAGCGGCGTGCCGAACCGCCTGGCAAGCGCTTCCAGCGACACTCTCCCGCAATAGAGCGCGTCGCCCTCAGGGCTTTGAAAGGGGCGAGAGGATGTTTTTTGAGTCACAGGTTTCGTCCAGAACCAAAAGAATAATTTGAGCCTACAGCATTCGGCCTTCAGTTCTCAGCACCAGCGGTCTCTTTCGGCCGCCCATTACAATGTTTCTGTGGCTGAACTGCCCCCCATTGATCTCGTTGATGTCGTCGGCGTCGGCCTGAACGCGACGGACACGCTCATTCCGCTCGAGCGATTTCCTGAGCCTGGATCGAAAGTCCATTACAGCAATCGGTCAACACAACCAGGCGGCCAGGTGGCCACCACCGTCGTGGCCTGCCAGACATGGGGCCTGCGCACACGCTACGTTGGCAAGCTCGGCGACGACGACGCGGCGCGCCTGCACCAGAATGCTTTCCGCCGCGTCGGCGTCGAAGCGCAGATCGTTACGGTCCCCGGCGCTGCCAGCCTGCACAACGTCATCCTCATCGATGCTGCCGGCGAGCGCACTGTCATTTGCCAACGCAACGACCAGATGGTTCTTCGGGCCGCCGATCTTCGCCGCGAATGGATCGTCAATGCTCGCGTTCTGCATGTCGACGGCCACGACACAGCCGCTGCCACGCAGGCCGCTGCCTGGGCGCGCGAGGCGGGCGTTCCCGTCGTCGCCGACCTCGATGACACGTATCCCGGCATCGAAGAGCTGGTTTCGAATATCGATTATCTGATCGTCAGTGAGGATTTCTCCTGCCGGCTGATGGACGAAACCAATCTCGAGAGAGCGCTGCGCCGCATGCAGTCGCGCTATGGATGCCGCCTGAGCGCGGCCACTCTGGGCGAAAGCGGAGTGCTGGCATGGGACGGCAAGCAGTTGATCCAAAGCGCTGCCTATCGCGTAAACGTTGCCGATACCACTGGCGCCGGCGACATCTTTCGCGCCGGCTTCATCTACGGCCTCCTTCACGATTGGCCGCTGGAGCGGCAACTTGATTTTTCCTGCGCTGCCGCTGCCATGAACTGCATGACGCAGGGAGCACGCGGAGGGATTCAGCCGGTCGCCACCATCGAGAACCTGATGGCCACCGGAGCCCGGCACGAAAGAGAATCCGGCGTGGAAACGCTCGATTAACCCCTGGCTGCGCACCTGAAACTTTCGCGGGCTTTTTTCCATCGAATAGAATGACAGTTGCGGCCAAACTATCCTGAAGCTACTTGGGGGTTCGAGGCTGCCACGACGGAGTGATTGCAATGGCACTTATGAAGACATCGAATCCGGCCCTTGGAAAGAACACCTTCAGCGACTTCCAGGGTAGCCAATACGGCGGAAGCCTCATCGACGCGGCGCAGCGCATGACGCTGAGCGGCACCATCAACAAGACTGGAATTCTGCTGCTCTGCGCCGTGGTTACCGCAGCTTGGACGTGGAACTCGTTCATGCAGACCCGCGACATGAGCTTCGCCGGCCCTGCGTTGATGATCGGTCTCTTCGGCGGACTCATCTTTGCCTTGATCACGTCGTTCAAAAGGACGTGGGCGCCAATCACCGCGCCCATCTATGCGCTTCTCGAAGGACTTGTGCTCGGCGGGCTGTCCGCGATCTTCGAGCAGCGTTACCCGGGGATTGCCATGGAGGCCGTGGGCCTCACCTTCGGCACTCTCTTCGTGCTGCTGATCGCTTACAGGTCAGGCTTGATCAAGGTCACGCAGAAGTTTCGCCTCGGTGTGGTCGCTGCCACCGGCGGCATTTTTCTTTTCTACATGTTGGAGATGATTCTCGGTTTCTTCGGCATCAACTTCACTACCGTCAATGGCGCCACTCCCATCGGCATTGGATTCAGCTTGCTCGTCGTGGCCATTGCCGCGCTCAATCTCGTCCTCGACTTTGATTTTGTCGAGCAGGGTGTTGCCGTTGGCGCGCCCAAATACATGGAGTGGTATGCCGCGTTCGGCATCATGGTCACGCTGGTGTGGCTGTATATCGAGATCCTGAACCTGCTGGGCAAAATGAGAAGCCGAAACTGAGTGACAGTTCGCAGTTCTTAGTTCGCAGTTCTTAGTTCGCAGTTCACAGTCGAACCGATCGCTGCGAACTATGAATTGCGAACTGCTTTACGCCCCTTGCGGCGAAATCAGGTAGAGCGTGACCGTTCCGGCAGTGCTCCGTTTGTGCAGGGTGCCGCGCGGCATCACCAGCATGTCGCCTTTCTTGAGCGTCAGCGTTGTTGCTCCCTCCGCTTCCGGCGCATGCCATTCACCAGGCCCCATGCTGTGCGCACCCTTCGGTGTTCCACCTACCTGGTAAACCGTCTCCCCCTCCAACACCAATAAAATGTGGTCGCGGCCCTCGTGCCACTCAAATTCCCTGGCGCTCTTCGCCGTTTCCACGGTGAGAGCTACCTTGAAGTTCTTCTCCTGCACAAGATTGTTGTCGCCCGGGCTGGCTTGAAGCGCCTTCACGTCATCCTGAATCTTCCCTGCGGTGAAGAGCTGAAAGTTCGGCCCGACGGATGCGCTCTGAGCTTGCGCAACCGCAACTGAAGCAAACAGCGACGCATTGGCAATCGTGAATCCAACAGCCGCACCAGCCGGCACGATGCGCAGGAATTCGCGGCGGCCGGGATTCCTCAGATCATCGTCGCTCATGGGGTCCTCCGTGAGATGGGAAAACAACTCGAGCGGAATTCTATCAGCGCAAGGGCACAATGGTTTAGATCAGGCGATCAGTCACTGAGCTGCCTTAGCCACGGCACCACCAGCGCGGCCATCTTTTTTGGCTGTTCGTACGCGGCGTAGTGCCCGGCGCACGGCAGCACGTGCAACTCGCATCCACCGGGAGCTGCGCGAAATGCCTCCATGTCCGCCGCCGTCACGTTTGAATCTTCCGCGCCCACGATCGCCAGCACCGGCACGCGAATCGTGGCCACGGTCGGGACCGAATCCGGCCGCGCTGCAAGCCCTGCCTGCACTGCAATCTCAGCATCGGCCGTCAGCGACATCTGCGCCCGCACCTCGCTCACTACTTCGGGCCGTTCCTTGCGAACCGAGGGCGCCACGGTGTTCCGCGCCATGCCGTCGAAGAGCGCTGCAACACCGTCGGCCCGCGCCTGCGCGATGGTTTCCATGCGTTTGGTCAGGTTGGCCTCGGAGTCGGGTTGCGGCTTGGAGCACACAAAGATCATGCCGTGAATGCGCTGCGGAGCCCTCCGCCACAACTCCAGCAGCACATAGCCGCCAATGGAGCATCCGCCAAAAACTGCTTTAGAAATCTTCAAATGATCGAGCAGCGCAAGGACGTCTGCGGCAAGCTGAGCCATCGTGAGCACCGGCGCGCCGGGGACACGGGTAAATCCTCCCACCGGCAATCCCGATCCCAGTTCGGAGCGCCCGTGTCCGCGCAGGTCGGGAACGATCGCGCGAATGCCCGCAAGCTCACGCGTAAGCGGCCGCCAATATTCACGGTCAAGCGGCGTGGGATGCAGCAAAACAACCGGCAGCCCCTCGCCCGCGTCGCCAAAACTCAGTCGCGCGCCGCCAGAAACATATTCACTGTTCATATTTGAGGAGGATACGCTCCCGGATAGGGCATCGTCTCTTCGGGAATGCCGATCCAGGCGGCTAGATAGGCCACGCCAACCAGTCCGCTCGAAACAAAAAAGCCGATCACCGTAAGAATGCGGACCGTGGCCACGTCCCATCCATTGGCCTGAGCCAACGCCATGCAAACGCCGCCGATCATGCGCCCCGCGTGCGGCCGGATCAGGGGCCTGCCCGGCATGGCCTGCGCCATGGGCGCAACCGAACCGCATCCGGAGCAGAACCGCGCGGTCGGGTGCAAAGCGCTACCACATTGCTGACAAAAGGCTGCCATGATCGATCCCTCCGCGGAATATGCCTACAGACTCATCATACGAATTCGCATCCCCGCCGGTTCCATTGCCCTTCGCTCCAGGTGAGTAGTTCCTCAGTCCCTTTAGCCCCTGTTCTGCTAGTTTCCCCCATACGGTGCGCGGAGGTACTTTCTTGCCTGGTCGGCGCGCGAAGTATTGGGGCCCGCATCGATCGCCGCCTGATAGTCGCGCACAGCAAGCTGGCGCTGCCCGGACCTATCGCGACATTCGCCGGCATCGAGCAGCGAACGAATTTTGAGCTCGAGTCCCACACCCGGCGTCGATGCCGCCTGCTCATAGGCTTGCGCGGCCTCATCGTTATGCCGCTGGCCGCGCAGTGCGTCGCCGAGACCAAAGTCGGCCAGCTCCATGCGCGCCTCGGCAAAGTAGCCCGGCTTGGCGTTGTCGGCCTGGATCTGCTGGTACGCATCGACGGCTTTCATGCCTTCGCCTGCGTCTTTGCGCAGGTTGGCCTCTTCAAGGCAAAAGAGGAAATCGTGAGGATACTCGTTCTTCAATTGCATTACCACTTGAATGGCTTCGTCGTACTTTCCTTCACGGCGCAGAAAAAGCGCAATCGCGGTTTTCGCGTCTAACCTGGTCAACACGCCGCGGCTGGCATCGTCGCGCAGCATGGCGAGGCCCGTGGCCTTCGATCCTGTGATGCCCGCAAAGCCGATCATCAGCTTGAACGGCCAGGGCAACGCACCCACGACGTACTCATAAACCCCCGTGATCAGCTTCGCGTCTACATAATTCGGATCCAGTTCGAGCACGCGCGCGGCATCGTCCCGTGCTTTCGTCGCCAGGCGGAACCCAGCGCCAAAGGCCCGCTCCACCATGGCCACATACGTGCATCGCAGGCTGCGCACCCAGGCGCGCGCAAACAGCGCGTTCACGTCGTTGGGATTCTGGCTCAGACGCCAATCCGCCTCTTGCACTGCTTCATCGGCCAGCGCAAAAATCTGGTCGCGCTTCTTCGGATCCTCCTCGGTCGCGTGACGCCCGGTCAGGAATCCGTCATTCGCGTAGAAGGTCGTGTCGAGCAGGTCTTCGTGGTAGAGCTCCTGAAAGATGATCGCGTTCAGCAGATACGCCGTTGCTTGAGGATCGCCCGCGTGCTCCGCGTGATAACGCTCGAATCTTTCAACCGCGCCGGCGTAATCCAGATTGTAGAAATCCTTGAATGCGGCGCGAACCGGCGGGTCGTAATTCATGGGGTTGGTATCCACTGCCGCCGCCGACGCTGAGCCGGTCACCGAAAGCCACAGAATCCCGAACACCCACCAACGCATTCGCAACGTTCCCGCCCCTCGATGCCGGTCTGCACCCTTTCTTATCGTATCGCCCGCAATCCGTTAGGATCGAAGTATGCAGATCTCTGAGCGTTTGAAACCGACATCCGCTCCTGCGCGCCCGCTCGCCACCGACAAGGTCGAAGCCGCGCGACAGCGACTCATTGTCGCGCTCGACGTGCCCAGCGCTGCCGCGTCGGCCGAGCTGGTAAGAAAGCTCGAAGGAACTTGCAAGTGGTTCAAGGTCGGGTTGGAACTGTTTACCGCCGTTGGGCCCGCAGTCATCGAGCCAATCGTGGAGCGTGGCCACTCCGTCTTTCTCGATCTCAAGTTTCACGACATTCCAAACACCGTGGCCGGAGCTGTCCGCTCAGCCGCAACCTTGGGCGTGCGGATGGTCAACGTGCATGCCGCCGGCGGGCCCGCGATGCTGGCCGCGGCCAAAGCCGCGCTCGATGGCGTCGCCAACCCGCCCGAGCTTCTTGCCGTCACGGTGCTCACCAGCATGGATGCAGCGCAGCTCGAATCCACCGGGATGGCGCGCTCTCCAGCGAGCCAAGTGGAACTGCTGGCCAAAATGTCTATCGCCGCGGGCATTCGCGGCTTTGTGTGCTCGCCGCAGGAGGTTGCGGCTTTGCGTGCGCTCACCGGCCCCGACGGCGTACTGGTTATTCCGGGAATCCGCCCTGCGGGAGCCGACACAAACGACCAGAAGCGGCTTGCGACACCTGCGCAAGCCCTCCGCGCCGGCGCCAGCTACCTGGTCGTCGGCCGGCCCATCACGCAGGCGGCAAATCCTGCACAGGCGGCACAGGCAGTGCTGGATGAGATGGCGGAAGCGCTGTAAGAGCCGTGTAGCCTAGGCCGGGCCGGCCTCAGTGTTGCGCGCGTGGGCCACGTTGTCTGGGTCGTCAGTGAACGACTTGCCCTCGCCGTAGGCAAATTTGAAGTATTGCGGTCCGGCTTTGCGAATCGCGTCCTTGCGGCCGTCGTCCCACGTGATGCGAGCCTCGCCGTCAACATACTCCCAATGCCCGCGAGTTTCACCAATGGACCTGTAGGCGGTGCCATCCTCGTTCAGTGTGATGTAGAAGTTATTTCCCTGACCGTCGCCGCACTCCCACTTGCCAAAGAACCGGCCACGACTGGGAACTCTGTAGCTGTCCGCTGGAGCTGAGGAAGCTCCTCCGGCGAACTCGACGCGGTCAATGTCAGAAAGGTTGAAAGTCTGACGGTGGCCATCCTTGAAAACGATGACGATGGCGCCTGAGGTGTCTTTCGACGCAGCGTGGGCGGCCACTGGGATGAGCGAGGCTGTCAGGCAAAGGAATGCCGCGAGGCGGGTAAGGCGAGCAAAGGTCTTCATTGAGTTCTCCTGCAGGTATTGAGTACGCAATGGATGCGTGAGAGGTTCCAGAAATCCCGCGGCCGGCTGGAGGAATAGGGACGATCGGAGTTGGGCCGCTATCGACTGGCGCGCGGTTCAGAAGCAAAAAGCCCGGCTCATGGCCGGGCCTCGCTGTTGATAAAAGCTCAAGGAAAGCTTAAAGCTTTTCGAAAAACTCGCATGCGGAACACGAAATATACACTCCGCCAGGAACTCCCCGTTCCCGGTCCTTTACGCGCTTGACGATGCGCGTGGGCTTGCCGCACTTGGGACAGTCGGTTGACTTTGTCGTGTCCATGACCTTCTTGCGGTCACCTGTTTTTGCAATTTTTGCCATCTGTAGTTGGTTCTCCTTGTGAGTTGTCTCTGCACAAATCCGCCGGGGCGGACGGCTTCAACGGCGCGGCCGCTGCTCGTTCCTCGCTCCCTTGCGGGGCCCCTCAAGCTCTTCCTCAGGGGGCAGAACAGAGCGCGACTCGCTACCTTCAGTTTATATGAGCCGGACTGCTGCCACGCTCAATGGCGTTGCAGACCCCCAAAGATATCTGCTTCGCAGCAAAAAAAGAGCTTTGCAGCGCCGTGACCGCAACAGTAAAATCACGAGCGTAGCTTCCTCAGAACCCTCAACGGCTCCAATGAAACGCGACGCGCGGCAGGAGTCTGTCTGCGCACATGCCGTCCCAACCGATTCTCCGGAGGAACGATGAACAAGCGAAATCTCCGCCGCGCCTCGCTGGGCGCAATCTGCAGCGCCGCCGCCACTCTCTGCGTTGTTCCTGTTTCCCTGCATGCTGCGCCCGCTGCTCACGCGGGCAAAACGCGCACCTACTACGTCGCCGCAGATGAGGTGAATTGGGACTACGCTCCCTCAGGCCGCGACGAGGCCATGGGCATGCCCTTCGACGCCATCGCCAAGGGATTCACAGAGACCAGCGCCAACCACATTGGCCGCGTGTACAAGAAGGCGGTTTATCACGAGTACACCGACGCGACCTTCACCACGATCAAGCCGCGCGAAGCCAAGGACTCGTACCTGGGCATACTAGGGCCCATTCTGTATGCCGAAGTTGGCGACACCATCAAGGTGGTTTTCAAGAACAACGCCACACACCCGTATGGCATGCATCCCCACGGCGTTCTCTACGAGAAGGACTCCGAGGGCGCAAACTACAACGGCGGGACCGGCGACATGGAAGATCGGGGCGCGTGCATTGCGCCCGGATCGACGCATACCTATACCTGGCAGGTTCCCGAACGTTCCGGTCCCGGCCCCGCCGATCCCAGTTCCCTCTTCTGGCTCTACCACTCGCACTGCGACGAGCTGCGCGACGTGGCCAGCGGCCTCTTCGGCGGCCTCGTCATCACGCGGCGCGGCATGGCGCGCGCGGACGGCACACCTAAAGATGTGGACGAGGGATTCGTCACCATCTTCATCGCCATCAACGAGAACGAGAGCTGGTATCTCGACGACAACATCAAGGCTCACATTCCCGATCCCTCAAAACTCAATCGCTATGAGTTCAAGCCCGTGAACGCGGATGGGGTCATTGGCACGGTTGCCGGACAGGGATTTGTCGACACTAACGTCAAGTGGTCCATCAACGGAACCATCTACGGCAACCTGCCCATGATGGTGATGAAGAAGGGTGATCACGTGCGCTGGTACGTGGCCACGCTCGGCGACTTCAACAACGCGCACACGCCGCACTGGCATGGGAACACCGTTACCGTCGCGGGCCAACGCACCGACGTTCTGGTGGTGACATCCGCGCAGATGATCACGGCCGACATGGTGCCTGACGCCGTGGGCACATGGCTTTACCACTGCCACATCTCGGACCACATGCTCGCGGGCATGATGGCGCGCTACCAGGTGCTCGACCGATAGGCAGCCTGCGAAGTGCGAGAAAGGCGCTGGCCCCAGGCGCAAGTCTGGGGGCATTTTTGGCCGCAGTCCATCGCGGACTAGGATCGAGTTATCTTTCCACCGCCGGTCGTGCGTGGAACGTTGTAGCTCCGCGTGGCTTGCTGTGGGCTCGGATTGTTGACCTTCGAGGAACGGCCATCATCGCGCATGCGCCTGTGGGCCTCTATCCAGGACGGAACTTCGGTCTCAGGCTGGGTCCAGTGGGCCACGGCTGCCTCATCGCACCATTCCAACAGATGCGGCATGGCTTTCTTATGCGCCCCCGAGGCCATGAACTGCCGCATGCTCTCCTGGCTATCCCAGACTGTCATGGTCCAGAAGGTCCAGCTTCGATCAGGCAGGAGTGCTCCGGTCTGAAATCCGTTTGCGCGCTTTATCTGCCGCAGCGATCGCCAGGTGTGAAGCGCGAAGAACGGAAGAAATCGAATGGAGCGGATCCTGAGGCGCGTCAAACTAACGAATGCCATTTTCTCCTTCGACTGAAGAATTCCAGTGTAGCCCGGACCTTCTCGTGCTCAATGAGGCAAGTGCGGTTTACAGCCTGCCGACGCCTGCTTCAGCTGCTGCGAAAATCCAGCGCCGGTGGTCTCTGAAACGGACATTTACGGCAAGTGACAGAAACCTGCCGAATGACCCCTCAAAAGGGCCTTTACGGACAGTTAAACTGACGAAAATCTACAAAATTTGTCCACGCTTTTTTTGCTCGATTTGTTGATTTCAAAACACTTAAGCGGCAAAATCGGCCTCCGGGGCACTAAAAATCACTCCCTGGGTGAATTCGCCCGCTGGAGGCGACCCCCAAAAAGAGCAGCCGGCAGCCGGGAGGTGTTCTGTTCGCGGATCATGGAACGAGTATGCGCCAGAAGGGCATAATGATCGGCAAACTTGCGGGAAGAAGTTAAAGAGTGAATAAGTGAATGCGAGTGAAAGAGTTAAGGGGGTTTTTGAGGCGGAAAGTTTGTGTGGGTGGGGCTTGACAGGAGGGCTGGCCCGATAAAAGTAGGGGCCGCTGTGTCGCAACTGCGTCGCGCTCGTTCCTACGAGCCGACTTTCGCGGAAGCAATCAGGGGCGAAACTGTAATGAGCAGGAGAATGCGTTTTTTCATACGGCAGCCGCCTCCATTTTTGGAGTTAGAGCGACGGTGAGGACTGTGATGTCGTCTTCCTGGCCGAACTTCTGAGCTGCGGCGGCAATCTCTGCGGCTGAGCCTGCGGTGTGCAGCAATTCGTGGACGCGCTCAAAGCCGAAGAGCTGCCCACGCTCATCCGTGGCCTCGGCAATGCCGTCCGACATCAGCACCAGTTTGTCGCCTGGGTCCAACTGAAAGTGCATGACCGAGAAGTCCGCGTCTTCAATCATGCCGAGCGGCAACGCGCCTTCCATGGCAAGCGGCTCGCCGTTCAAGTACGGCGCCACGTGGCCCGCGTTGGCCAGCGTTGCCTCTCCATCTTTCCCGATCCGAAGCGCAAGGCATGTGGCCTGGGAATCGCCGCGCCGCAGCAGCCGCCGGTTCAATACGCGCAGCACGAACTCCGGATCGAGGCTGGTATCGGTCGCGGTGCGGATGGCACCCACGAGGAGCGCCACCATCATTCCTGCTTTCAAACCTTTGCCGGCGACGTCTCCGGCTACGATGAGGACACTTTCATCCGTCGGGTGCTGCACAATCTGAAAGAAGTCTCCGCCCACTTCACGGGCGGGGCGGTACTCGGTTTCAATCTCGAGCCCGGGAATGGGGGGCTGTTCCCTGGGAATCAGCACCTGCTGCACTTCCTGCGCCTGCTTGATGTCGAGCGCCATCTGACGCTGTCGCCGAAGGGAGAGCAGCAGACGACGCAACAGCAGCAATGCGATAGAAGCGGCGAGGGCGAGGTCGGCGGCCTCGTTATAGAAGATGACCGTGCCGAAGACAATAAAAGTTCCGTGCAATTGGAAGCTGATCAACTCGCTCTGGAATTGTTCGAACGCCATGAGCGCCACGGCGGGAAGCACCAGCCAGCCCTCTTTGCCCTGTTCCCTGATTCCCTTGACGACGATAAATACGAGCAACGTGAGCAGCCCCAGCCGTACCACTTCCGATGCCGCGTGAAAGCTCAGGCCCAGCGATGGAGGGATGGCATAGAACAGGTTTACTCCCAGGAGCTCGAAAACGATGTCGAGCAACGCCAGGACGGCAATTGCCTTCGGTATCCACACGGGGCGGCGCAACTGGAACCATTTCCACCACACCATGGCCCAGAGGCCGATCGCCAGCGGAGCGAGGAAAGCTTCGAGGATGAAGAAGAACTCGCGAAGGCTCACCAGTTGTGTCCAGTTGGCGAGGGAAAAGACGGACTCGCGGATCATGGACAGCAGGATGGCGGCCGCCACCCACAGGTAAACACGATCGGAGCGGTCAAACAGAATCAGGCTCGCGGCTACAATCGTCAGCAGAAGAAACACTCCGCTGAGAATGCCGGAAAAAGCGTAATGCCGCACGAGTTCCAACCAGGCGATGTGAGTCTGCTCTACGATGGCGCCGCTCTCGCCCAGCAGCGGAGCATAATGGAGTCCCCCAGTCAAGGGATGATGGGAAAGCCGCACGGGTCCCATCCAGACACGGAATGCCAGGACTTCCGTCCGGGCGCCGGACGGCGGCAACACGAACATCTGAGGCTGGGAGAAATAGACGACCGGGTATCTTCCCGCGCGAAACTGCCCGTTGCTTCCCAGCAGCTTGCCGTGGGCGAAGACCTGATAGCCGTCGTCCACGCCGTCCGCCATCACCGCCAGGTTCTCTCCGGGGCCGGCTGCCGCCGCAACGCGGATGCGATACCAGGCATAGCCCCAATAGCCGGGGTGGCCCTGGGTCGTCCAGCCGGGGACGTACGCGGGATTGCGGGTGAAGGGGTCGGCGACGCCGGGCCGTGGGGTCAGATCAACCGTCTCCCACTCGGAATCGTCGAAGTTCGGGTCGGCCCATTGGGGATTGTCGCCGATGTGGAACTTCCATGGGCCGTTGAGGGCAATGACGGAATGGCCGAAGACGACGGGCACGGCGTTCGGCGGCTGGTTTTGGGCGCGGAGACCGCATGCCGAGACGATGAGGGTCAGGAGGAGCATCAGGGGCAGGAGTTTGCGTTTCTTCATACGGCAGCCGGCTCCATTTTGGGGGCGAACGCGACGGTGAGGACGGTGATGTCGTCTTCCTGGCCGAAGGTCTGGGCGGGGAGGGCGAATGGAAAGGCGAGGGTGAGCAGGGCAACGCTCGTGAGCGCGGGTCGGGATACCCGCGCTACAGCCGACCGGGAGGTCGGCGCTACTTCCTGCGGCGGCAGGGGATGCTCAGGCATGCAGCACCTCGGCGGGGTGAAGGCGAGCGTCAGGACGGTGATGTCGTTTTCTGGGCCGAAAGCCCGCGTGGCGGCGACCATGGAGCACTTCAATCTGGATCACGAAGGGGAAGCAAAACCCACATAACTATAGCAAGATCGGCGCTCGCAAGTTGTCACGACAGCTATCACGCGCGGGCCCGTTTTGGGGAGCAGAGGCCAAGCGTAGCAACGGGCAAGTGCCCAGGGAGGTCAAATCGGCAACACGGAGCTTTGACTGTCGCCCCGAGTCCTCCGCCTGCCAATATGCTCGTTCTGGGAATCTGGGGCAGGCGGTACAGAATAGGTCTCCTGAAACGCCGCAGGGTCTTTGCCTAGACGGAATCGATCACGAGATCGCGGGACGCTTGCCGACTTAACGGTACTGACCGACGGCTCCGGGAACGTCCCGTCCGTCCCCGGGT
>CAVXMJ010000030.1:0-129881 GCA_963762905.1 uncultured Acidobacteriaceae bacterium | reverse complement strand
TTACACACAATCCCGAAGCGGCGGCTATCGCGGGGCGAATCTTATACATGCGGGATGGGCAGATTGTGCGGGAGACAGCCGGCACTGAAGCGTCGGCCGCTCGGTAGCCAAGTCCAAGTCAGCTGATTCGATAGATGCGGCGATGAGGCTCCAATTGGTGAGTGTTTATGCAATCGACGGCCATTGTCATAGCCATCCTTTCGACCGTCATTGTTTCGATACTCTGCTGCTTCAAGCGGCCCAAAGAGAAACTCTGGCACCTGCTGACGGCGCTCGCCGTGCCGTTTGTGCTAATTAACTGCCTTTACTGGTCTGAAGCTTTTGAGGCGCGCGCCCGCAACCCGACGGCAATTTATGGCTATGAGATGTGGGCGCCGCTGGCTATCGTTTTTTGCTCGGTTGCCGGTGCAATCCCGTCGATCGCTGCCGTGTTGTTTATCCGGTTCGCTGTTCCCAAAATGCGGGTCCCGTTCGATGCAAAGTGACGCGCAGTTGATTGCAGGTCGGCGGGGTGCCCTCGTCTGTCGAGCTTGACACTGATTCGTCTATAAACGAAAATAGACCGTGTACGAGATCCGGCATTATCTCGCTCCGAACGGCAAGGATACCTTTCTTGATTGGCGGCGGAGTAATGCGCGATAGCGGGACGAAAATTGCGATTGACCGGCGAATCAACAGGATAGAACTCGAAAACTTCGGGGATCACCGGTTCTGCCGCGACGGGGTGTGGGAATTACGGATTGATGTTGGACCGGGATATCGCGTGTATTACGCGATTTCCGGGGCGAAGGTTGTGCTGCTACTGCTCGGCGGCAGCAAAAGAACCCAAGATGCGGACATCGGCAGGGCGTGCGCGTATTGGAAGGATTGGCAGAGAAGGGGCGAAAGATGAGAGACCGGGCGCACGATGAAGCAATGGCTGAAGAGTTCCAGAAGGATCCTGCCTATGCTGTCGAGATGCTGAACAGCATTCTGGAAGACGGCGACCAGAGCGAACTTCTGATTGTGCTGCGCCAGATGGCAAAGGCCTTTGGCGGCGTGCCGAAGGTGGCCAAGAAGGCAGGCCTGAATACGACGCAGCTTTACCGAACCCTATCGGAAGAAGGCAATCCGGAGTTGAAGAGCCTGAAGGCAGTCTTAAAGGCGATGGGGCTGAGGCTGGCCGTGGAGCGGGTGAAGGCAGCCTGAGCGCGGTCGGTTCTTCTTGACCCTCTCCCATTTTCTTGCTATCTTTGAAAGGTTCGCAAGAACACCGCCTGACGTGTGTGTGAATTCGGGCGGGGTCAGGAAGTTCTCCGGGCAGGTTGGGCAGGCTCGAACGGGGCAGGCCGGGACAGACGGAGAGATTTCCAGGGCCAGGTGAAGTCGGCCGGCCAGACAAGTTTCCGGAATGGCTCTCTTCTTGCGGAGGGCAGGAAACATTCGGCAGTACTTGCATCGGCGGTCCGCGCGTTCCCCCACCTTGGAGGGCTATGCGGGCCGGAATCGACGAAACGGAATTGGCTCCTGTTGTAGAGGGACGACCGATCACCGTCGCGGTTCTCGTCTGAGAGTGGAACGAAGACAGACGCGAAGCAGCTACCTGAGGCTTCTCTGTGTTTTGCGGGCGAAAATGCCTTCCAAAACCAGAACGGCCCGCAGGGCGTGTGTGCGGCTGTGGAGCGGGAAGTAACGGTTTTTGAAGTAAGGAGCTGCGGTTTGCCAACGTTTAATCAGCTGGTTAAGAAGGGCCGTACGGCCCCGCGGTATAAGACAGCGTCGCCGGCACTACAGGGTTCGCCGCAGCGGCGCGGCGTGTGCACGCGCGTGTATACGCAAACGCCCAAGAAGCCGAACTCGGCGCTGCGCAAAGTGGCCCGCGTGCGGCTGACCAACGGGATTGAGGTGACCACCTACATTCCCGGCATCGGCCACAACCTGCAGGAGCACTCGATTGTGCTTATTCGCGGGGGCCGTGTGAAGGATCTGCCGGGCGTGCGCTATCACGTGGTGCGTGGAACGCTGGATTCAGTGGGCGTGACGGCCCGCTCGCAGAGCCGGTCAAAGTACGGCGCCAAGCGCGCGAAGGGCGCGGCGAAATAACGGAGTTCATAGTTCGCAGTTCTTAGTTCTCAGTTGCCGGTCGGCGGCGGTGAACCGGAGGACGGAACTGCTAACTACGAACTTAGAACTAAGAACTGTGAACTGATTTTTGAGGATTTATGCCAAGAAAAGGGCACATTGCGAAGCGGGAAGTGGCGGCGGATCCGGTGTACGGATCGACTCTGGTGACCAAGTTTGTGAACTCCATGATGTGGGGCGGAAAGAAGTCGACCGCCCAGGGCATCTTTTACCAGGCGATGAAGAACCTGGAGGAGAAGGGCGGCGGAGACGACGCGCTGAAGCTCTTCAAGAAGGCGGTGGAGAACTGCAAGCCGCTGCTTGAAGTGAAGACGCGGCGCGTGGGCGGCGCCAACTACCAAGTGCCGATCGAAGTGAATGCGGACCGCAGAACTTCGCTGGCCATCCGCTGGCTGATCACTTACGGACGCAGCCGCGGCGAGAAGGGCATGACCGACAAGCTGAGTAACGAGCTGCTGGACGCAGCCAACGGACGCGGTGCGGCCATGAAGAAGAAGGAAGATGTGCACCGCATGGCCGAGGCCAACAAGGCCTTTGCGCACTACCGGTGGTAGAAGCAGGGACCGAGGGACCGAGGGAACAAGGGACCTACGCACTTCGGAACTGAACGAAAGACTTAACGGCGGGAATGACGTCCCGCAAGGAAATGAAATCGTGGCTCGCACAGTACCTCTCAATCGCTGCCGGAATATCGGGATCATGGCGCATATCGACGCCGGAAAGACGACAGCGACAGAACGCATCCTGTTCTATACCGGCATCACGCACCGGCTGGGAGAGGTGCATGAGGGCACGGCGACCATGGATTACATGGAGCAGGAGCAGGAGCGCGGCATCACGATTACCTCGGCCGCAACGACCTGCACCTGGCGCGATGTTCGCATCAACATTATCGATACCCCCGGCCACGTGGACTTTACCGCCGAAGTGGAGCGCAGCCTGCGCGTGCTCGACGGCGCGGTGGCGCTATTTGATTCTGTCAGCGGCGTGCAGCCTCAGACCGAGACCGTGTGGCGGCAGGGCGACAAGTACAAGGTTCCCCGGATCTGCTTCGTCAACAAGATGGACAAGAACGGCGCGGACTTCGAGCATGTGCTCGAGACCATCCGCAAGCGGCTGGGTGCGCGGCCCGTGGCGTTGCAGATTCCCGTCGGCGCCGAGGCGAACTTCAAGGGTGTTGTCGATCTGATTGAGATGAAGGCGATCCTCTGGCACGACGAGACCCTGGGCGCCGAATTTTCGATTGAGCCGATTCCCGCCGATCTGCAGAAGAAGGCCGAGGCGTTCCGGTTGCAGTTGATCGAAGTAATCGCCGAAACCGATGATGTTCTGCTGGAAAAATTTCTGGAAGGTGAAACGCCGACGGTCGAGGAGTTGAAGGCCGGCATTCGACAGGCCACTATCGATCTGAAGGTCTTCCCGGTGATTTGCGGAAGCGCCTTCAAGAACAAGGGCATTCAGACGCTGCTTGACGCGGTCGTCGATTATCTGCCCAGCCCGCTCGACAAGCCTCCGGTTGAGGGCATCAATCCCGACGATCACTCCAAAATTGAAAAGCGCAAGCCGGACGACAACGAGCCGCTCTCGGCGCTGGCCTTCAAAGTCATCAACGATCAGTATGGGAAGCTCTTCTTCGTGCGTGTCTATTCCGGATCGCTCAAAACCGGCGATACGGTGCTGAATCCGCGCACCGGCAAGACCGACCGCATCGGCCGCCTGGTGAAGATGCACGCTATCAAGCGCGAGGATGTGACCGAGATTCTAGCCGGCGACATCTGCGCCTGCCTGGGCGTCAAGGATTTGAAGACCGGCGACACGCTTTGCGATCCGCATCATCCCATTGCACTCGGCGCGATTACTTTCCCCGACACCGTGATCTCAGTAGCGATTGAGCCCAAGACAAAAGCTGACCAGGAAAAGATGGCGATGGCGCTGTCGCGGCTGGCGGACGAGGATCCGACGTTCAAGGTGCGGACCGACGAAGACTCGGGCCAAACGATCATCAGCGGCATGGGCGAGCTGCATCTCGAGATTCTTGTAGACCGCATGAAGCGCGAATACAAGGTGGAAGCCAATGTCGGCGAGCCCAAGGTTGCTTTCCGCGAGACCATCCGCAAAAAGGCCGAAGCCGAAGGGAAATACATCCGCCAGACCGGCGGCTCAGGCAACTACGGCCACTGCAAGCTGCGCGTGGAGCCGAATGAGCCCGGCAAGGGCTACGAGTTTATCAACGACGTCAAGGGTGGCTCGGTGCCCAAAGAGTACATCAAGCCCATCGATCAAGGCGTGCGAGGCGCGCTCGAACTGGGCATTCTGGCCGGCTATCCCATCGTTGACGTGAAGGTGACGCTTTACGACGGCAGCTATCACGAAGTGGACTCGAACGAAATGGCCTTCAAGTTTGCAGGCTCGATTGCGTTCAAGGAAGCGGCGAGGCATGCATCGCCGGTGCTGCTGGAGCCGGTGATGGCTGTCGAAGTGACGGTGCCCGAGGAGTTCATGGGCGTAATTATCGGCGACATCAACTCGCGCCGCGGTCGGATCGAGGGCATGGAGCACGCCGCCGGTTCGCAGGTGATTCGCGCGATCGTGCCGCTGAAGGAAATGTTCGGCTATGTGAACGAAATTCGCTCGTCCACACAAGGCCGGGCTTCGTATTCAATGCAATTCGCGCGCTACGAAGAGGCGCCGCGCATGATTGCCGATGAAATTATCGGCCGCGCGCAGGGCAAGTAAGGTTTTGGGGCTGGAGCCGGACCGCCGGCGCCCCGAGCAGCAACGAGCAGTAGAAGCGATGAAAGGGATTTGGGAGCTATATGGCGAAGGAAAAGTTTGATCGTTCAAAGCCGCACGTGAACGTGGGGACGATCGGGCACATCGATCACGGCAAGACGACGTTGACGGCGGCCATCACCAAGGTATTGCAGAAGCACAACCCGAAGAACGTGTATCGCTCGTTCGACTCGATTGATAATGCGCCGGAAGAGCGGGAGCGCGGCATCACGATCGCGACGGCGCACGTGGAGTACGAGACGGCCAACCGTCACTACGCGCACGTGGATTGCCCCGGCCACGCCGACTACATCAAGAACATGATCACTGGCGCGGCGCAGATGGACGGCGCGATTCTGGTGGTTGCTGCGACCGACGGTCCGATGCCGCAGACCAAGGAGCACGTGCTGCTGGCGCGGCAGGTGGGCGTGCCCTGCATCGTGGTGTTCCTGAACAAGTGCGACGCGGTCGAGGACGAAGAGCTGACCGACCTGGTGGAGATGGAAGTTCGCGAGCTGTTGTCGAAGTACCAGTTCCCGGGCGACGACGTGCCGGTGGTCCGCGGGTCGGCCCTGGGCGCGTTGAACGGCGAGGCGAAGTGGGAAGCGAAGATCGACGAGCTGATGGAGGCGGTGGACAAGTACGTACCGCGGCCTGACCGCGCGATCGACCTGCCCTTCCTGATGCCGATCGAAGATATTTTCTCGATCTCCGGGCGCGGCACCGTGGTTACGGGCCGCATCGAGCGCGGCAAGGTGAAGGTGGGCGAGAACGTTGAGATCGTCGGCTTCCGCGAGACGCGGACCACCGTCTGCACCGGTGTCGAGATGTTCAAGAAGCAGCTGGACGAAGGTCTGGCTGGCGACAACGCCGGAATCCTGCTGCGCGGCACGCCGAAGGAAGACGTGGAGCGCGGGATGGTGCTGGCCAAGCCGGCGTCGATCACGCCGCACACGCACTTCAAGAGCACGGTGTACGTGCTGAGCAAGGAAGAGGGCGGGCGTCATACGCCGTTCTTCAAGGGCTACCGGCCGCAGTTCTACTTCCGCACGACGGACGTGACGGGGGTGGCGGAGTTGCCGGAGGGCGTGGAGATGGTGATGCCGGGCGACAATGTGGAATTGACTATCGACTTGATTACGCCGGTGGCCATGGAGAAGGGACTGCGCTTCGCGATTCGCGAGGGCGGCAGGACCGTGGGCGCGGGAACGATCTCGGAAATTATCAAGTGAACCGTGAGTCGTGAATCGTGGATCGTGATTCGTGACCGGTAAGCGCGGGGAAACAGCGAAAGTTCAAAACCAGCACAGACGGCACGGATCACGCAACACGGACCACGAAGAGGAAAGCACATGGTAGGACAAAGGATTCGCATTCGGTTGAAGGCATACGACTATCGCGTGCTGGATACCTCGACCGGCGAGATTGTGGATACGGCCAAGCGCACCGGAGCAACGGTGGCGGGGCCGATTCCCTTGCCGACGATCAAGAACAAGTATTGCGTGCTGCGCTCGCCCCACGTGGACAAGAAGTCGCGTGAGCAGTTCGAGATCCGCACGCATAAACGGCTGATCGACATTCTGGAGCCGACGCAACAGACGGTGGACGCGCTGATGAAGCTCGATCTGCCCGCCGGCGTAGATGTGGAGATCAAGGCGTTCGAGAAATAACGCAAGTTCACAGTTCACAGTTCACAGTTCACAGTTCGCGGCGGCTTGGCGAATCAATGACTACGAACTAAGAACTGCGAACTGAGAACTGTTTTCCGGCAGTGCGGGAATTGAAGCCCGCATGATGAGGTGAGGGAAAGATGGCAGTCACAGGGATTCTGGGAAAAAAGATCGGCATGACGCAGGTCTTCGACGAAAAGGGCGATGTGCACCCGATTACGGTGTTGCAGGCAGGCCCGTGCGTGATCACGCAGCTGAAGACGGCGGCCAAGGACGGATACGACGCGGCGCAGATTGGCCTGGTGGAGTTCGTGAAGGCTTCGCGACTGACCAAGGCGCAGGCCGGCCACTTTGCGAAGTCCGAAGCTCCTCCGGTGAAGGTGATTAAGGAAGTGGACGTTGAGGCGGCAGCCGAGGGCGCCGCAGAGACCAAGGCCGGTGATCGCGTGCTGGTGGACATCTTTACCGATGCCAAGTTCGTGGACGTGATCGGCACGTCGAAGGGCCGCGGATTTGCAGGCGTGGTGAAGAGGCACAAGTTTGGCGGCGGTCCCAAGTCGCACGGGCACATGTTCCAGGTGCAGGGATCGATTGGCGCATCGAGCTTTCCTTCGCGCGTCTTTCCCGGCCAGCGCATGCCCGGCCATTTCGGAACGGACCAGGTGACGGTGCGCAACCTGCGCATTCGCGGCATCGATGTGGAAGAGAATCTGTTGATGGTTGAAGGAGCGGTGCCGGGACCGCGCGAGGGTTACGTGCTGATCTCGAAGTCCAAGGCTCCGCCGCGCGAACGCCGTGGCTTTGCCGGATTGGGCACTGTGGATCCGTTGAAGGCGGCCAAGAAGGCAGCGAAGAAGAAGGTTTGAGTTCGTAGCTAGAAGCTGATTGGAAAAGACGATGGCAAAAGTGGATGTATTGAATTTGAGTGGCAAGAAGGTGGGCTCGGTGGACCTTTCCGACGCGGTGTTTGCGCCGGAGCAGGTGAACGAGGCTCTGCTGTGGGAGGCGGTGAAGCACTTTCGCGCCTCGCAGCGCCAGGGCACCGCGGCCACGAAGAATCGCAAGCTGGTAGCCGGATCGGGCAAGAAGCTCTGGAAGCAGAAGGGCACGGGCAGGGCGCGCGTGGGATCGGTTCGATCGCCGTTGTGGCGCCATGGCGGCACCGTGCACGGACCGCAGCCGCGCAGCTACGAATATCCCTTCCCGCACAAGAAGCTGCTGGGCGCGCTGCGCTCGGCGCTGGCAGCGAAACTGGCCGACGGCAAGCTGACCGTGGTGGATTCGCTGGAGATCAAGGAAGGCAAGACCAAGCTGTACTACGAAGCGCTGAATAAGCTTGGCGTGACGCGCACGGCGCTGTTGGTGGAAAACGGCAAGACGCTCACCCAGTCGCTGGTGTTGGGCGCGCGCAACCTCAAAGGCGTTGAGCTGGTTCTGAACAACGAAGTTCACCCTTACGATCTGCTGCGCTACGAGCGGGCGATTTTCTCCAAGGCCGCGATCGAGCAGCTGACGGAAGCGCTGGAGAAGACCGCGTCAAAACGGAAGCATGAGGCGCGCAAAGCCGCAGCCGAGAAGGAGGTTGCGTAATGCCGACTCTGCATACAGTCATTCGCCGCCCGGTGATTACCGAAAAGGGATTGGGCGTGAAGGAAGCCGAGAACACGCTGGTCTTCGAGGTAGCGCCGAACGCCACCAAGACGGAAGTGAAAGAGGCCGTGGAAGCGCTCTTCAAAGTGAAGGTGGACGCGGTTCGGACGGCAACTTTTGCCGGCAAGGAGCGCCGGCGCGGCAAGTTCGCCGGTTACAGGCCGGATTGGAAGAAAGCGTACGTGAAACTGAAGGCCGGCGAGAAGCTGCCGGAGTACGCGAGCAATCTGTAACGCAGTGAAGAAGTGAAAGAGTGAAGCAGTGAAGTATTGAACTGCTTGCCTCGGGAAGAAATATCGGAACTCGGAAACGATGGAGTTCCGGAAAAGAAGCGAGAGCCGGATTCGTTGAATGGCCGGCACTCAAGGAAAATGATTATGGCAATCAAGACATACAGGCCGATCACACCGACGTTACGGTTCCAAACGTCGCTTGAGACCGGCGATCTGACGGCCCAGACGCCGCACAAGCCGCTGGTAACGACGCGCAAGCGCACCGGCGGGCGGCGCAACTCGGGCGACCTGACGATTCGTCATCAAGGCGGCGGCCACAAGCAAAAGTTGCGCCTGATCGACTTCAAGCGCGAGAAGTATGGCGTACCGGGCAAAGTGGCGACCATCGAGTACGATCCCAACCGTTCGGCGCGCATCGCCTTGGTGAACTATGCCGACGGCGAGAAGCGGTACATCCTTCAGCCAGTGGGGCTCAAGGTCGGGGCGACGGTGACTTCGGGGCCCGAGGCCGACATTCTGATTGGCAACGCGCTTCCGCTCAAGAGCATTCCCGCGGGCACCACGGTGCATGCCATTGAGCTCAAGCCGGGCAAGGGCGCGCAGATGGCGCGATCGGCCGGAGCGCAGGCGCAGTTGGTGGCCAAAGAGGGCGATTACGCGCTGCTCAAGCTGCCTTCCGGCGAGACGCGCAGGGTGCTGGTCGAGTGCATGGCGACGATCGGTCAAGTGGGCAACACGGATCACGAGAACATCTCGATCGGCAAGGCGGGACGCAACCGCTGGATGGGCATCCGGCCGACGAATCGCGGCGTTTCCATGAATCCTGTGGACCATCCGCACGGCGGCGGCGAGGGCAAGACTTCAGGCGGACGCCATCCGGTGACGCCATGGGGCCAGCCGACACGCGGCTACAAGACGCGCAATAACAAGCGGACGGACGCATTTATCGTCAGCCGCAGAGCGAAGTAGAGGAGCTGGTTTTTATGGGACGTTCGACGAAGAAAGGGCCGTTTGTGGATGCGCACCTCATGGTAAAGATCGAGGCGCTGAACAGGGCCAACGACAAGAAAGTGGTGAAGACCTGGACGCGGCGCTCGACGATTTTTCCCGAGTTCGTGGGCCACACCATCGCCGTTCACAACGGCAAGAAATTTGTTCCCGTGTACGTGACCGAGAACATGGTGGGACACAAGCTGGGCGAATTTGCGCCGACGCGCACATTCAAGGGACACACCGGCGGCTCCAAGGCTTCAACCGAGACCGTAGCCAAGCCGGCTCCAGCGGCGTAGACGCCAAGGGCTGAAAGCTGAAGTTTGAGGAAGGCATGAGTATGGCAGTGGCAACAAGGGAATACAAAGCCGAGGCAAGGTTCCAGCGCGTGTCGCCGCAGAAGGCGCGGCTGGTACTGGAACTGATCAAGGGGCGCGGAGTGCAGGACGCGCTGGACACGGCGGCGTTTACCAAAAAGCGCATCGCCCCGGTGGTGCACAAGCTTTTGACTTCGGCGGTAGATAACGCGAAGTACGTGGCCGGCGAAGAGGGCATCGACCTGGATGTCGACAACCTCTACGTGAAGTCGGCGGTAGCCAATGACGGGCCGCGCATGAAGCGCATTCGTCCCGCGCCGATGGGGCGGGCGTATCGCTACCAGCGCAGGCTGACGCACATCATTTTGTCGGTGGCTGAGCGCGAGTCGGCGACGGGCCTGGTGACAAAGGCAGAAGAGCCGGCAGCGGCGCCAGGGAAAACGGCCAAGAGGAAAAAGGCTGCACCGAAAGCAGCAAAGACAGCGGCCAAGGCAAAAAAAACCAAGCACGCAGCCAAAGCGGCAAGCAAGAAGAAGTCCGGCAAATAAGCCGGGAGATTTTTGAGAGGAAGTATATGGGACAAAAAGTCCATCCTTACGGATTCCGGCTGGGAATCAACAAGCCGTGGCGGTCACGCTGGTTCTCGGAGCGCGAGTATGCAAAGCTGCTGGTCGAGGACGTAAAGCTGAAAGCCGAGCTGCGCGAGAAGCTGAAGGCGGCGGGCGTGAGCTCGGTAGAGATCGAGCGGCCGGGCAACAAGCTGCGCTTCCTGATCCGCACCGCGCGGCCGGGCATCGTAATCGGGCGCAAGGGCGCGGAGATCGAGAAGCTCAAGACGGAGCTGGGCAAGCGCACCAATCGCGACGTGTTCATCGACATTATTGAAGTGAACAAGCCGGAGCTGGATGCGCAACTGGTGAGCGAGAACATTGCTCTGCAGTTAGAGAAGCGCGTGAGTTTTCGCCGGGCGATGCGCAAGAGCGTGGACTCGGCGCTGCGCTTCGGCTGCAAGGGAATCAAGGTGCGGGTCTCGGGCCGTTTGAACGGCAATGAAATCGCGCGGTCGGAATGGTATCTGCAGGGGCGTTTGCCGCTGCACACGCTGCGCGCCGACATCGATTACGGTTTCACCGAAGCGCAGACGACGTATGGCGTAATCGGCGTGAAGGTGTGGATTTATCGCGGCGACATTTATGAGCAGAAGCGCCGGCAGGTTCCTCCGGTTGGGAAGACGGCGTTTTAACAGCAGTTCATCGTTCACAGTTCGCAGTTCACAGCAGGTGGCGGCAAGGTGAATGGTTCGAACTGGGAACCAAGAACTACGAACTGTGAACTGTTTTTGAGGGTTTCGTTATGTTGATGCCAAAGAAGGTGAAGTTTCGCAAGCAGCAAAAGGGCAAGCGTCGCGGCAAAGCGTGGCGCGGTTCCACGCTGTCGTTCGGCGAGTACGGCCTGAAGGTGATGGAGTGCGGTTACATCACGGACCGGCAGATCGAGGCCAGCCGTATCGCCATGACGCGTTTCATCAAGCGCGGAGGCAAGATCTGGTTGCGGCTGTTTCCGGACAAGCCCATCACCAAGAAGCCCGCTGAAGTCCGAATGGGCTCGGGCAAGGGCGCGCTGGATCATTGGGTAGCCGTGGTGCGGCCGGGCAAGATTCTGTTTGAGATGGAAGGCGTGACGCCGGAACTCGCCGCCGAGGCCATGCGCCTGGCGTCACATAAATTGCCGCTCAGGACAAAGTTTGTGCAACGCCCGGGAAGCGAAAAGACCGCAGTCAAGGCCGAGTAGAGAAGCTGAACGCTGGAGTTTAGGAAAAGAAGATGGAACTGACAAAGATTCGTAATTTGAGTGCCGAAGAGCTGAAGAACCAGGAGAAGATTTCCGCGGAGCAGCTCTTCCGCATCCGCTTCCAAGTGGCTCTGGGGCAGAACGACGGGGTCAAGAAGCTCCGCCAGCTGCGTAAGGAGATTGCGCAGATCAAGACTGTGGCGCGCGAGCGCGAGCTGGGCATTCACGAGGAAGCGGGGGAAGAGCATCAGGATCTGCCTGCGAAGACCAAAACCGTAAAGGCCGAGCAAGAGGCGCCATCGGTTGAAGGGAAGACCGCGAAGCCGGGAAAAACCAACGCCCGGGCCAAGGTCAAAACAGCGAAGGCAAAGAAAGCCGCACCGGCAGCGAAAGCCAAGCCCGGAAAGGCGAAGAAAGCCGCGGCGAGCGCGAAGAAGACAGGGAAAGCGAAGGGGGCGAGCAAATGACGGCGACCAAGAACTCGGCGCAAGCGCCGGCCGCAGTAGGCGCGCGGCGCAACGAAAAAGTTGGACAGGTGGTCTCGACCAAGATGCAAAAGACCATCGTGGTCGCTGTGGAGATGCGCAAGGCCCACGCGAAGTACAAGCGAATTGTGCGCTCGACCAAGAAGTTTTACGCCCACGACGAACAAAGCTCGGCGCGCATGGGCGATGTGGTACGCATTCGCGAGACGCGGCCACTGAGCAAACTAAAGCGGTGGTCGCTTGAAGAGATTGTGCGGCGGTCGTCGCTAGGCCAGATTGAAGATGCCGTTCTTCCTGGCGAACAAGTTCCCGCTGCGAAGTAAGGCTGCCGAAAGGAGGGCAAACCATGGCTGTGCAAATGAGAACGATGCTCGCGGTGGCCGACAATTCCGGCGCGCGCAAGCTACAAGTGATTCTGCCGCTGGGCGGAGGGCTGGGCGCCAAGGCCGGGCTCGGCGACGTGGTGACCGCTGCGGTCAAGGAAGCCTCACCCGACGGCACGGTGAAGAAGGGCAAGGTAGTTAAGGCGGTTATTGTGCGCACTCGAAAAGAGCACCGGCGGCGCGACGGCACCTACATTCGCTTTGACGAGAATGCCGCGGTAGTGATCGGCGACGATCATGAGCCCGTTGGCACACGCGTTTTCGGGCCGGTGGCTCGCGAACTGCGGGAAAAGAAGTTTTTGAAGATTGTGTCCTTAGCGCCTGAAGTTGTGTAGGTTGGGTGCAAGTTCACGGTTCATAGTTCGCAGTTCGGAGTGACCGCACAGGAAGAGCTGAAAACCGTGAGCTAAGAACGACGAACTGGTTTTGGAGAAGAAGATGCCGAGTTTAAGTATTCATCGCAACGATACGGTCAAAGTCCTCACGGGCTCTGACCGGGGCAAGACGGGACGCGTGCTGCGTGTTTTCCCAGACAAGGACGCGGTGCTGGTAGAGCATGTGCGGGTGGTCAAAAAGACGGTTTCGAGCAAGCAGGGCCAGCGAACCAAAGGCGGCATCGCCGAGCAGGAGTCACCGATCCACGTATCGAACGTGGTGCTGGTGTGCCCCAACTGCGGCCAGGCGCGCGTGGGCCACAAGATCGAAGGCGAGATGCGGGTGCGCGTTTGCAAGAAGTGCGGGCAGGAATTGCCCACGAAAAAATAAGCTCGAAGTTCTTAGTTCACGGTTCGCCGTTGCAGCAGTGAGATCGCGAACAGAGTGGGGCCTAACTATGAACTACGAACTGTGAACTGAAGGGTGAATTGAAATGGCAGCAAGGTTGAAGGAGAAGTACCAAAAGGAAATCAAGCAGGCGCTGCAGAAGGAACTGGGCCTGGAGAATGCGATGGCGGTGCCGCGCCTGGACAAGATCGTGATCAACATGGGCCTGGGCGAGGCTACGCAGAACTCGAAGCTGCTTGACCCGCTGGTGGCCGACCTGGCGCAGATTGCCGGCCAGAAGCCGGTGACCACCAAGGCCAAGAAGTCGATTGCGGCCTTCAAGGTTCGTACAGGCAATGCGATTGGCGCGATGGTTACGCTGCGGTCCGATAAGGCGTACGAGTTTCTTGACCGGTTGATCTCCATTGCGTTGCCGCGCGTGCGCGACTTCCGCGGGGTTTCTACGAAGAGCTTCGACGGCCGCGGTAATTACACATTGGGACTGCGCGACCAGTTGATTTTTCCGGAGATTGACTACGCGAAGGTGGAGAAGCTGAAGGGCATGAACATCACGATTGTGACCACGGCAAGGGACGACAACCAGGCGCGCGCGCTGCTGCGCCACTTTGGAATGCCCTTCCGCCAGGGAGCGTAAGAACAGTTCGCAGTTCACAGTTCGCAGTTCATGGCCGAGGAACCGGCGACCGAACAACTGAGAACTATGAACTAAGAACGATGAACTTTTGAGGGTTTTATGGCAACTACTGCAAAACGAGTGAAGGACGCGCGGAAGCCGAAGTTCAGCAGCCGCAAACATAATCGCTGCCAGCTGTGCGGGCGGCCGAGGGGTTTCCTGCGTAAGTTCGGCGTCTGCCGTTTGTGCTTCCGGGCGCTCGCGCTGAAGGGCGAAATTCCCGGCGTCAACAAGTCGAGCTGGTAAAGAGACAGTTCGCAGTTCACCGTTCGTAGTTCGCAGTTTTTTATCTACCGCGAAGCAGGGACTGTGAACTTTGAACTAAGAACTGCGAACTTTTGAGCCATTCCCGCTGGTTTCTGGCCTCAGGCGGACGAACGGGGAATGAAGGAGAAGGAATGAGTCTGACAGATCCAGTAGCAGATTTTCTGGCGCGTATTCGCAATGCGATTCGGGCGCGCCATCAGAAGATGGATGTTCCCGCGTCGAAGCTGAAGACCGAGATCGCCCGCATCCTCAAGGAAGAGGGTTACATCTCGAACTTCAAAGTCCAGGACGAAGAAGGCAAGCTGGTGTTGCGCGTGTACTTGAAGTACGGCGGCACAGAAGCGGCCATCCGCGATCTAGCGCGTGTTTCGCGTCCCGGCTGCCGCGTGTATGTGGGCCGCGACGAGATCAAGCGTGTGCAGGGCGGACTGGGTATTTCGATTTTGACCACGCCGAAGGGCGTGATGACGGGCCGCCAGGCGCGCCGCGAAGGCGTGGGTGGCGAGCTGTTGTGCGAAGTGTGGTAAGGACCGCGGTCCGTGAATCGTGATTCGTGAGCCGTGAGTCCGGCTGCAGTGGAACGGGGCTTTGTTGAACGCTGATCGCTAACAAGTGATCACTGACAACAGCTTTTCGGGACTCGCAAGCCAAGAAGAGGATTTGAAAAGAATGTCGCGCATTGGAAAGAAACTGATCCCGCTTCCCGCGGGAGTGAAGTACACGGTGGATGGCAACACGGTGCTGGTTGAAGGGCCGAAGGGCAAGGTCACAGCGCTGATCGCCGATGGCATTACGCTGAAGACCGCCGATGGCAACCTGCAGCTGGAGCGCGCGAGCGAAGACAAGGCCGCGGTGCACGGATTGACGCGCGCCCTGGTGAATAACGCGGTGCACGGCGTGACCAAGGGATGGACCAGGGAACTGGACATCGTAGGCATCGGATACCGCGCCGAGTTGAAGGGCAAGGGAATGGTGGTTTTCACGCTGGGCTACTCGCATCCCATCGAAGTTCCGCTGCCTTCGGGCATTGAAGTAACGATCGATCCCAAGCAGACGCACCTGACTGTCATGGGTGTCGACCGCCAGAAGGTGGGACAGGTAGCGGCCGACATGCGCTCATTGCGCAAGCCGGATCCGTACAAGAACAAGGGAGTGCGCTACTCCGACGAGCGGTTGAAGAAGAAGGCCGGCAAGACGGGAGCGAAATAGTAGTTCTTAGTTCGCAGTTCATAGTTCACAGTCGGAGCCGGGCGATGGCAAGCGACATGACTACGAACTAAGAACTCCGAACTGTGAACTAAAGAAATCCGAACGGGGCCGCGGGGCGGTTCCGCCCATAGGTGAGAGAAGACATGATTACGCAACACAAGAGAAACGCAATCCGGCAACGCATTCACGATCGCATTCGCGAGAAGCTCGCAGGAACGTCAGGGCGGCCGCGGCTGAATGTGTATCGCTCGCTCAACCACATTTACGCACAGGTCATCGACGATCAGAGCGGCCAGACGCTGGTTTCGGCTTCGAGCATCAAGCTGAAGAGCGGCGGCAACGTGGCGGCGGCGAAAGAGATCGGCAAGGCGGTGGCGGAGCAGGCCGTTGCCAAGGGCATCAAGCAGGTGGTCTTCGATCGCGGCGGCTATCTGTATCACGGTCGGGTGAAGGCGCTGGCCGATGCGGCGCGCGAAGCAGGGCTCGAGTTTTGAGCTCCGCTCTCTAAAGTTTTGGACGAGAACAGTGGAAGTTTTCCGCGGCGTGATTAGCCGGGAAGGACAGACAAGAGCAAATGACAATGCTGACGAAGAAACTCGATGCCAACCAGTTCAACCTGAAGGATCAGGTGGTGGCCATCAATCGCGTGACCAAAGTGGTGAAGGGCGGCAAGAACATGTCGTTTGCCGCGCTGGTGGTGGTGGGTGACGCCGCCTCAGGCGTGGTGGGCTACGGATCCGGGAAGGCGAAGGAAGTTCCCCAGGCCATTCGAAAAGGAATCGAGAGCGCCAAGAAGAACCTGATCAGGGTGCATCTGACCGAGACTTCGATTCCGCACCAGGTGCTGGGACGTTTCGGCTCCGGCCAGGTGCTGCTGAAGCCGGCGCCGGAAGGCACGGGCGTGATTGCCGGCGGCGCGGTGCGCGCGGTGATGACTTCTGTCGGCGTGCAGAACGTTCTGACCAAGAGCCTGGGCTCGCCCAACCCGCACAACGTGATCAAGGCTACGTTCGATGCGCTGACGCAGTTGCGTGACAGGGCTGATGTGGCCACGGCGCGCGGCAAGCAGGTGGGAGAACTGTGATGGCGAAGACCAAAATGATTCGCATTCAGTATTACCGTTCCAAGATCGCCACGCCCACCAAGCACAAGCTGGTGATCAAGGGGCTGGGCTTTACGCGTCTCAATCAGATCGTGGAGCGCGAGGACACGGATTCGGTGCGTGGCATGGTGAAGGCTGTGCCGCACCTGGTGAGGATTCTGGAGAACTAGTTCGTGGTTCACCGTTCACGGAGTTTAACCGCGGACGGAAAACTGAGAACTGTGAACTACGCACTGTGAACTGAGAAAACGCGAGTCGGTGGGAATTAAACCCACGGGCGCTATAGCGAGGGGAACATGGCAAGAAATCTATCGAATTTGAAGGCGCCCAAGAAAGCCAACACCGGGCGCAAGCGCGTGGGCCGGGGCATGGGATCCGGCATGGGCAAGACATCAACCCGCGGCCACAAGGGCCAGCGGTCACGTTCCGGCTCCCACATGATGCGCGGTTTTGAAGGCGGCCAGATGCCGCTGCACCGGCGGCTGCCCAAGCGCGGCTTCACCAACATCTTCCGCACCGAGTACACGGTTGTGAATCTCGACAGGATCGCGGAGCTGAAGGTTGTCGAGATCGGTCTCGACGACTACCGCAAGCTGGGCCTGGCTTCGGGCAAAAACGCGCTGATCAAAGTGCTTGGATCGGGTGAGCTCAAGAAGGCCATCACGATTCACGCGCACAAGTTTTCCAAGTCGGCTGCGGAAAAGATTGAGAAGGCCGGTGGCAAGGCGGTGGTTGTGGGCGGCGAGGCGGCGCCCGCGACGGCCTAGGATTCTGCTCTGGCTAGTCTAAATTTGGACCGTAATGGCCCGCATTTGGATGTGTGACGCAACGCATAGTCCGCGTTTCCCGGGATTGGGTAGGCTGAATGAACCGGGAATCGCCTTAAGATGGGTTCATTGAACGATTCGACCGGCGCTTCGGGCGCCTGAAGCGGATACCCCAATATGCTGGAGAAGTTTCTCAACATCTTCCGGATTCCCGACCTGCGCAAGCGCGTACTTTTCACGCTGGGCATACTGGCCGTTTACCGTCTGGGCGCGTGGATTCCCACGCCGGGCGTGAACTATCGGCAACTGGAACTGCTGTTCAGCCAGCAGGGTGGTTCTGCGCTTGGACTGATGGACCTGTTCAGCGGCGGCACGCTACGCCGCATGACGATTTTCGCGCTGGGCATCATGCCCTACATTACCGCGTCGATTATCTTTCAGCTTCTGACCGTGGTTTATGAGCCACTGGCGCGCATTCAAAAGGAAGGCGAGCTGGGCCGGCGCAAGATTACGCAATGGACCCGGTACGTGACGGTCGTTCTCGCCGCGTTGCAGGCGATCGGCATCGCGGCCATCCTCACCAAGCAGGGCGTGGTGATGGATCCCGGCCCGGGATTCATCCTGATGACCGTACTCACGCTGACCACGGGAAGCGCTTTCATCATGTGGCTGGGCGAGCAGATTACCGACCGCGGCATCGGCAACGGCATGAGCCTGCTGATTTTTGCCGGCATTGTTGCCGGCCTGCCGCGCGGCATCATCGATCTGTATCAGAAGGTTCAGACCGACGCTTGGGGCCCGATGACGTTCCTGGTGGTTCTGCTGCTGGTGGCGGGCATGGCGGCGGTTGTGGGCTTCATTGTTTTTGTGGAGCGCAGCGAGCGGCGCATCCCCATCCAGAGCGCGCGGCGCATTGTGGGCCGGCGCATGATGGGCGGAGCGTCAAGCCATCTGCCGTTGAAGGTGAACTCCGGCGGCGTGATGCCGATCATCTTTGCCAGCTCGATTCTTTCGGCGCCTTTGTTGTTTGGCCAGGTGGAGTGGGTGCAGAACAACCGTCTGCTCCAGCCCATCATGCAGGCGCTGACGCCCGGCTACCCCTGGTATGAGCTGCTGAACATTCTGTTCATCATCTTCTTCGCCTATTTTTATGTTTCCATCGTGATGCGGCCGGACGACATCGCCGACAACTTCCGCAAGTCGGGTTCATTTATCCCCGGAATCCGGCCCGGCAAGCGCACCTCCGACTTCATCAACGATATTCTGACGCGCATCACGCTGGTAGGCGCGCTCTATTTGATTCTGGTGCAGATGGTGCCCACCTTCCTCATTTCGGGCATCCGCTTCGACAAGATTTGGCTTATCGGGAGGTTGTTCGAGAACTTGCCCAACTGGGTGATTCACGGCATGGGCGTGAATTTCTACTTTGGCGGCACCTCGCTACTCATTGTCGTAGGTGTAGCCATGGACACGGTCAACCAGATCGAATCGCAGCTGATCATGCGTCACTATGATGGCTTTTCCCCGCGCTCCGGTCGCATTCGCGGAAGGAAAACCTGGTAATGTCGTCCTCTCTTTCATCGGAGACTGCTAAGGAATCTGGCCGGGAAACGGAATCTGACACCGTTCCCGGCCCGATTCTTTTATTGGGTGCGCCGGGCGTGGGCAAGGGAACCCAGGCCAAGGAGCTCGTGAAACTTTGGAATATCCCGCAAATATCAACCGGGGACCTGCTCCGCGGCAACGTGGCTCAGGGAACGAACCTGGGCAAGACTGCTAAAGCGATCATGGCGCGGGGCGAACTGGTGCCGGATTCGCTGGTTGACGAGATGGTCGCCGCCCGGCTGCTGCAGCCCGACACGGCCCGGGGCTACATTCTAGACGGGTTCCCGCGCACACTGGGGCAGGCCCACTGGCTTGACGGCCGGCTGGCGGCGCAAATCGAGTCATTGCCAGTAGTTGCGGTCAGCATCCAAGTGAACTATAATCAGTTATTGCGCCGCATTACGGGGCGCCGGAATTGTCCTGTTTGCCAGACCATCTACAACGTCTATATGCGCCCGCCGCAGCGGGAAGGATTTTGCGACGTTGAAGGTGCTGAGCTGGTCCAGCGAGCCGACGACACGGAAGAGGTTTTCAAGGAGCGCATGCGCGCTTACGAAGCCCTCACTCGGCCCGTTGTCGAACACTATCGGACGCTAGGACGATTTGCGGAAGTCGATGGAGACCGGCCGATCCAGGAGATCGCAGCCGGAATTGTATCCGCCGTTGAACGGTTGCGCCAAGCAGCGTAATCGTCGCGGCGAGTTTGTGCGTGAAGCAGTTCGTAGTTCTCGGTTCGTAGTTCACGGTGCATCATGCTGGAACCGAATTTGAAGACTGCGAACTAAGAACTCAGAACTGTGAACTGGTTTTCATGGCCGTTGTACTGAAGTCGTCGCAGGAGATCGAGAAGATGCGCCGCGCGGGCCAGATGGTCCGTGAGGTTCTGGAACTGGTGCGCAGCAAGGTGAAACCGGGCGCGACCACGTACGATCTGGAAAAGGCCGCCGAGGCGCGCGTGAGAGAACTGGGTGTCAAGGCTGCTTTCAAGGGGTATCACGGTTTTCCTTGCGTGCTTTGCACCTCGGTCAACAGCGAAGTGGTGCATGGCATTCCATCGCCGAAGCGGGTCCTGAAGGAAGGGGACATTGTTTCGGTCGACTTTGGCCTGGTGGTCGATGGCTACTATGGCGATGCGGCGATCACGGTGCCGGTGGGCTCGATCGACGCGAATGCCGCGCGGTTGCTGAAGACCACGGAAGACTCGCTCAAGGCCGGTATCGCGGCAGTTCGGCCGGGTGCGACTCTGGGCGATGTGGGAGCTGCGGTACAGAACGTGGTAGAGGGTGAAGGGTTTTCGGTGGTTCGGGACTTCGTGGGTCACGGGATCGGCGTACACATGCACGAGGATCCCCAGGTTCCGAACTTTGGCGAAGCCGGACAGGGCATGAAACTGAAAGTGGGCATGGTGATTGCGATTGAGCCCATGGTGAATGCCGGAAAGCCGGATGTGCAAGTGCTGGACGACGGCTGGACGGCAGTGGCCAGCGATGGAAGCATGAGCGCTCATTTTGAGCACACGGTTGCAGTGACTGCAACCGGAGCAAGGATTCTGACGGAGTAGCAATACTCTCGTCTTTAAAACGTGAAGGCGCGTGAAGCGCCAGAAGTGGACACTGATTGTCAAAGGAAGATGCGATTGAGGTCATGGCAACGGTCGTTGAGACGTTGCCCAATGCGATGTTCAAGGTCAAGCTCGAGACCAATCACGAGGTCTTGGCGCATGTCTCGGGAAGAATGCGCAAGAACTTCATCCGGATTCTGCCGGGCGACCGCGTGGCCGTTGAGTTAAGTCCATACGACCTGAATCGTGGGCGGATTGTGTACAGGTACAAGTAGTAAACGGCGAAGAGCCAGAGATTCCCCGCGTCTTGACGATTGCGCGGAGAGGGGTAACAGCAATGAAAGTTCGGGCGTCGGTAAAAAAGATTTGCGTCAAGTGCAAGGTGATTACTCGCAACGGTGTGGTACGTGTGATCTGTGAGAATCCCAAGCACAAGCAGCGCCAGGGATAAGTTAGGCCTGGCAAGGTTGGGAGACTTCCAGAAAAAGTTCATGGTTCACAGTTCGCAGTTCACAGATGAAGGTAACCGCCGAAAGCGGGCACTGAGAACTACGAACTTAGAACTGCGAACTTCCAAGAGGCTAGTTAGCCGGAGTCAAGGCTTGCGATGAACCTCGGAGGTTGCTCCCAATAACCCGTGCGAGCCGGTTGAGGCCGGAGGCACACAACCAGAGAAGGAAACCAAGAATGGCACGAATTGCTGGCGTCGATCTGCCCCGCAACAAGCAGGCACGGATCGCGCTCACCTATATCTTCGGTATCGGGCAGCCTCGCGCCCTCAAGATTCTGGACAAGGCGAACGTAGATGCCTTCAAGAAAATCCAGGATCTGGGCGAGGAAGAGGTCAACCGCATCCGCCAGGTCATTGAGGACCAGGGCGACGTCGAAGGCGACCTGCGCAAGGACGTTTCGATGCACATCAAGCGCCTCATCGACATCCAAAGCTATCGCGGCTTGCGCCATCGCAAATCGCTGCCGGTGCGCGGACAGCGCACCCACACCAACGCCCGCACTCGCAAGGGCCCGCGCAAGGGCACGATTGCCGGCAAGAAGAAAGCGAGCGCGAAGACCTAATGGCGAAACCAGAGCAGAAGCCCGAAGCCGGCAAGAAGGGCAAGACCAAGAAGTTCAAGAAGCGCGAGCGCAAGAATGTTCCGTTTGGCATCGCGTACATTCAGGCCTCGTTCAACAACACCATCGTCACCATCACCGACCAGATGGGCAACACGCTGAGCTGGAAGAGCTCGGGCTCTCTGGGATTCCGCGGATCACGCAAGGGCACGCCCTTCGCGGCCCAGCAGGCGGCTTCAAACGCCGCCAATATGGCTCGCGATCACGGCGTGCGTGCTGTGGAGGTTCGGGTCGCCGGTCCGGGTTCGGGCCGCGAGTCGGCCATCCGCGCGCTGGCTGCTGCGGGCATCGAGGTGAAGGTCATTCGCGACGTAACGCCGGTGCCGCACAACGGCTGCCGGCCGCCGAAGCGGCGTCGCGTCTAAAACCCAGTTCATAGTTCGCAGACCTTAGTTCGTAGCCGCGTAGTACGGATGAAGGAAGACTGAGAACTGTGAACTAAGAACTTAGAACTTTTAACTCGGGCCGGGACGAAGTCCACCAAGGACGTAAACCGGCCGACATCCGAAGTCAGGAGAAGAAATGGCACGTTATACCGGAGCAGTTTGCCGCCTTTGCCGACGCGAAGGCACCAAGTTATTTTTGAAGGGCACCAAGTGCACCTCAGACCGTTGCCCGCTGGAGAAGCGCAACTTCCCGCCCGGCCAGCACGGCAAAGATCGCAAAGCCAAGATCGTGGGCTATGGCCTGCAACTGCATGAAAAGCAGAAGGCCAAGCGCATGTACTTCACACTGGAGAGCCAGTTCCGCGAATATTATGAGAAGGCCAATCGCGCGAGCGGCGTCACCGGCGAGTTGCTCATCCAGCAATTGGAGCGGCGCCTCGACAACGTGACGTACCGCCTCGGGTTTGCCATCTCGCGCCGCCAGGCCAGGCAGTTGCTTCGTCACGGACACGTCACGGTGAATGGCCGCAAGGTGAACATCCCCTCGTATCAGGTGAACGCGGGCGACGTGATCGCTGTCCGCGAAAACGCCAAGAAGCTGCTGATTGTGGAGCAGGCTTCGCAATATGCCGCACAGAACCCTGTTCCGAGCTGGCTGGAAGCGAATTTTGAAAATCTGTCCGGACGGGTGCTGCATCTGCCCAAGCGCGCGGACGTTAACCTGCCGATCAATGAACAGTTGATCGTCGAGTTGTACTCGAAGTAAAGAAGGCAGTTCATTGTTCGCAGTTCTTCGTTCGCAGTCACGCAATTTGGTGGCAACCGGACTGAGAACTGTGAACTGCGAACTGAGAACTCAAATCCAAAAGGAGAACTTGCGCGGCCGCCGCAAAATGCATCGCGACGTACATGCCGTGCGGGAAACGAGAGAGCTATATGTTGTGGAGAGGATTTCAAAAACCGAAGCGCCTTGCAGTCGATGCGGAGACGCTTACCGACACTTACGGAAAGTTCAGCGCCCAGCCTTTTGAACGCGGCTTCGGCACCACCATCGGCAACGCCTTGCGGCGCACACTGCTCAGCTCCATTGAGGGCGCAGCGGTCACCGCGGTCCGCATTGAAGGCGTGCTGCACGAGTTCCAATCCATCACCGGCGTGGTTGAAGACGCCACCGACATTATTCTCAACCTCAAGCAGATTCCCTTCAAGCTTCAGGGCGAGGGCCCCAAGGCGCTGTACCTGCGCGCCGATCAGCCTGGCCCGGTGACCAGCGGCATGATCGAAGCCGACAGCGACGTCGAAATCCTCGACAAGAATGTCTACATTGCGACGCTTTCTGAGAGCGGCAAGCTGGACATGGAGATGCGTCTCAAGCGCGGGCGCGGCTATGTCTCGGCCGATAAGAATTTTGACGCCGACCTGGGACTTGGTTTCATTCCCGTGGACTCAGTGCATTCGCCGGTTCGCCGCGTAAACTACGCGGTGGACGCCGCTCGTCTGGGCCAGATCACGGACTTCGACAAGCTGACTCTCGAAGTGTGGACCAATGGCGCGGTGTTGCCTGCCGACGCTATCGGCCTGGCCGCCAAGCTGCTTAAGGACCACATGAACATCTTCATCAACTTTGAAGAAGAGATTGAAGCGGAAGCGCGCGGCGATGAAGGCCGCATCCTGCTCCGCAACGACAACCTCAACCGTTCCGTGGAAGAGCTTGAGCTCTCGGTTCGCAGCTACAACTGCTTGAAGAACGCCAACATTCAGACCATTGGCGAACTGGTGCAAAAGACCGAAGCCGAGATGCTGAAGACCAAGAACTTCGGCCGCAAGAGCCTGAACGAGATCAAAGAAATCCTGGCGCAGATGGGCTTGTCGCTGGGTATGAAGATCGACGAGCAGGGTAATGCAGTTCCAGGGCCGACCAGCATTCCGCCGCAGACGGCGCTGGCCGCGGGCTTTGGCCGCTTCGACGATGAAGAGGAGCCGCTGGATTCAGTGGATCTGCAGTTGCCGACCGAAACGGAGAATTTCTAAGGACAAGCTTTCAGCTTTTAGCTCTCAGCTTTAAGCTCATCCGCGCAGGTCAAGGGGATCAAGTTCAGCGCAGTGAGCTAAGAGCTGCCAGCTAAGGCGGCAAGCCAAAATCGAAAGAGAGTTTTATCATGCGCCATCGCAATGCAGGATTCAAACTCGGACGCAACACCAGCCATCGCCGCGCGCTCTTGCGCAACCTGGTCACGTCCGTGATCATTGAGGACCGCGTGCAGACAACCGTGGCGAAAGCCAAGGCAGTCCGTCCGCACATTGAGAAAATGATTACCCTGGGCAAGAAGGGCGACCTGCACGCACGCCGTCAGGCGCATGCCTTTCTTTGCACGGACGATGCCGTCAAGCGGCTTTTTGATGTCGTGGCTCCGCGCTACGGCGACCGCAACGGCGGCTATTTGAGAATCATTCGCACGGGTTTCCAGAAGGGAGATGGCGCCGCCAAGGCGTTCATCGAATTGCTGGGCGCCGAAAAGCAACTTGAAGTCAAGCGCCAGAAGCGCGAAGATCTCAAGGCCAAGAAACGTGCGGAACTCGAGAAGCAGCTTGAAGAGCAAAAGAAAGACGGAGAAGAACCCGAGGGCGGCGAAAAGGCCGCATAGGAGAACTCTCGCGTCTGGTGGATAAAAAACAAGCGGGCATATCTCATTGAGGTATGCCCGCTTGTTTATGCGCTTTGCACCTGAGCGGCTAAGTACGGAGCATTGCTGATTTGCCTTTTTCTTCAATCGCTTCCCTGGCGACCGTCTTACGCAGAACCTCGATGTCATCGAGCTCCACTTCGAGAGAGAAGCTCTGCTTGGTTGCAGCGAGGGTAATGACCACTTTGCATTGATGACGAAGCTCGGTGACGATTCCTTCCACTCCTTCGAAAACGCCGCGCTTGACGCGCACGACCTCTCCGATGGAAACCGTGGGATGTGGCCGCAGGATGCATCCATTGGCCAGTCCCGCGCGGATTCTCTCGATTTCTTCGGCACTTACCGTTTCGCCTATACCGCTTCCCAGCAGGCGCAGAACGCCTGGCGCGCTGACAACGGAGATCCGCGACTCGCAAGCGAAGCGCACAAAAATATATCCAGTGAAGAGAGGGCGCTCCAGATCGACGACGCGGTCAGTCCACTTGGAACGCACCGAGTAGAGGGGAAGATAGTGTTCCAAGGAGCGGGCCACCAAGTGTTGCGCTACGCGTTTTTCATGGTTGGCGACGACGTGCAGAACACGCCAGGGACTATCGAACATTGCACGCTCCGATGAATACTTCACAGATCTGGAAAAGCTTCAATGGTTTCACTTGCAATGCCCGTTGCGTTCTTATCGCCGGTCTTTCGGTGTGCTCTCAGTCGCAATGACGCGTTTTAATGCCAAGGAAAGCAGCAGATCCTGCGTCGATTTGATCTGAGCGACAGTGCAAGTATATCCCAGATTCCCATGCAGATTGCTCGTAGGGCAAAGCAATGCGTTTCGCAGATCGGAAATGGGCGGCTGTTCGAGCTCTGCGGGCCGCTGGTGAATCTGAGCTGCCGTCTGACGCAATTTGGCCGATGAAACGCCCAAGAGTTGCGGCGAGCCGTCGTTGCTTTGGTTGAAAAGGATTAGGCGCGGACTCTGCAGGACGCAGGGTCTGGACGGGACAGAAGAGACTTTAGATAGCGTTTAACCAATTTAACAATTCTGTCAGCCGATTGTGCGGTAAATTTCGTCACGATTGACCGCACAATTGATGGTACGACAAATCAATTCGCTCCAATGACTGCACGTTCATTTTCATCGCGTGCAGTGATGCGTTTGAGCAGGTGGACACTCGGGCTGTAATCCGGAACCAGTTCTTTGAGCGCGACAACCAAACGGCCCGTGTCCCGCGTCTCACAAATTTCGCGCAGTGTTTCGAGACCTGTTCGAATGTCGTGCTCCGGGACGCCATTTCCGACAAATATCCTAATTTTATCGTGCTTCGACGGCACCGTATCTTCAAGCATTGTGGTGAGTTCTTCAGAGATTTTCTCGCCCGGACGCGCGCCGATAAACTCAACCTTGATATCTTCGTCAGGACGGAGACCAGAAAGAAGAATCAGTTGCCGGGCAAGGTCGACAATTTTGACGGGTTGCCCCATGTCGAGAACACAGATTTGGCCGCCCTCGGCGATCGCCATGGATTGGAGCACGAGCTGGCAGGCTTCCGGAATGGTCATGAAGAAGCGACGCATGTCAGGATGCGTGACCGTCACGGGACCACCGGCTGCGATCTGCTTTTTGAAGATAGGAATCACACTGCCGTTCGAGCCCAGCACGTTGCCGAAACGGACTGCCACGTATTTTGTACGGCCATTCTGCAGTGCTATCAGGATCAGCTCTGCGATGCGCTTCGTAGCGCCCATCACATTTGTCGGCCGCACAGCCTTGTCAGAAGAAATCAGCAGAAAGTCTTCCACGCCATGCTCTGCGGCCGCGGTTGCTACGTTGAAGCTGCCAAAAACGTTGTTTTTGATGGCCTCAAACACGTGAGTTTCCATAAGCGGAACATGTTTGTAGGCCGCGGCATGATAAACCACAGCCGGTTTATAGTGCCGGAAGACTTCGTTCAGCCTGTCGCGATTCTGGATGCTGCCAATTTCGGGATGAAATGAAACGTGGGGAAAAGAGCGGTGCATTTCACAGTCGATCTCGAACAAAGCCGATTCCGCAATTTCGAACCCGACGATCCCCGCCGGATGGAAGCGCGCAATCTGGCGGCAGAGCTCAACACCGATCGATCCGGCCGCGCCCGTAACCAGGACGATCTTGCCTTCAAGCGTGCTCCTGATAGAGCCCTCTTCCAGGTGCACCGGCGTGCGCCCGAGTAAATCCTCAACTGCCACTTCCCGAATCTGTCCGGCCAGTCCGTGCCCTTCAATCACCTCACCTAACCCGGGCACCGTTTTAAACTCGACTCCCGTGGTTTGACATAATTCCAAAATCCTTCTCATCTCCATGCCCGTCGCTGAGGGAATGGCGATCAGCACCGCCGCTACTCTGTGCCGCGCAGCAACTGCCTCAATGGTGCTCCCTGTCCCAAGCACCGGCACGCCAGCGATGCGCAGGCCCAATTTGCTCGGATCATCGTCAATAAAGCCGCATACTCGATAAGCGAGTCTGGGGTTATTGCGAATTTCCCTCAGGAGTGTGTTACCCGCGTCACCCGCGCCGTAAATCAGCGTCCTTTTCAGTGAAGCTTTGCTGTTCCGCGCTTGCGAACTGAACCTCGATGTTGCGCGAGCCAGGAGCCGAAGTCCGCAGGTACCGAAGAAACAGACCATCAGATCGAGAACGTAAATCGAGCGCGGAAAGCCCGCAGGCGCAAGCGAGCGAATGAGGAAGAACCCAATGATTGAAGCGATGAGATTTGCGATGGAGATTCGGACGAGATCGATCGCCGAGACGTAACGCCAAAAACCTCGATCGAGCTTTGCCGCATAGAATACGAAGAATTTGACGGGCAGCCATATGGCAAGCGCATAAGGAAGATAGCGGAGATAGAATGCCGGCACGCTGAAGTCGAAGCGGAGCAGAAACGCCGCGACGGCCGAGGCCGCAAAGATAAGGGCCTGCGTTACCCAAATAAGAACCCGGCGCACAGCAATGTTGCGAACAAGAAATCCAGTTTCCTTCTTCATGTTCAATCGCTCACTTTCGAGAAACACGCAAACGGGAAAGAGGATTCAGAAATGCTATTCATGACAACATTTGGATGATTTGCCAATCGAATCAATCCTGAGAAACGAGTACGGAGGAAGGCCACTCCCGGCCCCCTCTAAATCGAAAGATGAAATAAATAAGCGGGACGACTGCAACTGCGGCGAATATGGGTGCGGCCTGCCGGTAACGCAACGCGATCCACGCCAGCGGAAACAACCATCCGATGTTGATTGCTGCGACCGCGAGTGTGACCCTCGCGTGACTGCCAAAGGCTTGGGCGGCATGCTGATAGGCGTGACTCCGATGAGCCTCGTACCAGCGCGCTTGCAGAAACATGCGGCGCAACAGAGTCACCGTAGCGTCCACACCGAAAGCGGCGAGCAGAATCAGCCATGGCCAGATGAGTCTTGTGCTTGTCGTCGAGGAGAAAAGCGCAAGCGTGCCGAGCGTGAAACCGAGGAATCCGCTTCCCACGTCACCCATAAAGATTTTGGCTGGCGGCCAGTTCCAAATCAGGAAGCCGAGACTGGCTGCAGACAACATGAACAAAAGTTGCGCATCACTCGGCAAACCATCGCGGAGCAACAGGACTGCGCCAAGCCCGCTCACGCAGGCGGCTTCCATGCCGGCCAATCCGTCGATTCCGTCCATGAAGTTGAATAGGTTTGTAAGCCAGACCAATGCAGCGAATGCAGCGCACCTGCGGATCCAGCCCCAAAGATCGCCGCCGTCAGTGAGGTGCGCGGGGCGCATCGCATCAAGGCACCAAACGGCCCACGAGGCGGCGAGGGAGTGAACAACAATACGCGGCCACGCGGCCAACTTGAAGCGATCGTCAAGAAATCCGACGATGGCAATCGCGAGACCGCCTCCGATCAGCGCCCAGGCAAGGTTTGCGGGGATGGCATGCCCGGTCAGAATCCACGCAACCGCAGACAGGAAAGCTACGACGATGCCCATGCCGCCACCGCGCGGAACGGGGACTGCGTGAGAGCTGCGCGCGTTGGGGAGATCCATCAGTCCGTGACGCCCTAGCAGTCCGCGGACGCCGCCGGTGATGAGAGCAGAGATGGCAAAGATCAGAACCAAGGCTCGCATCAAAAAGCCTTCGTTGCTGCAGACTTCCGGGATTCCAGATACCATCGGGCGGTCGTCGCCAAGCCATCGTCGAGAGTCATGGGCGGAGTCCACCCCAGCAATGCTTGCGCTTGACTGGAGTCAATCACGAGCGAATCCAAAAGTCTGCTCACCGCATTCTCTTTCAAAGCGAGCCTGGCCGCCAAACGGATGAAACGCTCCGGAACGGGAAAAAGTCTCAGGGGGCGATCCAGAAGGCGCGCCAAGCGAAACATCAACTCGCGTGTCGATATATCCTCGGAGTCCTTCACCAGAAAGCTCTGACCGGCAGCCTTGGGATCGCCGACGCATCGCACCAGGAAGTCGGCAAGATTGTCGACCCCAATCATGCTGCGGCAGTTCGCTCCTTTGGGCCAAGGCAAGGGCAAAGCACGATCGACAAGCTTGATGAGCCGCAGAAAATTTCCTCGAACTCCAGGACCATAGACGAGTGGAGGGCGAACAATGACCACCTCGAGTCCACTCTCTCCCTCAACGGCGCGAAGCGCCTCTTCCGCCTCCCATTTCGAAATCGCATAGGGATCTTCAGGATTGGAGGGTGAGGCGTCGTCAAACGGATTCCCTAATGTTGACTCGCCGTGAACCTTTACTGTGCTTACAAAAACAAGACGTCGAACGCCAGCGGCAACTGCGGCGAGAGCGACGGCCTTTGTACCGTCAACATTGACTTTCCTGAACTCATGCAACGGATTGCGCGCGGACTCTCTCATCACATGGGCGCGAGCCGCCAAATGCAAGACAATAGATGTTCCCGAGAGCGAATCTCGCAAGCCTGGATTGGCACTTAGATCTCCCAGAAGGGAAACCTCTGTCAATCCGGCAACCTCCCGCTGCAACTCCGGCCAAGCCCTCGAGTCCCTGAGCCCTGCAATTGGAGTCAATCCCGATGCGATGAGCCTGCGGCAAACATATCTGCCGACAAATCCGTCTGCGCCCGTCACCAATACTCGTTCGTTCATTGCGTCACATCGGCAAACGTACTATCCATTGCAACCATTTAATTTGCGTCAATCTGCATCTCCATCGCAAGAGACACTTTGTGTTTCCAAACCCAAAGCGCGCATTACTCGAGCCACTCCAGCGGGCTTGTCGAAGTTCTCGATGAAGGCCTTGCGGCCGTTCTGCCCCTTTTCCCGTATGTCTTCCGGATGTTCCAGGAGGCACAGGAGCAATGACCGTACGCCATCATCATCACCGCAATCAAAGCGCCAACCGCAATTGAATTGCTGAATGAGAAGGGCCGGCGTAGCCGCAGCTGGGCCGATAAAGAGAACCGGCCTTCCCGCAGCCATTAATCCGTAAATCTTGCTCGGTACCACGGCACCTACAGTCGATGGTTTCTGCGTCACCAGGCCAATGTGGCCCTCCGCCAAACCTGCACCCAAATCCAGCAAAGAAACGTAGCTCAGAAATGAAACATTCTGTATTTGGCGCTCCCGGCAGAAATCGATTAGCTCTCTGCGAGCCATGCCGCCTCCCGCGAAAACAAACAGAAAATCGGGAGAGTTCGCCAAGCGCTCCATCGCGGCGCGAATGGTTCCCACGTCGTGCGCCAACCCAAGATTTCCCGAGTAGAGAATGCGCAGGGGGCGCGGCGCGGGAAATGGCAAAGGAATTATCGCTCGCCCATCGGCCCAGTTCTCTGCGATGATGATGCGATCTTCGGCAACGCGATGTTGCAGCAGGCGGGTCTTCATGCAAGAGCCGAGAGCGATCACCGCGTCCGCTCGGCGCCGCGGAAAATCCAACAGCGGAGACGTCGATGCGGCAACGGGAATGCCGAGAGCAATGGCGATATCCGGATACACATCCATCTCCCAGGCCACATGACGGCAGCCGCGTATCCGTTTTACCAACCAGCCAATCCAGGCCAGCCCTGGCGGAGCTGTGAGTGTCAAAACAACATCGGGCCTTGGAATCCAAAGTGCCCTCCATACCGCTCCCGCATAGAAAGTGGCGTAGGAAAGAAGCTTCCGTGCCTTGCTCTGGGAGAAAGCCGCCGTTTTGACTCTGACAACAACTATCGTCCCGCCGCCGATGAAACGTTCCTGGGTTGCTTTGGAATTCCCGCGATCTGCGGCGCCGGGCGCCGCAACCTCCGGCGCTGCGTAATCGATTGCACCGCAGATCACCCAGACATCATGGCCCGCCTCGGCGGCTCCATTCGCGAAATCAGCCAGAAACTGCCCTACCGACGACTGATCCGGGCCAAAGAACTGACTGATGACGATAATTCTTGCGCGGGCAGTTAATCCCATTGGAGCGGACGCGTTCCCGGATCTGCTTTGAGTTTCTCCCACTACAAATCATCTTTCGCGCCGCTGTTATTCAACCCGCACGCACCCCGGTCTGGGTCCATCGCCCAGAATCCAGTCGTACACCTCAGTCATGGCCTTCCCGATCCGTTGCCATTGGTAGCGGTCTTCAACAAGGCGTCGTCCGTTGCGACCCATTTTCTCGCGCTCTCGATCTGTCATGGAAAACAACTGGCGCAGCGCCGCGGCGATGCTATTTGTATCTCGGTCCACGATGATGGCAGCTCCCACTTCGGCGCCTTCAGGGAGATTGCATTCGCGGGTCATCAGGACCGGCAGTCCCCAAGACCACGCTTCAAGAATGCTTACGGGCAGGCCTTCACTTTCACTGGGAAGTATGAAGGCGGAAGCGGTGGCCAGGCAACGATCCTTGTCCGTATCGAACTGTGGGCCAAGAAAGTCGATGGTGGAACCTACCCTAAGCAGTTTCGCGAGCCGAATGAGTTCAATGCGATGGTGATTCTGATCCCATCCGGCGATCGTCAAGCGCCAACCGGCTGCCGCAGCATCGTCGCGGACCGCACCCCAGGCCGTAATCAGATTGCGCAGTCCTTTCAGAGGATGAATTCTTCCGAGATAGAGAATCGACCGGTCCCGCGGCTGCTGGCGACCGATGTCATCCCGCAACGTTGCGCCATTCGGGATCACGCAAATCGGGTTCTTCAACCCATACTCGCGGAACGCCTCCGCTTCAGCAGTGTTCAGCGCGTGGAGGCAGGCGGCGTGGCGCAGATGCTCATTTTCATAGAGCACCGCAGCGAGCCGTTTTTTCCAGAGAGAATTCCGCAATGCCTGCGGTTTGAGAAGTCCGTGAGGACTGACCACATAAGGTCGAGCTTGCCGCGTCCAACGACTGGCGACAACGGATGGGTACATCCAGATGCTATGAACGTGAAGTATGTCAGCACGACTCGATTCCAATGCCCGGGCAAGCCCGGGCGCGTAACCGAAGATGCGAGGACCACGTACCGGAAACGTCTGGATCGCTACGTTGCCCCAGAGAGGCTCGTCAATCTCAGTAAAGGCATCGCGAGCACTGAACACGGCGGGAAGGTAGCGCTTCTCGCCGGCAATTGCGAGGGTGAGGTTGCGCATGGCATCGAAGATTCCACCATTCATCCTTGAGACTGAATTGGTCAGGACGGAAACTCGATATTGCGAACTGGGCATGGGTTGCGAACTGATAGAGCGGCTTGAAGAATTCGTGCGAGCGAGTCTCTAAGCTAGGTTCTCTAAGCTATTCCCGCTTGCGCCGCGCTGAGCGCAACGGCTTGGAGATAGCCGTGAACTTCGAGATCCATTCTGCAAATCCGATCGACGATCTCCCTTGAGCGCGTACCCATTGTTGCGCGCAGCGCAGGGTCAAAGAGTTTCGTCATTGCGTGCGCCAGCTGATAAACGTCACCAGGCTCGATGACAAACCCATTTACGCCGTCCTGCACAATCAGTTCGGCCGATCCGCAAGCGCTCGTCGTCACGAGCGGCTTTCCGGCGAGGCCGGCCTCAACGAGAACCTTGGGGAAGCAATCCTTGTGCGTGGGCAGCAGCACGGCGTCCACCGAACAGTAGATCTCAGCGAGGCTTTCCGGCGATACGGGGCCTGAAAAGCGCACTCGATGCTCGACGCCACACGACTGGGCCATGCGCATGAAATGCTCGATCGTCGCGCCATCTTTGTTTGCCGGCTCCCCTGGCCCAATAAAGACACAGAGGAAAGATTCATTGCTGGGTATCAACGCCGCCGCTTTGACGATGTCCGCCACCCCTTTAAAAGGATGCAGATTCCCCGCATATAGAAAGACCGTGCTGGCATCGAATCCAAAACTGCGCCGCGCATCCAAGTGCGATTCAACCCCAAGGAGGAGCTTCCTGAAGAGGGAGGCGCCACCCTCGTATGGGCCTGAAACCAGCTGGTTGGGCGCGCAGCCATAAACTTCAGTGAGAACCTGGAACGAAGCCGGGCTTTGATAGATGTGGTAGCGGCACATGCGAAGCAACAATCGCTTCGACATTCGAACCCACCAGCGCCGCTTCCTCTCCCACTTAACCGGAAGAGTCTGATTCGTAGAGATTACTACCCGGCCGAGAAGGCGGGCACAAAGCGCGCACCAGATTGCGCCCAGGCCGAGCAGGCCTTTCAGAATTACGATGTCGGATTCGCGCGCACAAGCCAGGCCCACTCGCCATTCAGGATTGGAAACAAATCCCTCCGGAGTGCTGCCCTTGACGCTAACCCCCAAATGTTTCCCCCGCGCGGTGGCCGGGCGATATGCAACTCTCGAATGTTCCTGATCGCGATGCGCGTAAAGCGGATAAGCCTTCACGGAGAATGAAGCCGCCTGTGCAACTTCAAAGAGCGCATCCTCTGTGTTGCGCTGTAAATCATATGTCAGAAACCCCACCCTTAGGCGGGATTTGGGCTCAACGCTCTTCGAAGAAGTCTCCGAATTCTTCCCGGCGCCAGGCTCAATCATTCGATCGCTCACGTAAGCGGCTCACCGGCATGGAGAGTGCGTTGCGCCCCGGCTTCAAGGCTTGGGCAGTCACGCGGATGGTTTCCGAGCCCAGCGATAAATTTGGGGCGACAGATTGGGAGCCGCTCGGAGCACGAAAAACCCGGCTCGCCGGCAGAGTTCAAATAGCGAGAGCGGCCGTGGATAGCAAGCGACCGCTCCGTATTGGATGGGCTCGAGCGAGGCGGCTTTCATGCATCTCTCAAGCGATTGGATCGAGTGATAGAAAACGTGCTCCCAGGGTGCGAGGTCCGCGGGCTTTTTCAGCGCGCGATGAATCCGAATCTTCCAGGGAATCGCCCCTCCGTTGGGAACCGAGATGAATAAATATCCCCCTGGTTGCAGAGTGTCTGCAAGCTGTTGCAAAAAAGGAACAGGGTTCCGAATATGCTCAAAAACGTCCCACAGAGTTATGAAATCGAATTTCAAGGCGGGCTGCTCCAGGAGCGCGAGATAGGCCTGGGGGGAGCTTGCGTACCGTACTTCCGGGAACAATGTCCGCGCATATTCCGCTTGTGCCTTTGAGGCGTCGAAGCCGTACGCGCGAAAGCCATTCGCGGAAACAAACTTCAGGAACCCTCCCGTACCGCAACCGACGTCGAGAAGGGTTGGAACCTTGCTGGTTGCGAAGCGCGCAGCATCAGTCAGCCATTGTTCAAACGCCGGGAGCTTATGTGTTCCCTGGCACCACAGACGGTTTTCGTCAAGCGCCGATGCGTCCAGGTCGACATAGTCCGGGGACAACGGCGCATCGTGCTCGGCGGTTTGAATGAGATCGCAGCTCTGGCAACGAACCACATGATATGTGAGCAGCTCATGTTCTTCTGAAAGCACTTTCTCGACCTGAGATGAGCCGCACAGTCTGCAGATCGGCGCATCATCCATAGGCTTGGGAAGCTTCCAGAGAGTCTTTGGTCGAGATCTTCATTTTGCTTTCCCGGCGAGGCCCTAACAGACCCGCGAGTATCTAGCGGCCCTTTGTCGCCATACCATCCAGTCAGGAACCGTGTGATGGTTTTCGTACAACGATTCGCATCCCGAGGGTCCCGACGTGGAAAATCTTCAAAAGCGCATCGAAAGGCAGGCAGACGATGCGCAATGCCCGATCCAGAGCCCACTTCCAGTTCGATGAGGGCGTGGTTTTTTGAGTGGGGGCTGAAGTCACTGACTTACTTCGCACTCGCCTATTGACATATGCAGTCCATAGAATGTCGCGCACACTCGCGTCAATCTCCGTCTCGACATATTCAAAAGAGTTACTCTCCAGGAATTGCTGAAGACACTTTGGAGTCCATCGCGTCAGATGATGCGGCGGAAAGTCAACAAAGATCCGGCCCGCAGGCTGCCATCTCCGCTCATTCGGACAGGATAGAACCAGATATCCGCCGTCTTTCAGGCGCCGGTAGACCGCCTGAATCACCTGTTTCGGATTGGGGAGGTGCTCGATCACCTCAAACATTGTGATCAGGTCGAACCCGGACCATTCCTCCGGCATGGAAAGAACATCGTTTTTCATGAGGAAACCGTCCAGGTTGAACGCAGCTTTGCCAAGGCTGATTTCCTGATCGTTGAAGTCGATGCCGTAAGCGTCCCGTCCAGCATCGCGCGAGCAGGCTACAAATGCTCCCGATCCGCAGCCAATATCGAGTGTCTTCGATCCCCTTTGCGTCAATGCCTCCATCCAGGCAATCCGCCGGACGTCAAGATGCGCACGCTCTGCCTGGGCGTCGCACACTGTCTTGTGCGAATAAACGATGTGTCCCTGGTAATATGACGGGTCAACGGCAGTCATCGGGTCGGCGAAGACGAGGTTACAAGTAGAACACCGTCGAAGCTTGAACGCGCCGTCGGTATCAATCACGCGACTGGTCTGCTGGCCGCATGATGGACAACCTGGACGATCGGCCATTTTCGAGGATCCCTCCGAGCCCATTCGCGCAGTCAGTTCAACCGTGCAGTCGCAAGTCAACTTTCAAGCTGCTTTTCATGTTGCCACTTGGCTATGTCTTCCAGCCACTGCCTCATTCTGCTGTAAATATCGTTTCCCGATCCAACCACGCGCGCATATCCTGCCGCAGCAATCCGCTTTCTCTCTTTTTCGCTACGCAGGTAGAACTTCACCTTATCCATGAATTCCTCGGGACCGTCAAAGAACTCCGCCTCTTTGCCCTCGCAGTAAAGCCCTTGCATGGCAGGAGTCCGCTCAGAGAGAAGAAAAACGCCACAGGCTGGAATCTCCCATGACCGATTGGTATATTGATCGCGATTCCATTTACTGAAGAAGCAAGTGCCAATTTTGCCGGCGCATAGCGCCTTTCGGTAGTCAGCTCCACGCACATTGGGAATCGGCCGCACCTTTTCGTAGACATCACGGGGAAGATTGGAGCCCCATCCGGTTTCACCGCCAAAAATCCTGCACCTGATCCCATCGCGCACAACCTTGGTCAAGCAATCAATGCGAAGGCCGGGCTCCATGTGTCCTGCGAAAACCACGTCGGATCCAAAATCCGTTTTTTCCTGCTCGGTCAGGGAACACGGGTAATGAAGCCATGGGATGTAATACATCATGAGGACGCGCGCGCGCTTGGCTCCAAGGGCAGTGGCCTCCGCGAGATTACATTCCCTATTGACGTGATAACCGTCGTATTTCGGCAATGCCTTCAGAAGGAGACGGTATTCCCGGAGATTCGATCTTCCGAATGGATCGTCGCAGTGCGAGCCTGAGGCAAACGCGATCTGTGCAACGCTTGCAATGGTTTCAGCAGTGTAGTGATGTCCCTGATAGAAATGAACGACATCTGGGCCCATTTCTCTAGCTCGCTCAACCACCATCCGGTTCACTTTGCGGATATGGTGGCCAAATAAGTAACGCTGTTCCATCCGGCCGACGAGATTCGTGGGTATATAGGAGTGGGTATCGAAGAGCCCGACCTGTATCCCAAGATCACGAAGAGCTTTGACCCAGGCGAGCTCGTAGATTTCTCCGAAGGCCGAGCGGACGATCAGGACGGACTTGACTCTGCTGTGGCTGGGCGCCGCCATAGATCTTTCGAGAAAAAGCTCTGCTCAGAATGGACGGACGCCGCGTGCTCCACCCATCACCGGAGTAGAGCCTAAGATGCGCTTGCACGTGTCAATCAGCGTGTCGCAAATGCGAAATCCAGCCAACGAAAGGGCTGCGCGGTAGATGCGAAAGGACATGTATTTGCCCAAGCCCAGCTCGGACAAGGCGGCAGCATAGCGTTGAAAAGAGGATCGGTTGCTTATTCGTGCCTGGATCGACAAGAGCGGGTAGGAGTAACGCGCGATATCGGAGCGAATCAAACGGCCCACCAATGAACCAGAGTTCGACTCCAAGCTCCCGGCAATCGCCAGCAAGCCGCGAACAAAATTCAGCGAATGCTCAGGGGTTAGCTGTCGCGGAACGAATCGCTCGCGCTCGCTCGCACTTGATCCGAAATAGTGGGGCCCGCCGGCGCGGCGAATCGCGGTGAATTGCGAAACATAATATCCCGGCATGGTCATCAGGATGTTGCCCACTAAGTAAAGCTGATAAAGCAATGTTCCATCGAATGTATCGGTTCTAATGGCGCGCGCCGCGTCTGTTTGGATCACAAGGCCGGAGATGAAGATCGATCTCCGAAAAAATGCAGCCACTGTTTCAGGTCCTGGCTTGAATACACGGTCGCCAGAGAAGTAGCGATGCACGTCAAGCACTTCTCCAGTGTCTTTTGAAACGGTTCGCCACGCTCGCAAAATGACGCCCACTTCCGGGTTCGCCTCTGTCACTTTCGTTAGTTGCTGCAATGCACCGGCGCACCACAGATCGTCGTCGCCCATGAAAACGCAGTAGCGCCCTTCCGCGTGATCGGCGAGATAACGCAAGTTGCGGTCATAGCCGAGATTCGCAGGGGTTGTCAGGAGGCGCACGTTCAGCACTTCATGAGCTTGAGCGAATTGCTGAACTACTTCCGTAATTTCTTCGCGTTTAGGCGAGGAATCTTCGCTCACCACAATTTCCCAATCCCCGGGAGGTTCCGACGCGATGCTCTCGAGCAGTTCGGAGAGCTCTTGAGGGCGGTTGAACGCAGGGATGCAAATGGAAAATCGCTTCGTCATTTCCTCTGTTTTGCAATTTAACGATGGATAAGGCGCGGATGAGCCAAACCTCTACGGCCCCCCGTCCGCGCGGTTCGCTATGCGGGCAGGGCTTGGACGCCGGCTTGTGGGGCGAGGTTCGCAGACCTGCTCAGAGTCAGCTCGATGGCGCAAAAGACAAGAATAGGCAGACCTCTCGTGGCCAAGAGGTACACACCAAGCGTTGCGGTCATGGGTATCGCCCAGAGGCACAACAGGGTGACGATGTAGAAGCATAGAAGCAAAGTTCCCATGTCGACCGCGCGATGCGTCATCGAAATGCAAACCTTCGCAACCCTCCCGATGAGGAAGAAACCGCCCAATACGCCGAGCGCACCGAAGTTAAAGTACAATTCTGCGAGCGTGCCTGGCACGACGCCATTGATGGATGGATCCTGATAGATATACTGTCCCACGAGAGCAGTCATCGCCTCCGGTTCGGGTACCTTCAGAGGGATGTGCAGCAGGGTCGCTGGGGCATTAATGGTCATGGCGAGTCCCTGAAGCAGTGTTGAGCCGAACGCATGGCCATATTGAGTCACCATGTCGAAGGCGAGACTGATCGTCGGGTATCTTCCCATTTGCCAGTCAAAAACGGCAGCCAATTGATTGGTCACAAATTGGCTCGGCGTGGCTCCGCCCTGAACGAGATAGTTGAGGCCGTTCGGCATTGTGGCCGTTCGCGCGACGGTCTCGAACACGATGATTCCCACGATTCCGACAGCGATAACCAATGCGAAAGAGCGGAAATGGCGAGGAGCGATCTTACTTACGACGAAAAAGAGCGGCAAAACCGCGAGCAGATTCTCGGCCCGGCTTCCCGTCCAGAATAGATTCAGAAACATGCAAGCGGAGCCGGTAACCAGGGCGGCGAGCGTAGCTCTGGGGTGATCTTTGCTGAATCGCGAAACCAGGAATGCAGTCAATAGGAAGATGATGCCCCAGGAGAGCCAAGTGGACATGAACACATAGCGTGCTGTTCCCTCTGACAGTTGCCTGGCCCGATCAATGGTCGCGACATCCTCAACTACTTGACCAGCACTGGAAAAGAGCATGTACGTGCCTGCAATGCCCACAAGGGTGAACACGGCTCCAGCTAGAACGAGCAGCGTAGAACGCACGCGGACCACGTGCGGAACCTTCGGCTGGAATGGCTGGCGCGCGGGCGCAAGTCCCCACCAAAGTGCCAACTGCGCCAGTAAGACGAGCGCAAGCGATAGATACACATGATGGATTTGTGTGTGGCGATCAAGGGCCGCAATTTCGTAAAAACCTTGGGATAGATATTCCGCGCCCGTGAGGTGAACGAACGCCGACAGCGGGTAGGTGAGCAGGAATGTGCCAAGCACCAGCGTATATTCGTTGATGAAACTCCCAGTCTTCACCGCCGCACGAAGCAACATTGCGGCGGAAATGACGAGCAGGAGCGCAGCGAACATCCCGGCGCCCGGTACATCCATTCGCTCTCGCCGGACCATCAGGGTCAGGGCGACAAGCAAGACGACCGACAGGAGAATCCGGCGCCAGGGAATCGGCCGCGCGTCTTGTTCAGTCTTCATCACGCGCTCTCTGCCACCTCCTCGTTTCTGTTTTCCGACAAGACCTTTTCTTTGAAAAGTTCAACCAATGCGAGCGCCATGGCGCGAACAATGCTGGGCCGAAATCCCCACAGCGACGAAAGGCTGACGCCTTGCTGCGTCGTGAGATAGACCGCCAAACAGAGCAGGTAAATCGCCTCTGCAATCAGGACGGCGCAACAGAAGCCGAACGCTCCCCATTTCGGCACGAGGAATGCGCTGAGAAGAATCAGCGCTGTAAGGTTGATTGCGGCTCCAAGCGTGCCCGGAACGATAAAGCGGAGGCCGCGCAGATTATTCTCCAAGGTCCTTGTCATGGCTCTCAGCGACATTGCCAGCGCCAGAGGATATGCGGCCGGGATGGCGATGAGATATGCCTTCCCAAAACCAAACCGAATTACCGGGCCAACAAGCGCACAAGCGAAGAGAAAACTTGCCCCGGCAACTACTTGCGCCATCTGGAATCGGCGCAGCATAAGGGCCAGTGAGGCGCCAGCATTTTCTGCGCTTGAAACTTCGACGAACCCAATCTGCGTGAAGGCTTCAGTGGTGATGGTGATCGGCATTGTGACCGCGAAGGCGATGGCAAAGTAGCCGATCTGCTCCAGCGTCGTTGTCCGGATGAGGATGGCTCGATCGGCATTGAGCAGAAAAACAGCAGCGAGGCTTGGCGCCGCAAAGCGAATTCCCAATCCCAAACACTGGCGGTAAGCGCCACGGGGAAGGCGCCGATTCAGCGAGGATGGTCCGATGTGAATGAGATGCAGGAGGCACTGAAGCAACTGGCTGCCGAGGGCCGACAGCATAGCAGCCAGCGGCGTGAGAGTCCCTGTGAGCCACAAGCCGAGAAGCGCGACCACGTAGCTCGCCTGACCGGCAAGCGTTACCGCGTTGACCCATGTGAAGCGCTTCAAGCCATAGGCCATGGCGTTGAAGTACGGCACGAGAATCATGAAGGCGCCGCACGCGCAGGAGATCTGTACCTGGATCGCTAACTGGCGATTGTCGCCGGTTAGCGTGTGCGGCGCGCAAAGCATGAAGATCGGCACTGCCAGCAGAGCCTGAGCAACGGCGAGGCGGAAGCCTGTCGTCAAAATCTCTTCTGGATGCTTCGGGTCTTTGGCGATGAGTGCAGTGATCGCCTGCGGAGTACCCAAACTGAAGAACGCAGCCATCAGCGTGGGGAAGTAGAGGAGAATCGCCAATTCGCCGCGTCCGCGCGGCATCAACAACCGTGAAACCATCAGGCCGGAAATGGCACCCAGCCCGACGCGAAGAGCGTTGGCTCCCGAAGTCGAGACATACGACCAAAGCAGATGTTTGCGATGTTGGGACGTTTTCCCGCTCCGCACTCAGGGTGGCGTTTCGGCGGCGATCAATCGTTGACAGGCACCGACTTGAATTCGGCCAGCAACTGCAAGAGGCGGGGATTGCCTGCGAGGATGTTGCGCCCCAAAATATAGAACCACGCGCCAAATAATCCTAAAGCCGTAAACACGAGCACAATGAGGGTCCGTCTCGGCGCGGATTTTGTATCCGGCGGAATGGCATCTTCGACTACCTGAATCACCGCAGCGTTGCGCGACTCATCCCACCTTGCGGCATCATATTGCTTCAGAAGCAAATCGAACAGCGCCTGGCGGTATGCGAGCTCATGTTCCGCACGCAGATAATCCGCGCCCCCGCCGGCAACATCGGCCAGATCCAACCCGCCCGACTCCGGAGAGCCACTGCGCTCTTCAAGCTTCGCCGCCTGATCCTGCAGCGAGGAGAGTTGGCTCTCCAGCAACTGCACTTCGGGATTCTGCTCGGTCGAATAGGATCGCAGCGCCTGCAGTTGTACTTCCTTGTCCGCAACTTCAGCGTGCAGATCGGCGAGCGATGTAATCAATGCTTTGGTCTGCGCGTCCAGTTGAATAAGTCCCTTTTGTTTCTGGATCTGCTGAAACGCGAGCTCGGCCGAGACCAAATCTGTTTTAGCATCCTTCAATCGCTGTTCGTAAAAGAGGCGTCTCTGCGACGCTTCGGTTACTGCGAGGTTCTTCGTCAGATTGCGAAGTTGCTCAGGGTAGGCATTGGCGATTGCGGCAGCTCGTGCCTTGTCGGTATCTGTAACGGAGATTGCAATCAGCGTGCTCTTTTCTGAAGTGACAGCGGTGCGGTCAGCAAGCGCCCTTCGAGCGGCCGTCATGTCCTTGGCATGATAGACGCCAGAGAGACCGAATTCCGCGATGATCCCGTCCGCGACGGGCCGCGAGGCCAGCAGACCCAGATAAAGCTCATTGGGATTCCGCAGGCTCAGGCCGCCGCCGGTCGCGACGGACAGTGGATTGGTGGCAGCGGGATTTATGGCCAATTGGCTCATCAGCAACGCTGCTGAGGGCTGCGTTTGCTGCGGTGTCATGATCTTGGTCGTCGCTGTGTAACTCACCGGAAGCGACAGGCTGACGACGATTCCGATGAGAAACGCAATTCCCGTTACCAGCAACACGAGCCGCTTACCGCGGGCAAGCTGGGTGAGCGCACCAAAGAAGGACCAAGCAGGCGCGGGCCCTTGGTCTGCGGGCAAGAATTCTCCGCGCGTTGCGACGTCTTCCTGGTCGATCGTTGAATTCGGTCTCATCATGGTTCGCCGATTTGCTAGTAAGCCGTACCGAGCACGGCGCCTGTAAGGGCGGTTTGGGAGAGAATCTGTGTGAAGTAAGGAAGCTGTTGGATGAACGTGCTTGGCCCCTTCAACTTCGGTGGAACAATGATTGCATCTCCGGGCAGCAAAGTCGTCTTGTCAAAATCGGAACGCCAGAAGTCGCCGCGCGTCTGCCGGCTGATCACGGTGCCATCAGCCCGGATCAGGAAGATGCGCTTGGTGTCTGCCTGGCGAGTGGGTCCGCCCGCATCGTTCAAATACACGAAGAGTTTCTTTTGCCGCTCATAGCGGAAAGCGTTCTCGTTGTAGACGGCTCCTGAAACCTGCACTGTGTTCAACTCTGGCGGGATGTAAAACGTGTCGCCATCCTCCAGGGGAAACGCCGGGATGTCGTCGACGCTGCTCGCATCGGGCTTCATGGCCAGGACTACGCGTCCAGTGGGCTGAACGGCGGCGAGCTGCGCGATCAATGCCTGCTGAGAGCTCAACTGTGCCTGCTGATCCGCTGTATTGGATGTGCCGACGGTTGAAGTAGCGGCATTTCGCGCAAGAAGGTCTCTCTGCATTTGCGCAGTCGACTGCCTGATTTCGATTTCTTCTGCGCGGCGGGTAGAGATGCGGTTGAGCTGCGATGCATAGAGGTAGGAATGCGGAGTGAGGCCGCCGGCGCGCTTCACAATGTCGCGCAGCGTTTCGCCAGGCCCGATGCGATAAATGCCCGGTGCATTCACTTCACCATCCACGCGAACGAAGGCCGCGTGCTTATCCACGGGAAGTGGAATGTCTTTCTCGGAGAAAATTGTGACGACGTCTCCGGGCTGCAGCACAACATTGTCGGCGGACGCAGAGTCGTCGATGGCATTAGCCAGGTTAAATGCGATCAGGCGGGTGCTTAAATCGTGCTGGTCAAGCCGCTCGATGGCGGCGTAGTCCCAGTTGATCTCTTCGCCGTTCCGGGCCGCAGCAAAACTAGCCTCGCTACGCTGAATGGCCTCATTTTGTGTATTGGTCTCGGTCTGCTGATTTGTCGCCGACTGCTGAGTGCCCCCGTTTTGCTGGTTCATCCCGGTCTGCGGATTTAGCCCGTTCTGCGTGTTGCTGTTGCTGCCGGATTGAGTATTGGGTGCAGTCTGGCCGTTGGGCACATTCTGGACGTTCGGGGTGCTCTGCTGATTCGGCCCTGGCTGCTGATTAAATCCGTTTTGCGCATTGAAACCGTTTTGTTGGTTAACCACGGGCGGCGTATTGGTTGGGGTGGGCACATTCGTACCCGTCTGGGGATTGAACTGGTCCGGCGCAAGACCGAAAGGATGCGCGATTCTCTCCGGAACGAGAAAATTCTGCTGATTCCAGTAGTCGCGGGTGAGCAGGAACTGGCGGTTGGGAATGAGATCCGAGACGCGCATTCCATTGTGCCAGGCATAGCGTCCCGGCTGTCCCACGTTGCCACGAAGAGTGACCGCATTGTCGAAGCGAGGAGAAAGTGGATAGACGCGCAACAGGTCACCATCGCGAAGAGTGCGTTTCAGCCCGGAGTCATCCATCGCGAACGACTCTGCCTGCCGGCCTTCGTGATTCTCAATCCGCTCCAGTAGAACCCGGTCCTCGTCGGCGAGATTGGTTGCGCCGCCCGCATCGCTTAAAGCTGAAGCGACCGTTTCGTCGCCCTTGATCTCATAGATCCCAGGCTCGTTGACGCTGCCAATGATCGCCACCTGCTGCCCTGCGGGCGGAATATAAATCACATCCCCCGGAAGCAGCTGAACATCATGCGACTTGTCGCCCCTGCGGAGCAAATCGTAAAGGTCAAATTCGGTAATCACCTGATCGTTGCGCCGCAACTGAATGTGGCGCATGGAACCAGTTGCAGACGGCCCACCGGAAGTAAAGAGCGCGTTCACCAGGGTGCTGAGCGAGCTGATGGTATAAACACCCGGCTGGCGCGCGCTGCCCAGCACAAAAACCTGGATGGAGCGAAGCTGGCCCATCGTTACGTTGAGGTCAAAATCCTTGTAGAGCGTCGCGATGGCCGAATGCAAACTGCTCTGCACCTGTTCATAGCGCAGGCCGGCCACGGTCAATGTCCCCACTGTCGGCACGAAGATTTGCCCGTTGCGATCGACGGTGACGCGCGTATCGAGATCGATCTTTCCCCAAACGTGGATGAGCAATTCATCGCCCGGCCCCAGCACGTAATTTGTCGGCACCGGAATGCGGTCAAGCGGCGCGAAGGTTGTGGGAACCTCGTCGAACAGCTTTCTGCCAAATACCTGGAGAGGATGACCGGCCTCATCCTCGGCGAAGATTTGAAACTCTGTTCGCGTCGTAATTGGGCCAACCGCTTTGTAGGGTGGCGGAGGGTTCGTTGTTGGACTGGGCGGAAGTGCGGAAGGAAGTGTATTTACGCCGGGCATGGCTCCTTGCGGATACGGCGTCGTTCCCGTGGTGGGAACCGTGTTTGTGGTTGGAGGGCACACGGCCTCCAGGCCTTCTGGGACGGGGCCTGGCCCGGTCGGACATTCAACCGTCTGCGCTCCGGGAGCGGTAGGCGTCGTCTGTCCCGCGCACAGGGCGCCGGAAATGAGAAAAAGAAGAAAGATTCTAGGTTTCATCACGATCAAGTTTTCTCAATTCAAATCAGTGTTCGTTCTTCGGTGTTCCTGCTCCAGCAAATGTCCCACTAGAGGTTGCGGTCTGCCTTGAACATCTCAATTTCGGCACTGAGCTTGTCGACCCTTTGTTCCAGTTCCCGCATCTGAGCGGAGTATCCGTTTCTCACCGCATCGTTGCCGCTTTCCTGGGTTGAGCCATTTAATAGTCCGCGCATGGCCTCGCGCGCCAGGTCTGACACGCTGCGCGCGCCGGTGGCGAGACAAATCCGCCGCAGAGTGGAAAACTCCTCCTCTGACATTCTTATGCTGACGATCCGTGACCTTGGTCTCAGGACTCTCATAGGGGGTTCATAAGGAGATTTGCAATGGTGGCCTGTCGGCACCGCTTGCGGGGATGGAACGCTCCTGGTTCATGCCTCAGGTTCGAATCAACAGCTGAAGACTAGAAGCTCGGGATCATACTCAGGCCAGGAGCGGCACTCGGACAAGCTTCGCTCCTGTCGGTCCCACGCCGCAGGATGGACCGCTCCTCTTTACCTGAAAAACTAGCGCGCAATCGAGGTAATTGCCTTGAAGGTTGTGCGCCTCGCAGCACGCCGCGGCCCGAATTCGCCAAGCTTGTTTTCGTGAGCGAGACTACCTTAACACGCGAATCGGGGGGAAGCAAGGAAAACGTATGACAAATGAATACAGATCTAAGTGATTGACTTCATGGTAGAGTATGACTGATTTTCGCCCTCTGTGTACGTGACCAAAGGCACCCCTTCAGACCAGCAAAGAGGGTCAATTCGGATCTTTCAGGGGCCAGGCCTGCGCGACCTGAGATACATGTAAGCTACCCATTGCATGAACAACGCGCCGCAGCAATCCAGCAGGACATCCCAGGGAGTCCCGGTCCGGTTGGGCAGGAAAGTCTGGTGCCACTCATCCCAGCCGGCAACCAGCGCCGTGCTCGCAAGCGCCAATCCGGCACCTGGGAGGAATTGCAGGCGCGGTAAACTCATCCGCCACGCGCGCAGCCAAATTAGTCCAAGGCCTCCATACCCAAGAAAGTGGCCGGACTTGCGAATGTAGTGGTGAATGACTTGCCAGCGGGCATCGCCGACCGAGCCAAAGATCGCCTGGAACAAAACACGCAGCGGTTGCGATGTTCGATCGGCGCCAAAATACTTTGTGGACTCCACCGCGATCACGGCGATTCCGACCGCGACCGGCCACCATGCGCTCACCCAGAATGTGAGGCTGCGGCGGCTACTCGACATGGTAGTTCGGCGCCTCGCGCGTGATGATCACGTCGTGCACGTGACTCTCGCGCAGGCCGGCGCCGGAGATGCGCACGAATTTCGCTTTCTCCTGCAATTCCGTGATTGTGCCGCATCCCAGATAGCCCATGCCGGAACGCAAACCGCCGACGAGTTGAAACACCATTGCCTCGAGCGGTCCCCGGTAGGGCACGCGGCCCTCGATGCCCTCTGGAACGTACTTGGCCAGCCGGTTTTCGTTGGCTCGCTCGCGTTGCACCACGTCCGCCGGCCCGCTTTCCGCAACGCCGAAATCGGCCGAACCCTGGAAGTAGCGCTCGCCTGAGCCCTGACTCATGGCCGTCAGGGAGCCCATGCCGCGATAGCTTTTGAAGCTGCGCCCCTGGTAAAGGATGGTTTCGCCGGGGCTCTCGTCCACTCCGGCAAAGAGCGAGCCGATCATGACCGAGCTGGCGCCGGCGGCAATGGCCTTGGTTATCTCGCCGGAGTACTTGATGCCACCGTCGGCAATCACCGGAATGCCGTGCTTTTGCGCTGCGCGGTAGGCCTCGGCGATGGCCGTGATTTGCGGCATTCCTGCGCCAGTAACCATGCGCGTGGTGCAGATGGAGCCGGGGCCAATTCCCACCTTGATGGCGTCGGCTCCCGCGTCGATCAACGCCATCGCGCCCTCATACGTAGCCACGTTTCCTGCCAGCACCGCTACATCAGGGAAGCGCTTCTTCACCTCACGGACCGCCTCCAACACGCGGGACGAGTGGCCGTGCGCCGAGTCGATGGCCAGCGCATCTGCGCGGTTGCGAATCAGCTCTGCCGCGCGCTCCAGAAAATCGCCTGTGGCCCCGATAGCTCCGCCAACGCGCAGCCGGCCCTGATCGTCTTTGCTGGCGTTGGGATACTTCAACTTCTTCTGGATGTCTTTTACCGTGATCAGCCCCATCAGCTCGTATTTGTCGTTCACCACCAGAAGCTTTTCCACGCGATGCTTGTGCAGGATCAGCTCCGCCTCTTCGAGCGTGGTGCCGACAGGCACCGTGATGAGGTGTTCCTTGGTCATCACGTCGCCCACGGGAATATCGGTGCGGGTCTCAAAGCGCAGATCGCGATTGGTGAGAATGCCCACCAGGCGCTTGCCCTGCGTGACCGGCACACCGCTGATGCGATAACGGCGCATCACTTCCAGCGCATCGGCAATCAACTTGTCCGGGCCAATGGTCACTGGATCGACGATCATGCCGCTCTCTGAGCGCTTCACCTTGTCTATTTCGCCGGCCTGGTCGGCAATGGAGAGATTGCGGTGCACGATGCCGATGCCGCCCTGCTGGGCCATGGCAATGGCCATGCGTGACTCCGTGACCGTGTCCATGGCCGAGGAGAGCAGCGGGGTGTTCAGCGTGATCGCGCGCGTCAGTTGCGTCTGCGTGCTTACCTGGACTGGCACAACCTCGCTGAAGGCGGGTACCAGCAGGACATCGTCGAAAGTGAGGGCTTCAGGAAGATTTTCTGCCAGCATAAGGGTATGAGGCGCCCGGAGAGCTAGAGTTCTCGACTGGCGGGCGGTTCAGACTATTGTAGCGGAGGGTGCCGGAGCCAGATGTCGCTGCGAATTGACGTCGCGGCGCACGGGCGGCTGCACGACGAAGCGTGCCTGTCTCGATGGGAATATATATGTTACCATAATTTGAGTGATTGACATCCGCGAGTACGTGAAGCCGGATGGGCTCGGCCCGTTTTCCGATTGGTTTGATCGGCTGAATTCTGAAGCAGCCCGGCGAGTGACGACAGCCCTCTATCGCCTTGGATTTGGCAATTTCTCGAATGTCAAAGGTGTCGGCGGCGGCGTCTTTGAATACCGGATCGATTTTGGGCCGGGTTACAGGGTGTACTTCGGCAAGGATGTTGAGCGGCTTGTAATCCTGCTTTGCGGCGGCTCGAAACTGCGTCAGCAAAACGATATTGAATTGGCGAAAGAGCGTTGGCTGGAATACAAGCGGCAGAAGAGGAGCGAATCATGGCGTTGACTCGGGATTTCCGGCAAACGGTGCAGGCGCGCGTGCGGAAAGACGAGAAGTTTCGCCGCGGGCTACTGCGCGATGCGATCGAGGCTTTGTTAGCCGGCGAGGGAGGACTCGGCCGTGAAATCCTGCGCGATTTCATCAACGCGACCATCGGTTTTCCCGAACTGGCCGAAAAGACCGGTATTCATGTGAAGACGCTGCATCAGATGTTCGGCCCGAAGGGAAATCCGACCGCGACGAATCTCTTCAACATCATCGCTTGCCTGCAGGAGCAGGAGGGCGTGCGGTTGCGGGTGGTGGCGTAGACCTGCGCACTACTTCTTTAGCGGCTTCCTCGCAAAGTAGTACAGCGAGTACGCCAGCGCGGCGAAGGCTATGACACTGACATAGTTGTTATCCAAAAAGGTGTGCGGGAAGTTGAGAATGTCGCCTTTGCCAACGGTGGCTTCGTAGGCTTTAAGCGCAACGCCGATCAGGCCAACAATGCCGCCTGCGGCGATCAGTCCCGAGGCAAACAGCGAGCCGGGCGAGATTTCGCTTTCAGCGTCTGCGCCTTCGCCATGCCGCTTGGCGGCTTGATCCACCATCCAACGCACCACGCCGCCAACAAAGATCGGCAAAGTGGTGCCGATTGGCAGGTAAGCGCCCACGGCGAACGGCAGTGAGCGAATGCCCAGGAGTTCAACGGCAATCACCAGCGAAACGCCGATTAGAACAAGTCCCCAGGGAAGCTTTCGGCTCAGGATTCCGTTGATGACCGTGGCCATAAGGCGCGCCTGCGGGGCTGGAGCGGCCGCGCTGCCGATTCCCTGAATCCAATGCACCTCAATCTGTCCCGTAGTGGGCGAGTAAAGGTACTTGCCATCCTGCAACTCGGTCGACCCGATGGCATTGAGCAGGATGTACTCGGATTTCTGATGGGTGGTCGTGGATTTGCCATCGGGTCCCGTCACGCGAATCTGGTTGGGGAGGTGCTGCGCGTCCGTTTGAACGGTGACGCCGGGGTGCGAGGCGCTCAAGTTCCAGGGCTGAGACGCGGCGTGGAACTCCTGCAGACCGGTGTTCATCAGGTTGAGCGTGAATCCAATCACAACCGTAGACACGACGACGCCGATCATCAGCGCAATCTGCTGCAGGCGTGGCGTGGAGCCGACAATGTAGCCGGTCTTAAGGTCCTGCGAGGTGTCTCCTGAATTTGAAGCGGCGATGCAGACCACGCCGCCAATCATGATGGCCAGCGCGCCGAACGCAGGCGCGGTCCAGCCCTGCATGAGAAAAACCGCCGCTGTTGCCATCAGGGTCGCGATGGTCATTCCGGAGACAGGGCTGGCCGAGCTGCCGACAAGGCCGACAATGCGCGAGCTGACGGTGACAAAGAGGAATCCGAAGACTACGACCAGCAGCGAGGCAGCGAGGTTTGCGGCCCAGCCTACAAATGCGCCGGGGACGGGCTTGAACTCCAGAAACAGGAACATGCAAATGACAATGAGTAGCGATCCGATGATTACAACGCTCATCGGGAGATCGTTCTCCGTGCGGATCGGCTTCGCCCGTCCTCCGGCTCCGGGACGCATGGTCTTGAGTCCTGTTGTGAGGGCGCCGACGATGGTCGGGATGGTCTTGATGAGTGTTATGACGCCCGCGGCGGCTACGGCCCCGGCGCCCATGGGCTTGATATAGGTGGCCCAAAGATCCCACGGGCCCATTTGCCCGATGGGAACCAGACCGGGGTAGATGGGATGGCTGAGGTCTTTGCCGAAAAAGTACATGAGGGGCATGATGACGAGCCACGAAAGAACACCACCGGCGAAGATGATGCCCGCGACGCGCGAACCGATGATGTAGCCCACGCCGAGATACTCCGATGTGGCATCGGCGTTGATCGACGCTCCCTTGAGCACGTGCTGCTGCCCAAAGTCGGGCTGATATTCCGGAACCTCTGGCCACGCTCCAAACAAGTTCTTACTGTGAAACAGCGTGTAGACGCCGCCCAGTCCCAGGCCAAGAAAGACGCGGCTGGCGAGGGAGCCACCTTTTTCGCCGGCGATCAGCACGTCGGCGCACGCGGTGCCCTCGGGATAAGGCAGCGCGTCGTGTTCCTGCACAATCAGCTGACGCCGCAGCGGAATCATGAAGAGCACACCGAGCCAGCCGCCGATCAAGGCCAGCATAAATATGCGTGAGTACTCAAGATCGAAGCCGAGAAAAACGAGAGCGGGCAGGGTGAAGATGACGCCCGAAGCGATCGACTGCCCGGCGTTGCCGGTGGTCTGGACAATATTGTTCTCAAGAATCGAGGCGCGGCCGAAGGCGCGAAGAATGCTAATGGAAAGCACCGCGATGGGTATCGATGCGGCGACGGTGAGTCCGGCGCGCAAGCCTACATAAACAGTCACGGCGCCGAAGATGAGCCCGAAGATGGAGCCGAGCAGGATGGCGCGGAATGTGAACTCGGGTGGGTGCTGATCGGCGGGAACAAAGGGCTGAAATTCGGCCAAGACGAGCCTCCGGCTGGTGGAAAGCGAATTCTGTTAGAAGTCCCTGAAGGGCGAGTTTAGCAGCGGGAGCGGCTGGCCGTCACAGGCAACGGTCCCGCCTGTTCCCATGGGCCACGCGATTGCAAACATCCCACAAAAGTAACAAAAATCGGGCCTTTTGAGGGACCAATCCCTATAGACAGTCGCATTTTCAATAGACGAGAATCCTAGCTCATGGGGGTCCGCGTCCGCCCGGATGCAGACATATTTAAACGTAAATTGTAAGGAGATCAGCATGCTTTTCAAAATGGGAAAGATTGTGTTCCCGGTTGCCGCCGGCTTGTCGCTGGCAGTCTGTCTGTGCCAGGGCCAGACCATGATGACGTCGCATGTCCGCCCGGCTACGCAGGATGGGACTGCGCGCTCGATTGGCCACCTCCCCTCAAACCAGCCGATGAACCTGGTGATCACGTTGCCGCTGCGCAATCAGGATCAGCTGGATCAGCTCCTGAAGGATCTTTACGATCCAACGAGCCCGAGCTATCGCCAATTTCTCACCGTGCGCCAATTCACCGAGGAGTTCGGGCCGACGCAGGCACAGTATGACGCGGTGATCAGCTTCGCCCGGCAAAATGGCCTCACCGTTACCGGGACCTCCCCCAATCGGCTCAACGTGCAAGTATCGGGTTCCGTGGCCAATGTGGAAAGCGCGTTCCATGTGAACATGGGCGTTTACCAGCACCCCACCGAGAATCGCACTTTTTACGCGCCGGATCGCGAGCCCACCACGAATCTGACATTTTCCCTGTGGCACATTTCCGGGCTCGATAACTTTTCTCTTCCGCATCCTGCGGGTCTCGACAAGCGGCCGGCGGGCTCCGAGGCCAAGTCCAATGCAACCACCGGCTCCGGGCCTTCCGCCTCGTTCCTGGGCAGCGACATGCGCGCGGCCTACTACGGTGGATCGCTCACGGGCAGCGGCCAGTCGCTTGGTTTACTCGAGTATTACGGAACCGACCTCGCTGATCTGACCACTTACTTCAAGAATGCCGGCCAGACCAACAACGTTCCCATCACGCTCCTCTCGACCGATGGAACCAGTACGAGTTGCGTGTATTCCGCTTGCGACGACACCGAGCAGACTCTGGATATGACGCAAGCTCTGGGAATGGCGCCGGGCCTGTCGAGCCTGGTGATGTATGTGGGCTCAACCGACGCCGCCATCTTCAACGCCATGGCGACACACAGTCCGCTCAACGCGCAGTTAAGCTCGTCGTGGACCTGGAACCCTGCCGACCCAAGCACCGACGATCCCTATTTCAAGGAGTTCGCTGCGCAGGGTCAGAATCTCTTTCAAGCGGCCGGAGACAGCGGCAAATGGACCACATCCGGGAAGGCTTCTGAGACCTATCCGGCAGACGACGCGTATGTGACGACGGTCGGTGGAACCGACCTCAACACCAGTTCTGCCGGCGGACCATGGTCTTCAGAGACCGGGTGGTCCGATAGCGGCGGCGGGATTTCGCCGCACAAGACTGCAATCCCATCCTGGCAGACTGCCGCGGCCTCAAAGTGCGCAAGCTGTTCGCAAACCTATCGCAACGGTCCCGACGTATCAGCCAACGCCAACTTCACATTCTACGTTTGCGCCGACCAGACAACCTGCACCGCCAACGAATACGGCGGCACCAGCTTTGCCGCGCCCATGTGGGCCGCCTATCTGGCGCTCATCAACCAGCAGTCCGTGACCAATGGCAACAAGACGCTGGGCTTCATCAATCCCAGCCTCTATTCCATCGGCGCGGGTTCCAGCTACGGTGCAGACTTCCACGACATTACCAGCGGCAGCAACGGCTACTCGGCTACAACCGGCTACGATCTCGTGACCGGCTGGGGCAGCCCCAACGGCAGCGGCCTCATCAATGCGCTTGCCGGAACGGTGGCTGGTCCGGGATTCAGCCTGAGCGCTTCAGCCGGCTCCGTTTCAATCGTGCAGGGCGGTTCCGGTTCCTCAACGATTACCAGCACGGTGACGGGCGGATTCAGCACTGCCGCCGTGCTATCAGCATCGGGTGAACCCACGGGCGTGGGCGTCAGCTTCAGCCCGGCGTCGATCGCCGGGACCGGCACCTCAACGATGTCGATTACGGTTGCTTCTTCGGTTGCGGCGGGTACCTATGCGATTACTGTGACAGGAACCGCCGGCCCAACGGTCGAATCCACCACGGTTTCGCTCACGGTCACTGCTCCGGCGACACCTGCCTTCACCATCACGGTCTCTCCCAGCTCAGGATCGTTGAATCAGGGGCAAAGCGGATACGCTACCGTGACGACCGCTGTCTCCGGCGGATTTAACTCGGCAGTTACGCTGAGTGCGACGGGCCTTCCTTCGGGCGTAACAGGCAGCTTCAGCCCCAACCCGATCGCAGCGCCGGGCTCCGGTACCACGCATTTCACTCTGACGGTGTCCAAATCTGCCAAGACCGGCACGTATCCCATCACGATCACCGGCACAGGTGGAGGTATTACGCATACCACCACCCTTACCTTCGAGGTGCTGCGCTAGGAAGCCGAAGCACTCGAATCTGTTTCAACGTAGAAGGCCCGGGCTATCACAGTCCGGGCCTTTTTCCGCCGGAGCGACGGCTCACATGGGTTCCGGATCATTCGCCTTTTGCACGCCAGGCCGGGTGCGGTCGATCATTTCCATCTTGGCGAAATCGGCCCGGGTCGCGTAGGGTTGGTGCATCCGCAATTCAAGGAGAGCCCTGGCGCCATGACCGGACCTGCGCTCGATTCGGCTTCTCGGCGTCTGCTTTCACTTGACGTGCTCCGCGGCCTCACCATCGCCTTTATGATCATGGTGAATAACGAGGGCGGCGAGGGCGCGTGGACCGAGATGCGCCATGCCGACTGGAATGGGTTCACAGCTACCGACCTTGTCTTTCCCACTTTTCTCTTCGTGGTTGGCGTGTCGACTGTTTTTTCCATCGATGCGCGGCTCAGGCACGGCGACTCTCGCGGAAAGCTGGCATGGCACTCGTTGCGGCGCGCCGCCATTCTATATTTGCTCGGCATCGTGGTTAACGGCTTTCCCTATTTTCATCTCGACCACCTGCGCTTTTACGGTGTGTTGCAGCGGATCGCCGTCTGCTACCTGATCGTGAGCCTGCTTTACCTGTGGGATCGGCGTGTGTGGACCAAGGTCGTGCTGCTCTTTTGCGTGCTCATTGGCTACTGGATTCTGGTGCGCTGGGTTCCAGTGCCGGGGGCGGGCGTTCCGGGCCACGACGTTCCTTTCCTCGATAAAGACCAGAACATCGTCGCGTGGCTTGACCGGCAACTGATGCCGGGACACCTTTACGAAGACCCGCCAGCTCACAATCTGCGCGATCCTGAAGGCCTGCTCAGCAACATTCCGGCGGTGGGGACCGCGCTGATCGGTTTGCTTGCGGGACTGTGGCTCAGCGGCAAGCGTGCGATGGGGACGAAGATGCTCGGTCTTGCGACTGGCGCGGCCGTCTGCCTCACTTCAGGCTATTTCTGGTCGATTTGGTTTCCTCTGAACAAGAAAATGTGGACCAGTTCTTATGTTCTCGTTGCCGCCGGGTGGTCGCTGCTTTTGTTTGCACTCATCTATTGGGTGGTCGAGCGGCGCGGATGGGGCAAGTCAGGCTGGAGCAAGCGGCTGCTGTTGCCCTGGGTGATCTTCGGCTCGAATGCCATCGTTGCATACATCATTAGTGAACTGCTGGAAGGCGCCTTAGGACTCGCCCCATTCGCCTCTGGCGGACACCGGTACAACGCGCTCAGCTATTTGTACGACCACCTATTCATGCCCATCGGCGATCCAGGCTGGAGAGCATTGGCATATTCAGTTTTTTACGCAATGGTCTGTTTCCTTCCAGTGTGGGCGCTTTACCGCAGGAAGATTTTCGTAAAGGTCTAGCCTTTTCACTCGGCTCAGTATTTCGACTTGAACGCGTACGTCAGCCCCATCGTGAATTGGAAAGAGTTGCGCTTGGTGGGAGGCAGAGACGCCGGCGGATCGTTCAAGAAGCTTTCCATCGTTCCCAGCGAAAAGCTGAGCCTCTTGTATGCGGGAAATGCAAATGCGTTGGTCTCGTTCAATGAAAACGCCGCAGTGTTGTTGTATGCGGGTATGAACGCGACGCCCTGCGTATAGTTGAGCATCTTCATATGCAGCGCGTAGCCCGCGGAGAAAGTCGAGCCGACGAGATTCTGATTTGTGCCTGCCGCGCCCTCAATGAACTGCTGCTTTTCATACTGCATCGTCGCCTTCAAATCCAGTTCCTGCCGGGGCGTCTTGAGCGCCGTCCATCCAATGCCGCCTCCGTAGATCTGCTGCAGGTCGAGATCCTGCCCGAAATTGTGGTCGAAGGCCGTCTGGCCAAGCGCGAAGAATCGCGGCGAGAAATACTCGTCGCGTTCCGCGTCCGCATGGTAGATGGCCGTCTTGGTGGTTACGGCAGCGACCACAACCGGCGGCGGACCCGGATTGGTATATGCCGGTTGCGTGATTTGTCCAAACGACGCGCTGAAGTCCAGCGAAGTGCGGTTACGCGGATCTAGCCAACTTACTGTGGGCACCACGCGCACCAGGCCGATTGCTCCCGATACCGTGTACTGGTTCTGTGTCGCCGTCACCAGCGTCGCGCCCGCTGTCACCGGACCGTTCCATCCGGCAAAGAAACTCGGCTCGCGATTGATCTCCTTATCGAGCGTCGCACTATCCATTATGTACTGCGCGTTCTTGATGGGAATGGGGGCGGACGGCGGAGCGTTCTCGGGATGAACGGTGACCAATTGGTCCGCGACATCGATTGTTCCCACCGGGAATTGAATGTGCCGTTGTTTCCCGCGCAGGGCAACTGCCTGATTGAGCACGCCGAACTGCTCCGTCGCGCGCAATTCCTTGATCTTGTCCCAGGAAAGTGAAATATCTCCGAGGGGATCGCAATGAAAAGTGACCTTGCCTGCCGTAGCGCTCACAAACTTGCCGTGTAACGTATCGCCGTTGCTCAAAACCAAGACATCGGGCTCGGAGTTGGCTGCGGGCGCGGCCGGCTTGCTTTGCGCTGTGCAAAGGGCAGCAGCGCTAACGGCGGTCGTCAAGACTGCAATGTGAATCCTCCGGTGAAACAAGAGAATCCATGAGCGAACGGGGATGGTATTCATGAGGATGATTGGGTCTCCTGGTAGTTTTGCCGACAGCCTATTGCTGGTCGCCGCTGATCGCTTCATATTGTATTTGTTCACCGCGCGCGTCGTGAATATGCATTTTCGTCGGGCTGCTTGGTATTTGTGTCTGCCATCGAACGATCGTTCGTGCCTCGTCTCGCCGCGGTTTGACGTAGACTGGTTCTCAGTTTCCGAACCATTCTTGTGGAGTCTTTTCATGTCCAAGACTGTTTCCTACGCTCAATGGTCTCTGGAGCCGTATTGCATCGGCCTCAAGCTGCGCTCGCTGCGGACCGGCAAGCGGCTGACTCTCTCCCGTTTGGCCGCCGAAACGGGACTCTCCACTGCGCTGCTATCAAAGCTCGAAACTGACCGCATGATTCCGACCCTACCCACGCTGGCCACTATCGCCCGGGTCTATGGGGTCAGCATGAGCTTCTTCTTCTCTGAGCCCGCGCGTCACGCGCTCTCCATCACACGGAGGGCGCACCTCGAGGGCGATGGGCGGTCGGCGGACTCGGTTAAAGTAACGCCGTTGAACGCCGAGGGTGAGGGATTCCGTCTCGCGGCGCAGCTCGTCGAGTTCCCGCCGGGGGGCCCCCACGTTGCCGTCAATGCCTTTCAGGAAACGGGAGCCGTCGTCTATGTGCTTGAAGGGCGCCTGCGTCTCGATGCGGGCGGCATGCGCGACACTTTGGAGACCGGCGACTGCGCCTGCATGGAAAGCGAGATGCCTTTGGCCTGGAGCGCGGCTGACAAGCGTCGCTGTCGCGTACTGGCTGTTATGGCCCGCCGGGATACCTCAGGGAAGCCATCCGCCTGAAACTCTTCTTTGAGTGTTGCGTTCGAAAGTCGCTGACGCGACATCGACGCGGACAATGTCGCGATCTCCGGTTTGCTGCCTTCGCGTTCCCTCTGTAGCATAGTTTGGGACTCGAGGGTGCAAGGACAATGCGGATCAACTCGAAGCTGCTACGTGCCACGCTCTCTGGAGCTTTAGCGGGCCTGCTTTTTGGATTCGATACGGTTGTGATCTCCGGCGCGATTGACGCGCTGGTTCATCTTTATGGACTGAATCCCCAGGAAAAAGGATTCACGGTAGCCATCGGGTTGGTGGGCACTGTGATCGGCGCGCTGGGTGCGGGCCAGATTGGACAGAGGCTGGGTAGCCGCGAGACCCTGCGCATCACCGCGTTGCTTTATATCGCATCGGCACTTGGTGGCGGGCTCTCATGGAGCTGGATGTCGTTCATGACGTTTCGCTTCATCGGTGGGCTTGGCATCGGCGCGTCATCGGTGTTGGGCCCCGTGTACATTGCGGAGCTGGCCCCGGCCAAATTGCGTGGCCGGCTTGTGGCGTCCTTCCAGTTGAACGTCGTGTTTGGAGTCATGGTGGCCTACATCTCCAACTACGTGATTCGCACAATGCATCTGGGCGCGGCGGAATGGCGATTTCAGGTGGGGATCGCTGTAGTTCCCGCGCTGGTCTTCCTTGCGCTGCTCTTTGGGATTCCGCGCAGCCCGCGCTGGTCGGTTTCGAAGAACCGAATGGACGAAGCGCTGTCGGTGCTGAAATTGATGGGAGATCCGGATCCGGAGGCAGAACTGGCCGATATTCAGGCTGCCCTTGCACAGGAACAGGTGACGGCCCATGAGCGGGTGTTCCAAAGGAAGTATCGCTACCCTTTGTTTCTCGCCATCACGATTGGCGCATTCAACCAGCTTGCCGGCATCAACGCAATTCTTTACTACCTGAACAACATCTTCGCTGCCGCCGGTTTCAGCCAGGTATCGAGCGATCAGCAGGCAATCGCCATCGGCACAACCAACTTTCTCTTTACCATCGTCGGCATGTCTCTGATTGATAAATTGGGGCGCAAGACGTTGCTTCTGATTGGGGCGGCAGGTTGCGCCAGTTGTCTTTCGGGCGTGGCGTGGGTGTTCGCATCCGAATCCCATCGCGGCGATTTGCTGTGGCTGCTGGTCGTCTTTATTGCGTTTTTCAGCGTTTCGCAGGGAGCAGTGATCTGGGTTTACATCGGCGAAGTGTTTCCGACCGCTGTTCGTTCCAAAGGGCAGGGCGTGGGCAGCGCGAGTCACTGGTTCAGTGACACTCTGATTGCGCTCGTGTTTCCCGTTGTGGTGACGATGATGAGCACGGCCACGCCGTTCATTTTCTTCGCGGTGGCTACGGTGGTTCAGTTTATTGTGGTGGCGCTCTTCTACCCGGAAACCAAGGGCCAAACGCTAGAGGAGCTGCAACGCAAGCTGATGCGGGCATAGACCAAGGGCCGAAAAAACGCGCCGGAACGCGGGCCAAATGCGCCCCGGCGCAACCATTGCAAGGTGAAACACCCAGCTCAAACTGACTCGATCGCGTGAATGCTCTCGGCAATTTCGCTCTTGAGCGTATCCGCATCGGGATGAAACTTCGTTCGTTCTGCCGGCGGCAGTTCTTCTAACAGATCCGGATACTTCGCTGCTTCGCATCCGGAAAATGCGCCGAAGCCGATTGCTGAAGCGATCGCGCAGCTCATTTTTACCAGTTCTGCCACATCCCATTCGCTGTCCGAGTGCCTTACTGAATGATGTTCGGAAACGACGGGCTCGAAGCTCTGCGGCAGCTTCCAATCGCCGATTAGTTGGCGCCCAACCTCGCAGTGATCCCATCCGAACAGTTCGCGCTCGGCATCGAGCATGGATGCCGCTGCTCCACGGTGCTTCTCAAGCAGCGCCGCATAGCCCTTGGGTTGGATCACGGCCAGCGCCATGCGCCCAACGTCGTGCAGGATGCCAGCGGTGTATGCGGTGTCTTTGTCGATGGATCCCGAACTCGAAATACGCGAGGCGATGATGGCGCATGCCAGGTTGTGGCGCCACAGGCTGCGCATGGCGGGGTAACTCATGGCCTTGCCGAGATATGCCCGGACGCCCACGGTCACGCACATTCCTTGCAGTGTGTTCGCGCCGAGCGCGGCCACGGCCTGCAGAATTGTTGTCGAGGGATAGCGCGGCGCGTAGAGAAGGGAATTGGAGACCGTCAGAACCTCGCTGGCGAACGCCGGGTCAGAGGAGATCAAATCGCACAGCTGGTGCAACTGCACATTTTCGTCGTTGGCTAGTTGCAGCACTCTCACGGCGACCTGCGGAAAGGGCGGAAGGCGTAGATACGCCCATGGCACCTGGGCCGAGTTTGCTTCTCGCTGGTCCAATACCGCCGCCTTCACTCGCGCAGCCCCCGATTCCGGAATCTCCCCGCATGACACGGGGTAAGTAGCCAGTTTCGCCCGTGCTCTTCCGCGACTCACGCGGGTTTCCGTGAGTGTTTCTTCGGCTGCCAGTCGTATTTTCAACAGGAGAAATCGCAGGTGCTGACTCGAAGCGACGGGCGTGAATTTATTTTTCGGTCCAGATTCTTCCGTCTGCGCTGATCCACACCTGACTTTGGTCATTCACAAGTTCGAAAACTGTGTTGGGTTGAGACAGTGCGCCCGCAGGTGCGGGGTTTTCTTCGGTTTCGGGTACAGGCGTTACTCCGGTGGGGGCGGTTGCGTTCGTGCGGCTGCGCACCGCGACAACGCGCCCGGCCCATTGCCGCTCGACTCTTTCCCATGGCCCTCCGGAGTCCTCGCGGAGAAACAACGTGCCTTTCTCGTCGACGGCGAGGGTGCGATGATCCGCCGAAGTGAACGAAACTGCGAGCCGTCCGCTGGGAAGGCGAAGGGCGTATGGGTTGGCCGGTACATCCATCATCGACCGCAGTTGCCTATGGAATTGAAGAAGACCCGCCTCGCGCGCTGGTTGCGTTTCAAGTTGCTGCGCGGAAACATCGGCAGGTTCGGTAGTGCCTCCACCGCTGCTCCGTGGGGCGCCGCTTCCCGGCATTGGCGCCTTGGCGGCGAATTGGCGTCTCTCCTGCGCCTCCTCGGACTGTTTCTTCCGTTGCTCGTCGTACGCTGCTTCAGTTTGGATTGTGTCGTCCGACGCCGATCCCGCCGGAGCGAGAGCATCGGGTGGAGGAACAGCCGCCGTTTCATTCGGCTCGGTTGCGGGTGCAGGCTCCGCCATTTCGGGTCGGCTTGCCCTTTCGGGCCGGTCTGTCTTTATCGTTTTCTCGGGAGCGCTACGCGGAGGAGTCGGCGCTGCAGCCGGCATGGGCGGATGCGGCGTGGCCTGCGAGGGCATCGCAGATCTCTCGCCGGCTCGCAGCCGCTCAAGCTTCGCTACCTCCGCAACCCGTTCCACTCCGCGCTCGTGAACGTAGATTGCAATCAAAGCCGTCGCTACGACCGCAGCTGCTGGAGCCATTACAAGTCCCCAACTTCTCCACCACGCCCTGGGCTGCAAAACCTCGGGCCGTGCAGACGCCACTTCCGCACCCTCTGCGTCGCGGGCGAGTGCAACGACCTCCCTGCAACGACCGCAGATCGCAAGATGCTCGAGCACCTCTGTGCGCTCCGTCGCACTGAGAGCCTGCTCGGCGAACGCGCTCAGCATTTCTGCGTCCGGGTGAATCTCGTGATGAGTCGTTGCACTCATGGCGCTGCCTGCTCTTTGAACGTACCGGTCTGCGAATTTTGCAGAAGTTTTTTCAGATTCACATCCAAGTCGCGCGGATCGGCGCCCAGCGTTTCTTGCGCCGCGCGCCGGCTCAGGCCGCCGCGCTCGAGATTCCTCATCACCTGTTTCCGCGTAATTTCGATCGCGCGCTTGACCTTGCGGCTCACCGTGGCTTCGTGCACGCCCAGCACACGCGCAATCTGCAACAAGGTCTGCCCGTCAAGATAGTATGCCGCCAACAGGAAGCGTTCTTCCGCGTCCCGCTCACAGAGCGCTTGTTCGATGGCCTGCTCCAGCTTTGAAAGCCCGGCCGCAGGCGTTTGCTGCGGCGTGTCTGCCGCAGGTACATCGATGGCGTCGAGCGGCCGCTCGCGTCCGCTGCGGCGATGATGATCAACGTGACGCTGGGCCAGAGTGGTTCGCAGCCAGCCCATCAGCGAGCCCCTTCCACGATACGAAAGCAGCGGGCAGCGCCGTTCGCCCTGACGGGTATTCAATCCATACAACTCCGCGTAGAGCTGATCGGCCAGGTCACGCCCCAGGGTCTCGCTTCCTGTGATGGCGATGGCGGCGCGAATCAGCGGTTGCCTGTGTTGTGCGATGAAGTATTCCCACGCGCGGTCGTTCCCGGCCGCGCAGGCGCGCGCGAGCACCAGATCGTCCAGTCGCAGCCCGCGGAAGAACTCCGCCTGCTGCGATTGCGTCGCTTTCGCTTCGGGCTCCAGTCCGAAGTTGAACTCCGCGCCCACGCTGGTCACGATCCGCTCGAACTCGTCGCGGTCGAGACCCCAGCCGGCCGCATTGCTCGCGCGCCAAAGCTCATCGAGCAGAAGGTGGTTCATCGTTCCCCGCGGTTCGGGGAGCGCCGACTCAGCCCCGTTCGTCGTCTCGGTCACACTGGCAACGGACTCCGCTGACGCCATTCTCGCTGCCTCAGGATTCGCTTAGTGGATTTGACGTTTTGACCCACGCTTTGGTCCCAAACCGGCGCGCCGCCGCCCGCCCGGTCTCTAAAAAAAGTCCTGCAAGTTTCCGCAAGCGGGGCGTTCTCCCTTTGAAGGCCGGTGCGGCGAACCGCAAACCGGCGGAGGAGACTCATGAAGGATTGGGGCAGTTTTGGGGTAGCGGCTGTGCTTTTGGCGGCGATGGCCGCATGGTTTCCAGGAAGCGGTGTGAAGGCGGCAGGCGGGCCCGAGCAGGGCGGAGGCAGTCCTTACCGTGTGCTCGCACCGATCGAGAGCGGCAACCTTCTCTTGTTTCCCGTTGTTCGCGCAGACGCGAGATCCAACGGAGAAACTCCGTTTATCACGCTCGACGAAGGCCTGAAGAACGGCGAAGTGGAAGTCACAGAAGCTGGCCGCGCGCGCGGCCTGATTAGGCCCAGAGGACCCCATCCGGTTCAGGACAACAACGATCGCGGCGACGAGGTAAACACATTGGTTCTTGTCAATCACTCCAAGCGCCCGTTGTTGCTGCTCGCCGGCGAAATAGTCACCGGCGGCAAGCAGGACCGCATTGTCGCCAAGGACCGTATCGTTCCCGCCGATGCCGATCCCATCGATCTTGGAGTTTTTTGCATTGAGCCAGGCCGCTGGACGGAGAGCTCGGCCACGTTTGGCGCGGCGGGCAAGTCGGCCGCGAATAGTTTCATGGTGCAGCCCACAGTGCGCGAAAGAGCGATGGTCGACCAGGACCAGCAGCAGGTGTGGAATTCGGTGGACGGCGCTATCTCGCATATGGAAGCCGCAGCAGCGCCGCCGGCGGGCGCCGGCGGACCGGCCCCTGAAGGTATGTACCACCGCACTCTCGGCACCAGCAGCTACGCGAAGGCGATGCAGGACGCCGCCGTCAGCGAGAAGGTCGATGAGGCCGCCGCTCCCTTGATGAATGCCCGCGAGCAAGTGCTTGCACAGTTGCGCGAGGAGCATGCCGTTGGCGTCGTGGTGGCCGTTCGCGGCGAAATCGTATGGGCCGACCTCTTCGCCAATACCGATCTGCTCTCCCGCTATTGGACCAAGCTGGTCCGCTCCTATGCGGCCGAGAGCCTTACTGAGAGCGAAGATCATTCCGTTTCCACCTTGGCCGATGCTCAGCACTTTCTCGATGCACAATCGGGCGGCACGGAGAACAGCGAAGGCGAAGTCGGCATCTATCGTTATCGCGAGCTCAAAAGCAGCCACACGGAAACCTTTGTCCTGGAATCGCTGCTCCCCGGTACCGGCTACGATGTGCACCTGAGCAAAATGAAGCTGCGGGGCGAGGAGAGCCAGGCCGTCAAGCCACAACCAGCCGGTGGGCCGATGCACCGTCCCTACATCTATCGTCCCGGGGTCATTGAATAACTTGGACTTTATGCGCCACCTCCACGCCCGCCTCAGCACATGGCGGACGCGGAGGAGGCAGTTAATTTGAGATTGCTATTTGCCGAGCGCGGTCTGCGCGGATCGCGCCAGGCGCGGCGCAGCGATCAGAGTAAGTGCTACTAGAAAGATAGATGCGGCAATGTAGGCCAGGTGGCCGTGACGCAGATCTTCGGTGATCAGCTTCACAGCGACCAACGCCATCGCCGCGTACCCAAGCCGCGTCAACTCGATCCGCCTCCAGTGCGCCCCGGCAAACACCATGCCGAGGGCCATTATGCACAGCGCCAGCGTGCGTAAGAGCGCCATGTGATGCGCGCCGAGCTGGATACGGAGGGAGGCAAGCCCCATGAGCCCTTCGACCAGCAGCGCCGCTACGGCAGCCGCCGCCAAAGCGGCGAAGCCAAGATGAAGAGCTTGCAGTAGCCGGGACTCACCTGTTCGCTGCAGCGCGGGAACATAGCAGAGAATGGCCGAGCACGCGATAATCCAGACTGCCGCGGATGGCGCGCCCTGCGGTGTTCCTGCCAATGAGTTGAATAGAAAACTCGGCAGCCCCGATTCTGCTGCTCCAACCAGCAGGAACACCATTCCATAAAACTGGAGGGCCACTCGGTTCGCCCGGCTCCCGACAAATGTCGCAGCGATTGCCGCCGCGCCCAACAGCACGGCGATAGCCAGCGGTGGCAGGCAAAGAAAGCTCCCGGCAAGAAACAACATCGCGCCCCAGGCTGCGAAAACCACGGCGTTGGGCGTCTCTTTGGCGCGCTCAAAGACCGTGAAGACCGCCGCATAAACCGCAACCGACATCACCAAACAAAGCGCGCCGAGAATCAAGACGCTGCCTCGTGGTCCAAAGTCTGCCAAGCTCACGGCAGCGAGCAGCAATGCGATCGTCGTCTGGACCGTCGCGAAAGCAGAAATCCTGCGGCCTTTCGCCAGCGTCTGCCAACCCACGTTTGCGGCGTACAGCAGGAAAACTGCTACGCCGGGCGCAAGCAAAATATTCCTCCCCAGCGGCGGATACTCTTCGCCCGCGGACTGCGGAGCAAAGTAAACATAGATCAGGATCCAGACTGCCGCATCGGTGGCCAGCGCAACCAGTGCGCGCACCTCTGGCAAACTCTCCATCCACGGAGCAAACTCGCAGACTGCCGCGAGCGCCAGCAGGGCACCCACAAACGGCAACAGTATGTGAGAGGCGATGGCCATTGCCAGCAGGAGCCCAGCCACCGCGATGCATGTTGTGCGCAACACAGGCAACCGATTGCGTCCCAATCCGATTGCCGCAAGTGCGAAGGCGCCAACTACCGCCGCAGTCATAGACGGTGAAAACACTTTGAAGCGTAACGTAAGCTCCCAGACCATGGGCGCGAGGATGAGGGCCGAAGTTCCCGCATAGATTGTGCTTGTAAAGCGCGGGCCGCCACGCACCCGTGTCGCCCATACCAGCCACGCGAATGCGTAAGCGATGCCGGCCACTGCCACGGCCAGCCGGGGAATGGAGCTGGACTCCTCAACTGCGCGCAACACATAAGCGCCCGCAACGCCAAGCATGGCGCCGCCGAATACCGGAAACACGTTTCCATCGGGAGCCTGAGGCCCGTCTTCAGTTCTTGGAAGAACTCCGACAGCCAGTTCAGGCGAGGGATCAGGCCAGCGAGCTTCCAGCGGGTGCTCCAGGCCGTGCACACGCCGCTCCAGGCCTTCCATGCGCTTTTCGAGCCGCTCGATTTCATCGGGAAGATCGTGCATGGCTCCCCCGATCCTTCTTTGACGATTTGTGCTCAGTCGCCCGTCGCGGCTTCGTGCAGGCTCTTATCCGGCCATGGAGGCAGTAGTTTGACCAGCGCCCAAAGAAACAGCAGCGGCAGAATGGTCAATCCGATGGCCGCCAGCAGGCCCTCGCGCGTGACCAGTTCCATCTTGTAGGTCGTGAAGCCAAGAAAACTCTTCGAGAAAAGCTGGCCGCCGATCACCACGTTCCAGCGCATGGCGAATACGCTGATCAGGATCAGGCAGCCGCAAAACACAAAGATTCGCTTGCGCGCAACCTCCGGTAGCTTAACCACCTGCGTGATGAAGAGCAGGATCAGCGGCACCAGCGTACCCAGGAAGATTTGCAGCACGATCTGCGAGAAGAAAAGCCGAGTGTGCACCATGAAATTCAGACTGCGAAACGATTCGTCGGCCTCGTAAACGCGGTGCACCAGGTCCAGCATTTCCAAACTGAAGTCGATGATGAAGATGTAGAACATGTACATCGCGATTGCGTCCACGCAGCGCATGTCGATTTTGTGCCCGCGCAGTTTGGTGGTCGCCATATAGAGCAGCATTACGGCAGCGATCCCGGACACCATGGCGGAGAAGATGAACACCACTGGCATCAGCGGCGAAGACCACCAGGGGTTGGCCTTGATGGAGCCGAAGATAAATCCCACATACCCGTGCAGCAGGAAGGCCGATGGAATGCCGACCAGCGTTACGATCCAGCCGACTTTATCGTCGATATGCAATGCGCGTTCGCTGATGTTGGTGGAGCCAAGCGTCATGATTTTGTAGATCAACCGCATGAGGCCCTTCGACTGCTGCGACATCAGGACAATGTCACGCCGGTAGTCGAGCCAGATTTCGAACACCAGCACCGCCATCAAATACCACAGGTACACGTAGCCGAACATGGCCATGGCCGAGGTGCTGTGCGGCGTGAAGTACATTTCCGGTGAGCGCTCGGGATGACCGAGATGAAGCTGCAGGGGGAGCGGTGCGTCGAGCAGAAATGCTAACGCCGTCAGGAGCGCCAACCGGTATGTCGGCTTCACTGCTTCCACGCGAAACACGCGCTCCAATGACGCCAGAATGAACGCGCCCGCCACAAGCCCGGTGATGTAGGGGTAGAGAACGATGAGCACGCTCCAGTAGAGCGTGACCTCGTTCGGATACATATAGCCTTCAACGCCGCTCATAAATCAGCTCCTAGCTGCTAGCTTCTAGCTGGTCTTGCTGGTTCCATCCTTTGCTTCGAGCGAAACTTGCCGCTAGAAGCTAGTGGCTGGAGGGTAGAAGCTTTCTCTTACCGCACTGACCCATCCAGGCCGTTATAAAAAGCCTTTGCTCCGGTAGCCATCTGCGGCTTCAGCACCTGCACTTCATGAGTCTTCAAGAATTCGTGAATCGGGTCGTTAGGGTTCTTCAAGTCGGCTAGTTGTCGCGCTCCGGTGGGGCACGCTTCGCAGCAGGCCGTCGTCAAACCTTTCGTGATCCGGTGGTAGCACAGCGTGCACTTGTCCGCGACCTTTTTGGTGGGATGAATATAGCGGCATCCGTAGGGGCAGGCCTGCACGCAATAGGCGCAGCCGAGGCAGTACTTCTGGTCGATTAGCACCACACCGTCCGGGGTGACAAACGTCGCGCCCACGGGACACACCTGGGTGCAGGGCGAATCGGCGCAGTGGTTGCACATTTTTGGAACGAAAAAGAACTTTCCTTCTTCGCCCGCCGCGACCCCCGGGAAGCCCTCTTTTCCGCCGTCAGGCGAGATGACCTCGGGATTCTCAAGATGCCAGTCCGTTCTGTGATAGCGCTCTACCCATGTACGGAAGAATCCATCGGGCACATCGTTTTCCGCCTGGCAGGCGCGCACGCAGTTGCCGCAGCCGATGCACTTGGGAATATCGATCAGCATGCCCCACCAGTGCTCGCTCATCTGGTAGTTCGGCGAGTCCTCAGGAGAGCCGGCAAGCACGTGTTTCCACGCAACAGCCGCGGCGGGCAAAAGGATCAGCAGATGACGCCGGCTGATGTTCATTTCGAGCCTCCCTTCGCCGGGCTTGGGGTGGAATCGGAACCAATGACCGGGCTGTGGGGGTTGTGACAGGTCTCGCAAGGAACTCCGCCCGAGTGATCGGCCGGATCCACCTGCGGAAAGCTCGCCGGCTTAGCCGCGCTGGCCGTATGGCATCGGGCGCATAAGACTGCTGTGTCGGGTTTAACAGGTATCACTGTCGTGGGATCATCGGCATGCGCCGCCAACGCGCTGTGACAGGCCTCGCAGTTCACATGCGCGTGCGCGCCTTTTGTCTTGGTGTCGGCGATATCCGTATGGCAGGTCTCGCACGTCTGGTGGCCTGCAAACTTGACCGGGCGCGCAGCAATCTCGCCAATCGCGGCTCCGCGGTAATGCCCATACTCGCCGAATGTCTTTGGCACTACGTACGATCGCACTACGAGAAACACGAGAAATAGGAGAACGAAAAGCCCCGCAAACCGGAAAAGATGTCCTGAGTCCTTCAAACTGCTCATCAGGCGACCTCGTTATTTGGCATCCGCCGGAAGAGGATTGTGATCATTCCTGTGATTCAGGACACTTCCGACACCGACCAAGCTAGGCCGCCGAAGGGGCACTGTATGTGAGCCTGCTCACAAACCGATGTGATGCGATGCAGGCCTTCAGGCTGCGGCGCCCGAGGCGATACCATGAACCTTGGAGCGAAGAATGCCAAAGGTTCTCGACGGCGCGGCCATTGCGGCTGCCATCAAACAAGAAGTGGCGGAGGAGGTCAAAGAGCTTGCCGCGCGCGGCATCAAGCCGGGGCTTGCGGCTGTGCTGGTGGGCCATGTGCCCGCATCGGAAATTTACGTTCGCAGCAAGGTGCAGGCCTGCGCGGAGCTCGGGCTCTATAGCGACCTGATCACGCCGCCCGACACCGTCACCACCGAAGAGATGCTTGCACTCGTTGCCCAGCTCAACGCGCGCGACGACGTGGACGGAATTCTGATCCAGTTGCCGCTGCCGGCGCAAGTTGACGCGAAGGCTCTGCTCGATGCGGTTGACCCCGCAAAAGACGTTGACGGATTTCATCCCGGTGAATGCAGGACGATTGCTTGCGGGGCGTCCGGCGCTCGCGCCTTGCACGCCCGCCGGCGTGATTGAGATTCTGAAGCGCAGCGATATTCCCATTGCCGGACAGCATGCGGTCGTTGTCGGGCGCAGCGACATTGTGGGCAAGCCGGTGGCGATGCTGCTGCTTCATCAGAATGCGACGGTAACTATTTGCCACTCGAAGACGCGTGACCTGCCGGCGATCACACGGCAAGCCGACATTCTTGTCGCCGCGATCGGACGCCCTGGCTTCATCACGCCGGAGATGGTCAAGCCAGGCGCTACGCTTGTGGACGTGGGGATCAACCGCGTGACCACGCGCGAAGAATTCGATCGCTTCTTCAATGGCAACGAGAAACGCGAGGCAGCGTTTGCCAAGCGCGGATCTGTGGTTGTCGGTGACATCGACCCAAAGGCCTTCGAGATTGCCGGCGCGTACACGCCCGTGCCCGGCGGTGTTGGCTTGCTGACCATTGCGATGCTGATGTCGAACACCGTGCGCGCCGCCCGCATGCGGCGGGGGTTGTAGCCCGTGCTGCGCGTCGGCCTAACCGGTGGTTTGGGCAGCGGCAAAAGCACTGTGGCAGCCATGTTGCGTGAACTTGGCGCGCAGGTCGTCGAGGCCGATGCCTTGGGGCGCAAATTCATGGAGCCGGGCCACGAAGTGTACGACCAGATCGTCAGGCATTTTGGCCGCGAAGTTGTTAAGCCTGACGGTCAACTCAACCGCGCACGCATTGCCGATCTCGCTTTCCGCCATGGCCGCCTCCAGGAGTTGAATGCCATCGTGCATCCGCCAGTGATTGAAGCGCAGCGCCGATGGATGGACGAAGTGTTTGCTCACGATCCTGCTGCTGTCGCCGTTCTCGAATCGGCGCTGATCTTTGAAGTCGTTCGCGATGCCCAGGCGCGCGGCGAAAAAGACGGAATTCTCGCCGACTGGAGACGCCGCATCGACCGCATCATCGTGGTGGCAGCGCCAGACGATCTCAAGGTTGCGCGATACGCTGCACGGGTGGCTCCAAATGCCGCAAATCTTACGGCCCTCGAAGGTGACGCACGCAATCGGCTTTTGCATCAGGTTCCCGACGCGGAGAAGGCCGCGCAGGCCGATTATGTTCTTGATAATTCGGGCGATATCGCCGCACTCCGCGCTCAGGTTGAGGCTCTATGGCGGCGGCTCGAAGCCGAGGGCAACAAATCCGGCCAGAAGTTGTCACTACAATAAGGAGAGCGATTGCGGCTTTGCAGCGGGAACTATGACCCGCCGCTTTCGTACCAAAATCAGGAGGGTCTTTCAGATCGTTCATCTATGAAACTGACCCGGATTCTCATCATCGTATTGATTTTTTTGTGCGGATTCTGGCTCATCACCACGCACATTGAGCCTGGGTTTTTTGGAACTCGCCCAACCTTTATCGGCGGCGGCTCCGACTCGCCGCTCGAGCTGACTGAGGCTCATGCCGCGCCCGCCTACGACGCCGAAGAGCAGAACAACATCGCGATTTATAAAAGGGTGCTGCCATCCGTGGTCAACATTACCTCGACCGCGCTGGTCTTCGACTTCTTTTATGGGAATGTTCCGCAGCAGGGTCAAGGCTCGGGATTCATTCTTGATAAGTCCGGCCACATTCTCACTAACTTTCACGTTGTCGATGGCGCCAATCGCGGCATCGAGGTGATGCTCTACAACAAGCGCCGCTACCCGGCGCGCGTGGTGGGCACCGACAAGGTACACGACCTGGCGCTGCTGCAGATCGACGCGCCGGAGTTGCAGCCGGTGACGCTGGCTGACTCGTCGCAGCTCAACGTGGGGCAAAAGGTTTTCGCGATCGGCAATCCGTTCGGCCTGAGCGGCACCATGACGCGCGGCATCATCAGTTCCATCCGATCGATTCGCAACCAGGACGGAGCGCCGATTGAAGACGCCATCCAGACCGATGCGGCGATCAATCCCGGCAACTCCGGCGGGCCGCTGCTGAACTCTTCGGGCGAGGTGATCGGGATCAACACCATGATCGCGTCCAACGGAGCGGACCAGAGCTCGGGCATCGGGTTCGCCATTCCGATCAATACAGCCAAAGCGGTGCTTGCCGATCTCATTCGCTATGGGCGCGTGAAACGGCCATCGCTGGGCATCGTGTCGTACCCGATTGGTCCCGATCTCGCATCGCAGATGGGCCTCGCAGCCGAATCCGGCGTTCTTATCCAGCGCGTTCTCCCCGGCGGGGCGGCCGAGCGAGCCGGTCTGCATGGCGGCAACGAACAGGCCTACGTGGGCAACCAGCCCATCATGATCGGCGGCGATTTGATTGTCGCGATCGACGGCCAGCAAGTTACGGATCCCGAGGACATCAGCGCGCTGATGGACAAGCACCAGGCAGGGGACACGATCAGCGTGACCGTGGTGCGCGGCAAAAAGCGGATGACGCTCAAGCTGATTCTGGGAGAAGCGAAGGACACGAATATTTAGTGCTGCGCCTGAGAAGTTTGTTGCAACGAACGGCATCCTGAGAAGCAGATCCTTCGCTCCGCTTACCCCACTTGCGTGGGGCCCCAAGCGTGCTTCGCTCAGGATGACATCCGTGTGTAGGCTGCCGCGCGTTCCTGATCCCGGTTTGGGACTTGGGATAGCGTGACAGCCTTCAGGCTGACAACTGTTCTTTAGAAGCCGGCGATGATTTCGGCCTGCGTTGCTTGCGCGACCTGCATGCGCGCCAATTGAATTGGCTCGCCGTAGTGCGCGGCGACAATCTCGGCCGAGTGCGACTCGTTGAAGTATGGCTCGGCTGCCGCGAGTTTTACGCTGGAGGCGGCTGCCATCTGCGCCACTTGCGCTTTGCTCGAGATGGATTGCACGAGCGACAGAATGGCGACGACGATTGTGCCCACGCCTTGAATTGCGGCGAGAGCGTGCTGCTGGCTTTTTTGATCGACGATCCTAGCCGCATGTAGCAGCGCCGTATTGACCTGCTGCTGGAAGGTCACGATCTGGTTTTGCAGCTGCGCCAGCACGCTTGCCGAGGGATTGGCGAGATATGCCCTGGCCTGCGCGACGAGCAGATTGCTGGCCGCGTCAAAGCCGATGGTTGCGGCAGCGAAGATGGGCGCGTCGGCCGGCGCCAGGAGCGCTGCGGTTGAATCGACCGTAGCCACGGCGCTTTGTAAAGCCGGCGTCCAGTTGACAATGTTTTGCGCTACGCCGGCCGCGGTGCAGCCCTGCATCCACGGAAGCGGGATAAGAAGCGCGATAAACATCCACGCGCCCAGTTTGGCCTGGCGGCTGGCTGAACCGTTGGTTGCGACGGACGGGCTGGTGGCGGCATCGGGATCCTTTGCCAGCAGCCCGAGCAGCGCCGTGGCCACTGCGCCGGCCAAGGACACGACAGTGCCTGTTCCCACTTTGCCCAGTGAAACGCCCTGCTGGGACAACACACCGGCAACACTCGCGACTGCAATGAGCAGCCCCGCCGCCGACGTCTTTGGATGATCGAAGATATTTTTGATGAAGTTCATGGTTCACACTCCTCCGAGCCGCGAGTTCTGTGTGCGGCGTGCGGGATTTCGATTGAAACTGTGGTTTGCGTCCCGATTCTTTTTGCACATGGCCGACTCGATTCCGTTCGAATCGCCCACCGGCCATGCGCATCAACTCGAAGCGGGCTCAAGGGTCAATGCCGCCGTGGTTCCGGTTCGGCACTGAGCGGAGAGCTGCTCCGCGCAGACGAAGACGGTTCCCAAGCCCCGGCGCCCATCCGCGAGCGCGGTTCCTCTGGCAGCGCCCCGAATTGATTTCAGGGGCACGCGCGCCAAGAGAACCGCGCCAGGGAGGGCGAACACCTTCGCCCGGCTCGGTATTTCCGTACTTTGTCTGGTTATGAATGAAGGATACGAAATTGGGGGCTAATTACCGGCAAACTTGGCAAAGTTTTAAGCCGATGAAAAATAAGGTAGTTCCAACAAATTTTTGAGTTTGCCCTCTTGACAAGGGTTGGGGCGGGGCGAAAGTTGGCGGTGTTGGCGATCGGATTTTGTGTTGCGGCCAGGTCGTTGCAAAGACTCTGAACGTTTGGACCGCCGTCCCTACGGGACTCCGAGAAACGACGTTTGCCGCTCCCCCACGCTTCCACCCCAACGACGAAGACCTGTCGTTGGGGACCCAGGTGAAGCGCGAGGCTAACATCCTTTGCGCCTACGGCGCAGGGGTTTGGTCGTCTTACGTTTTCGCCCTTCCAACTGCGAAGATGCCGCGTGCGTTGGAGCGCGACTTATTCCTTCGGACTGGTTGGAGGCGGTTTGGGGGGTGAAATGAGCCGTTTCGGTGTACAAAACCAACAAAAATCGACGAAATTTGTCACTGATTTTGAAGAGTTTGTGTTGATTCTAAAATGGTTAGATGGCATTTGCACCAGTTCTGGGGCAGGAAAATCACTTCTTCGTTCATTTTGCTTTTCCGGGAGGTAGAGAACCTCAGGTCAGGCAGTTCGCTCACATAAGACAAGTATAGAGATTTTGAGGAAATAATCGGCAAACTTCAAGGACCGGGACCGAGGGACCAAGGGACCAAGGATGAAGGAGTTACGGCGCAGGGCGAAATTATTTTGGGTGCGGGGGCTTGACAACGGTGTGAGGCGTGGTCGGCGCGAAGCCCGAGGGCTCGTTTGGCGTTATTTCGGCGGTGCCGGCTTCTTAACGTACTTGCGGCCGCTGATCTCGTACTCGCCACTGACCACGCGTGCGATGGCCTCGGTGTAGGCCAGGTGTTCCTCCTTCAGGATGCGTTCGGCGATCGAATGTTCATCGTCGGTGTCGAGGACGGGAACCGCGCGCTGCACGATGATGGCACCGTGATCGAGCTCTTCATCGACAAAGTGCACGGTGCAGCCGGTTACGTTGACGCCGTAATTGAAGGCCTGCTCCTGCGCGTCGAGGCCGGGGAAGGCCGGCAGCAGGGAGGGATGGATGTTGAGGATGCGATGAGGGAAGGCGGCGACGAATTGGGGCGACAGGAGCCGCATGTAGCCGGCGAGGCAGACGAGATCAACGGCGTTGGCGCGGAGGCAGGCGATGACGTCGGCGTCATGCTCTTCGCGCTTGCGGCCGCGGGAGGCGAGCACCTTCGTGTGAAGGCCCATTTCGCGGGCACGGGCTAATCCCGGTGCGTCGGCGACATTCGATATGACGATTGCGATTTCTGCGCCCGGCAGGCGGCCGGCGCGAATGGATTCGGCGATGGCAAGGAAGTTGGAGCCGCGGCCGGAAAGGAGGATGCCGAGGCGCACTTTGCGGTTGTCTTCTTCCTGATGAGAAGCAAATGCAGGTCCTTCGACTCCGCTTGGCGCGAACGCGCGCCAAGCTCCGCTCAGGATGACATTTCTTGGGTTGGTCATGGTTCTCGATCGGCAAAAATGCCGCGGCTCTCAGAATAGCTCTTGTGTCGTGCCCCCGAAGTCAGCTTCATCATTCGAAGCCCGAAATGCGGGTCCTTCGACTCCGCTTGGCGCCCATGCGCGCCAAGCTCCGCTCAGGATGACATTTCTTGGGTTGGTCATGGTTCTCGATCGGCGATTGTGATGTGGCTGCCTAGGACTGGTTGAAACCACGTGCTGGAGGAGCAAGGAACATTCCTCAGGGGCTAAAGCCCCGGATGATTTGCAGCTCTATTGCCGGGGATAAATCCCCGGCCTACCAGCCCGTGCCCCTTCAAAACGGCCTAGAATCCGTGCCCTTCAAAACGGCCTACCATCGGTGTCCATCAAAACATTGTTATGCAACCAGCTCTAGTGTGGTGAGTCTTAAGTTTGCAGGATTTAAGAACAACCGCAGATCCTTCACTTCGTTCAGGATGACAGTCGTATTTTTATGTCACGGACTTTAGACTCGGGACACTAGGTGTACTGCACCCGGCGCTCGCCCTTCACCACGCGGCCGATGACGTAGAACTTTTCTTCGGAGCGGTCGAGGAGGTTTTTGACGCGCGCGAACTTTGCCGCAGGGACGGCCGCAATGAGCCCGATGCCCATATTGAAGGTGCGCATCATCTCCTCCTGCGGAATGTTGCCGAGCTCGCGGAGGTGCTCGAAGATGGGCAGCACCGGCCACGATCCGATTTCGACCTGCGCCGTGACGCCCTTGGGCAGGATGCGAGGAAGATTCTCGGTGATGCCGCCGCCGGTGATGTGCGCCATGCCCACAGTCAGGCCGCCTGCCACGAGCTTCTGGATGACGTGCAGATAGCTCCGGTGCGTGCGGAGGAGCGATGCGCCGGCTTTCTCCTTGATGGCCGTTACATATTGCGTGGCCTTGTAGCCGGCCACTTCAAAGAGGAGCTTGCGGGCGAGCGAGTAGCCGTTGGTGTGGAGGCCGGTGGAGGGCAGACCGATGAGCACGTCGCCGGCTTTGATGCCCGAGCCGGTGATCATTTTGTCGCGATCGACCGCACCGACGATAAAGCCGGCCAGGTCGTACTCGCCGTCAGCGTAGAAGCCGGGCATCTGCGCGGTCTCGCCGCCGATGAGCACGCATGCGTTCGCTTTGCAGGCGTCAGCAAGGCCGCTGACGACGCTCTCGACCACATCCTCGTCGAGCTTGCCGGTGGCCAGATAGTCCAGAAAGAAGAGTGGAGTGGCGCCCTGCACGGCAATGTCATTGACGCAGTGGTTGACCAGGTCGACGCCGACGGTCTGGTGCAGGCCGAGTTGAAAAGCCACCTTAAGCTTGGTTCCCACACCGTCTGCCGAGCTGACCAGGATGGGGTTCTTCCAGCGCTGCATGTCGAGCCGGTAAAGAGCGCCGAAGCTGCCGATGCCGCCTAAGACATTGCGATTAAAGGTCTTTTGCGCCAGGTACTTGATGCGCTCCTTGGCGTGGTCGCCGCTGCGCAGGTCGACCCCGGCATCGGCGTAGGTCACGGTTTTCGGTGCGGTCGGTTGTGCCACGGGCCTGGCTTTCTTCTACAGGGATTGGTTCGGCACAGTTGAGCCGGAAAAAGGAATTCTAGCAGCAATCAAGGAGGCCATTTCCCACAAATCGTTCGACTGGCGGGCGCATGGGTCCGGCGGGGCCGTCTCACCGCGGAATGAGGATTTCTGGAGGAAAAATGGAAAGTGGGCTTGACATCGAAATAGATCCGGGCTACTCTGGTTTGGAAAGTCAGCTTTACATGGGGCGGAACGCCAGAAAACGTGGCACAGACCATTACAAATCGGGTGAAGGAGCTGCGGATCGCGCTCGGCTGGACGCAGGAGGAACTTGCGCAGGCCGCCGGAGTTTCGCGACAGAGCATTAATTCCATCGAGCGCAACCGCTACGTGCCCTCGCTGGAACTGGCTCTTACGTTCGCACGGATTTTCTCGTGCTCGACCGATCAGATATTTCAACTGGAGAGCAGAACATGACCCATCCGATCCTGAACCGAATTTTCATGCTCGATCAGGTTGCCGACGAGCGGGACCGAGAGCATCAACGGAGGTCGACGAGCGCGGCGGCCATTGTGGGTGTCCTTATCGCCTTCGCGATGCTCGAATATCACCTGCTGGTGGAGCACAGGGTGCCGTGGGACCTGATTGCCGTGATCTATGGAATGGGGCTGATCAAGGTCGCGCTTATGCGGTGGTATCGCTACAAGAACTAGCTTCTGGGGGGAAATTTTTTATGCGTCTGATTCGCCGCCGTCAACTCGATTCCCGGTCGCGCCGCATTCTGGCCGCCGGAATGCTGTGTCTCTTGTCTGGATTCGTGCTCGCGTTCTTTGAGGGGCGCTTGGATCACGAACAGACGGCCATCTTTCACGGACTGCCCTTTCTGGTGATTGGTCTGGGCGTGATTCTACTTTTGCGGTCAACGCGCGGCACCGGCGCCGCTGCTTCTCGCCCCTGAAAGGAAGTCCAATGTTCGATTTTGACCTTTGCAATTTGAAAAAATCGCTGCCGGTTCTGATCGCGCTGCTGCTTGTGGCCCAGGTGGACCTGGCGAGCGCGTTCGGATGGCCGCAGCCACTTTTGTCGCTGCTGCATCTGACTGCGGCGAATAACGATCTGTGCAGCGGCGTTTGCGCGGGGCTGGGAACGTCGATTGACGTTCTGGTGATCTACCAATTTGCACGCATGTGGGCCAAACGCGCGTTGCAAACCGGTCGCGACGCACAGCGCGGCTGAAGACGCTTTTCGTGGTTCATTGATTGAACACTTTACTTCGAGAAAAAAGGAGATTCTCAAATGCATCCGATGTTTAGCCGACTGGACCAGAAACACCGCCGCCTATTCAAAATCGCCAACGCCGCGCTTGTTCTGGGCCTGGTGCCGTGGGTTTTTCGCGAGTACATTTTGGTCAATCACGATTGGCTCGATGCGTGGTGCGGGTTCTTCATGGGGCTCTCCGTCACCATCAGCCTGGTTTGCCTGCGCGCGGCGCGGCGCCGCCCGCGAACAGAGGCGTGAAAGGATTTGGAGGAATATCAATGATTTTCCGCGCACTCAAAAACAACCCCGAAAGAATGATCCCTGCCGCGATGGCGTTGATCGTGGCGGGCTTGTCAATCGTCATGGTCGGCGTGAACTGGCCGCGGCTTTCGGCGGTGGTCCCGCATCAGGGAACGGATTGGAACGATTTCTTCCGCGGGGCGATTTTCGGATTCGGCCTTGTTCTTGAAATTGCGGGGGTCGCACTCGCCGCAAAGGCCGCCGCGATGAAGAAACGTAATGCGGAAAAAGCAGGCAAGGGGGACCTTCCCTCAGCGGCTAAAGCCGAACTCAATTTGACGTATTTACGGCACGACTGAAGTCGTGCCCTGACACTTCGTGCTCCTCCGGGGGGAGCTTTCCGCTGAAGTCGTGCCCTGACACTTCGTGCTCCTCCGGGGGGAGCTTTCCGCTGAAGTCGTGCCCTGACGCTTCGTGCTCATCCGGGGGGAGCTTTCCGCTGAAGCCGTGCCCTGACGCTTCGTGCTCCTCCGGGGAGAGCTTTCCGCTGAAGCCGTGCCCTGACACTTCGTGCTCCTCCGGGGAGAGCTTTCCGCTGAAGTCGTGCCCTGACACTTCGTGCTCCTCCGGGGAGAGCTTTCCGCTGAAGTCGTGCCCTGACACTTCGTGCTCCTCCGGGGGGAGCTTTCCGCTGAAGTCGTGCCCTGACACTTCGTGCTCCTCCGGGGGGAGCTTTCCGCTGAAGCCGTGCCCTGACGCTTCGCGCTCCTCCGAGCCGTTTTTCTGCGACTTATAAAAGCTGGACGCAGGTCTCATTGGGTTCTTCATATCTCGTGGGCCGCGAAATCGGGGCGCTTGCGGCGGCAGCTTTGCGGGCTGCGGCCCTCTATACTGAAGCCACTATGTGCGCCGAAATTCGCGTTCCGCAACACGCTCGTTCGAAGGCACTGCAGGAGCGCGCTGAGAAATACTTTCCGGGCGGCGTGAACTCGCCGGTGCGGGCATTTCGCGCGGTTGGCGGATCACCGCCTTTCATCGATCGCGCCGAGGGCGCGTATCTTTACGACGCCGACGGCAATCGGTATATCGATTATTTCGGATCGTGGGGACCGATGGTTCTGGGCCACGCGTTTCCGCCGGTGGTCGAGGCCATTGAGCGCGCGGCGCGCAACTCGGCCAGCTTCGGTGCATCGACCGCGGCCGAGGCCAACCTCGCGGAGCGCATTGCGGCCTTCTATCCGGCGATTGAAAAGATGCGCTTCGTCAGCTCCGGAACTGAAGCGACGATGTCGGCTATTCGCCTGGCCCGCGCGGCGACCGGGCGCGATGGCCTCATCAAATTCGAAGGCTGCTATCACGGCCATGCCGACGGGCTCCTGGTGAAAGCCGGCTCTGGAGTGGCGACGTTTGGGATTCCAGGGTCGGCGGGCGTGCCCGAGGAAGTGGCTCGCTTGACGGTGGCTTTGCCGTATAACGACCTCGACGCAGTTGAGGCGGCGTTTGCCGCGCACCCTGACTCGATTGCCGCCGTGATCGTGGAGCCGATCGTGGGGAACGCGGGCTGCATTGTGCCTGAGCGTGGCTATCTTGCCGGTCTGCGCAAGCTGACCGAGGATCACGGCGCACTTCTCATCGTGGATGAAGTGATGACTGGATTTCGTGTTGCGCTCGGTGGCGCGTGCGCGCTTTACTCGCTCGATCCCGATCTCGTGACTCTTGGAAAAATTGTTGGTGGAGGGTTGCCGGTCGGCGTCTTCGGGGGGAAGCAGCGATTCATGGATTTGCTGGCGCCTTTGGGACCGGTTTATCAGGCGGGGACACTGAGCGGCAATCCGCTCGCCATGGCTGCGGGGATTGCCACGGTTGGCTATTTGCAGGAGCACGCCGGCGAAGTTTACACGCGCCTTGAGGCGACCACCAAAGCCGTCGCCGAAGGCGTTGCGCGGGAAGCCGCGCACGCTGGGATCCCGTTGACGACGAATCGCGTGGGGTCAATGTGGACCTGGTTTTTCAACGCGGGGCCGGTCGGGAATTACGAGCAGGCAGCGAGATCGGATACGGCGGCGTTCGGGCGCTTCCACCGCGCGATGCTCGATCGCGGCGTCTGGCTTCCGCCATCGCAGTTTGAAGCTGCATTTGTTTCGACGGCTCACGGCGAAGGCGAAGTCGAGGCCACCATCGCTGCGGCGCGCGAGGCTTTCGGGTCGCTCGGCGCGAGCTGACGCGGAGGCTCAGGCCCAGGTATCGAGCGTTACAAACTGAGCCTTGCCCTTGTACCAGTCGATGAGCCGCTCCGCGGCAACCACCGACGCCAGGCGATTTGCCGCTGGATCGTCGTGACCTCCATCGTGCAGCACGATGTTTGCCGCGCGGCCCTTTTGGCGCTGGCGCTCGATCTTGTCGCTGAGCCGGAGCGCGATCCGCTGCGGCGAGGGATCGCTCCAATCCGATGTCATGGCGTTCCACAGCACCACATTCAGGCCGATCTCGCGGGCGATTTTAAACACGGCAGGTTTGCGCGCGCCGTAGGGCGGCCGGAAGAACTTTACCGCCGAGCCGGTGATCTGCTCGATCATGTCCCTCGTGCGCGTCATTTGTTCTCGAATCACTTCAGGGGTGCTGCGGGCCAGGTTGGGATGGTCCCAGGTGTGATCTCCGATGAGATGACCAGCAGCAGCCGTCCGCTTTACGAGCTCCGGCTGGACTTTAGCGCGACTGCCGAGAATAAAGAATGTTGCCCGGATATCGTGGCTGGCCAGGATGTCGAGCAGCTTTGGCGTCCACGTGGCATTCGGCCCGTCGTCGAATGTGAGGGCCATTTCGCCAGGCTGCGCCGGGGCCGTTAACGCCGTTCCAAAGAGCCGCGAGCCCGGCCACCTGGAAGCATAGGTATACACGCCTGCCGCAGCGCCTGCGCACGCGGCTACGCCGAGTCCCGTGCAAATCCCTGTGGCAATGGGCGTGATCATTCTGCCTGCCAGTATGGGCGCGAGGTGCCATCACAGGCAACTGCCCAAAGTAAACGGAAAACTCCCCAAAGGTAACTGCCGAGCGTATGCCGTTTACAGCGTTCTTGCGGGGATTTCCTTACTTTGCCGCTGCCCGGCTTGCGCCGCAGCCGCCTCTATCCGCTGCCTGGCACGTTTTTCGCTGGATCGCCGCTCCTGCCGCCAAGTGGTCATCGACGTTATGCCGTAGTTCCACACCGAGCTAAACAGCAGACCGGTAACAGCGGCCAGGACCCATGGAACTCCGCGGCGGAATACCTCGCTGGCGATGGCCACATTTGCTGCGACCCCCAATCCGCAGGCAAGGCAGAAGGTGAGCAGGCCGCTCCAGAACCTCCAGCCCTTGAGCCTCCGGTCACGGTAGGTGACGGAGTTGTTTAACACGAAATTCAGAATCATTACGATGAATGTCGTCACGGCCTGGCCTGTGGCGAAGGTCAACCCGGCCAACTTGAGGAGCGCACTCAAAATGAGCAGGTGTACGCCCACGCCCAGCGCACCCACCATGGCGAAGAGAACAAAGCGAACGTTAACGACGCCGCCGAGATGCTTATCTACGAGCAGCTCGAAATACTCCAGGCCGACCAGCAGGTCAAGCTTGCTCTCGCCGTGCTCGCGCAGCCTGAAGCGATAAGGGACCTCGCCGATGCGCAGGCCCGGCCCCGCCGAAAGCACAATATCGAGCAGGATCTTGAAGCCGATTCCGGAGAGCCTGTGCGCGAATTGCTCGAAGGTTGCCACGCGCACCATGAAAAAGCCGCTCATGGGATCGCTCAGCTCATGCTCGGCGCCCATGAGGCTCAACCGCCGGCCCAGTTGGCTCAGCTTTACGCGCGACCTGGTAAACTCGCCCATGCTGCCGCCGGCGATGTTGCGCGAGCCGACGACCAAGTCGAGACTTTCTTCACGCATGCGGCGCAGCATTTCGGGCAGGATGCTTTCGTCGTGCTGCATGTCCGCATCCATCACGGCGACGAGGGGCGCGGCGGCGCCCAATATTCCCTCGATGCAGGCAGACGCTAATCCCCGCCGGCCGATGCGCTGCAGCACGCGCAAATTGTCGTGCTCCCCGGCCAGCGCGCGCACCACATCCGCGGTGCCGTCGGGCGAGTCATCGTCAACAAAAATCACTTCGTAGCGGATGCCATGAAGCGCACTTTCCAGGCGGTCGAAAATCGGCGCCACGTTCCGGCTTTCATTGAACGTGGGCAGCACGATCGCCAGATCGTAGGCCATGGTTTCCTCCGCGGCGGTGGGGGCATTCCGGCCTGAAGGCCGAAGCCCCGCTCTCATCCTTATACAACTTGGAGGAAGCGGCGAAGCATGTTTCAACAACGGTGGAATCCGGTTGTTATCCCCCGGGGGTTAAACAGGTTGCGGAAAAAGTCGCCATCGGGGTAGAGAACATCCCTCAGGGGCTGAAGCCCTCGATGATTTTGCGGACTTTAGTGGCACGAGTGAACTCGTGCCCTTGTTACAAGGCTGCCCATGGCGACGAGTCTGGCCGCAAGCAGAAAGGCCGTGCCCCTGTTGTTATAGAGTCGATTTGCGAAGCACGTCCAGGAACCCTCCGGCGTATACTGGCTTTGTTCGGGTCGCATCCTGAGTCTTCGGAGCGGCACTGGAGCTGATCATGAGCCTCACCCAACTTTCTTCGGGCCCGCCGCCCGGAGTTCCCGTCCCCAAAGTGACCATGCCAGCGCTCATTGAGATGAAGCGCCAGGGCAAGCCCATCTCCGCGCTCACGGCCTACGACTACTCGACGGCACGGCTTGTGGACGAAGCCGGCGTGGACCTGATTCTGGTGGGCGACTCGCTGGCCATGGTGGTGCTGGGCCAGGAAAATACACTCGCCGTCACAGTCGACGAGATGCTGCACCACACGCGCGCCGTGCGGCGGGCCGTTCGTCGCGCTCTGGTGGTTGCCGACATGCCTTTCGGCAGCTATCACGGGACAACTGCCAGATGCCGTCGCCAACGCTGTGCGCTTTGTGAAAGAAGCCGGCGCGGAAGCAGTCAAGATCGAGGGCCCGCGGATTGAGCTGGTGCAGGCGCTGGTCGCGGCGGAGATTCCGGTCGTCGGCCATCTCGGTCTCGACCCCGCAAAGCGTGCATCGCATGGGCGGTTACCGCGTGCAGGCCCGCACCGCGGACACGGCACGACAGCTTGAAGCCGATGCGCATGCACTCGCCCAGGCCGGCGCGGGCGCCATCGTGCTCGAGGGCGTACCCCGCGAAGCTGCCGCGGCCATTACCGCCGCGCTGCCCGTTCCGACGATTGGAATTGGCGCGGGCCCCGAATGCGACGGACAAATTCTCGTTTTTCACGATCTCGTGAATCTGACCTTCGCACCTGCCGCCAAGTTTGTCCGCCGCTATGCGGACGCTTCCGCGCTGTTCCGTTCCGCCATCGAGCACTACCGCGAAGACGTTGAGCATCGCGCTTTTCCATCGGATGCGGAAAGCTATCACCTGCCTGCGCGGAAAGAGACGGGCGCTGCCGGTCGACAGGCAATTGGCGTGACTGGCTCCGATGCTGATTTCGATTCTGAAGATGCGGTCGTGAATCGTGATGCGTTCGAGGATTGGGCGGGCTAAGCGTGATCGAAATCGTACGAACGGTTGACGAGCTTCGCCGCTGCTCGCGCGCTTCACGGTCCGATCCAGACAGCGTGGTTGGCCTTGTGCCGACGATGGGCGCGCTTCATGCGGGGCACGCATCGCTGATTCGCGCGGCGCGGGCGGCGTGTTCTCACGTGGTCGTCAGCCTTTTCGTCAACCCCACGCAGTTCGGGCCGGGCGAAGACTACTCGCGTTATCCGCGGTCTTTCGATGCAGACTGCGCGCTGGCTGAACGGGAGGGCGCCGAGGTTCTTTTTGCGCCTTCGGTCGAAGAGCTTTATCCGAATGGCCCTGCGTCGACCTTTGTCGAGGTTCCTGAGATTGTCGATCGGCTCGACGGCGCTTCGCGGCCGGGGCACTTTCGCGGGGTTGCCACTGTTGTGGCCAAGCTGCTGATTGCGGCTGAACCCGATCGCGCATTTTTCGGGCAGAAAGACGCGGCACAGGTAGCGGTTCTGCGCCGGATGGTGGCCGATCTCGGCTTTGCAACGGAGATTGTGGTCTGTCCGATCATTCGCGACGCCGACGGCCTTGCCATCAGCTCGCGCAACGTTTATCTGAGCGCGTCGGAGCGCGCCAAGGCTCTTGCGCTTAACCGCGCGATTCGCCACGTTGAGGCACTTGTTGCGCAGGGCGAAAGACGGGCCGCGGTTCTGATCGCAGCTGCGCGAGAAGTTTTCGCATCTGAGCCTGAGGTCCGGATCGATTATGTTGTTCTGGTCGATTGGGCGACATTGCTGCCGGTTGAAGCCGCTGTTCCCGGAACGCTGTTCGCAGTGGCGGCTTACGTTGGCCCGACGCGGCTAATCGACAACACGATCCTCAGGTAATCCGCTAAGAAAATTGTTGCGCCGGCCAACGCCCTCGCTGCAAGCTGATAGCAATGCCAGAACTGCCCGACATCACGGCCTACATTGCGGCGCTTGAGCCGCGTATTGTCGGCAAGAGGCTGGAGCATGTGCGTCTGCAAAGCATTTTTGTGCTTCGCACCGTGGACCCGCCGATCACGTCTGTTGAAGGCCGCACGGTGCGCGAACTTCGACGCGTCGGCAAGCGGATCGCTATTGGAGTTAGTGACGCTCCTGAACAAAACCAGGAAAAACTCTGGCTTGTCATCCATCTCATGATTGCGGGGCGTCTGCACTGGCGTCCGCCGGGAGCGAAGCTTTCCGGCCGGCAATCGTTGTTCGCGCTTGATTTTTCGGACGGGACTCTCGTTCTGACGGAGGCCGGCTCGAAGCGCCGCGCTTCGCTTCATGTTCTGCGCGGGGAGCAAGCTCTGCGCGACATCGATCCCGGCGGCGTGGAAATTTTTTCCTCGAGTCTGGAGGAGTTTCGCGCTGCACTGACGTTCGAGAATCGCACGCTCAAGCGCGCCCTCACTGACCCTCGCTTGATCAGCGGGGTGGGCAACGCTTACTCCGACGAGATTCTGCACGCCGCGCGGCTCTCGCCGATCACCCACACGCACAAACTGACGACCGACGAATGGCAGCGCCTTTTCGACGCGACGGGATCGACGCTGGAGCTTTGGATGGAGCGGCTCTCGGCCGAAGCGAGGAAGAAGTTTCCCGAGGGCGTGACGGCGTTCCGGCCTGAGATGGCTGTCCACGGACGGTTTGGCCAGGCCTGCCCGCGCTGCGGCAGCCCGATCCAGAGAATCAGATACGCGGACAATGAAACCAACTATTGCGCCACTTGCCAGACGGGCGGGAAAGTTCTCGCGGACAGAAGCCTCTCGCGCCTGCTCGGCTCCGATTGGCCCCGGACTCTCGATGAGCTTGAAGCGCTGAAAAGACGCTAGGGCGTTGCATAAATCCCCTAAGCCGGCGCTAAAACCTCCCTCAGGGGCTAAAGCCCCGCTGTTTATGCGCCTCATGCGGCACGACTGAAGTCGTGCCCTGATACAAACCATTTGTGCAACCAGTTCCAGGGCGTTGCTCTGCCGAAGTGCACCGCAGCCAGGCGGCAAGCCTGTTTGCCGCTCTCTATAACTCATTTGTGTTAGTTACCAGTTCTGCGACTAACCCTTGATTTACCTTGACATGACTTCTCTCGGTGCCGCATCGTGTTTGCGGCGACTCCTGTCAAACGGACCGCGCGGGAACCTTGCTCCATGGGGGGCTTCTGAGCGTGGGAGCCGGAACTTAGTTCCGTTGTGGAGGATTTAAGAATGCATTTTGTCAGCTATTCCGCAATGCTGTCCGCGGTGACGCTTTCCACGCACCTCATCACGGTTGTCGTGATTGCGGCCGTGATCGAATGGCTCCTTGGAGCTCTCTGGTACGGGCTGGTATTCCGCAAGTCCTGGATGTCGATGACCGGCTTTTCCGAGGCCAACAAGCCCAAGAACGGCGCCATGACGATGGGCTGCTCGTTCATCGCCTGCCTGCTGCTGACGTTTGTGATTGCACACATCGTGGGTTGGGCAGGAGCCATGACGTTCACCCAAGGCATCAAGTTTGGCGTGATCTGCTGGGTGGGATTCATCGCGCCGCCGCTCTTTACGCAGCACATTGCCGAGAATCGCCGCGCCAATCTGTTTGCCATCAACGCAGCCTATTGGCTGCTGGTGATGGCCATCGGCGGCGGTCTCACGGCAGCCTTCCACGGATAGCGACGCTTTCTCTCGGGGTCACGCAAACCTGTCGCATGCAGGGGCAATTCCTTCGCGGAATTGCCCCTCTGCATTTCATCGGCGCCGGCCGCCGAGGCCCGCGGCTGCGCTCGCAGGCCGCACGCAAATTTCTCAATCTACTTCTCGCCCGTCGTCATAAAATCGAGCCATGACTCGCTCGAATATCACCACCGACGGCGCGCCTGCGGCGATCGGCCCATATGCGCAAGGCGTGCGCGCAGGAAACCTCATCTTCACCGCGGGCCAGGTGGCTCTGGATCCAGTGACGGGCCAGGCCGTGCCCGGCGGAATCACGGAACAGACGACGCGAGTTTTTGAGAACCTCAAGGCCATTCTGGAGGCCGGCGGCAGCAGCCTGGGCCAGGTGGTGAAGGCGACAGTTTTCCTGAAGGACATGAACGATTTCGCAGCCATGAATGCGGTCTACGCATCGTACTTTGGAAACGACAGCGAAACCCTCCCCGCGCGCTCTACGGTTGAAGTGGCGCGCTTGCCGCGCAATCTGCTGGTCGAGATCGAAGTCGTTGCCGAAGTGTGACGGCGCTCTCACCGAATATCATTCAGTCAGGTCGTGGCCGTCCGTGTGCGGCGAGCGGCTCAAGTGCGATCAGATCACGGTTCCCCATCTCCGCAGGAGGTTAAGTTGAGCGATTCCAAAAATGATTCTGAAGAAAACGTGATTCGCAGCGACGCTGAGTGGCGGACGCTGCTTACCCCGCAGCAGTATCACGTGCTGCGCGAAAAGGGCACTGAGCGCCCGTTCACCGGCCTGCTGACGGAGAACCACGAAACCGGCAACTACCACTGCGCGGCATGCGGCGCGCTGCTCTTTATGAGCGGCGCCAAGTTCGACTCAGGGTGCGGCTGGCCCAGCTTCATGATTCCCGCCGGCTCGAAAGCGGTCGTGGAGCACGAAGACACCAGCCACGGCATGCGGCGCGTGGAGGTGACCTGCGCCCGCTGTGGCGGACATCTTGGGCATGTGTTCCCCGACGGCCCACGGCCCACGGGGCTGCGCTACTGCATCAATTCTGCTTCGCTGAATTTTACAAAAGAGGGCGAGTAAGCTCGGCGACAGGCGCACTTGTCTCAGATCCGAGACCTGAGTTCCGCGCACAACAAAACCCCGCCTCTCGGCGGGGTCGCTGGAGATTCATCCAAAAGATCAAACCGCGGAGCGGCGCCTTATGCCTTGGCGACTTTTCCGCTCTTGATGCAGCTCGCGCAAACGCGAAGCTTCTTGGGCGTGCCGTCTACTATCGCCTTGACTGCCTGCAGGTTTACATTCCAGCGCCGCCGGGTGATGTTGTGGGCGTGCGAGATATTATTGCCAAAACGCGGCCCTTTGCCGCAGATATCGCAAGTTTGTGCCATCGTCCAACTCCAAATCTCTCTAGTGTTTTCGGGCGCTGCGTGAACAGCCACAACGCATACGGCGCCTGGCGCCATCGCCTTGCCGAATCTTCAGTATACCAGTCATTGGCCGGGCCACTGGGCGGGAGTGGCCGGCGGGTAGCGGACGCTTTTTGGTTGCCGAGTTCGCGCGTACGGGCAAAAGCCGTGCGCTGCAACCAAAGCCCGGAGCCTTCAAACTGACCGAATTCCCGTATCCTGAGTCTGAAGTTCATTGAAGAAAAAATGCAGGTCCTTCGACTCCGTTTGCCGCGCGAAACGCGGCAAACTTCGCTCAGGATGACAGATCGTTATGATGCGAACTTCTGACTCTGGACACTCGGTGCGGAAGCTTATTTCGACGGTGGCGGCGTGCCGGGCGCAGGCTGGTCGTGACCTGGGGGTGCGTTCCCGGCTGGTGGTGCGGCTGGTCCGTGTTCCTGCGGAGGCACGAACTCCTCGGGCATCTGGTGGCCGCGATGGCAGGTTCCGCACGTCACCTTCATGCCCATCGCGTCAGGATCCATGGCCGTAGTTTTGCTGATGTAGTCGCCATTGATCTGTCCGACCATCTGGATCATCACGCGCGCAATTTTCTTTTCATCCTTGGAGTCGTCGGCGAAGTTGAGGCGCGGGCGCCCGTTGGGCATCAGGTTCCTGGGGTCGGCGGCGTGGCAAAAGTCGCAGTGCACGCCGAGCGATCCGGCAAAACCCTCCATGATGTCGTGCACCTGGTCGCCGGTCAGATTCTTGGGCAGCACTTGCAGGTTGGTTGGCGCCGGCAGGTTGCGCATGGGCCGGCCAGGGGGTGGAGCGGGCGCGGTTTGGGCGGGCGGCGCTGCCGCTTGCGGCTGATCTTGCGACGCTTGCACTCCATTGGTTGCGGCAAGCACGGCTGCCGCCATAAGGGCAACGGCGGCGGCGGGTGGGAGCAGGGAAGTGAGTTTCACTGGCGGGATTCCTCTCAGGTCCTGGTCGCGGACCTTGGGTTAGCTACGGATCAGTTTATGGGCTGAGCCCTCGCGAAGGAAGATCGATTTTCCCTCCATCTTTTTGGGGCCGGAAACACAATCATTTCCAGGCAGCGCAAAACGCAGCGGCAGTTCCGCGGCGTGGCGGATGCCGATGCGGCGCGTGACCAGCACGCGCGTGACGCGGAACCCGTCGTCCCGCACCTGCAAGGGCGAATGGGGATCGACCAGATCGAGGCCATTCTGGGCCTTGCGAGTGATTCCCATTGCCTCACAGAGCCGGCCCGGCCCACCGGTGAGGTCGCACGGCGCGGCGTTTGGGGGCAGGTTGCGGCGGCGAGCCATTTGTTTCAACCCGGCGACGGGCTCGACCGCGCGCAGCAAGATTCCCCCTCCCATGCCTACTTTTTCGCAGGAGAAATTCATGCAGTAGTAGCGGCCGTAGATGAAGTAGACATACGCATGGCCCGGCGGCCCGAAGAGGACTTCGTTACGCGGCGTTGGCCCGCGATGGGAGTGCGCAGCGGGGTCGGGTGTTGCGTCATGGGGGCCGAGATAGGCTTCAACCTCGACGATGCGGCCAGCAACGATGCCGGTTGCGGTTTTGTGCAGCACCAGAAGCTTGCCTAGCAGACGCGGCGCGACGCGCTCCGGCGAATCCTCAAAGAAGGTGCGCTTCAGCAGTTTGCCGGGAATCTGCACTCTCTGCTCCGGTCCGGGTCGATCTTCATGCCTTCTTGTGCGTTTTGTTCCATTCCTTGATGAGTTCCAGCACTTCTTCGGCGTGGCCCTGCGGGACAACCTTGGGGTAGATGTGCAGGAGCGTCTGGTCGGGGCCAATTACAAACGTGGTCCGCTCAATGCCAAACACTTTCTTGCCGTACATGTTCTTTTCTTTCAACACATCAAACTGTTTGCAGACTTTCTCGTCTACATCAGCAAGGAGTGAGTACGGGAGGTCGTATTTGGCGCGGAACTTGGCCTGTTCGCGGGGCGTGTCGCGGCTGATGCCGAGAACCACGGCGCCCGCAGCCTGGAGCTTCTTAAACGTATCGCGAAAGCCGCAGGCCTCAATGGTGCAGCCAGGGGTATCGGCTTTGGGATAAAAGAAGAGGATTACAGGCTTGCCGGCAAAGTCGGAAAGACTGACGGTTTTGTCTTCATCTGTTTGCAGGGTAAAGTCGGCAACTTTCTCGTTGAGCTTCATGGGGAATATCCTCTCTAGAGATGAGTCGGGCCCGCGTGCACCCGTAGTTTCGGCGCAGGCGCTCTGTTCGATTATTGTCGAGGGAAGTGGAAGGTGTCATTGCTCCGGAAAAACCGCTTGTGGATAAAGGCAGCCGTCGGGGTCGCTACAGCCGCGTTTGTTTTCTCGCCCGGGGTGCGCGCGCAATATCCCGGCCAGGTGGCGAAACCAGACGCAAACGCGCCCGACATGCGCGCGGTCGGAGTGTACGAGTGGACTGGCGATGAAGCGCATCCGAAGGCCGCGCGCCTCGTTCCCATCTGCATTTACGACGGCCAGGACCTGATTGACGCGGGATTCTATCTCGCCCATCCGGAGCCGCTCGCGCTCGAAAGCGACGTCGAGTATCAACTCCAGAGGGATGGCAAGGCGGTAGGCTTGTTCGACATTGACACGTCGGCGCGCGAGCAGGGCGGATGGGTGGGTTATGGCAAGTGGAGACCGCTGGCGAAGACGACTTCCGCCCCGGCGCAAGTGGCCAAGGTGGACGAAGACGACGATGCGCAGAGCGACGTACCCATTTTGCACCGCAAGCATCACGCGGACGATTCCGCCGGCGGAACAGACTCGGGCTCTGGCTCCAGTTCGGGTTCCGATTCAGGTTCCGGGGCGGGCGGGCCAGCTCCCGATCCCGATCGTCCTACGCTGCACAAGGGCGGTGGCGCATCGACTACGGATTCAAGCACGAATTCCAGCGGGACCAGTTCAGGCTCGAGCGGAGATTCCGGCACGACCGCGTCAGATTCCGACCGTCCTGTGCTTCACGCCGGCGGTGACAGTTCAACGTCGGGCAGCACATCCTCCGATGACTCCAGCCGTGGGAAGCTCAAAAAGAAAAAGAAGGAGGATGACGACGCCTATGTGGCAGACGTTGCCAGCGCCTCCGATCCGAACCGTCCGCACCTGACTCCGGGAAGATTTGCGGGCTACGGCGCGCCCGTTGTTCCCACCCTCTTCGGCCTGCCGGTTGATATCCATCAAACCGTCGCCGTCTCCGATGCGATCGATCGGCCCGAGCACCCGTGGAACTACACATGGGCCAACCCCGATGACGAAGACAAAATGAGAGCGGCGATGGAGACGATTGCGCGAACGGCGCTGGGGCTTGACGCGGCGCCTGGGGCTCCGGCCAAGCCTGGGACCCGAACGGCGGCGGCACGCAAAAGCGCCAAACCAGCTCCGCCGCCGGCCCCGCTCCTGGTCGAGCAGTTTCGGGTTTTCCAGTTGGCTTATGACGGCGGGGCAACGCTGGTGCTTTCCGCGCATAGCAGCGGCGCGGGCGCCCAAGAGAAGTTCGTTACGCTGATTGCGCAGCCCGATCTTTATGGGGGCGTTGCTGTTCTGGAAAAGAACGTGACCGACGCCGCGAGCCTGGACTTGACGCCGCGCATGCGCCTGGTCGATGCCGTGGACGCCGAAGCCGACAATCGCGGCGAGCTTCTTTTTGAGCTCCGCGGAAGCACCCAGCGGCAGTTTGCCCTTTATCGCGTGCTTCGCGGCGATGCCACGCGGATCTTCCTCAGCGCCCCGGAGTCCATCGGCGTGGTTCCCGTTGCCAACTGACGTTCGCCGCTCGGCAGGGCGCCGGCGCGTTTAGGTTCAATCGAGTACAGGTGCGAGTGTTTGCTCTTTGTGCACTCCCTTACGGTACTTTCGCTTGCTCTTTCCCTGAGCATCTGCGCATTTTTACAAGGTGTCCTATACAATAAAAAGAACCAAGTGGGCACATCGACACTTCTCAAGGATTCCCCTTCGCATGGCATCTGTAACCACCGTCCCTTCAACCGATCCCGTTGTCACCGAGCCGACTGAGCCCTCTTCTCAAATTACTGAGTCGAATCCGGTTCCCGAGTCGACCGCTGCATCCGTTGCCGCTAAGGCCGTTGCCAAGTGGCGCCAGATTCGCATGGGACGCGCCATGGCAGTGAGCGATGGCCTGAGCTGGCCAATGGTGCTCGTGATCGCCATTTTTCACCTGGGCGCGGTTGCGGCGCTGTTTCTTTTCAGTTGGCAGCGCCTGCTGGTCATGGCGATCCTGTATGTTCTGGCGATCAATGTGGGCATCGGCATGTGCTATCACCGCCTGCTGACGCATCGCGGCTACAAAGTGCCCAAGTGGCTTGAGTACACGATGACGGTTTTTGCCACGCTCTCGCTTGAGGGCGGGCCGATTTTCTGGGTTTCGACGCACCGCGTTCATCACCAGCTCAGCGATAAAGAAGGCGATCCGCACACACCGCGCGAAGGCGGCTGGTGGGCGCATGCCGGATGGATTCTTTTTGGCCAGTCGTTGCACCTGCAGATTGAAGCTCTGTCGCGCTACTCGCCCGACTTGAGCCGCGATCGCTTCCATGTGTGGCTCAGCAAGTACCACTGGATTCCGATTGCCCTTAGCGCGGTGCTGCTGCTTACCCTCGGATGGTACTGGGGCGGCTTTGTCAATGGCATCGCTATGGTTCTCTGGGGCGCCCTGCTTCGCGTCACGCTGGGGCTTCATGCGACCTGGCTGGTGAACTCTGCAACCCACATGTGGGGCAAGCGACGCTTTGAAACGCACGACGACTCGCGCAACAGCTGGTGGGTCGCGTTGCTCACGGGCGGCGAAGGATGGCACAACAACCACCATGCGCATCCGGTGTCTGCGCGCCACGGACTTACCTGGTACGAGATCGATCCCAACTTCTGGGGCATCTGGATTTTGTCGAAGCTTGGCCTGGCTAAAAAGGTTCAGGTTGCCAAGTTCGACCGCGACAACCCGAAGCCTGCAGGGATGTAACGCGTCCGCGCGAACGAAACCTTCTTATCCTTCGATTGAATTGTCGCGCAGAGCGGACCGGAAACTCAGTTCCGTGTCTTGGCGCGCGCCCACAATACCAAGAAGAATGGCAGCGCCACAATCAGCACCAGCACGCCTGCTGGAAGCCCGACATAGCGGTATGTATCCACGTAGCTGACCGAGTGGCCGCCCAGAACGTTCCATCCCAGCAACGCGAAGATCGACACGCACGTGGCAGAGAAAAATGTGAGACACGCCGACGCCACGGCCAGCAGAAGACTCTGGAACAAACTGAATCCCTCCAGCGGAATCCTCAGTACGGTTCTTGCACTTCTACCCTGCGCGATTTGCTCCATCATCGGGGGACCTCTCTCGTCTAGAATACAAACTCATGGCCGGTACTGCGCAAATCGAGCTATGGCCTGCGGACAAAGTCGCCACCCAGGTCGCCATGCTCGCCGCAAACAATGGCATTCACTACGCCGTCTGGGGCGAAACCCGCGTCCCCGAAGGCGATATTGAGCGGCTCGTCGGAGCTGTCCCCGCGTTGCTTGCCCCCGCGCTGCGCCAGCGTGCCTACTACTTCGTTCCGCTCGCCATCTCCGACACGGGCGAGAATCTGGTCGCCCCCGCCTACACCGTCGAGTTGGGCGACCGCGCCGTCTGCCATCGCAATGCCAGCTTTGGCGACACAGAGGCCGTGTTTCTCTCCACGCGGCTCGTCGAAGATCGATTCGGCCTGGCCTTTGAGTTTTTTATCAATGTGGCGCACAACTTCGTCGAGGTGGCGAGCGTTCCTGAAAGCTTCGCTACTCTTGTCTGGTCGCAGGCAGAGGCGCAGGCTCGCGGCGAAACCAGCCAGGACGCGTGGGAGGCTCGCCGCCGTGCGCTCGAGCCCCACCCCGGCGTTAAAGTGATCGACGAACGCGCCCGCAACGCCTTCTTCGAGGCGTCGTTCTCCGATGCGCTGGCCATCTACATGCTGTCTCTCTCTGTCGATTTCGATTACCACGACCTGCGCGAGCGCGATTATCCGCTGCTTGCCGCGCCGGCACTCGCTGAGCGGCTTCGCCATGTCGCTGGTCTCTTTCCCGCGAACTCCGGATACGACTTCCAGATCCACTATCGCCGCAAAGGGTAGAACGGGTTGCATGAATGTCCGAGACGATGAAGAAGCTTCCCTCAGGGGCTAAAGCCCCAGTGTTTATGCGGCTTGTGTGGCAGTCGGGGATGAATCTCCGACCTACCAGCCGTGCCCTTTCAAAACAGGATTTATGCAACCAGTTCCAGAGACGTGCAGGCCGCCCATCAAAACCGACAGGCGCGAAATCGAACGCCGCGAAAAATGAGCCCTGAAGCGCCCATGGACGGAAGTAGGCCCGCATGAACGTTCTTCTTTTCGGCGCTACGGGCATGGTGGGGCAGGGAGTGCTCCGCGAATGCCTGCTCGATGCCGGCGTCGCGTCGGTCGTCTCGATCGGCCGCTCGGGAACGGGAGTATCTGATCCCAAGTTGCGCGAAATCATCCACGCCGATCTTACGAATTACGCGCCCATCGAGTCGCAGCTATCCGGCTTCGATGCGTGCTTCTTCTGCCTCGGCATTTCTTCAGCAGGACTCAGCGAAGACGAGTACGCGCGCATCACATACGACATCACGGTGCACGCGGCGGAGACGCTTGCGCGCCTGAATCCGGGCATGACATTCGTTTATGTTTCAGGGCAGGGAACGGACAGCTCCGAGCGCGGCCGCACGATGTGGGCGCGGGTGAAAGGGCGGACGGAGAATGCGCTTTTGCGTCTGCCATTCAAAGCGGCATTCATGTTTCGGCCAGGAGTGATCGTGCCCCGGTTCGGGGCGCGCTCGCGGACGGCGCTCTATCGCATTCCTTACATACTCGCCCGCCCGGTGCTTCCGCTGCTGCTCCGCGCCTTTCCCAATCAAGTGCTCACCACGGATGAAATCGGCCGAGCCATGCTCCTGGTCGCCCGCAACGGCGCGCCCAAGCACGTGCTGGAAACCGGCGACATTCGATCGCTGCTGAGGCTTTCTTCGACCGGCTGAGAACCCGGCGCAGTGGCGTGCTAAGCTGATCAAACTTCGCTCCCCCGGAGTTCGGCTAGATGCCAATTCGCCATCGGGTTCCTGTCTGGCTGATGGGACTCACCAACCTTTCCTACGGCCTATACGGCGGCGTGATTGCATTCGCCATTCCTCAGCTTCTCGGCAGCCGACAGGTTCCCGAGGCGACCGTCGCAGGCCTCACCGCCGTCGCAATCTCGCCCGGGTTCTGGGCATTTTTGTTCAGCCCCATCCTCGATGTTCGATTCAGCCGCCGCTTTTACGCGGTCTCGCTCGCGGTCTTCGCTTCGCTGACCCTGGTTGTTGCTTTTCTCTCGCTGGGTCATCTCGAACTGCTTGAAGTTGTGCTCACCTTAGGATTCTTCGCGGCCTACCTTTATCAGAGCTCCATTGGCGGTTGGCTCTCTTCCATTACATCAGCCGAAGAGGAGAATCGAGTCAGCGTCTGGATGACTGTTGGCAATGTGGGCGGCTTCGGCCTGATGGCCATCGGATGCAATCAGATCGTGCGCCACCTTTCGCCGCTTGCCGCTGCGATGGTTCTCGCCGTATCCATCCTCGTCCCCATCCTTCCTTTTCCCTTCATGCAGGCACCCGGACCAGACCGCCGTCTGGCCAATGAGTCCTTCCCGCAGTTCTTTGGGGACCTTGTATCGCTCGTCAAGCGCCGCGAAGTACTCGTCGCTTTGGTCCTCTTCGTCTCGCCCGCCGCAACCTTCTCGCTCACCAACTTTCTCGGCGGCCGCGGCAGCGATTTCCACGCATCGTCGGGCTTCGTTGGCCTCATCGGGGGGGCGGGGGTAGCGCTCGGCGGCATTGTGGGCTGCCTGATTTTCCCCACGCTCAGCCGCCTTCTGCCGCTTCGTCCTTTTTATCTTGCCGTGGGTATTGCCGGCGCCGTCTGCACGCTTTCACTCATTCCCGTGCCGCGCGTTCCGGACGCTTTCGCCATCATTCTGATCGCCGAGAACCTTTTTCAATCCCTGGCCATCACGGCATGTACCGCCATCACGTTTGAAACCATCGGCCAGAACAATCCGCTCGCTTCCACAACCTTCTGCTTTCTCGGCTCGGCGTATGGCGTGCCCATCTCGTACATGCTTTATGTGGATGCCTTCGGCTATGCACGCAAAGGAATCTCGGGAGCGCTGGGCATCGATGCCGTCACCGGCATTGTCGCCAGCGTTCTTCTTGGGTTGATGCTGTACTCGCTGGCGCGGAAATCCAGAAAGTCAGCGCTCGCTCGAGGCTGATGGTTGCCGGCCAGAGCATATTTCGAGATGATCCTGCAGAATTTCGCTTGCTCTCTCTCGGAGGTTAAGAACCGACTGATTCATGGCTTTTGCGGGGTGGCGGAGGCTCTGCCCTTGTTCTTGCGCGGCGCGGTGACGGCGGGGCGCTCACCTCAAGCGCGGCACGGTTTGCCGTGTTTTAATTGACTGCGCAGTTGTAAGCTATGGGAGACTCCTTCCCCCCCTCGATTCGCGCCCCGCGAGGTCTGCCCATGTCCATCGCCCGATCTTTCTCCGCATGCACCGCCGTTGGCCTGCTTCTGGCTGGTCGTCTTTTCATTCCGGCCCCAATTGCTGCCCAAACAACGCCGGCACAAACGGCGGCAGAGAGCGCGGGAGCCGGCGCAGCTCTGCCGCCTGACGCGCAGGCAAAGCTCGATACGCTCCAGGCCGCGTTAAAGGCCGCGCAGGACAAGGGCGACGCGAAGACCGAGGCTGCGGCATTGAACGAGATCGGTTCGCTGTATTACGGCGTTTCGGATCTCAATTCAGCACTCGATGAATACAAGATGTCGCTGCCGATCTATCACGCGCTGGGCGACCGGGACAGCGAAGCCGTAACTTTGAAGAACATTGGCTACCTTAACAACCTTCTTGGGGAGCATCAAAAGGCGATCGACTCCTACAACCAGTCGCTGCCGATCTTCAAGGCAGCGGGCGACCAAGTAAGCGAGGCCAACACGCTGAACGCCATCGCCCTCATTGAATGGAAACTGGGTGATCTGGAGAAGGCGCTGGACAAACTCAACGAGGCATCGACGATTTATCGCGCGGCGAGTAACCCGGCCGGCGAGGCCACCACGCTGAACAACATCGGACTTGTCTATCGCATTCTTGGCCAGCCGCAGAAGGCGCTGGACTACTATAACCAGTCGCTGCCGATTACTCGTGCGGCGGGTGACCATCGTCGTGAGGCGGAGACACTGACGGGCATAGGAAACGTCTACTCCTTGACGGGCGACATGAAAAAGGCGCTGGACTTCCTAGGCCAGGCGCTGACGATCGACCGCGCCGAGAGCGACCGCAGTGGCGAGGCTGTGACCCTGGACAGTATTGGCTTCATCTACTCGGGCATAGGCCAACCACAGAATGCGCTGGACGACTACAACCAGGCGCTGACGATCTTTCGCGCAGTGGGCGACCACGGCGAAGAAGCCAAGACGCTCAGTAACATGGGCCTTGTCTACAGCAACCTGGGCCAGGAGCAGAAAGCGCTCGAGTACTATAACCAGGCGCTCACGATCGAAGGTTCGGCGGGTGACCGCGACGGCGAGGCCACGACGTTGAACAATATTGGCGAAGTTTATGACGGTCTTGGGGAGAAGCAGAAAGCGCTGGACTACTATAACCAGGCGCTTCCGATTCTGCGCCAGATTGGCGACCGCGGAATCGAGGCCAATACCCTGAGCAACATTGGCCATGCGTTTTCAGATATGGGGGAGAAGCAGAAGGCGTTGGACTACTACAATCAGGCTCTCGAGATCAATCGTGCGATAAGCGACCGCGACGGTGAGGCCAACTCGCTGACCAACCTCGGTACTGTCTACGACGATCTCGGTGAAAAGCAGAAGGGGCTGGACTATTACATCCAAGGGCTCGACCTCTTTCGCCAGTCGGGCGACCGCAACGGCGAGGCCACTGCGCTCGGCAACGTTGGCTATATCTACGCGGGGCTGGGCGAGCCGCAGAAGGCGTTGGACGAATATAACCAGGCGCTCGAGATCAGGCGCGCGACAGGGGACCGCGACGGCGAGGCCAACTCGCTGAGCAACATCGCCATCATCTTCTGGAATCAGGGCGAGCTGCAAAAGGCGCTGGATTACGACAACCAGGCTCTGACGATCGAGCGCGCAGTAGGCGACCGCGATGGCGAGGCGACGTCACTGAACAACATTGGCCATGTCTACGCCGATCTGGGAGAACCGCTGAAAGCACTAGATTACGAAAACCAGGCGTTGCCCATCTATCGCGCGGCAAGCGACCGTGACCACGAGGCAGCGGCGCTAGGAAGCATCGGCTACCTTTACGAGCAAATGGGGGAAAGGCAGAAGGCGCTGGATTCCGATAACCAGGCGTTGCCGATTTTTCGTGCGGTGGGCGACCGCGACGGAGAGGCGATCGCGCTGGCGAACATCGGCTTCATCTACTCCGATTTGGGCGAACATCAGAAGGCGCTGGATTCCGATAACCAGGCGCTGGCGCTCTTTCAGGCAGTGGGCGACCGTGGGTCCGAGGCAATCACGCTGGCGGATATCGGTCTTTTCTATCAAGACCTGGGCCAGCCGCAGAAGGCCCTCGACTACTACAATCAGGCGCTGCCTCTGGCTTCAACAGTTAACAATCCCCTCGATGAAGTGATGGTTCTCAACGACCTTTTGCTGAATCTGCAGGCCCAGCACCCGGCCCAAGCCATCTTCTTCGGCAAGCAGGCGGTGAACCTTCTCCAGCAAGTGCGTGGCAACATTCAGAGGCTGGATAAACAGTTGCAGACCAGTTTTCTCGCTTCAAAGACCGATTACTACCACAACCTGGCTGACCTTCTGATCACACAAAATCGCTTGCCGGAGGCGGAGCAGGTGCTCAATCTGCTGAAGCAGCAGGAATACTCCGACTACACGCGCGGCGCGGCGGCCGACACGCTGAGCCCGTTGACGCTGACACCGGCGGAGCAGCAGGCCGAGGAGGAATACCAGAAGGACACGGCGCAGCTCATTTCGATGGGCCAGGACTTCGACCGCCTGAGTAAAGAAAACCCGCGCAGCCCCGACGACGAAACGAAGTTCCAGGACCTGAAAGCCAAGTTGCGCACGGCCTCAGAAGGCCTGAGCGGCTACTACGATCGCCTGCACGTGCTGTTTGCCAACGCCGGCGATTTCAACAAGCAGAAAACCGAAATCAAGGGAGATGTGAGTGCGTTGCAGGATGATATCGCCGATTCGCCCGACACCGTGGCCCTCTACACCATGGTCACAAGCGATCACTACCGGGTGATCGTGATTACGTCCTCGGTGGCGCCGGTAGCGCGCGAGTATGCGATCTCTGAAGCGGACCTGAACCGCAAGGTCGCGGCATTGGACCAGGCGCTGAGCAACCCTTCAAGCGATCCGAGGCCCTTGGCGCAAGACCTCTACAACATCTTGATCGGCCCGGTGAAGGCGGACCTGGAGCAGGCGCACGCCAAGACGCTGGTGTGGTCGCTCGATGGCGCCTTGCGCTATCTGCCATTGGCCGCGCTCTACGACGGAAAGAACTACCTGGTGGAGAAATACAGCACCGTGACCGTCACACCCGCCAGCTACGGCCGTCTTGGGGACAAGCCCGATGTGAGCAGGCTGAGCGTTGTGGCCATGGGAATTTCGCGCAAGTACGAAGAGAACCTGCCTGCGCTGCCCGCCGTAGTCGGCGAGTTGAATGGCGTGGCGCGCGACGCGCAGGTGCAAGGCGCCAACGGCGTGCTGCCGGGAACGATTCTGCTCAACGGGCAGTTCACTGAGCAGGCGATGGAAGACGCGTTGAGTAGTCATCCCGCAGTCGTACATATTGCCAGCCACTTCGTCTACGAGCCGGGCGACGACAGCAAAAGCTATCTGCTGCTGGCGGGCAACGACGATGCCCACGACTATCACCTCACAGTGGAAGATTTCGGCAACGACCCGAGCCTGAAACTGAAGTCAACTGACCTGCTCACGCTCTCCGCCTGCCAGACCGGAATGAGCGGCAATTCGAGCAACGGCCGCGAGGTGGACGGGCTGGGCATGACCGCCCAGTACAACGGGGCCAAGGCAGTCATCTCGTCTCTGTGGTCGGTGAACGATGCCAGCACCGGCCAGTTGATGAGCGATTTCTACAAGCGCTGGGCAAATGGCGCGGGAAAAGTATCGAAGGTGGAAGCGCTGCGCCAGGCGCAGTTGGATTTGCTGCTTGGCAAGGTTTCCGGCAGCGGCAGCGCGAGCGGAAGAGGGTTCGATGTTGTTGAGAATGCCGCGCCTGTTTCTGCCGGGCTTACGCATCCCTACTACTGGGCGCCGTTTGTGCTGATGGGGAATTGGCAATAGACTGCGCGCTGCTGAGGAGCACGCCTCGCGATGCCGAGGTTTTTTCGGCAGGGCCTGGCGCCTGGCTTATGCGCCGCCCGCGTAAGCGATTTTGCCTTCGCTCACCGTCCAGCGCACCTTGCCCTGCATTTGCCAGCCGTCGAACGGAGTGTTCTTGGCCTTCGATTGCGATTCAGTCGCGCGATAGGTCCACTCTACTTTGGGATCGAAGACGACAACGTCGGCGTAGCTGCCGACGGTCAGGGTTCCGCGGCCTTTCAATCCGAGCAGCGCGGCAGGCTGCGCGCTGAGCATGCTTAGCACCCGGCCGAGCGGCATGCGCCACTCGCGATGCAGCCAGCGCAGGCTGAGGCCCAGGGCGGTTTCAAGGCCGATAATTCCATTCGGCGCGAGCTCGAATTCAACTTCTTTTTCGTGCATCGCGTGCGGTGCGTGATCGGTGGCGATGGCATCCACAACTCCGTCGAGAATGCCTTCGATCATGGCCTCGCGGTCGGCTGCCGAACGGAGGGGCGGATTCATCTTGGCGTTCGTGTTGTAGAGGCCGACGTGCTCGTCGGTCAGCAGGAAGTGGTGCGGCGTCACCTCGCACGTGACGCGGAGCCCGTTGCGGCGCGCCTGCCGAACCGCGGCGAGAGCCGCAGCGGAGGAAAGGTGCGCGACGTGCAGGTGCGGACGCGCGTCTTTCAGCTCGGCTACCAGCCGGATGTCGCGCTCGACGATACTTGTTTCGGCTTCCGTGGGCATTCCGCGCAAACCGAGCTTGAACGACACCGGGCCGAGATTCATGCTCGCGCCTTGGGTCATGCGCGTGTCTTCGGCATGTTGGATCACGGTGAGCCCCACGCGCGCCGCGGCCGCGAGCGTCTCGCGCATCATCCCGTCTTTCAGGATCGGTCTTCCGTCGTCGGTGACGGCCACGGCGCCGGCAGATCTGAGAGCCGCGAAGTCGTTGAGCGTTTCACCTTTCGATCCGCGCGTTGCGGCCGCAATGGGGAAGACGCGCACGAGCGCGCCGCGTTCCGGCGCCTGCATCCAGCGCGTGACTTCCGGCGAGTCGTTTACCGGAGTCGTGTTCGGCATCGCCGCCACGCTCGTGAATCCGCCCGCCGCTGCCGCGGCCGTTCCCGTTGCAATGGTCTCCTTGTACGCTTGTCCCGGCTCGCGAAGGTGTACGTGGATGTCGATCAGCCCCGGGGCGACTACGAGTCCCGTCGCATCGAGCACCTCGGCGCCGTTTTTGCTCTTAAGTTTGCCGGTGGCGGCGATCTCTGCAACACGGCCATCGATCAGGAGCACATCTTTCTGCTCGTCAACTCCCGCTGCCGGATCGACCAGTCGTCCGCCGCATATTGCCAGAGCCGTCATGCGCGGCCTCCGTTCTTATTCTCGTCGTTGCCGGCGAGGTGTAGGCCCCGATTTGCCGATTGCTCCCGAAGTCTAAGAATGACTGGCTGCAACATCAGCCAAACCGCGGGAAGGATTGATAAGGATTTGAGCCAAAGTGGTACTGGGCTTCTCGCTCGGGTCCAAAGCCAATCTAAGACAAGTACCCATAACAAGAGCATCCCAACATATCTTCCCACACGTTTGTGTGTCGGGCTGGATCCGATTTGATTCTCCCTAGATTGTCTCGTCCCGGAATCAGATGGTTTTCGTTGAACCCTTCGGTGAGGACCTGTCGGCAGCCGAAACAAACGGGGAAGAATCGCAATCAGAAAAATCGAAGCGATCGAACCGTTCAGGACGGATCGGAGAAGATCCCCGTGTGTGAATCTCGGATTCGCACCAAATCCGAGCGCGAGCACACAAACGATCTCGAAATAATGGATATTCCGCTTTTCAAGCCAATCGCTCCAAAGATACGCAAGAACCAATCCTGTCGTTAAGCACGAGAGCGTGAGAAACGCAGAGACCCTTCTTCCATCATTAGCTGAGTGAGAAACGGACCACCTGTAGAAATAAACAAGTCCAACCAGCTCCGCGGTCGCCAACGCCGCGACAAGTGGAACACGAAACTGCTGGACGCTAGGCGATCTCATGCTTCCCGTCTACCATTGCGGCGTGCCCTGCGACTTGAGCGCGCGCTCCATCACCGCCATGCGAATGGCAAGTCCGTTCGTCACTTGCTCCAGGATCGCCGACTGCACTCCGTCGGCGACGCCGGCTGTAATCTCCATGCCGCGAATGATGGGCCCCGGATGCAGCACGACCGCTGCCGGTGCGAGCGCGGCCAGCCGCTGCCCGGTGAGTTGGTAGCTCGCTTTGTATTCTTCGAGGTCGAGTTGCAGCCCCGCCAACCTCTCCGCCTGAATGCGCAGCATCATGACGGCCTGCGACTGCTTGAGGGCTGCTTCAAAGTCGCGCTCGATCTCGATGCCGGGGCCGGAACGCGCCGCTTGCTCCGGCAGAAGCTCCTTGGGTCCGCACAGCAACACGCGCGCGCCGACGCGGGGCAGCAGGAGCATATTCGACCGCGCAACGCGGCTGTGGAGAATGTCGCCCGTGATCATGACCGTGACTCCGGCGAGCGTGTCCGGAGCAACTCCGCTCACGCCGGGGCGCAGGTGCGTCATGATCGTGCGCAGGTCGAGCAGCGCCTGCGTGGGATGCTCGTGCATGCCATCGCCCGCGTTGACCACGGGGAGGCGCGTGGACTCTTCCAACAGCCAGGCCGCGCCGGACGAGTTGTGCCGGAGAATGATCGCCTCCGCACCGAGCGCGCGCAGCGTGAGGCCCGTATCTTTGAGGGACTCACCTTTCTCGATACTCGAACTGAGGTTTGAGACAAGCGTGGTGTCGGCACCGAGCGCTTTCGATGCCAGCTCGAAGCTGGTGCGGGTGCGCGTCGACGACTCGTAGAATAGGAGCGCGATTCTCCGCTTGGCCAGAATGCGATCGCGCACGATGGGGTCTTCATGCTCCAACTCTGTGGCGCGGACCAGGAGGCGGCTGACCTCTTCGACAGTCAGATCGAGAACCGAGAGCAGCGAACCGGGATTGTATGGAAATGAAGATGCGGGCGCGGGCGGAGTTGTGAGTGCGCGGCGAATCGCGGGTGCGGCTGGATTCATAAGGAGTGCTTCGTGACGCGTGAATCGTGGTTCGTGAATCGTAATGCGCGGTTCGTGAATGGCTGATCCTGGTTCGGCTGCGGAATCACGATCCACGAATCACTGCAGCTAGGTCTTCTCCACGAGCAACACCTGCTCGGTGGAGTCGACCTCCTGAAACTTGACTTCGATAATCTCGCGGCTGCTCGTTGGGACATGCTTCCCTACATAAGTGGCTTCAATGGGCAGCTCGCGGTGCCCACGGTCGATGAGCACGGCCAGTTGTACGCGCCGGGGCCGGCCATGGTCGAAGAGCGCGTCGAGCGCGGCACGGATGGTGCGTCCGGTGTAAAGCACGTCGTCGCAGATCACGATGTCGCGGCCTTCCACGTCGAAGCCGATGGCTCCCGGTGTGACGACTGGTCGAATGTCGGCCGTGGAAAGATCGTCGCGGTAAAACTGAATGTCGAGGACTCCCGTATCGACGGGGCGCTTCTCGATGGTGGAAATGAGCTTGCCCAGCCGCTCGGCCAAAGGAACGCCGCGGCGCTTGATGCCAACGAGGGCAAGGTCTTCGCTGCCGTTGCTCTTCTCAACGATTTCGTGAGCCAGACGCACCAGGGTGCGCTCAATCTCAGAGGCGGACATGAGCCGCCCCTTCACTCGCAATCCGGCGTTGGTTTCCAAGTCGCTCATAGTGGTTGCTCTCAAGCACTCTCAGGATAGCTGTGCGTGTCCGGTTCCGCTTAAGGCCGCTGCTTCGCAATGATGCACCGGCTCAGGAAGATCGGCTGCGCAGGTCGTGAATCGTGGAAATGCTTCTGCCGGATGATACGAGGGCTCGGCGGTCCAGAGCAAGTTGTGGAAAGATGGCCGGAGGATGAATCCGCTTGCATGCTGCTGAGAGGGCATCAAGTTATGGAGGGTGCGAGGGGTCGAAACGGCCTCATAATATAGAGGAATGCCCGGATGGCGAAATTGGCAGACGCAGCGGACTTAAAATCCGCAGGCCTTTACCGGCCGTGGGGGTTCAAGTCCCCCTCTGGGCACCATAGAATGCGAGGTCCCTCGACTGCGCTCGGGATTTCGCCGGCGGGCTCAGACGCCCGCCAAACGGCTCAAGTTCAAGTCCCCCCTGGGCACCAATAATTTCCTTATTTAGGGAGCATCCCGTCTGTCGCCGGTTTCCCAAATGACAGTGGTTCAGCTCTACTGCTGAACATGGAATCTATTGAGCAACCGCTTCCACGATGAGACTCTGGCCGATTGGAGGCGGACAAACGTGGGACTCAACACAATCGGAAACTGGGAAAATCAACCGGTCATAAAGTTGCACAGCAGCCACATCAAAGGACCGCTTCTTCAATAAGCAAAAATTTATCCACCAAGCGAAGTACCCACAGAAGTTAAAGTATTGACATCGAACAATCCTAAATCCGGCTTCCTCCAATTTGGTTCGCAATCCAAGCTTCGTGTAACGGCGGAAATGGCCAAAATCCTTGTCCAATGGCGCGTAAATCTCAGGCCGCGCAGGAACAAACAGGCAAAGGGTGCCACGTGCGGGCCGCAACAGGCGATGATAGGAGGCCAGTTCCTCCCGGTCTGCCTCAATGTGTTCTAGAACATTGATGCTCAGGATGGCATTCCAGTCGGATCCCGGCTGCAAATTGTCGATGGTGCCCTGCAGCAAATCGAGTTGCGGAAACCGAGCGTGCAATTGAGCGCAAAAATCGGCTCGGGGCTCAATGGATAGCAGCTTGCGGACTCGCGGGTTTTCGAGGAGCCCGGCCGTTATTTGGCCTATTCCCGCACCGACCTCCAGCACATTGCCGCACAAATACAGATGAAAATTGCGCAGCAAGGCAGCACGGTAATTGTTTGCCTTGCTCAGTGCCGCAAACTCGAAATCAGCCGACTGCGCGGCTGCGTTTGGTTGATTGGTCATTTCATCAGGAAATTGTACTTGACGATGCACCAGGCCGCATGAAGACCGTCGCGCCAGCCGATCTTCTTCCCCTCAGCGTAGGTTCGACCAAAGTACGAGATGCCAACCTCGTAAATCCGCAAGCCGTTTTTCGCAACTTTGGCTGTAATTTCGGGCTCGAACCCGAATCGGTTCTCACAAATTTCGATCTTCTGAATCACCTCCCGGCGGAATGACTTGTAACACGTCTCCATGTCCGAGATGTTCAGATTCGTGGCCATGTTCGAACACATTGTGAGAAACTTGTTGCCGACCGAATGCCAGTAATACAGAACACGATGGGCGCCGCTGCCGCCCTGAAACCGCGACCCGAAGACGACGTCTGCCTTTCCTGACAGAATTGGGGTCAGCAAGTGGAAATACTCGGCTGGGTCATACTCAAGATCCGCATCCTGAATAATCAGAATGTCAGAGGTTGCATGCTTGATCCCGGTACGCAACGCAGCGCCCTTGCCTTGGTTGGCCTCGTGCCGGAACACTGCAACACGCGGGTCCGTTTCCGCCAGTTGGAGGAGTTTGTCCCAGGTCCCGTCCGTCGAGCAATCATCCACGATTAGTAGTTGCTGAACAGCTCGTTGCGCGAGAACCAGCTTCACAATCTCCGCCACCGTTGCAGCTTCATTAAAGACAGGCATCACCACGCTAAGGCACGGATCAATGTCGGCGTTGGATTTTACTTCGGACACAGGAGCAGATTGAGGCACGCATATAGACGGAAGATTTTGCATAAGATTAAGCAAAAATTGCGGTCCTTTCGATCTCGATCTTTTCCCCTCGTGGTTAAGTATTCGATGGTGATTATCGAACGTTCATCCACTCAGTGGACTCCCGAATTGATGGTACCAATTGTTCTTTCGGTTCAGTGCATGTTTTTGATTCAGCAGGCCTGATTTCCGCGCAACATTGTCTGGTCAGGATCTGGCTCTCCCGAAGTACGGCTACCCCGTTTGGCATCCACGGCCATACGGGGACGCCCCAACCATTGCCCTTCGATTCGGCGAGTCGCAGTGCTACATCTCCCGCTCTGCTTTGGCACCTGGGGCATGGCCCAGCCTCCAGCCGCAACACTCACCGTTGGTGCGGCCTGCCCAGCCACGTCGAGGTATGCCCGAACAGCAACAAGGGCTCCCGGTACACACGTTGTAAGTGCTTGATGCGCAGTCGGGCACACCCGCGGGAAGAACTTAAAGTCCGCAGGCCGCAAGGCCGTGGGGGTTTAAGTCCCCACTGCACAAAGAATGCGAGGTCCCTCGACTACGCTCGGGATTTCGGCTGCGGACTCCCGCTCCGCTCACGCCCGCAAAGCGCCTCAAGCTCAAGTCCCCTCTGGGCACCAATAATTTCCTTATTTAGGGAGCATCCCGTTTGACCCGGTTTCCTGTCCCCGGTTTCTCATTTTCACTCAGGAGCTAACCACTCCAGCCGCGATCTGCCCCCCGCTTCCGGTTTTCTGTCCCTAAGTGGCGCCCGGAGCGCCCCGCAAACTTGTATTCGCTCAAGCTCTCTATCGTCTACTTGTTGACTGGGTCCGGGATTTCGTCTGTCAAATTGGCGACCGCTTTATCCGTCGCTTCGGCTTGCGCCACCCCTGCGCTGATCCCGTTCATCAGGCCAGTCAACCCGAGATCGACCAGGCTTAGCTGCGTCATCGGTATTCCCATTGTCGCCTGCTGGGCGGATCCACCCAGGGCCCAAAACTCCCCGCCCGCGCCGTTGCAGGCCTCGGAAGGTGTTTTGTCTTCTTTGTCGCAGATGACCGCAGCAAGGGTAACGGTGGGGACGCTGTCTATTCCTTTAAGAGTAATGATCATGACCCAGCGGGCATCAGCAGGCGCACTGTCTGCCTCGACGACCGCGTAGTGCTTTTTCTCCAGGATTTCGAACACGTGTTTGCGCATGCCTTTCAAGTCGGCATATCCGCTCCTGCTGGGTCGGGCATCAACCACTGGAAGAACAAACAGCTTGTCGATTTGTCCGAATCTCTCTCCGGGCGAAAGCAAGAATCCTCCATGAAGGCGAAGGAAATCTTCGGTCCCGGTGTCGTTTCTGTCGGCTGCCAGCCGCATGGGCGTTTGTTCCAGCGTAGTTGCAGCATTCACGTCTGCCCCTCGGGAGACGAGCAACTCCACCAAATCCCTGTTTCCCAGTTTTACAGCCAAATGCAACGGTGTCTCGCCGTTGTAGTTTTTGGCATTGATTTCAGCTTGTTTTGCCATCAAACCCGATACGAGGTCCTTGTTGGCCTTTAAAACGGCGAGATGTAATACGGTCATCCCATCCTTATCTCTGCTGTAGACGAGGTCGGGGTCCTCTTTGAGCAGTTCCATAACCTGAGCGATGTCTCCATTTCCAGCGGCTTCGTGAATCGCCTCGACATCTCCAGACTTGGCAGGTCCGAAACTTTCTTCCGGCGGAGTCCGCCCATTTTTTTCCCTGGGTGGAGAGTCGTCCCAACCACCGTAATACCGCAGTACCTCGACCACATCCAAGTGCCGCGCCTCGATCGCCAGGTGCATTGGTGTATGGCCTCGCGAATCCTTCACATTCACATCTGCCCTGTTGGCGAGCAGGAATTCCGCGACATCAGCATGCCCATCTACCGCGGCTAAGTGGAGGGGCGTCCAGTGCGCCAGACCAAACGTGGTGGAAATCGAATCGGGATTCTCTTTGACAATTTCTTTGACTTTTTCGAGGTCGCCATTCATGGCGGCCATATGAATCTTGCCGCAGAAAGCGGGACTGGCTACGCCTAGAGAGAACAGCAGCACGACAGAGAAGCGAAAAACCGCAGAATGCCAGAGCCGTTCGAAATAGCCCATCTCAGCGTCTCCTTCGTGAAATTCGCTCAAATCCTATCAGACACGGGCTATAGCGAAACGAGATGAAATGAACAAGTGGAGCCGAGCCACGAGCTGGCTGGGTTGGATTCATACATAAAGGTACACAGTGAGCGATCACTGGTCGATCACGCACTATTTTTATGGGCCAGTGCGGCGCCAACAGCGGACTCAGAATCCGCAGACCCTTACCGGCCGTGGGGTGCAAGTCCCCCTCCGGGCACCATGAATCAATCGGTCAGGCGCCCAGTTGGGCGCCCAACGTTACTGCGCTGCCGGCGCCACCGGGAAGCGATAGACATTCACGCTGATGGGAGCAACCGAGATCGTCTCTGAAGGGTTGGCGACGGAGAACTCCTTGATTTCGACCTGCGGCGGCTGGCCGACGCGATCGGCAGCGTCGAGCGTGCTCCCGGTCAACTGCCAAAGCTTCGATGGCCCTGCGACGCGCGTACCGCTCACGTTGAGGTCGAATTTCTGCTCGGACTCGGTTGCGTTGACGACGGAGAGGATGAGGAACTTTTTGTCGGCGGACAGCGCGGCGACCATATCAAGCGGATAGGTCGGGCTGCCGGAGCTGGTCTTTGGCTGATCGCCGCCGGGAGGAAATCTCGGCGCTGGTTGCGGCGAGTTTCCGGAGAGGGCGACGGGGATGGCGCCGACGAAGTTGTCGGCGTACAGCTTGAAGGTGAGCCCGAGAACGTTCAAGGTGGCGGCGGTGCGGTTGAAGTCGATGGTGGAAGTACCCATGGTGTGCGCCGTCATGGTGAGGAAATCGGTATGGCGCAGCATTTCATTGAAGATCATGCCGTAGGCAAGTGACTGCTTGAGGGCGACGGGCCGTCCGAAGCCGCCGCCGAAGTAGGCGTACTCGTCAATGGAGAGGAAGATGTTTTTGCCGGCCATGGCGGGGAAGCGCTGCTGGTAGCCCTGCCACTCTTCGGCTTGGCCGTGGACAAGATCGGCGGGGTAGCGCGCGAACTGGAGCAGCGTTTGATCGACCTTGACGTAGCCGTCGTCGGTGGGCGCATCGAGCGGGAGGTTGCGCACCTTATCGATGTCGAGATGACGGCCCGGCTGGCCATACCAATGCTGTGAGATGCCGTCGAAGTTGCCCCAGCAATCTTTGAGGAAGCCGCCGGTCCAGTCGACGTCAGAACCATAAAGCGGCCCGAGATTGCCGGCATACTTGGCGCGGTTTTCGCCGGTCAGGTACCAGTCCTCAAGCATCAGGCCGGAGGCGATGAGCGTGATGGATGGATCCACGGCGCGCATGGCTTTGGCGAATTCGTTGTGCTTGATCACGTAGTACTTGAGATCGGTGCGGCCAATCTGCCACGATCCCCAGGGCTCGTTGCCAATGTTCCAGAACTTGATGTGATACGGCTCGGGATGGCCGTTTTTCGCGCGCTGCGCTCCCATGTAGGTGTTGACCGACCCATTCATGTATTCAACTTGCTGAGCAGCAGAGTGCGAGTCGCCGAGGCCGGCGTTGACGCTGATGTAAGGCACGACGCCGATGAGCTTGCAGAAGGTCATGAACTCATCCATGCCGAGATCGTTGGTCTGCATGGCGCTCCATGCGTTGTCCCAATCGGGCGGACGCTTATCGCGATCGCCGATAGTGTGGTACCAGATGAGGTTCGAGGTGTAGTTGCCGCCGTAACGCCAGAAGCCGGATTTGATCTGGCGGATGAGCGGAATGGTGTCGGCGCGGAAGCCTTCGATGTTGTCCGCGGGCATGAGCGAAAGCGTGCCGATGTGGAAGTTGCCCGTGCCGGTTCCGGTGATTTCGAGGGCGGCATCGGTAGAGTCGGCTCCGGAAGTGAAGGCAAGAGAATATTTCTTGTACTCGCTGGTGAGCGCTGTGATTGGAGATGGCCTGGCGGTCGTTCGGACCGCTGCCCCAGACGAGCGAGACCTTGACGCTGGCGCCGGGAGTTCCGCGAAGATAGATGCGGCCGGTGTATTTTTTCCCGCTGACGAGGGCGAGGCCTGCCTGGCGGATTCCGTGGGGAGTTGAGGCGTCAAGCGCGATGCGAGGGCTCTGGTCGCCGACAAAGGGATTGTCCTTGTCCATTACGACAACCTCGTCAGGGCCGACGGGACGCCACTTGCGCATCTGCATGCGCATGGGATTGCCTTGCCGCGGGCCTGGGATTCGGGGTCTTTGGAGACGATAGGGAAGTAGAATTTGCGGTCGTCGAGCATCTCGGCCCAGAGGCTGGAGTACATGGTGCTGCCGATGTGCTCGATGAACATTCCGTACTCGTATGGAGAGACGGGAACACCGGTCTGGCTGGCGTCGATTGTCGCCACGATCGTGTCCGGCGCTGCCGCCGATTGTTGAGCTGAAACTTGCGCCGCGCCTGCGAGGCACAGCACTGCCACCGCCAAACCTGCGATTTGTATTTTCATGGAACTCCGTGGTCGTCCTGTCTTGGGGATTGTGGTTCAGTTTTAGGGTTCTTGCGTTGAGCCGGTTAACAATGCGCCAGCCCTGCGTTTGGGCGAGCGAGACGAGTATACGCTTTCGCGGCGGGGAAGAGAATCGATTTACCGCGCTGCGAATCTCGGGGCTCATGTCTAATTTGGCGCGCCCTTCGCGAAATCGCTTGTGGAAACCGGCTGTAACATGTTTGATGGAGAGTGAAAGGATGTCCCGGCCTGATAGCGGGGCATGGGATCGGCGTTCGCGCAAGGTTCGATTTTGCGCGCGGTTCCATGCAGGCAGACCCGAATGAAGACACCAGAAGATCAAATTGGTTCATCCCCCTCCGGCTCTGGCACGCAGATGATGCAGAGCCTCGGGCTCTTTAGCGCCACCACGCTGGTGGTCGGCTCGATGATCGGCAGCGGCATCTTCATCGTGGACTGCGATATTGCGCGGCTGACTGATTCGCCGGCGCTGTTTCTGGCGGCGTGGGTGGTGACCGGAACGATGACGCTGATTTGCGCGCTCAGCTACGGCGAGCTTGCTGCGATGATGCCGAAAGCGGGCGGCCAGTATGTTTACCTGCGCGAGTCGCTGGGGCCGCTGTGGGGATTTCTCTACGGCTGGACGCTCTTTCTTGTGATTCAGACGGGAACGATTGCCGCGGTGTGCGTGGCATTCGGGAAGTTCCTTGGCGTCTTTTTCCCGTCGGTCTCAAGCACGCATTGGCTGTGGCACATCGCGCATGTGCCTGCGATCCCGGTGGGGCCGATGGTGCTGGGCAACATGGATATCGGCGTAAACACCGCGAACCTGGCCGGGATTTGCGTGGTGGGGTTTGTGGCGTTCGTGAATATTCGCGGCGTGCGATTTGGCGCGGGATTGCAGAATGTTTTTACCGTGGCCAAGGCGCTGGCGCTGGCAGGACTGATTCTTCTGGGGTTCACGATTGGCCGCAACGGCGCGGCGCTGGCGGCGAACTTTGGCGCGAACTGGAACGAGTTCTGGCGCAATGCAAGCTGGCACTCGCTGCATCCGGTGCAAGTGGGCGTGCAGGGGCCGATTGCGCTGGTCGGATCGATCGTGGTGCTGGCGGTGGTGCAAGTGGGTTCGCTTTTTTCCTGCGATGCGTGGAACAACGTGACCTTTACAGCGGGCGAGATCAAGCACCCGAGACGGAACGTTCCGCTCTCGCTGGGGCTTGGCGTGGGCTTTGTGGTGATCACGTACTTCCTGGCCAGCACGGCGTACATGATGGTGCTGCCGCTGCACGGCGATCCGCACGGCGCGACGGTTTTGGCGCGGGGCATCCAATTTGCGAGCGAGGACCGGATTGGCGCCGCGGTGCTGCAACAGATCTTTCCGCACTTTGGCGGGTTCCTGATGGCGGCGGCGATCATGGTTTCGACGTTCGGATGCGCCAACGGGATGACGCTGGCCGGCGCGCGCGTCTACTATGCGATGGCGCAGGACGGGCTGTTCTTCAAGTCCGTGGGCAAGCTGCATCCGCAGTTCAAGACGCCGGCTGCGGGGCTGATTGTGCAGGCGATCTGGACGGTAGTGCTCTGCGTGTCGGGCTCGTATGGCCAGTTGCTCGACTACATTATCTTCGCGGCGCTGGTGTTCTACATCCTGACGATCGTGGGGCTGTTTGTGCTGCGGGTAAAGCAGCCTGACGCGCCACGGCCTTACAAGGCGATCGGCTATCCGGTGTTGCCGGTGATCTATATTTTGATGGCTTCCGGCATCTGCCTGGCGCTGCTGCGCTACAAGCCGCAGTACACGTGGCCGGGAATGATCCTGGTACTGCTGGGGGTTCCGGTTTACATGATCTGGTCGAGAAAGGCAGTTCGCAGTTCGTAGTTCGCGGTTCGCAGATCATAGTTCGTAGTTCAAAGTTCATAGACTCAGGTTGGCGGTTGATCGTACGTGGCCGGTGGATTTGCAGTTCGTCATTCGACTGGAAAATGATCATGCCGTTTTTCGGGGTTAAGAGGTTTGTTTTCAGCCACTTATATCCTGGATCACTTGCTGTAACCCGCTGATTCCAAATGACTTAGATCTTAAAATACCGCGAATCAGCGGTTTAGCTGCCGCTTGTCGGCTCAAATCTCCCTTTGGGGTCCACACTGGCCGGTCGTGTTGCTTTTCGATGGTTGCTGGGTTGAGGGCGCGAGAAGCAACCGCAGATCCTTCGGTCGCCGCGGCGACCTCAGGATGACAAATTCGACTTGGGGGTTCGTCCTATCCGTGCTATCCCACCCTAGCGGAGCTTGGATGGGGCACCCATTTTTTGTGCTGGGTTGAGAGCGGCGGGTGGGGTTCGTGCTATCCCACCCAAGCGAAGCTTGGATGGGGTACCCATTTTTTGTGCTGGGTTGAGGGCGCGAGAAGCAACCGCAGATCCTTCGGTCGCCGCGGCGACCTCAGGATGACAAATTCAACTTGTGGTTCGTGCTATCCCACCCAAGCGAAGCTTGGATGGGGCACCCATTTTCTGTGCTGGGGTGAGAGCGGCGGGTGGGGGTTCGTGCTATCCCACCCAAGCGAAGCTTGGATGGGGTACCCATTTTTTGTGCTGGGTTGAGGGCGCGAGAAGCAACCGCAGATCCTTCGGTCGCCGCGGCGACCTCAGGATGACAAATTCGACTTGGGGGTTCGTCCTATCCGTGCTATCCCACCCTAGCGGAGCTTGGATGGGGCACCCATTTTTTGTGCTGGGTTGAGGGCGGCGGGTGGGGGTTCGTGCTATCCCACCCAAGCGAAGCTTGGATGGGGTACCCATTTTTTGTGCTGGGTTGAGGGCGCGAGAAGCAACCGCAGATCCTTCGGTCGCCGCGGCGACCTCAGGATGACAAATTCAACTTGTGGTTCGTGCTATCCCACCCTAGCGGAGCTTGGATGGGGCACCCATTTTCTGTGCTGGGGTGAGAGCGGCGGGTGGGGGTTCGTGCTATCCCACCCAAGCAGAGCTTGGATGGGGCACCCATTTTTTGTGCTGGGGTGAGGGCGGCGGGTGGGGGTTCGTGCTATCCCACCCAAGCGAAGCTTGGATGGGGCACCCATTTTTTGTGCTGGGGTGAGGGCGCGAGAAGCAACCGCAGATCCTTCGGTCGCCGCGGCGACCTCAGGATGACAAATTCGACTTGGGGGTTCGTCCTATCCGTGCTATCCCACCCTAGCGGAGCTTGGATGGGGCACCCATTTTTTGTGCTGGGGTTAAAGGCAGGAAAGCAAATGCAGGTCCTTCGACTGCGTTTGGCTCAAAGAACGAGCCAACCTCCGCTCAGGATGACCGGTAATCGTGCTGCGGATGACCGGTAATCGTGCTGCGAACTTTAGGGACAGGACACTGGCGAATTCGTTAGAATCCTGAGCAGTACGATCCCCCCGAAATCCTACTTTGGTGATTGACGCGATGAATGAGCGGAGCCGTGAGGCAGGCACGAGGATCTCTGTGTGGTTGTGGGCCGGAGCGCTGGCGTTGGCTCTGGTGGCGATTGCGGCCAATGGCGTGGGGGCGCGGGCGCAAGGGCAAACGCAGGCCGTCGCGCAGTCGAGCGGGCAAAGCGTCGACGAGTTTGCCAATAATTCTTCTCCGGCCACGGTGTACCAGGACGCATATTCCAGCAACTGCGACGAAAAGAATGGCACAAGCCTGGCGATGGATAGTCCGGACCCGGCGCGCTGCTTCGACCGGCCTGCAGCGAATGGGCAGTGCTCGTCGATCGGCGGCGAGGATTCGACGTTCGCGGGCCAGACGGGCAACTTGTGCCACTACTGCCAGGGGACGGGGCCGCTGCCGGGGAATGAAATCGTGGTGCCCGACGAGTCAGGTGGCGCCGCAACGGCAGCGTATCAGCAGGGGTATGTGTGCTCGGCGAACCCAGGGGACAACTGCTACCTGACCTGCTACGGCACGAAAAAGTTTACACCGCCTGCGGGAACGACTTTGAAGGCAGGCACTGGCGAAGAAGGCGGTCCGCCGCCGATCAAGAACGCCAACGCGCGGTCGCCTCTGGTAGGCCACCTGATTATGGATGTGCCCGATGCGTGCCATCCGGCGGGGGTGGAGCAATATAACGTTTGCGACTATCCGAATTTGCCGCGGCCGGCGGGGTGCACATGCCCGGGGAAAGCGCCTGCCGTTTTGGAACAGCGGGCGCCGGGCAATACGCCGCTGAAAACTTCTACGAGCGCCCAGGCGGGGACGTGCAAATCGCTGTTCGATCTGGTCAAGACGCAGACCTTCACCGCGAAACAGGTGAGCGATTTGACGCAAGACGTCGCTACAGCCAAAGCAACAGTTGCGATCGCGAACACCTATGTTGCTCCAGCAAAGTGGAATGCGGCGACAACGGCGCTGGCCACGAAATATTTTGGAAATGCATCGGCGGAAACGCAGGCCACGCTGCGGCAGGACGTGAAAAACGTGTTGGCGACGCTGAGCGGGATGACGTCAGTGACCAGCACGATCTACCCGACCGGAGCTGAAATTCTTCCTCCGCTGGTTTCAGCCAACTGCATCGCCTACGTGCACGCTCCAGACACGCCCGACCCACGGAATCTAAACAAGGTTTTTTTATGTAGCCCTTTCTGGAAACAGCTGCCGAATGGGCCAGACTCCCAGGCAATGGTTCTGGTGCATGAAGCATCCCATTTGCCTGGTGGAGCGAACACGCTGGATTACGCATACGGAGCGGAGGACTGCGGCGCGCTGGTTACGTTCACGACGACAGGACTGGGCAAGGTGGGGTCGTTGATCTCGCAGGAAAAACTGACCGACAAATCTCCGAAGCTGGTGGATTTGACCGACAAGGCTCCGCTGCACAATGCCGACTCGTTCAAGTATTTTATTTACGATGTGGCGCACCAGGCGATGCCGGTGGCGAAGTAGGGCGCGGATTTCGGGGGGTGGCGGGATGGTTGGGTCTGTGCCGGCAGATCTCAACCGGGATGGGGCCGGGTTCTGTCGCCCCTACGGGGCTTGATCGTTTTCTTGCTGCATTCCCAGGGTTTCGCCCGCCTCGGCGGACGGGGCCCTGGGCTAACTTCTTGCGCTCCCTGCGGGAGCTTGGGGCCGTGGAGGTTGCCGGATGAAATCCATGCTCTCGGAATTGGGGCTGGAGCAGGCGTTAGGCAACTTGCGGCAAGGCGAGGCGGCAAAAGCAACCGCAGATCCCTCGGCTCCGCTCGGGATGACACCCTGAAAGGTGTATGGAGCTACGACTGCTATTTATTGCAGCAGCGTGCCCTGTTCTTCGTGGCCGTTGCCGTTCAATTCTTCGGGCGGGATGATGACGGTGGCGGCTACCTTGTCGTCGGGCTCGAGGTTGAGGATGCGGACGCCTTGCGTGGCGCGGCCGGCGGAGCGGATGGTCTTGGTGTCGCAGCGGATGATTTTGCCGAACTGGCTGATGACCATGAGCTCCGAGGTTTCGTCGACCATCTGGATTGAATTGACGCGGCCGACGCGATCGGTGACGGAGAGGTTCTTGACGCCCTTGCCGCCGCGCGTTTGCAGGCGATACTCCTCGACATCGGTACGCTTGCCGAAGCCGTTTTCGGTGACGGAGAGAATGCGGTACGCGCCGGGCGCGTGCTCCTTGGGCGTGACCACGGTGCCGATGACGTAGTCGTTCTTGAGGAGAGAGATGCCGCGGACGCCGTAAGCGGGGCGGCCCATGGAACGGACGTCGCTCTCTTCAAAGCGAATGCCCATGCCGAGATGCGTGGCGATGAAGATGACCTGCGAGCCGTCGGTGATGCGGGCGGCTACTAACTCGTCGTCAGAATCGATGCCGATGGCAATGATGCCGCGGGCCATGACGTTGGAGAAATCCTTGAGCGGAGTTTTCTTGACGGTGCCTTTTTGCGTGGAGAAGAAGATGAATTTGCCTTCTTCTTCAAGATCGCGGACGGGCAGGATGGCGCAGACTTTTTCTCCGGTCTGGAGATCGAGCAGGCTTTGCATGGACTTGCCCTTGCCGGCGGCGCCGACGTCGGGAATTTCATAGACCTTGAGCCAGTAGACGCGGCCGGTGTTGGTGAAGCAGAGCAGGAAGGCGTGCGTGGAGTTGACGATGAGCTGCGAGACGAAGTCTTCTTCGCGGGTCTTCATGCCCATGCGGCCGGTGCCGCCGCGGCGCTGCTGGCGATAGATGGAGATGGGCGTGCGCTTGAGGTAGCCCTGGTGCGAGACGGTGACGGCGACCTGCTCGTCGGCGATGAGGTCTTCAAGCTGAATTTCGGCGCTCTCGTCGATGATCTCGGTGCGCCGCTCGTCGCCATACTTGTCGCGAACGTCTTCAAGCTCCTTGACGATGACGGCGCGAAGTTTTTTCTCGCTGCCGAGGATTTCTTCGTACTCGGCGATTTTGTCGCGGATTTCCTTGAGCTCCTTCAGGAGTTCGTCGACGGAAAGCTGCGTGAGGCGATAGAGCTGGAGCTCGAGAATGGCGTCGACCTGGCGGAGGGTGAGGCCGCGCTCCTCGTGGCGCGCCAGCTCGCGGTCGAGCTGGATGATAATTTCGGTGCCCTTGCCCCAGGCGTAGAGGTTTTCGCGAGCCTCGGCCCGGGAGGCCGATGCGCGAATGATCTTGATGACGGTGTCGAGATTGTCGAGCGCGATCTTGAGGCCTTCCAAGATGTGTTCACGCTCGCGGGCCTTGCGCAGCAGGTAGACGGTGCGGCGCTGCACGACTTCGATGCGGTGGTCGATGAAGACGCGGATGGCTTCGGCGAGGCCGAGCTCGCGCGGCTGGCCGTTGACCACGGCCAGGAAGATCATGGAGAAGCTTTCCTGGAGTTGGGTGTGCTTGTAGAGCTGGTTGAGGACGATCTCAGGCTGCGCGCCGCGCTTGAGGCCGATCACCATCCGCATGCCGTCGCGATCGCTCTCGTCTCGCGTCCATTCAGTGCTCGATGTCGATGTCGGAGATGATTTTGTTTTCGACCAGCTCGGCGATGCGCTTGAAGAGCATGGACTTGTTGACCTGATAGGGAAGCTCGGTGACGATGAGCGCCTTCGAGTCCTTGGTGACGTTTTCCGTGGCCACGCGAGCGCGCATGAGGAAACGGCCGCGGCCGGTGCGATAGGCGTCAACGATGCCGGTGCGGCCATAGAGGATGGCGCCGGTGGGGAAGTCGGGGCCTTTGACGTGCTTGAAGACTTCAGCGAGGCCGGCTTTGGGATTTTTGACGAGATCGATGGCGGCGTTGACGACTTCAGTGAGATTGTGCGGAGGAATGTTGGTGGCCATGCCGACCGCGATGCCGCTTGAGCCGTTGACGATGAGATTGGGAATGCGCGTGGGCAGGACGGATGGCTCGACGGTGGACTCGTCGTAGTTGGGCACGAAGTCGACGGTTTCCATGTCGATGTCGGCCATGATCTCGCCGGTGATGCGCTCCATGCGGCACTCGGTGTAACGCATGGCAGCGGGCGGATCGCCGTCGACGGAGCCGAAGTTGCCCTGGCCGTCGACCAGCGGATAGCGCAGGCGAAAGGGCTGCGCCATGCGGACCAGCGTGTCGTAGATGGCCGAGTCGCCGTGGGGATGGTAGACGCCCATGGCCTGGCCGACGACTTTGGCGCACTTGGTGTACTTCTTGTTGTGCTCGCAGGCCCATCTCGCTCATGGTGTAGAGCACACGGCGATGGACGGGCTTGAGACCATCGCGAGCGTCGGGGAGGGCGCGCCCGATGATCACCGACATGGAGTAGTCGAGATAGGAGCGGCGCATCTCCTCTTCAATGTTGATAGGGACGAGATTGGTGCCGCCGGGAGGTGTCGGTGGATCGAGGGGGAGCTGGGGGTTCTGGTCGTCTGCCATAGAGTTTTCGAGGTCCGCTGGGATGCGGCAGGAGGGCGAGAAAAAAGCAGGGCCGGATCCGCAGGTCTCTTTGTTTATTTTAGTGGTTTGAGGGTGATTTTAGCAAGGTGGATCGATGGAAATAAATCCTTATTTTGCTTGAATTTATGAGGTGATTTCAACAGCGGGAAGGACGCTGCCGGAGAGACGCCAGGCGCGGAGGGATTTTGCGCCCTTTACGGTGTTTTGAGGTGAGGGTTTATGCGGCGGTTGGAGATGGTTTCCGAAGAGAGGAAGATCGGGGAAAAAACGCCTCTCCTCTTTCTGGAAAGCGATCCTACCCTAGAGCGGTTTCCCAATTCGCTTGCCGAGACTCGCTCAGGATGACACGGTCGAGGAGGCGGAGTTTGTGCGATCCCACCCTAAGACTCCTCGCTGCGCGTGGAGTTTTAGAATGGGGCACCCATTTCGAGTGCGGATTGAGAGTGACGGGTGAAGGATCGTGCTATCCCAGGTCTGAAGATCCAGACCTGGCGCAACCATGTTCGAGGCGGATGAAGCGCGGAAAAAGCAACCGCAGATCCCCGTTCGACTACGATCGTCCGCCCCGGGCGGAGGATCTTCGCTCAGGGCAGGCTTTCGGTCGCCGAGGCGACCTCAGGATGACAAGGCTGGCAGGCTAAGGAGACAAAGGACTGCCTGGGCGAGGACAATTGCGCCGCCAGCGCTGAGAGCCAGCTTTCCGCGCGGGCCTTCGTAGGCGTCGGCAAAGACGCCGCCGACGAACGTGAGCAGGAAGGGCAGGGACCAGAGCCAAGGAGTTCCGGCAGCGCCGGTCATGACGAGGAGCATAAGGAGGGCTGCGCAGAGCAAAGGAACGGTGTTGCCGAAGTAGCGCGACTTGCGTGCGGCAAGATACAGGACGATTGAGGCGCAGGCTGCGAGGGATACGCCGCCGTTTGAAAGCGTCGAGAAGAAGCGGCGTGCCGGGTCTGTTGAGAAGGATAAGAATCCGGCCGAGGAGCGGAAGACGTAGCTGAAAGCGTCTGGCGAGAAGCCATAACAGGCAAAGACAAGGAAGAGGCCGCCAGCCGATGCCACGAGCACGACAGGCAGCACCTGGCTCCTGTGGCCTTCGGCGATCCAGAACATGGCTACGAGGCCCAGTAGCGCGGCCAGAGGAAGGGCCACAATATGCGCGGCTGCGGCGACGCCGAAGATGACAATGAGGAGCACGATGCGGGGACGCCACTTTTTCCGCGGTCCCTGCATGGAGTGTGCGACACCGATGCATGTGTAAATGCCGCCAAAGACGCCGAGGGCGGCAAGGACTTCGGGACTGGGCGCAACGCAGGCCTTGAGGATGGGCGGTGAAAAGCAGTAGAGAGCGAGCGCTGTATAACCACCCAGATTGCCGTAGAGACGCCGCGTGACCCACCAGATGCATCCGCCGAGGGCGCAGCCGGCGAAGAGGAAGGGCAGGCGGAGCAGGAGCAGGATGTGGGTCATTTGATGGCGGAGCTCCCAGGTGCTGAGCTCAACGCCGCTTTGTTGAACCACACGATTTTCAGGATTGCGAAAAAGATCGAATGCCCGGTCGACGAGGAGATTGAGTGTGAGCGGGAGTCCGGCGAGCCGGTAGGCGAGAATGCCATCGTGAATGTTGCCGCAAGAGGTGTAGTAGCCGGCAAGGGGCGAGGGCATTTCCCAGGTTTCGCGGCCGCAGCGGGCGTATTGGTAGTCGCTGTCGGTGAGGGTCTGGCGGCTTACGATCCAGAATCCCTGGAGGAGAAAAGCTGCTAACAGTGCCGCCGCGATGCGTTGCGGGAGATTGAAGCGGAAGCGGCGGAGCCTGCCAAAGCGATGAGCCATCACGTTCAAAGGAACTTTACCAGTCTAAACGGTGAGACTGAAGGAGCCGGAATGCGGAACGCAGCCAAAGCGCAGAGGAAGCGCGACGAACGGGCATTGCGCAGAAACAAGAAAGCCGCCCCGAAGAGCGGCTCTCATGAAGGACGCGGATGGTTTAGTTGAAGATGGCTCCGACGGTATCGTCGAAGGTGAGCGTGACCTGGCAGGTATTGGGGCCAGCCGCGGTAACGGCCGACGTGGGTACGCAGTTGTAAGACCATCCGCCGAAGGCTCCAGCACCTGCGGGCGCCGTGAGGGTGATGGTTGAGCCAACGGGGTAGGTTGCGACGCAGACCGATCCGCCGAATCCCGCGCCAGTGGACCCTGGGCCGCAGTGAAGGACGTTGGGGGTTCCGGTGGCGGACGGAGCCGTGACAAGCCAGTCGGTTGTGTTCAAGCCCTCGTTATAGATGGTAAGGGTCGACAGGAGCGAGGAAGCCTCGGAGCCTGGGTAGCACGAACCCGCGGTTGTGGGAGTTGGCAGGACCAGCGGACAATTGAAGGTTGCTGTCGCCGTCTCGATCGATCCCGTTTGCGGATCCGTTGCTTCGGCGATGATGGTGGCGCCGCCGTTGCCGTATGCCGTGACAATTCCCGCGTTTGCTCCGCCGCTCGGTACGCCTGTTCCGTTGGTATTGACGGGGAACACGCTGGGGGCGGAGGTTAACCACTCCACGGAGTTGGTGAGGTCTCTGACGGTGGGAGGGGTCGAATACGTACCAATCGCCAGGAATTGTCCATTATCGAGGAGATTGCCGACAGTGATTGTGCCGGGAATGATCTGGAGCGAAAGCAGTGGTTCGGGCGCGGGAGCGTTGGTCACGTCGACCGTGGAGGAAGTCGAGACCAGGGAGCCATCGGGATTCTTCAACTCCGCGGTGATGGTGCTGGTGCCCAGGCTGACTCCGGTAGCGACGCCATTGCCTGAGCCAAGTCCGGTGGTGATGGTAGCAACCGACGGAATGCTCGAAAGCCATGTCATCTGCGGGGAGTTGGTTACATCCTCCTCCAGGCCGGTGGAGCCTGAAGTGGCAAGAGCGATGAACTGCCCTGTCTGGCCCGAGGCGGAAACGGACTGAGAACCAGGAACGATGCTGACAGCGGTATATTCCTCGCCGGTTCCACCGAGGACGGAGAAGGTTGCAGTAGCGGTGAGCGTGCTGCCGCCGCTGACGTAAAGCGCAGTGACGGTCGTTGAGCCCTGGCCCACTGCTGTGGCCAGTCCTGTGGTGCCGCCGATGGTCGCAATCTGCTGGCTGCTGGTGCTCCAAGCCACTGCGTTGGTGAGGTTGACGGTCTGGCCGGTTGAAGTGGTCCCGATGGCGAGGAATTGCGCGGTTTGCGTGGGAACGGCCACCGACTGAGCGCCCGGAATGATAGCAATGGAAACCACAGCCGATCCGGGAGAAGTACCTCCGCTGCCTTCAACGGTGAGCGCGGCCGACGCGGAAACGACACCCGTATATCCGTTGATGCTGGCCGTGATCGTCGTTGTGCCAGGGGTAAGGCCGGTAGCGACGCCCGTGGAGCTGATTGTGGCCACAGCAGGCACGCTCGATGTCCACGTCGCGCTGTCTGTGAGGTCCTGCGAACTGGACGGATGGTTGCTTCCGTGCCCGAAGATCCCCGTCGCCGTAAACTGAGCCGATTGGCCAGTGGAGATGGATTGCGTGGCGGGCGAAACGGAAATTGAGACGGCCAAAGGATTGGTGCAGCCCGCTAGTGGCAGCGCCATAGCGATAAGGAGAAGCACCCGCGGCGATAGAACTCGATCATTCATGGTTGACCTCCGGAGCCTGCAGACGCGTTGACGTTGATCGGAAATCGTCATGGCAGACTCTCGCTGGCCTGTATGCCTTCGACTATAGGGCATGTAAACAGCGCACCGCAGTCACACGAAGGTGTTACTTGGGGCTTGGCATCAAGACAGTCAATAAGCGCGTGGGCATTGACTCTGATCGCAGCTTGCGCCGCACTTTGGTCACGTATACGGCAGCGGAAAGCGTGCCTCAAAGCGGTGGGAAGCCGCTGGAGAGCGGAATGCCGATGGGCTTCGCATGCCGGACTGCGCTCGGAGCGCGTTTTGCCGCGGGCCGCGGGAACGGCTACACTTTCCTTCGACATGACTCTTGCGCGCGACAACACTCCGGAACGTCTTGTGAGCGCGGCGCGCGCCGATGAAGAGCAAGGTTTTGAGCTCAAATTGCGTCCTCGCTGGCTTCGGGAGTTTATCGGCCAGTCGAAGGCGAAGGAACAGCTGGCAATTGCGCTTGAGGCGGCAAAATCGCGCGGCGAGGCTCTGGATCACGTGCTGCTTTTCGGGCCTCCGGGGTTGGGAAAGACCACGCTGGCCACGATCATTGCCAATGAACTGGACGTAGGTTTCCAGCAGACCTCGGGGCCTGCACTGGTGATCCAGGGCGACTTGACCGCCGTGCTGACGAATTTACGCGAGCGGCAGGTGCTTTTTCTCGATGAAATTCACCGCCTGCAGCCGGTGCTGGAAGAGAAGCTCTACACGGCGCTCGAGGATTACAAGCTGGACATCATCATTGGGCAGGGACCGGCGGCGCGAACGCACGTGATGGAGATCAGGCCCTTCACGTTCATCGGCGCCACCACGCGGCCGGGATTGTTGAGCTCGCCGCTACGGTCGCGATTCGGAATTCTGCTGCGGCTGGAATTCTATACCGAGGAAGAACTTCGCGTGATCGTGGAGCGCTCGGCAGAGGTGCTGCAGATTCCGATCGATGCCGACGGAGCGGCGGAGATTGCGCTGCGCTCGCGCGGGACGCCGCGCATTGCGAATCGGCTATTGAGACGAGTCCGCGATTATGCGCAGGTGCGCGGAACGGGATCGATCGATCTGCCAACGGCCAATGCGGCGCTGACCATGCTGGAGGTGGATGCGCACGGATTTGACGAGATCGACCGGCGGCTGATGCTGACCATTATGCAGAAGTACGATGGCGGACCGGTGGGCCTGGGCACGCTGGCGGCTACGCTGGCGGAAGAAGAAGACGCGCTCGAGGAAGTGTACGAGCCGTTTCTGATTCAAATTGGATTTCTGGATCGGACGCCTCGCGGCCGCGTGGCTACGCGCCTGGCATACGAACATTTCGGCATTGCGGCGCCGGGGCGGCAGACGGGGCTGTTTTAAAGAAGCAGCGGAGCTAGCGGAGTTGGGAATCTTCAGAGCCCTTGCATCGCTTGGCATCGGACGCTCATCCAAGTTGGCAGCGCGCAGCTTAGCAAGTGTTGTTTCGCCAACCATCCATAGGAGAAAAGTCATGGCAACCACTGAATCCACGATGCTTGAACTGGGCACGATTGCGCCGGATTTTGCGCTCACCGATGTCATCAGCGGCAAGACGATTCGCCGCGACGATTTTCGCGGCATGAAGGCGCTGCTGGTGATTTTCATTTGCCCGCACTGCCCGTATGTAAAGCACATTGAGAAGTCGCTTGGGGATCTGGCCGCCGGCTACGAAGATAAGCCGCTGGCGATGGTTGCGATCAGTTCCAACGATGTGAAGGCGCATCCCGCCGACAGCCCGGAGGGCATGAGGCAACAGGCGCACGATAACGACTTCGACTTTCCGTATTTATATGACGAGGATCAGTACGTGGCGCGCGCGTACAAAGCAGCCTGCACGCCCGATCCTTATCTCTTCGACGCGGATTTCAAACTGGTTTATCGCGGGCAGTACGATGACAGCCGGCCCAAGAATGGAATCCCAGTGACCGGGAAAGATTTGGGCGCGGCAATTGATGCGGTGCTTGCGGGCAAGCCGGTGTCGAAGGAGCAAAAACCCTCGATCGGGTGCAATATCAAGTGGAAGGCGTAAAGACAGCGGAGCTGGCGGGGCTAGATTTGTGCGATCCCGCCCTAAAACTCCTCGCGCGCGCGTAGTTTTAGAATGGGGCACCCCATTCTATGGTGGATTGAGCGATGGAAAAGCAACCGCAGATCCTTCGGTCGCCGCGGCGACCTCAGGATGACGGGACGCAGGGGGTGCGATCCCACCCTAAAACTCCTCGCGCGCGCGGAGTTTTAGAATGGGGCACCCCATTCTGTGGTGGATTGGGCGATGGAAAAGCAACCGCAGATCCTTCGCTGCGCTCAGGATGACAATCTAAGAAACAGACAATCGGGATGACAATCTAGAAAACGGACAATCATGATGACAAGTTATCTGCATTACAGCGTGGGTGAGTTGTCGCCGAGGATGGCTTCGCGAACGATCTTGATGGGTGGGAAGCCCTGCTTGAGAAAGTCATCGTGAAACTTTTGGAGTGAGAATTTCGCGCCTTCTTTTTTCTTCACGTCGTCGCGCAGCTTCATAATCTGGAGCTTGCCGAGCGTGTAGTAGAGATAGGTAGGGTCGCCGGCGCCGCGCTTCGTCTCGACCACCGCAGTTTCCTTAGGCTGGTAGCCTTCCTTCTGGAAGAAGTCTTCGGCCTGCTCCATGGTCATGTTGCCGGTGTGCATCTCAATGCCGACGATGAAGCGCGCATCGCGAAGCAGCGCATCCTGCAACTGGCCGAGCCGCAATAATTTTGATTCACGCGCGTCTTTTGCGCCCGCGCCGGGCTGACCGTAGCCCTCGTCGAGCATCATCTGCTCGCAGTAGTGGGCCCAGCCTTCAACGTCGGTATTCGCGCCGAGCAGTTTGCGAACCTTGCTGGGCGCTTGCGGCAGCCAGAGGAACTGCACGTAGTGTCCCGGGTATGCCTCGTGCACCGCGGTTGAGATCACGGTACCGACGTTGAAGGAGTGCATGTAGCCTTCGACCTCTGCGGGCGTCATGGATGGATCTGGAAGCGTGACGTTGAAATAGGATTCGGTGGCGTGGGTCTCGAATGGGCCGGCAGTATCCATGCTGGCGAATGTGGTGGCGCGCATGAACGGCGGCGTTTCTTCGACGATGGGCCGAACATCGGAAGGAATGGTGACGATGTGATGCTCGCGGATGAAGCCGACGAGGCTGGTGAAGGTGGCGCGAAAGGCGTCGAGAAGCTGACCTGGCGCGGGATGATCCTGGCCCAACAATTCAAGAACTTCGCTGGGATCCTTTTCGGGATCGAGCTCGGCGGCGACTTGCTTGAAGTGGTCCTGATTCTTGCGCAGATCGGCCCAGCCGATTTGGAGTAGCTTGCCGAGAGGGAGATCGACCATCTCGTCGTACTGAAGTTTCTTCTGGAAGGTGTCGGCGCCGACGCGGAAATCGCCATTGGAGCGCGCGAGCACATCGGTTTTGAGCCAGTGGAGGTAGTCGCTGAGTGCGGCGATGACGGCAGCGTTGGTCGAAGCAAATTCAGCATTGAGTGCTGGGTCGTCGGCGTCGGCGAAGGCCTGCGGCACGTCGTGCTGGAAGAAGCTGATGATATCCGGAAGCTGCTCGATGGCGATTTCGGTGAAGACGTGCGGCGGGTTTTGGAGATTGGCGTGCGCCGCGGCGAGCAAGGTGGGCATTTGTTTTTCGCGGGCGACGAGAGAGCGGAGGCGGTCGTTGGGCGGCGCGAATTTGCGCTCCATCAAGACGAAGGCGGCATTGGCACAGGTGCTTGAGTAGGTGTCTGCGTTTTTCTCCCACGGGCGGATGGTTTCAAGGGTGAGCAGTTGCGAGTGGATGTTGCTGAGCACAATCTCGCGGTCGGAACGAGGCACAAAATCGGCTCGCGAGTCGTCGGGAACGATGGCTTCAATCTGCTGCTCGAAGCTCTTGAGCGCGGCGATTTCCGCGTCGATGGCCGGACGCGAAAAGTCTTCGAGCTGCGCGTCGTATTGGTGGAGGCCGACCATTGTTCCGGTTGACGGAGCGTAGTGGAAGTACATCTGGTCGAAGTATTCGTCGCTGGCTTTCGCGAACAGATTTTTCCAGTCGGGGGTTGCGGCGCGGCTTTTAGCGATTGTCGACATGCAAATCAGAACGATAACAAAGAGAGTGGATCTTTTCATCGTTGCGGCCTCGAAGATATCTCGGAGTATCTTTTTGTCCCTCAGGGGCTAAAGCCCCATGTCTTTTTCTGCCTTCATTGGCACGACTAAAGTCGTGCCCTGATACAAAGCTTCCTGGCAATTGAGTTTTCCCGCAAGCTGTGAATCCGAGCCCCTGTTACAAAGTGATCCGACACGAGATATCCGCAGCCTTTAAAGGTCCTTGCTTCCTCCGTTGAGTCTTCACGCGCTTACCGGGTCGGGCGCGAGGTTGGCGAGCAATTCTCGAATCTCGAGCAGAACATCATCGGGGCGCGTCGCCCGCAACGGAAACTTGAGCAGGCCTTGCGGCGTAAATTGTGCGCCGCGCTTGGCATTGCGCGAAACGAGTTGCATGAGGTGGGCGGGATCGACGGCCGCATTTTCCATGAAGCGGATCTGAAGCTCGCCTCGCTTGCGGTCAACTTGCGCAATGCCGATGCGCTCGCACTCGAGGCGCAGCATGGCGGCTTCAAGCAGATAGACAGTGGCGTCGGGCGGCGCACCGTAGCGGTCTTCCATCTCTGCGCGAATCTCGTTGACTGCGGCCTCGGTAGTGGCGCCGGCGATTTTCTTGTAGAGGCGCAGGCGCTGATTCTCTTCCGGAACATAGCTTTCGTCGATGCGGAGTGCAATGCCGAGGTTGAGCTGCGTGGCCGGGCGTTCTTCGCTGGCTTCGCCTTTCATCTCCTTTACGGCGGCTTCGAGCATGGACGTGTAGAGTTCAAAGCCAACAGCCTCAATGTGGCCGCTTTGTTCGCCGCCGAGCATGTTGCCCGCGCCGCGAAGCTCGAGGTCGAGCGCGGCGATTTTGAATCCAGCGCCAAGATCGCTGAACTCCTTGAGCGCGGCGAGACGGCGACGCGCGATTTCGGTCAGCTCATTTTCAGGCGGAATGAGCAAGTATGCGTAGGCACGGCGATTGGAGCGGCCGACGCGGCCGCGCAATTGATAGAGTTCGCTGAGGCCGTGGCGCTCGGCGCGATTGATGAGGATGGTATTGGCGAGCGGAATGTCGAGGCCGTTTTCAATGATTGTGGTGGCGACGAGGACGTCGAATTCGTGGCGCATGAAAGCGAGCATGACCTTTTCAAGGTCGTTCTCACCCATCTGGCCGTGGGCAACAGCGACGCGCGCAGCGGGCACGAGCTCCTGGATGCGCGCGGCAATTTCGTAGATGGATTCGACGCGATTGTGGACGAAGAACACCTGGCCGCCGCGTTCGAGTTCCACCTCGATTGCGGAGCGAACGATTTTTTCGTCGAAGCGCGCGACGACTGTCTGAATGGCCATGCGATCTTTGGGCGGCGTCTCAATGATGCTCATGTCGCGCAGGCCGACGAGGGACATGTGCAGCGTGCGCGGAATGGGCGTGGCGCTCATGGCGAGGACGTCAATCTGCTTGCGCAACTGCTTGAGCCGCTCCTTGTGTCGGACGCCGAAGCGCTGCTCTTCATCGACGATGAGCAGGCCGAGATCCTGGAACTTGATGTCTTTCGAAAGCAGGCGGTGCGTACCGATGAGAATGTCGACGCGGCCGGTGGAAACGCGCTCGATGATGTCCTTCTGCTCCTTCGCGGTGCGGAAGCGGGAGATCATCTCAATGTGAATGGGGAACTGGGCGAAGCGCTGCTTGAAGGTTTCGAAGTGCTGGAAGCTGAGGACCGTGGTTGGGGTGAGCACGGCGACCTGCTTGCCGTCCTGCACGGCTTTGAAGGCGGCGCGCATGGCGACTTCGGTTTTGCCGTAGCCGACGTCGCCGCACAAGAGGCGGTCCATCGGCGTGGGCGATTCCATGTCTTCTTTCACGGCGCGAATCGCGGTGATCTGATCGTCGGTCTCGGTGAAATCGAAGGCGTCTTCAAACTCGCGCTGGAATTCATTGTCGAGCGAGAAGGCGTTGCCCTCGACGGTGCGGCGCTCTGCATAGAGCTTGAGCAGCTCGGCGGCCATGTCCTGCATGGCTTTGCGGACGCGGGCCTTGGTTTTGGTCCATTGTTGCGAGCCAAGCCTGCTGAGAATGGGCGCGGGACCGGTGTCGGTGGAGCGATATTTCTGAATGAGGTCGAGGCGAGTGAGTGGGACGTAAAGCTTGGCGCCTTCGGCGAACTCCAGAATCATGAATTCGATGGAAAGGCCGTCCTGCTCAATCTCCCTGAGGCCCTGGTATTGCGCGATGCCATGCTCGACGTGGACCACGTAGTCGCCGACACCGAGATCGCGGAAGTCGGAGACAAAGGCCGCGGTCTTCGACTTTTTGGGAATCGGGCGCGCGGTTACATCGGCTTCATCGGAGAGGTCGTTGGCGCCGAAGACGATGAGATTGGCTTCGGCGAACATGACGCCGGAAGCGACTGGTGAGCGCACGATGACGGGCACGCGGAGATCGCCGGCCATGAAGCTGGCTTCTTCAAGCATCATGTCGCTGCCGGATTTTGGAACGCGGCTGCCGAGACGGTAAGGGACCTGGTAGTCGCGCAGGACAGTCGCGAGGCGCTCGACGTCGCCCTGATGTACGGCGGCAAGCACGATGCGGGTTTCCGCCTCCATCAGCTTTTTCAACTGCTCGGTGAGCGCTGGAATGGAGCCATGGAAGCGCAGAGTGGGGCGCGTGGGGAGTTCGATCTCGCCGAGAGTGGCGTCCTCTTCGAGGACGTCAATCGCGCCGAGTTGATCGAGATCGAGACCCATGTGAGCGCCGAGCGACGCCTGAAGAACTTCGGGGCGTAGATAGATATCTTCCGGACGGATGAGCGAGCCAATTCCGGAGCGCTCGTGACGCAGCTCGACTTTATTCCACCAGCGATCAATCTGATTGCGGACCATGCCCGGCTCGTCGACGAAGAGGGCGCATCGGGGCAGCAGGGTGAGCAGCGAACGCTCGGCGCCGGCGACAGGAGTAAAGAACTCCCAGCCGGGGAAGACGCTGACGCCTCCGGCTGCCGCGGCTTCGGCGGCCATTTCTTCATTCTCGATTTCGACGCGCTGACGGCTTAAACGGCCGTTGACGGCGGCCAGCAAGTGCTCGGTCAGCGGCGCCTCAGTGAGCGGCAACAACTGCGTTTCATCGAGGCCTGCCTGAGAACGCTGCGTTTCCGGGTCGAATTTGCGAATGGTCTCAATTTCGTCGCCGAAGAGCTCAATGCGCACGGGGCGGTCGGCATCTGGCGAATAGACGTCGAGAATTCCACCGCGGCGGGTGTACTGGCCGGGCATCTCGACGATATCCATCTGCGTGTAGCCGACACTGGCGAGATGCGCGGTGAGCACTTCAATGTCGATCTCTTCGCTGCGCTTGACCGTGACGGCGAGGGCGGCATAGTAGTTGAGGTCGAAGAGCTTCATGGCCGCGGATTCGACGGGGGCGATGAGAATGTCGACAGCGCCGGTGGAGAGCTTCCACAGCGCCGCCGCGCGTTGCTCCTGGACGTCGGGGTGCGGCGAAAGATTTTCAAAGGGAAGGACATCGTGAGCGGGAAAGCGAACGACGCGGGCAGGATCGATGGCTCCGGTGAGGTCACATCCGGCTTTGAGGAGGGGCTCGAGAGCCTCGGCAGCCTTGTTGTCGGCGACGATGACGATGACAGGCTGCTTGGCGGCCCGCGCCATCAGCGGAAGATAGATAGCGCGCGCGGTTGAGGTTAATCCGGACACACGCCGACGTCCCGCAGCGAGGCTAAGGTGCCTGCGAACGCGCTCAAATCCCGGGGAGTGCTCCAGCTCCGCAAAGATTTCGCGGACAAACGGGAGGATCATCTAGGTCTAGTTTAACAGTCGGGAGGCATTCAGATTCATCGCGTGGGACTCGGCCGAACCACGCGAAAGAGGCGAGAGGCGCTTCAGATGTGAGGCTCAGGCGCATTAGCCTTTGCGCCTGCTTGCAGTGTAGCGAGCCAGGTGTCGGCCTCTTCCTCCGTCATGTGCAGGCCGGTCGCTTGATAGTCATTCCAGGCGGCGAGTGCGGCCCTAACGAGTTGCTGGCGAGTCGATTTTGGTTCCGCAATCTCGGACATAGTCCTGAGCTAAACTCAGTGCGAAGTGTGCCTGCAGGGACGGCGGAAGAGGCACGATGGGGAATAAAACCATCCCTCAGCGGCTAAAGCCGAACTCGATCTGCGGCAATTACGGCACGACTGAAGTCGTGCCCTGACACTCCGTGCTCGACCGAAGCAGTTTCTCCACCGCCTGCGCGGGGCCTGCGCTCATTCGCTGCCGAGTTTTTTTGCGAACGCATACCAGAAATCGAGCGACTTCCAATACGAATCGAGAGGCAAGCGCTCATCGCGTCCGTGGGCGCGGACATCGTCCCGTTCAAGCGCGATGGCGGAGTAGCCGTAACTCGGAATGCCTGCTTGAGCGAAGTAAATGGAGTCGCTGGCGCCGGTTTCCATCACCGGAGTGACCGTGATTCCGGGCCAGATGGCTTGGGTGAAGCTGGTGAGCGGCGACCAGACCTCCGGGATCGGAGCAGGAGGAACGATGGCGGTACGGTCGGGTGCGGTCGGGGACACATCGCCCTCGTTTGATACGTATTCCACTTTCAGTTGCGGGTCGGCAAAGATGGAAATGAGTTGCTTGCGGGTTTCTTCGGGCGAGTGGCCGGGGAGGATGCGGCAATTGACGATGGCCTGAGCCATTTGAGGCAGGGCGTTGTTGGCGTCCCCGGCATTCAGTCGCGTGGCGACGCACGTGGTTCTGAACCGGGCGTTGAAAGCCGGCTCCGCGCTGAGGCGCGCGACTGCGGACATGTCCGGTGGCGTGGCCAGAATCGCGCGCATGTCGGAGGCGGTTTCCCCGGTCTCGTTCTGGGCGAGATTCGTGAAGTAGGTTCGCGTGACTTCGTTGAGTTCGAATGGAAATGTGTAGGCGGCAAGGCGGCCAAGGCCCGCAGCGAGTTCGTAGATGGCGTTGTCGGGCCGCGGCAATGAACTGTGGCCGCCGCGATCGGTGACTGTCACCTGGAAATCGGCGTACACCTTTTCGGTGGCTTCAACTTCCGCGACGACTGCGCGCCCGTGCTCCAGTTCTATGCCGCCGGCGTCGGGGTTGATCACGTAGGCTGCATCCACCAGGTCGCGATGTTCGTGCACCAGCCAGTCAGCGCCGTCGGACATGCCGCCCTCTTCGTCGGCCGTTAACGCCAGGATCAGGTCGCGCTGGGGCTTATATCCCTCGCGATGCAGGCGTAGAAAAGTTTCGACCAGCGCGGCGTCAGAGTCTTTCATGTCCTGCGTGCCACGGCCGTACACATATCCGTCCTTCTCAATGAACTGAAAGGGATCGGTAGACCAATCGGCGCGTAGGGCTTGCACCACGTCCATGTGGCAGAGGAAAAGAACAGGCTTTTCAGTGGGCGTGCCGGCAGCGCGGAAGCGAACAACGAGATTCTGCTTGCGGTCATTGGGGCCGAGGAGATGAACGTCCTGGGGCGAAAATCCCGCGTCGAGAAAGCGGCGCTCCATTGCCGCAGTGGCAGTGGTGACGTTTCCTTGCGGCGTATCCGTGGTGTTGATCTCGACGAGTTGCTTGAAGATGGCCAACGCCCGCGCGCGATCTTCAGCGGAGGCCTGCGGCAAATGGTCTTGTGTCCTTAGAAGCGGGCTAGAGCAAACGGCGGTGCACAAGACGGTGAGAATCGCGGCGAATCGATGCACGGCATCCTCACAAGTTTCTGTAAGTCGTCTCAGTCGATACGCGGGGTCCCGCGGCGGAGCACGAGACCGGTGAGGCCGAACGCCACGATCAGGATGAGAGCAAGGAAGAAGTAATAGGCCATGGGATGCGCCCAGCCGGGAGAGTACTTCAAATCCTGAGCGACCCAAAGCAACAGGACAGTTGCGACCGCCGCAAATTGTCCGGCGATGACAAGGAAGGTGTGCCCGAGGTCGCGGCGCTTGTCGAGCGCCTCAACCTGGTCAGGGGTCAGATTGCGTTCTTCGGGGGGAAGCAGGGAATTTGCCATCGTCGTTCTTTCGCCGGTCTCGCTTGGAAACCTCCGCGACCGGCGCTCCTGTTTACGATTCAAACACAGGCTGGCGGGGGCGCGCCAGCT
>CAVXMJ010000029.1:0-35963 GCA_963762905.1 uncultured Acidobacteriaceae bacterium | reverse complement strand
CCCGCCCGGAAGTCGAAATGATTCACGGCCCCGGTTGTCCCGTCTGCGTCACGCCGCTCGAGCTCATTGATAAAGCCCTCGCCATCGCCTCCCAGCCCGGCGTCATCTTCTGCTCCTTCGGCGACATGCTGCGCGTCCCCGGCACGGACAGCGATCTCTTTCAGGTCAAGGGCCGCGGCGGCGATGTCCGCGTTGTCTACTCGCCGCTCGACGCCGTCGATCTCGCCGTCAAGAATCCCGGCAAGCAAGTCGTGTTCTTCGGCGTCGGTTTTGAAACCACAGCCCCCGCCAACGCCATGAGTGTCCATCTCGCCAAGCGCCGCGGCCTCACAAATTTTTCGGTTCTCGTCTCGCACGTTCTCGTCCCCCCCGCAATCTCGGCCATCATGTCCTCGCCCGGCAATCAGGTGCAGGCCTTTCTCGCCGCCGGCCACGTGTGCAGCGTGATGGGCTATTGGCAATATCCGCCGCTTGCCGAGAAGTTCCGCGTGCCCATCGTCGTCACCGGCTTTGAACCTCTCGATCTGCTCGAAGGCATTCGTCGCGCGGTCGCACAGCTCGAGTCCGGCCGCCACGAAGTCGAGAACGCATACGGCCGCGTGGTCACCTTCGACGGCAATCAAGCCGCGCAAAAACTCCTCGCCGAAGTCTTCGAGGTCACCGATCGCGCCTGGCGCGGCATCGGCGTCATTCCCAAAGCGGCTGGCGTCTCAGCGCGGACTATCGTGACTTCGACGCCGAAGAGCGCTTCCACATCACCGGTATTCACACCGAAGAGTCGGCGCTCTGCCGTGCCGGCGATGTCCTCCGCGGAGCCATCAAGCCGGCCCAGTGCGCCGCCTTCGGCAAGGAATGCACCCCCCGCCACCCGCTCGGCGCAACCATGGTTTCAAGCGAAGGCGCCTGCGCCGCCTACTACAACTACGGCCGCTTCCTCTCCGCCGAAGATCTCGCCGGCGCCGGCTCCGCCCTATCGGGAGCCGCCAATGGCTAACGATCTCAAAGTCGCAGCACCACTCGCAGAGAAATCAGCGCCCGATTTCTCCAACTGGTCCTGCCCACTTCCATTGGCCGACTATCCCACCATCGTCATGGGCCACGGCGGCGGCGGCAAACTCGGAGCGGAGCTCGTCGAGCATCTTTTTCTTCCCGCCTTTCGCAATCCCGCTCTCGAAAACCTCGGCGACGCGGCGGTACTCGAAGCCGGCGGCGCGCGCCTCGCGCTGTCAACAGACTCGTTTGTTGTCCAGCCGCTCTTCTTTCCCGGCGGCTCCATCGGCGAGCTCGCTGTCAACGGAACCGTCAATGACCTCGCCGTCTCGGGAGCCGAACCGAAGTTCCTCAGCGCAAGCTTCATTCTCGAAGAAGGTTTCTCGCTCGCCCAACTCGCCGCCATCGTCGACGCAATGGCCGAATCCGCAGCGACAGCGGGAGTCCAAATCGTTACCGGCGACACGAAAGTCGTCGAGCGCGGCCACGGCGACGGCTGCTACATCACAACCGCCGGCGTCGGAGTTCTTCGCGCGGGAATTCAAGTCGGCCCCCATCGCGTCCAGCCCAATGACGCGATCATCGTCTCCGGAACCATGGGCGACCACGGCATGGCCATCATGAGCGTGCGCGAAGGCCTCGAGTTCGAGAGCCCCATCCGCTCCGACTGCGCCGCGCTCAACGGCATGATCGCCGAAGTTCTCGATGCCGTCGGTGCGTCCGTCCACGCCATGCGCGATCCCACGCGCGGCGGCCTCGCCTCCACGCTGAACGAAATCGCTCAGTCTTCCAATGTCGGCATCGTCATCGACGAGGCAAGCGTTCCCGTCCGCGATGAAGTGCATTCGGCCTGTGAGTTGCTCGGCCTCGATCCGGTTTACGTCGCTAACGAGGGCAAGGCCGTCTTCTTCGTCGCGCCTGAGGCCGCCGACCGCGTGCTCTCGATTCTCCGCGCCCACCCCCTCGGCCGTGATGCCGCGCCCATCGGCCACGCCACCGCCGAACACAAGCACATGCTCGTCGCGCGCACCACCATGGGTGCTAACCGCGTGATTCCCGTCATGATCGGCGAGCAGCTCCCGCGTATCTGCTGACGGCTAAACCACTCAGGTGGTCATCCTGAGCGAAGGTCGCCGCAGCGACCGGAGTCGAAAGCCTGCCCTGAGCGGAGATCGCTGGAGCGATCGGAGTCGAACGGGGACCCGCATTTCGAAACTCGCCGCTTCAGATGAGAATTCTCGAATTACATTCGTAAGTTTGTCTTCCTCATTCTCCGCGCTATGCTCCTCAAACCACGGCTCCCCTCGCCGATAGATGAGAAAAGGCTAAGACCACGCATAGCTCGCATCGAGCCTGCGCTGATCTCCGCCTCAGCGATCAACACGAATGCGCCAACACATAAGAGCTGTCTCACTTCTCGCTTCCGCGCTGCTCATCGCAAGCTGTGGCGGAAAGCTTCGCATTGAATCTCCGCCGGCTCATGCGCCGCTGCCCAGGCCTGTTACGGCAATCCCTGTCGACGAATCGCGGATGGTTACTCTGCACGGCAATGTGCATCCACTCGCTCGGCCTGAGTTTGACCAGGGCATCACGAATCCCGCCACTCGTCTCGACCGCATGCTCCTCGTCCTAAACTCGTCGCCGGCGCAGACTTCCGATCTCGCCGCGCTCGTCGCCGCACAGCAGGATCCTGATTCGCCGCTCTATCATCAGTGGCTCACGCCCGGCGAGTTCGGCGCGCGCTTCGGCGCCAGCGACGCCGATCTCGCGCAAGTCACTGCTTGGCTCGAGGCGCAAGGATTCACGATCGACGAAGTCTACGCCGGACGACGCCTCGTCACCTTCTCCGGCTCGGCCGCGCAGGTCGCGGCCGCATTCCGCACGACCCTCCATATCTATCGCGCCAACGGAATCGACCATCTCGCCAACTCCAGCGACCCGCAGATTCCCGTCGGCCTGTCGGGCTTGGTTGCTGGCGTGGTCTCGCTCCACGACTTCCGTCGCACATCCCAGATGCGCACTCTCGCACCCCTCGATGCGCAGCCCGACTACTCGGCCGGCGCAACGCACTATCTTTTCCCCGCCGACTTCGCCACCATCTACAACCTAAACCCGCTCTTCATTGCTGGAACCGACGGCGCGGGCACTTCCATCGCCATCGCCGCACGCAGCAACATCAAGCTCAGTGACATCGAATCATTCCGTTCCATGGCCGGTCTTCCCGCGAACGACCCCACGGTCACTCTCGACGGCGCCGATGCGGGGCTCGTCTCCCGCGATCAGGACGAATCAACTCTCGACACAGAATGGAGCGGAGCCATTGCGCCCGCAGCCGCGGTCAATCTGGTTGTCGCCGCTTCCACCGCAACCGCCGACGGCATCGACTTGGCCGCTGCGTACATCGTGAATCACGCTGTTGTACCCGTAGTCAGTGTCAGCTACGGCAGTTGCGAACAGAACATGGGCGCAGCGGAGCTTGCCTTTTACAACAGCCTGTGGGAACAGGCCGCAAGTCAGGGAATGAGCGTCTTCGTAGCTTCAGGCGACGCGGGCGAGGCGGGATGTTCGGCGCCGACCGCGATCGCCGGCTCCGAAACCGCCGTGAACGGTCTCTGCACCTCGCCCTACGCAACCTGCGTCGGCGGAACCGAGTTCAACGAAGGCGCCAACCCATCTCAGTATTGGTCACCCGAAAACTCAGCCGGATACGCCTCGGCGCTCAGCTACATCCCCGAAGAAGTTTGGAACGAGAGCTCATCGAACGGTGGCACGGGGTTGTGGGCGTCAGGCGGAGGCGCGAGCACGGTCTACGCGCAGCCGGCCTGGCAATCAAACATCGATGGCGCCACAGCAGCCAATGGCATGCGGGCCGTACCCGACGTCGCGCTCGCTGCCGCCGATCACGATGGCTACTTTGTCGCAGAGGATGGCTCGTTCTGGATTGCTTCTGGAACCTCGGCTTCGGCGCCGTCGTTTGCCGGCATCATGGCGCTTGTCGTTGAGAGCCAACTCGGCACCCCACAAGGTAACGCCAATCCCCGGTTGTATGCTCTGGCAAGCGCGGCTGGCGATCCGTTTCACGCTACGCCATCCGGCGACAACGCCGTGCCCGGCGTCGCGGGCTTCTCGGCCACTGGCGCGACATACAACCTGGCCACGGGCCTCGGCTCGGTAGATGCCGCGTCGCTCGTCCAAGCTTGGAGCACGGCATCTCAGGAGATTCCTCTGCCCCGCCCAATCCGCTGCTCGCGGTTCGGCCCTTTGCCCGCGAGATGCCTGCCAATCCCTCGCTTGCCCATTCGATTGCTCGGTCGGCCGTAGAACCGGTTGGCGCTCGTGCGGTGCCAGAGTGGCTTACGTGAAAAGAGCGAATGCCTTTTCAATCCGGCCATGCAACTCTGCGTGAGCTTCAGGGAGCATGTAGCTGATTTCGAGCACGGTTGCCGGCGGTGTGGCGAGCGCCTTAAGCGCCTTCGCGGTTTCCGGCCAGTCAATCGTTCCATCGCCGGGCCACAGGTGCTCGTCCTTCAATCCATGGTTGTCATGGACGTGAACTGAGGCAATGCGCCCGCCCAGAGTCGCGATCGCGGCCGCTGTTCCCGTGGTGATGTTGGCGTGGCCAAGGTCCAGGCATACGCCTACGTTGTTCAGATGCCCCATCTCGAGAATCAGCACCAGATGTTCGGGCGTGGTGGCCTCGCTCAGCAGATTTTCCACGAGCAGCCGAACGCCGAGCGGGCTGGCAAACGCGCCCAGGTGCTCAAGCGCCGTGAGCGCGAGCTCAATGGTGCGCTGCGACCATGTATCGTCTCGCTCGCCGAGATGTACGACCATATTGCGAATGGGAATGTGCTCGGCTGATTCCAACGCACGCTTGATCTCGTCCATGGCATCGATGCGGCGGGTCTTGTCGGGATGAAGCACGTTGACGCCCGGCGCGCCGGCGCGACCCATTTCGCGGTCGGGATACATCGGGGCGTGCATGGAGAACGGCTGCAGCGCGTTCGACCGGAACCATTCCGCCAACTCCGCCACATCTTCGCGGCTGGTGTAGTCAAAGTGCTGCCGCGCGGCGAAGATCTCCACTGCCTGCGCGCCGGAGCGTTCTGCAAGCTCAAGCAGGCCCGGATGCAATCGATGGTTCAGGAACAAGTGAGTCGAAAGGACACGTAGCATCTTCGAGAGACCCGTGGCGCGGGAGGAGCCGGTCTCCAAAACCCGGCGCTAGGTCTATTCTCGCATCCTGACAAGGCTCGCGGGCGGCGGTCCTGTTGCGCCTCATGATGCGCGACACCGGAGCTTCGAGCGCAGCATCGATCCCGCGACGGCGCGAAGGGCCCTCTCCGTGCTCAGGGATGTGCCCGTGCCGACCGTCTATCATCTCGGAGAAGCCAGGATTCTCAAATACAAGACGCAGCCGTGACGACCGAAGCTCCCAATCCGATCATTGATTTCTCCTTCCCTCGTCGTTGGCGGGCAGAAGTTCTCGCCGCGCGTCCGCTCATTCTGCCTCCGCGTCACTTCGTTTATCCGCAAACCGCTGAGGAAGTCGAGCGCGGCGCGCTTGAAGTGCTTGTCCGCCACGGCGAAATCTCCCCGGATTCCGGTCCAAAACGTTCGCCGGGGGCGCAACCCTTCCTCGCCACTTGTGCGCTCGGTTTTCTAGATCCTGCAGTCCCAACTGGCCTGTGGTCCACTCCAAAACCAGATGAACTCTGTGCAGTCGCGGGGGGTTACGCATACCTCATCGACACTGCCTCGCCGGAGCACTTCGCCATGATCCCCTACAGGCCCGTGCTGGAGATTCTTCCGCTGGTGCAGGAGCGCCTGCTTCTGTTCATCGGCCATCATTCGATTCTTGCCTGGGGACGCGACGGCCATAAGTGGGAATCGGAGAAGCTTTCGGACGAGGGCGTCACGATCACCAGCATCGACGGCGGCGTCTTGCATGGAACAAGTTGGGATATGATGACCGACCGCGAGCGGCCATTCACCCTCGACCTGCGGAACGGAGTGCGTTTGCCGGACTTGCGCCCCGCATGAACAGTGATCGCGGCAAAGGGTGCTGGAACGATCGCCCCTCGTGTTGCGTAACAAAGATCACTCAAGAAGGGGGCGCGACCAGCCGCGTCTGATCTGCGTTTGAGGAAACGATGACGATATCGAGGCTATTCGAGTACTTGTTCTGGGTCTGGGTTGCGTCCGAGATTCTGCTTCAGTTGGTCACGCGCACCAGCCGCAGCACTGGCCGGCTCAAAGATCGAGGGTCTCTTCTGATCCTGTTTCCGGTGGTCCTCGCCTCATCCTGGTGGGCCATGTGGTACGGCGATACGCACCCTCACACCATGCTCAGCGGGGCTCACTGGCTCAAAATAGCGGGTCTTGTATTGCTGATCCTTGGCTTGGCTATTCGCTGGACGGCGATCTTCACTCTCGGAACAACCTTCAGCACCAACGTGGCGATCCACGCCGCACAAACCCTGCGTACGGCGGGTCCCTACCGGTGGGTCCGCCATCCTTCGTACACCGGCATGCTGGTCATCTTTACCGCTATCGGACTCTACGAGCGCAATTGGATAAGCCTGGCGGTTGTGCTCATCCTTCCGACAATGGCGTTACTCTATCGAATCCATGTGGAGGAGATGGCGCTGACGGAAGCGTTTGGCGAACAATATCTTGATTACCGCAAGAAGACGCAGCGGCTCTTTCCGGGGATTTACTGACGGTGCCTGAGACCGGCGGGCCAAGCTTGCAGGTCGCCTGCCGAAGCGTGAGTCGGCAATGGTCCGATCAGGTTGAGACCCACCAGCAAGCCGCGTCGAAATCTGACCGCTCAATCCCACTTCTCTGACTGGGCAACGCCCGGAAGGATTGCTTCATACCCGGCATAGACGCCCTCGAAAACTGAATCCCAACTTGCAGTGAGGGCGTAGGCGCGAGCAGCCAGTCGCATGTCGGCGAGGCGACCAGGATCGGCAAGCAGCCCGGCGATAGCCGATGTGAACTGATCGTCGGGTACGATGCGCCCGGTCTCGCCGTCGCGCACAATCGTGCACGGGCCGCCATCGGGAGTCACGATAGCCGGAACTCCGCTGGCCAGCGCTTCGAGCACAACATTGCCAAACGTGTCGGTATGTGAGGGGAATACGAACAGATCCATGTTGGCGTAAGCGGTCGCCAGCGCTTCTCCACGCAGCACTCCGGTGAACTCTGCCTTCGGCAGCCGCTCGCGCAGCCACGCCTCGTCCCCGCCGTGGCCAACGACAAGGAATCGCACATCGGTCACGCGGATCCGATCGAGTGCATCCTGAATTTGCACCAGCAGGCCAATATTCTTCTCGATCGAAAGCCGCCCAACAAAGCCGAGAACGCGATTGCGGTCATTTGGATCGCGCCTGCGTTTCGAGGGACGAAAGAGCTCCGCGTCCACGCCTCGCGGCATGCGATGGCAGGGGCGCCCGGTGTTGCGCTCAAGCAAGGAGCAAAGCTCGGGATTCGGCGCGAACAGCACCTTAGCCATGGAGTAGAAACGCGTCGCTGTCGACAATGCCAGGTCTTCGATCGTTTGGCCGGTGAAAGCGGATTGTTGCCTGGGTAATAGCCGCAGCAGCCACTCCGCGCGGCGCGCGGCGTATTCGTGAACATTGGTATGCCAGCTCGCGGCCAGCGGCAAATGAAGATGGTGCGCCAGCCCTGCGCCAAGAACGCCGATCTCGCTTGGCCCCGTAATGTGGATCAGATCCGGCCTGAAACGCCGAAGCACTTCGTTGATCAGCGGAATGTGCCGGAAGAACGCCGGATCGAGGCGCAAATCCTTTTCGAGAATGAAGGAAAGAAAGCTCCGCGGCAACTCCAGGGACCATACGCTGCCCTCCTCGATCAAGGCCTGGCTGCGCTGCCCCGCGCGCACGCAGAGAAAGGGAAGATTGCGCCGTCGCGCAAAGTCTTCAAAATGGCGGCTGGTATGGGCGACCCCATTCACTTCGTGAAAGGAGTCGGGAAAGTATGCGACGCGCGGAACCGATGCTGTCATTTCCGAAGCGATGATGGGTGCGTCTGCCGAGGCTCTCACGCTAACTCCGCTAGCACCGCTAACTCCGCTGTCTTTTTTAGAACTCGGGCTCGCCGAGCGCGAGCCGCATCTGATCTGATTCGCTCCATGCCAGGCGCAACCCGCCTGCCACCAGCCCCTGGCCCATAGCTTGCACGAATGCCAGCCCCACGCCGATCAGGCGCGGTGCCGATCCCTTCGGCCAAAGCTCGCTCAACGGCCTCACAACCCCTCTCGCGTCGGGATGGAAGACGCGGTCATCCCATGAACGCGAACCCTGCGGAAAGTCGGGATAATGACGGATCGCATCGATGGTCGATTGCAGAATCCGATGCTTCCACGGCTCGGCATATTGCTCAAGAAAGAGAACATTGCTCCGCTTTTCCCGGCGCACCTCGTGCACAAACTCGGTAAAGCTCGTGGCGTTGGTCAGGTTCACGTTGGCGTTCGGTTCCACGCCGTGACGGTCGCCGCCTGAAAGCAAAAGCATGTTCCACTTATCTGCCAGGCGCCGCACCGCGCGATTCTCGTCCCAGTTGCGCAGGCCGTTCAATTCCAGCGCGTGAATGAAGACGCCGTTCTTCTGCAGGAACTCGTTGACCAGGAACTGATGCTTTTCCTTGCCGATCAGGTACAGATCCCACATCGGATGGTTGAAGACCACCAGCACATTCGGCTCCCGATGCAGGGCCGCGAGAATCTCGGTCAGGCGCGCATCGCCTGGATGAGCGGTGTAATCCTCAAGCGTCGCCATCCACTCCGCCGCACGCGCGCTCGGCAGGTTGTGGACGCCCAGGTGGAATGACTGCGCTCCGCCATAAGGCGCACTCCACTCCACTGAGACCGGAATCTGTCGTGCGCTGGGCACCGTGCGCAGGAGCATTGGGGCCTTGATGGTGTCGTGATCGGTGATCGAAACCATGGGTGCCAGGCCGAGCCTTTCGATCTGACGCATCTCCAGATCGAATGCCAGCTTCGGCGTCATGGGCGGAGTCCAATAGCTGGCCGCGTAATCAATATGGATACCGTGAAACTGCTCGGCGCGCCGCTCCATGCGCGACAGCAGCGGCCGCATTACCGGGAACTGATTGCCAAAGTTCGCAAGAAAATCCAAAGTCTCTCGGGATTGGTTGGTGTGACTGTGTAACGAAACACCTGTCCGAAAGCCCTGGGGGGCAGCCTTATCGCGCCATAGGTATGAGATCGCTGAACTCGGCATATCCACTCCTCAATTTCGCGGATTTCCACAGCCAGTATCCGTTGCCTGCCATGAATTTCCAGTTAAGAGCGTGCGAAATGCCCTTCAATTAAGGATGCAACGGAACCAAGGGAGTTACGAAAATACCGAAATTATGCCGTAAAAACACGTGTAAATTGCCAGCACCCTTATTGTAAGCCGAGAATGGAGTCGTCATAGGCAATCAACCGACCCGGACGCCCAAGGCAACTGGCAATCCAAATGGAATGTTGCACTAAGAAATTCACGTGAATTTCCAGTGAAACGTACCACTGGATGGCAACGATTCCGAGTGGATCACTTTCGGGTCTTGGCTAATTCAGGGCTGAGAAAATCGTCCATGCTCCAGCCGGCCATCAGATCTTCGTCGTGATTCGGTTTTCTGGTTTCAGCTTGCGCACCATGGGCCGAGGCTTGTTCGGCGGCGAGATAGTTCTCGGTGAGTCCCTGACGCAGCATCTCAAACGCTTCCTCGGGTGAATCCGCGAACTTGAAGAGATCTAGATCCTTGGGAGAGATAGCGCCCGTATCCACCAGCGTATCGAGATTGAAAACTCTCTTCCAATACTCCGGCCCATAAATGACCACGGTGATCTTCTTGGTCATTTTTTGCGTTTGTGCCAGGGTGAGAATCTCGAACATTTCATCGAGGGTCCCAAATCCTCCGGGAAAGACCACCAGGGCCTTGGCCAGATAAGCGAACCAAAGCTTGCGCATAAAGAAGTAGTGAAACTCGAAATTCAGCGCGGGGGTGATGTAGGGATTCGGCCGCTGCTCAAAAGGCAGAAGAATGTTCATGCCTATCGTCTTGCCGCCGGCCTCGTATGCGCCGCGATTGGCCGCCTCCATAATTCCCGGACCACCGCCCGATGTCACGACAAACCGGCGCTTGCGCGAAGGAATGGTCTTGGCCCATTGCGTGAGGAGCTGCGCCAGGCGTCGCGCATCTTCGTAGTACCGAGCCATCTCAACTGCGGCCACGGCTCGCTTGCGTTGCAAGTCAGTGGCAGTCCCTGTCGCGATCTCGGCGGGCTTGGCGGGCTGCTCTTCGCTGGGGGCGGCCTGCGTTGAACCCGTGTTATCCAGCAGTTCCAGGGCATGATCGGCTTCCTCGCGACCGCGAAAACGCGCCGAACCGAAAAAGACTACCGTGTCCTGAATCTGCTCGCGTCGGAATCGCGCCAAAGGCTCCAGAAACTCCGACACAATCCTGATGAGGCGTCCGTCAGCGCTGTTCAGGAATGCCAGGTTCTCGTATGCAAGAGGCGCGCGCTCCAGGAGAGGTGGCGCTCCGTTTCCGGGAATTACCGCGGGGCGCGCGATCTCCGAAGCTGCGCCCTGAGCAGCTGCTTCCTGAGGAATTCCGTCAGACTTCGTCGGCCTCTCGGCTTTCTCGAGATTTTGTTCCCTGTTCCCTTTTCCCTGTTCCCTGTTTTTCATCACTCAACCATCACGACGTCGAATAGCATCTTGAAATGCAAACCATAAATTCAAAAGACCCAGGCCGGAAACGATGCCGCGCACAGCGCCGAGTCTGACGAAATCTGCCAGCGCGGTGGATTGCAGAAAAATCGGGTTCTGGTCCCAGAAGTTGGGCGACCACGGCGCGTAACAGATGGCCAGTCCAATGTACATCCGCAGCATAACGCGCAGGAACAGTTCCACGCGCTCGAGCCAACGTGGAACCCGGTGCGGCGGGTGCTCTGCCCCTTGCGATTCGGGTTGCGGAGTGCCTGTAGGATCCAATGGCGTCCCGGAAGGTGGCGCCAGACTCGCAGTGAGCGCTGAGGTGAGCGTCGATGAGTTCGATTCCGGCTGCTGCATTCCGAAGATTCTATCCGCCGTCCCCGATTTCCACGCATCGCCGCGATGGGTTGCGCTCATGGCCTGCCTTTGCGGCCCTGACGCGGTTGTCCAGCGCGGCACGAAGATACCGTAATGAAACGGTAACACAGCGCAAACCACCCCGCTGAAGCATGCCGCGGACGACTGGTGCTCTCACCGATCAACCAGGCGAACGGCTTCAAAAACGGTAAAAGACGCCACCCATGGGCTCATAGACCTGGGTATATTTGGTCGTCGAGTTGAAGATGTCCGATAAGTTAGGCGCCTTGGACATATTGCCGCGGACTTGCAGACGGAGACCAAAATGCGGCAGAAAACTCCAATCCACGCCGCCACCATAGATGAAGTCCGGCCTCATGACCGTGGTCACTGAATACGGGCTTGAGCCGGGCACCGTGACGATAAAGCCGGCGCCGCCCAACGCAAACGGTCTCACATTTCCGATCTTCTTTGAGAAGATCCAGGTTCCACCAAATTGAGTCGCCTTGCCCGAAATCTCGAGCTGCGGGCAAGTGGAGCCGGTGGTGCCCGTGGGAAAGCAATTCGGCGGAGTGGCATTCGTGGCGATATAAGACTGATTCGCCTCGTTAAATGAAACCTCGAACTCGAAGCCAACGAGTGGATTCGCAATGTGGCGCCATTCGAACAGGCCGCCTTCGGAGTCGGTTGGCGTCTGTTTGGTGCCCGAGCCGGTAGTGCTGCTTGCGAAGGTCCGGTACCCGCTCAACGCGACATCGGTCTGCGCTTGGGCCGTTGCGCCACACAAAAGGACCGCCACGACCACTACGAACGCGCCTTGCATCCAAATCTTCATCCGAATCACAGCCTCCTGGGTTAATTGCCTCATTTTGTGTTGCAAGCCCCAAATGCGCCTTTGCTATCTTCAACGCATTTGGACGCTTAGACAAGCCGAACGGATAGTTCCGCGCACCACGAAGCACCGCAGGCTCCGCAAAAAATCAAACTCCCGCACCTACGGAATCGCTGGAAGTCCCGCCAGCGCCATGGCGATCTCTTCCTCCGGATACTCGTAATTCTCTAGTTTACCTGCCTGGTAGGCGATATAGGACTGCATATCAAAATGACCGTGGCCGCTCAGGTTGAAGAGAATGGTGCGCGGCCTGCCTTCAGCCTTGGCTTCGAGAGCCTGGCGAATGGCCTCGGCAATCGCGTGATTGGCCTCCGGCGCCGGCACAATGCCCTCGGCGCGGGCGAACCGGATGCCGGCGGCGAATGCGTCAAGCTGTTGAACCGTCGTGGCCTCGGCCAGGCCCAGGTCAATCACGTGAGAAACCAGCGGCGCCATGCCGTGATACCGCAGGCCGCCGGCGTGAATCCCCGGAGGCATGAACGTGCTGCCGAGTGTGTGCATCTTGACCAGCGGCGTCAGATGACCGGTATCGCCGAAATCGTACGCGAACCGTCCCTTTGTAAGACTGGGGCAGGCCGCAGGCTCCACGGCCACGATGCGCGCGTTGCACTTTCCCTTCAGCTTGCGCCCCAGAAACGGCATCACGAGTCCCGCAAAGTTCGATCCGCCGCCCGTGCAACCGATGATCACGTCGGGCTCGTCGCCGGCCATGGCCATTTGCTCGATCGCTTCCTGACCAATCACCGTCTGGTGCAGCAGCACATGATTCAGCACGCTGCCCAGTGCGTATTTGGTCTGCGGATCTTTGGCAGCAACCTCCACAGCTTCGGAGATAGCGATGCCGAGCGAGCCGTTCGAATCTGGATGCTTGGCAAGAATGGCGCGGCCCGACTCGGTTTCAGTGCTGGGGCTGGCGATGACCGAGGCGCCGAAGGCTTCAATCAGTGCGCGGCGGTAGGGCTTCTGGTCGTAGCTCACGCGCACCATGAAAACCTTACAGTTCAGGCCGAGGAAGGCGCAGGCCATTGACAGTGCGGAGCCCCACTGTCCGGCGCCGGTTTCCGTGGCGAGGTTCTGAACGCCCTCGCGCTTGTTGTAGTACGCCTGCGGGACAGCGGTATTCAGCTTGTGCGAGCCTGCCGGGCTCACGCCTTCATATTTGTAGTAAATGCGCGCCGGTGTATCCAGCGCCTTTTCCAGGCGGCGCGCTCTCATCAGCGGCGATGGCCGCCATTGCGCATAAATCTGTCGCACCTCTCCGGGAATCTCGATCTCCCGCTCGGTGCTGACCTCTTGCAGGATCAATGCCATTGGAAACAGCGGCGCCAGATCGTCAGGACCGATGGGCTGCAGAGTTCCCGGATGCAATGGCGGCGCTAAAGGCTTGGGCAAATCGGGCAGGATGTTGTACCAGGCTTGCGGAATGCGGCTCTGCGGCAGGTTGTACTGGATTGTTTCCATGCGCAACATTTTACAGGGCTGCACGCGGCCAGGATCGTGCTCAAGCTCACGCGCACTCAGCGCTGGCTGGCTTCTCCCGCCGCCACTCTGCGGTTGAACTCGGCCGATTTGTTGCGCGGCACGCTGAGCGACTGCCAATGGTCGCAAGCAAAATGCTTCGCCAGAAGCACAATCTGCCCCACATGATGGGGATAGTGCGCCAACTGCCGGTTGATGGCCTGCATCACGGAGTGTGCCTCGCCGCGAATCGTCACGGTGCGGCCAAGGTCGGCGTCGGTGAGCGGCTCGATCGCGCTAAAGACCCGACCCCACCCATCTTCCCACACGGCCTGCAACTCCTTCCGCGTAGCAGGCGGCTCGACGAACTCCGAGTCGCGGTCGCGGTCCGGCTTCTCCCCGTCCGTGGTCAGGAAGTCGGCCCAGCGGGAGCGCATGTTGCCCGCCATGTGTTTCACAATCACAGCAATCGAATTGGCTTCCTTGTCGATGCCGGCGAAAAGCTGCTCATCCGTCACCTGCTCCATGGCACGCTCAGCAAGCCGCTTGTAGTAGCGCAAAACCGCGAGCGCGTCTTCAATGTACGAAGTTGTGAATTCGAGCGCCATGGGAACAGTGTATTTGAGATTTGTGCGTCGACCTGAGACTCAATGTGAAGCGCGGCCACGCCCCTCACGGCTCATCGCTGTAAATGTGCACTTCAATCGGGCCGCCTTCCACCTGCCGCCCTCGGAACATGCCGGACGTATTGAAGCTCCAGGCAAGCTGGCCGTCGGGCGCAATTGCAATCACTCCCCCGTCGCCATGAATCGGCTCAAGCTGCTTGTGGATGACTTCGTCTGTGGCTTGCTGCAGCGGGAGGCCCTTCAACTGAACCAGAGCGCAGATCTCGCGCGCGACCGTGTAGCGAATGAAAAACTCGCCCACGCCGGTGCCCGAGACGGCACAAGACTGATTCGATGCGTACGTTCCCGCGCCGATCAGCGGCGAATCGCCCACGCGCCCCGGCATCTTTCCCTGCAGGCCGCCGGTCGATGTGGCCACGGCAACGTTTCCCTGGCGGTCAAGCGCGACTACACCCACCGTGCCAAAGCGCCGCAAGTCTGCTGGCTCCTGCCATTGCGCCAACGGTGCGGCCTGTTCCGCAGTGGGTGCCCCTGCCGGGCGCGGTGGAATGGGCTTGCCCTCTTTCTGCAATTGCTTAACCAGCGACTGCCAACGGCTCTCGGTGAAGAAATAGGCAGCGTCTTCCTGTTCCATCCCAGCCTCGAGTGAAAATGCGTCGGCGCCCGGGCCCACAAGAAGAACGTACGGCGTTTTTTCCATCACCGCGCGCGCCAGAGTGATTGGATACCGCGTGTGGGTCACATCCGCCACGGCCCCTGCGCGGAGCGTTGCGCCGTCCATGATGGCAGCGTCGAGCTCCGTCTTGCCGGTTGCGGTAAATACCGCTCCGCGGGACGCGTTAAAGTGCGGATCGTCTTCCATCACGCGAGCGGCAGCCTCGACCGCATCGAGCGACGAACCCCCGCGATCAAGCACTGCTGCACCCGCCTTCACTGCTTCGCTTAATGCCTCACGATAGGCCTTGTCACGTTCCGGCCCAAGCGCTGCGCGGTTAATGTCGCCTGCGCCGCCGTGCACCACGATCGCCCAGTGGCGCGCCTGCTGTCCCATAGCTTTTGCTCCCGTCAGGGCGGCCCATGCGACGAGGATGCAAATGAGTTTTGCATTTGCTTGCACGCACCGGCCCTCCCATCGACTTTCCCCAACGACATTCATGGTACCGCCGCTACGCGCCGCAGTCGCTTCAGTTCTGCGTCGAATTCAATGCGGGTCAATCAGGAAGTTTCGGCAGGAACGTGCTTCATCCATGCTCTCGTCCCTGCGTACCGGCAGGATTCAGACGCAACCTTGGTCGCCTCCGCCAGCGACTCAATGAATCCCCGCCCGGTGGACACGTAAAAGCAATAGGCGCCATGAAAAATGTCTCCCGCGCCCATCGTGTCGACCACTGCGACTTGCGGAACACTGATGGTTCCCGAAGACTGGCCCGAGACAAAGTGAATGGCGCTGGCCCCGTCCGTAATGGCAATGTTCGCCACCCCACGCCCCTTCAAAAACTCGATAACTTCGTCGCGGGAAGCGCAACCCGGGGGCATAAAATCCGCGGAACAGATCGCCGTGTGAACGCTTTTGATGAGCGCTTCCGTTCCATCCTTCCAACTCCCTCCATCGAGAACTACGGTTTTGCCGCGAGCCTTTGCCGCGCCCGCCCATGCCTTGCAAGCATCCATGAAATGTCCATCGACCATCGCAACCTTTGCGCCCTCAAAAAGACTCGCGTCCAATTTCGCCGGTGGAATCGTGATCCGAGCTGCATTCGCCGAAATCACGTTTCGGTGGCCTTGGCGGTCAACGGTGACCGATGACAAGACGGGGACACCTTCAAACTCGGGGTTCAAGTCGACCAGCTGAACCTTGTGTTTCTTGAGTTCCTCCCGAACCACGACGGCCATGGCGTTGCGCCCAACGGCTGTCACGAGCGCGGGCTCTCCGCCCAGTTGAGCGAACGTAATCGCCGCATTTGTGGCCGGTCCGCCCACGAAGACCTCCTGGCTCCGCGCCGCGATCTTCGTATTTGCCTGCGGAAACTCATCGACGCCGTACACGACGTCAATCGTCGACAGTCCCACAAAAATACCGCTTGCCATAATTCCGTTGCTCCGCGCGAAGATAACGAGCCGTCTCCATAGATTTTAGATTCGCGGATCAGGTATTTGGCTGGCTTGTTCCTATTTCGCGCATTTCGCTCTTGGCGAGTGCATGTCCGGCAGGGCACAATGCTTGGGTTCCTCAAATTGCGATGCGAGCCGCGTCATATTCGTTTTTTCGCGGCACGCGGCGCTTATCTAGGCAATAAAGCCTAAAAGGAAGATCGATGCACTCCATCTGGTTTGGCGAATTCATGGGCACGCTCGTTCTCATTCTCTTTGGCAACGGCGTGAACGCCGCCGTCTTGCTGCGTAAGTCCTACGCGGCAGATTCCGGCTGGATGGTAATCACCACCGGATGGGCACTGGGCGTGTTGTGCGGCGTCTTGGTCGCGCAGGCCTTCGGCAGTGGCGCGGCGAACCTGAACCCTGCTATCACGCTCGCCGGCGCCATCGTCACTGGGAACTATGCGCAGATCCCCGTCTATTGGTCCGCGCAACTGCTGGGCGCAATGGCCGGCGCCGCATTGGTAGCTCTGCACTATGCGCCGCATTGGAGCCTTACGCCCGACCCGGCGGTCAAGCTCACGGTCTTCGCAACCAGTCCCGCTGTGCGCAGCCCTCTGGCGAACATCTTCAGCGAAATGCTGGGTACAGCCGTACTCATCGTGATCGCCGCTGCAATTTTCTCGCGCGGCGTGGCCATCAATGGTCCGGCGGCAGGACTGGGCCCATGGCTTGTCGCAAGCCTGGTGTGGGGCATCGGGCTCTCGCTCGGCGGCACAACCGGATATGCCATTAATCCCGCGCGCGATCTAGGGCCGCGCATCATGCACGCGTTGTTGCCCATTCCCGGCAAGGGTGGTTCAAATTGGAGCTACGCGCCCATTCCCATCGTTGGTGAGCTCGCCGGAGCGGTGCTCGCGGGTCTGCTGTTGCGCTTCGCACATCTGTAATTGCCGGCGTCGCGCTGCTTTCTGCCGCCTTTTCCACAATGAGTCCGAATCGCCGTGGCTCGATCCGCCTGAGCTTGCGCAATCACTCCAGGCACGACGCAACCACCGCCAGCGCCGCGATGGCAGCTGTCTCCGCGCGAAGAATGCGTGGACCGAGCGACGCGGCGCGCCAGCCATTGTCGTCAAACAGAGCTTCCTCGGCGGGAGCCCATCCGCCTTCGGGACCAATGGCAATCTCGATCGCCGGCATCTCGTCTTTGGCCGCCTCGATAGCTCCTTCGATTGCCTGGCGCAGCGTGGTCGTGCGCTCCTGCTCGGCAAGCACAATGCGCGCAGCCGTTGATGCGGCGCGCACACGCTCGGCCAGATCGACAGGCTCGTGAATCACCGGCACATCGGAGCGGCGCGCCTGTTGCGATGCTTCGCGCACAATGCGCCGCCACCGTTCCGCGCGTTTCTCCGCTGCTTGAGAAAGGTGCTTTTCCGTTCTTCGCGCGATGACCGGCGCGATCGCCGCCACGCCAAGTTCGGTGGCTTTTTCGATGGCCCACTCCATGCGATCGAACTTGTAGACGGCCATCACCAAAGTAACCGGCAAGGCGGGGTCGGCATCGAGTTCGGCAACAAGGTTAAACCGAACTTCGCTGGTTTCTCCCGTTTGGGTCACCGCGGCGACCTCGGCGTGAAAGACCCTTCCACCGGCAACAACATCCGCCTCCATCCCCGGTTCAGCGCGCAGCACGCGCGCCAAATGTTCAGCCTGCGCACCCTCGATCGTGGCAGTTGCTTCGTCCCAGTGTTCGGCAATCCAGCGGCGGCGCGTCATCGTGCTCGTCCTCTCTTCATCTAAAGTTTACGGTGCCGTGCACATGTGAAACGAAAGTGCAATTTTTTCGAATGAGCCCCATCGCCGCTCCCAGAGCGGGTGTTCGCGATCTTGGTGTGCCGCAAATAATCCTTCCCCAGTGCGGGAAAGTTTTTCTTCGCCCAAAACACTAAGGGGAACGCTTTGAGCGTCCCCCTAGAGTGTTGCCTTTTGGGTTGTCAGACCGTTACTTTTTCTTCGCGGCCTTCTTGGCGGTCTTCTTGGCTTTCTTCGCTGGCTTCTTGGCTGCTTTCTTGGTTGCCATTTTTCTATTCTCCCTTTTCGATGGGTTGCATCGATTCTGCAATTAGAAACTGCAGTTGAAGAATGTATAGAATCGCGCAGCATCGATGTCAAGAAAAAAACGACGTCCGAGTGAAAAAAAGATCAACACCATTTCCGTCGCGAAGAGAGGTTCAAAGAGAAATTGAACTCGAAATTCGATACGCGCAACGAAAAAGCGCCGGTGATCGGATCGCGTTTGATCATTGTGCGAGTGAATGGAGAACCACGATGCGCGGCGATATTCGCCGGCGAACTCAGCACTCGATAACATTCAGCGCAAGGCCCGCGAGACTTGTTTCCTTGTACCGCGATTGCATATCGAGGCCGGTGAGATACATGGTGCGGATGACCTGGTCGAGCGAAACCTTGTGCGCTTCTGACTCGTTAAGAGCCAGGCGCGCCGCTTGAACGGCCTTCGCTGCGCCCATGGCGTTGCGCTCGATGCATGGAATCTGCACCAGGCCTCCGATGGGGTCGCACGTCATGCCCAGGTTATGTTCCATTGCGATTTCAGCGGCGTGCTCGATTTGGCCATCGTTGCCACCGAGCGCCGATACGAGTCCCGCAGCCGCCATGGAACAGGCAACGCCGACTTCGCCCTGGCATCCGACCTCCGCACCACTGATGGATGCGTTCTCCTTGTAGAGAACGCCGATAGCCGCGGAAGTGAGGAAGAAGCGAATGATGCCCTCATCGCTCGCTTCGGGAACGAAGAGACGATAGTAGAGCGCGACCGCGGGAATCACCCCAGCGGCTCCGTTAGTCGGCGCCGTCACCACGCGTCCACCGGCTGCATTCTCCTCGTTCACCGCCATGGCATAGACCGTGACCCAATCGAGCGGCGCCAGCGGATCGCCTTGATGTCCGCTTGCCTCGCGTGCGCGAAGCCGCTCGGCCAGGCGGTGCGCGCGGCGGCGAACGTTCAGGCCTCCGGGCAGAATCCCCTCCGCAGCCATACCGCGCCCGGCGCACGCTTGCATCACCTGCCAGATCGCCTTGATCCCGGAACGGACGCGATCTTCGAGGGCCGCCGTTGGATCGTCCGGGTAAGCCGCGCGGAGGCGCTCGCACTCGTTGGCCAGCATGATGCGGTCAATGGAGAGCGCATGCGTTCGTGCCAATTCAAGCAGCTCGGCAGCGCTGTGGAACGGATAGGGAAGGCGAACTTCGGCTTCGTCCGCCGTCTTGCCTTCCGCGCCGTCCTCTACGATGAATCCGCCGCCGATGGAAAAGAACGTACGCTCGACCAGGATCGAGCCGGAAACATCGAATGCGGTGAAGCGCACGCCATTGGGGTGCCGCGTCTGCGCTTCGGGCGGAAACATCAGGTCGCGATGAAAGATCACGTCGCGGGCTTCATCGAATGCGAGCCGTCTCTTGCCCGCGAGCTCGATGCGCTTGGAAGCGCGGATCGCAGCTACTGTGGACTCAATCGCGGCGGGATCGATTGAGGAGGGCTCGTTGCCCGCCAGGCCGAGAAGAATCGCACGATCGGTTCCGTGGCCCAGGCCTGTGAGCGCCAGCGAGCCATACAGATCTACCTGGACGCGCGCGGTCCTCTCCAAAAGGCCGGCAGATTCAAGGTCGCGCCCGAATCGGCAGGCTGCGCGCATCGGCCCCATGGTGTGAGAACTCGAGGGGCCCACGCCGATCTTGTACAGATCGAAGAGACTCGCAGTCACGCATCAAATTGTAGCGGGAAAATAGAAACTCGGCAGCAGCCGCCTGCAGCTCTTCAGTTCAGGGCCGTATCTATTCGAGAAACTCCCGGACAGCTTCGTTATTGCTGTGGAGGAGTTCATGCAGTGAACCATCAAGGATGAGGCGGCCGCCTTCGAGCATGAGAAAGGTCGTGTTGTGGTTGATTTGCCCCTCGGGAAGCGGCACCATTCGATTCTCACCCGGATCGAAGCGGTGAGTGCACATCGTAAAAGCGTCCTGAAGCCGGTGGGTGACCAGCAACGCCGGGGTTGCATGCACGTCGCGCTGCTTCACAATCAGTTCGATGATGGTGGTGGATGTGACCGGATCGAGGCCGCCCGTCGGCGAATCGTAGAGAATCAGCTCTGGATCGTGGATGAGGGCGCGAGCGATCGCCACACGCCGCCTCATGCCCCCTGAAAGACTCGCAGGATACAGAGCAAAGGTTTCTTCCAGGCCGACAAATCGCAGCGCCTCGTGAACGCGGCTGTCGATCTCATCATCGGGCACACGCTCCTGGATCAGTTGGTAGGCGACGTTGTCGCGCACAGTAAGCGAGTCGAAAAGCGCGCCTTCCTGAAAGACCATTCCGGCGCGCGCGCGCAGCGGAAACAGCCGCTCCTCTGACAAGCGGGAAATATCCTCGCCGAAAAGTTGGATCGAGCCCTCGAGGGGACGAAGCAGACCGATGATGAGTTTCAGCAGTGTGCTTTTGCCTACGCCAGCAGGACCAAGCAGAATGCGCGTCTCGGCGGGAGCAACGGAGAAGCTGATGTCCTCAAGTACTCGCGGCCCGTCAAAGCCGGCGGAAACGCCTTGCAGTCTGACAACCGGAGCGGCATCCGGCCCCGGAACCGACGATTGAGGCGCAGGCGCGGGAGCTTGGCTCATGAGGGGAATATGGATAGCAACACGTGCGTGATGAGAAAGTCTGTGGCGATGATCAGCACGGAGGACGTGACGACTGCCGAAATTGTGGAACGACCGACGCCCTCGGTCCCCCCCGTCGTTCTCATGCCGTAAAAGCATCCGATGGAGCCGAGCAGGTAGCCGAAGAACAAGGGCTTGACCAGTCCCTGGATGATGTCAGGATAGCGAAGATGCTCGTACGCCGAGTTCAGGTACTGCGTGCCGTTTTGATGGCTGATAAGAACCGTCACCGCGGCGCCGCCGAGAATGCCGAATGCATCAGACACAATAGTCAAAAGCAGCAGCATGGCGATGCTTGAATAAATGCGCGGAGTTACGAGCTTTCGCAATGGGTCTACGCCCAAGGCGCGCATCGCGTCAATCTGCTCGGTCACAATCATGGAACCCAGTTCGCTGGCCATCGACGATGCATTGCGGCCGGCCACCATAATGCCGGTGAGCACCGGGCCAAGCTCGCGAATCATGGTGAGGCCGACAAACTGGCCCGTGACCGCCGTGGCGCCAAACTCCGAGAGTGTAGCTGCCGATTGCAGCGCTAGCACGCCGCCGGTAAAGAAACCAGAGAGGATAACAATGGGCAGCGACCCCACACCGATTACATCCGACTGCATCAGGAAGTCAGTCCAGTAAATCGGCGGGCGAAAGAGATTGAGCAGGGCCTGCCACGAGAACAGGGAGTACTCCTGCACAGCGAGCACGATATTTTTTGCGGTACGGTCGATTGAGATGATCGCCATGGGCTGCGGATGTTGCGAAGAACAAGCTTGCGCGCTTCAGAGGACAGGATAGCGCATAGAATAGCCAAATATGAAAGCGGTGCGACTCGCCGCGACCCCCAAAACCCTCAACTGGGCTTGCGCACATCGCTTCAAGCGGAGCTTTTGGCATCGAAAGAGAAAAGGCTCTTTCGCGCCGAACTTGCTCCCGCCTCCTGACGAATCAGAATAAGACGGCGCATCAGAGTCGATTGCTGAGCCTAAGTGGCTTTCCTCTCAACGAATAATTGAGTTGCCGCGACTTTAGAACCCTGTCGTCGACTGCTCAGTCGCCGCCAAACGCATCCAAATATAGATACGGAGGCTTCGATGCACCTCTTTCGCGTGCGGTTGATCCTTGCTCTCATCGCAAGCGTCACGCTGGTGTCCTTTGCCTCCACGTATTTTGACGTATTAGCCCACCGGCACAACCTGCGCGAGGACCTGGACCGTCGCACCCAGTGGATGGGCATGAGCATCGAGCCGGATGTGCGCAATGCACTTGAGACCGGTGACCCGTCTGGTCTTCCCGGCTTAGCGCAGCTCCTCAAGAACGGAACCGGCGCGCTCGGATTGGCGATCTACGACGCCCATGGAAATCTTCTCGCCGGCAACGGCCCACCGGACGTCATGACGGCGTTAGGGCAGGGGGTCGTGGAGAAATCGCTCCAGCGGGGCGTCGAAGCGGGCGCATTCGGGCACACGGCACAATGGCAGTGGCTGGAGCAGGCGTTTCCGATCCACAACGGAAATCAGTTGGATGGGGCCATGGCCCTGGTGGTGGATGCCAGCTATATCCGCTCTGAAGACATCGCACTGTGGCAACGCAGCTTTTGGCGCATGGTCGCGTTTGTGATTGTGATCGTCGGAATCACGTTCCTCATGGTGCGCTGGTTCCTTCTTCGCCCCATGACCCGCGCGGTTGAACGCCTGCGCCTGCTACGCACGGGGAATGCCCAGGACACGCAGGAGACAGAACTGGGGGCGCTGCGCATGTTTTCTCCCCTGGCACGCGAGGTGGAGACCATGGCGGAGAGCCTGAAAGCTGCGCGCGCTGCCGCCGCCGCTGAAGCCCGCCTCCGCGAAGCCGGCGCGAACCTCTGGACCGCCGAGCGCCTGGCCGTTCGCATTCGCAATCGCGCTGGTTCAAGCAAAATCTTCGTGGTCTCGAACCGCGAGCCATACATGCACGTGCGCCAGGGACGAGAAACCGCCTGCGTAGTGCCGCCCAGTGGCCTGGTCACCGCTCTCGAACCGGTTCTCTGCGCATGTGACGGCGTTTGGGTGGCCAGCGGCACCGGTGACGCGGATCGGGCCTCGGTGGATGAGTTCGATCGCTTGCGCGTGCCGCCCGAAGATCCGCGCTATACCTTGCGCAGGGTCTGGCTCACAGAGCAGGAAGAGGCGTGCTACTACGAGGGCTTCTCCAACGAGGGGTTGTGGCCGCTTTGTCACATTGCGCATACCCGGCCCATCTTCCGCGCGGCAGACTGGGAGTGTTATCAGCGAGTGAACCAACGCTTTGCCGATGCCTTGCTCGAAGAGATGGCCGACAGTACTGACCCCTTGGTCTTTGTACAGGACTATCATCTGGCTTTGCTGCCGCGCCTCATTAAAAAGGAGCGGCCCGATGCTCGTGTCGCGATTTTCTGGCATATCCCCTGGCCCAATCCCGAGGCATTCGGAATCTGTCCCTGGCAGACTGAACTTCTTGACGGGCTCCTCGGCGCCGACCTGATCGGGTTTCATATTCCTCTCCACTGCCACAATTTTCTTGCCACGGTGGACCGCACTCTGGAAGCTCGCACCGACCGCGATCACATGACCGTGCTCCGTCACGGGCACTCCAGCACGATCCGCTCTTATCCGGTCAGCGTCGCATTCGACGGCGCAATGCGGCCCGCATCCAGCTGGGACGCCGAGACAATGGGAGAAGAACGCGACGCGGCGCGGAAACAACTGCTGAGCGACTACGGCGTCCGCGCTGAAACCTTGGCGGTCGGCGTGGACCGGCTCGACTACACCAAGGGAATCGTGGAGCGGCTCGAAGCCATTGGCCAGCTCCTCGAAGATCATCCCTGGCATCGCGAGCGGCTCACGATGGTGCAGATCGCGGCTCCCAGCCGCACCCGCATCCCCAGCTACGTGGAGCTCCGCCGGCGTGTCCAGGAGACGGTTGAGCGGATCAACGCTCGCTATCAGACTTTTCGCTGGAAGCCCATCGTTCTCATCGAGCGCCAGTGCGATCACAAGGAAGTGAGTCAGTGGTATCGCGCCGCCGATATTTGCCTCGTCACCTCGCTTCACGACGGAATGAATCTCGTCGCCAAGGAGTTCGTGGCCGCTCGCGACGATGATGACGGCGTGCTCGTTCTCAGTAGGTTCACCGGCGCCGCAGTGGAGCTTCGCGATGCCTTGCTCGTCAATCCCTACGACATAGTCGGTGTGGCCGAGGCCATCCATACCGGGCTGGAGATGAGCCGGCCCGAGCGTCGCGAGCGCATGGAGCGAATGCGGCGCCAGGTGATGGAATACAACATTTATATGTGGGCGGCGAACATCCTGGGCGACCTGCGCGAGTTGCGGCTGGAACCCGCGGAGACGATCGCGCCCGATCGTGCCGCACCCTCCCCCGTGAGCGAGACTGAGTTTCCGGTGGAAAAGCTGGCCTGAAAGCGAACTCGATTGACGAACGAAGCACAATCGAAACTCGACGATTTCTTCCGCCGTTTCATCGGCGCGGCGCGTGCGTCATTGATGCTCGACTATGACGGGACACTGGCGCCATTCCGCGTCGATCGTTTCAAGGCGCAACCATGGGCCGGGGTGCGCGAGCTCCTGAATCAAATCCAAAGCCAGGGCCGGACGCGCATGGTCGTAGTCAGCGGCCGCCCCACTCGCGAAATCCTGCCTTTGCTGGGTGTTGATCCCGCTCCCGAGATATGGGGCCTCCACGGCGCCGAACGGCTGCATACTGACGGCCGTCTCGAGCGGGAGCAGCTGTCGTCCGCGATCCGCGCCCAACTCCATGCAGTGAGCGCGCAGCTCAAGCGCGATATGGTCGGCGGCCTCATTGAAGAAAAACCTAACGCGATCGTCATGCACTGGCGCGGTGTTGCGCCGGTGCGCGCCAAAGCCATCGAAAAGCAAACACGCGCGCTTTTTGAAACAGCCGCCCGGATGGATGGCCTCAACTTGCTCAAATTCGAGGCCGGCCTCGAGTTGCGCGCAGGCCGCGACAAAGGCGGCGCTGTCACGGCCATTCTTGAAGAGACCTTTGGCCCCGGGATTCATCCCGCTGCTTACCTCGGCGACGATCTAACCGATGAGTCCGCCTTCCGCGCGATCAAAGGGCGCGGAATCGGTGTGCTGGTACGACGCCAGCGGCGCTCCTCCGCCGCCGATGTCTGGCTGCGGCCGCCGCAGGATCTGCGAGCCTTCCTGAAAATGTGGCTTCACGCCTGCGCGCATTTACAATCGAATCTGTATGATCCGCTTCTCCACAGCCGGTGAATCGCACGGCGAAGCCCTTATCGCCCTGGTCTCGGGAATTCCCGCCGGCATTCCCGTTGACCTCGACTTTATTAATCACGAGCTTTGGCGCCGTCAGCAGGGCTATGGCCGCGGCGGCCGCATGAAGATCGAGACCGACCAGGCTCACATCCTCTCCGGCGTGCGCCACGGCAAAACCATCGGCTCGCCCATCGCCATTCAACTCGTCAATCGCGACTGGAAAAACTGGCAGGAGAAGCTTCCCGTCGAAACCGGCGATCCCGCCAAGCATCGCGCCGTGGCTTCGCCGCGCCCCGGTCACGCCGACCTGGCGGGCGCTCTCAAATTCAACTTCCCTGACGCTCGCTACGTGCTGGAGCGGGCCTCCGCGCGCGAGTCCGCCGCCCGCGTGGCCGCTGGAGCTTTTGCCAAGCTGCTCCTGCGGAGCCTCGGAATTGAAGTAGCAAGCCACGTAGTCCGAGTGGGGAGCACCGAGCTTGACCGTGACGCCTCGTGGGACGAGATCGCGGCCCTCGCTGCGAAGGAAGAGGTCATCCTCGCCTGCGTTGACCCCGCTGCCGAAGCCCGCATGAAGGATGAAGTGGACGCCGCTTCCAAAGCCGGCGACACCGTCAATGGAATCTTCGAAGTCGTCGCTCACTCGGTTCCAGCCGGCCTTGGTTCATACGCCAACTGGGACGAGCGGCTCGACGGGCAGCTGGCGTGGGCGGTGATGAGCCTGCAGGCTGTGAAGGCCGTCGAGATTGGCCGCGGCGTCGCCGCCGCCGCTACCTTCGGCTCACGCGTCCACGATCCTATTCACTACTCAGGCGAAAACCTTCCGGGAAAGCCGACGCGATTTACGCGCCCGCACAACAACGCCGGCGGCATCGAGGGCGGCGTCTCGAACGGCGAGGACATCGTGGTTCGCGGCTATCTCAAGCCCATTTCCACTCTGCGCCAGCCGCTCGAATCCGTGCGTTTTGACACGCGCGAGCCCACCAGCGCAAGCTACGAGCGCAGCGATATTTGCGTGGTTCCGGCGGCAGGCGTGGCCGCTGAAGCCATGGTGGCGCTGGTCCTGGCCAATCTGGCCCACGAAAAATTCGGCGGCGATTCCCTGCTCGAGTTGAAACGGAATTTTGACGGATATATCGAACAGATACGGAGCTTTTAACGGCGGCGATGATTCTTACGATTGTGAAATATCCCGAGCCGGTGCTGGAGCAGCCCGGCGAACCGGTCACCGAGTTCAACGCCGAATTGCGTAAGCTGGTCGCCGATATGTTTGAGACCACCTACGCTTCACAGGGCATCGGCCTGGCCGCGCCGCAGGTCGGCGTTTCCAAGCGCGTCACCGTCATCGACCTGAGCATGGGAAAAGATCCCAAGCAGAAGCTCGTGCTCATCAATCCCGAGATCATCGTGAGCGAAGGCCGTCAATACGAGGAAGAGGGCTGCCTCAGCTTCCCCGACATTCGAGAGAAAATCGTCCGCGCCGCCAAAGTCCGCATCCGCGCTCAGGACGTGAACGGTAAATGGTTCGAGATGGACGGCGAAGAACTTCTTTCGCGCGCCTTCCAGCATGAGATCGATCACCTCGACGGAATCGTATTTCTCTTTCGCATGACCGCGCTCAAGCGTAGCCTGAATCTGCGCAAGATTCGCAAGATGCAAAAGGAAGGCAGCTGGTAAACCTGCGATGACGAATGCTGGAAACGGCCTCAAGATCGTCTTTTGCGGCACTCCGGAGTTCGCTGTTCCCACCCTCGAGGCTCTGCTCGCGGCCCACCATCGAATCGATCTCGTCGTCTCGCAGCCCGATCGCCCCACAGGACGCGACCAGCAACTCAACGCCCCGGCCGTCAAGCAGGCCGCGCTTACCGCCGGACTCCCCGTCACGCAGCCTGAAAAAATCCGCAGCAATGTGGAGTTTCGCGCGCGGCTTGAATCCATCGCCCCTGACGCCATCGTCGTTGTGGCTTACGGCCGCATTATTCCGCCTTGGATGCTCGCGCTTCCCCGCCTTGGTTGCATCAACCTGCATGCCTCCCTTCTTCCCAAATACCGCGGCGCCGCGCCCATTCAGTGGTCCATCGCCATGGGTGACGCTTATACCGGCAATACCACGATGCTTTTGGAGCAGGGCCTCGACACCGGGCCTATTCTTCTCCAGCAGACCATGGAAATCGGACCCACTCAGACTGCCGTCGATCTTTTCCCTGCGCTGGCAGTTGCCGGTGCGCCCATGGTCGTCGAAACTCTCGCCGGTCTATCCAACGGCACGATTCACCCTCAACCGCAGAGCCATGAAAACGCGACCTTCGCGCCGCTCCTCGATCGCGAAGACGGCCGTATCGATTTTGCCGCGCGCACTGCGCACGAAACCTTCAATCGCTGGCGCGGATTTCAACCGTGGCCCGGCGCTTTCACCGCTCTCAACGGGAAGAAGCTGATCGTGCATCGCATGGCCATTGCGCGCGGCAGCTATGCTGAAGGCCTGGGCTTTGCCGAACCGGGCTGGGTGGTCGTCGAGAACCACCGCCTACTGGCTGCGTGCGCCGAGAACACCTGGCTCGAGTTTCTCGAAGTCCAGATCGAAGGCAAGAAACGCATGAACACGGATGAGTTTCTGCGCGGAAACCCGTTGCACGCGGACGCGCGTCTCGGTTGACCGCCTTGCCCACCATCTCGTCCGCACGTAAGGCCGCCTTCGACGTTTTGCTGGCGGTCGAGCGCGGCAACGCGCACGCGGATGACCTCCTGCGGTCGAAAGCCGTTGACGCGCTTTCCCCTTCTGACCGCCATCTCGCCACAACTCTCGTGCTCGGCGTGCTTCGCTGGCAGATCCTGCTCGATGACCAATTGAAACTCCTCACCAAAACCAGAAAAAAACTCGATCCGGAGGTCTCGGTCGCTCTCCGCATGGGCGCATTCCAACTCCGCTTTCTTGATCGCGTCCCTGCCCATGCCGCCATCGACGAAAGCGTCGAGCTGACCAAGCAGTCCGGTCACCGCTTTGCTTCCGGACTGGTGAACGCCGTCCTGCGCAAACTGGCCGTCGCTGACAGCAACGAGGCCGACTCAAGTTTGAAAGAGCTCAACCTCCAATCCCGCGATGAAATCCGCTCGAAGAAGAGTCTTGTATCAGGGCACGACTTTAGTCGTGCCGAAAGCGCCGCAAAAACCCGGGGGGCTTTAGTCCCTGAGGGAACCGCCGCCGAACTCGCGTTAGCCCATGCCCACGCCGCATGGCTCGTCGAGCGCTGGACGCGCATCTACGGCCCCCAGGCCGCGCGCGCGATCTGCCGCCATGGTCAGGCGCAGCCTCCCCGAACCATCCGCCTCGTGAACCCCGCCGCCGAGACCGAACTACGCGCCGCGGGCGTGAGCCTCGAACCCGCGGCCATACTCGCCGCCGCTCGCTCCGTCATCGCCGGCGACATCACCCCAACCGCAGCGTATCGCGAGGGCCGCGTGCGAATTCAGGATGAAGGATCGCAACTGATCGCTGAGTTGGCGGCGTCTTCCACTGATCTCGACCAGCAAATAAGAAGTATCCTCGATACCTGCGCCGCGCCCGGCGGAAAAACTCTCATTCTCGCCGAGCGCAACCCTGAGGCTCGCATTCTCGCCTGCGAATCGAGCCAGCGCCGCCTTTCGGAGCTGCGCGAGCGCCTCTCCGCTTACGCCGGCCACATCGAATGTCGCCTTGCCGATTCGACTGCGCTCAATGAAGAATCGGCGTTCGATCTTGTCCTTGCCGATGTTCCTTGTAGCGGCACTGGAACCCTGGGCCGCAATCCAGAGATTCGCCATCGCCTGCGCCTGGAAGATTTGCCGCGCCACGCAGAGCAACAGCGGGCAATCCTTTCTGCCGCATTACGCGCGGTGCGCCCCGGCGGCCACGTCGTCTATTCCACCTGCTCGCTTGAGCCAGAAGAAAATGAGCAAGTCGTCGCCGCCGCGCTCGCCGAAAACCAAAATGCACGTCAGGTTTCTCTCGACTCGCGTATCCGAGCGTTGGCAGAAGTTGGGATCCTCACCGCCGCCGGCGCCGCTCAGCTTCGCGATTGCCTCACGTCCGAAGGCGCGCTCCGCCTGTTGCCGGGCGCTCTGCCGACCGATGGGTTCTATGTCGCGCTGATCGAGAAGCAAGGCTGAATCCGGCGACATCACCCGGCCTTGAAAGGGCACGACTTCAGTCGTGCCGCAAGGGACCGAAAGAAATCTGGGGCTTGAGCCCCTGAGGTAAGGTTGGTCCCCTGATCGCCGGGTGCCCCACCCTCGCCGCGTTTTTGTCCTTGCGGCTAGGGTGGGAGCGGATTCGCCTTTATGCAATCTCCGGCTCAAGCCGCAGTGCCGCAAAATCTTTTCCCAGCATCAAGCACAGCGCCTCCACCACCAGGTTGTGATCGTCGCGCTGTGGCAGCCCGGAAACCGTGACGCTGCCCACCACTCCCGCACCCTCGACGTTCAGCGGAAACGATCCGCCATCCGTCGCGTAATCCGCCACCGGCAGCCCCTCCCGTTCAAAAATCGTTGTGCCCTTCAACTTCTGTCACATTCCCACGCCATACGAGCTGCGATGAAAACGCGCCACCACGTTGCACTTGCGGCGCACCCATTCGGGATTATCCGGCGTGGTTCCGTCAAGGGCCGCATAAAACAGCGGCTGCCCAAATCTCCGCACGTCGACCACCAGCGTCAGCCCGCGTTCGATCGCCATCGTTCGAATCTTCGATCCAAGCTCCCACGCCACGCTTGCATCCAGGCGCGGCAGGCGCAGCTCCCGCTCCTGCAAGCCAATCTTTTCCAGGTCCTCGCTCAACCCCATACCAGCTCGTCTCCTGTCCTCTGCTATCTCGCCACCGTTAGCTTCACCATCGTGGTTTGGTCCACGCGCGTACCCGCGCTTGGCGATTGCGCAACCACGTCGCCCGGTTTCACCGGCAGCTTGATCGGTGCGTCTCCGCTTCCCACTGGCGGCACCGGTTCATTCACATACGCGGGAGGCGCGGCCTTGATCCCGACTTTGTTCAACGCTGCTTCCGCGCTCGCCAAAGGGGATCCAGTCAGATCGGGCATCACAAACCCGTCGGGCGTTTCATCGTCTGGCGCAGCCACAAGCAGGCTTACGCTGGGTTGCTCGATGCCCTGTGCGTGAGGCGGGGGGTCCTGAGCCAGCACGGTCCCCGCGGCAGCTGAGCCGAAAGGCAGGTGCGCGACCTCGCCTACCTCAAGACCGGCGCGGCGCAGTTCCAGTTCGGCCACGCGTTCATTCGCGCCCACCGTGTCGGGCACGTCGACCCGCTGAGCGCCAAGGCTTTCAGCCACCCGCACGCGCCACTCGCGCCGTACCACCGTCCCCGCCGCAGGCGATTGCGACAGAATATGCCCCGCCGCTACATCGGCAGAATAGTAGCGATTGTCCACGTCCAGCGTCAGACCCAGCCCCGCCGCAACGCTGCGCGCGTCCGCTGTTGTCATCCCTTTCAATTCCGGAACCTGGACTTCAGCGCCATGAATGGCGAACTGCATGGTGAGGATTGCCGAAAGCAGGCAGACAGCCACCAGCACCATCAGCAACGAGGCGATGCGAAAGAATCTGGCGATGGAACCGGTGTTGATCAATGTGATCCGCATTTGAAGGTCGCGAGTGTTCTACCTATCGCGTATTATCGGTCACCGGCTCCGGATGGATGGTCACCCGGTACACCGTCGGGCACTCCAGTTTGAATCGGTCTTCAAGCGCGGTAATGATCTCGTGCACGCTATTCATAGGAAGCTCGTCGGGTAAGGTGCAATGGCACGTGACCGAGATGTGTTCCCCTGTCCGGCCCACAGTGATGGCGTGCACGTCGGCGATCTCGGGAAAGAGCGCTGCTGCCGATCGTAGCGCCTGCTCCAGCCTGCGGTCCTCCACAAGCTCTTCCTCCGGCTGCTCGATCGTTGCCGGCTCGCTCTCAATGTGCGTCAGAACCGAGTCGACCTCCGGAACGCTGCGCAGAATCTGTGCTTCAAGAGCGGTGACAAAGCCGTGCGCCTCCCGGAGGGTCAGGTGCTCTTCAAGCTCCACGTGCAGCTCCACCTGCAGGCGCCCATGATGCGTCTGAATACTGAGCTCGTGCACTGAAACGTTGTTGCGAGCCGCCACAGTGCGCACGCGATCGAAGATGCTCTCCGCTTTGGTTTCGCGCGGCACCGTGTGGATCACTACGTCAGCCCCGGGCAGTACGCGCTGCACAGCGGCTGTAGCGGCTTGCACCAGCTCATCGGTGTGCTCAAACGTAAATCGCCGCGGCAGTGCCAGCGTCACATCGGCAAAATGTCCTGCGCCCGCCCGCCGCACGCGCGCCCGCTCCACGGCCAGCACGCCATCCACGCGCTCCACTTCGCGCACCAACTTGCGGCGAGTTTCCGCGGGAATCTCGTCTACCAGTGCGGCAACTGCTTCATGCCCCAGCCGCACCGTCATGCGCAGAATCATCAGGGACACCACCACCGCTGCCACAGGATCGGCATAACGCAGGGCCGGAGTCTGAAAATGCTCGCCGACCCACGCCGTGCCCAGCCCTGCAAGCACTGCCAGCGTCGCCCAGATGTCCGAGGCAAAGTGGAATGCATCGGTCGCCAGGGCCGGCGACCCGGTGCGCACAGCGACAGCGCGTAACTGGCGCGAGCGCCAGATGTCCACGCCGATCGAAGTCACCAGAACCAATACTGGCCACAGGGAGTGGTGCACCTCCACGGGGTGGAAGAAGATTCGCTCCACAGCCTCCCACATGATCCACGCGCACGACAGAGCCATGAGCCCCGCCTCGCTGAATGCGGAAAGATTCTCAATCTTTCCGTGGCCGTAGGTGTGATCCTCGTCCGCCGGCTTGTCGCTCACATGAACGGAGAAATACGTCAGCGCTGCGCCCACTAGATCAAGCCCGGAGTGTGCCGCGTCGGAAAGCACCCCCAGCGACCCTGAGAGCAGTCCGGCCGCGATCTTGAGCAGCGTCATCGCTGCAGCGGCGGCCATCGAGTGTCGCGCCACCCGTTGCTTTTCAGCCGGGAAACTTGCCGAGCCAACCTCACTCACTCGCGAATTGGATGTGGCGATCGTCATCGGCTTCTTAGACTGCAATGGGCTTCGTCGCGCTGAACAACCCCGCGATGCCAAATGTGTAGGGCTGCCACGCACGCTCAGCAAAGCCCGCCCGCGCCATCATCCCCACCATCGCATCGGGCGGCGGAAAATCGCCGACTGAGCTGGGCAGATAATTGTACGGCCCATCCTTGCCGCAGATCATGCGGCCGATCGCAGGCAGCACGCGCCGGAAATACAAGGCATACGCTTTCCCCATCAGGCCTCCCGGCTCGCTGAACTCGAGAATTCCCAACTGCCCGCCCGGTTTCAGCACGCGATAAAACTCGCTCAGCCCGGCTTCGTAGTTCGCCAGGTTCCTGAAGCCGAACGCCATCACAATCAGGTCGAGCGACTCTGCGCGCAACGGCAGATGCAAAGCATCGGCCTCCATTGCCACAGCGTAAGGCGCGCCGGCATTCTTCGGCCCAAACTTCTCCGCACCTCGCCCCAGCATGGCGGGCGAAAAATCGCCGGCCAGGATCGGGCTCGCCCCCTTGGGCCGCCGCTTGAGCAGCGCCATGGTCAAATCGCCCGTACCACAGCAGATATCCAGAATCGCTGCTTCAGGCCGCGCCAGAACTGCCTCAAATCCTCGCGCAGCCCTGCGCCACCACAGCCGGTCCACGTTGGCTGAGAGCACGTGATTCAACAGGTCATATTTGGGCGCAATGGAGTCAAACATCTGCCGCACGGCTGCCGCCGCGCCTGCTTCGTCCGCCGCGCCCGCGGGTCTTGCTCCCGTTGCTGGCATTTGCCTTGGTCCTTCGCCGATAGCGGCAATTCGCGAGTCCTGTCGCAGCATGCTCGCTTCATCATGCTATCGCTTCCCTGGCCCCCGCGCTCTCGCATCAGGGCCGGCCCTTTCAACCGGCTGCGAAAAGGGATAGGCTTGAAGGTGCCGATGGCTGCCCCTTCCCTATCCGCAATTCCCGCGCCGGCGCTGCATCCGCGGCTTACGGATAGCCACGGGCGCGTGATTCACGATCTGCGCGTCTCCATCACCGACCGCTGCAATTACAAATGCGTTTACTGCCGCACCGGCGAGATGGGCGCTCAGTATCCCGAGCTGGCTCTCGACGAATACCTCCGTCTCATCGAGCTCTTTGTCGGTCTCGGCATCACCAAGGTCCGGCTTACCGGCGGCGAGCCGCTGCTGCGCCGCGACCTGGTTGACCTGGTTCGTGAGCTCAAGCGCCTGCGCACCCTTGAAGGCGAGCCGTTAGACCTGGCGCTGACCACCAACGGCCATCTTCTCGATTCGCTGGCCCAGCCGCTCAAAGATGCCGGCCTGAATCGCATTACCGTCAGCATGGACGCCGTGGACGCCGCGGTCTTTGAGCGCATCACGCGCATTGAAGGCAGCTTTTCCAAGGTTCTTGCAGGCGTTCGCGCCGCCCGCGCCGCCGGGCTCACGCCGCTCAAAATTAACTGCGTGCTGCTGCGCGGCTTTAACGACGACCAGATCGAAGGCTTTGCCCGCTTCGCCCGCGAAGAGCATGTCAACGTCCGCTTTATCGAGTTCATGCCTCTTGAAGAAGGCCGGCTCTGGACTCCCGAAATCGTCGTCACGCTGCGCGAAATCCTGGACCGTCTCGGTTGCGCTCTTCCGGATTCTGACTGTATAGGCCGCTCGATGCCGCTCGTTGAGCTCCCACCGCGCGAAGCCAGCGAGACAGCCCGCCGCTACACCTTTTCTGACGGCGTGGGCGAAATCGGAATCATCGCGCCCGTCAGCCAGGCATTCTGCGGAGCATGCAGCCGCGTGCGCCTCACCTCCGACGGAAAAATTCGCACTTGCCTCTTCTCGCAAGTGGAGCACGACCTCTACGGCCGTCTCCGCTCCGGCGCCGGCAACGACGAACTGCGCGCCTACATTGTCAGCACAATTCAGAGCAAAGAAGCACGCCATCACATTGGCGAGCCCGGATTCCTCAAGCCCTCCCGGTCGATGGTCCATATCGGCGGCTAGCCGCGGGTTCATATCGGCGGCTAGCCGCGGGTTCATATCGGCGGCCGACCCCGCTGCGCATCGGCGGCTGACCCGTCGCTGCAGGAGCAGGGGTTCTTCGAACAACCTGCGTGAGGGATCTGCCACCGTTTTGTTCATTGGATGAACAACTATGCAACAATGATTTCAGCCGTTTCTTCCCCCCACAGGGCCCCAACATGCCTAAAGACTCGGAAGGGCGTATCCCGCTGGCCGATCTGCTTGTGTTTCACCAGCTGGCGCGGTCGCTCACTTCGAGCTTCGACCTCGACACGATTCTGCGCACCATCCTCGACCAAATGGAACGCATGGTGGATGCGGAGTTTTGGGCACTCCTCATGCTCGAAGAATCCTCGCAGGAACTCTACTACGCCATCGCCGCGGGCGAGGAGCAGGAAACTCTGCGTGGCCTTCGCGTCAGGTCTGGCGAGGGCGCTGCCGGATGGGTTCTCGAGCACGGCGAAACGCTTCTCGTGCCGCAGATGGAAGGCGATCCACGCGCCGCGCAATCCGCAACTCCCGGCATCAGCAGCGTCAGGTCGGTCATCGCCATGCCTTTGCGCGGGCGCACCGGCATACAGGGCGTCATTGAAATCCTGAATCCCCGCGCGAACATGTCGGACTATTCCATCGCCTTCCTGCACATTCTTGCTGACCACGCTGCCATCGCCATCGAAAACGCACGCGACGTCTCGCGCATCCAGCAACTCACCATCACCGACGACACCACCGGCCTCCACAACGTGCGCCACCTCTACGATGTTCTTTGCCGCGAGCTGCAGCGACAGGCAAAGAACAAGGCCCCGATCAGCCTCGCGTTTTGGGATTTGGACCGCTTCAAGCTGGTCAACGACGTGCACGGCCACATGGTCGGCAGCGAGTTGCTGGCCGCCGTGGGACGCCGCCTGCAAAAACTGTGCCGCAAACAGGACCTTTCGTTCCGCTATGGCGGCGACGAATTCGTGATCCTGATGCCCAAAACCACCGCCGCGCAGGCGCTCGAGCTAACCAAAGGAACGCACGCGGCGCTCATGGAAACTCCATTCGGAATGAAGAGCGGCCTCACCATCCAGGTCAGCGCCAGCGTGGGCCTGTCCTCTTCGCCGGCCGACGGCACTCACATGCACGAGATCATCGGCACCGCCGACGCGCGCATGTATGCCGTCAAGCGCCACGGCCGCGGCCACATCCGCGCCGACTGAAGGCAGTTTGTAGTTCGTGGATCGTGGTTCGTGGATCGTGGATCGTGGATCGTGAGCCGTGGATCGCGACAGGACGGATGTTAACGATCTGGTACATCCCCGCCCCCTCTCCCCGGTATGCCATACCTCCATATCGGATAACAAAGGAGTTACGGGCCGACTCAACCCTCGGTCCATACCTCGTACATACCTCTCAAACCTTGCATACCAAATTCCAAGGACGCGTGCGCTGATTTCGTGTAGATGGAATGAGTATGCGCCAAATGGGGATAATTATCGGCAAACTTCGAGAGGCAGGGACCGAGGGACCAAGGGACTAAGGGACCAACGACTTACGGGAGGTCGGCAGATTTATTTTGGCTCCAGGGGCTTGACAAGGAAAGCAGAGAGCAGAGAACAGGGGGCAGAGACAGATGCCCGCCGGGTCGCCAAGCTCGTGGGTGAGATGGATGGACCCGGTAGAACGCCTTTGCGACTGCGATCAAA
>CAVXMJ010000028.1:0-25541 GCA_963762905.1 uncultured Acidobacteriaceae bacterium | reverse complement strand
TCTCCGGATAGGAAGCTCGCAGAAATTACGATGGTAATCAATGGGGGTTCTTGTTTAGTATCTAATTGAAATAACTGGACTTGTATTAAATTATAGATTAAGATTGGTCTCGAAAAGGAGAACATTTCCTTTCGCAAATCCATCAGAAAGGTTACCAAAGATGAAATCCGCCATTCGGTTCTTTGCCCTGTTCGTCGCCATCGCCGGTCTTGCGTCCGCCTCGCTCGCGCCAGCCAACATCCAGGCTCGTGTCTCGCACAATTCGGTAGCCGCCACTGACCCAGGTCCGCTCATCAATCTTCCCGGGCCGCTTCCCTGCCAATCCGTCAACGCCTGCTTCGCTACGAATCCGCCGTCCCAATAGGGTTCCCGAACCCCCGCTCCTTGGACATGGCCGGAAAAGTACTGCGTAGCACGAAAGTGCCAGTAACGCGTTACCCTTTTGTGTTTGGGCCATCAGGCATCTAAGGGCTATCCTGAAAGGGTTCTAACGAGCGCGTAACTGTTTCTATGTCATTGAACTTCGCAATGTCGGCGATGAGCGCGGCTGAACTCGTTCTTTGGGTCGCGCTCGCCGCTTTGTTCCTGACCAAGGGACTGCAACGCCGGTTCCCGTCGATGGGCTATTACCTGCTGTTGCGCGCGATCTCGACACCCGTGCTGACGCTGGCTCTCTACCTTACATCCAAACCCTGGGGAAGAGATTTTCACGTCGGGCAATTCTACTATTTCGGTTTCTTTGCGACGTACCTGGCGAGCACGGTACTGCTGTTCCTCATTTGCATTGAAGTTTTCCGGTCGGCGCTGGCCGCATTTCCCGGGATCGCCAAGCTGGCGATCGTGATCTTCCGCTGGGCGGCCGTGGTTTCGATCATTGTCAGCCTGAGTTCCATCACCTACGGGCACAAGGGAATCTACATTATCGCGGACGTTTGCTACGGACTGATGCACTCGGTCAGCGTTCTTGAGCTTTGCCTGCTCGCTTTTCTCTGCCTGAGCATGAATGCGCTGCGCCTTACAGTGCGCGATTTGTCTTTTGGCATTGCATTGGGCTTTGGCGTCATGTCCTCGGCGGACTTTGTTCTCGCGTCGTGGATCTCTCGCGTTGCATCGCCTTCGCTGGTCGACCCGCTGCAGTTCGTCTATGAGTCGCTGATCCTCGGGACACTGGCCATCTGGATGGTTTACTGCATCATTCCGGAGCCGGCACGCAGGCCGGTTCTGATACCGGCGAGCTCAACGATCTACCGCTGGAACGAAATCGCCTCAGCGCTGGGCCACACGGGCACCAAGGTGGCCGTGCAGCAACCCGCCAACAGCTTCTTCCTTTCGGATGTGGAGCGCGTGGTGGAGAAGGTTCTGGCGCGGAATATGAAGGGCCGAGAGTCGGAGACGTAGAAGCAGGGACCAAGGGACCAAGGGAACAGGGAACAGGGACCAAGGGAACAGGGAACAGGGAACAGGGATTAGAAAAACAGAAGGCCACGGCGATTACCGTGGCCTTTTTGATTTGCAGTGAAGTGCGCGCATGGGGCGCGCGCAGGCGCTGATCTTGCGCCGGTTACTCGGTGGCGGGCTCGACGGATGCGAAGCGGCCGCGGTTGCCGCGGTCAGTAAACTTCACGCGGCCTGAAACCTTGGCGAAGAGCGTGTCATCAGAGCCGATGCCCACATTGGGGCCAGGCTTGATGCGGGTGCCGCGCTGGCGGCTGATGATGGAGCCGCCGGTGACGAATTGGCCGGCAAAGGCCTTTACGCCCAGCCGCTGCGCGTTTGAGTCGCGTCCGTTTGTAGAACTGCCTCCACCTTTTTTATGTGCCATGGTCGAATTCCCTCAGGGGCTAAAGCCCCGTGCTTCCTTTCAGCTTCTAACGGCACGGCTAAAGCCGTGCCCTTTCAAAACAGTGGCGTTTCGGATTCGCCTACTTCTTAGCCGCGTCGTAGGTAACCCCGTCGGCCACGATGGCCTTGATGCGCACCTCAGTAAAGTTCTGGCGGTGGCCCTGGAGCTTCTTGTATTGCTTCTTCCGCTTGAAGTGGAAGACCAGGATCTTGTCACCCCGGCCCTGGCCGAGAACCTCGGCAGTAACCTTGGCCGAGGCAGGCTTGGCAATCGATCCGGCCTCGCCGGAGACGGCCAGCACATCGCTGAACTCGACGGTCGGGCTGCCCGACGGAACGCTTTCAATCTTCAAAACGTCGCCGGGGGCGACGCGGTATTGCTTTCCACCGGTGCGAATGACTGCGTACATAACAAAGCCTCCAGCGCCGAAGGTCCAGGACCGGGCGCAAAAACACGAATCGTGTGCTCAACAGGGGCGGATACAGACGGTAACTGCATCGGGAGGCCAACTGCACACACACGCTGAACCCAGCGGCAGCTTCCCGGGCACCCGGCAACCGGGTGCATCGCCAAACTCTTTGATTCTACCGGCAAACCGGGGTTGGGTCAACGAGGGACTGGCGGCGTTGTCACTCAATTTGATGTTCCTGCCCTCGGAGCCATACAGCTGCCACAGATTCTTGCTTTCGGTGTCCGTAGGGGCTTACCGCAATGGTGGCAGGGAGGCCCATAGAGTGAGAGACGATGATGCATGACTGAGTTGGGGTTTGTCTCCTTAAAGCCAGTCAACGCTTCGTAGCGGCTCATCATTGGACTGAAGAGTTCCTTCATCGGAGTGCTTTTGAGGGATGCTCCCGTCGCCTCCCGATAGCGTTTCACCGACGCCGCGCCGGTCTTATAGAGCGTGGCGATTTCCGCATAGTCCTGCTCGTCAAGCATCGGCATCTCGCATTTACAGCGCCAGCACCAGAGCCATTGCATCTCGCCACGATCATAGCGTGACTACTAGGGCGCGTTAAAAAAACCGCAGGGGCTAAATCCTCAAGATTGGTCCGCCCTTTTCCGTTCATGCAGCCTGCGGCGAAAAGGATCCCAAAGAAGCAGGCTCAATGCGGCGCGGGCACAACATAAAAGTAGATGGCGAAGTAGTGGGCCACGCTGCCGGCGAGGACGAAGAGGTGCCATGTGGCATGGAAGAAGCGGCGATGGTCGAGGGCGAAGAAGATGACGCCCAGCGAATAAGCGATGCCGCCTGCACCGAGCCAGAGAAGTCCGTGCCAGCCTATGGCGTGGAGAAGCGAGCGCACGACGAAGATGGCGAGCCAGCCCTGGAGCAGATAAACCAGGGCCGATGCCACGGGGAAACGGCCGATGGCAAGGCTTTTGAAGACGATGCCCGCCACCGCCAGCGCCCAGACCACGCCGAAGAGAGTCCAGCCCACAGGCCCGTGCAGCGAGACGAGCGTGAAGGGCGTATAGGTTGCCGCGATGAGCACATAGATGGCGGAGTGGTCGAGGACCTGCAATACGTGGCGGGCGCGGGTGCGCCCCAGTGAGTGGTAGAGAGTAGAGCAGAGATAGAGAAGCACGAGCGCGACCGCGAAGACAGAGCAACTGACGACGACGAGCGCCGAGCCGCGCGTTGAAGCCGCGATAAGACAAACAGCCCCAACCAAAGCTAAACCGAGGCCGATGCCGTGCGTGATGGCGTTGGCAAGGAGGTCGCTCAAGTTGGCGCGCGAGGGCACAGGTGAATGATAGTGCGCGTGAACGAGCGGGCAAGTTGATCGCCCGTTCCGAAACAGGACCGGCAAAAAGAATGGGAATCGGTGGTGCTGACGGGCTGGCGGACCGGACCTCAGCCCTTGAGTGCGCATCCGCGCGGAGCTAGGTTCGGAAAGTATGCAGGGTCAAAATGCGCGGGAATTGACTGCGGGCATTGCGACGGCCGGGCGAACGGGGCGATTGCACGAGATTGCGCTCCGCTATCAGCGCGCTCTCGAGCGAAATCCGCAGCAGCCAGAGGCTCTATTGGGCATGAGCCTGGTGGCGCTGAGCAGCCGGCAGATTGAAGCCGCATTGAAGATGGCTTCTGCCGGAGTGGCGGCGGCGCCGGCGATGGGCGTGGCGTGGGTTGTGCTTGGGCAAGCGCTCAAGGCCGCCGAACAGATGGAAGAGGCAGAATGGGCCTATGCCGAGGCCATCCGGATGGACGGAATGGATGTGCTGGCGCGGCTGGGGATGGGCGAGCTGAAGATCGCTACTGGGCGGGCAAGCGAGGCGATCCGGGAGTTCGAGCTGGCGTTGCGACGGCGGCCGGCACTGGTGGCCGCGCATTTGGGATTGGGGAATGCGCTGGCGCTGACCGGGCGGAATGAAGAGGCTCTGGAACGTTACGAGGCAGCGCTGGCGTTGCGGCCACGATTGCCGGAGGGCGAATTTGCCGCGGGGTTTGCGCTGGCGCGACTGGGGCGCACGACTGAAGCGGAGAAGCGCTACCGGCGCGCGCTCGTGATGAGGCCGGACTTTGCGGCGGCGTGGATTAATTTGGGTTCCTTGTTGCGCGACGAAGGCCGCGAACCGGAGGCCGAGGCTGCTCTGCGGCGGGCGGTGGAGTTGCGGCCGGATTTGATTTCAGGGTGGGTAAACCTGGCGCTGCTCGAGCGCGACAGGAGAAGGCCGGAAGCGGCGGAGGCGAATCTGCGGCGAGCGCTGGCGCTGAACCCGAACCAGGTGGAAACGCTTGTGGCGTGGTCCCAGTTTCGCGCGGCAGAGCGGGATGTGGCCGGCGCGCGGGAGTGGATGCGTTGGGCGCTTGCGCGCAACGCGGAGGTCGATGAGGCCGTGAACATGCACGGCATTGTGCTGCACCTGGAGCGGCGGTTTGCGGAGGCGATTCCAGTCTTCGAGCAGGCCGAAGCGCTGGGCAATCGCGCGGCCGCGTCGAACCGCGGGAACTCACTGCTCGATTTGGGAAGGATGGAGGAAGCGTTGAAGGCGCATCAGCGCGCAGTCGAACTGGATCCCGAGAGCGCGGGAGCGAAGTACAACTTTGCGCTCACGCAGTTGCGATTGGGCGAATGGAAGCGCGGATGGGCGGGATACGAGGCGCGGTGGAAGTTTCGCGAAGTGCACCGCAGGCCGCGCACATTTACGAAACCAAGGTGGAATGGCGAGGAGCTGCACGGAGAGCGCGTGCTGCTCCATGCGGAACAGGGATTGGGAGACACGATTCAGTTCTGCCGGTATGCAGCGTTGGTGGCCGCGCGTGGCGGCGTGCCGGTGCTCGAGGTGCAGCCGGCCGTGGAGCGGCTGATGCGATCGCTGGCCGTGGTGCGCGCGGGTTTGGCGGAGACAGCGGTGATGGACGCGAGCAGGCTCGAGTTCGATTTGGAGTGCCCGTTGATGAGCTTGCCTGCGGCTTTTCGAACAAAGATCGAGACGGTTCCGTGGACGGGAGCATACCTGGGCGCGGATGAAGCGTTGGTGAGAGAGAAGCGAAAGCAGTTCCCTTCTGTTCGGGCCGATGGGCTTCCGGGGCTGCGTGTGGGCTTGGCGTGGGCAGGAAATCCGAAGTACAAGGCAGACGCTGCGCGATCGATGCGGTTGGCTACGCTGGTGCCGCTGCTGCGCGCAGTGGACGCGAATTGGATTTCGCTGCAGAAAAGTGAGGCGGCGGGGCAGTTGGCGAGTTTGCCCGATGATATTTTCGTTGCCGACGGATCGGGCAACGAGCGCGACCTTGCTGAGACGGCTGCGCTGATAGCGACGCTGGACCTGGTGATCACGACAGACACGTGCATTGCGCACCTGGCGGGCGCGATGGCGAAACCGGTGTGGATTCTGCTGCCGCATCTTTCCGACTGGCGCTGGATGGAAGGTTCGGAGCGAACGCCGTGGTATCCGACGGCGCGGTTGTCCCGGCAGCGCGTGGCCGGCGATTGGGCCGAGGTGGTGGAGCGAGTGATCGCCAAGGTTCGCGAGCGGGACGTGGATCGTGAGCGTTGAGTCCGGAATAAAAGGCAACGGGAGCGCTGCCGCTCCCGTTACTTAGGTTTTCACCGGCGTTAGAATCGACAATCTTCGATTCGCCGATTTTAGAATCGGTCGCGGAAGTCGCCGGAGCCGTCTCCGTCTGGTGAGGTCAGCCAGGGCGTGAAAGAGACCCCCGAACCGGCAACTGTGGCGCATCGTCCTCCATTCGGGCCGGCTCCGCAGTTCCACCAGTTTTCGGTTGCGTCGACCAATCCAGTGCTCAGGTTGTCGATGCCGATGCCGCTGGAGAAATCGTTGAAATGGACGTTCAATTGACCGGTTGGGGCGCTGAACCCGACATCGATCGCTTCGCGGTCAAAAGTATTCTGCGCGATCACGGTTCCTGTGATGAGACCCATGCTGAAGACGTTGATCCCGGTCGGTCCGGACGTCGGGGCGCCGGGATTGTCCGGGCCGTTGCCGGAAAAGTGGTTGCCGACAATCACGTTGTCGTTCAAGTTGACAGGCGGCGCGGGCGATGGAGGCGCGGCGTGGTTGTGCATAGCCACTCCGGTCGCACCGTTATCGAGCAGCTCATTGTCAATGACGACGTTTCCGGTGTTCGTCGTGCCCGGAGAAGGCGCAAAAATACCGACCCCCGCACCGGGAGACAGAGTTCCATTCCGCTGTGAGACGTTGCGGGAGATGGTGTTATACCAGACGCCGAAGGAGAGCTTCGCGGTAGGGATGACGGTGGTGGCGGGCGCATGCGAAGCCAGAGTGATGCCGCAGTCATAGGAGTTGTCGTGGACGTAGTTCTCGCTGAGCAGATTGTGGTCGCTCGGCCCGGTTTCGTCTGAGGTGAGAATGCCGCCCGCGTTGTGCGCCACTTCATTGCGCAGGATCGTGGAATGATCCACACCCATTAGGTGAATGCCCTCTCCGCAGTCGCCGGCCTCGCTGGTTTCAAATGCCGGCTGCCCGGGGCAGGTTCCGCCCGTGAGCGAAGCGTCGTTTTCTTCAACTTCATTGCCGACCAGGGTGACGTCAGTCGCATTCGTCAGCAGAATCCCCTCGAAGTTTGCATTGCGAACCTTGAACCCGGAGATGACGACGCCGGACACACCGGGGCTGGGCGCCGTGCTCATGCCGTTGACCCAGATTCCGTTTGCCAGGCCGGTGGCGTCAATGGTGGCGTTGAGTGGCGATTCCGAAATGAGCGAAAGAGATTTGCTGATCACGACTTCTTCCTTGTAGACGCCCGCCGAGACCTGAATCACATCACCGGGCGACGCGGCCGCCACCGCCGCACCGATGGTTGAGCTGCAGCCATGCTTACCGTCGGGGTTGACGCACAGAGTGCTGGCTGAAGCCGGACGCGCCAGGCCTGCGAAGGAGAAAACGATCGTGCCCGCCAGAAGCAGCCGGATTGCAATTCTGGTGGTATTGGCAATGCGCAAAGACATACGGACCTCCTCGGATTCAGGGGAATTTTGGAGTGGGGTTATTTGGGGAAACCCCGAAGGAGACAAATGCTACAACAGTCGATGAACGTCTGCAACAATCCACGATGAATGGTCGGGAAAAAACTCTGAGCATGGGGAAAACCGTGCGGAAAACAGGCGTTCGGCGAAGTTGTTATTCCGTGCAGAGGAAGTCAGGCGATTTTCGAAGAAGATTGTTGGTACCAGCGAAGGACGCGGAGTGTCTAACTTCAGGCGCTTGCCCCGCCGCTTGAGAGACCGAGAAACTCAAAGATGTTGTCGGGGTGAACCGGCTTGGCGAGAAGGGGAAAGGCAGGCTCGGGCTTGTTCGATTCGTTCATGATCTCCGCAGCATCCAAATTTCCCGAGATGAGGAGCACCTTGCACGAGGGCAGCGCTTGCGCAAGATAATTGGCCAACGCCACTCCATTCATTGTCCCCATAATCACGTCAGAGATGACCGCGTCGGGCTTCCATGAGAGTGCCACCTCGGCAGCTTCCTCGCCGCTGTATAGCGCACGCGACTCAAACCCTCGTCCACGCACAATCAGCGCTAAGGAGTCGGCGACGAGGTGGTCGTCGTCGACAACGAGAACTCGATTGAGTGCGCAATCGCCAGCCACAAGGATCCTTGAAGCGAGAAACGTCCCCGAACATCCGGAAACTTTGATGCGGAGGCTGGCGAGTTGGATGTCCCAGGGTCCGAGATGAACGCTTGAATTCAATGCAGGCGCCTGGACGGTAGTCAGACGGTAATCATCGGAGTCGGGTGTCGGTTTCTCGCCTTGATTTGCCTATGCAGGCGGCGGCTTCATTGCCGAGGTCCGCGTGACGGAGATGACGCTGATATCGTCATCCTGGCCGAAGGCTAGCGCGGCTTGCACGATGGATTCAGCGGAGGCTTTGCTGATGGCATGCGTGCGCTCAAAGCCGAAGAGCCGGCCGTCTTTGCCGCGTGCCTCGACCACGCCATCGGTAACGAGGGTGAGCTGTTCGTTGATGTTGAGCGTGATTTCTGTTTCGGGATAGGTTGATTGCGCAGCAAGGCCGAGGGGAAGGCCGCTTTCGAATTCGCGCTCGGCGCCGCCCAGGTAGGGAGCGAGATGCCCGGCATTTGCCGCGGCGCCTTTTCCGTCGGGATTGATACGCATAACCAGGCAGGTGGTGAATCCGCCGTTGGTGCGGCCGAGCATGCGCTGATTCATAGCGGCGAGGATTTCGCCCGGGCTTTGCGTGTAGTCGACCAGGGTGCGCAGCGTCCCGACGAGCAGCGAGACGGTCATTGCGGCCGGCATGCCTTTGCCGCTGACGTCGCCGATGGCGGCAAGCAGGCCGCCGTCCGCAAGCGGGATGATCTGGGAGAAGTCGCCGCCCACTTCCTGGGCCGGCTTGTAGACACTCTCGATCCGAAAGCCGGGGATGGCGGGGATGTCTTCAGGAACCAGAACCTGCTGCACGGCGCGGGCAGCCTCGAGCTCGGAGGCGTGGCGCTCCTCATCGCGGCGCGTGCGCGCAAAGCGCAGCACCAGGATTGCGAGGATGGAGATCTGCATGAGAAAGTCAGCGATGTTCTGCGCCGATGCGGGGAACGGCCACGAGACGATCCGGTTCAAGCGGAGATAAGGAGCCCATGTGGTGAAGCCGGCGATCGACAGGGCGACGATGACAAAGTCGACGATGCCTACGAAGTAAGACAAAGCCACGGGGCCGAGCAGGAGTCGCGCGTCGAGATTGCCGCGCCGGACCGCGAGAACGATGAGCACAATGACGCAGACAGCGTACGGCAGATTGGCGAGAGCGGTTGTACCAATCCACATGGAGTCACTGAGCAAATTCAGCGAGTAGGCGAAGCTGGGGGCTGGCGCCAATACTGCACATGCCAGCCCGATCCAATAGATGGAGGTACAGCGCTGCCTGAGCAAAACGACGAAAAACATGAAGAAGCAGGTGGAAGTGAGGACGCCGAGGCAGCCAATGAGCGCCCAATGTCCCTGCCACCATGATGTCCTGAAGTCCAGATCGTCTGCACAGGCAATCGCGACAGCGTTGAAGATTTCGGCCAGCGCAAACCAAAGATATTCGCGTTCCTGACGGCGTAAGAGAAAGAGCCCGAGTCCGGCAAGACCCGCAAGGAAGTTGGAGAAAAGCAGAATATTGCCCGCGAAATCATCCCGGAATTGATGAAGAATGGCGGCATCTTCCCGATCGTTCAAGAGATCGGCGTCACCGATGAAGATTCGCCCCGCTGGTCCGGCGCCACCGAAACCCACAGACCAACCGGACCACTGCCAGACGCGGATGGCAATGGTAAGCGCACCGCCCTGAGATGTGAGATCGGACGGGAGAAGAAATAATCGCTGTGTTCCAATTCCGAAACTGCGGAAAAGTTTCGGGTGCGGCGGCATTCCACCAAGCTGGCCGATCAAACGGCCGCCGGCAAAGACCTGATAGCTGGTGTCGATCTCGGGAATGTAGAGCGCCATGGGTTTTGGGGTTGGAGGCAGGATGACGCGAAACCTGTACCACGCGAAGCCGGCGTAGTCGGGATAGCCCTGCGCTGACCACGGCTCATCGGAGCGCAACAGTTTCCACGAGGAGTCGTCGAAAGAAGGACTGGCCCATCCGAGCCTTCCGCCGGGGTCGTCACCGGTGTGGAAGCGCCAAAGGTCGTGGATCGCTACAACCGGCTCGCGCTCGTTTTGGAAGTCGACGACCTGCGCGCGGGCGCAAGAAACAGCCACCGCCGAGAGCAATGCAGCCGCAATCCACGAACGAGCATGGAGGTGCATAACGAAATTATCGTTACACGGCAAAAAGGGACGCGCAATCGGAAAGCAGCCGAAAAGAATTTCGATTCCGGACAGGCGGCAATCCTGACTGATCACTCACGGTTGTTGCCAGCAGCCCAATGCGATCGGCGGGCTGACCGGAGCGTTACGGCGAGAGAATTCCCTTGCAAAGGCGGACGAGGTGTGCGATAACTACGTGATGCGTAGTACGCGAGACGTAGCAGATACGGAAAATGAGACGGATCCAGGGTATTATTCCGATCCGCCGCTGCTGGTGCTGGCCAGCCTGGCGAGCGGGCCCAAGCATGGCCACGCGATGATTGAGGACATTGAGCGCCTGTGCGGAACTCGGCTGGGGCCGGGGGCGCTGTATGGTGCGATTGCGCGTCTCGAGCAGCAGGGATGGATCAGGCCGCTGCCTGCCGAGGAACGACGCCACCCTTACCGGATCACTCCGGATGGGCTGCGCGTGCTGCGCGCGAAGCTGACGAAGCTGCACGATTTCTCAAAGGCCGGACTGAAGAGGCTGGAGGCGCGATGAATCAGAGGCTTGCGCATCTGCTGACGCGGCTCTATCCGCGTGGCTGGAGAGAACGGTACGGCGAGGAGTTTGAAGAGTTTCTTGAGGACGGCCACGGTAATCTGCGGACGTGGATGGACGTGATGAAAGGCGCAGTGGGCGAGCATATTCACCCGACCATAGGAGGAGCAATGAGCGAATACCGGACGACATTTGGAACCGTGGTGAAGCAGCCGAGCGCGCTGGTGCCTCTGGGAATGGCAATGACGGCGCTGGCCGTGGTGCTCGTGCACGTTGCCGTGTATGGGGCCGCACATGAGGCGGATGAGGGACCTACGGCACACATCTTTCAACTGCTGATGGTGGCGCAACTGCCGGCGTTGCTCGTGTTTGGCATTCGGTGGCTGCCGAAAGCGCCGAAGCAGGCGATGGGCGTACTGGCGTTGCTCTTGGCGGCGATTCTGGCGGCGATGGCGCCGGTGCTCCTGCTGCATCTGTAGAGAGACCGCGAGTAGTAAGCGGTGTGTTGGGAGACGTAGCCCTAGGTCATTTTCCGGGCGCGAGCGGCTCCGATACCGGCTGAATCTCACCGCAAGCCATTCACAATCAGCAATTTAGTAGGTTAGGATTCCACCTTCCGAACCATCGGAAGAATTCACTTGACTTCTATCACTCTATTTTATAGAGTACTCTTCACCTGGAAACAGGGAACAAGAGAACAAGAGAACAAGGGAACAAGAAAGCGCCGAGCGCTTAGAAGAGAGGGACGATGACGGCGAGGGCGCAAACGATTGGAACGGGGCCGGCGCTGGAGGTCGACGCGCTGGTGAAGAAATTCGGCACGTTGACGGCCGTGAACAGCGTCAGCCTGAAGGTGCGCGCAGGAGAGTGCCTGGGACTGCTGGGTCCGAACGGAGCGGGAAAGAGCACGCTGATCCGGGCGATGGTGGGGCGCGTGATTCAAGACTCGGGACGCGTGATGGTGATGGGGCAGGCAGCCGGATCAACCGAGGCGCGCATGGCGCTGGGATGGGTTCCGCAGGAGCTCTCGATTTATCCGCGGATCAGTTGCAGGGAAAACCTGGGATCGTTTGGGCGTTACTACGGGCTGAAGGGACCGGCGCTGAAGGAAGCGATCGCGTGGTGCCTGCACTGGGCGGCGCTCGAGGAAAAGCAGAGCGACGTGGCGCGCACATTGTCCGGCGGAATGAAGCGCCGACTGAACATGGCGGCGGGAATGATGCACCGGCCGAAGGTTGTGCTCTTCGACGAGCCGACGGTCGGCGTCGATCCGCAGTCGCGCAACCGGATCTTCGAAATGATCGAGGCGCTGCGCGATGCGGGAACGGCGATTGTGTACACCACACACTACATGGAAGAGGCGGAGCGGCTGTGCGACCGGATCGCGATTATCGATCACGGAAAGATTATTGCCGAGGGCACGAAGGAAGAGCTCGTGGAAGGAACGTTTGGAAGACGCAGCCAGGTGCTGGCGCGGTTTGCGGGAGCCAAGGATGAAATCGAAGCGTGGGCCCATCGGCACGGCGGGCGAGTAACGGCGGAGACGGCCGAGTTCACGATCGAGCAGGCGGGGGAGATTGCTCCGCTGCTTGAGGATGCGACGAAGGCTGGGCTGGAGCTGGAGGATTTATCGCTGCGGAGACCGAACCTGGAGTCGGTTTTTCTGCACCTGACGGGAAGGGAGTTACGAGATTGATCTGGAATGTGGCAAGGACGGCGTTGATTGCATTGCGGCGCGACCGCGGAGCGATGGTGTTGAGCTTCGTGTTGCCGCTGGCGTTTTTCACCATTTTCGCGGTGATTTTCGGGAAAGAAAATAACTCGACACCGAAGGTCACGTTGATTGTTGTCGACCAGGACAGGAGTGAAGGCTCGGAGAACCTTGTGAAGGCGCTGGATGAGGAAGGCTCTCTGTGGGTCCACATCAGTCCGGTGAACCAGAAGGGAGCGCGATCGGGTCCTGACTACACGGCGGCGACCGCGGAAGCGGCGGTGAAGGCGGGAGACGCGCCGGTGGCGCTGATTATTCCGCCGGGGTTTGGGCAGCATCCGATTGCGTTTGGGCCGGATGCCGGGGGAAGCACTCTGGAACTGCTGAACGACCCGAGCGACACGATCGCTCCGCAGATTGTGGTGGGCCTGCTGCAGAAGGCGGCGATGACTTCAATGCCCTCGGCGATGGCGGATGAGGGCATGAAGTACGCGGAGCAATATATGGGTGGATTTACGCCGGCGCAGAAGACGAAGGTGGATGGCGAACTGGACGCGCTGCGGAAGCTGGAGGCTGAAGGAAAGGCCGGAAGCGGGAGTTCGGGAAGCGGAGATTCAGAAAACGCGAGCGCAGGAATTGTGCAGGTGAAGGTGCGCGCGGTGGTGGGGAAAAGCGCAGGCAAGAACAAGGACATGATTTCGTTTTACGCAGCGGCGATCGGAGTGATGTTTCTGCTGTTCACGGCGAGCGGATCGGCAGGAGCGCTGCTGGACGAAGCCGAAAGCGGAACGCTGGAGCGGGTACTGAGCACGCGCGTGACGATGACCAGGCTGCTGGCGGGAAAGCTGGTGTTCAACACGCTGTTGGCGTTTGTGCAACTGGTGGCGATGTTCCTGTGGGGATGGGCGGCGTTCAAGCTTGATTTCTTCAGCCACCTGCCAGGGTTCGCGGTGATGGGCCTGTGCACGGCGTTTGCGGTTGCGGCGTTTGGAATGCTGCTGGCGAGCGCGTGCCAAACGCGGGCGCAACTGGGCGCGCTTTCGACGCTGGTAATTCTGATTATGTCGTCGATCGGCGGCAGCATGTTTCCGCGGTTCCTGATGCCGGAGTCGATGCAAAGGGCGGGATTGCTGACGATCAACGCGTGGGCGATTGATGGATTCACCAAAGTGTTCTGGCGGGATTTGCCGGTGACGGCGTTGTGGCCGCAGGTCTCGGTGCTCCTTGGGATCGGCGTGGTGCTGTTCGTGGTGGCGCGGAGGATTGCGCGGCGGTGGGAGTACGCGTGAGAAAAGCAGGGACCAGGGAATAGGGAACAGGGAACAGAAAGACAGCGTGGTTAGAGGCGTTATGAGAGGTGAGGAAATGGAGAATCAAGCGAACCCGGAGTTGACTGAGCGGCTCGAACTAATTGAGAGCATGATCGCCGAGGGGCGGCGAAGCTCGGAGAGCTGGGGCTGGGTGTTCGTGCTGTGGGGTGTCGCCTATTACGTAGCGATTGCCTGGGCGACGTGGGGCCAGGGGCTTTCAGTCTGGGGCGACGGGCGGCATTGGCCAGCGTGGCCGTTGACGATGCTGGGTACTGCGGCGCTGACTCTCTTTATCGGTTTGAGCGGCGGACACCGCGGGCCGGCAACAACTCTGGTCAGGGCCGTGGTCGCAGTGTGGGTCTGCTCGGGCGTCTCGATGTGCTTTTTGTTTGTGGCCATGAGCGCGGGCGGCCGGCCGGCAGACCAGCATCTTTTCGTTGAGATTCTGGCGGCGATGATGGGCGTCACCAACGGAGCGTCCGGCTGGATTTTGAAGTGGAAGATGCAAATCGCCTGCGGTGCGGTCTGGTGGATCGCATCGGCCGCGGCTTGTTTCGGCAGCGACTCTCAAGTGGCGGCTGTACTTGTGGCGGCGGTGTTCCTTTGCCAGATTCTGTTTGGGGTTTACGCGATGTTGCTTGAGGCGAAGCGGCGAAAGTTGGGCGCCGTGGCCCATGCGTGAAAAAGCAGCGAGCGGGTGATCGTGGACCGAGAGACGCGGCGTAATGAGGAGGAATGAGATGCCGGAGGAAACCAACAAACAGGATTTGAGCTCAAGGCTGGAACTGATTGAGAGCATGATCGCCGAGGGGCGGCGCAGCACGACGAGATGGGCGTGGACGATTGTGCTGTGGGGCGTGGCGTTTTATGTTGCCATCGCATGGTCGTCAGGGTTCTTCGGCGGGCCCATCTGGGGACAGCACATCCTGGCGTGGCCGGTGACCATGACTGGTGCATGGTTGCTGAACTGGGGTCTGGCGTCGCGGATGCGTAAAACCGCGAAGGCGCCGATGACCACGGTGGGGCGGGCAATCATCTCGATCTGGACGGCGATGGGAATCACAATGTTTGTTTTGCTGGTGCCACTGGGGCTGAGCGGCAGAGCCGATCAGCAAGTAGTGGTCGCGGTGGTGATGGGGTTGCTGGGAACGGCCAATGCCGCGTCAGGCCTTCTGCTGAAGTGGAAGGCGCAGTTTGCGTGCGCACTGGTGTGGTGGGCGGCGGGCGCGGCTTCACTGTTTGGAAACGCGACGCAAAGCCTGATCGCGTTCCTGGTGGCCATTTTCCTTTGCCAGATTGCTTTTGGGATCTACGCGATGATCCTGGAGTCGCGTGAGCGGCGGCAGGGAGCGGCCAATGCCTGAGTTGCCGGAGCTGAATCCTGTGATTCACGGAAAGCTGCGGCTGGCTCTGCTCTCACTGCTGATGGGAGTGGAAGAGGCGGAGTTTACCTGGCTGCGGGAAAAGACTGGCTCGACGGACGGGAACTTGGGCGCGCAGTTGATGAAGCTGGAAGAGGCTGGGTACGTGGCGGTGGAGAAGAAGTTTGTGCTGCGCAAGCCGCAGACGCTCTATCGCATGACGGAAAAGGGGCGCGCGGCGCTGACGGAATATGTGAAGGCGCTGAAGCAGCTGCTGGGTGAAACGGTGATCGGTGGACGGTGATTAGTGAACCGTTTGCATCTGAAGGCGCTCAGCAGTAGTGGCGAGCGATCGAGGTGCAGACGCGGTGAATGGCGATCTGGGATTCAGGTCAAGAATGATGGCTTTACGACCAAGCATTGGATCGGAGAATGAAATGAGTGAGGCAGGCGGAATTCTTGGTCCGGGTGGGCCGGATTTGCTGGTTCGCATGCGCGGCAGAGCGGTTGGCGCGATTGTTTGCGCGGGATTCGGCGCTTATGCGCTGTATTGGTGGGTGCAGGCTGCAATCAGTGGCGAACACTGGCCGTGGTTCGGAGCGATCGCTGCGGTAACTGCTGTGCTTGTGGCGTGGGCGATTGCGAATCTTGCCAGCCTCCGTCATGAGCCAAGAGTGGTTTTGGATAAGCGGCTGATGAGGAATTACAGAATCAAATACGCGCTGATCGTCGCGATAGAAAGCGCCGCGATTCCGGTTGGAATACCGATCCTGGGCCACATTCATCGGCCGGAATTATTTGGGCAATGGATCGGCGCGGTAGTAGGCATTCACTTCTTCCCTCTCGGCAAACTTTTCAAGCTACCTCTTTACTATTGGACGGGCGGGGCGATTTCGCTGGCTGCTTTTGGGTCGCTGTTGATTTCTGCGAGCACTCTTAGCTCGGCGGTGTGCGCCGGGGGAACGGGCGCGGCACTGTGGATCACGGCGGCGGTGATCCTGAGCAAGAATTTAGAAAGTCTGCCAGCGAAGACCGCGGTTGCCGTTTCGCCCGGTGAATAAAAGTGATCGCTTGACGAATCGAGGATCGCAGTCAGAGGGCGGGAGATTCGAGCGACGTGCGCACATGCTGCATGATGCCGAGGTAGTAGGCGAGATTGTGGATTGAATTGAGGGTTGCGGACAGTGGCTCCGCGGCCTGCACGAGATGGCGCAGATAGGCGCGCGAGTAGCGGCGGCAGACGGGGCAGGAACAATTGGGATCGGGCGGGGACTGGTCTTCAACGAATTGTTTGTTCTTGATGTTGAGGCGGCCCTCGCTGGTGAAGAGCAGCGCATGGCGCGCGGCGCGGGTGGGTAGAACGCAATCCATCATGTCGACGCCCATGCGCGCGTACTGCTCAATTTCGTCGGGATACCCGACGCCCATGACATAGCGCGGCTTGTCTTTGGGTAGCAGCGGCAAAACTTCCGCAATCATTTCAAGTGTCAGTTCGCGGGGCTCGCCGACCGAGAGGCCGCCGATAGCATAGCCGTCGAAGTCCATCTCGACCAGGCGCTCGGCGCACTGGCGGCGGAGATCGCGGTGCATGCCGCCTTGAACGATGCCGAAGAGGGATTGGGTTGGGTTCTCTGAGTTGGGCACACCGCTCCCAGGTCCCCAAGTGCGAGGGACCTGGGGCACCCCTTTTCGTTCATCGAGCCATGGAACTTCATGACGATGCGCGCGGAAATGATCGAGGGAGCGCCGGGCCCAGGCCATGGTGAGGCGGAGACTTTCTTCGGCGCGCGCGCGATCGGCGGGATATTCGGTGCATTCGTCAAAAGCCATGACAATGTCGGCGCCGAGTGCTATCTGAACGTCGATCGAATGTTCAGGAGTAAAGAAGTGCGAGCTGCCATCCAGGTGAGAGCGGAACTGGACGCCATCGTCACTCACTTTGCGGAGCGAACTGAGCGAGAAGACCTGGAAGCCGCCGGAGTCAGTAAGGATGGCGCGCGGCCAACTCATAAATTCATGCAGTCCGCCCATGCGGCGAATGGGCTCGTGGCCGGGGCGCAGATAAAGATGGTACGTGTTGCCGAGAATGATTTCCGCGCCGAGCGATTCGAGCGTGTCCTGCGGAACGGCTTTGACGGTGCCCTGCGTGCCGACGGGCATGAAGACAGGGGTTTCTACGGTTTGGTGGGGAAGGTGCAGACGGCCGCGACGCCCGCCGGCAGCAGATTCCGCGATGAGTTGGAAGAACGGGGGCACTCATTGATTGTAGCGGGGATTCAATGCCCTTCCTGAGCCGAGCGGATCGTGAGGTACGCGGAACGCTCCGCGAAGAAACGAATGCCCGCGGCGGCGAGGCCACGGGCATTTGTTCGCGAGGCGAGCGCGAGAGAACCGCGGAAAAACTAGAACCGGCGATCACGATAGATGCGGCGCGACATGCGGTTTTGCTGGTGGTAGAGCACGCGGCGATCGCGCTGCGTGAGGCGGCCATGATCGAAGGCGCGCATGGTGCGGACCTCGTGGTGGATACCGGCTTCGCGGCGTTCGAGCCTGAAGGCCTGACCGTGGGTGAGCTGCCCATCGCGAACGCCCGCGGCGATGCGATGCTGCTGGTTCACCTGGCGCTGGGCAACGTGGTCGTAGCGGGCAGGCATCTGCGCCTGCGCAAGAGCCGCTCCACCGAAAAGTGCTGTAGCAAGTGCAATCGTCGCGAGTTTCATGGGTTCCTTCCTTTCGCGGCCTCTGAAGTTTCTTTTCGGCCGCGTATGGAAGATCGAACACAGGTGCTCAGGGAAGGTTGCGGAGCGCTGAACGGTAACCAATCGTAAGGATGAGTTGCCGCTCGCGACTGCGGGTCGAGACCTGTTTTGCCGAGCGAAGCACGCACCCTTCATTACCGCTATTCGCCAGTGCGACCGAGGTGAACCAGGAATCCTGCGCGCGCGGTGCGCGGCTGGCCGAGCGTGGTAGTCGGGGTTTTGGAAACTTCGATGGAACGGTCGAAGAGATTCTCCCCGGCGGAGAAGAGCTCAAAACGCCGGCCGAAGTTGTGCGAGGCATAGGCGTCGAGGCGGAAGTAGCCGTGGAGCAGAAAGGCGTTGGCGTCGTCGTCAAACTGGCGGCCGCTGATGCGGCTTTGGAGGCTGATGGTCCCGAGCGACGGGCGCGATGCGCGAAGGTTGAGCGTGGCCAGGTTGCGTGCAACTTCGGGAATCCAATTGCCGAGGTCCCCCGCGTCAGGTGAGGCGGCGGGGTTATCTAACTGGTAGCCGCGCGAGACCACGGCGTGCGCATACTGATAGCCGCCGTCGACGGCGAGCCACGTGCGGGGATGAAGTTCGAAGTCGAGAGAGATGCCGCGGCTCTCGATCTGGCCGAGATTTTCGCGCATGAGCTGAATCGGCATGCACATCGCACAGGTGGTGACAGCGACAATGGGCCGATTGACCTGGGTGAGGAAATAGCTGGAACGGAGACTGCCCCATGAGCGCTCGGCGGCGATGCCGGCTTCCCATCCCGTGGCGCGCTCGCTGAGCAGGCTGCCGTTGGGCAGAGTGAGCTCGCTGCCGACCTGCGTGGAGCGGTAGAGTTCGTTGGGCGTGGGCGCGCGGAAGGCGCGAAAGCCCGAGGCCGTGAGCGCCCAGTGGTCAGACAGCTTGCGCGAGACGCCGAGGCGCGGATCAAATATTCGCTCATCGCGCTGCGGCGGCTGAGCGGCGGTGGGCACCCATGTTGATCCGTTCCACTGCGTTTCGTGACCGTCGTAATTCTGAAACCAGTCCATGCGGCTTCCGGCGACGATCGTCCAGCTTTTGTGCTCCCACATGGCCTCAGCATATGCGGCCGAGTCGCGCTGATGGTCGGCTAGGTTCGTGAGCGCTTCGGCGCCGGTGTACGACTGCTCACGATCCCAGACGCGAACATCGTGTACGTCGGCTCCAACAACGAGCAACAGGCCTGCGCCGAAAGGCTGGCTCCAATGCGCGGCTGCACCGAGCTCGTTATCGGGGACATGGGAGAATTTGGTTGGAATCTCGCCGCAGCGGTAATCGCACGCCGCGTCGCCGAAGTTGGGAAGATTCGAAATGCTCGAGAATGTCTGGCGATAGCGCTCGTCCGATCCGTAGAGGCGGAGAGCGAGAGCGGCATTGTGCGCGTTTTGCCAGTCGGCGCCCGTCGAGTAGCGGATGAGCCGCGTGGCGTTGATCTGGTATGGAGTCCCGTTGTGGCGGGACTCATCGAAACCAGTTCCGCGCACGAAGAGCTTGAGATTGCCGTAGTCGCGGCCCGCAAAGACCAGTGCGTTCTGGCTGTGAACATTGCTGGCAACATCAACCGGCCCGCGCTCGGATGGAGATTCCTGGATGTATCCGTCGGTGCCGATGAGGCCGCCTGCTGCGAGAAAATTCCACGGCCCATGATGAGTCGTGGCCAGCAGGCTGTTGTCGTAGGTGCCTTCGCCGCCGAAGGTACTTCGTACCGTGATGGCGTTGGACGTGGGTTGTGCCTGAAGAATGTTGACCACGCCGCCGATGGCGCTCGATCCATAAAGGTCGCTGGCGCCGCCGCGGACGAGCTCAACGTCTTTTATCGAGAGCTCGGGCTGCTCCTGCCAGTGAATCCAGCCGCCGAGCGGGTCGTTGAGCGGGACATCGTCCTCGGTGACGAGGGTGCGGCTGGCAGAGGTGGAACCGAGGGCGCGAAGACTGATTCCCTGCGAAGTTGGATTGGCCACGAGCGAACTGGACCGGCGGAAAAGCTCGACGCCGGGAAGCTGGCGCAACTGGTCATCGAAGGTAATGCCGGCGGTGGAGCGCAGCGCTTGCTGGGTGAGCAGGCGCGTGGTGACAGGGCTCTCCAACACGCCGAGCGGGGCGCGATAGGCGGTGACGGTAACCTGCTCGGTATCCGTGATCGGCGCAGGTTTGGCATCGGGAGCGGCGTTGGTTGACTCAGACGCGGGCGCGGGCTGCGGCGGGGATTGCGCGGCGAGGCACAGCGGAACCGACAGCGAAACGACCGCCAATTGCAGGCGGATGAGGGCTTTGAGTCGGAGCTGCCGCATGCGTTGAACTCTCAAGGAGGGGGAAAAGCGCTACTCACCCATTGTGATGCAGCGGAACGGAATTCCGCGACAGAAACTGCGAAGGCGAGCGGTGTTATATTCCGTTTCAGCCGGGAAATGAACGGGGCTCCAGACGTGAATAACGCGCGGCGATCGGGGAGGGATACGAAGTGAGTTCGCGAAAGTATCCCACGAAGGGCGCGCAGGTAAAACGCAAGGAAGACGGCCTGGCGGGACAGGTGTATGTGAGCAGCCCGACAACCGACCTCGTTGCGGTGCGCTGGCAAAAAGAAGATGAGACCGGCACGCTGCTCTATGGCATCGATCAGTTTGCGCGCGAATGGGAACTGGCGCGAACCAAGAGCGCGGGCTGGAAGGTTGCGGCGGCGACGATTGCGATTGTTGCCGTGTGCGGGATTGCGCTGTACTTCGGTCTGAGGGCATGGGAAGCCTGGCGCGCCGGAGGAGTGGCGGCCGCGGCCAGGCAACAGGCGGGCGGGAACGAGAGAACGCCGGACGACGATGGAGCGCAGGCGGAGCGGGCATGTTCGAGGGGCGCGGATGAATATCTCAGGTCGATTGCGAGCGACCGGTTCCGGTGGGCCTATGGCGCCACGCCGGATGAGCGGTTCAATGACCAGGTAGCTGTTCACGTCGCGCCGGGAATTTCGACGAGCGTATCGGACAAGCTTTTGCTGGAGGATCCGACCGGCGCGTTCAAGCGCGTCGAACTGGTTTGCAGCTACGACAGCGAGAACAATAAGGTTCTGCGCTTTTGGATCGCGGAAGGCGACGAGTAACCTTAGCGGGCGGGGCTAGTGTCCCGACCGTCGAGCAAGAAAGAAGTTCAGAAGTCAGCGTTGAGGCAGCGCGGGGCGCACGCTCGGCGCCGCTGGACCATTCATGACTGGTCGCGACGCGTCACCGCCGAGCGCGGGGCGCACCTGCCTGGGCGCAGTTGCGACAGGCGCTGCTGCTGCCTGCTGCGGTGCGGCCGGCAGCGCACTTGAACCTGCGGAGGGCGGCTGGCGATCTGCTTGAGGCGCCAACACAACAGGCTGAGAGGCCGCCGCCGCCGTGGGAACGGTGGCGCTGCCCTGGAGCGATCTCTCACTTGAGCCCGAGGATGCGGATTGCATCGGAACCGAAGCCGCGGGCCGAGCATTGATTGGCGAGGGCTTGGGAGTGGAGGCGGCCTCCATTGGTCTGGAAGCGGCAGGCACGGAAACTGGATTGCCGGGATCAGCCGGCGAAGTGGATTCGGTCGCGCCGGGATCGTCAGAATCCGATGGCTGAGGAGCCGAAATATCCGTGGTCTGATCGGCGCCGGTTGAGTGCGAGGGCGGCGACAAGACTTCAGTGACGCGGACAATGCCAATGAAGCTGATGACGAGCATGAGCGCGGCCGCGGGAACCCAGATCATCACGCTGCCGGCGGTTGCCGCAGCGAAGCTCACCAGCCGCAGCCTGGTGCGCTCCCAGAATCTCGGCATTGCCGGCTCGGCAGCCGGCCTCTTTGGCCTGGCTGGGACCGGATTGTCTGATTCCGGCGCCAGGCTTAGGCCGCCAAATTCCCTGCGTCTCCCGGGCTGCTCAACAAATTCACCCACAGCGGTCGCGGCGGGAACATCGGCAACAGCCGCGGCGCGCTCATGAGAATGCGGAACCAATTGGAGCGAGGTGATGACCTTGGCCACCATCGCAGCGTCAACTTGCTTCGACTTGAGCTTGGCGCACAGCGACAGAGCGTTATAGCAAAGATTGTTGATGATGCGTGGAGTGCCTTGGCTGGCCTCCGCGATCAGATTGATTGCGTCTTCAGCAAAGAGCGGCTGGCCGAGATAGCCGGCCATCTTGACGCGGTAGTCGATGTAGCCCGCGATCTCCTGAGCCGAAAGCGGCTCAACGTGGCAAACGGTGGAGATGCGCTGGCGAAGTTGGATGAGAGAAGACTGGAGCAATTTGTCGGATAGCTGCGGCTGGCCAGAGAGGACGACCTGGATCAGCTTGCCGCGCGTGTTTTCAAAGTTGGTGAGAAGGCGAACGCGCTCCAGCACGGCTTCAGAAAGATTCTGGGCCTCGTCAATGACGATGACGAATTTGCGCCTGGCCATGTTTTCTTTAATGACCGCCTCGCTGAGTTGCTCGTGCATTTCAGCGCTGCCCGCGCCGGGCGTGATGCCGAGATCGCGCAGGACGTAGGCAACAAACTCGCGCGGCTCGCACGTGGCATCCAGGTCAAAGAGAAACACCACGCAGGCGGATTCGCGAACATCTTCGAGGAAGCGGAATAGCAGCGTGGTCTTCCCCATTCCGGGAGGCGCAATCATGGCCGTGAAACCGCGGTTGCTTTTGAAGCCGTCCTCAAGCGCTTCAAGCGCATCTTGATGTGTGCGACTGAGAAACAAGCATCGCGGATCGGGACTGAACCCGAAAGGCTCTTCTTTAAATCCAAAATACTGCGACAACATCATGCGAACCTCCAACCTAAAGCGGTGCAGTAGCGCGGCACACAGCGAGCCGGAAGCTCGCGCGGCATCCAGAAAGCTGGACTCATCTTAATTGGAATTGCGCCTCAACTTATGAGCACAGAACCAACACGGTTAATGTCATCCAGAAGCCCCAACGCAGGTTGGACAGGAGTTCTCCGACGCGCCGGAGCGCGCCGGATTCTTGTCCTTGTCTGGTTTTTTCCACCGAAAGTTCTGCTCCGGCCTTGCAATACCTTTCACGGCGCGGTTAGATTCGACGAATCGATCCGGAGATCCCAGACCAAAATCTGGCCTCCTGACGCTCAAAAGGAGGAAATTATGGGAATACTCGAAGAGTTGGCCGGAGCTGCGGTCGCGGTTGAAGGCGCAAAGAAACTGGATCCAAATGCGGGAATCATAACGGATGGCATTGCAGCTGTGGTTGGCTTTGAAGGCACAAAAGATGTGACCGAGCTCATCGATAAAAAGGAAGATGAGAAGAACGACCAGCAGGGCTAAGTTCGGGCCGCCGATGAACTCCTCTTTCGGGAGCGATTTGGAAAGCGACGTCAATTAAAGAAAAGACATCGGGGTACGGGCCGAAGCCTGTACCCCGATGTCATTCAAACGAAAAAATCGAAGCGGACCCCATTGAAAAAGCAGCCTTGCTACTTCCCTGGTTTGGCAGGCTGGTTGGCGATCACCAGGCTGGCAATCTTGCTGTAGGTGGCCGCAGGAATGATGTTCTTTGTCTTCAACTGTGTCTTGTTGGCGTAGGGACGCCCGTTGACGATTTTCTGGGCGTATGCTTCACCGATGCCGGGAAGAGCTTTGAGTTGACTAAGTGTGGCCGTGTTGAGGTCCACAAGATGGGATGCCGCCGCAGGAGTCGCTGGCTTGCTGGCGGGCTTGGTTTGGGCGATGGCGACTGGAAGGACTCCGAAAAGTACGGAAGCAGCCAGGGCCACGAGGGCAGTTGTAAGGCGGTTTGCTTTCATTTCTTTCTCCTTGCGCTTTCTGATTTCGATTCTTGCTGGATGAGCGAACATGGGTTCATTGCCGCTGCCGAATCGGCTGCGTGAGAGATTCGTTACGACCGATTGAAGCGCCGCGAAGAGACTTGGTAAATGCGAGCCATTTAGTTCCTAGCCTCCGAACAGCTTGGTCGCTTCGCCAAGCAGGCCACTCATGCCGCCGGAATCCCCGGCCGCTGGTTGAGATGCGTCCGCGCCTGATCCCGTGCCGAGCACAGAGCTCAACACGCCCTGAAACTCCGGCGGGACTCTCGATGTAAGATGTTCGACGACAACTTGTTCCGCTTGCTGGGCCTGGTCTGGGCTCAGTCCAACCTTCTGCTGCAATAAATCGGCAATCACACTCATAATCGGTTTCCTACCCTCCTTGCGATCTTTCAGTTCGGGGTGCGGATAAAGGCAAATCTTCCCACCCAACTCGCGCACCGCAGTGGTTTATCTGAGTTTCGAAGACTGCCGTGGACGCGCCTCGGCACGGCCACGGTAAATCATCATCCGAGGGGTCATCATGAACAACCGGTGAAGAAGTGCTCGACCGCCAGCAGCTCACGACCGCCGCACGGGCAAAGAGGCTGAGCCGCCTTCGGCCCAGCCCAATCCTTCACAAGTTACTCACGCTAAGATTGTCACTTTGCGCTGCAGGCCTTGCCTCCATTTGGGTGTGCGCCTTTGGCCTTCGCTTCCGGCTCGGTCATGTACGCACCGGCTTTGGTCTTGCCGTAGTATGTGGAGCCGGGGCAGTGGTAGACGTTGGAAGCGGTGTTCAACCAGACGAGTCCAGGTCCGCCTCCTGGCGCGGCAGCGGAATTGGATGGCGCAGATTTCGAAGGCGTCGCGGGCGCAGTGGGCTTCGTCGTTGGAGGGGGGGTTGAAGCAGTGGGAGGCGGGGTCTTTGCGGCCGGGGCCGGAGTGGATTTGGGCGGCGTAGTCGTTTTGGCTGGCGCGGTCTTCACGGGAGTGGTCTTGGCAGGAGCCTTGGGCGCGCCCCACCAGGTTTTGAGCCCCTTATGACCGGTGCAGGCACCTATCTTTACTGATCCTTTGAAATACGATCCATCATTGCAAAGTCCGGTTGAGCCAGCTGGGGCACCGGCTGGTGCCTGTGCCATACAAAGCTGGGGAATTGAAAGCGCAGCTAACAGCGCGATAAGGCTAACAGTCTTCTTCATCGTACTTTCTCCATTCGGCGCCGGTGAAATCCAGCGAGCCGACGGGTTGCATGGTTTCACACCACGAACAAACATGTCCAGCGATTCGCCGGGGGCGCTCAGTTTGTGCGACCGAACACTGCCCGGACGAGTTTGCCGGGAAGGCTGGGCCGCTAGCCCAATTCGGTGCGCCAGAGGGGGGATTGGATGGGAAGGACTGATGGAGCGAGGAGTTCGCTCGTGCGCGGAAGGTTTGCGAGGAGTTCTACAGGGGTAAGGCCGATGGGAGGGATGGGGAGATCGGGGGCGATTTCGGCGAGAGGAATGAGGACAAAGGGGCGCTTAGTGAGCCGCGAGTGAGGGATTTCAAGGCCGGGCTCGGCGAGAATGAGATCGCCATAGAGGAGGATGTCGAGGTCGAGGGTGCGGGGGCCGTTGGGGAGGGAGCCGGAGCGGTCGCGTCCGAAAGAGCGCTCGATGGCGAGAAGAGCGTGGAGAAGTGGGTGCGGGGCAAGGTCCGTTTCAAGGGCGATGACGGCGTTCAGGAAGCGAGGCTGATCGGCAACGCCGACAGGCTCGGTGGAATAAAGAGAGGAGCACGCGGCAATGCGGCCTAGAGCGCGAATGTGCTTGAGGGCCGCGGCGAGCGTGGCATCGGGCGGCCCGGCGGGGCTGGGAAGGTTGGCGCCGAGAGCGATGGTCGCAAGGGGCATGCTGATCTAAGGGTAGCGGAGCTAGCCGAATACCCTACCCCACCCAAGCAAAGCTTGGATGGGGCACCCCGGAGTGAGCGGAGTGAACAGACGGTA
>CAVXMJ010000027.1:0-29857 GCA_963762905.1 uncultured Acidobacteriaceae bacterium | reverse complement strand
TCGCTCGAGGGTGGGGGTTGCGGATGCGATTTCTCGCCCGACTCGAAAGAGCTGGCGTTTACCGAGAATCCTGACCCTGTGCCGGCGATCTCGACCAGCGCGCAGATTTATACGCTTGATCTGACTGATCCCTCGTTCAAAGCCAGAAAAATATCGACGTCGGCCGGCGGCAACTTCAATCCGGCGTACTCGCCCGATGGAAAGTATCTGGCGTGGCGGAGCCAGGCGCGGAATGGATACGAGAGCGACAAGTTCAGCCTCGCGCTTTATGACCGCGAGAAGAAGACGGTCTCGGATTTGCTGCCGAAGTTTGACAACTGGGTGGATGAGTTTGCGTGGGCGAAGGATTCCCAATTCATCTACTTCGTTTCGGAGGACAAGGGCGAATCTCCTATTCGCTCCGTGCGTCTGTCCAACGGGATACAAAACGTGGTCGGTAGCTACAACCACACGGGCAGCTTCAGCGGACTTTTGACATTGCCGGACAACTCGACGCCAGAGTCACCACTCGCACCAATTCTCGCTGCCCAAACGAGTATTGATTCGCCCGGCGAGGTTGTTCGCTTCAAAGTCGAGATGGCTCCGTCGACGGCGAAAGCAGACTCGCCTGCCTTTCTTCTTTATCCGCACCCCATTACGCATCTCAACGATGCGCTGCTGGCACAGCTCGATCTGCCGAGGATGGAGGACTTCTGGTTTAAGGCCGCCGATGGCACGAAGCTCGAAGGCTTCCTCATCCGCCCGCCGGGGTTCGATGCGGCGAAGAAGTATCCGGTTAAGTTCCTGATTCACGGCGGGCCGCAGGGCGCGTGGGGCGACGACTGGAGCTATCGCTGGAACGCGGAGCTGTTTGCAGCGAACGGATACGTCGTGGTGATGATCAATCCGCGCGGGTCGGCGGGCTACGGGCAGGCCATCGTGGAGGAAGTGAGCGGCGACTGGGGCGGCAAGCCTTTCACAGACCTGATGACGGGGCTGGATTACGCGGAGCAGCACTATCCCTTTATCAACAAAGACCGCGAATGCGCGCTGGGCGCGAGCTACGGCGGATTCATGGCCAACTGGATCCTGGGCCACACGGACCGCTTCAAGTGCATCGTGACCCACGACGGAATGTTCAATGCCGAGTCGGCCTTTGGAACCACGGAAGAAGACTGGTTCAACATCTGGGAGTTCAAAGGGCATCCGTGGGATTACTACGGCAAACCCGATGATGAGAACCCGTTCCGCAAATGGTCGCCGTCGTACTATGCAAAGAACTTCAAGACGCCGACACTGGTGGTTCACGGGCAGCTTGATTACAGGCTCGATTTGAGCGAAGGACTGCAACTCTTTGACACGCTGCAACTGCTCGGCGTGCCGAGCAAGATGCTCTATTTTCCCGATGAAGGACATTGGGTGCTGAAGCCGCAGAACTCCCAGCTCTGGTACAAGACGGTGAACGACTGGGTCGATCAATGGACGGGTAAAGCAGCTTCGAGCCAGTAGACCTAGGTTCGAGAATGTTTTGTGTCAGGGCATGAGTTTAAAGCCTGCGGAGAAACTCGGTTTTGAGCGTGTTTTGTATCAGGGCATGACTTTAGTCGTGCCATTGCGGTAGCAAAAAAACATGGGGCTTTAGCCCCTGAGAGATGATCCCAAGCTGATTAAGTCTGGGTGCCCCACCCTCGCGGCGTATTTGTTTTTGCCGCTAGGGTGGGTCAGCACGGAACAAAGCAAGCCGATGCCTTTCCAACGCAAATCCCGCAAGCCGCGTGAACCCCTGAACGAAGCGGCGCTGTATCAGTACGCCGTCAAAGCCCTGGGCCGCCAGATGCGCACCGAGGTTGAGCTGCGGCGACTGATGACCGCGCGCGCCGAGCCGGGCGACAACGGCGAGGCCGCCGTCCGCGCGGCCATTACGCGGCTCAAGGAGCATGGCTACCTCGACGACCGCGCCTTTGCCGAGACCTACGCCCGGCTGCGGCAGGAGAACGAAAAGCTCGGCGCGCGGCGCGTGCAGCAGGACTTGCAGCGCAAGGGAATCCGCACCGACCTGATCAAGGAAACGGTGGATGCGCGTTACGGCCAGACCGATGAAGAGAAGCTGACTCGCGAGTATCTCGAGCGCAAGCGCATCAGGAAGCCGACTAACGAAAAAGAAATAGCGCGCGTGATGCGGCGCCTCGTGGCGGCGGGTTTCTCCACGGGCACGATCTACAAGGTGCTGCGGAAGTGGGACGTGCCGGAGGAAGAGCTGGCGGCGCTGGAGAGCGTAGATACCGAGACCCACGAGGAGTAAGAGGCCGCCTTTTCACCCCACCGCCTGTCAAGCCCCGCCCACGTAAATTTGCCGCCTCACAACGCGTTAACTTATTCACTCGCATTCACTTATTCACTCTTTAATTTTTCCGCCAAGTTTGCCGATCATTTTCACGCTCCGGCGCATACTCAATTCATGATCGACATCCGAACCGGTTCCAACTCATCCTCACGGCGCCATCTGGGAGCCGCAAAGGATGTTCGGGAGCGATTTTTATACCCCCAGAGGGTATATTTTGCCGTCTAAGCCGCTTAGAATCAGCAAATCGATGTCCAAATCGTGGTCAAATTTGGTCGATTTTATGCATCAGAACGGCCCAGATCGGCAGCTGACTAGGGTGCAGCCGTCATTTTTGGTCTTGGCTCGACGGTCGCCGGGACCGGGCTTCCCTTGGGGCGGTTGATGGCTTCGCGGACAGCAGCCAATGGCGCCGAATCCGAAAACTCAATACCGCTCGGAGTGGTGCTGATCCCGAGCTGCGTCCACAGCGCAGGCAGGTCGTACTCAACCGGCTTGTCTTTCCACTGGGCGTAGAGATCGGTGAGGACGTGCGTGCCGGTGGCCTGGTCACCGACGGCCAGCGCCTGCGGCAGCGTCCAATCATGGTCGATGGTGCCACCGGCGGCGACGATGGCGCGCAACGCGTCCTGCAGGCCGAGGCGGTTGTGGGTCTGCTGGCGGATCTCGACGTCGGCGACGAGGCAGAACATAGCTCCACCCCAGTAGGTGCGGCCCCAGGTGTGCGTGTGGTCCAGGCCCTGGTCGCCGGGTTGCGGTTCGCCCTGCGGCATGTCCCGCACCATATCGGCCCAGATCTTCTGCGCGGTGAGATCGCCAATCATCACGCGCTCAACGGGCTCGATGTAGGTTGCGAGGCCTTCTTCAATCCAGTGCTGGGCGGACTGGTCCTCGTTTTGATCCTGGGGCATGGACGGGAAGGCCATGTGGGTAAGCTCGTGGGTGATCATCCAGTCGGATGCGAGCTCGGCCGCGGTGGTGTGCTCGCCGATGCGGAGACGCGTGAAGCCCGGCCAACCGTGCATGTCGCCCCATGTGGTGCCCTGAAGGATGCCGTGGCGATCAGGGACGGGAATGACGAGGATGCGTGCGGTGGCAACGGGAAAGCGGCCGTAGTAGGTGGCAACAGCGGAAGCGGCCGTGGCGATGCGTGCGAGAATCGCGGATTTCGGAAGATCGAACGGGCCCTCCGCGAAGTCGACCTGAAGAGTGGACGAGCCGACGCCGTCAGTCCCGCCGATTTTGATGGAATCGGTTTCGGCAATGGGAAGGTGAGGGCCGGGCTGCGCGTGGAGCGGCGAAGCCCATCCAAGCAGAGCCTGGATGGGGCACCCAAATATCAAGAGGGCGAATGAGGTCGCGTGGAATCGAGAGGCCATGTAGTGAGTTGGACGTGCGAGCCGCCCGCGTGGTTCCGTACCGCCGGCGTCCTCGCCCGCACTCCATCTGCAGCCACACCACCGCCGGCCTACCTTCGCGCCACCGATCAGGCCTTCGAGGCGAGAATGTCGAGCATCTCGATCTGCGGCGGTTTGGCCAGCAGCTCGTCAGCCTTGGCCATCAGCGCTTTGGCAATGGGGCCGTTGAGGTGCGCGTCGCGGCCCGCGTTGTTGGGGAACGTATCGAAGATGCCGAACTTCGCAGGGCCAAGCTTGACGGCATACCAGGTGGTGGTTGCGGGCTCAGCGACCGCCAGCGGCTGGGCTGACTTGAGAAATGCTTCGAGATCGTTCTCCTTGCCGGGCTTGGCCTCAACCAGGGCCAGGATTGCGCGTGTGTCCATTGGGGACCTCCTGCTGCCTTGGATGACGCGGACCTGGCAAGAGTTTCGGAAGTGGTTTGGCGGGGCGGTTTGCTGAGCGCGGGACATTACACTGAGAGAGCTATGAAAATGCGCTCGGGAAATGAGATACGCGAGCTGTTTCTGCGCTTCTTTGAGACCAAGGAGCACCGCAGGGTGCACTCGTCTTCGCTGGTGCCGGCGAACGATCCTACGCTTTTGTTTACCAACGCCGGGATGAACCAGTTCAAAGATCTTTTTCTCGGAGCGGAGAAGCGCGACTATACCAGGGCGACCACTTCGCAGAAGTGCGTGCGTGCGGGCGGAAAGCATAACGACCTCGAGAATGTGGGTTTTACGCGGCGGCATCACACGTTCTTTGAGATGCTGGGGAATTTTTCGTTCGGAGACTACTTCAAGCGCGACGCGATCCGTTTTGCGTGGGAGCTGGTGACGAGCCCAGATTGGTTCGGCGCGAGTGACGCGTGGTTCGGGATTTCGAAGGACCGCCTGTACGTGACGATCTTTGAAGGGACGGCCGAGGTTCCGCGGGACGACGAGGCGGAAAAGTACTGGATGGAAGTGGGCGTGCCGAAGGAGCGAATCTTCGAGTACGGGGTAAAGGACAACTTCTGGCAGATGGGCGAGACGGGTCCGTGCGGACCGTGCTCGGAGATTTTTTACGACATGGGGTTGGAGGCTGCGGAGACGCCGGGTTTGGATTTGCCGTTCGGCAAAGACGACGCGCGCTACGTAGAGATTTGGAACCTCGTCTTTATGCAATTCGATCGCTCGGCGGTTGTCGATGCGGCCGGCAAGACGACGGGATACAAGCTGGCGCCACTGCCGAAGCCATCAATCGATACGGGGATGGGATTGGAGCGCGTGGCGGCGGTGCTTCAGGGTGTGGTGAGCAACTTTGAGACGGATTTGTTTACGCCGCTCATTGCAAGAGCAGCGGAGCTGGCGGGGCTTAGTCCGAGCAAGTCAGCGAGTCGGCAGTTCAGCGAGTCAGCACACGAGCGAGTGCGCGAGTCAGCGAGTCAGCAAGTCAGCCCACACGCAGATTTCACGCAATCCGGTTCCGTGTCAGGGCACGACTTCAGTCGTGCCGAAACAGCGCTGGAAGAGAATGGGGCTTTAGCCCCTGGGGGAATCGCCGAATTCACCGGCAACGCCAGCCTCCGGATCATTGCGGATCATGCGCGGGCTGCGACGTTCCTGATCAACGATGGCGTGGTGCCGTCGAATGAGGGACGAGGCTACGTGCTGCGCAAGATTTTGCGCCGCGCGATTCGGCATGGACGGCTGCTGGGGCAGGAGAAGCCGTTTCTCTTTGAGATGGTTTTTGCCGTGCGCGATCTGATGAAGGGCGCGTATCCGGAATTGGTGGATTCGGCCGAGCGCGTAGCGAAGGTTGTGGAAGCGGAGGAGAGGCAGTTTGATCGCGTGCTGAAATACGGGCTGACGCGGCTGGATGAAGAGATCAAGGCCGGCTTCACGGGCGATAAGGCGTTCCACTTGTACGAGACCTTTGGATTGCCGCTGGACTTTATGGTCGATGCGGCGCGCGATGCGGGCATTGCGTTTGACATCGAGGGGTTCGAGCGCGCCAAGGAGTCGGAACAGGCGCGGGCGCGTGCGAGCTGGAAGGGCGGAAGCCAGAAGACCGCCAGCCCGGCGTTCCGCGATTTGCCGAAGACGGTGTTCGAAGGCTACGGTTCGCTGATTTCGACCAACTGCGAAGTTCTGGCAATTGTGAAGGGCGGACTGGGCGTTCCGGCGGCGAAGGCCGGCGACGAGGTTGAAGTGGTTCTGGACCACACGAGTTTCTATGGCGACTCGGGCGGCCAAGTTGGCGACCTCGGGTTTTTCCTGACCGTGGATGGAAACTCCACCGTGGCCGAGATTGTCGGCTGCGTGCTGCCCGTGCAGGGAGTGCGTGCGCACAAGGCAATTCTGAAACAGGACCTCGCCGTGGGCGACCACGTGAATACGGTGGTGGATGGACTGCGGCGCGATGCGATCCGGCGCAATCATACGGGGACGCATCTGCTGCATGCGGCGCTGCGGCAGGTTCTGGGCACGCATGTAAAGCAGGCTGGGTCGGCGGTGCATCCTGACCGGTTGCGCTTCGACTTTTCGCATTTCTCTCAAGTCGCCGATGAGGAGTTGCAGGAGATCGAGGACATTGTGAACCGCGAGGTGCTGGCCAACGCGAAGGTCGAAACGCTGGTGGACGTTCCGATTGACGTTGCCGTGAACGAGTATCACGCGATGGCGCTGTTCGGCGAGAAGTATGGCGACAAGGTGCGGGTGGTGAAGCTCTCGGACGGATTTTCTACAGAGCTGTGCGGCGGAACCCACACGGCGGCGACGGGCGAGATTGGGCTGATGAAGCTGACCGGCGAGGAATCGGTGTCATCCGGAGTGAGACGCATCGAGGCGATCAGCGGGATGGGCTCGCTGGACACCTTCAGGAAAGATTTTGAGCTGGCGAAGGTGGCGGGGCAGTTCCTCCCCTCAGCAGACAATCTGCCGGAGGGGCTGCGCGCGAAGTTCGCGGCTCAGGACGACGAGCTGAAGAAGCTCAAGCGCGAGCTGGAAGAGATGCGGATGAAGTCGGCCGCGGGGGGCCTGGATGAAGCGGTTTCGCGCGCGGTGGAAGTGAAAGGCGTGAAAGTGCTGACGCATCGCGCCGACGAGCTGGAGCGCGGGCAGTTGCGCACGCTGGTGGACAACCTGAAACAGAAGCTGGGCGAAGGCGTGGTGGTGCTGGGCTCGGCGCAACCGGAGGGAAGAGTCGCGATCATTGCAGGGGTGACGCCGGGACTGGTGAAGCGCATTCAAGCCGGCAAATTAGTGGGCGCGGTGGCAAAGATTGTTGGCGGATCGGGCGGCGGAAAGCCGGAGATTGCAGAGGCCGGCGGCAAAGATCAGACGCAGATTGACGCGGCGCTGAAAGCGGCGGCGGGGATTGTGGGAGAGATGCTGGGATAGTGACGTGCTGACGCGGCGGAAGTGAAACCGTGGGTCGTGGGTCGTGGACCCGGAGTCGTGAAGAAGTGAAAGAGTCAAGAACTGAGTGAGCAAAAAGAATCCGGGCCTGGCGGCCCGGATTTTTGTTGGAGGTCGATGATTGGATGCTGCCGCGTTAGCGGATCTTGAAGTTGTAGCCGATGCCGATGGACATGATGGGATAGACCTTCAGCACGTCGAGGTCGTTGTTGTAGATGGCGATCTGCGCATTGACGTCGTTGGTGAAGGCGGGATAGGCATTGACGCTGGAGCATTCGGTTTGTGCCTGGTCTGCGCACACGATGCCGTTGACGAAGTTCAGCTTGACAGTAGGGGAGCCGACGAAAGCGGCGCCGATCTCAAAGGGAACCGAGAAGTGGCCGCCCCTGCGCGAGATGAGATTGCCCCAGCCGGTGGTCATGGTGAAGGCAGGGTTGGTGTTGTTGAGAAGGATGCCGCCGCTGCCCGAGACAGGGCTGGTGGTCGACGAGTAGAACTTGGTGCTGTTCATGGTAAACGAGTTTCCGCCGGCCACGTTGAGGGTGGCGTTCACGGCATTTTGGTTATAGAAGAGCGCGCCGGGGCTGAGACGCCAGCCGTGATTGGGAAATGGATAGAAGTCAACCGAGACGCCGCCGGTGGCGAAATTGAGCGTGCCAGTGTCGTTGGTGCCGCTCACGGTCTTGGTGAGCGAGTAGTTGAAGTAGTTGCCGATGCCGCGAATGTTGATGTAGCGGTTAGCCTCAACGGCGACCTGCATATTGATGCCGTTGGCTCCGACGCCGCCGGAGACGCCGATGCGCGAGAACGGAGCGGGTGATTCGCCCTTTTCTGCCCGGGACTGGGGAGGAGCGGGCTGGTCGGAGTTTTGGGAGAACAGGCCCGCGGGTGCGGCAAGAAGAGTGAGCGTCAAAAAGCAAGCAAGTCGTTTCATGATTTCTCCAATCGATTCGCCAGCGGATGGTGCGATTGCCACGGCTGGCGACCCTTCAGCGTAGATGAACAGCAATTGTCCGGCCCACAAATTCGCCAGTCGGCAGGCACACCGTTGCCAGAATGGGAATGTGCGTTCAATCTAGCAATGCACCAAGGACGGGGCAATACACATTTCTGGTCAGAGCAGCAGATATGGCGCGGCCGGAGGCTTCCGCTGCCGCAACGCCGGGCCGCGTAAATGCCGTAATCTGAGCGCATGGCAAGAGCCGACGAGGGGCGGGAGAGTCTAAGAGCGGCGAGCGCGCGTTTACTGGAATGGTACGCGCGCAACAAACGCGATTTGCCGTGGCGGCGGAGCGCAGATCCTTACGCGATCTGGGTGTCGGAGATCATGCTGCAACAGACGCGCGTGGCGGTTGTGGTGGAGCGCTACCGGGAGTTTATGGGGCGATTCCCGACGCTGGTGGCGCTGGCGCTGGCGCCGGAGCAGGATGTGCTGGCGATGTGGAGCGGGCTGGGCTACTACCGGCGTGCACGCATGCTGCACAAGGCGGCGCAGTTTGTAAGCGCGAATCTCGGCGGCAATCTGCCGGTGAAGGCGGAGGATCTGCGCGTGCTGCCGGGAATTGGCGCGTACACGGCCGCGGCAATTGCGAGCATTGCGCACGATGAGCCGGTGGCCGTGGTGGATGGAAATGTGGAGCGGGTACTGTGCCGCTTCGCGGGCTGGGGAGCGGGAAAAGGCGGCCACACAGCGCTGCGGCGCAAGGTGGAGGAACTGGCGGGCAAGCTGCTGGACCGTGCGCGGCCCGGCGATTCAAACCAGGCGATGATGGAGCTGGGAGCGATCGTTTGTACGCCGCGAAATCCGCAGTGCGCGGAATGCCCACTGACGGCGGAATGCAAGACGCGCGGCGAGCACAAGACGCGGCGGCGCGCGCCAATGACCAGCCGGATTGTGGGCTACGCTCTTGCTGTGCGGACAAGCACGGCGGCGGGCAAGCGGCGCGGTCCTGGCACGCGCGAGGTGCTGCTGGAACAGCGGCCCGCGCAGGTCTCGGTGATGCCGGGGATGTGGGAACTGCCGACATTGCGAAGTCCTGATGTTCCGGCCAGTGAGCTGCGCCTGACGGTGCGGCACGCCATCATGCAGGTGAATTACTACGTGCGCATTCGCACCGTGTTTGAGGACGACGTGGACGCGGTAACCGCGGCAGGTGGAAAGCGGCGATGGGTTGCGATGAATGAAGCGGCGGGGATGGCGTTGACGGGGCTGACGCGAAAGGTTCTGGTGCGCGCGCGGCTGCTGGCGTTGCCGGCGGCCGATGCAATTGCGCAGCGGCGCAGTGAGGCCGTAGTCTGAAGATTCTCAACCAGGATTCGTTGGCGCGTTCCGCGCAACATTTTGGCGAGCATTCACGCGCAAGTCGGTTACGGAGGGGAGTTTCAATGCATTCGAGGTTTATTCCGGCTTTCCTAACAGCGGCCTTCCTGGCCGCAACTGTTTCTACGGCGGCGCAACAACCGGCAGAGAACACCGTACCGGTAATTGCCGGGCTCCCCGCCGGGGCGCGCGCCGCGGCGGCAACGATCGATGGCGAGAAGATTCGCGCGCATGTGCGATTCTTGTCGCTCGACCTGCTGGAAGGGCGCGGACCGGGGACGCGTGGAGGCGAGTTGGCGGCGGAGTACATCGCCACCCAGTTCGCGCTTGCAGGCGTGGAGCCGGCCGGTGATAACGGCACGTACTTCCAGCACGTTCCGCTGTACGCCGTGCACACGGTGGATGACAAGACGAAGTTCAGCTTTGTGCCGGCCGATGGTGCGGCGCTCGATCTGGCGTATGGCGACGAGATCGTGTCGAAAGATCAGACGGGGCAAGCGACGGCCGACATCGACGCGCCAATTGTGTTTGTGGGCTACGGCATCGATGCGCCCGAGTACCACTGGAACGACTACGCGGGCCCGGACGGAAAAGACATCGACGTGAAAGGGAAGGTGCTGCTCGTGATTGTGAACGAGCCGCCGTCGACTGACGAGAAGTTTTTCAAAGGCAAGGCGCTCACATACTACGGGCGCTGGACCTACAAATATGAGGAGGCGGCGCGGCGCGGTGCCGCGGGCGTGCTGATCATTCACCGGACCGACCTGGCCAGCTATGGCTGGGAAGTGGTGCGCAACTCGCAGGCGGTGGAGAAGAGCTATTTGGTAGGCGATCCGAGTGCAACACTGCGCGCGGCGGCCTGGATCCAGCACGATGTGGCGCAGAAACTGTTCACGATGGCGGGGCTGGGCGATCTGGACAAAGCGATCGAACGCGCCGGAGTGCCCGGGGCGTTCCATGCGAATGAATTGCCGGTGCGGCTGAAGGCGCACATTGAGAGCCGCGTGCGCCGTTATGTGAGCGCGAACGTCGTGGGGCGCGTAAAGGGCGAGGCGAGCGGCGGGAACGCGGTGCTGTATACCGCGCACTACGATCATCTCGGCATCGATCCCGACATGAAGGGCGACAACATCTTCAACGGCGCGGCCGACAACGGGACCGGGTGCGGAATCGTGATGGAATTGGCGCGGGCGTTTGCACACTCACCGGTGAAGCCGCCGCACGATGTATATTTTGCTTCGGTGACGGCGGAGGAGCAGGGACTGCTCGGGTCGCAATACCTGGGAATGCATCCGCCAGTTCCTGCCGCGCAGATGGGGCTGGATTTGAATTACGACATGCTGCTGCCGATCGGAATTCCGCGGTCGGTGAATCTAGGCGGCGCGGAGCGGATCGATTTTTGGCCGACGGTGGAGCGCGTGGCGAAAGCGTTCGACCTGGAGCTGCTGCCCGATCCAACGCCGATGGCCGGCCACTATTACCGGTCGGATCATTTTTCGCTGGCGCGCGTGGGAATTCCGGCGTTTTCGATCGACCAGGGAGATTTGTTCGCGGGGCACGATCTGGCATGGGGTACAGCGCAGACGGCGGACTACGTTGCGCATCATTATCACCAGCCTTCCGACGAATACAAGGCGGACTGGGATTTCCGCGGCAACGCTAAGCTGGCCCGTTTTGGATTTGTTTTGGGATGGTTGGCCAGCGAGCAGCCGAACCCGATTGAGTGGCAGCCGGGCGACGAGTTTGAGGCGCCGCGGAAGGCGAGCGAAAAAGGCAGGGAGTAGTCAGTAGCGAATAGGGAAAAGGGACTAAGGGACCGGAACCGGTTGCACAAATCCGGCTTTGAAAGGGCACGACTTTAGTCCTGCCGCCTTAGGGTCTAGAACCGATTGCATAAATCCGGCTTTGAAAGAGCACGACTCTACAGGTTGGTGAAAAACTCATTTCGGGTCGCTGTTTTGAAAGGGCACGAGTTCACTCGTGCCACTAAAGTCCGCAGAATGATCGAGGGCTTTAGCCCCTGAGGGACGTTGCTTCATCGTCTCAAGCCATCGATGCAACCAGCTCCAGGGACTGAGGAATACGAACCGATCAATAGTAGTCGGCGCAACTGAGGTAGTAGCCGCAATGTGTGCAAACCAGTTTGCAATGGTGGCCGGTGAGGCGATGGCTGCAGTTGGGGCAGACCTGGCAGTGGTGGTCGACGGGCGGAACATCGGCGGTAAGAACGTCGCCAGCCGCGCAGATCGCACCACTTTGTGAGATTTCCGCAGCTGAATCGGCGCGAAACCCGGAATTCAGGGCGTGGGGAAGCTGGGGCAACATGCCCGACAGATTAGCATGGAGAAGTGGCCGCCTGTTCAGAGAATTTCCCCAGGCGCCCAAGCGATCAACAGGAACGCGGCGCAACGGTCTTCCCCGAAGTTGAACGCCCAAAAAATCCACTGACAACTCAGAAACGATGCACCCCCAAGGAGGGACTATGGCAAGCAAAGCAAGCGCGGTTTGGACAGGATCGTTGAAAGAAGGCAAGGGCACGATTTCAACGGCGACGGGCGTACTGAAGGACGCCAACTATTCGTTCGCCACGCGGTTTGAAGGGGCTGCTACTGGCACAACGCCCGAGGAACTGATTGCGGCGGCGCACGCGAGCTGCTTTTCGATGGCGCTGGGCGCGCAACTGGGCGGCGCGGGATTGACGCCTACGAAGATCGAAACGCAAGCAGCGGTGACCCTAGCCAAAACCGACGCGGGTTTCGCGGTGACGAAGATCGCGCTGACCTCGACGGCGAGCGTTCCGGGCGCAACCAAGGAAGCCTTCGACAAGGCCGCTGCCGATGCGAAGGCGGGCTGCCCGATTTCGAAGCTCTTCGCTAACAACACCGAGATCACGCTGGACGCGAAACTGGTTTAAGAGCAGAGCGGATGCGGCGGCCGGGGCGCAAGTCCCGGCCGGCGTTCGCTTGCGGAAATTTGACACCGCAGAGCGCATTTGCGAGACTCAAGGTTGCTGCCCGCTCGGCGGAATCCGCCTGAGCAGTCTTACGTGCCGAAGTGGCGGAATTGGCAGACGCGCGTGGTTCAGGTCCACGTACTCGCAAGGGTGTGGGGGTTCGAGTCCCTTCTTCGGCACCAAAATCATTTATTGACAATCGGCATTGGAGTCTTTGGACCCGGGGTGAACCTGCGTGCAAAGACGCAGGATTTCGCCCACGGACTTCGGCTGCGCTTCCGTGCAATCGTTTTTGGCTTTCCAAAGCGATTAAGTCTAGGACGAAAGCATCGGGCGGAGATCTCGTGAAAAGTGCACCGGGCATCCAGTCCGTTTTTCTACAGCGTCTTTCGTCACGCCTTCAGCGATCTCCTGCATGACAAGCCCTTCAGCGGACACGTGGAACCAGCCGAGTTCAGTCACGATGTCATGAACGACGCGCTTCCCCGTAAGAGGCAACGAGCACTCTTCGACGATCTTCGCGGTTCCGTCCTTTGCGTTGTGTTCCATCGCGACAATGACATGGGCAGCACTTGCGACGAGGTCCATTGCGCCGCCCATGCCCTTTACCATCTTTCCGGGAATGGTCCAGTTGGCAAGGTCGCCCCGGCAGGAGACTTGCATGGCTCCTAGAATGCTCATGTCCATGTGACCGCCACGGATCATGGCAAACGCCTGATCGCTGCCGAAGAAACTGGAACCGGGAAGGACTGTGACCGGTTGTTTGCCGGCATTGATTAAGTCGGGATCTTCCTGATCCGGCCCGGGCGGGGGACCGATCCCCAAAAGGCCATTCTCCGATTGAAAGATGACTTCGATTCCAGCCGGTACGCACGCTGCGATCATGGTGGGCAGGCCGATACCAAGGTTCACATAGAAGCCGTCTTTCAGTTCCCGTGCAATCCGCGTTGCGATAAGCTCTTTACCGTTCACCTTGATACCTCTCCCCGACATTCCGTTCGGGACAGAACAAAAGCGCGACCGCGCGGTCGCGTCAGAAATGATACCCACCGCTGCAGATCAGCACTTCGCCGGTCACGTAGTCCGATAGCGGAGAGCAGAAGAAGAGCACAGCGCCTGCGGCTTCCTCGGGAGAACCGATGCGTCCCAGCGGGCAAGCAGCGGCGATGGAATCGAGCATTGCAGGCTGGACGCCGATCGGTATGTCTTTGCCGCCCATATTGATTTTCCCGTCGGGCTTGAGCGGCTGGGTCATGCGCGTTTGGATTAGGCCGAAGCCGACAGCGTTGACGTTGATGTTGTACCGGCCCCATTCGCGGGCCAGAGTCTTGGTCAGGCCGATGACTCCAGCCTTGCCTGCCGCGTAGCCTGCCTGGCCGGGATTGCCGTCGGTCCCGGAGATGGATGTGATGTTCACGACTTTGCGCATCACGCGCTGGCCGGCGGCAATCTCGCGTTTGGCGGTTTCACGAAGATAACCGGAGGCGGCGCGCAGCAGGCGGAACGGCGCGACGATGTGAATGTTCAACATGGCAAGGAACTGCTCGTCGGAGGTTTTCTGGATGACGCCGTCCCAACTGAAACCGGCGCAATTGACGACGATATCGATCGAGTGGAACGCTTCGAGCGCGGCATCGACGACCTGTTGCGGAAACGAAGCATCCATCAGATCGCCATGGATGACTGCGATACTGTCGGGGTTGCCGAGAGCGGCCCGCATTTCCTGCAAGGCCTCTCGATCCAGATCGCACGCGAGTACGCTTGCACCCGCAGCTGCGAGCCGCTCGACGACGGCTCTGCCAATTCCTCTTGCGCCTCCCGTCACGATGGCGGTTTTGCCAACCAACGTGAATGGAGCTTGCGGCGGCGCTGCATTTCCCTCGGTCATAGCTGCGCATGCTCCTTGATGAAGCGATATTCGACGGGCTTCTTGAACTCAGGTCCCACAACGACCCTGTCTACATAGATCCCCGGAGTCACAATGTCGTCCGGGTCCAACTCTCCCGGTTCAACGAGCTCTTCAACCTCGACGATCGTCAGGTCCGCGGCCGTGGCCATTGCCGGATTGAAATTGCGGGCGGTTTCCCGATAGATAAGATTGCCGTGACGGTCTGCCTTCCAGGCCTTGATCAGCGAGACATCAGCGTGCAGAGCGTGCTCCATCAAGTAGGATTTGCCATTGAACTCCCGCATTTCCTTGCCTTCGGCCACGACCGTGCCGGCTCCGGCAGGGACGTAGAAAGCCGGGATGCCTGCGCCGCCGGCGCGAATCCGTTCGGCGAGTGTGCCCTGCGGAATGAGAGTCAGGTGCAATTCGCCGGCGATGACCAGCTTCTCAAGCAAGCGATTTTCGCCCACATAGCTGCCGACATGAGAGGCAATCATTCCAGCCTCAAGCATCAGGCCCATTCCGAATCCATCGACGCCCATGTTGTTGCTGATGGTGTGCAGCCCTTTGACTCCCTTGCGAATGACAGCCGCAATCAGATTCTCGGGGATTCCACACAATCCGAAGCCGCCAAGCATGACGGTCATGCCATCCCGCAAATCTGCGACCGCTGCATCCGGAGACTTGATTACCTTATTCACGTTCTTGCCCTCTCTCGGGTACCACCAGAACCCAACCTGCGCGATTCTTTGGTCCGGCAATCATATACGCCCCGCGTGATTCGCCGCGCCTCCAAAAGCGCTGCACAGGCAGGCGTCGAGCTTCCACACAGAATAATTCCAGCAGCGCTGTACTTCTCATTCAGCCGCGATCACGATCGCGATTCCCATGCCACCACCAATACAAAGGCTGGCGACGCCATAGCGTTTTCCAAGCCTGCGCAGCGAGTGAACCAGCGTTACAAGCACGCGAGCGCCTGAAGCGCCGATGGGATGCCCGAGAGCGACGGCTCCCCCGCTGACGTTGACCTTGGCCGGGTCAAGACTGAGCTTGCGGATGACGGCGATCGATTGCGCGGCGAACGCTTCGTTCAATTCGAAGAGATCGATTTGTTCCAGTGTGAGGCCCGCCTTTTTTAACGCAATTGGCACGGCTGCCGCCGGACCGAGTCCCATGACTGCCGGGGCGACCCCTGCCAGTCCGTAGGAGAGAATGTGCGCCAGCACGGGGAGTCCATGGCTCATGGCGTACGCTTTGGTGGTCACGGCCAGCATCGCCGCGCCATCGTTCAGCCCGCTGGAGTTTCCTGCTGTGACCGTGCCGTTCAGTTTGAAAGCCGGTTTCAGCTTTGCCAGGACTTCCAGTGAGGAATCCGGGCGGGGATGTTCATCGGTCGCGAATTCGACGATGCCTTTCTTGGTTTTAATGGGAACCGGAACAATTTCCGAGCTGAAGACTCCATCCTTCAAGGCCTTCGCTGCGCGCATTTGGCTTTCGAACGCAAAAGCATCCTGCTCTTCGCGCGTGATGCCGCATTGCTCGGCAACATTCTCCGCGGTAACGCCCATCGCATAGCCGAGAGTCGGGTCGGTCAGGCCTTCGCTCAGGATGCTGTCGACCACTTCGCCGGAACCGTATCGATAGCCGGCGCGTGCCTGCGGTAGAAGATAGGGGGCACGCGACATGCTTTCGGTACCCCCGGCGAGGTATAACTTGCCCTCGCCACATTGCAGCCCCTGAACGGCCAATACGACCGCCTGCAGACCACTGCCGCAAACGCGATTGATGGTCTGTGCAGTCACCTGGTCGGGAAGGCCGGATTTGAGAGCAATCTGGCGGGCCGGATTCATGCCGTTGCCCGCCTGTAGAACGTTGCCGACAATCACATCTGCGATATCTTCAGCGGGAATGCCGGGCAAAATCGCCTGGGTCGCGACAATCCCAAGGTCAACCGCCGAAGTGTCTTTTAGAGTTCCCTGAAAACCCCCAATTGCCGTACGCTTCGCTGCTGTAATAACAAACTCTGACATAGGATTCCGATCCAGCCTGGAAGGCCCCAAAAGAACCCACTTCCAAAAAGGAATGCTAATGATGCACAATTGTGCTGCACAGGTTTAATTCGGACATAAGAGTGTTTGTTTCGGACAGGCTTTGGTGGTCATGGAATTACCTCTTTGGAACGAAAAACGGTACGCGCCCTACAAGGTAGCAGCCCTGGTTGAAGTTCTCAGCGAGCAGGGAATTGCGCCTGAGGCGAGCCTGTCAGGCACAGGCTTATTGCCGGAGAGTCTTGCGAACCCCGAGACTCTGACCTCGGTGCGCCAGTACATCACGGTCTGCCACAACGCACTCCATTTATCGAAAACCGCCGAGACTCCTTTTCGTACAGGCAGCAGCATTCCACTGTCTGCATATGGGATGTATGGATTCGCGCTGGTAAGCAGTCCCACGATTCGCGAGTACTTTCAGGTGGCAGTAAAATACCACCGGCTCGCAACACCGCTTCTTACGGTGTCGTGGCGCGAGGAGGGTGACTTCGCCTCCTGGATTTTTCCAAACAATGGAGCAGTCACGCATCCCGACTCCTTGTTGCGTTTTCTCATGGAGCAACAACTGACGCAACTGGCCACGCATCTGAGAGACGTGCTCGACAGCGACATCTATCTACCCATTCGCGCCGAGCTTTCGTATTCAACCCCGGATCACGTCGATCTTTACAAGCGCTATCTTCGTTGTCCGGTGCGGTTCGGCCAGCCGATGTCTCAACTCATCTATCCGAAATCGATATTGTCTGCAAAGCCGCGCCTGGCGCACGGCCTAACCTCGAAGATCCTGCGAGACACCTGCGATCGCATTCTCGGTGAGGTCAAGACATCGACTGGTGTTGCCGGCGAGGTCTACCACATCATCGCGTCTACGCCTGGGCATTCCCCGAGCATGGAAGAAGTTGCCAGGCAGATCGCGACAACCGTACGGACGCTCAATCGAAAGCTGCACGCCGAGGGCACGTCTTTTACGCAAATCCTCGACGATGTCCGCTGCAACCTGGCAAGCGAGTATCTCCGTTCCACGAAGCTGAGTATCGAGGACATTTCGGAACTGGTGGGATTCAGCGAGGCAACAAATTTTCGTCACGCATTCCGCAGATGGACGGGGAGCACTCCGGCGCGATTCCGGCCCTAAACGCGGGGATTGATTGGGCGGTACAAACCCGTGACGCGGGTCCGAAAACGACACAAAAATGTCCGCTCGGAACCTGTCGTGTTCCGTCTTCAACTTCTTATTATCGTTCGGTCATTGATCCTAGTGATTTTATCGAGAGCGAAGATGGCCAAAAACAACCGTAAAGTCATCATTTCATGCGCTATTACCGGTTCTGTACATACTCCAACCATGTCGGAGTATCTACCCGTCACGCCATCCCAGATTGTCGACAGCGCCGTTGAGGCTGGCGAGGCCGGGGCCGCGATTCTCCATATCCACGCCAGAAACGGCAACGACGGAAGCCCCTCGGGAGATCCAGCGTGCTATCGGGAAATTTGTCCGGTTCTGGCAGGGCGCACGAGCTCGATCATCAACATCACCACGGGCGGCAGTTCCGACATGACGATCGAGCAACGGCTCGTTTATCCCAGCCAGGTCCAACCCGAGATGTGTTCGCTGAACATGGGATCGATGAACTTCTCCATTCATCCCGTAGCCGAGCGGATCACCAATTGGCGCTATGACTGGGAGAAGCCCAAGATCGAGGGGATGAAGGCCGGCGTTTTCAAAAATACCTTTGCCGATATTGAATACATTCTTGGCCATCTTGGAGAAAGCGGCACTCGATTCGAACTGGAGTGCTACGACGTGGGGCACCTTTACAATCTCGCCTACTTCGTCGATCGCAACATCATCAAGCCCCCGCTCTTTATTCAAGCTGTTTTTGGAATTCTCGGTGGCCTGGGACCGGACCCCGAAAACCTCTTCGTGATGCGGTCAACAGCGGATCGCTTATTCGGGCGCGATTCCTACCAGCTTTCGATGCTGGGCGCGGGACGCCACCAGATGTCCCTTCTGACCATGGGAGCCATCCTGGGCGCCAATGTGCGCGTAGGGCTTGAAGACAACCTTTATCTGGGCCCCGGCGTAAAGGCCACGAGCAACGCCGAGCAGGTTAGGAAGATTCGCCGCATTCTTGAAGAGCTCTCTTTTGAAATCGCCACACCCGCGGAAGTGAGGGAGATGTTGCAACTTAAGGGCGTGCAGAATGTTCATTTCGCCTGATTGCTATCGGGTGTTGTAGCGTCATCGCAAAGAAGCTCAATGAAAGGTGAATCAAGAATGACCTTCCAGGATCGACTTTATCCTCCACAGGGACTGCGGGTTTTGGTGACTGCAGGCGCTTCCGGAATTGGGGCCGCCATCGCGACTGCGTTCGCGGAAACGGGCGCCAAGATTCACGTTTGCGATATCGACGACACTGCCCTGGCTGCGTTTCAGAAGGGGCTTCCTTGCTGCCTGGCCACTCATGCCGATGTGGCCGATGAAACGCAGGTGGCGGCGCTCTTCGAGGCACAGCGTTCCAAGTTCGATGGCCTCGATGTTTTGATCAATTGCGCCGGCATCGCGGGCCCGACCGCTGGAGTGGACAAGATCACGGAACAGGAATGGACACGCACGATCGAAGTAAACCTGAACGGCCAATACCGCTGCCTGCATTACGCTGTACCGATGTTGCGGGCATCGAAGAACGGGAACATTGTCTGCATTTCGTCTGTTGCAGGCCGCATGGGCATTCCCTGGCGGACGCCTTATGTGGCGACAAAGTGGGCCATCGTAGGAATCGCGAAATCGCTGGCCATTGAACTCGGCTCCGACAATATCAGGGTGAATGCGATTCTGCCCGGCATTGTCGAAGGACCGCGAATGGATGGCGTCATCAGTGCCCGCGCGAAGTTGGAAGGCGTTGAAGAGACGGCGATGCGCGAGGATTACCTCAAGCATATTTCCCTGCATCGAATGGTGAACGCGGACGACGTAGCGCTCACGTGTCTCTTCCTGTGTTCGCCGGCAGGAAGAAATGTTACGGGGCAGGCGATCAGCGTGGATGGCCATTATTTCTAGGTCGTGTGCAAAGCGAGGTCGAGTTGAAAGACGCGAGCTCCAAAGGCGCGCGACATGAGCCGTGATGCGGTCATTGTTTCCGTAGCGCGGACCCCGATCGGCCGCGCATATAAGGGCGCCTTCAACGCGACGCCTGCACCAACCCTTGCCGCCCACGCCATTCGCGCCGCGGTCGCGCGCGCAAGAGTCGAGCCCGATGAGATCGAGGACTGCATTGTCGGCTCCGCCATGCCCCAGGGCCTGCAGCACACGATTGGGCGGACCGCCGCCTTAGCCGCGGGATTGCCGGCGACAGTCGCCGGACAGACGGTCGATCGACAGTGTTCATCGGGGCTGATGAGCATTTCGATGGCGTCAAAACAGGTGGTCATGGACCGGATGGACGTCGTTGTAGCCGGCGGTATGGATTCCATCTCAATGGTGCAGACGGCCGGCCTACGCATTGAACCCGACCCGGAGCTGCTCGCGCTTCATCCTGACATTTACATGCCGATGATCGACACCGCCGAGGTCGTCGCTCGCCGGTACCGCATTTCGCGCGAAAAGCAGGATGCGTACGCGCTTCAGTCGCAGCGCCGAACGGCCGATGCACAGGCCGCAGGCCGCTTCGATGCGGAAATCATCCCGGTGAAGACGATGAAGTCGCTGACTGACAAGAGCACCGGAGAGACTTCAATGCAGGAGGTGGTGCTGACTCGCGACGAAGGCAACCGCCCAGACACGACCATGGAAGGCCTGGCGTCGCTCAAGCCGGTGCGGCAAGACGGATTTATTACCGCGGGCAATGCGAGCCAGCTTTCCGATGGCGCGTCGGCCTGCGTGGTGATGGAAGCGAAGCTGGCCGTCGCCCGCGGCCTTGGGCCATTGGGCCGCTATTGTGGCATGGCGGTTGTTGGCACAGAGCCTGACGAGATGGGAATTGGGCCTGTTTTCGCTGTCCCTAAACTTCTGAAACGCTTTGATCTCAAAATGGACGACATCGGCCTCTGGGAACTGAATGAAGCCTTCGCGGTCCAAGTGGTCTATTGCCGCGACCAGCTCGGTATTCCCAATGATCGCTTCAACGTTGACGGCGGCGCCATCTCCATCGGCCATCCTTACGGCATGTCAGGCAACCGCCTGGCGGCGCACGCGTTGATTGAAGGGCGTCGACGGGGCGTGCGATACGTCGTGGTGACCATGTGCGTGGGCGGTGGCATGGGCGCGGCGGGGCTGTTTGAAGTTCTCTGATGAAGGACAGGTGAGCAGGTCAATGCACACACCCGCATCGCCGATCGGATCGCAGGGGCAGACAGGTGAACTGTCAAAGCCGCAACCTGCCCCAATCGGCCCGCGTGCCTGGATCGCGCTGGGCATGCTGATCGTGGTATATGTGCTGAACTTCCTGTCGCGGCAGTTGCCTGGCATTCTCGCCAAGCCGATCCAGGACAGCCTGCACGTCACAGATGGCCAGCTTGGGCGGATTGGCGGACTCTATTTTGCGCTCTTCTACTGCTGCATCTCGATTCCGGTGGGATGGCTCGCGGACAAGACGAACCGGTCCAAAGTTCTGGCGATCGCCTGCGCAATTTGGAGTGCTGCAACCATGCTGTGCGGCGGGGCGGGCAGCTATTTGCAATTTGCCCTCGCGTACATGACGGTGGGCTTCGGCGAAGCCGGCGGCGTTCCGCCCTCTTACTCAATCATCTCGGACTATTTTCCGCCGGGCCGCCGCGGTAGAGCGCTGGGCCTCTACAACATCGGGCCTCCAATTGGCGCGGCATTAGGAATTGCCTTCGGCGCTTCAATCGCTGCCGCTTTCAGTTGGCGCTACGCATTTGTCTGGCTTGGCTCAGTCGGTCTCTTCGCTGTGATCGGCATCCTCTTTCTGGTGCCTGAGCCCCGCCGCGGCGGGCTGGACCAGATTTCGGATCAGGAGCCCGCAAGCAAAACGGGATTCCGGCAGACTTTGGCGATGTTTGTTTCTAGACCCTCTCTCATGCTCGCGGCACTGGCCAGTGGCGCCACGCAATTCGTCACCTACGGTCTCATCAACTTCGCAGTCCTTTTTCTCATGCGTGAAAAAGGGATGACGCTGAGGCAGGTCGCCATCTGGTACGCGTTGGTTATCGTCATCGGAATGGGCGGGAGCATGCTTGCCTCCGGGCGGGCGATTGACCGGTTCACGCGGCGATCGAGGCAGGCCTTTGCCCTGGTCCCCGCCGCCTCACTCACTCTTGCGCTGCCGTTTTATCTTGCATTTGTGTGGGCCCCCTCCTGGCGTCTGGCGTTGTTCTTTCTCACCGGCACGATGTTTCTGAATTATTTCTATCTGACATCGGCGGTCACCCTGGTGCAGGAGGAAGTACGGCCAGACCAGCGCGTCATGTCGGGCGCGCTGCTGTTGCTCATCATGAACCTGATCGGTCTCGGCTTCGGGCCCACCTTCGTGGGCGCGGCCAGCGACTTTTTCCACGCAAGCCATCCCCATCGTTCTTTGCAGATCGCACTCTACCTGCTCGCGTCGTTCTACGTTGTGGCCGTACTGCTGTTCCTGGCGTTGGCGCGCGTGCTTAGAAAAGAAAACCGTACCATCGGAGAAACCGTATGATGATCTCACTTCCTCGAATGCTTGTCTCGATCGCCGCGGGCGCCTGTATGCTTTTGCCGTCGTCGATTTTTGCTCAACAGGATAAAACGATGCCAGCTCCCACTAACAGCAAGAATGGTCCGATCGTTAAGGCGCCTGCCGGCGCGGTCGAAGGGCAGATGGAAGGCGGTCTGCGGGTTTTCAAAGGCATCCCTTATGCATTGCCGCCGGTCGGATCGCGTCGCTGGCAACCGCCGAGCCCGATGCCACGGTGGGCCGGCGTGAAACAAACGACCGAATTCGGTCCGGCATGCTTCCAGCCTGAAAACCCGGGCAAGAGCATCTACTCCTGGATTCCGGTTCCGATGAGCGAGGACTGCCTGACGCTGAATATTTGGGCTCCAACCGGAGCACGCAAAGCGCCTGTCTTTTTCTGGATACACGGCGGTGCACTGACTACGGGGTCGAGCAGGGACGCTCTGTATGACGGCACAAAGCTTGCCGCCCAGGGCATCATCGCTGTCTCGCTCAATTTTCGCCTCGGAGTCCTCGGCTGGCTGGCGCATCCGGAGCTGAGTAAAGAGTCGCCTCTCGGAGTATCGGGCAATTACGCATTGCTCGACCTGATCGAGGGGCTCAAATGGGTTCGGCAGAACATAGGCGCCTTCGGTGGAGATCCTGCAAACGTGACCATCGCCGGCGAATCCTCCGGCGGATTGAGCGTGATGTACCTGTTGGCATCGCCTCCGGCACGCGGCCTGTTCGCGAAGGCGATCGCAGAGAGCTCGTATATGATCACGACTCCGGAGTTGAAAAAGTCTGCCTACGGGTTGCCATCCGCCGAGGAAAGCGGTGTGAAGCTCGCCGCGGCCCTTCATGCGCCGGATATCGCAGCGATGCGAGCGATGGATGCGGGCACGTTGAGCATGGCCGCGCCCGCGGCCGGCTTTGCGCCCTTTGGCGCGATCGACGGACAACTGCTGCCGCACCAACTTGTGGAGGTATTCGACAAGGGCGAGCAAGCACCTGTGCCGCTGCTCGCCGGCTTCAACAGTGGCGAAATTCGCTCGTTAAGGATCCTCGCTCCGCCTCTTGCCGCGAGTGCTGCCGCGTACGAAGCCACCATTCGCGACCGCTACGGCGACCTGGCCGACGAGTTCCTGCAGCTCTACCCCAGCACCAACCTGGAGGAGAGCATCCTGGCCACGACGCGCGATGCGCTGTACGGTTGGACTGCGCAGCGACTGGTCAGAAAACAAACCGCACTGGGGCAGCCGTCTTTCCTTTACCTCTTTGATCACGGTTACCCAGCGGCTGACAACGCTGGTCTGCATGGATTCCACGCAAGCGAGTTGCCGTATGTATTCGGCACAGCTGATTCCACCCCGCCGCTTTGGCCGAAGATTCCAGATACGCCCGAAGAGACTGCACTCTCCGACGCGATGGTTGGTTATTGGACCAGCTTCGCTCGCACCGGCCGACCGCAAGCCGCGCATCAGCCGGACTGGCCAGTGTTCGGATCGACGGGCGCTTACTTGGCATTCAGGGAAACTCCGCAGCCGGCCGACCATCTTTTGCCGGGAATGTACGAGTTCAACGAGCAGGTCGTTTGCCGGCGTCGAGCGGTGGGCAACATTCCTTGGAATTGGAATGTCGGCTTATATTCGCCAAAAAATCCAGGGCCGCAGGCGCAGTGCAAGTAGTCACGTTGTCCACAGCTGAATACCGATGAGAGTTCACGGCGACTTCAGCTCGGCACACGAAGGCGATAGGCCGCTGTGTTGGCACTTCTCACAGCCATGGAGAAATCAATGTCGACAGCAATCGTAAGGATCTCACTAGCCACCGCAATTCTGTTCGGTTCGGCAGCTGCGGTACTGGCCGCGCAAGATCAGACAAAGATTACTGAACCACAAGGCACGCTGATCGGTCGGGTCGACGCGCATGGCGTGCGGTCTTTCAAAGGCATCCCGTACGCTGAACCGCCGATCGGCGATAAGCGTTGGACCGCTCCAGTTGCCGCAAGACCGTGGAAAGGCGTACGCGACGCGAGCGACTTCGGCACCAGTTGCTACGAAACTTCTTACTCGCCGCAAAGTCTCTTTTACATTCCTCAGCCGAAGCTCAGCGAGGATTGTCTATTCCTGAACGTGTGGACGCCGCCGCACGCAAAGAAGGCGCCCGTCATCGTCTGGATTCATGGCGGCGGATTCGTCAGAGGCGGCAGCTGGGAGCCGCAGTATGAGGGCACGCACTTCGCCGAGCACGGCGTCGTCTTCGTAACGATCAACTACCGGCTCGGTTCGCTCGGCTGGTTCTCGTTGCCGGAGCTGAGCGAGGAATCGCCACACAAAGTCTCTGGCAATTACGGTCTCCTGGATCAAATCGAAGCGCTCAAATGGGTGAAGAAGAACATCGCCGCGTTCGGCGGCGATCCCGGCAACGTGACCATTGATGGCGAGTCCGCCGGCGGCGTGAGCATGGCTCTCTTGATGGTGAGCCCGCTGTCGCGCGGTCTGTTTCAAAAGGTCATCGCCGAAAGCCTCGGTATCCAATCCGTTCCGGAATTGAAGCAGCCGAACCATGGGATGCCTTCCGCCGAAGAGAATGGAACGGCTTTTGAAAAGGCGCTTGGCGCGCCAGACCTCAAAGCACTGCGGGCGATCGATGCCAAGACCGTAACCGAACATCCCGGCTTTAGGGGCGGACCTACCGTCGATGGCTGGGTGCTAACGCGCCAGATCGTCGATACCTTCGATCGCAAGGAAGAGGCGCTGGTGCCTGTTCTGATGGGCTTCAATCGAAACGAGGTTTATCCGGTGCTGATGGGATTCCTTCCGCAGAATTTGCCGGATTCGAGCGACATTTATGAAGCAGAAATCCACAAACGCTATGGCGATCTGGCGGCGGAGTTCCTCCGTCTGTATCCGAGCAGCGACATCAGGGGCAGCATGTTGGCGGCAAGCCGCGATGCAACCTTCGGCTGGAGCGCCGAACGGATTGTTCGCGACGAGGCGGAAGCGGGCATGCCCTCTTATCTCTATTTCTTCGATCATGGTTATCCCGCAGCGGAGGCGCGGGGGTTTCACGCTTTCCATGGCAGCGAGATGCCCTATACCTTTGGCCATGTCGGCAAGAGCGCAGTATTGCCGCCAAACTGGCCGCTGCCGGAGGGCTCCAAAGAGGAAGCCTTTTCAGACGCGATGATCGCTTACTGGACGTCCTTTGCGCGCACCGGCGTTCCCAAGGCTGAGGGGCAACCGGATTGGCCGAAGTTTGCCTCCAGCAAGAGCTACATGGATTTCGCGGAAATGCCTGAAGTCGAGACGGATCTGATGCCCGGCATGTTTGCGTTGTACGAGGAAGTCATGCAGCGCGAGCGGCGTGCCGGGAATCAACCATGGATAGGCCACGTCGGCGTCGCGGCTCCCACGCTTTCGCGCGATGCGCAGGCGCACTGAGTCCCTGGACGCACAGCGACAGACCGAAATCGCAGTGTCGCGCCCTGTCGTCGTTAACCACTTTTTTACTTAGGCGTTCCGCATCGAGCTTCGAAAAGGAAAAAGGATCCTATGACCCAGGAAAAAGGACTTCAGATCGTTCTTGCCGCCCGGCCACAGGGCAAGGTGACGGCGGACGATTTTCGCCTGGAAGAGTTCGCGCTTCCTGAGCCCGGCCCAGGCGAATTCCTGATGAAGGTAGACTATCTTTCGCTGGACCCGTACATGCGCGGGCGAATGGACGATAGAAAGTCCTATGCCGAGCCGAGGAAAATCGGTCAAGTGATGCCGGGAGAAACGATCGGCACGGTGATCGCCTCAAACCATGCTGATTATTCAAAGGGCGATGTTGTGCTCGCCCACACCGGATGGCGAACGCACGCGATCTCGCGGGGGGAAGGTGTACGCAAGGCCGCGCCGAGCGCGCTTCCGGTCACGGCACAATTGGGTGTTCTGGGCATGCCCGGTTTCACGGCTTACGCGGGGATGAAAGCGATCGGCAAGCCCCAAGAAGGCGAAACCGTTGTGGTCGCGGCAGCCAGCGGTCCGGTCGGCTCCCTTGTCGGGCAAATGGCCAAAATCGCCGGAGCGCGAGCCGTGGGGATTGCAGGCGGCAGTGAGAAATGCGCCTACCTTAAAGACGAACTGGATTTGGATGCCGCGGTGGATCATCGTTCACTGGATTTTCCCGTCCTGCTTGCGGCGGCCTGCCCAGAGGGGATCGATGTGTACTTCGAAAATGTCGGAGGCGCAGTGTGGCAGGCTGTTCTTCCGCTCCTGAATCAGTTCGCGAGAGTTCCGGTGAGCGGGTTGGTGGCGCAATACGATGGAGGCGGAGAGGCTGGTGCTCGAGATCGTCTGGCCGCGACGATGCGGCAGATTCTTACTCAGCGCATTCTTATACGGGGGTTCATCAATTACGACTTCGCGAAAGAGTACTATGCGGACTTTCTCCGCGACGTCCCCGAGTGGATCGCGGAAGGAAGAGTGAAGTATCGCGAAGACATCATTGATGGCCTGGAGAACGCGCCACAGGCGTTCATGGGAATGCTCGCCGGCAAGAATTTCGGCAAGCTTCTGATTCGTGTCGATGTTGGGAAATAGACGGCGGAGGATAATGCCATCGTTTTCGAATGCCGCCCAGCCGCTGGCAGTCGGATCATTGACCGGCGAGTTGATCCTTCAGCCGGTCCGGAGAGAGATGGCAGAACAGCGGCGAAAAGTTCTGCTGCGGCGAAGCTTCGCCGTCCTCTCCGAAGGCGATGAACGGCTCATGAGCGGTGGTCCAGGCGTCCCAATGAGGAAGACCCGCACCATTGGGGTCGCCGGTCCTGGCGAAGTTGGTCCAGTAACTCTGAATCACATTTGATAGCTGGTGGTCCGTTGCGGTAAAAGGCAGCCAATTGAACGTGTGCGCTTGAAAGTTGTTGAAGACGTAAGGCAGTTCAATCGCGTGGAATGCGCCAAGATCTGCCTCACCTGGGCCTGGCACCGAACGCTCGAAGCGATAGACGAAAGCATGCTGGCCAGCGCTGGTTACGAGCGCGGCTTCTGCGCCCATGGGGCACGCCAAGACGACGTCGTTGGTGAATTGATCGACCGCCGGCGTTCCGTGGAGAATCATCTTCGCCATGTACGTGGCGACGGTGATGTCGGCCCAATTCCCATAGAGGGGGCGCGCCGTATCCGTGAGCAGCTTGAACTGCTTGACCAATTCGGGCTTCGGGGCGGGCTTGCCTGACTTTTTCTGAGCCGCTTCGGCACCGACGCGGAACGCAGCCCACTCTCTGGCGTTCAACCCCACGAGGAGGTCGACTTTCTGGATGGCACCGGAGGCGTACGCCTTGGCCGGGGATTGTGGCAGGACCCAACCGTCGATGACGGGCGAGTTGGGGTTGTAGCCCGGAAACTGAGTGGCAATGAGACGGTTCTCGATTTCAGCGACCTGCGTGGCGGGCAGCTTTCTGAGAGCCTCAAGCTGCGCACCGGGCTTGCCACCGGCAGCGGCTCCGACGGCCAGTGCGAGTGGCGTCATCTCTGAAGCGCTGCGCTCCCGGCCAAGCCCGAATGCCGGGCCGCTCTCGGCGATCACGCGGCGGAAGAGATTGGCGCTGAGAGGCGACGCCATGAGAATAGTGACATCAACTGAACCGGCGGACTCGCCGAAGACAGTGACGTTGCCTGGATCGCCGCCGAATTGCGCAATGTTCTGCTGCACCCAACGGAGCGCGGCGACCTGATCGAGGAGGCCGTAGTTGCCCGTGCTGTGGTGCGGCGACTCGGCAGCAAGCTCGGGGTGAGCGAAAAAGCCGAGGGGGCCAAGGCGATAGTTGATTGTGACCACGAGAACGCCCCGAGCGGCGAGCGCGGCGCCGTCGTAGCTGTCTTCCGCGCTGCCTCCGGCGCGGTTGCTGCCTCCGTGAACCCAGACCATGACGGGTAAGGGAGTTTTCACCGGCCAATCGGGAGCCCAGACGTTGAGGAACAGGCAATCTTCAGAGATGGCAACCGGCACGATGTTGTAAGTTTTTCCGTACGCGGCAGCCATCGGCTGAATGAAGCCGCCGATGCCTGCCGGAACCTGGACGCAGGAGCTGCCAAACTTGGTGGCGTCGCGCACCCCGGTCCAGGCGATGGGCGGCTGCGGCTCGCGCCAGCGCAGGTTGCCCACTGGCGGAGCGGCAAAGGGGATTCCGAGGAAGACGGCAGTCTTGCCCTGCAAAGTTCCACGCAGCTGACCGGTTGCAACGTTTACGACGGGCCCGGTCACGGGTGGATGGGCGGGCGCACCGGAAGCAAATGCGGCTACGGCGATGACCGGCAAAAGAAGCAGCGTGGAAAGACAGGCGCGCACACTTGAATCGGGCGGGAGGTTGAGACGATTCCAGTGTGCTTTCGGTGCGGGGGTGGAGCAGAAAGCTGATGGGGATGTCATTTACGGCGCCTACGGAGGGCTGCAGTTCCTTGGTGCGATCAGTGAGATAGCCCCCGGCAGAACCGGAGGCTATCTCAATTCGTTTTAGAACCCGAGCTTGATCGAGAATTGAATGATTCTCGGGTTAATGCTCATCCCGGTGATGGTCCCAAATGCAGAGCCTGTCGGACCAGTGTAGGCCAAGTTCGGATCTCCGAAGTTGGGGTGGTTGAAAGCGTTGAAGAAGTCGGACCGGAAGGTTGCGTTGGCGCCTTCCCTCGGCCAACGCACCAGGAAGGTCTTGGCGAGCGAAATGTCGGCATTGACCTGGTCAACTCCCCGAATCACGCCGTTGGGAGTGTTGCCATACGCTGTAGCGATCCTTTGGCCAGCATATGTCCCGGAGGGTTCAGGGTCGCCAACAATTGCCGGGGTCGAGAGGCAACTGCTGTTCACGTAGCCGTTGATTCGGCTGCGGACCGTTCCCTTGGTCGGTAGACCTTTCGCGGTGCAACCTGGAGCGAAGCTCGCCCGATCGGTGTTTTCGCCGTAAACGTTGTTGGTGGCGGTATAGCTGATGCTCTCCTGGCGGCCGTCCTGGATGAGGGTAGTGGTTGCAAGACTCCACCCACCAATCGTCTCTGCCAGGAAATGATGAGATGGCGCCGGGCTGGGGAGAGCATAGTACGCGGAGAAGACAAACCGCAGCGGCCGGATATTCTGATCCGGTCCGTATCCAGCGCGCAGATTGTTCTGGTCGCCGGATGGTCCGGTAACGTTGGTTCCCGTGGAAAAGTCGGGGACGGGCGACAGCAATCGCGCCCAGGTAAATGAAGCCTGGTACTGCAATTTATGTCTCCATTGCTGCGAGAGCGATGACTGCAAAGCGTTGTACCAGGCCTCGTTGCCCATCCGCCATCGATACATCGAGTTCGGGGCCCACCCCAGATATGGTTTGCGCGCGTTGATGTTCGCAACGGTGTTTGTGGTCTGGCCACGAATCGGATTCGACGGAGAGGCCAGAGGAGCTGTGTTCACCGAAGTGCCCATGATCAGGTGCAGGTCGCGTGCCCCGGCATACGTGACGTCAAGGACGGCGCCGCCCGGCAGCCTGGATTGCAGGCCAAGGCTGAAGTGATAAGTAGTGGGGGGACGCCAGTCCAAAGCAAAAGAACCCAAGGTGTATCCGGTGTCGACGTTGCCATTGGCTACACCATTGCTATCGACTGAACCTTTATAGGGGATCCATTGCGGGAAGGCCCCAGGGTTCGGCATGGGATTGGCATCGCTTGCAGCTGCGTTCCCCGCTCCTTCACCGAAACTCCACTGACCGAAAGGAGCCGATGCGCACAATTGCAGATTCATCTGGCCCTGGGTGGTGGTGTGATAGGAGCCTGCGCCCCCGCGAAGGACGAACCTGTCCGTGCCGGGCAACATCCAGGCAAAGCCGAGACGAGGATTCCATACATTCTGGTTCTGGCCGTTG
>CAVXMJ010000026.1:0-41318 GCA_963762905.1 uncultured Acidobacteriaceae bacterium | reverse complement strand
GAACGGCGGCACGTCGTGCGCGTCGTTGGGATTCAGATCCCGCATCCCGCTGCCGTCAACCGAAACCAAAAACAGATGCTCCCGCTTCTCTCCCGTGTAGTGGTCCCAGTGGCGATAGAGCAGATGCGTCCAGATCTGCGCCTTCACCTTGCTCGCCGCCTGCACCGCATCGCGGCCCGCGTTGCACTTGTTTCCGGTGTCGAAGTCGGCCGTTGTAACGGCCGGACAATCCGGATAAACCGTCGACGTGAACACTATCGACTTGCCATCGGGAGCCCACTTCGCGTCGTCGGCCTCGGTCGCAATGGCTGTGAGCTTCTTCGCGTTGCTTGTCGCGCCCGTTTCCCCGTCGAATTCCGCGAGCCAGATCTGCTGGCCATTGTCTCGACTCGAAAGAAAGAGCACGGAGCGCCCGTCCGGCGCGAACTGGACGCCCGAATCTCCCGGCTGGGCGACGCTGATTTTCTGCGGCTCGCCGCCCTCGATCTCTTGCAACCAAAGCTCAGGCGTCTTGGTGTTCTGATCCAAATTCACCGTGGTTACGCTGTAGGCCAGCCACTTGCCATCGGGTGAAACAGCTGTATCGCCGAGACGCTTTATCGCCATCATGTCCTCAAACGTCATGGGGCGCTTGGCCGGCGCTGACTGGGCGGAACAAAACGGAAGAGCCGTGAGGACAAAGGCGATTAGAAGGAGGGTTCGTGCTGGTCCATTTCTCAAAGCCCGAGACAAAAGGCAAATGCAGGTCCTTCGACTTCGTCTCGCTGGCGCGAGACTGCGCTCAGGATGACAGAGGTGGGTTTGCGATCGTGCTGTCCCCGGTCTCAAAATCGAGACCGGGGGCACCCGGGATTCTAGGGACACGGAAGGGCGCATGGAATGCCTCGGCACGCGGCGCGAACGACCCATCCGCGCGAAGAAAAAGTGTACACCGGAAGAGCGTGGATCGTGATTCGTGGACCGTGATCAGCGGCTCATGGTTCGCGCCGTGAGACACGACCCACGAATCACGACCCACGGCCTCTATTTGTTCTCGTTGCCGGTCAGGCGGAAGGTGATCGTTCCCCAGAAAAGCCGCGCGCGCATCTGCACCGGCAGATGGCGATCGTCGTCGGTGTACCAGATCCAGATGTTGCCGCGGTTCTTCACCACGCCTGCGTCCGCCGTCGGCTGAACGCGGATAGTTTTGAAGGTGCCGAGCGTGGTCTTGATCTCCTCGCGCCCTTCCACCTTCATGGTCACCAGCACTGTGCGCTGGGCGTCGGCTACGGGAATCACGAAGCTTTTCCCCACCTCCAGTTGCTGCGAGCCCGGATAGAACACGCCGGTCAGAAGGTCGGTCTCGCAGCCCTTCACCGGAGACTCGGCATGCTTGGTCTGCCCGGTGACCATATTCTTTTCGTCGAGGATCGACTTGGAAGCAGCGTAGTCAATGTGGAGCGTGGAGTTGAACTGGCGCCGGCCTTCGACAGTCTGCTTGTCAAAGTCGTAGGTGCAGCCCTTGGCGAGGTCGAAGTCGGATTGGAAATTATCGACAACGTGGAAGATGAGATTGATGGCGCCGCTGGTATACGCGGAGGCAATCACGCGCTCGCGATCGCCGGCCGTTTCAAAATGGACGACAGCAGTTCCTGCCGGAAAAACACGCCAATCCACGGAATAGGTCAGAGTCTCTTTTTGCGGGAAGCTGAAGCCAGGGCGCGGCGGCGGGAGGATGGCGGTATCCTGGCCGAACGAGGTGGCCGCCAGCGTTAGCACGAACAACAGGGTGACTGCATTACGGCAAAACGAGAGCGGGAGTGCCTTGCTGAGCCCCTTTGAGGTCGCCGCTCCCTGGAGTCGCGGCAACTTAAGCGCCATGGCTTCGGGGACCTGCAACTCTGGTTTTGCACTGGCGCGTGTCTTCAATGTTCGGCGCGGCTCCTCATAGATTGACCTGGCCTCATCTCTTTGGACTTCACATAGAAAGAAAGCGCTCACCAGGCCCGGCGCATAAGGATTTCAAGCACCGGTCGCAGGTAGAGCAGGCTCAGGTACAGCAGTGCGGCCCCTAGAGCAGAATTGTACTCGCGGTGCTTGAGGTAAAGGGCGAACGAAAAGCCACCCGTAGCCGCTTTGGTAACTGGTTGGGAAACGGCGGGTTTGCTCATTTCGCCCGGGGGCCTGGCGGGTGTGAGGCGCGGGATGAATCGGGGCACGCTGCGACAGTAGTCGTCGAACCCGGGGAATGTTGCGCGAAGAAATTGCTCCTCCGACGCAATGACCGGAATGTAGATTGCGGCGAATCCGACCGCGAGCAGCATCGCCAGCGGCCAACTGAGCAACGCCACTGCGAACCCTGCGGCGATCAGCGTGGATCCAAGATAAAGCGGATTGCGCGTGTAGGCATACGGTCCGGTAACGCTGAGCTCCTGATTCTTCTTGACGGTGCCGGAAGCGAGCGCGCGCAACCCCAATCCTGGCAGAACAAGCGCAAGGCTCCAGGCGATCGCGGTTGAATGCGGTGCGCGGCGAACGACCTCGACGAGATAAACGGCAGCGGTGAAAAAACCGAGCGGGACGCGAATGCGCCGCGCAACCTTCTGCCACCGCTCCACCCCGCCGACGTGGACCTGTCGGTGGGGACCCCGGTCCTGAGTGGGGCGGACTTTTGGAGGAGAGTTGTGGCTGGTCTGCTGGCTCATCGCACAATCTCCTCGCCGAGCAACTCGTCGGCGGCGCGGAGGACATCGTCCGGCGCGATGGTGAGCAGGCCGGGATCGGGCGCGGAACGGCGCGTGTGGTCGCGACGGCTGCCGGGATTGCGAAGGACGCGGGCGCGCGTGCCGTAGGGGCCATTGCGGCTGGGATCGGTGGGACCGTAGATGCCGACGACAGGCCGGCCGAGCGCGGAGGCCAAGTGGAGCGGACCCGTGTCTCCGCCGATGCAAAGAGCAATGCGGCGCGTGAGCGCAATCAACTGAGGCAGAGTTGCGGTGAGCGTTACGGCGTTGGAGGAGGCGATGGCAGCGGCCAGCGGTTCTTCACCGGGGCCGGCGTTGACCACTACGTGCAATCCACGCTGTGCGAGCCCTTCAGCGACGGCGGCATAGCGCTCAGGCGGCCAGCGCTTTGCGCCCCAGCCGGCTCCTGGAGTGATGAGCGCGACGGGCCGCGAGACGCCTGGGAAGGTGGACTCGATCCATGCGGCGCACCACGCTTCAGCTTCAGGATCGATGGGAAGCTGCGCGTCGACTGCGGAAAGCGCGTCGCCGGCGACGGCCGAGGCAAGCTCCACATCCTGCTCGATGACATGCGCGCCATGCGTGACCATGCGCTCGGTGAAAAGCCATTGGGCGGGCCATTCGCGAGGGCTCGCTTCGCCAATGCGGCGCGGGCACCCGGTCATGCGGGCGATGACTGCGGAGCGAATTGCGCCCTGAAGGTCAAGGACGGCGCTGTATTCCGCGGCGCGAAGCTCGTGGCGGAGGGCGGCGATTGCGCGACGTGTATTGGTGCTCAACGGATGGCGCTTCCATTCGCGGCTCGGAGCGAAGTGGAGCCGATCGACGATCGGCATTGCGGAACTGCGAACCGGCATTGCGGAGCGAGATGAAGATCTCCGATCCCAGTGCTCTCGTTCCCTTGTCCCTTGGTCTCCTGGTCCCTGCTTGCCGTTCGCTGCTCTTAACAGCGGCTGCCAGCGCGGCTCGACCACCCAGCCGATCTGCCAGTCGGGGTGTGCAAGGCGCAGCGCCGTCACCGCAGGCAGCGCGTGAAGAATATCGCCCATTGCACCTAAGCGGACAATGAGCAGGCGGAAGTTGGACTGCGTGTGCAAGGTCTGATTTTCGCACAGCTGCGCCCACCGGAAAAAGCAACGGGCACGACGTCAGCTTTTTTTCTTGCCAGTTACACGATTCAAAGGCCATCACGGGCACGTCACAGCGTACGATGCTCGCCCAGGAAGACAGCACGATGGGACAACCTTTCAGCGTGCAGTAGTGGGCCTGAGATTAGATGCGGCCAGCTAGGCCTCCGTCGTGGGCAGACGGAGCGATATATTTTCCTGTGACGCGTAATACTTTTTTTTTTTTTTTTTTTTTTTTTTTTTTTTTTTTTTTTTTTTTTTTTTCATCACCATCATGTAAATTCGGTTCGTACGATCTGACGAACAGACGTACGATCACAGATCGCTTTTTTTACCCGCGGCATCGTAGTCACGGGCGCTTGATGATGTTGGCTAGTAGGATACTTTTGCCGCGCAAACGAGTCAGTCGCTTTTTTTAAAAAAAAAAAAAAAAAAAAAAAAAAAAAAAAAAAAAAAAAAAAAAAAAAAAAAAAAAAAAAAAAAAAAAAAAAACAGGAAGTTTCTGTGTATTCTGCGTCGCGCGAGATCGTCACCCTCTCTTTCAAGCTTTCGATCTTCAAGCGAACCGATCTCGTCTCTCGCCTTTTCAATCGACGCCTGCTTACCATGGGGCTCGCGAGCGCGACCCAGATGGCCAGGCTGACGGCCAGCGCCAGGCTTTTTTTTTTTTTTTTTTTTTTTTTTTTTTTTTTTGCGTACCTCGCGATCTGCGTAGACGACGATCCGCCTGTTGGCTACAGCGCCGAGCGCGACGGCGCCAATTGCCGTGGCCACGAGCGCCGTGGCTTGTTTTCGTGCAGGACCTGAGAGCGTTTTCATGGTTTCATTCCTCGGCGTTTCGTTCCTCGGCATTTCAAGGTGCGGATTGTATTTTTTTTTTTTTTTTTTTTTTTTTTTTTTTTTAAGGTGCAGGTGCGGCGTCATCCGATGTGATGCGCGGAGTCAGTGAGGGTGCGCACGAGGTGAGTATGCGGGGAATCACTCGAAGGGCGCCAGGTCATCATCTCTGGAAGATGTCGATGGGCTGGGTGAAATCCGTTACGCGCATGTGCGCGGCGAGCGCGGGGTATTGGCTCTGGAGTTTGAGATACATCTCCCACGCGACGCGGCGATAGCTGAAGTGGCCTGCAGGGCCAGAGCGTAGCTCCGAGATGTACTGGGCCTCGGCAAAGTCGATTTTGAAGAGAGCGCGGATGCGCGTGGCCGAGGGTAGAGGTAGGTGGCGGATTGCGCGGCCTCGACGATCGGGGCGGCGGCGATGACGCTGGCGGTGCGGTGGGCTGCGTCGATCGCGGTGCGGTACTCGGAGAGGATGCCGGCCTCGGCGAGGATGTCGGAGCCGGCGGGCAGGTCGCCCGATCCAGGAGTTTCATAGCCGTGCAGTGCGGTAAAGTCCTGGATGATCTGGGTGCAACGGCGATGGCGGTGGAAGTCGCGGAAACCGCCGATGTCCATGAGAATGTCAAAGCGAATGGCTGCGCCGGCGTGAAAGGCGCGGAGCGCTTGTCATGCCTGCCACGGTGCTTCAGGCCGAGCTCGATGATTTCCGTCGTGCGGGCGGCGGGCAGGCCGGAGACGAAGTCGCGAAGCTGGCGGTAGGGATGGCGGCTGACGGAATAGAGGAGTGTGGCGGCGAGCTCGACCTCGAGAGATTCGGTGCGCTCGACGAGATCGACCAGCGGGGCCGCGGCGGGAGGCACGTCTTTCAGCAGCTCAGCGGCGGCGCGGGTAAGGTCTGCGTGGGTCTGGATGAGGTAATCGCTGGGCTGCGCATATTGACTAGAGTCGGCGCGGTGCGAACTTTGCGCGGGAGGATCGCTGCGGCCTGAGCGGCGAGATCCGGGGCGATTTCATCGTCGAGCGTGGCGATCTTGTCGATGATGGCCTGGGCGGCTCTGTCGTTCAGGTTCCAGGCCGGGCCGGTGGCGGCTTCGCGAAGCTCTTCGCCGAGGAGGCGGATCTCGGCGGCGGGACGAGATAGAGGGCGCGAGAACTGCGTTTCAAGCGTGCGTGCGCTCACGATCTTGCGAAGCGGAGTGTTGGTGGCGAGAGGAAGCAGAGTACGCGCAACGTCGAGGCGCGGGCGCGGAGGGTGCGCCGGTAGGCGTCGGGCCTGAGGCCGTCAGGGGGCGCGACGCGGCGGGCGAAGCAGATCGGTCACGGCGACGGTGTGCGGTTGTGAGGCGGCGGAGGAGCGGAGCCAATTGTGCGCTGGTAGGTCCTGAGAGTGGGCATCGCCGGCGAAATCGGGGTAGTAGAAGCCGGACTCGAGAAAATTTTGATAGCGAGTGGACCGCTCCTGCCCGTCCCAGCGTGTTTCATCGACGAGGACAATGGCGGCGAGAAGCGAGAGGCGCTCGACGGCGAAGGCGATGTGGGCGAGGTCGGCGATGGACCGATGGCCATATTGAAAATAAAAGGTGTTAAGGAACTGCTCAGCGCGCTGGGCGCTGATTTCGGCCAGTGAATGGCGCATGGAGAGAGCCGAGCGGGAGTACTTGGCCATGGCATAGGCGAGGATCTCGGGATCAGCGCCATGGATGGCGATGACTTCGGTCAGGTTGCGCGCAGATGGGGGAAGCGAAGTTTCACTGGACATGAGGATGGTCTCGCGGACAGAATACGTCATAAGGGAGCACCCGCGCCCGAGCGGTGGAGTGGGAACCCTGGAGCACGGGAGCAGCCATGCGGGAGTTTTTGGTGCGGAGGCATCGCACAAACCGCGGCCCTCCCCAGGGCGGGACGCTGGGCCATGACCCAGCGCTGGAACGATCTGCTGTTTGCGCATTGGCCGATCGCGACGGCGAAGATGGAGTCTCTGCTGCCCGACTGGCTTGAAGCCGATACGATCGAGGGCTCGGCGTGGTTGGGAGCCGTTCCGTTCTGGCTGGACCGCATTAAAGTTCGCGGCATGCCGGCGATTCCCGGGCTGCGAAGCTTTCCTGACCTGAATCTGCGGACCTATGTGCGGGACCAAGTCACCGGGACGCTCAGGGGTTCTACTGCTTCAGCGTGGACTCAAGCAATCTGCTGGCGGTGGCAGCGGCGCACCTGGTGTACCACCTGCCATACTCGCTGGCGGAGATGTACCTGGAGCCCCGATCGGAGCGCGAGTTTGCGTTTTATAGTCGGCGGCGATTTTCGCGGCAACCGGTGATCTTCAAAGCACGGTACCGGGGCATGGGGCCAACGCCGACGACGGCGGAAATGCGCCCGGGGTCGCTGGAATATTTCTTTACCGAACGCCCGTGCGTCTTCTCAACCAACCGCGCTGGAGAGCCGATCAGGGCAAATCTGCACCATGTTTCGTGGCCTCTGGAAGAGGCAGAGGCCGAAATCGAGCGCAACGACCTGGCAATGGCGGTGGGCCTGGAGCTGCCGGACCGGGAGCCGGTGCTGCACTACTCGCGGCGGCTGGCGGTCTATGTGTGGCCGGCTGAGCTGGCGCGTCCAGCGCTGGCGGCAAGGCCGGTGACGGTGGCGGCAACGCCGACGTAGAGGGGCAGTTCACAGTTCTTAGTTCATAGTTCTTAGTTCGCAGTTGTCAGAGAGTGGCTGTGGCAAGGCCAGCGATGCTCTCGATTGCGGCATCTCCGCCTGAAATTAACCGCGAAAGGCCTGCCGGTTCCAGGGCAACGCTTAATGATGGGCGGCGCTCGGAAATGGTTTCGATCCGTCTCCGACGATCACATCGGCCGTTTCGTCTTTACAGTCGCGAATGTATCCAACCTTGGCGACGGTTCCCGGCTTCGCAACGAAGATCGAACTGACAAACCCAGCCGTATTCTTCACGGGGCTGCCGTTCAGCGTCACGATGATGTCGCCAACCTTCAATCCAGCCTGTTCGGCCAGGACCGCCTGCAACAACCGCGCCGATCTTTGCCCCGGGTCTGACAACGTGCTCTTTGGCCCCGGTCCCGCTCGTCACATCCTGCAACTGAAGACCAATCACGCCGTACGGTTTGACAATGCACACAGACATCAAGTCGGCATTGGTGCCGCTTTTTTCTTGCGACCATGTGCGGCCACCATTCTCCGTGTGCAGGATGACGCCGCCATGGCCCACAACCCAGCCGGTCTGCGGGGCGACGAAGTTGACTTCATCCAAATCCACTCTGGTGCCGCTGAATTGCGCCTTCCATGTAAGGCCGCCATCATCGGTGTGAAGAATAACGCCGTCGTGGCCTACAGCCCAGCCAGACTGCGGGGTGACAAATGCGGTCGACATCAAATCCGCCCTGGTGCCGCTGTCCTGGGATTTCCACGTGTTGCCACCGTCGTCGGTGTGCAGGATTGTGCCTCTCCTGCCGACCGCCCAGCCGGAGGTCGCAGTGGGAAAGGCCATGCCGATCAAGGACCGGACGGTTGGGCTGTTTTGCCGTTTCCACGTGTTGCCTCCGTCCTGGGTGTGGACTATCCCGCCATCAGAGCCCGCCGCCCAGCCCGACTGGCTGTTAATGAAGGTCACGAACGAAAGGAAGCCGGGGGCTCCGCTACTCTGGGGTTTCCAGGTACTTCCGGCGTCGTCAGTGTGCAGAACCGTTCCTCCGTCTCCGACGATCCAGCCAATATTCGGCTCGACGAAGGCTACCTCGCTGAGGTCGTCGGTCGTAACTCCCTTGGCCTGCTGGTTCCATGTTGCGCCACCGTCGTCCGTGTGAAAGACAGCGCCGCCGCTGCCCACAACCCATCCCGATAACCTGGTTGGGAATGCGACCGAATAAAAGGTACCTTTACTGGTGTTCTTCGTGGTCCAAGTGTTGCCGCCGTCCTCGGTTTCAACCATCATCGCTTGATCGCCGACCGCCCATGCCGACCAGGGTCCAACGGACGAGGGATTGGTGATGACCGCCGAAGCCTCATGTTTGGAGGCGAGTCCACCACGGTCATCCGAATTTGAGATGAAATGAGTCCAAAACAGGATTGACCCCGCAACGATAATCACGCATACTGCGGCGACGATGGCCGCCAGCCGAAGATTTCTCGCTGGCTGCGCCGGCTGGCGCTGCCGAAGCGCCGCGCGCACCTCAAGAACCGCACTGAAGAGCCATGAAATCGAAAGGATCAGCAGGGAAACAAAGAAGACGGCAAAACTGAATGCGCCCCAGTCAACCTTCTGAGAAAACGCCTGGCAGGAATCTGTGAGGCGGTAACTGATGAGGGTCCCCGTGAGCCAGGCCGGCACGTTGCCATGCCAAGCCGTCGCGCAACTCCTCAACGAATAGAAACCCATCGTCGCCACAATCAGCGCAACGCAGCCTGCGAGTCCCTTGACCAAAGCAAGAACGCTCCAGGACAGCGGGCCGAATCCCGGTAGAGCCGCGGCTTTTCGCCGGCGGCTGAATTTATGCGGCCACAGCGCGCGCATCCCGAGGCGAAGAATCAGATAGCCGCAAAGAATGATGACGGTGTGCTCGCCGACCCACCACATCATCTCGATGAAAGGATGGTCGTGCACGATCGGCCACGCCGAATCGATGTCAGCGGCCATCCAATTAAGCCACTTGGGGACGGTGCCGTCAGTGAGAATCGGCGTGCCGTATTTGACGATGCCGAATAGTCCGATAAATCCCCAAATAGTGATGACAGCGGACCCGATGCCTAGAAGAGCCCACCCCAGCATTCGGATTTTGAGCGGCTGAAGCGTGGGCAGAACTTCAGTAGATTCGCTGGAAGTATGGCGGCGATAACGTCTTAGCCGCTGCAAACCTGATCGGAACCAGGCCAGACCACCCGCACCCAGAAAAAGCGAAAGAACCACAAAAATAGGAAAGATAACGTAAGTGTTGGTTGAATTGGATGTACCGGACATGATGGCAGCGGCGCAAAGCAGAATGAACACCGCCGCAGCTATGCAAACGATGGAACCGGCCAGAACCGCGGCCCAACTAAAGACCATGGCCTGCACCCGCCGGCTCGCCAGCACGGGTTGCACCAACGCGTCGTGACTCAATTCGTAGTAGGTGCTGTCTGACCTCCGGTCCGTGCGCAGCAGGCGACGCTCGACCAATTGACTCAACGTCTCGCGGGGCAACTTCAGTTGGCGAAGCAGCTCGCGCTCTTCAACGCTGAGCCTTCGACCCTCAGGACTAATGAGATATTGCTCGCACAGAACCCGGACGGTGCCGCGAAGATATCTGGCCGGAAGCGACTGGATCGCATCCGTATAAAAATTCTCAAGTGTCTCCGTGAGTGCAGCGTCGCCTCCGAGGTCCTTGAAACTGACAACCACTTCTCCGCTAGAGAGCTTTTGTTTGAAAGCTGCAATGGTCTCAATGCGCTGGCAAATCAACTGCAGGTGGAAGGGTTCAACGTTCCGTCCGCCTGAACTGCGAGCGCCAGAAGCTGACTTGGTCAGATAGGAAAGGATCGAGCTCACAACGTCAGGCTCCAGGCGAAAAGCCCGCGTCGTGGCATCCTGTGACTCGACTGCGGCCGGCCCGGTAATCGCCTTCGACGCCATCTCGTAGGTCAATGGCGCCAGGCGATAGCGGTGATCCAGAATCTCCGGTATGTGATCGGAAGCTTCTTCAAGCAACCCCAAAAAGTCTTCGCGCAGGGATAGAACCACACGGATCGATGGTGGGCCCTCGCCGGCGGCTAACTCCGTCTTCGGCTGCGATGGCGGAGCAACGCCGCGAATCAGATAGCCCAGCTCCGACAGAAAGTTCTCGCGCGCCTCCTGTGATTGCAATGTGAACAGTTCCTCGAATTGATCCAGAATCAAGACCGGAGTCAGGAGAATATCGTTGCGCCAGAATTCAACGGTCTTGAAAAAACTCCAAAGAGATGTCGCGTCTCCCGGAACGTATTCCACCTGCTGGCGCTCGGCTTCGGCCTTCACGCCCTCGAAAACTGAAAACAGCGGGCCGTTCTTGATGTCGTTGACGCGCACAAAGAGCGGCAGGCTGTTGGCTTCGCGAAGGCGAGGCGCTACTCCGGCGTTGAGCAGAGAAGTTTTGCCCAGGCCCGACTTGGCATAAACAATGACCAGCCGGTTGGCGAGGATTTGGTCAGTCAACGCGACCGTAGCCGGCTCGCGCCCGAAAAATGTGCGGCGAGAAAACTCGTCGTCGCGAAATGGTTGAGCGCCGGGATAGCGGTGGAGGGTTTCCATCAGGTCTCTCTAGCGGTTGCGGCGCTGATACTCGCGCTTCAGGGTTGAAATGATCTTGGAGAAGTCTTCGTCGAAATCCGTCTCCCGCAGTTCCATCTCATCGAATTTGCGCAGCGCGTCAACCCGGTCCTCATCGGCCAGCTCAGCTGTGCGAACAGGAATCAGAAACGATCCTCGTACGCGAAGAGCGCGCTCGCATGCCAGCGCAACCTCCTTGTTCACGTAGCTGTCAGTCTTCCGGCAGAAGGCGGGTGTGTAGAGCACCAGCACAAAGTCCGAGGCGTCCAGGTCATTCTCGATGCGCTTGTTCCAGTCGTCTCCGCCCTGCAAAGACTCCTGATCGAGCCAGGGCTCAAAGTATGCCTTTTGCAGCGCGTCAAATACTCTCGAGGCCAGCGCCGCATCCTCCCGGGCGTAGCTGATAAACACGCGAGGGCGAGGTCCCAGCGGCATGGCTTGCCCCACAAACCCGCCGTCGGCCTCCAGTCTTTGCGAGAGCTTGGTCAAAAAATCCCCGACGTCATCATCTTCCAATTCGACACGCGTGCCGCGCTGATAAAAGAGGATCATCTCGTCGCGATCCGACTGGATGAGGCCATCGAGAGGCTCGGCTGCAATGGCCGGGCCGCTGCGATTGAGCTCCAGCGCGCGGAGAAGAATTTTGAGGAGGATGCGCAGGTCCCAGTGCTTGATTCCGAAACCAACGAAAAGGAAGCTCTGGCCCACGCGCTTGAGAACGCGCAACAAGCTATTCGGAAGCGGCGGCCGCTCAGAGACGACCCTGATCAAAAAGTCGAGAACGTCATTCTCGCTTAGCACCAGGGAGGACGGTTCCTCTGCGCTGCCAAACAGATGAAAAACGACCGGCGAAGATGGAGTACCGGGCAGCACGAACTCGGGATTTTCTCTCTTATCGCCACGCAGATGATACCGGTGACAGATCGGCGTCTTGCCTGCCGCCTTGAGAGCCTGCTCCAGCATCCCATCCTGGCCGGTAGTCACAATCAGCGAAAACGGAAGCGCTGCCAGTTGTTCATGCACAGAGGAGGGACCATATTGGCGCGACGTCATGACCATCTCGGCAGTGGCGCGAAGAGTGGTTGGTCCGAAGCCCTCCGTGTCTTCATATTGCTGGGCGAGCGCGGCCAGCGTGTTCCCGCTGGGAATGCGGTCATCCTCTTCGAGTTCGCGGGCAAGTCGGAGACGGAGTTCCTCGGCCAGCGTGGTGCCGCTCTGCGATCCATTCGGCGTAGAAGTCCCTTTGACGGGAATCTCGGAGCCGAGCATGAGGACACAGTTGCCATGCCGGAGAGAACCGACCAGATTATTCCAATGCCGCTCTTTCACTCATCCTCCACCGGCGACTCGGCAACTGTCATGCTGATTCCAGGGCCTCGGTCAGACGCACTCCCAAATTTCGGACGGCTGCACTATTCATGGGACGTTCGAATGCGCTGCGGGGACGCTGGTTTCAACCGGGGATTCCATTCTAACCCGCAGAAGCAGCTTAATCTACCGCGGCGTTTCCTCACCGGAAAGATTCTCCGGACCAAAAGAACGCCGGGGCAGGACCCGTGGTTAGCTCGGATCCGGCAGCCCGGCGCTCACGTTATGTGACCCTTCAGAAAGTCAGTTTGAGGGCAAGTTGCACAAGGCGAGGATTGTTCACCGATGTGCCCACGGCCCCGAAACCCTGCGCGTTGATGTCGCTTACCGGGCTACCGAATTCAGGGTGATTGAAGAGGTTGAAGAACTCGGCGCGGAAGTTCAAGCCCATTCCTTCGCGCGGTAAAGGAAAGTCCTTGATCAGCGAGAAGTCGGAGTTGACGAAATCGGGTCCGACAACTGGGACGCGCGCGGCGTTGCCTAAATCGCCGGGGGCCGGCGCTTTGAAGCACGCTGCGTTGATCCACTGATGCTGGCCGTGATTGGCGTTGTAGGGATTGCAGCCGGAGACCTGATCGGGGCGGTTGAAGTTATTGTCGTTGCCGCCGGCGTTGAAGGTGGTGCCCGAAGCGTTATTGCTGTCGATTAGCGGAACGGGGAAACCCGAAGAGACGCGTTCGATCAGCGTCACCTGCCAGTCGCCGAGGAGTGTGTTGGTCACGAGGTTCCAATCGCCCCCGAGACTCTTGCCTTTGCCGAATGGCAGATCGTAGATGACGCTGCCGGTAAAGCTGTGATTGAGATTGATCTGCGCCAGCGACCAATCGAGTTTTTGCCAGTTGGGCAGCCCGAAATAAGGGGCGCTCAACTCCGAGCCCAGCCCGTCGGAGAGGCCGTTGTCGTAGGTGCGCGAATACGTGTAGGCAATCAGAGCGTAGAGGCCGTGTTTCGGCGTCTTGGTCTCCGCCTTGATCTGCAGTGAGTTGTAATTCGTCTTGCCGGGGTCACCGTAGAGCAGGACGGAGTTGAAGTTCGGAGGGGTGTAGGGATAGAAATAGGGCGCGCCACCGGGCAGGCAGCCGATCGTGTAGCCGGCGGTTCCGCAATTGTTGGGGCTGTTAACGGTGAGCGCATTGCCGATGACCGTCAAATGGCCGCCGGTAGACCCGGCATAGCCCGCAGTGAGCAGAATGTCGCCGGGCAATTCGCGTTCGACATTGGCGTTATATTGGTGAACTCTGCCCGGCTGGAAGTTGGTTGGCTGGTAGGCGTATGTGCCTACGAAGCTGGCCACATCTTGTGGGGTGGGCAGCGGCTGAAAGCCTGCGGAGAGGTTAAAGGGGCCACCGTTGTAATCAACAAGCTCGGGTGTCTGTTCGAGTGTGACGGCGCAGTAGGACGTCGAGTAAGCGCAGCCTGTCGAATAGGTGGCGGGAAGCTCATCGGATTCGCCGAGGTTCGGCGGATTTTGCCACAAGCCCTGCGCGCCCTGGTTCCAGGACGAGTCGTGATAGATGCCAAAGCCGACGCGAACAACGGTCTTATCACCGCCCAGAACTTTCCAGGTGGCGCCAACGCGGGGTTCGTACGCGCCCCAGTACATGTTGATGCCCGCCGAGTTACCAACCCCGCTCTTGCCGGCGATGAGGAGCTGTCCCCCTGTCGCCGAGGGAATATAGTCCGCCATGCGGTTATGCTCTTCGGTGACTGGCGTGGTCATATCCCACGCCAGGCCGAGGTTAAAGGTCAGCGACGGGAGAATGCGCCAGTCATCTTCGACGAAGGGCCGCACAATCTTCCAGCGACGTCCGCTCACGGCGCCGTCGTATGTCTGGTCATGTTCGCTCAACCCGGTCATCCCCATCAGCAAGTCCGCTTCGGAATCGCCGGAGGCAACTCCCGCGCCGCTGAAGTTTCCGAACAGGCCGATGATCCAGAAGCCATCTTGAAATGCTTCTGTGCCGACGTTCATTTGATTTGCGCGAAGATCGATGCCGGCGTGAATTTCATGCTTGCCTCGGATCAGATCGAGATCGTCCTTGAACGAGAAGATATTGGTTCCACCCTGAAACGGGGAGTAGCCGCGATCGCCGAGAGACCAGTAACCGCCCTCAATGATGGCGGAAGGCATGCCTTGGCTGTATAAGCCGCCGGCTGTCGGGGTCCCGCCCGATGAGCAGTCGATATCCGCGCCGGGAATTCCCAGCTTGGCTGCCTCGCACGTGAAGTTGTCCTGGGACGCGATGTAGTCGAAGATGCGGTCGTAGCCAAGGGTGGCCTGGTTGAGCGTGTTGGGCGAGAACACGTGGGTTTCACCGATGGCGGCATTTCGCGCATGGTTAATGAGGTTCTCATTGCTGCCGAACGGGTTGCCTTCAGCGAGGTACGGCGCGGGCGCGCCGCCGGGGGCAAAAGAGAAAGCCTGGTCGTAGCTGAACCGCGCGAAGAGATTGTCAGAGGCGGTCAGAGTATGGTCAAGCCGGACGTCGAATTTGGTTTCGTTCAGAACGCGGACCGGCTCGGTGACATAGTTGTAGCTTGCGCCCGCGACGCCAAAGTTTGCGTTCGTCGGGGGATAGAGGGCCATCATCGCCTTGCCGACGCCGTCCATGAGATTCGATGGGATCTTGGCGCAGTCGGTTCCCGCCGGCTGGCTTCCATCGGCAGCAGCGGGAATGGGGTTGCCCGATGAATCGCAATGGAAGTACGGATCCTCCGCACCCACCATGTTCGGGTTGGCGATTGGGAGAGAAACGGGGTTGCCATTGGAGTCAAGGACAGGCGTCCCGGTCGGGCCAAGGGAAAAGTCGCCGCCGCGCATGGCCGTCGAAGGCAGCAGACCGGTGTAGACAATTCCTTGCCGTTGATACTTCTGTTCGCCATCGACGAAGAAGAAGGTCTTGTTCTTGTGAATCGGTCCGCCCACCGAGCCCCCAAACTGGTTGAGATTGAACTTTGGGGTTGAAGTCGCAAATTCAGTTCGTGCGTCGAGATCGGCGTTGCGGACGAATTCGTAAAGAGTCCCGTGAAAGTCGTTCGTTCCCGATTTTGTGGTCACCAGAACCGTCGGTCCGGCCCGCGTGCCGTATTCGGCGGAGTAGGTGTAGGTCAGCACCTTGAACTCCTGAATGTCGTCGATCGACGAGAAGATCCCGATGCCGCCGGCAGTCAGCTCGTTATTGTCCACGCCGTCCAGCAGCCAGTCCGTGCTGTTGGGGCGCGAGCCGCCCACCGATAGCGAGTACGAACCGCGCGCGGCAACTTCGCTGTCTGGGCTGGAGTTGAAGAAGCTGTTGGGATTGGTTTCTGCCGTGGCGCCGGCGGTCAGCGTGGCCAGCTGCACAAAATCGCGCCCATTCAACGGCAACTGCGACACCTGCTGCGAAGTAATCACCTGGCCGAGAGAAGGATTCGTCGTCTCCACTGCGACCGCCTCGCCGGAGACCGTCACGGTCGTCGTTACACTCGCAGGCGAGAGCGCGAAATCGAGCTCGCGGGCCTCATCAACCTGGAGATTCAAGCCTTTTGACTGGGCACTCTGAAAGCCGGTCGCTTCCACCTTAACGGTGTAAGTCCCGACAGGGAGTAATGGCATTAAATAGTGGCCGGCACTGTCGGTCTTCGTGTCGCGCACAAGGCCGGTGCCCTGAGAAGTGATGGCGACAGATGCACCGGGGATCGCTGATCCCGATTTGTCGTCGACATTGCCGGAGAAGCTTCCGGTTGCCTGGCCTCGCAGGTCGGGAGCGAGCCCGACGGCGAGTACGCAGACTGCAGTCAAAAGGAGAGTGCTAAATGTGTTTGTCCTGGCCGAAAAATTCACAGTTTTGAAACAATTGGCGCCGCTCAAAATGCTTTTCATCTTCGAACCCCTTTCGGATGAGGTGGTCTTGTACGGATTGCGCCAGGCATGCGCCGGGCTTCGAGAAGAACTTACAGGACGTTTTTCGTCGCATGAAGAAAGAGGGTTTAGCCAGTCCCGCTGCGGGGAACGATCCATTACGAACGGTGAATGGTTATGCTCTCGTTCTCTCCCGTGAATTTGGAAGGGACTGCAATGGTTCTTGCGAGAAAGTGCAATGAACTGCAGCGGGAGGACGTTAGATGAATAGACTCTATGAATTTGCCTGACAAAAGTCAACGCAAGTTTTGCACTGGGCCTCGCCGGACCGAACACCTAAACACGCTGCATTCAGCAATCGGGATCCTGAAAGGTCCGGGATGCGCCCATCTATAATGAGCGGTGGAAAGGCGCGGCTCGCCATCAAGAGCGCGCAGAGGTCAAGAGAATGACGGGCGATTTGCAGGGAAGAATTGCGCTGGTAACGGGCGGAGCTCAGGGAATCGGGCGCGCGATTGCCGAGGAGCTGGCCGCGGCCGGCGCGACTCTGGCGCTGGCAGACGTAAACGAGGCCAAGCTGGCCGAAACCGTGGCCGAGTTGAAGGCTAAGGGGATCGACGCCACGGCGTTCACAGTGAACGTGTCGAGCGAGGAATCGATTGACGCGGGAGCGAAGGCGATCCTGGACAAGTTCGGCAAGGTGGAGATCCTCGTCAACAATGCCGGGATCACGCGCGACAATTTGATGCTGCGCATGAAGCGCGCGGACTGGGACTTGGTACTGAGCATCAATTTGACGGGCGCGTTCTTGTTGACAAAGGCACTGCTGAGCCCGATGCTGAAGAACCGCTGGGGGCGGATTGTGGGCATAGCCAGCGTTGTGGGGCGCGCCGGGCAGGCGGGCCAGGTGAACTACGCCGCGTCCAAGGCGGGACTGATCGGATTTACGCGCTCGCTGGCGCGCGAGGTTGCGTCACGAGGCATCACGGTGAACGCTGTTGCGCCGGGATACATTGAGACGCCAATGACGGCCGTGCTCAGTGAAGAGCAGAACGCCGCGATGATGACGACCATCCCGCTGGGACGGCGCGGAACGGCCAAGGACGTAGCGCAGGCGGTCAAGTTCCTGGCTTCGGATGCGGCGTCGTACATCACCGGTCACGTGCTCGATGTGAACGGCGGGATGTTTATGGGCGGGTGAATCGCTCGCTCGCGTTCGCGCTGGAACTGCCTTTATAGAACGGTTCCCGGACAAACTGAAGCCCACGGACCGGCGATCCACAATCTCGCGATGTTTTGAATAGAGATCGTCTGAGCAACCGTTCCAAGCCCGGAAAGTAATCAAGATCCTTCAAGTTCCGCCGCCGGCTTGCCGATAAACGGACCGGAAGGGCTGCATGGCCGCTCATGTGGAAGCGCCGGAACCGGTTGAAGTGTCAGAACCAGCCATGTGCTCCGCGAAGGAGCCCGTGCCTGGCGTGCGTTATGTGGCGCGGCAGCCGATCCTCGACCTGCGCGGCAAGGTGCACGGGTACGAACTGCTGTTCCGGAACGGTCCCGAGGCGGCGTTTCGCGGAGATGGCAACCTGGCTACCCGCACCATGCTGGACAGCACGGTGCTGTTCGGGCTGGGACGGCTGACGGCCGGCCTGCCGGCGTTTGTGAACTGCACGGAAGAAGCCCTCACACGCGATCTGGTTCATGTGCTGCCCTCAGGCATGACGGTGCTGGAGATTCTGGAGGACATTGAGCCTTCGCCGCAGGTAGTCGAGGCGTGCCGCCGGCTAAAGGCGTCGGGGTTCCGGCTGGCGCTCGACGATTTCGTCTGGCGGCCGGGCATCGAGCCCCTGGTGGAAATTGCCGACTACATCAAAGTGGATTTTTGCGTCACCAATCGCATTGAGCGGCGCCGGCTGCTGGACCGGCTGAGCGACTTTACCGTGGCGCTGGTGGCGGAGAAGGTCGAGACGCAGGAGCAAGTGCGTCAGGCGCGCGACGAAGGCTTTGCCTTGCTGCAGGGATATTTCTTCTGCAGGCCGATGCTGATGGAAAACCGCAAGATCCCAGCCAACCGGCTCTCTCACGTCGCGATTCTGCGGCTCATGCAGAGCGAAACCATTGACCTGCACGAGCTGACGCGGCAGGTGGAGCGCGACACTTCCCTCACCTATCGCCTGCTTCGGCTCATCAACTCGCCGGCGTGCGCCATGCAGCAGGAGGTGCGCAGCATCCAGGCGGCGCTGATCACTGTCGGGGAGGAGACGTTTCGGCGCATGGCCACGCTGGCGATTACCAGCGAGTTGAATGCAGGCCAGCCGGCGGAGCTGTTGCGCATGGCATTTGTGCGCGCGCGATTCTGTGAGCTGGCGGCATTGTTTGCCGGGCTGGATCACACGGAGCAGTACCTGCTGGGCCTGCTGAGCCTGCTTCCCGCGATGCTGCGGATTCCCATGCGGGATCTGGCTCCATCGCTGCCGCTGCGCGATGAGATTCGGCGCGCGCTGCTGGGCGAGAAAATTCCGGAGCGCAGCCTGTTGTGCTGGCTTGAGGGTCACGAACGGGGAAAATGGGAGCTGTGCGAACTGATCGCGGAACGCCGCGACCTGCGGCAACAGGACCTGTTCCAGTGCTACGAGGAAGCGTTGGGATGGGCCGAGACCGTGCTGCAATTCTCTTGACTGTCGAATGGCCGCGCATGGATTCGAGAGTGCCGTTTCAAGTTCATCGCGAGCAGCGCCGATAGGCACTTCGGAGGCCAACTGTGGCGACGGACGCACAAATTGCGGTAAGCGCCGGCGGCTCCGCGCTGGAGCACGAAGATGGAGTGCGCTATGTGACGCGGCAGCCCATCCTGGACCTGCGCAACAAAGTGCATGCCTATGAGTTGCTGTTCCCGCGCGAGCCGGGAAATGCGTCGGGCGGCGACCGCGAGACCGCTGCGCGGACCATGCTGGACAGTACAGTCCTGTTCGGACTTGAGAAACTGGCCTGCGGGCTGCCGGGGTTCGTGAAGTGCACAGCGGAGATGCTGACCGGATCGCTGGTTGAAATGCTTCCTGCGGCAATGACGGTCATGGAGATCGTGAATGCGGCGGACGCCCCACCGGAGCTGCTAAGAGCGTGCCGCAACTTGAAAGCAGCGGGATACCGATTGGCGCTCGACCAATCGCAATGGGATCCGCGAGCCGCCCCCTTTGTGGAATTAGCCGACTACCTGAAAATCGATTTTCTGCGCACCGATCCTCGCGAGCGGCAAACTCTGCTGAGCAAAATGAGCAGCGCAAAAGCGGTACTGGTGGCAGAGAAGGTGGAAACGCAGGAGCAGTTCCGCGCTGCAAAGGACGAGGGATTCGCGCTGGTACAGGGCTACTATTTTTGCCGGCCGGTGGTCGTGGGAAGCAGGCAAGTACCCGCGAACAGGTTGTCGCAGCTTGAGATTCTGCGGCTTTTAAAGGATGAGTCGCTGAACCTGCACAAACTCACTCAATTAGTAAAGCGCGATGCTTCGCTGACGTATCGGCTACTGCGGCTGATCAACTCGCCCGTCTGCGCCATGCCACAGGAGGTGCACAGCGTGCAGGCGGCGCTGCTGGCGGTGGGCGAGGAGACGTTCCGGCGCATGGCTACGGTGGCCATTACCAGCGAGATGAACGTGGGGCAGCCGGCGGAGTTGCTGCGCATGGCGTTTGTGCGCGGACGATTCTGCGAGCTGGCTTCGAGTGCGAGCGGCCTCGACGGCACGGAACAGTACCTGCTTGGACTGCTGAGCCTGCTGCCGGCGATGCTGCGCACGCCGATGAAGGACCTGGCGCCCACGATGCCGTTGCGCGAAGAGATCAGGCGGGCGCTCATGGGCGAGAACATCTATCCACGGTCCCTGCTTCACTGGCTGGAGCACTATGAGCTGGGTGACTGGGCGGGATGCTGCGAGATTGCGACCGCGCGGGCGCTCGATGAGGACGGATTGATGTCGAGCTACCAGGAGGCCGTGGCGTGGACGGAGGCTGCGCTGTACTTTGCTTGAGATGCCTGGCGGCTGCGGCGAATGAGCCACAAGAGCTTCGACAATCACCCAACGGTTGAGCCGCGCACAGCACTGAATCGGGGCCCGGTATAAAATCCCTGCGAGCCTTTAACCGGACAATCGGAGGGATCCAATGAACGAATTCGGCCTTCCTGCCCAATCTCTTCCAACCGTGCCGCTTGCCGAGGCCGCGCTTCGTGGACCAATGACATTTGGACAAACTCTCGATCGCGTCTTTCAACTGATGCGGGCCAACTGGCGGATTTTTGTTGGGATCGCCCTGGTGCCCGGCACCGGGATCATTGCCTACTTCGGAATCATCTTTGCGGCTCTTTTTCCGGTGTTGAAACCGCTCCTGCTGCACCAGACTCTGGGTTTTTCGCCGATGGCCCTCGCACAGCTCGTAGCAACGTATGTTTTCGGCATCCTTCTGATGATTGCGATCACCGCGCTCTACGAGCCCGCGGGGGTCTACGCCGCTCTCGAAGCAAACACGGGAACGAAGGTTAAGTTCGGGCAAGCCTGGGCGCTGTCGTGGAGCAGAGCCGGGCGCTACGTCTGGCTGTCCATTCTGCGCACGTTGATCCTGATCCTGCCGATTCTGGTTCTTGCCGCCGTGATTGCCGGAACCGTTGGGCTGGCGATGGCGCGGGGAACAAGCCTGACGCCTTCGATGACCGCTTTCCTTCCCCTGCTTGTGCTGTTCTACCTGGGAACAATTGTCTACGCCGTTCTGATGATGCTGCGGCTGGCGCTGGCAGTGCCGGCGTGCGTGGCCGAGGATTTGAGCGCATGGAAGGCCATCCGCCGCAGCAATCAATTGACCAACGGCGCCCGGGGACGCATTTTTCTGCTGGCCCTGCTGATCTATGCCATCGCCTACGCCGCGTTTCTGGTGGTGGAAATGGTCATCTTTTTCGTGGGTGCAATGGCCGCGCTGGTGGGGGTGATGCTGCATCTGGCGATGGCTCCCTGGGGGTACATCGGGATTGGCGCCGGGATTGTTGTCTTCCTCTGCATTTACCTCATTTGGTATGCATGCATCTGGGCCGCCTATTCGACGATGTTTGCCGTGGTGTACCACGATCTGCGACCTCGCCCGGACGGGGTTGCAGCGGCGGTGAGGGCGGGTTGAGGCCGCGTCGGGTCGCAATTGGCCGGCGGCGTGAATCCCCGCGCGCCTGCGGCTCATCTGAGAAAATAATGGAAGTGAAACAAGAGGAACATGTTGCCCCGCTGAGAGCCGCAGCCATTGGTGGGTCGCCGCGCCCCGGTCGGCTTCTCGCCTGTCTGGTTCTGGCCGGATGCATCGCCGCAGGTGCCCGGGCGCAAAACCCATCTTCGGCTGAGAATCCCTTCTGGGGTAGCGTGACGGCGCAGCCGGTAACGGGCGAGCCGCTGAAACTGTCGCTCGACGACGCCATTCAGCGGGGCCTCAAGAACAACCTTGGCCTCACGGAAGTGGTGAACGAAGAGAAGGTCTACCACGCCGAGGTGAATGAAGCCATCCAATTGTTTTTGCCCACGATTAAACTGACCGGCGATACCGGCTACTACATGCACGACCTGGCTGCGCTGGGATTCAACCCAAAAGTGATTGGCGAGTTTTCAACGCTCTTTCCCGGCGGCAAGCCGCCCGCAGGGCTATCACTGATTACGCGCGACGATCTGACTGAAGGCAATATCGAGTACAACGAGATTCTATTTTCAGGTCCGGTCATTCAAGGGTGGAAGGGGGCCAAGGCGGCGGAGCGCGCAGCCCACTTTGCCAAGATGACGGCGCGCGGCCAGGTGGTGCAGGACGTGGCCGAGGGCTATCTGAGGGCAATCGCGGACCAGGGCGAAGTGGAGAACGCGAAGGCGCAGGTGCAGCAGGCCCAGACGCTCGAGAATAACGAGCACGCGGCTCACGAGGCAGGCACGGCGGCGAATCTGGACGAGCTCCGGGCCAAAGTCGAGCTGCAAACGCAGCAACAAACGCTGATCGTGGCGCAGAATCAGCAGGCGAAGGATTTGATCTTGCTGAAGCGGGAGATCGGCGTCAATCCTGAGCAGACGATCGCGCTGACCGACTCGGCTCCTTACAGCGATCTGGCCGAGCAGACGCCGGAAGAAGTGAGGGCGACGGCCTACCAGAACCGGCAGGATTACCAGAACCTGCAGAATCAGATCGTGGCCTATCGGGCGCTGAACAAGGTGTACCGCAGCGAACGGCTGCCAACGCTGAGCTTCTACGGGAATTACGGCACCAGCACCGTGAATGGCGCGGGCACGCACGGTGACTTCATCGCCGTCGGCACGCTGAGCTTTCCGATTTTCCGCGAAGCGAAGCTGCGCGGCGACGCGGACGCATCAAAGGCGCAGTTGGATTCAGTGAATGCGCAGCTCGATGATCTTCGCAACCATATTGACGAGCAGGTAAGGGCCGCGCTGCTGGACGTAAGCGCAAACAAGCAGCTCGTTGACGTGGCGCGCTCGAATGTGGACCTGGCCACGCGCGCGCTGAGTGACGAGATCGACCGCGTGAACGCGGGCGTGGACGACAACCTGCCGCTGGTGACTGCGCAGGCCACGCTGGCCACTGCGGAAATCAACCTGGTGGAGAGCCTCTACGCCTATAACGTGTCGAAGATTGGGCTGGCGCGGGCGGCAGGCGTGCTGGAGCAGCAGTACCGCGATTATCTGGGCCAGTAGCTCTTCCGCAAGTTGCACTAATCCACCCAGGAACATCGCATCGCTACGTTGTAACGTAGAAGCGGTAGGTATACGCTCATGCGTCAGAACCTGAAAATCGTTTACACCATTGATCCGAATGCGGCGGCGCTGGCGCGACGGGCCGCGGATTTCTTTGTGGAACAGGCATTGCAGGCGGTCGACGCGCGCGGAGTGGCGCGCATCGCTATCAGCGGCGGCTCGACGCCCAAAGCGGCATTCTCGACTCTCGCCGAGCAAGGCGAGGTGTGGCGGGAGCGCATGCCATGGGACAAGCTCGACCTGTGGTGGGTCGATGAGCGTTGCGTGCCGCCGGATGACGCCGAATCGAATTACCGCATGACGCGCGAGGCTCTGCTGGACCATGTGCCTTTGAAACCGGAGCGGATTCACCGCATGGAGGGAGAGCTCGAGCCCGATGATGCGGCGGCACGATACGAAGAGCAGCTGAAGAAGAGCTTCGGGCTCAAGGGCGCGGAGACTCCGCAATTTGATCTGGTGCAACTGGGCATCGGTCCGGATGGACACACCGCGTCTCTTTTTCCGCACACCGACGCGCTTCGCATCACCGACCGGCTGGTAACGGCCAACTATGTTGAAAAGCTCGATATGTGGCGGGTGACTCTGACCTGGCCGGTGATCAACCAGGCAAGGCAGGTGTTCTTCCTGATCGCGGGCACGGATAAGGCAATGGTCCTGAACGAGGTACTGGAAGGACCGCTCGATCCGGGGCGGCTGCCGAGCCAACTTATCATGCCTGCGAACGGTATACTGACGTTGCTTCTGGACCAGGCTGCAGCCGCTTTGCTGCCCGCGCCAGACGCGCAAGGCTACGGGGTAATTGAGAGGACTGAATGATTCTGGCAGGCGATGTAGGCGGCACCAAAGTTGACTTGGCGCTGTTCGATTTTACCGATGGAAATCTGAAGCACGCACGCGATAAGCAGTTCCCGGCTAAGGAATACTCGGGGCTGGAAGAGATTGTGAAAGAGTTTGTGCTGACGGACAAAGTGACGTCAGCTTGTTTCGGCGTGCCCGGTCCGGTGCGGGAGGGACGGCTGCGGCTGACCAACCTGCCGTGGACGCTCGACAGCCGTGAGCTGGCGCGCGACTTGAAGATCGATTACGTTTTCTTGATTAACGATCTACAGGCAAATGGATACGGGATTGCAGAGTTGGGCGCGGACCAGATTTACACCTTGAGCGATGGCGACTCGCGGCAGGTGGGCAATCGGGCGCTGCTTTCGGCGGGTACGGGCCTGGGCGAGGCGTTTCTGGTATGGGATGGGCGCAACTATGTTCCCTACCCATCGGAGGGCGGACACTCGGACTATGCGCCGCGCAATGACGACGAAATTGACCTGCTGCGCTTTCTAAAGCAGAAGTACAACGGGCGCATCAGCTTTGAACGCGTCGTGAGCGGCCAGGGGATTACAAACTGTTACGAATTCCTGCGCGAAGTGCGCGGCATGGAAGAGCCGGCATGGCTTGCGGAGCAGATGACGCAGGAAGATCCCAACGCGGCCATTACCGAGGCGGCGCTGAAGGCGAAGGCCGGGATCTGCGAGAAGGCGCTGGACATGTTTGTTTCAGCGTATGGAGCCGAAGCGGGCAATTTGGCGCTGAAAGTTCTGTCGGTCGGCGGTCTGTACGTGGGCGGAGGAATCGCGCCACGCATTCTCGAGAAGCTGAAGGACGGAACCTTCATGAAGGCCTTCACCGACAAGGGAAGGTTGAGCCAGTTGCTAGTGAACATGCCGGTGCGCGTGATTCTGGAAAGCCGCACGGCGCTGATGGGCGCGGCAGCGTATGCTGAAGCGCGGGCGGCGGAGCTGAGCGGAATTTCGCCGCGGGCTGCGAGCGTGAAGTTCTAGCGCGCCGATTGCTCTGAAGGAACCGACGGCCGGTTGGAGCGGCTGGCGGTCGTCAGACCCGTTGGGCGTAAGCGTGCAACGATGAGAGTCTCGATCCGATTCCAAAGCGCGCCGTCGTTTTCGATTTCAATGTGGGGCTTCATCAAAGCGCGCGCATACCAACTGAATCCAGATAGAGAGACGGGGCTGTTCCTGTAATCCGATTCATAATTTCCAAGAATCTCTGTGCGTTGCGGATCCTTGGCCTGGATCATGCGCCGGCCATGAAGCCAGCCTTCCGTCTGATAGAAATTAATTGCTTCCAACACGTTCGGCGGAATGATTGCGTCGTCTTCGCCTGACTTTTCAACGCTGTCCACTTGAATCGTGAGCAGCACCGGGATGCCGCGCTGGCCAAGTTCTCTGGCGAAGTTGACCGTTTCGGAACCTCCCCAGCTATGGCCGAAGATGACAATACGTGCGGCGCTTTTCTCTTTCGCGTTCAGCGGGCCGTTATGTTCGGTATCCAGAAGTTGGAGGACGGCGCGAAGAGCGTCAGGCTCGTGGTGATTCGCAAAGGTCCTGGCATAGATTGCGTTCGGATATCGTCCGTTGAGATCTCTTACAAGGAGCGCCTCCTTGTGCACGAGGTTTCCGCCACGGACGAGGCCACCCATGAAACCAATGACGATCAAAGGTGCGGGACAAGCCGCGCCCGGATGCGAGTCCTGTTGCGATCGGTCCGATGCAGCGCTGCATGCTACCGATGCATCGGCAATGCTGCCCGAAGCGACAGCGGCCAGGGCCGGAATCGCCTGCGCGTCCATTTTTTCAGAGGTTCGCAATACCAGCAGTGCAATCGCGATCACAACAAGCGAAACTGCACGTGATAGGCCTCGCGCCTGGGCAAAGCATGCGCCACGGTGACAAGTTTCGCGATTTCCGATTGTGCTGTGCAATGTGCGATCGTTGGCATCGGCTCTAAGTTGTAAAGCTGTGGGCCAACGACGCAGCCAGTCCACACTCGTCTCAGAAAAACGCCCAACCTGTCCTTAAACTCGCCTCATTCTACGCTCAATGTTTTATGTTTTGGAACACCCTTCAGCGCGTGGTTCCGAAAAATCCCGAGAAAGCCTTCCACAGGGCTAACACCCGCGTTCATCTTGCGCAGATGATGCGCGGGTTGAAAGGACTCGGCGACCGAGCCTCGACTGCGGCCTCAGCGGTTTGCTGCGGAAAGACTCGCACGAGGGCCGGCGCTTGGCTACTGTTGCTGCTTCATTCGCTCGGCGAGGATTTCGCGATAGAGGTCGCACTGCGGGCCGCGCAGGGGTCCCGTGCTGACGGCGGCCTGGCCCTCTTCCGTGAACGTCAAATAGCGTTGGGTCGCGTCGAGTTCCGGCCACGATGGCAGGCCCTCGCCATTCGGGTCGCCCGTCTTCGCAAAGTTGGTGAAGTAGGTCTCGATCAGGTCGGCGAGATGCATGTCAACCGGGCCGAAGTTGCCTGCGATATTGCCGGTCGTGGGGAATTGGCCAAAAACGTAGGGCAGCTCTGCTGAGTGAACCGCTCCCTGCGCCTCCTGCCCAGGAATCGCACGGTCAAACTCGTACTCATAGGTCGCGCGGTGCGCCGCAGAGTGCCAAAGCGCCTCGGTTGTGATGGGGCAATGGAAAATGTTGTCTGCACCCCACTGCTGTCCGGCCGTCCCGTAGAGCGGATCCGTTGAGCCCTGTCCGCCATTGGCGAGACCGTAAAGCGCGAGCGCCGGCGGAGCATAGTCTCCTGCGGCGTGTTCGATGGCTGCGCGCAGCTGGTCTCCGGTTCCGGCATCGCCGAATTCGCGCGAGTTGGTGCCGAGCAACAGCGGAATCTGCGCCTCTTCGCCTGCCTTGAAGACTTCGTCCGGCGCGCGCGGAAGCACCCATCCATCCACGTCAGGGCCGATGCCCGGCCAGGCGAGTGCGAGAGCCCCGATCTGCTGGATCAGGTCGGGCGCAGCAATCTTGCGCAGCGCGGCAATGCCTTCGGCTCCAGTCGCCACGTTCAACTTGGCGGCCACCTGCTCGCCCTGCTTCTCCGCGTCAGCCAATGTCGCTTGCTGCGGTGAAAACGGCGATCCGCTTTCGCCGATTGCGCGTTGAAAGAGCCCACGCGCCAGCGGCGAGGTCATCAACATCCCCATGTCGATCGACCCGGCGGACTGGCCGAATACCGTGATATTTCCGGGATCGCCGCCGAAGCGGGCAATATTCTCGCGCACCCACTTGAGGGCAAGAATCTGATCCATCAGCCCATAGTCGCCTGACGCATGGTGCGGCGATTCGCGGGTGAGTGCGGGATGCGCCAGGAACCCGAAGATGCCAAGACGATAGTTGATGGTGACGAGCACGACGCCGTGATACGTCAGCGTTCCGTCGTTGTAGAGGCTGCCCGAACCGGATCCGCCCGCATTGGCGCCACCGTGAATCCAGAACATCACGGGTAGAGGTTTTTGAGCAGGCCAGGTCGGTGTGTCCACGTTGAGATACAGGCAATCTTCGCTCGAGTGTTCAGCGTCGTAGCGGTTCCATGCGCCGCCAAGGAGCGGTTGCGAACAGGAGGAGCCGTAGGCGTTTGCGTCGCGGACGCCGGACCATGGCTTTTTGGGCACGGGCGCTCGCCAGCGCAACGGTCCAACGGGCGGCTCGGCGTACGGAATGCCGCGGAATTGCGCGCCGCCATCGGCGCGGGCGATGCCTCGAATGCGTCCGGCGGAAGTGCGGACAACCAGGGGATCGATTTTCAAAGAGGCCGCGGCGCTTTGTGACGGTGCCGCGGCGCTTTGCCGAGTAGCACTGTTTTGGGGGTGACCCGGGAGCGGAGTGGCGAGGGCGGCGACAGTAAGTACGAGCTCTGCGGTGGAAATGCGATGCGATCGAATGAAAGAAGCTGGAGGAAACACATTGCCTCCTGAAGGCCGAGCGGCGACAAGGAATTCTATCAAGGATGCGAGGAACGGCTTTGGCATCGCTCGTGTACTCTGATCGAAGCGCGACGGTTGAGACCGACCGGCACGTCGCCGAAGGCGGAAACCCAGCGGCCTGGGGCATTCAAGGAAGTGGAACGATGATGCGCTGGCTTGGACGATGGCTCTTGCGGTTGCTGGTGGCGTTTGCGGCCGTCTCGCTGGCTGCATTCGCAGTTGACTGGACGGTCTATAAGCTGCGCGGCTCGCCTCACTCGACCGTTACCGTCAACCAATTCCTGTCCGTTCCGCTGAAGGGCCAGAAAACCGAGTACGACTATCTCGGTTCGGCCGAAGTATCCTGCTCGATTTCGCTGTTTCCCCAGAGTGGAGAGGATCCCTGCTGGTATGTCAGGCGGCATAAGGACCAGTGGGATAACTCGGGGGCACCGGCCTACTGAAACCACTTGAGAGTGTCGCGGGGCTGAAACGAGCGCACGTAAACATGCGTAGGTGATGCGAGTCACGACCAGCGAAGGCAAATAGCGGCTAGGATTTGAGGGTATTTCCTCAGATCGCCATGTATAGCCGCACACAAAACGAAAATGGCAGCTTCAACTCGCGCTGCCTCGATTGCTTTCTGACCATCGCCTCGTGCGTGGAAACGGAAAAGGAACTTGACGAGCGCGAGGCGCATCATCTGTGCCCGGAAAAAGTGCTGGCGCAACTGCTCTCCGAGGAAAGGGCGGCAGCGGCGCAAGCGGCGCGGAACTGAATCCGGCGGACTAACTTCCCTTTCCGATCCGCCGAGCGGGCGCAAACATCGGAACGCGAGCAAGTTCCCTGGCCGGACTTTGCGAATCGGGAAAACAGGTTCATACTGCCTGAAGGTCGGCTTTCCGCGTCTAATGGATTGAAGCGTTCCCCTTTGCGAGTTGACTCCAAGCAAGATTCGATCTTAGATTTCGTCCTCTGGGGATTTCCTCACTAGAGCCGGCCCTTCGAGCGGCAAACCCTTGCTCTCAACTCCAAGACCATCGGATGCGGCCGCGCCGTTTCCCCGGCGCGCACGTCCTATTCAATAACGATTTTCTCCGAAAGAACCGCACAGGAGGCCACAAATGCCTGCAGCTACTTTTCCCCAGACCCTCGGCGAACTGCGCGCCAGCAAAACCTTCTCAGAAGCGCAACTCAAGACGCGCAGCGTAAAGGACGAAATGCGCCAGAACCTGATGGCGCGGCTGAAGGCACGAGAGACCGTGTTTCCCGGCATTGTGGGCTACGAGGACACGGTGATCCCGCAGATTGTGAACGCGGTTCTGTCGAGGCAGAATTTCATTCTGTTGGGCCTGCGCGGCCAGGCCAAGAGCCGGATTCTGCGCGCGCTGACGGCGCTGTTGGACGAGCAGATGGCCTATGTGGCCGGCTGCGAGATTCGCGACAATCCCTACCAGCCCTTGTGCCGCCGCTGCCGCGACTTGATTACTGAGCGCGGTGACGCAACGCCGATTGCATGGCTTGGCCGCGATGACCGCTACGTGGAAAAGCTGGCCACGCCGGACGTGACGGTGGCGGATTTGATCGGCGACCTCGATCCCATCAAGGCTGCGCGCGGAGGCGAGGACCTTTCAAGCGAGCTGACCATGCACTACGGCTTGCTACCGCGCGCCAATCGCGGCCTCTTTGCCATTAATGAGCTGCCCGACCTGGCGGGAAAAATTCAGGTAGCGCTGTTCAACATCATGCAGGAGGGCGACGTCCAGATTAAGGGCTATCCGGTGCGCCTGGCGCTGGACGTGGCGCTGGTGTTCAGCGCCAATCCGGAGGATTACACGGCTAGAGGCAAGATCATTACGCCGCTGAAAGACAGAATTGGTTCAGAGATCAGGACTCACTATCCGGAGACGCTCGAAGAGGGCGTGGCGATTACAGCGCAGGAGGCGTGGGCGGCGCGCGGAGACGGCGCGATCGAGATTCCGCAGTACCTGCGCGAGGTGGTGGAGCAGGTGGCGTTCAGCGCGCGCGAGGACAAAAAAGTGGACAAGCGCAGCGGCGTAAGCCAGCGGCTGCCGATTTCCACGCTGGAGCTGGTGGTTTCAAACGCGGAGCGGCGCGCGCTCACGACTGGCGACAGTCAAGTGCTGCCGCGGGCGAGCGACATCTACGCGGCCATGCCGGGAATCACGGGAAAACTCGAACTCGAATACGAAGGCGAGATGAAGGGCGCAGACACCGTCGTGCGCGACCTGATCCGGACAGCGGTCGGCAAAGTTTACGACCGCTACTTTGACGGCGTGGACACGGCACAGATTGAGCAATGGTTCAACCTTGGCGGAACAGTGAAGATGGACGAGGATCAACCGGCAGCCGCGGTTCTCAAGGAATTGAAGGGGATCCAGGGGCTCGTGGAAAAGTTGGCGCCGCTGGGTGTAAAGTCCGGCGATGCCGCACCGAAGGTGGTGGCTGCGGCGGAGTTTCTGCTGGAGGGAATGGTGGCGCATCGCAAGCTGAGCCGCAATGAGCAGCATGGATTTGTCGCGGAGAAAAGCGTCCGACGGCATGATCGGGAGGACGCGCCACCCGAACGCAAAGATATGGAGATGGAGTACGAAGACTGGCAACGCGCGCGGCGATCGCGCCGCGGCGGAGGATTGAACTGAAAAACAGGGACCAGGGATTAGGGAATAGGGATTAGCAAACACGGACCGGGGTCGCGAGAACGATGTTCACCGACCGCCGTTCACCGTCCACAGCCCCCAAGGAGCGGGATGAAGCGGATTCATTACACGAAGTACAACGGCGATCTGGCCTCGGAGATCGATCTCGAGAGCCTGCTCCAGGCTTTGTCCGATTATCTGCTCGACTCGGGCTTTTACGATCCGCTCAACGGCTTCCAGGATCTCGATCACACCATGGACGATCTGCGCGAGGCGTTACGGCGCATCCTCGAGTCTGGTGATTTCTTCGACGGCGAAACGCGCGAGATGCTTGATCGGATGATGGCCGAAGGCACGCTGGATGAGTTGATCGACAAGCTGATGGAGCGGATGGAGCAGGAGAACTACATCTCCGCAATGCCGCAGAATGGGCCGACACGGATCGATGAGGCGAATGGGCAAGTGGGGAAGGGCCCGGATCGCGAGAACGTCCGCTTCGAAGTGACTGACAAGAGCCTGGACTTTCTGGGCTTCAAGACGCTCCGCGACCTGATGGGATCGCTGGGCAAATCGAGCTATGGGCGCCACGATACGCGGCACTGGGCGACAGGAATTGAGACGAGCGGCGGTTCACGGCGCTATGAGTTCGGTGACACACTGAACCTGGACACAACGGCAACGCTGAGCTCGGCAATTGCGCGCGAGGGCCTGGCGCTACCGCTGAATCTGGAGTACGACGATCTGCAGGTGCACCAGTGCGACTACCAAAGCTCGTGCGCAACGGTGGTGATGCTGGACTGCTCACATTCCATGATTTTGTACGGCGAAGACCGGTTCACCCCGGCCAAGCGCGTGGCCATGGCGCTGTCGCATCTGATCCGCACGCAGTACCCGGGCGACTCGCTTTCACTGGTGCTCTTTCATGACTCAGCCGAAGAGATGCCGGTGTCGCAGTTGGCGCGGGTAAAAGTGGGGCCGTGGCATACGAATACGCGCGAAGGCCTGCGCGTGGCACAACGCGTGCTCTCGCGACAGCGAAAAGACATGAAGCAGATTGTGATGATCACCGACGGAAAGCCCTCGGCGTTACTCTCTTTGACGGAAGAATCTATAAGAATGCGTACGGGCTCGACCCTCTTGTGGTGAGCGAAACGCTGGAAGAAGTGGCCCGCTGCAAGCGATCGAACATCATGATCAACACGTTCATGCTTGCGCAGGATTACGGCCTGGTGCAATTCGTGCACAAGGTTTCGGAGATGTGCCGAGGCAAAGCGTACTTCACCACCCCGGCGACACTCGGCCAGGATGCTATGATGGACTACATGCAGCGGAAGTCGAAGACCATCCACTGAGCCGCTCGCCTGCCGTTATTGCCTCATCTTGTGCTTCCAGGGAAACTTCCGCTCTCCCCGCACTCGTCATTTACCTGTTGAAAGAAAGATGAAGATATTTCCGTCGGGGTCCTTCACGAAGACGAGTCCACCGTCGCGCTGTGCGTTCACGCCCGCGTATTCCATCGCCTGGAAAGCCTTCTTGGCATCGGGCACGGCGAACAGGAACTCCGGCTGCGAGCCCGGGGTGGCCGCGCGCAATTCCATATGAAGATCGGGCGCGCCCGGAGCGGTAAGGCGCACGTTGCCGTTGGTGTTTTCTGCTTCGAAGCCGAGATCGCTGTAGAACTCCTTCATCGCGGCGCCATCTCTCACCGGCAGATCGATTCCCATCAACTCAGTCGAGATGCGTCCGGGGCCAAGGCGCTGGCCCATGTCAAGCGCGTGGCGCGAGCCGGGCATGTACTGCGTGAATTGAGTGACGCCGTGCTTGGCATGATCGACTGAGGCAATCAAGTTTCCCGCAGCGGCCTTGCGCACGGGCGTGGGATTGAGGCCCTCGCTGACATAGTAGCGCTGAAGCGCGTTGAGATCTCCAGCCTCATAACAAACGTGCATCCAGCCGAGCGGCTGCGAACGATCGGTTTGCGGATACAGCTCGATGAACTCGTGGTCGTTGATCTTGATGAAGGCCTCGGTAGTCTTGCCGTAGGTCAGGGTGAATGCCTCCTGGCACCCCAGCTTGCCCAAGAAGACAATCTCGCGATCGAGATCGCTAACGCGAAATGCGATGTTCGCGATGCCGATAATGCCCTGATTGGGGGGGGCGGCTGTGCGATGGAAACCGCGGAGCAGGCGCAACCGGTGAAAAGGGAAAGATCAACAGGCAGATTCTGGACGAAATTCTCAAAAAAACCTCCAAAGCCCGATGGGGGCGAAGGCAAGGCAAAAAGGGAAAAAGTGGGGCAGCCTAACGTCAAGCTATCCCCGGCGGTAAGGGGTAAAGACGTCAAGAACTTCGGAATGCTCAATTGCGGCGGCCTCGTGCTCGATGCCTTCATCCACGACGAGGCTGTCGCCTGCGCGCATCTCCCAGCTCTTGCCCTGGCCCCGAAAGCGGATATGGCCGCGAACGACATAAACCATTTGATGATGCGGATGGCTGTGGCGCACACCTTTCCAGTCTTTTTCAAGCGTGCGACGCACCAGCATGAGGTGCGGGCTGTACGCCAGCACCTGGCGGATCATGCCCGGCTCAGGGGTAGTGGTTGCGGTGGCGTCGGTGGCGGTATAGATGACTCCGCTATCGCGCATGATTCTGCCTCATGCGGCGGACAACAGCGCGGGAGCCGCAAGGAATAGGATCACCGGTTGAGCCAGCCTCCTTCCACTACCAGAATGTGGCCGTGGACGAAATTACTGGCTGCGGAGGCAAGAAAGACGGCCGCGCCGGCGAGGTCTTGAGGCTTTCCCCAGCGGCCGGCGGGAATGCGCTCCAGGATCTGGCGGGCGCGCTCGGAATCGTTGCGCAGCGCCTCGGTGTTGTCGGTATCCATATAGCCGGGCGCGATCGCGTTCACGTTGATACCTTTCGATGCCCACTCGTTGGCGAAAGCTTTTGTGAGCTGGCCAACGGCGCCTTTGGCTGCCGCGTACGAGGGCACGAGGATCCCGCCCTGGAAGGTGAGCAGCGAAGCGATGTTGATGATTTTGCCCGAGCCGCGTTTGAGCATATGCCGCCCGGCATGCTGAGTGAGGCGAAAGACGCTGGTGAGGTTGACATCGAGCACCGCTTTCCAGTCTTCTTCAGAATGCTCGGCCGCGGGCGAGCGGCGAATGATACCCGCGTTGTTGACCAGGATGTCGATGGTTCCGAAGATCCGGACAGTCTCGTCAACGAGGCGCGCGCAAACTGCGGCATCGCCGACGTCGCCAGTGAGACCGATGGAATCGACTCTGAGAGAGATCAGCTTTTGCTGCGTCGCTGTGGAGGGTATAGTCCAGCTGCTGTATGTGACGTTGCGCAGGCCTCGGGGAATAAAATTGCTATGTGCGTGCCAAGTCCGCGCGATCAGCCCGTCACCAGGGCGGATTTTCCCTTGAGGCTGAACTGATCCAGGATCGTTTCGGGGATCGTTTCGGAGCGGATCACGGCCTCTCTTCCTTTCCGGTCTGAGCCAGAGAGCCATTCTAACTGTTCTTATGATCCTCGAGTGCGTACGATACTAACCAGATAGGCCAGAAAAGAACAACAAGTACGATCCGGCACTCGCGGGCATAGATGTCCTTCGCCAAGCCCGCTCGCTAAGGCCGGCGGCCCGACATGATTTCGACGAGGAGGTTGGTCATGGGTACTCCAGGGTTTCAAGCGGCGGGCATCACCTCCCAAATCGAGGCCTGTCGCGCGGTCCCGATGACGTTGCACAATAGCCGATTCCTTGTTGGAGTGATGATGCTGTGCAGTGTCCTCTCCGCTTTCTTCGCGGTTTGCATGGCGCTCATGGTGTTTTCAGTTCTTTCCTCGGGGGGCGGCTTCAGCACCGGAAATCTGTACAACGCCTTCTGGTGGGGTTTTGGCGCATTGGCTTTCGGTTATGGTTGCCCGTGGATTTGTAAACTTTCCCGCGGCATGGCGGTTTATAAAGTCATGCTCGATTCGAAAGGCGTGAACTTCAACCTGGGCACAAAGAAGAGACCGTCCGACCTGTTTCTCGCCTGGGATCAGATCGCCGCGATCAAGCACAAACGCATCGGAAACGCTCAAAACTATTACGTTCTCGGGAAAAACGGAAGCGAAGCCATCTTCTCGTCTTACACGTTTTTCCGGCCAAAAAAGGTTGCTCGCCTGATTGCCGAGCGGGCGGGTCTGGCGATTCAAGAAGCCTGATGTACCCTGCTGAACCGCACGACTGATCTTACCGGCGCGAATCCTTGTGAGTGACGTCGCTCTGTTGCAGCGGCCGGCTAGTTGCCGGGTGCCGATTGAGCTTTGATCAGAGCCTGGGGCGGAATTTCAGCGACGACCATCTTTGATCCATCGAAGAACAGGCAGGCGATGAACTGAGGGTTGTCGTCGCCAGGGCCGCGGACAGTCATCTTTGGACCGCCTGAATTCAATTGAACCAAGTCACCGGGCAGAAATGTATCGGGCATAAAGGCCTCCTCGCTGCACTATACTTCAGCGAACCCGCGACCTTGCCGCCCGTTGAATAGGAACGGTTGGCGGATACCAAGATCAACGTCAGACGACCATGCAAATTGCCCTGTTGATTTTCTGCCTTCTCACCATCGTCGGCGCTTTCAGCGCATGGCGAAAGAGTCCGCTCTTTTCCGTCAAAACCACATTGAAGCTCGTCGGCGGATTTTTGCTCATCGTCGCGGTTGTTGCGGGTTCGATCTATGCAATCGCGAATAGCTCTCTGAGCCAATCGCCGGTTGTGGAAGGAATCGCGAGCCTTGTCGCCGTAATCGCGCTGGCCTGCGGAGCCAGCGTCTTTATCGTCCGCATTACCGACGCGCATGTTGCCGCTTTGCCCCCGAATGCCAGGCTGGTCAGCTTCAATCGGCACAAGATCTACAGGTGGCTTTGGCGTCTCGTCGTCTTCCTGCTCATCAACGCGATTGCGGCCCTGGCGCTTCCATCTGACTGGCAGTGGCTTCCTGAGGGCCTGGGCGGATTTGTGCTGGTCGCATGCGGGCCCATGCTTTCGATCGCATACATGATGGCGCGTCGAAACGACCGCGGCATGACGGCAGTGATCGCGAACCCCTGGGCGCACTGGCAATACACGCCGGAGAAATGGGCGCAATGGGCAGAAAATCAACGCGAGTGGGAAAAAGCCCAGGAAGGCCCCTGGAGCTGGAAAGGCGTTTCGGGGTTTGTTTTGTTATGCGCCGGGCTTTTTGCGCTGGGCTCTCTCTTTACTGGGGCAAGCCTGGAGGAAAACGCGATCATCGTGGGCGGATTGACAGGTTCTATTATCTTGCTCGCACTGGTTGCGTATTGGTTCAAATGCACCAACTTTGAGCGCCGCTATCGGCGCCTGCTTGCGGCAGCGCCGGAAGCATGGCTCGGCGACGAGGGTGTGTTCTGCAACGGGACATATATGCCGTGGATTCTCTCCGGCAGGTATCTGCTGAAGGCTACCGCCGCAATGGATCAACCAGCCCGGCTGACGTTGGTTTTTGAGTCGTTCAACGGAGCCTCGTCAAGGCAAATCACCCAGCGGATACCCATTCCCGACGGCCATCTTGCCGACCTGCCCGCGCTGCAGCAAAAGCTGAACGCTCACTGCCCCACTGCCTCTGTTCATCTATGTGCGCCGTAGAAACAATTCTCTCCAAGCTTGTAAACACCCATAAATTCAAATCAAATTCAGAATTCCGATCCGTTGCGGATTCAGGCCCGAGAATCCGCAACGAGCGATGAATTGGCGTCGCGTGGAAGAGGCTCAGGCTTGAAGCCGCGCTCAATGGCCATCAGGCCGGCGCGGAGAAAGCCGAGAGTATGCGCCATGCCCGCATGCCAGGGCGCCGAGCAGGTCATCTGCGGGGCGTGGTCGGGAATCACTACGCCATCAAAGCCGTTTTTGTCGAGGATGTAGAGAATGCGGAGCATGTCAATCTCGCCGTCGTCGATGAAAGTCTCGTGGTAGTGCGGAGCCTTGCCGGCGATGTTGCGGAAGTGGACGTAGGCGATGCGATGCTGCCTGCTGTAACGGTCGACCGTGTCGTAGATATCCCCCTCGGTCATTTCGGCGAGCGTGCCGAGGCAGAATTCGAGCATGTTTGACGGGCTGGGAGAAAGGTCGATGAGCCGCTGATACATTGCCTGTTGATAGACGAGTCGCGGCTGGCGGCGCATGGTCGGGGTAGGCGGATCGTCAGGATGCGCGGCAAGTCGGACGCCCGCTTTTTCGGCGACAGGCAGAGCTTCCTCAAGAAACCGCTGCAAACGGCGCCACAGCTCGTCGTGGGTAATCGTTGGCAGAGTGCCCGGCGGCGCATTGGGGTCAACGATCATGTTCCAGACCTGGCCATTGGGGACTGGAGTATCGACCAGTCCCTCCATCCCGACAGACTCGGCTCCGCCACGCGCGAAGGGCCCGCTGGTGCGGCCTGCAACACCGGCGATGGAGAAGTTGTAGCCGAAGACCGGAATGCCGGCTTCGCCCACGGCGCGCAGAATCGCGAACACATTCTGCATATGCTGGGCACGCCTGGGGCCGTCGAGAAGAATGTCGTACCAATGCGCGGGATCGAAGTTCTCGATGCCCTCAAGCTTGAGCCCGGCGGCCTCAACCTGCTTGCGAAGTTGAATCAACTCGGCCGCCGTCCACAGGCGGTTGGGATCGCCGGCCACGCCCCACGGCTGATCCTTGCCGCCAGTGGGCTGATTGTTTGACGGATTGGCCGCGCCCTGACGGAAGTAGTCGACGAGGTGAACGATGACGTGGGAGCATCCGGCCTGCACGGCGAATGCGTAATACTCGTCGTTCAGCATGTGCCGGTAGAGTCCGAGACCGAGCTTCATATTCACCCTGAGCCAGTTTAGTTCAGGCCCCAAAAAATAGCGGCGAAAAGCCGGCGAATTTTGCGGTTCAAATACTTGTCAAATGTTAAAAAGTTCGTGTATTGTCATTTCTGCCGCCGGCCTCCCTCGCCGGCGGGTGCCTATTCGGAGCCTGCCCTTCTACACGCTGAGGGTGGGCAAGAAGGGCGCGCGCCACGGGCGCGAAGTGCCTTGATCTTGTTTCAGCTAGACGCACCACGAGGGTCCAACACCAAGCCTGCTTCCCCCGTAGGCACGAGGACGCCATCGTGGAGGAGGTTTGTGTGAACGAAGCGCAAGAACAGTTTTTGTCGCCTTCAACGGGGGTCAGGCGGCCGATCGAATGGGCGGGCGAGCAGCCGACGCTGCTGCGCAACAATCGCGTATTGATCTTCCTCACCTTTCTGGGCAGCTTTGCCGCGTTTGGCGTTGCGCTGTGCATGGTCGTCGTCGCGCTTATGTCCTTTCTCCCCTTTGGCGCGCTCAATCTGGACCGCTTCGCCGCAGGCGCGTTGTGGGGACTTGGCGCCTGGCTGATGGCAATGTCGCAGGTCTATCTGTGGAGGCAGGGCCACTTGATGTCCAGTTGCACGGTTCTCCTCGACAAGCGCGGAGCGTACTTCAAGCTCGGCAACACAGCCAACGGCGAAGAAGTGTTTATGCCGTGGAGCGGGATCGAGGCCGTGCACTACAAGCGGACCGAGGATGCGCAGAAGTTCACGATCCTCGGCTCAGACACCAGCACCGTGACCTTCACGTCGAACAGCTTTTACCGGCCCAGGAGAGTGGCACGGCTGATCGCGGAACACGCGGGCTTGCCGCTGGTAAGGGGCTGAAGCGCTGGCGGCGCGCGAAATCATCTGAAATGAATGGGTGATCGCGCGCACCTGACGCCGGCGCGTATAGCGGCATCAATGTGCAGGCGTCTCAGCGAGAAGTTCCTCAACGCGGCTTTCGATCCTGTTCAACCTTATCTCGCCCTGGAAGCGCGCGCGCACCACGCCATCCCTGCCGATAACGAAAGTGAGCGGCAGCCCCAGCACGCCGCCATAGAGCGCGGCGAGCCTCTCATCGCCCATTGCCACTGGGTAGTTCAACTTGAGCCGCTCCACCACTCGGCGCGCGGGAGCAGCATCGTCATCCATGGAGATGCCGATCGCCTGCAATCCCCGCGGGCCGTACTGCTTCTGCCAATTGGCGAAGACGGGCATTTCCACCAGGCACGGCGCACACCACGTGGCCCAGAAGTTGAGCAGGACAACCTCGCCGCGAAAATCAGCGAGGCGCAGCGTTTGGCCGTCAAGGCCAGTGAGCGTAAAGCCGGACGCTTTCTGGTTGAGTAAATTGTCGGTTGCCAAGCCTGCGGGCGCGGCCGAGGCAGCCAAAGACGCGGCGACGAAAACGGCGATCAAGACACGGCGCAGCGCGCGATGCGCCGCGTGCGGCCACGGCGCAAAACTAATGGCCGCCTTCAACGGGGAACCCTTTGCTGACCCAATCGTCGCCGAAATTCTGCGCGAGATAGAGCACCTTCACGCGGTTGAATCCCATCTCGTGAAGCAGGCCGTAAGCCGGGCCCACGTTGGGGCAGCGATTCCACGGGCAGCAGCCGCAGTAAAGGACGATGAACGTCGTGCGCGGCAGTGAAGCGACGCGGCCGCGTAACCGCTCGATCCCTTCAGCCTGCGAGCCGGCTCCGGCATACTCCGCGCCGGGAATGTGCGCCTGGTCATACATCATGCGCGAGCCCACCTGCAGAATCAGCGGCTTCTCCGCGTCGTGCACGCGAAGCAGCCGGTTGAGTTCATCGGGCTGGATGAGCTGTGCAGCTGGAATGGTGGATGCGCTCGTGGGCTGCGGCTCTGCCCATTGGGCTGAAGCTCGCCCCGGCAGCGCCAGACAAAATACCACCGCGGCGGCGACGCCCGCCGTTCGTACGAGACCGAATGACATAGAGGATTCTCTGTGTCCAGTGTAGTCCCGAAACGCGAATTGCTGTGGCGCAGCAGGCACGCGAGCAACTTTGGACCACCGAAATTGCCCGTAAATTGAAAACGCCAGAGACCGAAGCCTCTGGCGTCTCAATCTTGATGATCAGGTAGTACAACCGGCTGTCGCGTCCCCCGGCTACCCCAGCGGCGAACCTGCAGCTTTCGCTGCCGCTCCCTCCTCTGGCTGCGCTGGTGCGCTGCTTTCAGCTTGCGCCTACTCGCCCGCTCTCCGGCTCGACCGTTGGCCGACTTCCCCGGCTCGGATCGGCGTTTTCTCGCCTGGCTCGACCGGTGGCAAGCACCCGGCTTTCACCGTATGCTACGCACTTCCTGCCGACTGGCTGCCGGCCTTCCAACTTGCGTTGGTGCCCTGCCTCCAGCTAGGCCTGCGATTACTCCCGACTCACATCGGCCGTCGTCCTTCAGCTCGGCTGGCTTGAACAACCTCCGGCTTTCGCCGTCTGTTGTTGCAGCTTCCGGCTTGCGCCTTCTGCTGCTGCAACCTGCAAGCTTGCGCTCGCCTGTCGCCCCCGTTTGCCAAACCGGCGGTGATCCTCCGACTCGCATCGGCTGTTTCACCCTCCGGCTTTACCGGTTTCGATTCGCCCGGCTTGCGCCTGGCGCTTCATACCTCCGGCTGGGCCTTCGATACGCCCCTAACTTCAACCGAACCTTGCATCGCCGGCTGAGCCGTCGATGAGTATTCCGTTTCTGCCGGTTCGCGTATCTTCCGGATCTGTCAGCTTAAAACAACTTTCGGCTTGCGCCGTCTTTTGCATCTTCTGACGCGACCAGCGATCCCTCTTCGGCTTTCGCCTCAGGTTTCACCCTCTGGCCGGGCTGGCGGCGATTTTCCGATTCTCATCGGCTTTTCGTTCCACCAACCGTTCCGGCGACCAACTCCCGATGCCCTACTAGGCTCATCAGTTGAAGTGACAGTACGTCCGATCAATCTGTGGAAGCAAGTGCAAAAATCAAGTAAATTTGTGGATTTCACCAAGGGTTGTGCAGAATAAGGATCGCATAAAGAAAAGGACGGCTTTTCAACCGCATTTGCACAGGGATCACTCGCAAAAAGAAAGGGATGCGGGGCGTTATTTCACTTTCAAAGAAGTCCGTCTCGCCAAACCAGGTCGTTGCCCCATCCTTTCCGCAGTCCTATCGCGGAAAGGGTGGGAGAGCTAGAACTAACCCTCCGACTTCGATAATCTAAGTCGCCAAACCAGGTCGTTGCCCCCATCCTTTCCGCAGTCCTATCGCGGAAAGGGTGGGAGAGCTAGAACTAACCCTCCGGCGTCGACGGCCTTACTTGTTGTTCGCGCTTACGAGCAGTCCATTCCGATTCAATTTCCACGGTGCCGGCGGCGCCGGTCGCGTAATGGCAGAAGCTCGACCAACGCCACCCTGAGGGATCTACGGCGAGCTCGCGTTTGACGGGATTGCGGTGTATGTAGCGCAGCTTCTCGATCCGTTTTGCCTCATTCGGCACAACAAAGTCATAGTAGCGCCGCTGCCAGAACTGCGGCTCTCCAGCTGTCTTCAACTTCCTCGAAGTCTTCTGTTTCAGCACTTGAAGAACCGTCGCGAGGGTGCCAAGGCGCGGCTCCTTGACCAACAGGTGGACGTGCTCGGGCATGATGACATACGCGGCCACCACGAATTGATATTGGACGCGCGTGGCCTCGAGTTCGGCTTCGAAGACGCAATAGCCACCTGAGCGCGCCAAGAGCGGAAGGCGATGGTAGCAACTAAAAGTGATGAAGTGGAAAGAGCCGGAGTGGTGGAACCGAATGAGTCCGCGTGGCATTGTGGCTGGATTCTACCGTGGGCTTGGCTCGGAAACGTGTGACGACGAGCTGCCGAGATTTGCGGATTCCCACCCTTACCGCGATAAACCCGCGGAAAGGATGGGGCAACGAGTTGTTCTGGATAAGGTGACGTAATGGGGTCGACGGGGCGCGTCAGGCCGGCACCACACCCTTGGCCAGCATCGCCTTGATGCCACGCAACGCCTGCCTCGTACGCTCCTCGTTCTCGATCAGAGCGAAGCGCACGTGG